>NZ_AUJP01000015.1:0-115179 GCF_000424285.1 Butyrivibrio sp. MB2005 | reverse complement strand
TCACGCCTCTATTTCAGACTTTTTCCCGATTTCCTCTGCTTGAACAGCCAAATCTCTCTAGTCACTCCTTGTCTCACGCCTCTATTTCAGCCATTTTCTCACTTTCCTCTGCGCGAACAGTCAAATCTCTCTAGTCACTCCTTGCTCTACGCCTCTATTTCAGCCCTTTTCCCAATTTCCTCTGCGCAAGCTATATTATTCTGCTGCTATTCCCCAATAACTCCCTCCGTTAAAGCCTGCAGCCACAGATTCTCACCCAAAGAAAGACATCAACATCCTCTCCACTTTTCCTGAATTTAGCGGATCAGCTTTTGTCTCATATGTAATTATTAAATTCTTTCCTAAATAGATACCGGAATCCTCCATCTTTTTAAGGCGCCCTAAGTTATAAGCCACATAGCCCATCTCATCCATTTTTCCTAAGTGCTCATAGTAGACAACCTCTCTTGTCTTTTTATTTAGCAAAGTGAAATCCGGATGAACAATCTCTCCGCTTGAAAGTTTCAACGGACACTCATATCTGTATGGAATATCCAGCTTCTCAAGAACTCCTATGATTACTACTTCTGACTTGGACCTGACTCTAAGGCCGTTTGCTGTCAAATGTACAGGATCAGCTTCATCAAACTCTTTTCCTTTGTAGGGTTTTGTTTTCCATCTTCTTGCGTACTCCTCATCTGTTATGTCTGCTGGATTAAGAATCTTCTTGATTTCATCAGGATATTTATCATAAATCTTCAAGAAAGGCTCCTCATACTTATCTAAAAAGGTTTCGATCAACTTCTGTTCTTTAACCGCGGCTGCAATAACTGCTCTGTCATAGTCATTTCGAGCATACGCATAGATCTTTTCCATATTATCTTTTCTCAGATATCCACCTTCCTTCTCTCCTCTCTGCCTAAAATAGTATTGATAAAAACTGCCTTTGTTTATAATTCGAAGTTTACCTTCCGGGGCATTCTTCAAAAGTTTTGTTTTCTGTTCTATCAACTTTTCCAGATCATAGCTTCGACATCTTAGCTGAAGCAAAAAATCATTTTTTCTTAACACAAAAATTCCTCCATCGCGCGCATCTAGGCGCAAAAAACTAACAGCTCACATATACGGGCCAATTCAAAATTTCCAACAAAAATAGGGATTTTTATTGTCTGAACGACAACGGATACATTTTTATCATAGAAAAAATTGGAAGTCAACCATTCTCTCAAGCGTAAAAATGCCGTATTATATGAAAAAAGAAAACTTTTTTGAAAAATTTTCATCAGCGGAAACCCGCTTGAATTCTAGCGTTTTCGTATTTGTAATTCTAAAAAAAGAAAAAAAATTGAAAAATTTTAAAAAAAGTGCTTGCATTATAAAAAAAACCGTAGTAAGATAGCACTTGTCGTTGAGACAGCGACACGAACACCAATAAAGATGCGCTTCTAGCTCAGTTGGTAGAGCACCTGACTCTTAATCAGGGTGTCCAGGGTTCGAGCCCCTGGAGGCGCACGCCGAGTACTGTTTTGTGGGTATATCCCATGGGGCGGTACTTTTTTTTGCGCAAAGCAATGAGCCATGCAAAATAAAAGATATAATTTACCCGCGGGAGCTCGCTCACTAAGGGTAAACTATATCTTTTATTTTATACGGCGAATGCCGCGACAACGAGGGCGCTAGACGTCCGGGGGACGTCTGTTTAGCGCCACCCGAAGCGGAGCGAAGACAGAAGCGCAGCGGTTCCGAGTCTGTCGGCATGGTTCTACCTGTAACCCTTATAACACAATCTTCTTACTATTTTCCTTCAAATATGCACCATATTCAGTCTTTCCGGTGAAGACTGCTGTGAGCTTAAGCTTTCTCTTGTCGTCTGAATTAACCAGCTTCTTTCCGGGTTCTCTTTTCTTATCTTCTGTTTTAGTCTTAAATTTATAATTCTCATAGTCTTTGGCGTATTTTTTAACATTCTCCATAGTCTGCTGGTAGGCGGTCATAATATCCTCGCGTTTGATGACCTTACCATCCTTAGCAAACGGAAGCAGATCCGTTTTGAGATCTTTATTTTTAATTCCTGTTAATCGTATAGATTCTCCACCATTATTTGAAAGCAAATACAGATTATCCATAAGTTCCGATGCTTTTTTCAGTTCCGTATAAAAACTCTTATATTGCTTTGAATTCCTAATGCCACTCTTTGCATTTTTGGCATCTGCAGTAATTGTATGGAAAAACTCACAGGATTCTCTGCTTACAGCCGGGAATTCATTCTTCTGTGAATCCATACTGTCTAAAAATCCATTCACTTTTGACGCATTACCAAGTGTCTTTTTGTTAGCCTCTTTTGATGCAAGCTCTCCTGCTTCACTCAGGAATGGTCTGTGTTTACTAAAATGAGTTGCATACTTAAGCTCTTTGTCTAAATCCTCCATATAAGTGGATGCTAACTTATCGCCATTAATGAGAGCATTACTGTGTTTAATGAATTTCTTGAGAAAACCATCACAATCAAAACCTTTTTTCGAGCATCCATTCAGTACTGCTCTAACAACTTTCTTCTGATTGTCACTCTTGAGTTTTCCTTCGATCATTACTCTGATAGTTTCAACATCATACTTTGATTCAATAAACTTATCCCTTTGGTCTTCATCCAAATTAAGCTTATCAATATTAATCTCATGCTGTGGCTCATCAAGCACTTCTTCATGCTTCATAGTCTTTATATCATTAAAACTGATTTTCTTTACAGGTTCTTTTTTTTCACCCTTATTAAGCTTTTTCAGCTCTTCTTCAGCATACTCAATTACAATATCAAGATTATCATGGCTGTTAAAGGTCGCCTGCTCCACACTACTTTTGCTTAGTCTGGAAAGTTCACTCATAAGGCCTCTTGTATCAAGCTCGTCTTTTAAAAATTTACTAAATACTGTTACTGCGTTCAGTGTCTCAGTTCCTGTTTCATCGTTTGCTATTGCATTCATATACGCTCTCAAAGCGTTTTTCTGATTCTGATTTTCAAGACGTGTTTCGAGCAGATCAGAAAGCTGACCCAGGTTATAATTCGCTTTTGGAAATCCAAACAGTTTATTATACGCACCGTTTAAGTGTCTGATTTCATAATCTCTATTTTCGATCTCAACTACTTCCTGCTTTGGCATTATTCCCCTCCTTGCCACGCTCATAAGAAATATTTTTTTAAGCGTACATATAATTTTTCTTGTTACTTAAATATATATGCATCAGAATAAAAAATTACACGCGTAAAATTAAAAATGCACTCAAAAAATAAAAACTCCCGAAATCATTATGATTCCGGGAGCCATAAAACATTCTAATTATTTGATCTTTGTTCCTATTACATAGGTTCCGTTTTCTCTACGAGCACAGAAGAAATAACCCTCAAGCTTGATGTAGATAGGCTGGTTCTTCTTGACCTTAAGCTTTATCTTCTTTGTTTTACCGTAGTCGATACTGCCGTTTGCCTTAGCTCTCTTGGACTTGTTGAATACAGTGTACTTGAGGTGTGATAAGTCATTTCCAAGGTCGTTGTTTGTGATCTTGATGGTCATTGTGCCGGTCTTCTTGGGCTTAATCTTGAAAAAGTCTACATCCTTATCGTGTTCGATTGTTCCGTAAATGTTCTTGCCTGATTTATAAGTCTTCTTTGCTGTTTTGAAATCATTTGGCTCTTCAGGAGTGATCTTTACGTAAGTTGAAAAACCACTTCTCCAACCATCGCTGTGGATGTGAAGATAAATTGTTTCATGAGCTTCCATGCCGATAACTACTGTCTCACCGTCACCTGTAAAGAAACCTGAATGACCTGTAGCCTTACCGTTCTTATAATAGAATGCAAAATTGGGCCAGACGTCTCCATCTGTGTGTGACATTGTTACTTCAGCATAAGAACACTGATTAGAATAGTTTGTGAACTTATACCAGCGGCCAACCTTTGACTCTTCCTTTGTAAGTGAACCTGTTTTAAAATCATCATTGCCGATTTCAAGTGCTGTTTCTCTCGAAACATTTGTCTCGGCTGCCTTAACCTTAAGGCCTCCGAACCCTCCAAGTGATGACACTGTAAGTACAGCAGCCATTACTAAACCTAAAACTCTTTTCATTTCCCCTTCTTCTCCTTTTTCGTGTTCTCCCCTCACGAAAATAATTTTATATTAACAGCAAAAGTAAAAAAATGACTTAATCTTCTCATTACTTCGCTATTAATCACATAATTCAGCGAGTTGCGGCAATAGTTTCCGCAACATCTGACAATATATATAATTATCTGACTTTTCTCAAAAGTTGTTCCCCAGGTCTTAATGACCACAGCTCCGGGTTTCATTCGCCTTCTGTGCTTACATTTCCTGCTTTTTCGGGATGCTCAAGCATCTCCTGCATGGTCTTCCAGCCAAGAACAGCACACTTAACTCTTGCAGGCATGTGTGAAATATCCTGAAGTGCTGCTGCCTCATCGAGCTCTTCAAGCTGCTCCTCGTCTTTAATCTCGCCCTTAATCATTCCCATAAAGGTTCCTGCAAGCTTAATGGCATCCTCTTTGGATCTGCCAATGATCTGATCTGCCATCATATCTACTGAAGCCTGTGAGATAGCGCAGCCTGAGCCGCTAAACATGGCATCATCGATTACGCCGTCTACCACTTTAAGCTGTAATGTAATATCATCGCCGCAGCTGGGATTAACGCCTCTCAGCACCAGATCGGGATTCTCCATCTCTCCCTTGTGCACAGGTCTTAAATTGTGCTCGTTAACTATTTCTCTGTATAAACCCTTTAAATCCATTATATTGCCTTTCTAAAACCCTTATTCGGCACTTCGTGCCACCTTCTCCGTTCCGCTTCGGTCCGCGCAGAACCGACGTCCCCCGGACATCGTACGCCCCCTTTTTATGGAGAAGGCAGTATTTTAATTATCTTTCTTAAAACAACGCTCAGTCCTCATATCCCATAACAGCGCGGACCTTGGAAAGGTGCTCTAGGAATCTGTCTACCTCTTCCTCTGTGTTATAGAAATATACGCTGGCTCTTGCCGTTGATCCTGCACCTATAAACTGCATAAGAGGCTGCGCACAGTGATGTCCTGCCCTTACGCATACATGATCATCATTTAAAACTGAGGAAATATCATGAGGATGAACTCCATCCATTGTAAATGTAACGATTCCGCTGTGCTTTTTGGGATCTGATGATCCGTAGATCTTGATATAAGGAAGCTTTTTCATGCCTTCCATCATGCGGACAGTGAGTTTTTCTTCCTGTTTGCTTATAAAATCAAAGCCAACCTTCTGAAGATACTTAATTGCTGCTTCTAAGCCTACAGCTCCTGCTGCATTGACGGTTCCTGCCTCGAACTTATGAGGAAGCTCTGCATAAGTGGCATCCTCTCTTGTAACATATTCGATCATCTCGCCGCCTGTAAGGAAAGGTTTCATATTTTCAAGAATGGCCTTTTTGCCATACAGTACGCCAATTCCCATAGGAGCCATGAGCTTATGTCCTGATAATGCATAAAAATCAGCATCAAGCGCTTGTACATTCACAGGAATATGGGGAGCTGCCTGAGCACCGTCCAAAACAACTGTAGCGCCCTTTTCATGAGCGTAAGCCGCAATCTCCTTAACGGGATTGGTTATTCCAAATACATTTGAAACATGCCCGATAGACACGATCTTTGCCTTATCAGTAATCTTGCTCTTATATTCAGCCTCTGTGATCACGCCTTCTTCATCAGGCTCCAGATAGATGAGCTTTGCCTTTTTCTCACGGCAAACCATCTGCCAGGGAAGAATATTGCTGTGGTGCTCCATCACGGTGATAACCACTTCATCGCCTTCATTTACATTGGAAAGGCCATAGCTGTATGCCACAAGATTCATGGACTCTGTGGTATTTCTGGTAAATATGATTTCTTCAGGAGATGCTGCGCCGATAAAATCAGCAACTACTCCTCTTGCATGCTCATATCTCTCTGTGGCGTCAACGCTCCAGTCGTAGAGACCTCTTAAGGGATTTGCATTGGAATTTTCATAAAAATCCTTTATAGCATCCACAACCGCAGTGGGTCTCTGAGATGTGGCAGCATTATCAAAATAAATGTAGTCCCCTTTTCCAAGTATGGGGAAATCTTTTCTGAAATCCTCAGGTGTCATCCTATTGCTCCTTCTAGCCTTCCTGCATCCGCTCCTTAGACACCCCTCGTCCTAAATCCTGAAGGCAAATGATGGTTAATAAATTACAGTATTGTTCTGATAAACTGCTGAATGCGAATAATAAGCGCTTCATCAGGTATCATACGTGCTATAGATTCCATGCGGGCACGGATCATAAGCTTTTTGGCAGCATCTTCATCTATTCCTCTGCTCTCCATATAGAAAAGAGTGTCATCTCCAAGCTGTCCGATGGATGCGCCGTGGCGACCATCCACATCTTCCTCTCCGCAAAGAATAACAGGCATAGTCCTGTTTACTACATCAGGGCTAAGAAGAAGCGTATCCTCCTGCTCATCGCCCACTGATCCTGCACTTCCTGTCTTAAAATCAAGAGTTCCTCTGAAGGTCTTAACCGCATTATCAAGAAGTACTCCTCTGAATACCATGTTGGACTCAGTCTTTTGTCCGTACTGATCTGCAACATAGTTCATGTCGTATTCCTGTGTATGTCTGCAAAGGTAACCTGTGTGGTTATTGAAAATACTCTTTCTTCCAAGAAGTGTAACTCTTGTGCCGCCCCAGGTCTTACCTGCTCCAAGCTGCATTGTGATGGTCTCGATATCTGCCTTATCATCACATGCGCCGCCTATATCATCAAAATGAACAAAGCCTTCGCTGAGCATCTGTACCTTAACAAGGTTGATCTTTGCACCCTCTTCTGCAAGAAGTCTGGTGCTTATCCCAAGAAATCCCTTGGCGTCTGCTTCGGATTCATACTCCATGATAATGGTTATTTCTGAACCCTTCTTTGCACAGATAACCTGACTTCCAAGTACGCATTCCCCGTCTTTAAGTGAATATTTAATGTGAACAGGCTCTTCAACCTTATAACCTTCATCTGCAGTGATGATCATAACAGGTACATTCATCTCGTCCATAAGGTTATCGACTTCTATGCCCATACCAGTGCGAACGATCTGTCCATCATTAAAAGGTGCTGTATCGCCGTTTGGCCCGGGAAGCTTAGTCTGCTTCGCCTTTATCTTTTCATTGATCTTAGCAAAAACATCCTGAACATCGCTCTTTGCAGCATCGCTTTTAACAGTTACTGCCGCCGGAATCATATCAGGCTCAGGCGTCTTTGTATTCTCAATATATAAATCATTAACATCAATCTCGCTGCTGTTTGACTTAAGAAATCTGTAAGTCAGGGCAGGCAAGTGATTTACTTTCATCTTTAAATCCATGTTTTTGTCCTTTTGTAACCTAAATGTTTGTAAGTAGCTACAATCAGCCTCCTGACATCTCAAGCTTAATTAGGTTATTCATCTCAACCGCATACTCAAGAGGAAGCTCCTTGGAAACAGGATTAGCAAAGCCGCTGACGATCATGGCTCTTGCATCCTCCTCGGAAAGACCTCTGGACATCAGATAGAATACTGCTTCGTCACTGATACGTCCTATCTTTGCTTCATGTCCTACATCAGCATCATCTGTTCTGATATCCATTCCGGGGATTGTATCCGCACGGGAGATGGAATCCAGCATAAGTGAATCACAGGAAACTGAAGTCTTGGCATGCTTTGCCTCTTTATTAATGATAACTGAACTTCTGTAGGTTCCGATTCCGCCTGACTTTGAAATAGACTTTGTCGAAATCACTGAAGAAGTGTATTTACCCTGATGAACTACCTTGGCACCTGTATCAAGGTTCTGACCCTTTCCTGCAAAAGTGATACCTGTGTACTCCATTGTGGAGTGGTCACCCTTAAGGATGGTCATGGGATACAGATAAGATGTATGTGAACCGAAAGAACCGGAAACCCATTCCATTCTGGCACCTTCTTCTACAAGGGCACGCTTGGTATTAAGGTTATACATGTTCTTGGACCAGTTCTCTATGGTTGAATAGCGAAGTCTCGCATTCTTTTTTACAAAAAGCTCAACGCAGCCTGCATGAAGGTTCGCTACGTTGTACTTGGGAGCTGAGCAGCCCTCGATGAAATGAAGATCAGCGCCTTCATCAACGATGATAAGTGTGTGCTCAAACTGACCTGCACCTGCAGCATTAAGTCTGAAATATGACTGCAGAGGGATATCAACCTTTACTCCCTTGGGTACATATACGAATGAACCGCCTGACCAAACTGCTCCGTGAAGAGCTGCATACTTGTGGTCAGTGGGCGGAACAAGCTTCATGAAATACTCATGGACCATATCCGCATACTCACCGGTAAGGGCACTTTCCATATCTGTGTAGATAACGCCCTGATTGGCTACTTCATCCTTAACATTGTGATAAACAAGCTCTGAGTCGTACTGAGCGCCAACACCTGCAAGAGATTCACGCTCTGCTTCAGGGATACCCAGTCTCTCAAAGGTATTCTTGATATCCTCGGGAACATCCTCCCACTTGCCCTTCATATCTGATTTTGAGCGAACATAGGAAGAAATGAGATTCATATCAAGACCATCTGTTTCAGGGCCCCAGTCAGGCATCTCAAGCTCGTTATATATCTTAAGAGAATCAAGTCTGAACTGTCGCATCCACTCGGGATCATGCTTTTCCTCGGAGATCTTCTTAACGATATCCTCGGTAAAACCGTCCTCCATGCGGTAGAAGTCCTGCTCGTTCTCCACATCCTTTATGTCATAGACACTGCGGTCAATATCAACGACCGTCTTATTATTTTCTGCCATCTTTTTATCCTTAACTAATTATCAAATAGTGTCGCAGCCACTGCAGCCTTCACATCTTACATACTTCTCGAAACCGTTCTCATTGATCTCATCAACAAGTCTGCCATCTCCTGTAGTAATGATGCGACCCTTAACAAGTACGTGTGTGTAGTCTACGTGAAGTGACTCTAATATCTTGGTGGAGTGAGTGATGATAAGAAGTGCTCCATCCTTCTGCTTCTGATATTCCTGGATGCCCTTTGATACTGTTCTTACGGCATCAACGTCAAGACCTGAATCTGTCTCATCGAGGATTGCAAGCTTGGGCTTAAGCATAAGGAGCTGAAGTATCTCTGCCTTTTTCTTCTCACCGCCTGAAAAGCCAACGTTCAGGTCACGGTCAGCATACTCTGAATCCATGGTAAGAAGGTCCATAGCCTCTGCCAGCTGCTTCTTGTACTGAAGAAGCTTAACGGGCTTACCTGTCTGCTCATGATAAGCATTCCTTATGAAGCTGCCAAGTGATATACCTGGAACCTCAAGAGGATTCTGGAATGATAAAAACATTCCTGCCTTGGCTCTCTTATCGGCAGCCTCATTTGTAAGGTCCTGACCATCAAAAATGATCGAGCCATCAGTAATTTTATAGTGAGGGTTACCCATAAGTGTGTAACCAAGTGTAGATTTTCCCGCACCGTTAGGTCCCATTAAAACATGGGTTTCTCCGGGCTTAATCTCAAGATTTATGTCGTGTAAAATAGGCAGATCTTCTACTGATGCAGAAAGATTTTTAACCTGTAATAAAGACTGTTCTGACATATTATATGTACTCCTTAATAACTCTATAAATATCATTATCTGCGCATAATCCAAATGATTATAACACAAATTTGCACATATATCATTAAGTGTGTTTAAATGTATATGATAATGTTTCGCAAAATAAATAATTGAATGGAGACAAAATGGAATTTTTAACAGATGTAATTCTGGATACACTGATAGACGGCTTTAAGCTGCTGCCCTTTTTGTTTATTACATACCTCATTATGGAATACTTAGAACACAGGACAGGAGATAAAACTCAGCAGATTGTTCAAAAGGCCGGAAAATTTGGACCGCTCTTTGGCGGAATCATAGGAGCATTTCCCCAGTGCGGGTTCTCTGCTGCCGCATCAAACCTTTATGCGGGCCGCGTAATCACCCTGGGAACCCTGATTGCAATCTATCTGTCAACCTCAGATGAGATGCTTCCGCTTTTCATATCATCAAATGAAATAGCTGCTGACAGAATGGTAAAAATAATCGCCATCAAAGCTGCTCTTGGTATTTTCTATGGTTTCCTTGTGGACTTTATCTTAAGGAGCTACAGAAGGTATAAAAAAAGAGCCGAGAACGACCCTGTAAGAATTGAAGAATTATGCAAAAGAGAGCATTGTCACTGCGAAGAGGACAGCCCCAAGATTTCAGCTCACAGAGGCCGTAATGATGAAGGCTCCGCTGATCAGTCAAAAATCAGTAAAGCTAAAATCGCAAAGGAAACCCATACTCCTCACGAGCACTCCCACGAGGGACACGGTAATATCCTTAAATCCGCATTTATACATACACTGCACATCTTTATATATGTGCTGATCTTCACCTTTGTACTGAATACACTGATAGAGCTTATAGGCGAAGATACTATTTCAGCCTTCCTTAACGGAAATGCCGTAGTGAGCCACATCCTTGCAGGAATAATAGGACTTATTCCCAACTGCGCAGCATCTATCATTATCACCACTTTGTACCTTAACAGCATGATCACCTTCGGAACCATGATGTCAGGTCTTCTGGTAGGTGCAGGCGTTGGTCTCCTTATCCTCTACAGAGTAAATGAAGGAAAGGTAAGAAACCTGCAGATAACAGGTATCCTTTATCTTATTGGAACCTTTACAGGTCTCATCCTTGACCTTCTTCGCTTCAGTATTTAAATCATTCACTGTAAATATAATCACTTACAAGTGCCCCGTTCTCCGGGGCATTTATTATTATGGAAATACCGTTTTCTTCCATATCAGCCATTTCTTTTTCAAAAGAAAGCTCGTAGGTATTCTCGTTGCCAAGAGTATCTGTAGTCACAAGTGTATATGTGTTTCCTTCATATAATGTGATGGTGATACCGGCGATTATCCTTCCGGAGGGAAGTGTCATTCCGTCAAAAAGAAGATTCCCTGAGTCACCGCCTGCAGAATCCTTAACTATCATGCTGCTAAGCTCTGACCCTGACTTATTCTCGATATAGCAAAGCACGTCATGATACTTTGCAAGATCCTCGCTTAAGTCCTGCTCAACCTTAAGCTCTTTTTCCATCTCCCCACAAAGGTACTGATAGTCGTAGATAAGACTATCCATTCCCATAAGAACACCTTCTGTGTCCTTGTTCTTCACCTTTTTAAATTCAAGGGCTTCGTATTCCTCTTCCTTTTGCTCAAAGTTATAGAGCGCATCACTGAAGGTATCAACCGTAAGCTGTGAATAAAGCTCCTCAGCAGCCTTTCTTGCGCTTCGCAGTTCTTCTCTCTTAGCCTCGGCAAGAGCCTGATTATCCTTGGACATTCCGCAGGCTGACAGCATAGCTAACGTTAAAATCGTAATGACAATAAATAATCTTTTTTTCATGTTATTCCTTTTCATATATCTGCAAATTATAAATTCCTGAATCTCCTTGGAAATTCAGGAATTCAAAACTATTCTATCAGTTTGCCTGCTGCTTTGCCACTGGAATAACGACAATGAATCTGATCATGTGATCCCCGTCCCTTTTGGCCTCTATGGAGCCGCCATGGGAATTGGCTATAGCTCTCGCAACAGAAAGGCCTATGCCGTAGCCGCCTGTATTTCTGCTTCTTGAGGAATCAGCCCGGTAAAATCTGTCAAAAAGTCTGTCAAGATTCCCCTCAGGGATGCTGTCACAGGTGTTGGACACTTCGAATATAGCTTTTTTGCCTTTACTATCAAGCTCTAAGCAAATGTTCACAACGCCCTTTTCTGAAGCATACTTCATGGCATTGTCGATAAGCAGGGATGAGAGCTGGTTTATCGCATTTTTATCACCCGAGATATGGATATTCTCCGTAATATCCATGTTGTACTTAAGATTTCTTGATTCAGCAACAGGCATAAAAGACTGTGCGGCATCCTTTACCGCATAGCTCATATCCAAATCTGAAAATACCACGTGGATATTCTCTTCTTCCATCCTTGAAAGGGTCAGCATATTTTTTACAAGTCCGTTCATCCTCTTAATCTGGCCGCGGATGCTCTGGGTCCATTCGGTTTTCCCTGATTCAAGCTCGATTACATCCACATTGGCGGACACAACTGCAAGAGGAGTTTTTAACTCATGACCGGCATCGGTAATAAAGCGCTTTTGTTTTTCAAGGGACTCAACAACAGGAGCCACCGCTTTTCCGGAAAAGAGATAAACCAGAATAAACATGCCTATAAGGCTGACACCTGCAATCCCAAGAGTCATTAAAAGAAGTCTGTTTGCACCGTAAAAACCACTGCTGCAATCGAGGAAAATTATAAGTGTTGATCCGTCCTCGTTCTCCTTCAAAATATATCTGTAATGCCAGTCGTAATAACCTCGTTCCTTGTTACCACTGTTAAAAACCTGCGTCGCTATTTCCTCGGCTTCTGACTTTGATACAGCGGCTATATGCCCTACATCTGTATTTAAAACCAAGCCGTCACTATCAAGCTTTACCCAGAAATATCTTGTCTGGAATGGCATCTCTATAGTTCTGTTATAGGCTGCTTTTCCGCCAAAAAAGAACCCATCCATGTCTTCAGGTTTCATAGGCGGGCCGCCATCGTTCTTTTTCCCAAATTCCATTTTCATCTCAGGGAAAAAGCCTTCATTTTCCGCAAGGATATTAAGGGCATCATCAGCGCCTGACTGAACCTCTCTGTAATTTAGGAAATTTATTACGCCGATAATTGCTACCAATATCAAAAACAGCGACAGCATTGCCGTTAGTACAAATTTGCGACGGAGCTTTTTTACCATATATCTTAACCCTTTACTACCATTGAATATCCAACGCCTCTTGAAGCCTTAATCTCACAGGTTGCTTCAAGTTGCGTAAGCTTTTTCCTGAGGTTTGAAATATATACCCATACTACATTTACATCTGCTTCGCCATCAGACCAGATTCTGTCCATAAAAGCATCAACAGATATGACTCTTCCGGGATTCTCCATAAGCATCTCAAGCATCTGGAACTCCCTTCCAACAAGCCTTATTGCATCATGTCCCTCTGTTTTAAGTTCGTAGGTTGATCTGTTAAGCTCAAGGTTTCCGCAGGACAGATTATTTGGAGCATAGTCTGCTTTTCTTCTGGTCATGGCCCTTATTCTTGCAAGGAGCTCTCCCATATCAAAGGGCTTTGTGAGGTAATCATCAGCCCCAAGATCAAGACCGGTTATTCTGTCCTCTATCTCTGATTTTGCTGTAAGGAAAAGAACAGGAGTGGATATGCCCTTTTCTCTTATTTTCTTAAGGACCTCAGTGCCCATCATTCCGGGCATCATGATATCCAAAATGATTCCGTCATATTCACTGCTAAGTATGTAATCAAGAGCATCCTGTCCGTCGTAAACCGCATCAACCGTATAGCTTGAATGCTTTAAAATGGCAACCAGCGCGTTTGACAGTTCTATCTCATCTTCAGCTAAAAGTAACTTCATCAGAAACCTCCAAAAATCATATTTCTATTCGTAATAGTCAAGGAGCATCAGCTCAACAACTCTGTTGTAGCTGGCCTTTCCGTCATTTATTCCATTTGCCTTAAGTGTTGTATCCACAAAGGTGTCTGCTGCCTTTTTTACTGTTTCAGTTGAAAGAACTGCCTCATTTTCAACCTTTTTCCAATCATCCTCTGCAAGAAAAATATTGTCGTGCCTTACAAGCTCCGAAGGCTTCACATGGCTCTTATACTCTTCCTTGGAAACATTTTTATAAAAGGCATTGTTCACATAATTAAGAACGCCCATGTAACCGCTGTATCTGAAAAACTTATCCTCTGACTTTGTGCAGGCAAGATAAGCAAGGAAATTGGCTTCATCCTCCATAATATAGCTTCTTGTGTGAGAAAGCTCATGGCACATGGTAAAGGGCTTATTTGTGATATACATAATGGTATTGTAATTTGCTTCCATAGAAAAAGGAAAATAATACCCCTGCATGTACTGCTGGGATACAAAGCCTGAGAAAAACAGAGGCTTTGGAGTCACATAGAATCCTGAAAGCTTGGGATAGCTATCCGATATTCCTCTCATGGAATCCGCTGCCACCTTTTTCATATCATCCTCAGTAAGGGCTGTCCCGTCTTCCGATAAGCAGATCACATTTCCTTCTTCGTCCCTGTCCATCTCCTGTGCCAGCTCGTTACATTTATTTACAATATAGTCCCGCAGCTCAGCCAGCTCGGACACAGTAAAATCCCTTGCTTCATAAGAATCCTCCGCTATGGGTGTGGTTCTATAATTTATAAAGCAGTTAAGGGTCATGATACAGGAAATGATAATAAGAACTCCTGCTGTAGCCTTGCAATATCCCAAATAAACACTTCTAAAGGTCTTGTTCCTGTTTATAAGTATTGCACATAAACCTAAAACAAAAATAAAAACCCAGAAAACTCCCACTAAAATCATTATTTCGCCTACGGAAATTGGCGCAAGGGAAGTGAGCCTGCCAAGTGTTCCTACCCAGATCGGGAAAACATAAGCAGAGTAAGCATCTGCAAAGCCCGGCCAAAATATAGCCAGAATATTAAGTAAAATGGTTGCCGTCAAAACGGTGATGAGAAACTTTTTCATAATTAATTTCTATCACTATTTCGACCGCTTTGTAAACAAAAAACAGTCCCCGTTTTTTATAAAAAAACAAGGACTGTTATAACCACATTTAACCTTCTGTTGAATCGGATTCTGAACTGTTTCCACCATCAGGAGTCTGAGGTGCTTCGCCGTCCTGCATCTGAGGCATTTCGGGTCTTTCTCCATCCTGCATCTGTGGTCTTTCTCCTCCATTACCGTGACCACCTCCGGGGCCGCCCATCATGCCGCCTGTCTGACCTGCGGTTGTAGCTTTGTCGCTTACTGTAATGGTATCTGTAGTATCAGCTGCTGTAATTGTGTACTCACCCTCTGTAAGCTCAGGGCTGCTAAATACTATTGATGCTGCTGTTTTATTAAGAGTATAGCTAAGAAGCTCTGTGCCTGTACTGTCAGTGATAGTGATCACATCTCCTGCAGACAAAGTAGTTTCAAAGCCATACAATATCGAGTACTGCTGCGAATCAGAACTGAAGGTCTCAGCCATTCCGCTTGATCCAACTGCGATAACCGTGCCGCCTGAGATATATGCACTTCCGCCCTTATCAAGAGGTCCATTTCCGTCATTTTCAGGTCCGTCAACAACTACGTAGCCGCCGTCAACATACAGATCTCCGTTTGAATCTATGCCATCTCCTGCTGCATTTACATAAAGCTCTCCGCCATAGATGTGGATATAAGCATTTTCATCATATTCCATACCTCCGCCCATATTTCCGAATCCGAATTCATCCTGAGAGGTACTTGTTGATGCGTTAAGTCCATCATCACTTGCTACAACTGAGATAGTTCCGCCTGTAATATCAATGGTGTCGCCCTCTAAGCCTTCGTAGCTCTCTGTTACATTGATATTTCCGCCTGCTATATAGAGAACTGTGGCAGCGTGAATACCGTCATCTTTAGCTGCAATTTCAAAATCGCCGCCCTCTATATAGATATATCCTTTGCCGGCTTCCTCTTCATTGCTTGTATGAATGCCGTCCTTCTCTGATCCGCTTGTGAGATTAAAGGTGCCATCCTTAATTCTTACAGAGTCTTTGCCCTCTATGGCATTTCCTGTAGCTGTGATATTGATGGTTCCGCCTGTAAACTTCACATCATCTTTGCCTACAATGCCGTTTGCGTAGGATGCATATATATTAAGAGTTCCGCTTCCGTTAACTGTGATATCGTCTCTGCTGAAAACAACACCGTCCACGTTTACGGAATCGTCTTCCTGAACATACTCAGCTCCTGTATCAGAAAGGTTATTTTCACTGCCATCTGCAAGAGTTAAAAATACCTTATCCGCATTACTTACAAAAATGCAGGCGCTGTCGTCATTAGTTATTGATGCGCCATCAAGGACTATCTGAACCTTATCGTTATCTCCTGCATCCACAATTATCTGGCCGTCATCCAAAGTTCCGCTGACAATATATGTACCCTCAGCAGTAATCGTTATGGTGGTTCCATCAATGCTTACGCCGCTGTCTTCACACTCTGCGCCGCTACCGTTTAAAGTAATTTTACCTGACGAGTTCTCATCATAGCTGTAGTCAGAGTCTCTGTCAGTGAACATATTTGAAAAATCAAGATCTGAAACTGATGTTACAGCTCCAATTGAAGTAGTGTCTGTACTGGCATTAACAACATTTTCTGCCGTATCTGATGTGCTGTTCTCCAAGTCATCAGTATTATCTGCTTCTTCGCTGTCCAAAGCACTATCAGTCACTTCTGCAGATACTGTCTCTTCATTTTCTGTCTGCTTTGCTGATGATGAAGCTCCGCAGGCAGCGGCGCCAACACCCAGAACCATTCCTGTTGCAAAAATTGCAAATAAAGTTTTCTTTTTCATAATCTATACCTAAATCAGAAAGGGGCACATACTCTCTATAGTTTGTATATGCACCCCGCCTGCCTTTCTTTTATCAAATTCCTTCAGCTACTGCTGCAACCGGTCTTGAGAAGGAAATCTCAAGGTTGCCGTTTCTAAGTCTCATCTCATCGATCATTGCCTTTGTTGAAGCGCCTCTTCTCATAGTTACATCGTAGGAGAGCTTATAAAGGCTGCCCATTCCTGTGGTCTTTACTTCGTTAAGTGTTGCATTTGATGTATATCTTGCAAAAATGTCATCGAAAATTCCCTCAAAATCCAGGCTCTCAGGTACTGTGATCTTGACTGTTCTTACCTCTGCTCCCATTCCGCCAAAATCGACAATTCTAAGAACAAGGTTAGCTATTGTGATAATAACTGCGAATACAAGTGCCAGTCCAATATATCCCATTCCTGTTGAAAGACCTACTGCCATGGCAAGGAAGATGTTTGTGATATCCTGTCCTGAACCGGGCTGTGATCTGAATCTTACAAGGCTGAAGGCTCCTGCAACGGCAATACCTGCGCCGATATTACCATTTACCAGCATGATAACAAGCTGTACGATTGCGGGCAAAAGCGCCAGTGTGATGGTCATGCTCTTTGATGTGCTTCCCTTGATATTTGCCATAAAAGCTATATACACACCGATTGCCAAAGAGCAAAGAGTTGCTGCAAAAAATGAAGCTCCTGTAATTGTTCCTGCTTCCATAATGCTTTCAAATAATAATGTAGACATTTCAAATCTCCTTTTCCTGATCAAGCTGTAAGAAAAATCTTACCGATACTTTTGTTTTCATAATTAACTGCTGCTACCCGGCCTTCCGGATACATGTAATCCACATACCCTCTTCCGTATTTAGAAAAAGACGTCTGCCTTATTCCTATTTCATCAAGGATATGGGCCATCTCTACGCTCATGGCACCTGCAATCTTAAGTTCCATAAGCCTTTGTCCGGGCTTTAAAATCTCATTCCCAACATTTCCACTTTTAAGATCAAGATGATCAACACGCCATCTGATATTCTCATCAAAGGTTATTCGAAGCTCCTTATCTTCGATTCCCGCCATTGCTATCCTGTCGTAGGATATTGCCATTGCAGGCCCCAGTCCCTTGTAGTAATTCTTAAAATAATCAATTTCGTTTGATATCTGGGACTGTTCTTTTGCAGCCTCTCCTTCATTTAAGTAGGAGATCGCATCCTGGTATTTCATTCCGATTCTTCTCTTATATACGATGCCTTTATATTTTTTCTTGATCTCTATAAAAGCTCTTGTGTCATCTTCCGGAATCCCGTAGGTTCTGAGCCTTAGCTTTTCCTTGTATACAGGCTTTTCCAATGATCTTTTTATAAGTGAAAAATCCGGTGTGTCATAATATATGTTTAAGATGGAAGTTTTCCCGTAATCATCGACTTGAGCCATGCCCTCAAGTCGCTCTCTTAATGCTCTGTACTGAAAATCCTCCAACAGATATTTCGTTTCATATCTCTGAAAAGTATCTTTAAATCCGCTCATTTTTGCCCTCGTTTTCTGTGAGTCATTTTCTTTGTTCTGATGCAATAATACAAAGTCAACCTAAAAACAACCTAAAAGATTTATTATTTCTTAAAAAAAATGAAAAGGTCTTAAAAAAGAGGGAAAAGCCTTGAAATCAGCGGCTTATAGGACTATAGTTTTAGTGCAAAGTGAGGGTGGTACTGATTTTTGAGGAGATTATTATGAGTAAATACAAGCCGGGTGATAAGATCATCATTTTAGATTATAATGGAAAGCCGCTGGTACCACAGGTTGTGGCAAAAATTGAAGAAGTTTACGGAGACGGAAGAGTAAGACTTGATCTTCCTGACGGAGCAGCCTGCTTTGAATATGAAGATCATTTCAAGAAGGTTGATGATGAGACCTATGATAAATATCTGCAGGCAGTCCACGACAGAGAGCAGGAGCTTCCTCTTGACCTTAAGATGGATATCAGGAAATTTGTGGCTAATCGTCCACGTCTTCGCAGAGAGATATTAAGAAATTACGAGCTTGATAAAAAATATGTAAGCATCATTCACGCCTACGCAGGAAGAATCCAGATGTATGGCCGTGAAAACATTCCCCCGCAGTTCATTTGGGAATTTGAGGATGCAAAGATTGGTCTTACTAAGACAAGATCCTTCTTCCACGACATCGATCCTTCCATTAAAGAGGTTGAAATTCCCGATCAGGCAAACGCACCGGTTGAGGTGTGATCCTGTTCGAGAATCGTAAGTATTTTGTAATAGAAACAGGATTAACCAGTAACAAAAGCTGGTTAATCCTGTTTTTTTTGGCAACATCATTTTTGACATTTACACGCTATTGTGTTATTGTAATTTTTGAAAGGAGTTATTCACCATGTTGAACTATATGACTGTAACTGAATACTCCAGATTGACTGGCAAGGATCCCGGTAATATCCGCAGGATGCTTATCAATGGTAAACTTTCTGGCGAAAAGTTAGGTAATCAGTGGGTTATCCCCAAAGGAACTGAGTACCCTGATGACAGACGCTTAAAGTCAGGCAACTTCAAGAACTGGCGCAAGAAGAACCAAATCTGCCAAACCAATCCTACACTTATGCGGGCACTGACCCGAATGTGCGGGAAGTTACATAAATTATACGGCGATTCATTATATAGAATTGTACTTTATGGCTCTTATGCAAGAGGAGAACAAACTTCCGAATCAGACGTAGACATTGCCCTTATCCTAAAGAATGAAAACCCGGACGACCTACATGACAAAATGGTAGACATTGTTGTTGATTATGAGTTGGATCTTGCAGTAACATTATCGGTGGTTCCCATTGAAATGGAGCAGTATCTTGAATGGAAGACTACTCTTCCTTTTTATAAGAACATCGACAAAGAAGGAATTATATTATGGACAGCAGCGTAAAAGATCTTTCAAAATAAAGATTTGATAGTAGCAAGCACAGTGGAATAACATCGTATTTTAACCAGAATTATGTTAAAAGATTGAGCGAGCTGAATACTTTTCCGGTATTATCAGTAATTATTTATCAGAGAAAGGTATTCTCGAGTCCCCTGAAAAAGGCTAAATACTACAAAAATAGGCAGCGTGCAATTCCTAGCACGCTGCCTTAAATATTTTTATTCGTTTGTAAATTCACCAAAAATCTCGCCCTTAGGTTCTATCGTAAATTCCATCCTCTTACCAGTTGACGGATGGTCAAAGGATAATCTGTATGCGCAAAGGGCTACGTTTTTTTCACGTAATCTTGCGGAGAGCTCGTCGCTGTCTGCTGTGCAGTATCTTCTGTCTCCAAGAAGGGGATGACCTGCATGAGAGAACTGGGCTCTTATCTGATGGAATCTTCCTGTGTGGAGATGGATATCTACAAGGGATATGTTTTCTATTCCACAAATAGCACCATCAGAAGCTTCTTTTGACTTTGCAAAATCCACCACATTATTTACAGATATATCACTGATGTCCTTCTGAGATACTACCCTGTAGGTAAGGGTACTCTTTTTGGCGTCATCAGGGATATTACCCTTATCTGCGTCCGATGAATCCACAATAACAGCGCTCTTACTCGCTGCATCCCTGTACATATAGTCGCAGAGTTCACCCTCTGTTTCATCCTCAGAAAATCCACCGCAGACAACTGCAAGATAACGCTTATCCATAGCTCCGCCGTCCTGAACCTGGGTGCTGAGAGAAGCTGCTGCCTTTTTAGTCCTTCCAAATACAAGGATTCCCTCTACAGGCTGATCCAGTCTGTGAATCACATGAAGGGTAGTGGACTTATTCTTAAACTTACCGCTTCTGATTATCTGTGATCTAATGGCAGTCTCCATGTCCGGAATAGTGACATTTCTGCTCTGAACAGCTACTCCTGCAGGCTTTACGCACACAAGAATATCGTCATCTTCATATAATATTTCTATAGGACTCATACCTTAAATCTATAGCCAACGCCCCAGATAGTCTCTATGTACTGAGGATTGCTGGTATCAAATTCAATTTTCTCTCTGATCTTCTTGATATGCACAGTTACTGTAGCAATATCACCGATGGAATCCATATTCCAGATCTTACGGAAGAGTTCTTCCTTGGTAAATACGTGGTTTGGATTCTCTGCAAGGAATGTGAGAAGATCAAATTCCTTGGTGGTGAAACTCTTCTCAGCTCCGTCCACATAAACTCTTCTTGCAGTCTTGTCGATGCGAAGACCTCTGATCTCCACAACGTCATTGGACTCATGTCCGCTTCCTACAAGTCTTGAATAGCGGGCCATGTGAGCTTTTACTCTTGCAACCAGCTCTGAAGGGCTGAAGGGCTTGGTGATATAATCATCTGCTCCAAGACCAAGTCCCCTGATCTTATCGATATCATCCTTTTTAGCTGATACCATAAGTACAGGAACGTCCTTCTTTTCTCTGATGCGTTTGCACACCTCGAATCCATCCATGCCGGGAAGCATGAGATCAAGGATTACAAGATCAAACTCCTCACTAAGTGCTGTCTGCAGACCCACATCACCTGAATTCTCGATCTTTACTTCAAAATCAGATAACTCCAAATAATCCTTTTCAAGATCAGCAATGGCTTCTTCGTCTTCGACAATCAAAATTCTGCTCATACCGCGTCCTCCTGGTTAGTATTTTTTTTGATGCAGTTTACATAGTTTCAAATCCATCGTGCTCAACGACGGTCTCAGTCTCGGCTTTTTCATGATGCTCCTGATACTTTCTAAGTACGAAGTGCATGCAGGTTCCCTCGCCTTCATGACTGGTGGCCCATATATATCCCCCATGGTCCTCTATAATCTTTTTAACAATTGATAGACCTATTCCGCTGCCTCCCTGTTTTGAGTTACGTGAGGCATCTGTTCTGTAGAATCTGTCGAAGATATTCGGTATCTCATCTGCACCTATTCCTTTACCGTTATCCTCTATTTCAACTCTGACAGAGTCTACTTCATCTAGTATTCTGATATCAATGCATCCCGATCCGTCTTCACGGCCAAGATATTTAACACTGTTACTTACGATGTTGTTGACCACTCGTTTTAGCTGCTCAGGATCTGCAACTATCTGTGTATCCGGTGTGGTCAGGTTCGCATAATTGAGCTTTATGTCCTTACTGTCAAGCTCCATTCCTATCTCTTCGATGCAATCTCCGAAATAGTCTCCAACAATAATTCTTGCAAAATTATATGGAATTCTGTTGTTGTCGATACTTGAATAAAGTGTCAGCTCATTGATAAGGTTATTCATGTCATTCGCCTTATTGTATATGGTGCGAATGTACTTCATCTGCCTCTCGGGTGTATCAGCTACACCCTCTAAAAGTCCCTGGGAATAACCCTTGATGGCAGTTATGGGAGTCTTTAGGTCGTGGGATATGTTGCTTATAAGCTCCTTGTTCTGACCTTCTCTTATAACCTTCTCATCGGCGGATTCCTTGAGCCTTAGTCGCATGTCTTCATAGTTCCTGTAAAGCTCACCTATCTCGCCTTTGTCACCAATGTCTGTCGGCAGCATATAATCAAAATTTCCATCTTTAATATGCTGCATGGCTACATTCAGTTCTTTTACCGGTTCGAAAAATCCCTTTTTTAACCAAGTCGTAAGTATCATACTGGTCGCCAATAATATAAGCAGGAATGCAACTATTGTGTAAGTTGCTATTCGCGGCGTACTGACGAAAGTCTTCTGTATGAAAATATACGATGCTACGACCAGGATAAAGGGCAAAATAACGATGGTTGCCGAAGTAATAATCAGCCTGGTTCTAAAACGCATGTATGCTCCTTAAGTATATCATATTTATATAACCGGAATTTCCTCAGCTGCACTGCCCAGGATTTCCTGCATAGCCTTGTAGTAAATATCGTATCTGCCCTGACCTGTTACATTTTCAAGCTCTTCTATCAGTGCAGGTGCTTTTTCTATAACCTTGACGATATCCGGATTATATCTGGTTCCTGCCTCATTCTGAAGCTCTTTTAAGAGTCTCTTAAAATCCTTACCCTGGGTATAACTTCTTGTAAGAGTATCAGTACCGGCTTCCACAGAATCAGCAATAGAAATGATATCTATTATGATCTGTATGGGTGATTCTGTATTATCAAAACCAAGAGGATATCCGTGCAATCCGTCATAATGCTTGTGATGACCTAAAATGACATCTGAATAAGGTCTCAGCGCTGCGTTACCCTGCGCTTCTCTATAGCCCACCTCTGAATGTTTTCTTATGGTGGCATATTCCTTGGTATTAAGGCTTCTGTTCTGGCGATTGATGGTATCGGGGATATAGCATTTTCCGATATCATGGACAAGTCCGCTTATGGTAATAAATGATAGGAGATAAGCCTTGTTCTTCTGAACATCCTGCTCAGTTTCAATGCCTCTTACACCCACAAATTTCTCAGGAATCTTTTCAAGCATTTCCTGTCCGATAAGTGTAGCTATCTTAGCCACCATCTTGGAATGGATGTATGTGAAGGGCTGGCGTCTTACTATCATCTGCATAATGAACTGAACCTTGTTAAGCTCACTTGAAATGATAGGCTCTGCCGCATGATACCACTGCTCACATATAGGCTGCATATCGCCCGTAAAGAACCTGTAAGGAATATTTGCAAGTATGGACATTGATTTTGTAAGGAACTTATCTGTCCACTCCTCGAGCTCATCACCTGAAAGATTCATTTTTTCAAGAATCATTATCACTGTGCAGGCATACTTAAAATGTCTGAGAACAAGCTCAAAGTTAATGGGATCATCCTTCTCAAAATCAGGAACGTCAATCAGCTCATTAATACTTTTAATAAGACCGTTTAATGCTTCCTCGGAAGGAATATCTCCGTTTAACCATTTATATGTAAGGCAGGTCCTGTAATCAGGAGACCCTTCGACACTTCCGTTTCTTTCGTCAGCTCTCTTAAAGGTCTGGAACAGGAGCTGCAGATATCTGTCTCTGTCTTCCTCAGATAAAATATCTATGTTTTTGCTCTTTGCCATAAATGCATCATCAACAATAGACAGATAGGACTTTATTGTCTCATTGTCCGCATCCATGCTCTGAACATTTTCATTGTTCCAAAGAGCCCATACCTCATCATAAAGCCTTATACTCTCGGATTTTTCTGTATGAAAACCGGAGAGATAGGTTATAAGCAGCATGTAATCATTAAAAATAAACTCTCTTACTTCCGGAGAAGATATCTGAGAGTAGCGATTTGCCTGAGCTACTGACTTACGGAAATAATCAAGGGATGTCTGCATACCGGTCTTATCACCGACATAGCGATAAAACTTCGCGTATTCACTTCCTAAAACATGATAAATGGCGACAAGAAACTCCGGTTCATCCATATCTATGAATACCGGAAGAATTCGTTCGCAGAATTCTGTTAAGACGACAAAGTCATGATGGCCATCAAGGAACAATCCGATGGCAAGATCATATAAAAGCTCAGCTTCTTCGGGAGTTATCTCTTCAGAGCATTTTTCCCACAGTTCAGCCATCAGCTCCTCGTTCTCTGCATAAACCTCACGCATAACGTAAGACCTCTCAGAGAGAAGCTGAATCCAATCAAAGGGATCCTGAAGCGTAAAAAGCTGATCCTCGTAGTTTTTAAGTTTCAGGGAATTCTCGGTATAGAGCTTCCTGAATTTCTCTGCCAGTTTTCTTTCTATCATTGTGCGCCCCTCATAATTTTAGAAAAATCGGCAAGCATATTTTAATTATTATTATAATTATTATTAATTACAATACCATATTTCGTTAATTTGTGCCACGATAATAAGCCTTTGATTGCATAATTAATTAGTATTTGCTAAAATTTTCTATACATTAAAACAGATAGGAGACAGTCATGAGTAAAAAGCGAAATTTCGTATTATTCGGCCTGGCATCTGCAGTTTTAGGTGGAAGCGTCATAGCTGCATCACGTTTATATGACCTTTCAGTAGTTCCAAGTCAGAAGACTCCTGAAGAAATTGATAAAGATCCCATGGACAGCGTGTCCAGAGAATGGTTTAACAAGATAGAAAATAAAGAAGATGTTTACGCCCGTTCAATCGATGATCTGAATCTTCATGCCACTTATATAAAAGCAGAAGAGGAGTCTCATAAATATGCCATCTGCATACATGGTGTAAGAAGTAGTGGCGAGTTTATGAGCTTTTTTGGTAAGCACTATCATGATATGGGTATTAATGTTCTTTTACCTGATCTTAGAGGCTTTGGCAAAAGTGATGGTAATTACATTGGATATGGCTATTTTGACCGTCTTGATATAATCGAATGGATTTACTGGATCATCAAAAAGGATCCCGATGCTCATATACTTCTTCATGGATCAAGCATGGGCGCAGCCACAACTCTTATGACCACAGGAGAGCATCTGCCAAGTCAGGTTATAATGGCAGTTTCTGACAGCAGCTACACAACTCTTCCCAAGGAGTTTGCAGATGTTTATAAGAAAAATATCGGCGGCTGGATGCCTACAGGCCTTGCGCTTTTCATTATTAAGATCCTTGTTAAGCTGCGCTGCGGTTATGATATCGACAAAGTAAACGTGCTTGATGCAGTAGCACGTTCCAAGACACCTACTCTTTTCATACACGGCGATGAGGATACAGTGATCGATCCTCAGATGTGCGCTCATCTGTATGAAAAATGTGCTGCTCCCAAGCAGTACTGCCTGATACTTGGCTCAGACCATGTACAGGGTGCCAGAATAGATCCTGATAAATACTGGAAAAAAGTAGAAAGCTTAATGGAAAAAACATCATTTTAACAGAGGTAACACACAATGACTTACAAAACACATGGCACTTGTGCCACAGCTATAAATGTGGAGCTTGATGGCTCTATTATAAAATCCGTTTCTTTCGTAAACGGATGCAGCGGCAATACCCAGGGCGTTGCAAGACTTGTAGAGGGTATGGATGCTCACGATGCCATCGCCAAGCTTCGCGGTATCAAATGCGGATTTAAGAGCACATCTTGTCCTGATCAGCTCTCTTATGCATTAGAAGAAGCACTTGCAGCTATCGGAGGTTGATGATTTGTCCAAAAAAATTGTTTTAACAGGCGGCGGAACTGCCGGTCATGTTACTCCTAATATGGCTCTAATTCCGGAGCTTAAGGAGCTGGGTTATGAGATCTGCTATATCGGATCCCATACAGGAATTGAGAAAAAGCTTATAGAGGATTTTGGAATTCCTTATTACTCCATATCTACAGGTAAGCTCAGAAGATATTTTGATCCCAAGAACTTCTCAGATCCTTTCCGTGTAATGAAGGGCTTTGTAGAAGCAAGAACTCTTCTTAAGAGACTGCAGCCAGATGTAGTTTTCTCAAAGGGCGGCTTTGTTTCCGTTCCTGTTATCAGAGCAGCTGCTTCCCTTAAGATTCCCTGCATACTTCACGAATCTGATATGACACCGGGACTTGCCAACAGGCTCAGCTTCTCATCAGCGAAAACCATTTGCTGCAATTTCCCTGAGACATTAGAACTCCTTCCTGCGGATAAAGCGGTACTTACAGGCACTCCTATAAGGAAAGAGCTTCTTACAGGATCAAAAGAAGCAGGCAAGAAGTTTTGCGGATTTACGGATGACAAGCCTGTCATCATGGTCACAGGCGGAAGCCTTGGTGCACAGAGCATCAATGAAACCATCAGATTTGCACTTCCAAGACTCCTTCCTCATTTCAATGTGGTACACCTTTGCGGCAAGGATAAGATGGATAATCTTAAGCTCAACGTAGAGGGCTACAAGCAGTTTGAATATGTGAAAAATGAGATGAAGGATATCTTCGCAATGGCTGACGTTGTGGTATCAAGAGCAGGTGCCAATGCAATCTGCGAGCTGGCAGCTCTTAGAAAACCCAATGTCCTCATTCCTCTTTCTGCAAAGAGCAGCAGAGGAGACCAGATCATAAATGCTAAATCCTTTGAACAGCAGGGCTTTTCTCTTGTGATTGATAACGAGGAGCTTGATGAGGATATACTTGTTGAGAGCATCTTTGATGTCTATGTAAACAGAGAAAAATATATTCAGAACATGAGCGCATCCAATCAGCAGGGTGCCACCAAAACTATTCTTAATATAATTGAGAAAGCAGTTAATAACGAGTAAAAAAATGCACATCCCGCGGGATGTGCATTTTCATTTAAATAGTTCTTCTTAATAATCGTGAACCTTTTCAAAGAACTCTGTAAGGTTCTCAATAGGTATGGGCTTTGAATACTTATAGCCCTGAAGATACCTTGCGAACATCTGGGTGCATCGATTCTCGTCCTCTTCATTCTCGATACCTTCATAAAGAACCGCATAGTTCATATCTGTAAACATATGAGCAAGATAAGAGACCATTGTCTCTGCTTTTACATCGGATCCGCTGGCAATAACCAGTGACCTGTCGAATTTTACTATGTCGAAGGGCAGCTCCATAATTCTCTCAAAGTTGGAGTAGCCGGTACCGAAATCGTCCAGATAGAAGATGATTCCATTTTTTCGCATCTCAAAGATTCTGTCACGAACCATCATAAAATCGCTTTCATTCTGGCTCTCGGTTATCTCTATGGCAATCTTGTCATATTCGATCCCTGCATCTTCAATGATCTGCTTAACATTAAAAGCAAAGTGCTCTTCTCTTATATCGATCATGGAGAAGTTTACTGAGATACGCTTTACATAGTATCCATCCTCCATAAGCTTTCTTATCTGCTCACAGGTTTTAGCGAGGATTATCATACTCAGCATATGAATATAATTGTGAGCCTCTGCTATAGGAATGAATTTGTCAGGAAATACCATGCCTGTTTTTTCAAGCTTAAGTCGCATAAGAGCTTCTGCGGTATCAAATTTACCTGTGGTAACATTGTAAACAGGCTGGCAGAAAACTATGACTCTGCTGTCATGGATATCCTTTTTCTCATTAATATCTGCAAGCTCATCTACTATATATCTGTGATCATAATATGCCAAAATATCCTTTTCAGTAACCAGCTTTGCGCTATTTTCCGGCATCCTGCGCTCAAGATACTGAATAAAACTTATATAGTCATTTCTCTCACTAAGACTCTTATCAGATTTTGTTATTACTGTCTTATAGTCCTGTTTGTAGATTGTGTGCTGTTCTTCGAGATGTTTGATGATCCATTTTCCAACCTCATTATAATCGCTAATTTCCTTATAATCACAGACAAAGATCAGTCTTCCTCCGGAGATCTGGAAAATCTTCCCACTCTTAAAATATTTGGTGTTGTAGTCTCTTACCTTATCCCTTAATTCCTTAGGCAGTTTATTACCGGGAAAGTCATATTCTCTCATATACAGACTGACTAAAAGTATCTCTTTTTTACGGGCAAATATTTCTGCAATATGATTTTCAAATTCAACTTCATGCGCTGAACCCATCTCTATATCAAGTGGATTTGCATGTAGGTAATAGAGTACCGCGTATGTGGGAAACAAAAATGTTGCAATAGTAAAAGAGCTCTGATTATGCATTCCCTGAATGAACATCACCAGAAATGACACAAAGCATGATGATACAATTCCACATAGTACAGGCTTGTAAATCTTGTCCCTGAATCGAAACAGCATCCATAGAAGCAAAGACACAAAGAAGATATATACATATGGAAAAATATTTACTCCATCATGAATAATATTGTCATCTTCTATATAAAACCCAAACTTCAGGACACTTCCTAAAATGTCATAAACTGCCATAAATATAAGGACACAGACGGACAGAACAATATATCTGATATCCAGACTTTCGTTTATATGAAGAGGGTCTTTCATATACAGCACATATACAAACAAACTGGAAAAGAGCAGAAGATGCTTAAGTGCTCTTAGAATATATATAAGGATATGCGGATAAACCGCAGGATTAGAAACAACGATATAAAAGAAAATGTCAGTTGCTGCCGCAGCAAACAGAAGCACCAGGACTCCTTTAAAAAGACGGATCTCCCTGCCTCTGTTCACATAGGCTGATTTCAGTAATATAACGAATACTATAACTGTGGCCATAACCAGAATATCGCCTACTGCTGTATAGTTTTCGTAAATAGTTGTTACCTCATTCATAAGCTCTCCTTCCCATATAGGGGATGAGCTGCTTTAAATTAGATGTTTAAAAGTTCGCTATATGCTGTAAGCGCACCTTCTGTATCGTGAGCAAGAACTCTCTTTGCAAGAACCTTACCAAGCTGAACGCCTTCCTGATCGAAGCTGTTAACATTCCATACAAAGCCCTGGAACATAACCTTGTTCTCAAAGTGTGCAAGGAGAGCACCAAGTGTTACAGGATTAAGCTCCTCACCGACGATGATACTTGAAGGACGTCCGCCCTTGAAGTTCTTGTTGAGATTCTCATCCTTTTTACCGCAGGCAAAAGCTACAATCTGAGCTGCTACATTTGCACAGAGCTTCTGCTGGCTGGTACTGTTCTCGATATCTACATCATTCTTCAGCTGGCTGTTCTTAAATCCGATGAACTGCATGGGAATGATATCTGTTCCCTGGTGCAGAAGCTGATAGAATGAATGCTGTCCGTTTGTACCGGGTTCACCGAAGATTATGGGACCTGTTACATAATCGATGGGCTCGCCGAAGCGGTTTACGCTCTTACCGTTTGACTCCATATCAAGCTGCTGGAGATGAGCAGGGAAGCGGCTAAGGCCCTGAGAGTAAGGAAGTACTGCTGTTGCAGGATATCCAAGTACGTTTCTCTCATAGAATCCGATCATAGCATCAAGCATTGCGGGATTCTTCATCATGTCTTTTTCTGCAGAAAGCTTGTCTTCCTCTGCAGCACCCTGAAGGAACTGTGCGAATACGGAAGGACCAAATGCAAGAGAAAGAACTGCGCCGCCAACACCTGAAGTAGAAGAGTAGCGTCCACCGATGAAATCATCCATGTAGAATGCTTCGATAAAATCATCACTCTTTGCAAGAGGAGATGTCTCTGAAGTAACAGCGATCATGTGCTTTGATGCATCAAGACCAGCCTTTTTAAGAGCATCCATTACAAATGACTGGTTTGTAAGTGTCTCAAGAGTTGTTCCTGATTTTGAAACCAGGATAAATATAGAATGAGCAACATCGATAGAATTAAGTACAGCTGAAGCATCGTCAGGATCTACGTTACTGATGAACTTAGCTTCCATCTTGAAGTTGCCTGTCTTGTGTGCCCAGTTCTCAAGAGCAAGGTACATAGCTCTGGGGCCAAGGTCTGATCCGCCGATACCGATCTGTACAACAGTAGTAAACTTCTCGCCCTTCTCGTTTGCGATTTCTCCTGAATGAACCTTATCAGCAAAATCTGCAATTCTTTTCTGTTCCTTTTCATAGAACTCGCGCTTATTTACGCCGTCAGCCATAACGTTCTCGCCAAGCTGACCTCTTGTTAAGTGATGAAGAACCATTCTCTTCTCACCGGTATTTATAACTTCGCCGTTGTAGAGAGCTTCGAACTTCTCTGCAAGCTGAGCTTCCTTTGCAAGCTTATCAAGAGCTGCGAGGATATCATCATCAACCTCTTTAGCAGCGAAATTGTATGAAAGAGAATCAGCCATCTTTACAGAGTACTTTTTAACTCTCTCTGCTCCATTCTCTCCTGACATTGCTGCCACAAGGTCTATCTTCTTAACGTCCTTAAGCTCTTTATATGACCCAAGTGTATCAAGATTACTCCAATTGATCATTGTTACATAATCCTCCTATTATTTGCCTATTGTAAGAAAATTTTATCATTCATTCTTTTTCGTATCAATGTTTTATGAAAAATTGAATCACTTAAGCCCCTCAATAAAGCACTTTGTAAGTGCTGCGCAGTCAGCTGCTGCCTTCTTTTCAAATTCGGGATAGTCCATGATATCGCTGCCATCTGCTTTATCAGATATTGCGCGAAGGATAACAAAAGGAACCTTGTTAAGGAAGCATGCATGAGCAATACCTGCACCCTCCATCTCTGTGCAAAGTCCGCCGAACTCCTTTTTTATCTCATCCTTTACAGCGCTGTCGGAAATGAACTGATCTCCGGAGCAGACTCTGCCTTCCCAGAGCTTGCCATCGATACCTGCTCTTGCAGCAGCGATCTTGATCTCATCGATCATCCACTTATCTGCAGGGAATTCCAGCCTTCCGGTCTGAGGAATCTCACCCTTTTTATATCCAAATACTGTGGCATTAACGTCATGATAAACAGCATCAGTTGATACCACAAAATCGCCTATATCAATTCTGGCATCAAGAGATCCGGCAGCGCCTGTATTTATCACATGTGTTACATGGAACTCATCAACCAGAATCTGAACACAAAGAGCAGCATTTACTTTGCAGATTCCGCTTTTTACTACAACGACTTCCGTATCTCCTATAGTGCCTTCAAAAAAGCTCATTGAAGCCTTTTCAAGTTTATAGGTAACATTCATCTGGCTCTTTAAGCTCTCAACCTCAATCTCCATAGCCCCGATGATTCCAATTTTGTAACTCATTTTTATCCCTCACTTTTCAGATTTATTCTGTACCTGTCAGCTCATAATAAGCACAATTTACTTTTATATTATGAATCAAAGAACTGTCTTCCGTCGTCAGTAACGAGTCTCTCTGTCTTAGGATATACGTAGATTTTCTCGTTATCTGCATTGGCTTCAAGATAGTCTGCAAACTTAGCTGCATACCATTTTGCCATGGGAAGATTGTGCATAAGGCAGTTGCCGCAGTTCTCGGGATTTGATCCGGGAACAGTCTCAGAATCCTTAACAGATCTGAAAGCATTCAGAAGAAGACCGTGAATATCCTTAGTTGCACGGTTTCCCTTAAGAATGAGATAGAAGCCTGTAAGGCAGCCCATGGGACCCCAGTAGATGACTTCATCCTTCCAGTCAGGATCATTTCTAAGATATGTAGCAATAATATGCTCAAGTGTATGCATGGCAGCTACGTCAACAGCAGGCTCCTTGTTGGGTGTTGTAACTCTGATATCGTAGGTAGTTACCTTTTCTCCGCCTACTTCATCAACTCTGCTTTCATATATTCCGGGTACGATCAGATTGTGATCTACAGAAAAACTGGGTATTAAATCCATATTTGTCTCCTTTTGCCTTAAAATTATTAATAAGTTTATCTAATGCATGGATATGCACTATTTTCATTCTAACACCTATAAGATAACTATAGAATATTGAATTTGTGAGGAAAATAAAAAACTATGCATTATTTCTTCCTGAAAAGATAATACTTAAAGTCACTGCCGCTAAAGCTGTAATCCTCACTGTCTATCAGTTCATATTTATCATAGATGCACTCCGGATATGAATCCCTTGCTATAACAAAATCAACAAGGCCTTCCCTTACATATCTGTCCTGCTCAAGGTATGGGTTATTTTGAGGCTCCGGTACATCCAGGGTCTGTGTCTGAAACCACCTGCAGCTGGGAACTATGTCTGTAAGTGTGTAAAGTCCCGCATCAAGACAGCCCACATTCAGAAGGGTAGGGTCTTCTTTTTCAAGAACTTCATCTCTGAATCTAAAGAGGAAAAAGCTCTCATCTGTGTCCTTCATATAGGATATGTTCATGGATGTATTGTAGATAAAAAGCATTGATAAAAGTACTGCTGCGCCGCATCCAAGGAACATCAGGATTCCGTATTCCTTTTTTCCTATGTCAGAGTCTGTCTCTTTGGTAAAGAGCATCTCCAGGGCAGAGCCCAAAAGTGCAAAGCCAAATACCGCAAAAACAGACAGTGGAAGAGAGTAGTAGGGAAGGGTTCTTCCGCCTATGAATATTCCAAGGAATAAAAAGGCAAAAAGCACCGGCACCACAAGCCTTCCAAGGAACTTTTCTGTCTTTGAAAATACAGCATAGATCAATCCGACTATTACAAAAGCAAAGTACTGATAATTATCACGAATGAGAAAATACAGTATCTTGGCCAGTGAGTAAATAAGGCTTCCAAGACCTGCGCCTTCTGTCTTGGGATAGAGGAATACATTGATATAAACATATCCCCAGTACCACTCATAAAGGCCGCCCTGAATACCAAAGTAGATTATCCAGGGAATAAATGTAACAAACATTCCAAAGAGAAATACCAAGCAGGCCTTGATACTAGCTGCAAATTCTTTTCTAAATATAAAGGAAAACCACACCATCATCATCCATGCAAAGAAAAAGCCAAGGCCCGTGAACTTGATATTTGCAATTATTCCTGCAAGGATTCCTCCAAAGAAGACCTGCTTCATGGGCATGGTCTTTTCATGATAATCTTCCCTGAAATATCTGACGATAAGGTACAGTCCCCACACATAGAAGGGAAGGCATATCTCCTCGGCAGCGCCGCCCCACCAAAAGCTCTTTGAAACAACGGCTACCACAAAGGTCAAAGGAGCAAATATAAGTGATGTCTTTTCTCCTGTGTAGAGCCTTAATATCTTATAGAATCCAAGGATATTGAAAAATGCCAGGATCACTTCAAGGATATAAACTCCTGCAAAGGTGGTATGGGAAACAAGATAGGCAAGACCATAGAAAAAATACAGGTACATTCCCTTTTGATCAAAGACATCCCTGTATGGCATTTTGCCGTTAAAGAGCGCTTTTCCTACAGACAGATAGCTGTTGGCGTCATCCCAGTTGTTGAACACATACAAAAATGATGACCTTGAAGCCAGCATCAGAAAGGCCATTGCCGATATCAGAAAAAATATGTATTTCGATTTTTTAATAAAAAAATTCCTCATAGGGTACATTTTACCATACGAGGAATTTTAAAAAAGAGAGTTATTTAGAGATTTTTATTTTGCAAGTCTTATTACATTCCAGCTCTTTGCAGGAAGGACTGTTGAAAGTACGCCCTTCTCAACCTTGCTGGCATTTGAGTTTACAGGAGCAACAGTGTTAGGCTTCTTCTCTGTGTTAACAGCCTTAAGGTCATCATTTGTAAGAACGATGTGCTCAACAACCTTATAGCCTGCATACTGTCTAAGGTCACAGGTAAGCTCGTAGTCTTCCTTGAGGTTCTTGTTAACAGCAAAGATAGTAACTGTCTCGTTCTCATCATCTGCTGTAACAACGCTGTCGATGTAGGGAGCATCGCCATGCTTACTCTCGTAGGAAGGAGATTTAACAACTGTGTTGAGAACAGTGCCTCTTCCGTATACACTTGCGTGCATGTAAGGATAGAAGATGGTCTGTCTCCATGCGCCTGTGTCGCTTGTCATGATAGGAGCAATAACATTTACAAGCTGTGCAAGACATGCAATCTTAACTCTGTCTGCGTGACGAAGAAGTGTGATGAGCATTGAACCAACAAGGAGTGCATCCTCAAAGTTGTAGATATCCTCAAGCTGATGAGGGTGCTCAACCCATTTTTCAAGCTTCTTATCCTGCTCGTTGGAATGATACCATACGTTCCACTCGTCGAAGGAAAGGTTGATTGTCTTGTTTGAACGCTTAACTGCCTTAACGTAATCGCAGATTGAAATAACCTGTGAAATGAACTTATCCATAGCTACGCTGCTTGCAAGGAAGTTAGGTGTATCATCCTCAGCGTTGCCGTAGTAGCTGTGAAGTGAAAGGTAATCAGCTGAATCATAGCTGCACTCAAGTACCTGTCTCTCCCACTCACCAAATGTATCCATGTAAAGTGAAGATGATCCGCAAACAACTGTCTCGATAGAAGGATCAACGAGCTTCATGATGTGACCTGCTCTTCCTGCCTTCATACCATACTCAGCAGCCGTCATGTGACCGATCTGCCAAGGACCATCCATCTCGTTACCAAGGCACCAGAGCTTGATGTCATGAGGATTCTTTACACCGTGCTTGATACGAAGATCACTGTAGTATGTGCCGCTCTTAATGTTGCAGTACTCTACGATGTTCTTAGCTGCGTCGATATCTCTTGTTCCAAGGTTAACTGCCATCATGGGCTTTGTGTTTGCCTTGTTACACCAATCCATGAACTCGTTAAGACCAAACTGGTTAGTCTCGATAACGTTCCATGCAAGCTCGATTCTGCGGGGACGATCCTTCTTGGGACCTACGCTGTCCTCCCAGTTAAAGCCTGATACGAAATTTCCGCCGGGATATCTTACGATGGGAACCTGAATCTCCTTTATAAGCTCAAGAACATCCTTACGATATCCGTTCTTATCTGCATTCTTGTTGCCGGGCTGATAGATGCCTTCATATACAGCTCTGCCAAGGTGCTCAAGGAAAGAGCCATAGATTCTGTTGTCGATCTGGCTGATTTCAAAATCTCTGTCGATGCAGATCTGTGCTTTCTGTAATTTCTTTGCCATTTTGTAACCTCCAAAATAAAACCAAATATTGATGTTTTGTTTTAAGATAGTGTTATTATCACAGATGATATCTGTCATTTAAATAGCTTTTATTCCGAAAATATTGACTTTTTGTCCGGTATATTTCATATTGATTATTATGAGATGATTCTATATAAGGGGATTTGTCATGTTTAGAACAGACTACTGCGGCTACAATTTCCACAATCCTGACAGGGATACAATATACAGACCTGAGGGGAGAGATGATTATCTTTTTCTTCATCTTGCTTCAAAAATGGATTTCTATTTTCCCTATGATAATGTGGATATATCTGCCTATGAGCAGGAAAGTGACAGAGAAGTGGACAATAAGCCTGTGTACAGAGATGGCAATAAGCTACTTAGAGTTACGGCCAGGCCCGGTGACTGCATTTTGTATTCCCCCGGGAGCCTTCAGTATTACCAGGCACAAAAGAGATTCATCAACTCCTTTGCACATTTTACCTGCGAGCCCTCAGAGATTCAGGGCGTACAGATTCCTCTAAATACTATTTTCAGACCGGCGGATGATGAGCCCATAATCGAGATTCTAAGAAAACTCCAATTTGAGTATCTCTCAAAGCAGATAAGGCGAGAGAGGATGATCGATCTTTTAATTAGGGAGCTTATTATCACTGCTGAGCGAAGTCTTTCACTTCCAACAAGTGTACCTGAGCAGGCAGTTAACTATTCCATGCTCACTGCGTTTAGAGTAGAGATGCTAAATAACTGCAGCGATGAGTGGACTATTGATAAGATGTGTTCTCTGACAAATCTCGGGCGAAGTCAGTTCTATCATTACTACAAGACCTTTTTCTATACTTCTCCCAAGGATGATCTTCTTGCAGCAAGGATAGACAAAGCAAAACACCTTCTGACAAACCAGGAGCTTCACATTGCAGAAGTTGCGGAGCAAAGCGGCTTTACAAATATTTATCATTTTAACAGGTATTTTAAAAGAGAATGTGGCATGACCCCCGGTGATTACAGACGGATAACAAAAAGATAAGATAGCATGCAGCTTACATGCTATCTTATGTGAATTTTTATCTTAGAATAATTTCTCTGTATGCTCTGTAGTATACTTCAAATCTTCCCTCTGCTGTCAGGTACAAAAGGTCCTGATAGAGAGCTTTATCTGTGCTAAGAAGCTTAACAATATCCGGGTTGTATATTGTTCCACTTCCTGCTACCAGTTCATTGTAGACCGTGTTAAAGTCCTTACTTTTTGTATAATTTCTGCCAAGAATATCCGTTGCGGCATCAATACAGTCAGCTATGGTGATAAGGTCTATCATGGGTTTATATCTTGAATGGACATTATCAAAATTCTGAGGATAACCGCTCTTTCCATCATAGCTCTTGTGATGACCTCTGATGATATCAAAATACTTATCAAATTCAGGATCGTGCTTTAGCATCTCAAAGCCTTTGTCCGGATGCATTTTTATAACATTATATTCTTCATTGTAGAGGTGTCTGTGCTGTCTGTTTACAACCTCTACGATTTCACATTTTCCGCAATCATGAAGTAGAGCTGCCTTTGTTGCATAATCACAAAGGTCATCCTGTCTGTTTCTTACTTCATCTTTACTCTTTATTCCAAGAAGTCCTACGAAAAATGACGGATTATCTTTTACTATGGAGATGGCGATTCTTGCTGCAATTTCGCCTACCATAAGAGAGTGAATGTAGGTTATGGGCTGCCTGCTAATAACAAGCTTAAGCAGCATATCTGCCTTGCGGGCAGGATTTTTATCATAAGGCGCAGCATTACTAAACCACTCGGCGCAGGCATCATCCACAACTCCGGTCCAGAATCCAAAGGGGATATGGGCATGGATATCAGTTATTTTGCTGACAAATCTTGGTATGAATTTCTCCTCAAGCTCGTGCCTGTTCTCTGACATTTCAAAGATGTCAAAAATCTCGCAGCCACTGTTGTGGTAATCAAGGAGCTTTTCTATTGCATTATCATCCTTATAATCAAGCTCTCCAAGGTTATCTATATGAGAAATAATCTCATTTATCAGATTCTCAGGGGTCTCCCCTTCAAGGAGTCTGCACTTTATCTCAGCTCTAAAGAGGCCTCCGTCGGTGTCTTCAAGACCGTCCGCTGTAATTTTCTTTTTAAGCCTGCGAACGAGATCCTTATATTCTTCTCTAAGTTCCTCATCCTTTATCTTAGAGGTGTCAATGCCGTAGAGTATCTCAGTTTCAAGCTTATCCATGCGCTCTCTAAACTCTGTATCGTCCCCGTCTATTTTCTGAACCACGTCAGATTGCCAGAAGCTGAGAGCTTCATCAATATATTTAAAAATCTTCGCAGATGTATCTTCTTTTTCATTAGCTAAAATAGCCACGAGATTACTGTAGCAGACAAAAATGGCTCTTCTGTCAGCTCTGTCGGTAAGTTCTTCGTAGTGTTCTTTCAGCTCTATGGTCTTTTCATAGAGTTCTATAGCCTTATCCATTCCCTCTTCATGGGAAAGTCTTCCGTAGAATTCATAGTGTTCATAGGCTATGACTTTCCTTAGAAAAAGAATCTTTGGATAATCGTTGTTCTTTTCATAATAAGGCAGTAGCCTGTTAACTATTGTGCGCATTATGAAAAGATCATCAAAACCGCCGTCATAAAGAAGCTTTAATGTATTAAAAAGTTGTTCGTAAAATTCGGGAGATATTTCGGATTCAAGTTCCTTCTTTAGATCAGAGAGGAACTTTTCGTTTTCAAGATAGATTTTTCGCATTATCTCAGAGCGCGCAACAAGAGCATCCTTCCATTTTGAAAATGAAAGGTCACTCATCACCTGCTGGTCCATTTCCCAGCACATCTGGCGATCGGATATGTATTTTTCAGTAAATTCTTTTAATGTTTTACTTTCCATAACAGTCTGAAATTCTGCGCACGTGAGATTTTTTATTGAAAGAGAACCAACAGATTGCTCCATTGGTTCTCTGCTTTCTTAGTCTGTGATATTCGCTTTAGCTAAAGTATCTGTCAAGGAGTCCCTTGAAAGCTTTACCGTGTCTTGCTTCGTCTCTTGCCATCTCATGAACTGTATCATGGATTGCATCAAGATCAAGTGCCTTAGCACGTTTAGCAAGGTCGGTCTTTCCGGCTGTTGCGCCATTTTCTGCATCAACTCTCATCTGAAGATTTTTCTTTGTGGAGTCAGTCAAAACTTCACCTAAAAGCTCAGCAAACTTTGCAGCATGCTCTGCCTCTTCCCATGCAGCCTTTGCATAGTAATCACCTACTTCCGGATATCCCTCTCTGTAAGCCTGACGACTCATAGCAAGGTACATACCAACCTCTGAGCATTCACCGGTAAAATTACTTCTAAGATCCTCGAGAATATCATCCGGTGCACCTTTTGCTACTCCAACAACATGTTCTGCAGCCCATACCATATCGCCTTCCTGCTTTGTGAACTTCTCTGCAGGTGCATGACATACAGGGCATTCTGCGGGCGGAGTATCTCCCTCATGAACGTAACCACATACTGAGCAAACCCATTTCATAGCTAAATCTCCTTTCTGATGCGGACAATTAATCCGAAAAGTTAAAAGTTACAAGTAAAAGTTAATAATTGCCTAGTAATTAGTATATCAAATAATTCATATACATAATATCGTTTATAGAATTTTAATAAATATTCATTGTTTGTTATTGTAATTTAATAATATTCTTAGTGGTTTTGCGATATACTGTAACCATAGGGGATTAAGGAGATAAATATGAGTATCCTTGAAGAGAGAATTAAAAGCGTTTATACAAATCTTACAAGAGAAGAGAGAAAGGCAGCTGACTACTGTTTAAAAAATGATGCCAGCATCTTTAATAAGACAGTGGCAGAGCTTGCTGAGGACTCAGGAACCACTCAGGCTACCTGGAGCCGTTTTTCCAAATCTCTTGGATATACCGGACTTAAGGGTTTAAAGCATGAGCTTTTCACCAATGCAAATAATGCCGAGAAGGAAGGTCCAAAGATCGAGTTTAAGGACATCGATCAGTATACTTCCATGCAGGCAATTGCTGATAACATCTGCGCCACAAGCACTCAGGCGATTCAGACCACCTACAGACTTTTTGATGCAAAGTCCTTTGAAGGTGCTGTTGATTCCATAGTTTCTGCAGATATAATCAGGATCTTCGGTGTTGGTAGCAGCGGACTTGCGGCCTATGACCTATATACCAAATTCCAGAGATTGTCCTATCATGTGACCTACAATGAGGATTTTCACAACAGTCTCATGAATGCAGCACAGCTTAAACCCGGCGATGTTGCAATATTTATCTGTGATTCAGGAAAAACTGAAGAGATAATGCAGATTCTTAAGATTGCAAAGACAAGAGGCGCTGCAACGGTTGCCATAACAAAGCTTGGTAACAGTCCTCTTGCACAGGGCTGCGATCATGTAATGTTTACCACATCTCCTGAAATAGATAAAAAGAGTGGTGTTACAAGCTCAAGATTTGCACAGCTTTTCCTTGTGGATACTCTTTATACGGCAGTTGCCAATAAAGACTTTAAGAATATCCGCCAGCACCTGCAGGATTCCTATGACCTGTTCCATGACATGGTTAATTACTGATTCTGCAAACCTTATATAGATATTAAGCCCCTTTGAATACAGGATTCAAAGGGGCATTTTTATGTTCAAAGGTTGCTTTGTTTATTGCTCGTAGTTGAACTTTTCCTGTTCTTCATAAGGAATAACCAGTTCATTTACTATTTTATCAGAGAATTCCTTCATCTCATCAAGCTTATCTTCATAGTTATCTATTGTTAGTCTGTCTTCATCAGCTGCCATCTTATCCAGCATTCTCTTATTTATCTCAGGAGAAAAATGGATGGTATCGAGGTAGTTCTCCAAATTTGTTATGACTTCACTGTCATTTTGGAAAAAGTAAACTTTGGCATTTTCATATTTTAAAAGCTCTTTTATCATCTCTTTTTCCGCATATATGAAGGCATCTCTTTCGCCCGATCTGTATACGCCATCCCACCAAAGCATGGAGTAGGAGGGGAAGTAGAGATAGAAGTCCGTATCAGGATGATTTTTAAGTTCACTTGTAAGAAGCTCGATATTTCCCCTTAGCTGTTCTTCATAAACCTTTTCATCCAGCATGGGCTTTACTTCTTTTTGTCTGAAATACAGGCCAAGGATACTTCCGGAATCAAAGCTTTTCCATTTTGCCCAGTTATAGGACAGGTTCTCGTCATAATCCGCAATGTATGAGTTGACTATCATATAAGGGATTTTCTCCAGGATTACTCCTTTATTGAACAGATACTGAATGTCATTAAAAGGGTTGTTATCATACAGATACATGGGGCAGCCCGTTGATTCATAGGTGGGCTCTGTATCTGCGATAAGCGAAGATGGATCGATGTTGTAGAAAATCTTTGTTATATCGTTCCCTGACTTATACGCCTCATCTATAAGATAGCAAAGGTCCGCTGTAGCGCCGTAGGATCGAACCGCCTTTATGGATTTGCAGTTATAAGCCTGGTCGAACCAGCTGTTGTCATTGTTTTCCACAACGGATGAACCGACTATAAGTGCATCGTAATCAAAGTGTCGAAGCGTGCCAATGCACTGATATTCCTTATCGTTAAGCACAGCTTTTAGTCCAAGCCAGGGCTTATGATAGTGAAAAAATGGATCAAACACTATAACTACAAGAGCGATAAGAACAAGTACCGATACTACTCCTATGGCAAATCGCTTTATGAAGTTTGAACTGTCTTTTTTTTCTTTCAAAAGTATTCTCCAAACTTATTCTTCACACAGGCATTTTTCATCATTTGAGATTCATGTCTGCATTCTTTTCTTAAGTCTAAAACTGAAAATAAATAAATGTACTCACCTGTGAAAGTGATATAAATGACCATGCAAAAAAGATTATCAAAAGTGCGGTAAAGCCTTTTCCCGGAACTTCGCCATAGGCAATCTCTCTTGAGTTTTTCCTTGAATTAACGAAAAATGATATGGCTACAAGGATAATCCAGCTTGCAAGATAAATGTTGTTTTTTAACTCTTTTGCATATAGTCCTGCCGCCGTAAGAAGCAGGTAATTTTCCGATAGATCAAGCATTGCCGATGTTTTGTACATAAAGCCAGGCCATGTAAAGATAAAGAACTGCTTAAACATCTGCAAAGCATAGGTCATATCCTGGGATCTGAAAAATACCAGGGATATGAGGAATGCGCAAAATGTCAGAACCTGTCCAAGTTTTTCGGGAATTACAAGAAGTGGTTCTTTCATCAAAAGATAATGCTTCTTTAAATCTCCCTTAGTTGCAATGATTCCAAGGTCGTCCCATACAACAACAATTCCCATAACAAGGCCCCAGCAGATGTAGGTCCAGCCTGCACCGTGCCAAAGTCCGCTAAGTAAAAAGATTATAAGTACATTAAGTGCAGTACGTCTTTTTCCTTTTCTTGAACCTCCAAGAGGAATATATACGTATCTTACAAAGAATCTTGTAAGAGTCATGTGCCATCTCTGCCAGAGGTTTCGCACGCTCTTTGCTTTGTAGGGTGAATTAAAGTTCTGGGGAAGCTCAAAACCTATCATAAGGCTTATGCCTTCTGCCATATCGCTGTAACCTGAAAAATCGAAGTAAAGCTGGAAAGCATAGGAGATAAGCACAAGAATTCCTGTTAAGGTATCCATGTAATAGGTGTACTTAAATCCATAATCCGCTATTTTTGCAAGATTATCTCCAAGGAGCATTTTCTTTGAAAGACCAATTACAAAAAGAATAAGGCCTTTTCTGAATTTCTCAGAATCGAGCTTTCTGTTTTTCTCATCCCTGAACTGGCTTATCATTTCATAGGGAAGAGCAATAGGACCCTGAATTATCTTGGGAAAATATGTAATGTACTGAAGGTACTCAGTAATGGATACTTTTCCAAGGCTTTCTTTTTCATTAAAGGCAGGGTGTCCAGGAGTATTCTCTCGATAAATATCTACTATGTATGCTATCTGGGAAAAGGTGTAAAAGCTTATTCCTATGGGAAGAACCAGAGACAGGGCTCTGAACTCTTTTCCAATAATCGCATATACATTTTCAAGGAAAAAGTTGGTGTACTTAAAATATGCAAGGGGCAGCAAGTTCAGAATCACTGCCGCTATGGTTATTCCTTTTTTTAGTTTTTCATCTGACTTTATTATGAGATTTCCGAAAAAGTAAGTGACAAAGGCGCTAAGCAGCAGAATAAATACAAATTCTACTGAAAAAAGCCCATACAAAATTAAGGAAGCTGCAACAAGTGAAAGGTCTGCAAGCTTCCATATTTTTAATTTGTTTAATCCGTGCCATACGATCAGTACTAAGGGCAGGAAAATTAAGATAAATGAAAATGAATTAAATGACATGGTCTAAATCTCAATGCCTTTATTTTAAAATAAGTCCAACAGGGCAATGGTCTGATCCCATCTGATCTTTGTAGATCACTGCATCTTCAAGTCTGTCTGTAAGTGATTTTGAAGTTACGAAATAGTCTATACGCCAGCCCGCATTCTTGGCTCTTGCCTGGAAACGATAGCTCCACCAGGAATAAGCACCTTCAAGCTCAGGATAAAAATGTCTGAAGGTATCAACAAGTTCTGAATTAACTACGTTGTCGAATTTTTCTCTTTCTTCATCTGTAAATCCCGCATGGCCTCTGTTGGTTTTGGGATTTTTAAGATCTATTTCCTTGTGGGCAACGTTAAGGTCACCGCAGAAAATTACAGGCTTAGTCTCCTCAAGCTTTTTAACATAGGAGAGGAAATCGTCCTCCCATCTGCATCTGTACTCAAGTCTTGAAAGGTCTTCCTTTGCATTTGGAACATAGACTGTGATGAGATAGTAGTCAGGGTATTCTGCTGTTATAACTCTTCCTTCATGGTCATGCTCATCTATTCCAAGTCCGTAGGTTACATTAATAGGCTCTTCTTTAGTGAAAAGTGCAGTGCCAGAATAGCCCTTTTTATCTGCATAGTTCCAATACTGATGATAGCCGGGGAGTTCTACTTCTATCTGTCCCTCCTGGAGTTTTGTCTCCTGAAGACCTATTACATCAGGCTGCTCCTTATCCATGAATTTCTGAAATTCTCCCTTAGAGACGCAGGCTCTAAGTCCGTTTACGTTCCATGATACAAGCTTTTTAGACATACATTTTCTCCGTATTTATCTTGTTTTCTGGTTGATGTATTTATTGTGAAATTTAGAATACATGATCTTCTGTGAGCCGTATACTCCATAATATCCGGAGAATGTGTAACTAAGCGCAATTGCCAGAAGATAGTATGGCATTCCGTTATATCCAAACATCTCAAAGCACAAAAGGAGAGATGAGATAGGGCAGTTGGTAATTCCGCAAAACAGCGCGCCCATTCCGATCGCTGCGCAAAGTGCCGAGTTAAAGCCAAAAATCTGTGAATAGAGGCATCCAAAGGTAGCACCTATAAAAAGTGCAGGAACAATCTCACCACCCTTATAGCCAGCTCCCATGGTCACTGCAGTAAAGAGCATCTTAAGAGCAAAAGCAGCATAGGGTGCTCTGCCGTCAATTGCCAGCTCAATTACATCCATGCCGGCACCGTTATAGTTGTTGTTTCCAACAATAATTGTAAGTAATACTACAAGACATCCGCCTACAAATATTCTGATGTAGGGGTTCTTAAAGAATTTCTTATAGAGTTCGCCGCTTTTTTTCATAACTATGCAAAAGAGAATGCTTATAACTGCACATAAAACTGCAAGTACTGCATATCTTATTGCACTAACGACGGTAAACTCCGGAATGATCGATACTGTAAATACGTCCGGTACCGTTCCGAAGTACATTGCAACACTGCTTGAAACCAGCGCCGATAAAACGCAGGGTATGAGAGCAGCATAGTACATAACACCTATACTCTCAATTTCCATTGCAAGAAAAGCAGCTGCCATAGGAGTTCCAAAGAGGGCAGCAAAGGCTGCACTCATGCCGCACATTGTGATTATCTTACAGTCATCATCATCCAGATGTATGAGTTTTCCAAAGTTATGACCCATACTTCCGCCAAGCTGAAGAGCAGCACTTTCTCTTCCTGCACTACCACCGCAAAGGTGTGTAAGTATGGTTGCTACGAAAATAAGAGGAATCTTCCTGATAGGAAGATGATCTCCCGCAGAAATTGTAGTTATTACAAGGTTTGTTCCGGTGTCCTCAAAATCCTTTGAAAGTCTGTAAAGAAGTACTATCAAAAGACCTGCAAATGGTAGTAAGAAAATTACAAATTCATGTGATTTTCTAAACTCCGTGGCAAATTTTATCCCATGGAAAAAGGCAGCTCCCACTGCCCCTACCATAACACCTATCAATATTCCAAGTACCAGCCACTTTAAAGTGGACATAAGTCTTCTAAGCTGGTGCTTGTAATGTGGCTCAATATTATCGTTATTATTTATCTCGCTCATTTTTCCTCTAAAATCCCTGTTTTATCAGTTATTACTCATTGAAGCAATAAGCGCATCGATCTCAGCCTGACTTAGCTGTTTGTTACTGTTTGCTGAAGGCGCAGGCGTTGCTGCAGAAGCTGTCGGCATAGAAAAACCGCCGCCTCCTTGCTGAGACGAGTTACCCATTATACTGGCAAATAATGCCTGCTGTTCAGGACTAAGTCCGCTTGTATCTGTTCCCATTGTATTTACCTCACTTGTTAATCAAATGATACTTGATAATGTGCTTTTTTACAATGTTTTTTATTTCTGCATTATATCTCTACTCTATTTATCGGCATTTTAGAGTTTAGTCTTAATATATGCAGAAAATGGCTACGTTTTCACATAGCCATTTTGGTAATTACTTATTAAGTGTTTCCATTCTTCTCATATTCTTAAGATTATCATCTGTTTCTTTAAGCATTTCTCTAAGAGAAAGACTCTCTTCATAGTCAAATTCACAGATTGAATAAATGAGGTGATTAAGGTACTTGGTATTATCCATGAGAAGCTTGTTATTTTGTCTTGCCATCTCTATTCTGAGAATCTCAGCTTTATCCTCTTCTTCAGTAACCTGAAGAACAGCAAACTCATCACCGCGAATTCTTCCGCAGACACTCTTATCACCAAATACTTCATTAAGTATCTGAGCTACTCTGATAACCGCATGATCACCTTCATCATGACCATGAATAGCATTAATATTCTTAAGAGAATCCATGTCGATATATGCTACAACCGCATAGGTTCCTTCGCGGAAATGCTCCTTGAGAAGATCATAAGCTTTAGCAAAGAATCCTCGTCTGTTTGGAAGGTCAGTAAGGTAATCCTTATCTCCGATATGATCCAGAACAGATCCGTCTCTTGCAATTTCTTCCTGGCATTCTGCAAGTTCCCTCTCAGCATTGTTTAAGCGGTTCTCGAGATATCCGTTCCTGCTTCCTGCAACAACGCAATTAGTAAGGATATCATCATAGTATCCAACTCTTAGATCATCTGTAAAATCAATGATGAAAAATCCAAGCTGATTTCTTTCGTAGAAGAAATTTCTTATAACCTTTGTACCGCTGATGCCTGTTTCATTGAAAACTTCGGATATTTTCATATCCTTAGAATTGACAGTACTGTCAGGTTTACCATCATGTATTGAGAACAGCTTCTTGCAAAGCTTAGGAACTTTCCATCCCTTTTTCAGAGAGTATTCAACAGGCTCTTCAAGTATATACATCTCATAGTTTTCAATACCTGACTTTATAAATTTCAATGCACCGATTTCAAAATCGTCGTTGCATTTATTATGTATAATTATGTCAGATACTTCTGATATCTTTTTGATGGTCTCTCTGTATTTATCTACTGTGAAATCTTCGATTTCACTTCTTCTGGCTTTTACGTTATTTCCTGTTATTTTGCCTAAAATCTGCTCTACTGCAAGATATCCAAGTTCTATATCACTTGTATCCTTGTCTGAAGCTACGCACTCAAAGCCTTCTGTCTCTGTGACAGTGATAAGGGGCTTTTTGCCAAATTGCTTAAGGAATGCTTCCTTTTTGAGGATGGCAGCCTTATGCCCAATCTTATCAATATCCACAATGAATCCGTCAAAGTCCGCATCAATGCTGTAGTCATAGACAGCCTGGTGCTGATAAAGATATGGATCCTCCTTATCGAAAGTCTTATCAGTTACGATATACTTTCCCGGGAAAATGATCAGCTCAGCACCAAGGTCCCTGGCTGCTCTGTCAGCACCAAGACAAATATCACATTCTTTTTTGTCATTAAACTCGGAAATAAGTAAGCCTATTCTCATTATTCGTCTTCACCTGTAACTTCTGTGTCGTCAGAATCATCAGTTTCATCAAAATCATCTGAATCTAAGTCTTCTTCGGAAATTACTTCTTCCGGGATATCCTCCATAGCGTCCTCGATATCCTCGAATTCCTCATCTCCATTAGAAATCTTTTCTCTGACTTTTGCAATAGCTACTACTGATACACCCTTATCAAGGTTTATCATCTTAACGCCTGATGTTACTCTTCCGTGAACGGTGATTTCTTCCATTCGAAGCTGGATAATGATACCACTGTCAGTAATCATCATTATTTCGTGCTCACCGTTAACGGCCTTAACACCGATTACGTTTCCGGTCTTTTCTGTAATCTTATAGCACTTAACGCCCTTACCGCCACGGTTCTGAATGTGGAATTCCTGGAGTTCTGTTCTCTTACCATAGCCTTTTTCAGAAACGATAAGAAGTGAATCTCCCTGAGTATTGAGCTGCATTCCGATTACATCATCCTGATCACCGAGCATTATGCCTCGAACACCCATTGATGTTCTTCCTGTAGGTCTTACATCAGTTTCTTTGAAGCGGATACACATTCCGTTCTTTGTTACAAGGAATATCTCTGAATCTGCTTTTGTAGTTTTTACTTCAATAAGCTCATCATCATCATCAAGGTTAATTGCTGTAAGACCGTTCTTTCTTACATTTGCAAATTCCATGATGGGAGTCTTCTTAACTGTTCCCTTTCTGGTTACCATGAAAAGATTCTTTTCATCGGTATATTCCTTAATCGGGATAGTAGCAGTGATCTTTTCATCAGGAGAGAGCTGCAAAAGATTTACAATTGCTGTTCCTCTGGATGTTCTTGAAGCTTCCGGAATCTGGTAAGCCTTTAATCTGTAAGCTCTTCCCTTATTTGTAAAGAACATTATGTAGTTGTGGGTTGTGGTCATAAGAAGATCTTCCACATAATCATTCTCGATTGTGGATATTCCTTTTATTCCCTTACCGCCTCTGTTCTGAGCTCTGAAATTGTCGATAGACATTCTCTTAATGTAACCAACATTTGTCATGGCAATGACTGTGTTTACATTAGGTATCATATCTTCAATATCAATCTCTGAATCGTCATGACCGATCTGGGTCTTACGATCATCGCCGTATTTATCGGATATCTCAGAGATTTCTTTTTTGATTACTCCAAGAAGTACTTTCTTGTCGGAAAGGATGAGCTTTAACTCTTCAATTTTCTTTAGGAGTTCTGCATGCTCCTGCTCAAGCTTATCTCTCTCCAAACCTGTGAGAGTACGAAGACGCATGTCTACGATAGCCTGGGCCTGAGCATCTGATAATCCGAATCTCTCCATCAACTGTTCTTTTGCTATCTGAACAGTTGCACTTCCGCGGATTATTCTTATTACTTCATCAATATTGTCGAGGGCGATAAGTAAGCCTTCAACTATGTGATTTCTCTCTTCAGCCTTGTTAAGGTCGTACTGAGTTCGTCTTGTAACTACATCTTCCTGGTGAACGATGTAGTGGTGAAGCATGTCAACAAGTCCAAGAACTTTGGGCTCATTATTTACAAGTGAAAGCATGATAATTCCAAATGAATCCTGAAGCTGTGTATGCTTATACAGACGGTTCAGCATTACATTTGCATTTACATCATGTCTAAGCTCAATAACAATTCTCATACCTTCACGGTCTGACTCATCTCTAAGTGCAGTGATACCGTCAAGTTTCTTAAGCTTTACATATTCGGCAATCTTGGTGATAAGGTTTGCCTTATTAACCATGTAGGGAAGCTCTGTAACAATGATTCTGCTCTTGCCGTTGGGCATAGTCTCGATATCAGTTACGGCGCGAACTACAACCTTACCTCTACCTGTTCTGTAGGCTTCCTCAGCACCTCTTGTTCCAAGGATGATACCACCTGTAGGAAAATCGGGTGCTTTTACGATGGGAAGAAGTTCCTCTATATCTGTTTCTCTGTCTTCATTTACTCTGTTGTCGATCATCTTAACAACAGCAGCGATTACCTCGCGAAGATTGTGAGGTGGAATGTTTGTAGCCATTCCGACTGCAATACCTGTTGTTCCGTTTACAAGAAGGTTAGGAAATCTTGCGGGAAGTACAACGGGCTCTTTTTCAGTCTCATCAAAGTTGGGAGCAAAATCAACGGTATCCTTGTTGATATCAGCTGTCATCTCCATTGAGATTTTGGTAAGTCTTGCCTCTGTGTATCGCATGGCAGCTGCGCCGTCACCGTCCACAGATCCGAAGTTACCATGTCCGTCAACAAGACAGTATCTCATGGACCAGGGCTGAGCCATATTTACTAAAGATCCGTAAATCGAGCTGTCACCGTGGGGGTGGAATTTACCCATTGTATCACCGACGATACGGGCACACTTACGATGCGGCTTATCGGGACCGTTATTCAGCTCTATCATTGAATAGAGAATTCTTCTCTGAACCGGCTTAAGTCCGTCTCTGACATCAGGAAGAGCACGGGATGCGATTACACTCATGGCATAGTCTATGTAGTCAGACTCCATGGTTTTCTGAAGGTCAACTTCCTTGATTCTGTCAGTGGTTACCTGATCAAATGCGTCATCAGCTAACTCTTCGCCATTCTGATTATTGTTGTTGTTATTGTTATCCGCCATTTTTTATCCTTATCCGTCAGCTACGCTGACGCCTTTTCATAAAATATAAAATGAAAGGCCAATATTATATATCAAGATTCTTAACAAACTTTGCGTTTTTCTCTATAAACTCACGTCTGGGTTCTACCTTATCGCCCATAAGTGTTGTGAATGTAACATCAACATCTGATTCAGCTTCTTCATCAACGTTTACACGGAGAAGAATACGTCTCTCGGGATCCATTGTTGTCTCCCAAAGCTGCTCGGGATCCATCTCACCAAGTCCCTTATATCTCTGAATCTTATTGTTCTGATCACGACCCACATCACTAAGAATCTTATTTAATTCTTCATCACTGTAGGCATACCAGACCTTCTTATTCTTCTCAAGCTTATAGAGCGGTGGCTGAGCAAGATATACATGACCAGTTTTGATAAGCTCAGGCATGAATCTGTAAAGGAAGGTCAGCATCAATGTTGCGATGTGAGCACCGTCTACGTCGGCATCGGTCATGATAATGATCTTGTCATAGCGAAGCTTTTCAATATCGAAATCTTCATGGATACCTGTGCCGAATGCTGTGATCATTGCTCTGATTTCAGCATTGTCGTATATTCTGTCTCTTCTTGCCTTTTCAACGTTAAGGATTTTTCCTCTAAGTGGAAGAATAGCCTGGGTCGCACGGGATCTGGCTGTTTTTGCTGAGCCGCCCGCGGAATCTCCCTCAACTATGAAAATCTCGCAGTTCTTAGGATCCTTATCGGAACAGTCTGCAAGCTTTCCTGGAAGTCCCATTCCGTCAAGAGCTGACTTTCTACGTGTTAAGTCTCTTGCTTTTCTTGCTGCATCTCTTGCATGCTGAGCAAGGATAGCTTTTTCAAGAATAACCTTTGCAACCTGGGGATTCTGCTCAAGGAAGTATGTAAGCTGCTCTGAAACGATACTGTTTACAGCGCCTCTAGCTTCACTGTTACCAAGCTTTTGCTTAGTCTGTCCTTCAAACTGAGGATCCTCAATCTTTACACTGATGATGGATGTAAGACCTTCTCTTATATCATCACCGGTGAGGTTCTCCTCGTTGTCCTTAAGCATTTTGTTTTCTCTTGCATAGTCATTAAATGTCTTTGTAAGAGCAGCCTTAAATCCCTCAAGGTGTGTACCACCTTCAGGTGTATTGATGTTATTAACAAAAGTATATGTGCTTTCGTTGAAGGAATCGTTGTGCTGAAGTGATACTTCAACCTGGACGTTGTTTTTATTTCCTTCAAAGTACATTATCTGATCATAAAGAGTATTCTTACTCTTATTGAGGTATTGAACAAATTCTTTGATTCCGCCTTCATAGTGGAAATGCTGTTCAATAATTTCTTCTCCCTCGGCAACTCTGTAATCTCTGAGAGTTATCTTAAGTCCCTTTGTAAGGAATGCCATTTCTCTGAGGCGCTTCTTAAGAATGTCATATTCAAAAATAGTTGTCTCTTTAAAAATCTGAGCATCAGGCTTAAATGAAACCTTTGTTCCGGAAGTTACTTTATCTGTTGTTCCAACTTCCTTAAGAGGGTAGAGTACCTTACCTCTTTCATAGCGCTGCTGATAGATTTTGCCGCCGCGAACAACCTGAACTTCAAGCCATTCAGAAAGGGCATTAACAACAGAAGCACCTACTCCGTGAAGACCACCTGATACCTTGTAGCCGCCACCGCCAAACTTTCCGCCGGCATGGAGAATAGTAAATACAACCTCAACACCGGTAAGTCCTGATTTGTGGTTAACATCAACAGGAATACCACGTCCGTTATCCATAACAGTGATGGTATTATCTGCATTTATATTTACTTCTATGTGATCACAAAATCCTGCAAGTGCTTCATCTACTGAGTTATCAACAATCTCATAAACCAGATGGTGGAGACCTCTGCTGGCTGTTGTACCGATATACATACCGGGTCTTTTACGAACAGCTTCGAGTCCTTCCAAAATCTGTATTTGATCGGCACCATAGTTGTTTTGTTCGTTACTCATTTTATCCCCTTTAGTCTTCCGGAATTGTTCCGTTTACTACTCTGAAAACTTTATCTATTTCAAATCTGTTATTTACAAACTCATCAAGACCTGTACAGGTAATGATTGTCTGAATATCACCAATTGTATTTAAAAGATAATTCTGTCTGTTACTGTCAAGCTCTGATAAAACATCATCAAGAAGCAGAACAGGATTTTCTTTCTTGGACTTTTTAACAATTTCAATCTCAGATAACTTAAGTGAGAGAGAAGCAGTTCTTTGTTGTCCCTGGGATCCGTATTTTCTGATATCTATTTCATCTTTGTTTGTAAGATTTTCGCTTTTTACATTGAATGAAAAGTCATCCTTATGAGGTCCAACTGTAGTCTGTTTAAGGTATATGTCCTTTTGTCTTGATTCTCTGAGTTTTTTCTCAAAATCAGCGACGGTTACATTGGGCTCATAATAAATATTCAGGTTTTCCCTTCCACCGGTTAACTTTTGATGGATGGGTCCTATTATTTCACATAGCTCTTTTATGAATTTTTCTCTGGATTTTATAATTACAGATCCGTATTCAATAATCTGAGCATCCTGTACATCAAGTAAAACCTTGGTTTCAGGATGTTCAAAAATGTCTTTGAGAACCTTATTTCTTTCAGTAATGAGTTTGGTATATTTAGATAGATTCTCTAAATAAATTTGATCCAGTTGACAGAGCTCCATGTCCATGAATCTGCGTCTTTCAACCGGACCATCTTTTATGATACTCAAATCTTCTGGTGAGAAAAATACTACATTACATCTTCCGACAAGGTCAGAAGCTTTTTTTATTTTCTGTCCGTCTATGGCTATTCCTTTGGATTTACTTTTTCGAAGATGCATGTCAACTCTGTACTCTGCACCATCTCTTTCAATGATGGTCCTTATATGACCTTCATCTTTTCCAAAAGAAATAATCTCTTTATCTTTGCTGCTCTTATGAGATTTTGTAGTAGCAGCCATGTAAATTGCTTCAAGGATATTTGTTTTACCCTGAGCATTATCACCATACAAAATATTGGTACCGCTGCTAAATTCTATTTTCAGATTTTCATAATTTCTGAAATCTGCAAGTTCTAATGACTTTATTATCATTTTGTTATCTGTACCTGTTCATCTCTGAATTCGACTACATCACCCTCATAGAGCTTGCGTCCGCGTCTTGTATCTGTTTCTCCGTTTACTTTTACAAGACCATCCTGAATATCCATCTTGGCATCGACGCCGGATTCCTCAAGACCTGCTTTTTTCAAAGCCTGTCCTAATTTTATGAATTCTTCGCCTTCTCTTAAACTTATCTTAATCATCTATTCTCTCTTTAGCTTACTGTTGTAAAGTTGATAGGAAGAACAAGGTAAATATAGGTTGAATCCTTATCTCTGATAAAGCAGGGAGCTTTAGGATTAACCATATAAATATCAATGCTCTCATCTTCAATTGCACGAAGTGCATCAAGCAGGAACTTGGGATTGAATCCGATAATTATATCTTTTCCCTGCTTTTCAATATCTATTTCCTCATCCATACTTCCGATGGTAGAGTTGATCTTAAGCTCCATCTTTTCATCACTGATGGAAATAATAACAGGCTTCTTGTCACCTTCCTTTACAAGGAGAGTAGCTCTGTCGATACAGTCTATCATCTCTCTCCTGGAGATGGTCATTTTTGTCTCATAGTCACTTGAAAGCATCTGATCAATGTTGAAATACTCACCTTCAAGAAGTCTTGATACAACAATTGTCTTATCAAACTCAAAAAGAATATGTTTGTCAGTGAAGTAAATATCTACATTGTTCTCAGTACTGTCTGTGATTATCTTACTGATATCAGATAATGTCTTTCCGGGAACTACTACCTTTTTAGGTGAGTAAGAATTCTGAAGTTTTACTTTTCTGATGGAGATACGGTGACCATCAAGGGATACAAGCTTAAGTGTATCCTGATTGATTTCAAAGAGCTCACCGCTCATCATTTTATTTGTATCATTTTCTGCGATTGAAAAGATTGTCTGCTGTATTACATTCTTAAGAGTGTACTGTGAAACACTTATTCCGTCTATTTTCTCAATGCTGGGAAGATACGTGAAATCATCTGCATTTCTTCCAATGATGCTGAACTTTGCTTTTTCACAACTGATTGTTACTTTTCTTGATGCATCAGCTTCTACAGTTACATCATTATCAGGAAGCTTACGGATAATATCAAAGAAGATCTTTGCATCAATTGCAATAAAACCTCTCTCTAATATATTTCCTTCTACTTCTGTCTGTATTCCAAGTTCCATATCGTTAGCAATGAATTTAATAACTCCTTCAGTTGCATCAATAAGAATACATTCAAGTATAGACATCGTCGTCTTGTTAGGAACAGCTTTGGATACAATCTGTAATCCTGAAACAAGATTCGATTTTGAACAAACAAATTTCATTGCTAAAAGCTCCCTTCGAAAACCAATAATATATATAAATTAATTATTATTTAATAATATAGATAATAATAGCTGTTGATTTGTGGAAATCCTTATTCATTATACAATTTATCTGCCTTTTTTACAAATTTTTAATAGTTGATAAATAAAAATTTAATGTTACAAACTTTAGATTTAACCACAAGGCAAATTTTGCGATTTAAGACCATAAAAAAGTTTTCCACTCCCAAAACTAATTTATAAACATTTTATAAACTGTTTATAAACAAATTTATCCACATTATGTTCCGGGGTTAAGCTTCTTATTAATTATGTCTATTGTTCTTGATACATCATTGTCTCCAACAAGGAGATCCTTTATTTTGTTTATGCCGCTCATTACGGTGGTGTGATCCTTTTTACCGAGGGCTCTTCCAATCTCTTCAAGAGGAGCATCTGTATATTCCCTGCAAAGATACATGATTATCTGTCTGGGAAGTACGATTTCTTTATTTCTTTTCTTGGATGTGATGTCATCCTGCTTGATTCCATACTGTTCGCAAACTGTACTTATAATAAGAGGAATTGTTATTACCTTGGAAACATCGGGATAAATGATATCCTTAAGAGCTTCCTTGGCATCATCTATTGTAATAGTAGCCATTCCCTTAAGTCTTGAGAAAGCGATGATCTTGTTGTAAGCACCTTCCAGCTCTCTGATGTTAGACTTAATATTAGTAGCTATATATTCAAATACTTCATCATCTATAGTCTGAGCATTATTCTCGGCATTCTTTTTCAAGATAGCCATCCTGGTCTCATAGTCAGGAGCCTGAATATCAGAGATAAGACCCATCTCGAATCTTGAACGGAATCTCTCTTCAAGGGTTTCCATTTCCTTCGGAGGCTTATCTGATGAAAGAATGATCTGTTTTCCTGACTGATGAAGGACATTAAAGGTGTGGAAAAACTCTTCCTGAGTACTTTCCTTTCCTATAATAAACTGAACATCATCGACCATAAGAACATCCACAGTACGATATTTATCTCTTAGTCTGCTCATGGCCTCAGCTTTACCACTTCTGATAGATTCGATAACTTCGTTTGTAAACTGTTCAGAAGTAACGTAAAGTACCTTGGATCCGGGATTATTCTCTATTATGAAATGACCGATGGCATGCATAAGGTGAGTCTTACCAAGTCCAGGTCCTCCATATAAGAAAAGAGGATTGTAGGCTTCTCCCGGAGATTCAGCTACAGCCAGTGATGCGTTATGAGCAAATCTGTTATTTCCACCTACGACATAAGTATCAAATCTGTATTTTGGATTAAGATTAGAAAACTCATAGTTATTGAGACTGTTTTCATGCTCATCAGATTTTTTTGAAGGAGTTTCTTCATTATTAATAATATCTTTTTCTAATACAAATTTTACTTCAACATTCTTATCCAAGAATTCAGATATTCTTACAATGAAGAATTTAAGATATTTCTTTTCTATATAGTTAAGAGCGTTGCTGTCATCAAAAGGTATTATTATAGTAGCAACTCCATTCTCATAACTGTAAAAAGAAAGTGGTTTAACCCAGGTGTCAAAGGAAATTGTAGTCATATCAAGATCTCCCCTGACTTCATCCTTTAAAACTTCCCAGTTTTCGTGTAGTTTTTGTGTAATTTCAGTATCCTTTTCCATATATTTCTCCCAATGCGAATTTATGAAATATTTTAGCGTATAGGGGTATAAATATCAAACAAGTACATTTTGTGGATAACTTTTTTTAAAATATTGAAAAAAAAATTATCATTTAATATGTGAGAGGAAAAAGTGGAAAAGTTTAAAATATTAATTCACCGAATCAAACCCGCATAAATACTGAATTTTCTAATTAATTATTAACATTAAGCAAACATGTTTTCCACAATCTATCCACAATATGTGGATAAAATTTTTAAATTTACAGATAATAACAAGTTATCCACAAAATCAACATTTTGTTGTGGATAACTTGTTTCGATACTATATCTTGGAAGAAATTTTTGTGAAAAAAATTGCGAGTTATCCACATTTCTTTTTGTGCTTGACTAAAATTCTTATTTTTACTATAATAACATCGATTTTTTCTGATTAGACAGTAATTTTATTGCATGCAATTTAGCATACAAATTAAAGAAGGAGGTGTATTTCGACTATGAAGAGAACTTATCAGCCGCATAAGCTTCAGAGAGCTCGTGTTCACGGCTTTAGAGCAAGAATGGCAACTAAGGGAGGCAGAAAGGTACTTGCTGCCAGAAGACTTAAGGGTAGAAAGAGAATATCTGCATAATAGGGCCACATACTGTGGTCTTTTGCGCGAATGTGCTCTTATGCATGTTCGCGTATTTCTTTATATATTATATAAAGTTTCAATTTGGAATTAACGAATGATCAAAACAGAGTCACTTAAAAAGACAGCTGATTTTCATGTTGTTTATAAGACCGGTAAAAGCTATGTAGATAAAAATATTGTTGTTTATGTCAGAGAAAATGGTCTTAAAATAAACAGACTTGGTATTTCAGCAAGTAAAAAAGTTGGGAACAGTGTTGTAAGGCACAGGTTTGCAAGACTTGTTCGTGAATCTTACAGACTACACGAAAATATATTTAATAGTGGTTTAGATATAGTAGTCGTTGCCAGAAGCCGTGCTAAGGATGCAGGTTTCTTTGAAATCGAGAAGTCATTCTTATATCTGGCAGGAAAGTCTCATCTAAGGAAAAATGATGAGGTGAATTATGAAGAAAATACTGATATATCTGATTAAATTTTATCAGAAATATGTTTCTCCCTTAAAGAGAACAAAATGTCCGTATATACCGACATGTTCGCAATACGGACTGGAAGCAATAGAAAAATACGGAGCTATAAAAGGAAGCATCTTAGCTTTATGGAGAATACTAAGATGTAATCCTTTTTCAAGCGGGGGTTATGATCCTGTACCGTAACAACGGAGGATGAATTTTGAATTTAATTGCACTTACACAATACCAGGGTAAGATCGTAGGACCAGTAGCATGGTTACTTGGCCATATTATGAACTGGATTTTCATGGCCCTTAATAAAATTGGTATTCCCAATATCGGTCTTGCTATTATTTTATTTACTATCATAGTAAATTTCCTGTTGTTACCTTTAACTTATAAACAGCAGAAATTTTCTAAGCTTCAAAGCAGACTTAGTCCTGAACTTAAGGTTATCCAGGATAAGTACAAGGGTAAAAAAGATAACGATTCAATGCTTGCTCAGCAGGAAGAGATAAAAGCTCTTTATGCTAAGTATGGTGTATCACAGACAGGAAGCTGTGTTCAGATGCTTATTCAGTTTCCTATCCTTATAGCACTTTATCGTGTTATTTATTCTATGCCTGCTTATGTAGCACAGGTTAAGGATGCTTTTTATCCTTTAGTTTCAAAGCTTCGCGAGACTGCAGGAGCAAGTGATTTCTTACAGACATTATCAAGCGCTTCTCAGTTTTCAAGACAGTTTTCAAATGATTCTTTTACATCAGGTAATGTTGAATACATTGAAAATACTTTCATTGATGTACTTAATAAGGCATCAACAACAGACTGGAATAATCTGTTAGATCATTTCGGAGATCTTTCAAGTTATGTAAATCAGACCCATGATCTTCTTAACAGATTCAATAATTTCCTTGGTCTTAATATTGCTGATTCACCTATTTTTATGGTAAAAACTGCTTTCTCTGAAAAGCAATTCCTTTTACTTATAGGTGCAATTATCATTCCTGCACTTTCTGCTTTTACTCAGTGGGTAAGCATTCAGCTTATGCCTCAGGCAGCAAATACATCGAATGACCCTAACGATCAGGCAGCTCAGATGGCTAACTCAATGAAGACCATGAATATGATGATGCCTATAATGTCATTGTTCTTTACATTTACATTCCCTGCAGGTATGGGTATTTATTGGATTGCCAATGCAGTAGTAAGAACTATTCAGCAGATCGTTATCAATAAGCACATCGATAAGATGGATATTGATGCTCAGATTGAGAAGAACATCGAGAAGTACAATAAGAAGCTTGAAGCAATGAAGGCTACTCCTCAGATGAACAGATATGCAAACATGAATACAAGAAATATGTCTGCATCAACTTCATCAAAAATCTCTCAGGCTGAAAAGGATGAGAAGATTAAGAAGGCAAGTGATATCTATGCTTCCGGAAAAGCTAATAAGAACAGTCTTCTTGCAAGAGCTAATATGGTTAAGGAATTTGATCAGAAAAACAACAAGGGGGAAGAGTAATGGAATACATTGAAATATCAGCTAAGACAGTTGATGATTGTATTACAGATGCTTGCATTCAGTTATCCGTTACAAGCGACAATCTTGACTATGAAGTAATCCAGCAGCCTTCAATCGGTTTATTTGGATTTAATGTAAAGCCTGCTATCATTAAGGCAAAGGTTAAGTCTGAAGAAAAGAGCGATGTTGAAGAGACTCCTGTAGAAGAGAAGGTTACAAAGGAGCCTAAGGCTGAGAAGAATCATAATTCTGAAAAGAAGAAAAACAACAAGCCTGAAAAGGCAGTTGAAGTTAAGGAAGAAGTTCAGGAAGAAAAGCCTGCTTCTTATGTTTATGATCATGAATTCATAAACAAAGCAAAGGAATTTGCATCAAATGTATTTGGCGCTATGAAGATGGAAGTAAATGTAGATGCTAAATACAACGAGACAGATAAGATTCTCGAAGTTGATTTATCAGGAGATGAGATGGGAGTTCTTATCGGTAAGAGAGGACAGACTCTTGACTCTATCCAGTATCTGATTTCTCTTGTTGTTAACAGAGACAGTGAAGATTACATTCATGTTAAGGTTGATACAGAGAATTACAGAACTCGCAGAAAAGCCACACTTGAGAATCTTGCAAAAAATATTGCTTATAAGGTTCGTAAAAACAGGCAATCAGTTTCACTTGAACCTATGAATCCTTATGAGAGAAGAATTATACATTCAGCTCTACAGGGTGATAAGTATGTTACTACTCATAGTGAAGGCGAAGAACCTTTCAGAAGAGTTGTAGTTACACTGAAGAAATAATTAATGGGGCTGTCGCATTTAATGCGGCAGCTTTTTTATCTAAAAGGAAGTAGTAGATTTTCTTTTAGATAAAAGAGTTGCCATACAAATTTTGTTTTCATTTTCAGAGGAATGATATGTATTTTAAAGAAGACACAATCTGTGCTATAGCTACTGCAATGATAGATGCCGGAATCGGTATCATCAGAATAAGTGGACCAATGGCCATAGAGCAGGCTGACAAATTGTATATTGATGCTAAAGGAAATCATTCTTTAAAAGATTTTGATTCTCATACTATTCATTATGGATTTGTATGCGATGAAGATGAAAACAAAATCGATGAAGTTATGATATCTGTCATGAAGGCTCCAAGGAGTTATACCAAAGAAGATGTGGTTGAAATAAATTCCCATGGCGGAAGACTTATTATGGAAACCATTTTAAAGCTCCTTATAAAAAATGGATGCAGACTTGCTGAGCCCGGTGAGTTTACAAAAAGAGCTTTTCTCAATGGAAGAATTGATTTAACAAGAGCAGAAGCTGTAATGGATCTAATCCATTCACAAAATGAGTTTTCCATGAAAAACTCTGAGCTTCAACTTGGTGGTGAACTTTTTAAACAGATAGATGAACTCAGAAAAGAGATTCTCTATGAGATGGCTTTCATAGAATCTGCAATAGATGATCCTGAAAATTATGATCTCACAGGTTTTGATGAAAAGCTTTCTGAAAAGAATAAAAAGTGGCTTGAGAAAATAAATAAGCTAATTAAAAATTCCGATGAAGGTATCATCAGAAAAGAAGGAATAAAAACTGTAATCATTGGAAAACCAAATGCAGGAAAATCTTCTCTCTTAAATATGCTTGCCGGTGAAGAGAGAGCAATAGTTACTGATATCGAAGGAACTACAAGAGACATTATCGAAGAAAATATAAAACTGGGTGATATTGTTCTTCATGTAATTGATACTGCCGGAATAAGAGATACGGAAGATAAGATTGAACAGATAGGTGTGGAAAAGGCTGTTAAGTCTGCTGAAACTGCTGATCTGATTTTATATATCATAGATTCCACTGATGATGAATTGTCAGATGATGAGAGAATAAAAAAAATTATTCAAAACAACCATGTGATTGTTTTACTTAATAAAAATGACATCAGTGACAGTATTAGTATCACTGAAGAATCCATACACAAAATGTATGGTGATGATATTGAAGTAATTAAGACTTCTATGATAGACAGAACTGGAATAGAAGAACTTGAAAAAATAATATCTGTTATGTTTTTAAGTGGAAACATTCTTCCAAGAGAAGAAGTATATATTACCAACCTAAGACAAAAGGAATCTTTGATAAATACAAAGGCAAGTCTTGAAAAAGTAAATTCCAGTATTGAAGATGGAATGTCTGAAGATTTTTATTCAATCGATCTTATGAATGCTTATGCTTTTCTTGGAGAAATAATTGGACAGGAAGTTGATGAAGATCTTATTGATGAGATTTTCTCAAAGTTCTGTATGGGTAAATAGGAGATTTTATGGTAGCTGATATAGTAGATGTAATTGTTATAGGTGGAGGTCATGCCGGATGTGAGGCTGCACTTGCAGCTGCAAGACTTGGTTTTAAGACTGTAATGTTCACATTAAGTGCGGACAATATTGCATTCATGCCTTGCAATCCTCACATTGGTGGTTCTTCAAAGGGACATCTTGTTAGAGAGATTGACGCTCTTGGCGGAGAAATGGGTAAAAATATAGATAAGACATTTCTTCAATCCAAGATGCTGAACAAATCTAAAGGACCTGCTATCCATTCTCTTCGTGCCCAGGCAGATAAACTTGAGTATTCCAAGACCATGAGAAGAATTTTGGAAAACCAGGAAAATCTTACAATAAAGCAATCTGAAATTTCAGAAATTCTTTTTGAAGATATATCAGATGATGAACTTAAAAAAGAAGGCTATGAGAAAACTATTAAAGGTGTTAAGACAGTTACCGGTCTTGAATATTTAGGTAAGTCTGTAATTCTTTGTATAGGAACTTATCTTAAAAGCAGATGTCTTTGCGGTGAATCAATTCAGTATACAGGACCTAACGGTTTACAGCCTTCAAACCTTTTATCAGATTCACTTATAAAAGCCGGAATAAATTTAAGAAGATTTAAAACAGGAACTCCAGCTAGAATGGATGGAAATACCATCGATTATTCCAAGATGGAAGTTCAGACAGGAGATACACCTGTAATACCTTTTTCATTTGATACGGATCCTGATTCTATCCAGAAGGAACAGCATAATTGCTACCTCACTTATACAAATGAAAAAACACATGAAATTATACGAAATAACATAAATAGATCACCTATATATGCAGGAGTAATTGAAGGAATTGGACCGAGATATTGTCCTTCAATTGAGGATAAAGTAATAAAGTTCCCTGACAAGATAAGACATCAGGTTTTCATCGAGCCCGAAGGAACTCATACAAATGAAATGTATGTCGATGGAATGAGTTCTTCAATGCCTGAAGATGTACAGCTCCAGATGTATAGAACTGTTCCCGGACTTGAAAATTGTGTGATCGTTAAAAATGCGTATGCTATTGAATACGACTGCTTATGTTCTGGTGAACTTCATCCTACACTTGAAATAAAAAAAGTAAGAGGACTTTTCAGTGCAGGACAGTTTAATGGTAGCAGTGGTTATGAAGAAGCTGCAGCTCAGGGATTATACGCAAGTATAAATGCCTGTATGCAAATCCTTGGAAAACCTTATCTTTCAATAGACAGATCAGAAGGCTATATTGGTGTCTTGGTTGATGACCTTGTTACAAAGGATAATCTTGAGCCATACAGAATGATGACTTCAAGAGCTGAGTACAGACTTTTACTCAGACAGGATAATGCAGATATAAGACTTCGTAAAAAAGGTTATGAGGTAGGACTAATTTCTGAAGAGAAATATAATGCTCTTATCTTAAAAGAAAAACAGATTCAGGAAGAGACCGAAAGACTTAAGAGTATAAAGGTTGGTGCCAATGCAACTATCCAGGAATTCATGGATAAGCATGAATCACCGAGATTAAAAACTGCTGTATCTCTTGCTGAACTTATCTGCAGACCTGAACTTAATTATCAGAACATAAGTGATATTGATCCCGACAGACCGGACCTTCCTTTAGATGTAATCGAACAGGTTGAAATCAATATCAAGTATGAGGGATATATAGAAAGACAGCAAAGACAGGTCGACAAATTTAAGAAGACGGAGAAAAAAATAATTCCGGTTGATATAGATTATGATGATGTAATTAGTCTAAGATTAGAAGCAAGACAGAATCTTAAAAAGTTCAGACCCGTAAATGTTGGACAGGCATCAAGAATAAGTGGAGTAAATCCTGCTGACATTTCAGTATTATTAGTTTATCTTGAAAACTATAATAGAGGAACAAAATATGAATAACTACTAATTGTATATAATGTTTCACGTGAAACACTATATATTGTATTTTTAAGGAGATATTTAAATGCATAGTTTTGATACTATGATAGAAGACTTTAAATCCTTTGGCATTAGTCTTTCAGAAAAACAACTTAATCAGTTTGATAAATATTTTGAAATGTTGGTGGATTGGAATACCAGAATGAATCTTACCGGCATAACAGAATTTGATGAAGTATGTAAATTACATTTTACTGATAGTATTTCATCAGCCAAGTATTTTGATTTTACTAAAAAGGATCTATCACTTATTGATGTTGGAACAGGTGCCGGCTTTCCTGGAATTGTTCTGAAGATTGTTTTTCCTGAATTACATGTTACCTTATTGGATTCACTTCAAAAGAGATTGAACTTCCTTGATGAAGTGATAAAAGAACTTGATCTAAATAGTGCCGGATCAATAACTACTGTACATGGAAGAGCAGAAGATTATTCTGATTATAAGACCGGTGAACTCAGAGAAAAATTTGATATATGCGTTTCAAGAGCAGTTGCAAGATTTTCTACTTTATGTGAATATTGCCTTCCATACATAAAGGTTGATGGAGCTTTTATTTCATATAAAGGAGACAAAGCAAAAGAAGAAATTGATGAAGCTTCCAATGCTATATTTATACTTGGTGGTAAGACTGATTCTGTGGAAGAATTCAATCTCCCGGGTACTGATGTGAAAAGAATTATCTGTATAATCAAGAAGAGACAAAACACTCCACATAAGTATCCAAGAAAAGCAGGTACTCCACAGAAGAAACCTTTATAAAAAAGTTTCACGTGAAACATTACAATTTGAAAATATTTTCTCACAAGTAATTGTTTCACGTGAAACATTTTAACCCAATATATAGTTGTTTTTATTTGTGAAACATAAATTACAAGAAAATTGAGTACATAATTTAAACAATTTGCCAATAAAATAATTCTATAATTATGATATAATACAAAATTGAGTTTAATAATAAGAGGGAGATATAGCAATATGGGAAGAGCAATTGCAATCGCCAATCAGAAAGGCGGAGTTGGTAAGACAACTACATCTATTAATCTATCTGCTACCCTGGCAGAAAAAGGGAAAAAAGTTCTGGTTATTGATACAGATCCTCAGGGAAATACCACCAGTGGTTTTGGACTTGATAAGAATGAATTAGAAAATACTATTTATGAATTACTTATAGGACAGGCCGATGTCGAAGATGTTCTTATTAAGAATGTAGTAGACGGACTTGATATTATTCCTGCCAATGTTGATCTCGCTGCTGTTGAGATCGAACTTATTGATATGGAAGAGAAGGAATATATCTTAAAGAATGCAATTGAGAAAATCAGAGACAACTATGATTTTATTATAATCGATTGTCCTCCTTCACTTAGTATGCTTACTATAAATGCAATGACTACTGCAAATACAGTTCTTGTTCCTATCCAGTGTGAGTACTACGCTTTGGAAGGACTTAGTCAGTTAGTACGTACAGTTAATCTTGTAAAGGACAGACTGAATAATGATCTTGAGATGGAAGGCGTAATCTTTACCATGTACGATTCCAGAACAAATCTTTCATTGCAGGTTGTTGAGAATGTAAAAGATCATATCAATGAGAATGTTTATAAAACAATCATTCCCAGAAATATCAGACTTGCAGAAGCACCCAGCTATGGAATACCGATTAACCTTTATGATACTAAGTCAGCTGGTGCTGTAGCATACAGACTTTTAGCAGATGAAGTTATCGGAAGAAAATTTTAATTAATTACAACTATTAGTGTTTCACGTGAAACATTATACTAAATATAGAGGAGATGAATTATGCCACCTAAAAATGCAAAGCGCGGACTTGGAAAAGGACTTGATGCTCTTATAGCACCGGCACCTAAGTCTGCATCAAAGACAAATACTTCCGAGACTCCTGAAGAGGGACAGGTTACAACAGTAAATATTACAAAGGTTGAACCTAACAGAGATCAGCCCAGAAAAACTTTTGATGAAGATAAACTCATCGAGCTTTCTGATTCAATCAAACAGCATGGAATAATAAATCCTCTTATTGTTCAGGATAGAGGTGATCACTATGAGATCATCGGAGGAGAGAGAAGATGGAGAGCTGCTAAGAAGGCAGGTCTTAAAGAAGTTCCTGTAATCATAAAGAATCTCACTGAGGAAGAAATTGCAGAGTATGCTCTTATTGATAACCTCCAGAGAGATGACCTCAATCCTATTGAAGAAGCTCTTGCATATAAGAGATTCATCGATGAGTTTGGGTATACCCAGGACGTTGTTGCTGAGAAAGTTTCAAAGAGCCGAGTTACTATTACGAACTCTCTCAGACTTTTGAAGCTTTGCGATGAAGTAAGACAGATGCTTATAGATGAGAAGCTTAGCATGGGACATGCAAGAGCACTTATATCTATCGAGAATCCGGAAGAGCAGCTTCAGATTGCTGAGGAAGTTTTTGATAAAAAGCTTAATGTAAGAGAAACAGAGAAGCTTGTTAAGAATCTTGGTAAGCCGGATAAAAAGAAGAAAAAATCTGTTCTCAAAAATGAAAGTGTTGAGTCAGCTTACAGAGAACTTGAAGAGAGATGTAAGCAGGCAATTGGAACAAAGGTAGAGATTGTTTCCAAGGGAGAAGGAACCGGTAAGATTGAGATAGAGTTCTACAGCACAGATGATTTAGAGAGAATCGCAGAAAAACTTTACAAATAAAAATGGGGTAGGGGAAATAAATGAACAGTAACTTATTAGATTCAATGGGAATCAGCCTGGATATTACTTATGTACTTATAGCAAATATCCTCTTGATAATAATCCTGTTTGTCATCATAATAATGCAGGGAAAAAAGATAAAGAGTATCAAGGTGCAGATATCCAAATTCATGAAGGGTAAAGAAGCCGCTTCACTTGAGGATGAAATAGTTGCTCTTTTTGAAGATAATGAGATTATCAAAAAAGCGACACAAAAGAATCAAAAAGACATAAATAATATTTACAACAGATTGGCATACTGTTTCCAGAAAATCGGTATTATTAAATATGATGCCTTCAATCAGATGGGCGGAAAGCTAAGTTATGCACTTGCACTTCTTGATGAAGACAACAATGGTTTCTTATTAAATTCTGTTCACAGCACAGATGGTAACTACACATATTCAAAGGAAATCAAAAACGGAAAATGTGATCTTGAGCTTGGTGAAGAAGAACAGATAGCTTTAGATGAAGCCATGAATTACAGGTAATTCAAATTTATGTCAGAAAAATTAAGCATAATAAGGAGATGCAAAAATGATAGATATCAAATTTTTAAGAGAAAATCCTGAAGTAGTAAAAGAAAACATTAAGAAGAAGTTCCAGGATGAAAAGCTTCCTCTTGTAGATGAGGTTATTGCACTTGATAACGAGAGAAGAGCAAATCAGCAGGAAGCAGATGATCTCCGCGCAAGCAGAAATAAGATTTCTAAAGAGATTGGAGCTTTAATGGCTCAGGGCAAAAAAGAAGAGGCTGAAGCAAAGAAGGCTGAGGTTGCAGCTAATGCAAAAAGACTCTCTGAGCTTGAGGAAAATCAGAAAGTTGTTGATGAGAAGGTTCTTAAGATCATGATGGTAATTCCTCAGATCATTGATGAGAGTGTCCCGATTGGAAAAGATGATTCCGAGAATGTTGAGATTGAAAAGTTTGGCGATCCTGTAGTTCCGGATTTCGAAATTCCTTATCACACAGATATAATGGAAAGATTCAACGGTATAGATTTTGAAGCAGCAAGAAGAGTTGCAGGTAATGGCTTCTATTATCTTATGGGTGATATCGCAAGACTTCACTCTGCAGTTATTTCTTATGCAAGAGATTTCATGATCGACAGAGGATTTACATACTGCGTTCCTCCTTTCATGATTCACGGCAATGTTGTTGAAGGTGTTATGAGTTTCCCTGAGATGGAAGCTATGATGTACAAGATTGAAGGTGAGGATCTCTACCTCATCGGTACAAGTGAGCATTCAATGATCGGTAAGTTCAAAGAGCAGATTATTGAAGAAGCTGATATTCCTCAGACTCTTACAAGCTATTCACCCTGCTTCCGTAAGGAGAAGGGTGCACACGGCATCGAAGAGAGAGGTGTTTACAGAATTCATCAGTTTGAAAAGCAGGAGATGATCGTAGTTTGTAAGCCTGAAGAGTCAAAGGTATGGTACGACAAGCTTTGGCAGAACACTGTTGATCTTTTCCGTTCAATGGATATTCCTGTTCGTACACTTGAGTGCTGCTCAGGAGATCTTGCAGATCTTAAGTGCAAGTCCTGCGACGTTGAAGCATGGTCACCCAGACAGAAGAAGTACTTCGAAGTAGGAAGCTGCTCTAACCTTGGTGATGCTCAGGCAAGAAGACTTAAGATCAGAATCAAGGGCAAAGATGGAAACTATCTTGCGCACACACTTAACAACACAGTAGTTGCTCCGCCTCGTATGCTTATCGCATTCCTTGAGAACAACCTCAATGAAGACGGATCAGTTAATATTCCTGTTGCACTTAGACCTTATATGGGTGGAAAAGAGAAACTCATCCCTGTAAAATAAAGCTATAGAAGTATTTTTAGAAAAAATGAAAGGAGGTGAAATCCATGCATAATTATTTACGGGCAATAGGCTTTGAAAATATAAAAAGCAGAGAAGACATACAGAATTTGATAGCAATGACAGTGCAGAAAGCAGATTCAAGATCCTATGTTACCAAGGATGGCGATAAGTTGCTCGGAGAATTCTGCAAGGATTTCGCTGATGGTATAGGAATTTGTGTCTGCGGCGAGTTTAATGAGCAGGACAAATTCATGTACGACTACTATTATCCATATATCAGAGGTACCGGCATAACTACAGAAGAAGACATCACAGTTTCTCGTCACGCTTCAAGAGAATCCTATGCCGGTGTCTGTGATGATCTTCGTGTGGGAGTTACCATTATTTTTTATCTGCAAAATATGATTCCTTATATTAAGGTGCAGAATGAAAATAAATTCCCCATACGAGGAACTACACTTACTATGTCAGCTCTTTCCACAAATGGAACTGTCGTAATGCCTATTGCTAAAACAGACAGCGACAAGAAGTTTGTCAGAAAGAGAACAAGGGAGAGAGAGAAGCTGATGCACAAAGCCAGGAAAGGCGATGAGTCAGCAATGGAATCCTTGTCCATAGAGGATATGGATACCTACAGTGCACTTTCTAAGCAGATAAAGACCACTGATATCTACACTCTTGTAGACAATTACTTTATGCCCTACGGAGTAGAAAGTGATCAGTATTCTGTCATGGGAGAAATCATGGATTGTCACGAGGAGACAAACAGACTTACAGGTCAGACACTTGTGGTTATGACAATAAATTGTAACGAGCTTGTATTTGATGTTTGCATTAACAGAAAGGATCTTCTCGGAGAGCCAATGCCAGGTAGAAGATTTAAGGGGAATATCTGGATGCAGGGCTATGTCAATTACGCAGAGGATTGATATTAGCTTACCGAATCGTGCACATGAAAAAATCAGGGGAAATCAAAAATTATCATGAATAAAAAACGCATATTTTTTGCATTGATCATTTTATTAGAAATCATCCTTCTAGGAGTACATACCATGTCATTCAACAGACAAATGGCATCGGACATCCTTCAGGATGATCTTCTGTTATATATGGGAAAAGATAACGGTTATGAGAAGGGTGCCTATTGTGACCACTCCTATCATAACGGCCAGATGATTACCACAGAAAACATTTATCTGGAAAAAGGTATCTATGATATCAGCTACACCTACGATACCAATAACGTTTATGAGGATTCCAAAAAGGATGTTTATTCCGAGATTGAATCGGTAGATGATTTTTCCGGAAACAAGGGTGCAGATAATGTAGTATCCGATGTTATCGGAATCTATAATACTGAGAATAAAACAGGAAGACATCTTGCGTATATCAACAGATCCGGGAATTTCAGAGTAAATTTTCCTGTTGTTGCAGATGAAGATTACATAATGGTAGGAGATATTCACATTGAATATCTTAGAGGCAAAACAATACTTCACGAGTTCACCATTTGGCTGTTCATTTTTGTAATAATTGATCTTCTCATAGCAGCCTTCGTTTTCAATAAAGAAAAAACAGATAAATGGCTTAAGGAAAATGCCACAATTGCAGCACTTCTTTTAGGAATAGTTGCACTTTCAAGTTATCCTCTTGTTCATAAGGGTGTATATTTTGGAGATGACTTAAACTATCATCTCACCAGATTCTGCGCTATAGCTGATGGAATTAAAAGCGGCATTTTTCCTGTAAAAATACATCCCTTATGGTGTAACGGCTATGGCTATGCTGACGGAGTAGGGTATGGATCAATGTTCCTCTATCCTTCTGCAGTACTCATAGTTCTTGGTTTTTCACTGGCTTTTGCATATAAGTTCTACATTCTGATGATGAATGTTATTGCAGTACTTATCTCATACAAAGCCTTTGGAAACATCACAAATAAAAAGTATCTTGGCGTTGCAGGTGCTGCACTTTACTCACTTATGGGTTTCCATCTTCACAGCATTTATTCAGGTGCCCTTGTTGGAGAGCTTGCAGCATACGCATTTTTGCCACTTATCCTGCTTGGAATGTGGGATATATATACAGATAACGAGAAGCTTTCCGGAAATATCGGCATAATTGAGATGGCTGTTGGAATCGATATGACTATCGAGACCCATGTTCACTCAACCTTTATACTGGCGATGGTTATTCCGGTTATCTGCTTTGTATTTTTTAAGCTGACATTTTCCAAAAAGATATTTATAAAGCTCCTTAAGACACTGGGACTTACGATTCTTCTTGGATTACACTTCATGCTTCCAGTTGTGGACTACCTTATAAACGTGCCGATGCTTATGGGTGAGCATGGATATATTCTTTGGGGCAATGCCACAGAGCCGGAATATCTTTTCATGACAAAACCTGATAGCATGCAGTATACGGCAGGCTGGGCAGCACTTGGCTTTTCATCACTTGTAGCGCTTTTCATCTGCGCAGCAGTTCTTGGAAAAGGCTATTTTGGAAAACTGAAAAATACGGTAGTAAAGCTTCTTTTATGCACAGTTGTACTTCTTATAATGTGCACAAAGTGGTTCCCATACTATGATGTTTACAGGCTTCTTCCGGAAAAATTGTACTCAGCTCTTGAGATACTTCAGTTTCCATGGCATTTCCTTGGAGTGATATGTGTACTCGTGGTGCTGCTTACAGTACTTTCCCTTGGTGCATTGGAGGATAACCTTGTAAAAGAAGGAAAAGCCTTTGGCATGGAGCTTGCTGCTATCATAGCATTTTGTCTGACCATTCTTACAATAGGTCAGGATCTTACTTACTATGATGAGGTATTTAGAGTTGCTCATACCGTTTCTGCAGTTGATTCAGGAAAATGCTATTTCGATGGTCTTGATGAATTTGGAATTATAGGAGCCCAGGCAAGTCTTGCCTACAGAGAATCAGAGCTTTCACTTCCTGAAGTAGAGGGTGTGTCTGGCAGCATCACACAGAGAAAGGCAACAACCATCACTGCTGAAATAAATAATGAGAGCGGACAGGATATAACAGCAGAGTTCCCTCTTTGGAGCTATAAAAAATATAAGGCAAAGAGCGATGGTAAATCACTTACAGTGACAGAGTCTGAATCAAAACGCGTGGCAGTCGAGATTCCCGCAGGCTTTAGCGGAAATGTGAAGGTTTACTTTAGCGAGCCCTTTACCTGGAGACTTTCTCAGATCATATCCCTTGCAACAGCAATTGCGATTCTGATCATTTGCTGCAAGCGAAAAGGGAACCCTAAGGCGTAAAGCAAAAAGCACAGTTGAACAATAAAAACTGCTGTGATAAAATAACTAAGCGCGTATAAATAGCGCTTAGTGAGTTCTCGTAGCTCAGCTGGATAGAGCGTCCGCCTCCTAAGCGGAAGGTCGTGTGTTCGAATCACATCGGGAACGTTTAGAGAGAGGAAGCCAAAAGGCTTCCTCGTTTTGTATACGTAGATATTTGATAAACGAGGTCTTTTAATGATTTCAAATTTTTTTAATAAGGCAGGCAAAATACTATTATCCATGATAATTGCATTTTGCGTATTAACTGCTTTTTGCTTTTTCTATTCTAATACACCGGTACATTATGATGACCCTGATGGTGCCACTGATTACAGATGGGAACCCAAAACCTTCCATTCACAGATGACTGAAGGTTTTTCCTATGGCAAGACCAATAATGAGGGGTACTATGATACTACAGATTATGTAGAGGGAGAGGATATAGATATTCTCATAATGGGTTCTTCTCAGATGGAGGCATCCAATGTGCCCACCGGTTATTCTTCTGCAGCGCTGCTGTCAGAAAGTCTGCCGGATCTTAGAATCTATGACATAGGCGTGTCAGGCCACTACTTTGCAACCTGCGTTAATAACTTTGATGCGGCCATGGACAAATATAAGCCTTCAAAATATGTGGTAATTGAGACGGGTTATCTTCACTTCACATACGAAGAGCTTAATCAGATGCTTGATGGCACTGTAGAAACCATAGGCTCCCACGCAGGTGGCATAATAGGTGCGCTTCAGAAAAATCCTTTCCTCAGACAGATGTACTATCAGCTTGAGAGCTTCAAGGAAATAATCGGGCCAAGCGAAATAAAGGATAAAATAATATCTTTTGAAAAAGCAGGCGCTGCCACAGAAACAGTAATCGAAGAGAAAAAAGAAGATAATCTTTGCAATGAAGAGCTTCTAAGGGAAGTGCTTTCCAAGATAAAAGCGAAGGCGGATGAGAATGGAACTCATATAATAATCATTTTCCATCCCACAATGAGACTTGATCACGAGGGCGTCCTTACATACGACAATACAGACAATGACAGCCTTCAGTATGAAAGACTTTGCGATGAAGTCGGAATAAGCTACATCGATATGTCAGAGCGATTTGCTTCGGAGTACTATGATAACAACACTCTCGCCTACGGTTTTACAAATACCTCCGTGGGCTTGGGACACCTTAATAAAAAGGGACAAAAAATGATGGCAGATGAACTTTATAAATACATAGAGGAGAACAAATGACATTTTCATCAATAGATTTTTTAATATTCTTCTCTTTAGTACTTGCCGGAACGGCTTTTATAGAGCGTTTTTTTAAACAGAGAGTAAAAGAAATATTCCTTCTTTTGGCCAGCTTCTTTTTCTATGGCTATTGGGATTACCGCTTCTGCTTCCTGCTTTTGTTTGTGATAGTTGTGTCATATATTTCTGCGCAGCACACAGACAAAAAGCCCGCATTTGTGGCAGGTATTTTGGTACCATTATCGGTTCTTGGAATATTTAAGTATCTTGGATTTTTCATGGATACCTTTGAAGCCATGATAGGAAGGGACCTTGGTACACTCAGAATAATCCTGCCTGTTGGTATTTCATTTTATACCTTCCAGGCTCTTAGCTATGTTATAGATGTAAAAAGAGGAAAAATCCCTGTTGAAAAGGACTTTATAAAGCTCGCTTTATATGTAAGCTTTTTTCCCCAGCTGGTTGCAGGCCCTATTGTTCGTGCATCCGAGTTTTTGCCACAGCTCCGTGAAAAGAGATGCGTCAACTGGCAAAATCTTCAGTGGGGATTTCAGGTTTTTGCTTTTGGACTTTTCAAGAAAATAGTCCTTGCGGATCACATGTCCGTATTTGTTGATGATGTTTATTCAAAGCCTGCAGCTTTCAGTGCATTTTCACTGTTTTTTGCTACCATTACATATACCGTTCAGATTTACTTTGATTTTTCCGGATATTCAGACATGGCTATAGGCTGTGCAAAGTGCCTTGGATATGACTTTAGCAGGAACTTCAACATACCCTATATGTCCAGATCCATTTCAGAGCTTTGGAGAAGATGGCACATAAGCCTCTCCACATGGCTTAAGGAATATGTTTACATCCCCCTTGGCGGAAACAGAAAAGGACTGTACAGACAATGCCTTAATCTTTTCCTGACTATGCTTGTCGGTGGATTGTGGCATGGTGCTGCTTGGAAATATGTTTTTTGGGGCGGACTTCACGGAATCATGCTTTGCGTTGATAAGTTTGTTCCAAGGAAAAGTGAAAATGAGGTTGTGAGGGCGCTTAATATAGTAGATGCCTTTTTGTTTAACTCACTTTCATTTATATTTTTCAGATCAGAAAAATTCTCAGATGCAATTCTTATAATAAAGAGGATCGTTACCTTCCAGAAGGGTATAAACCAGCCCTTTGCCTGGTCCTTTATAGGATTTGCTGTACTCATTATTGCATCGATTATTGCAGACAGAAAAGCGAAAAAAGAAAACCGCCCTGTAAGCGGATTTTATCCTATACTTGACCTTAGTACAGTTAAGGGAATGACATTGTTCTTTATTGAGCTTGGACTTATACTGACTCTTGCCTACACAGGTGAGAATCCATTCGTATACTTCCAGTTCTAAATCGGGGGAAATAAAAACTTTAAATGGAGGAAAACAATATGCAGGACAGATTACCAAAGAGATCCGAAGTTGCAGCAGAGCTTACATGGCGACTTGAGGATATTTACGAGAACGAAGCAGACTGGCAGAAGGAAGTTGATAAAGCAATAGAGCTTTCAGGAGAGCTTGCAAAATACAGCGGAAAGCTCACTGAGAGTGCAAAGGCTTTATTTGAAGCATTAAATCTCTATGAGCAGATCGAGCTTTTAGAGAGCAGATTCCATGCCTATGCACACATGAGACATGATGAGGATACAGCTAATTCCAAATATAACGGAATGAACCAGAAATCCACATCTGCTCTTGTGGCTGTAAGCGAGAAGACATCATTTGTTGAGCCTGAAATCCTTGGGCTTTCAGATGAGAAGCTTGAAGCCTTCTACAGCGAAGAGCCTTCACTTAAGCAGTATGAGATTAAGATCAAAGAGATGAGAAGACTTAAGGACCACATCTTAAGTAAAGAGATGGAGCAGCTCCTTGCATCAACAGGCGAGATGGCAAACACTCCCTACACAGGCTTTAACATGCTCTCAGATGCAGACCTTAAATTCCCCAGTGTAGAGGATTCAGAAGGAAAAGAAGTTGTTCTTTCAAACGGAAGATTCGTTCCTGTTCAGATGTCCAAGGACAGGGAGCTTAGAAAAAGAGCATTCGAAGCATTCTATGGTAGATATGAGGAGTTCAAGAACACCTGGGCTGCCCTCTATGACGGTGAAGTAAAGGCCAGAATCTTCAATTCAAAGGCAAGAAAATATAACTCCAACTTTGAAGCAGCAGTTGATGGAAATAATGTTGATCCTAAGGTTTGCGATATGCTTATCGAGTCAATCCACAAAGGATTTGATAAGATGCATCGCTACGTGTCCCTTAGGAAAAAGCTACTTGGCGTTGATGAACTTCACATGTATGACGTATATGTTTCAATGATCAAGGACTTCAACATGGAGGTTGATTACGAGACAGCTAAGGAGATTTCCTTGAAGGCTCTTGCACCTCTTGGTGAAGAGTATCTTTCAATTGTGAAAAAAGCTTATGAAGATCGCTGGATCGATGTGGTTGAGAACGAAGGAAAGAGAAGCGGTGCTTACAGTAGCGGCGCTTATGGCGTACATCCCTATATGCTTCTTAACTACAACAGCACTTTAGAAGATGTATTTACACTCGTACATGAGATGGGACACTCAATGCACACCTGGTATTCAGACCATGCACAGAGCATCTTTAACGCAGATTACAAGATCTTCGTTGCTGAGGTTGCATCCACAACTAACGAGGTTCTTCTTTATCACTACCTGAAGGACAATGCAAAGTCCAAGGAAGAGAAGGCATACATTATCAATCATTTCCTTGAAAGCTTCAAGGGTACAATGTATCGTCAGACCATGTTTGAGGAATTCGAGAGAAAGACCAATGAAATGGCTGAGAAGGGCGAGCCTCTGACAGCAGAGTCACTTTCAAATGTATACTATGAGCTTAATAAGCAGTACTTTGGCGAGGATATGGTTTCAGATCCTCAGATTGCATGGGAGTGGTGCAGAATACCTCACTTCTATTACAACTTCTATGTTTATCAGTACGCTACAAGCTTTGCTGCTTCAGTTGCTATTGCAAGCCGCATCCTCAAAGAGGGCGAGAGCGCAGTAGAGCAGTATAAGAACTTCTTAAAGAGCGGCTGCACAGACGATCCGGTTAGTCTTCTTAAGATTGCTGGAGTTGATCTTACTACTTCTAAGCCCATCGATGATGCACTTGAAGTATTCGGCGAAGCACTCAAAGAAATGGAAGAACTCTATAAATAAAATGAAACGCTCATCATCCGGTTACGGGTGATGAGCGATTTTTTATAGCGTAAACTTTTACAGATCAAATTATAATCTCTGTTTTGCGTATTGTTCAAAGGCAGCCACAGGGATTGGCCTTGAAAAATAGAAGCCCTGGAATACATCACAGCCAAGCTCAGATAAGTTATTAAGCTGATCCTTTGTTTCTATTCCTTCAGAGATAACTTCCATGTGTAGCTTTTTTGCCATATCTATAACGGATTCCAAAATAACATTGCTTCTGTCATCATCGCTGCATCTTTGAATAAAGCGCATATCAATTTTCAGAACGTCAGCCTTTAAATCCTTCAAGAGTCCAAGGGATGACGAACCTTTTCCAAAGTCATCAATTTCAACAGTAAAGCCATTTGCCTGAAGTTTCTCCATTGTTGCCATATTTCCGGACATTTCATCTGCAATGGCGGTTTCAGTAATTTCTATATGAAGCTTTGAAGGTGATATATCATACTTCTTGCAAAGAGAAGGAAAAATCTCGGCAATATCAAGGTAATAAAAATCCTTTGGCGATACATTTACTGAGAGGTAGAGATTATCAAATTCAGTTCCTTTCCATTTGGATAGCTGGTATGCAGCAAGATCCCACACATATTCATCAAGGGATCCTATAAGACCTACCTGCTCCAAAATCTCAATAAATTCCATCGGAGGAAGTATATCACCTGATGGAAGACACCACCTTACGAGACATTCGGCACCTTCGATCACTCCTTCTTTTGTAACCTGAGGCTGCAGATAAATTATGAACTGACCGCTTTTTAGATTTGATTTAAACTCGTTTATAATCTTCTGTTCATGGACTGCCTTCTCTAAAAGCTCATCCGTAAAGTATGCATAAAATACACTTTCGTCAGTCTTTATGGACTCAAGAGCCATATAGGAGCGGTCATACATTATGGAAATAGGGAGGTTCTGATTCTCTACATCAAAAATACCAAAATGCATAGTCAGAGTAAATGAAGGTGAATAGATAAGCTCTGCAACCTTTGAAGACAGCTCGGAAAGCCATTTCTCGAGATCATCTTGTTCATCTATGCACAGCGCAAAGTTTACACCGCCGCATCTTCCGGCAACTCCGGTGCTTCCGCTCATTTCCTCTAATATTTTGGCAATGCCTATAAGAACTTCATTTCCTTTACTGTTTCCAAAAAGAGTGTTAACCAGTCTGAAATTATCAACATCAGCAGAAATAACCAGATGCTTTTTTTCCGGATTATTGCTGATTAAATTACGGGCTCCCTTACAGAAGCCGTCCCAGTTAAGAATACCTGTAAGAGTATCATGGGTAGAAAGATACCCGCTTGTTTCCCATTTTGTTTTCTCTTCGTGGTAAGCTGCTTCAACAGCATCATCGCTAAAGGATATAAGCTCTAAATTACAGCAGTAGGGAGATTCGTCCTTTAAAGTCAGAATGATGGGAACTGATTGAATCTGGAAGGTCTTGCCGTTAAAATACTCGACACGGGTCTTTTTGGAGTGAGTGTGGCATGCTTGAAAACTGGTACAGTTGGCACACCTGTGATCTGCATTCCAAACGGCATAGCATTCCTTGCCAAAGCATAGCTCGCCCTCAGCAGAAACTGAGACTTCACGGCATTCTTCAGCATCAACAAGCCTTACGATGTCAAACATGACTCGCATGGAATCCATGGCTATATTTATTTCTTTATATGAATATGTTTTGACATGTTCAGTGTTTTCGTTAGTCATATTCTGTATCCTCGAAACAATTCTATATTAAATTATAAATCACATATTTTGGAAAAAACTGATATTAAGGGTTTTTTAATGGAATTTTAATAAAGGAGTTTGGTATGGAGGTTAACACGATAAAAAGCAAAAAAGAGCGATAAGTAGTACAATATGATAAAATGGAAAAAAGTCTATCCAAATAGATAATGGGGAGGGCATCATGGCGGAACCTGTAAGAAGAAAGAAAAATATAGAAGAAGGCGGAAATGGCGTCCACGTAAGAGGTGATGGTCTTGGAACAGGACCCGTTGGATCATCAGATGGATATAAAGGAAAAGGGTCAGGCGGCGGATCAAATGGCGGCGGGCCAAAGAGAAGCGGAGGCATAAGTCCTCTTTCAATAGTAGTTGTACTGGTGATACTTTTGCTTGGCGGAGGCGGCGGCCTTTCATCACTTTTCGGCGACTCACCGGAAACCACTGACACCGGTTCATATACGCAGACTACTACAACCGGCAATGTGGCTACAACTACAGATACTACGACACAGCAGACAACAGATAACGCCTATTCAAATACTACTCAGAGTAGTACTGCATCCTCATCTTCTCAGATGGGATCACTTCTTGGTTCCCTCCTTGGAGGCGGCACAGGATATTATGGCTCAGCTTCAAGTGCATGGGCAGAGGAGCCAAATACAGGAGTTCTCAATAAAGAAGTTATCGATGGTGCAAGAGCTAAGCGCACAGTTATTAAGGGTGATGGCAGCGATGTGACCACCATCATGGTATACATGTGCGGAACAGATCTTGAGAGCAGAAGCGCCATGGCCACCAAGGACCTTCAGGAAATGATGGCTGCAGATCTCTCAGATCAGATAAACATCATTGTATTTACAGGTGGATGTAAAAACTGGCAGAACAATGTAATATCCAGCTCAGTAAACCAGATTTACAAGGTTGAAAAGGGCGGCCTGAGAGTCCTTAATGACAACGCAGGTCAAAAGCCCATGACAGATCCTGACAATCTGGCATCCTTCATTAAATGGACTGCGGATAAATATCCTGCTGACAGATATGATCTGATTTTCTGGGATCATGGCGGCGGCTCTGTAAGCGGCTATGGATATGATGAGAAAAATGCTCAGTCTGGTTCGATGGGACTTTCAGGTATAAACAGAGCTCTTAAGGGCGGCGGAGTAACCTTTGATTTTATTGGCTTTGATGCATGCCTTATGGCTACTGTTGAGACAGCCCTTATGACTGCTTCCTACGGTGACTATCTCATCGCTTCAGAAGAGACAGAACCAGGTGTTGGCTGGTATTACACCGACTGGCTTAACGCATATTCAGCCAATCCCTCTATGGATACTCTTGAAATCGGTAAAAACATAATCGATGGATTTACCAAAACCTGTGAGAGTACCTGCCGAGGCCAAAAGACAACACTTTCACTTATAGATCTTGCAGAGCTTGAGAAAACTGTTCCTGATGAGCTTAAGGGCTTTGCCCAGTCCACATCTGATCTTGTTTCAGATAAAAACTATAAGACAGTTGCAAATGCCAGAGCACAGACAAGAGAATTTGCAGCTTCAACAAAGATCGATCAGGTTGACCTTGTTCATCTTGCTTATAATATGGGCACAGATGAAGGTAAAGAACTTGCAGATGCCATCAAGGGCTGCGTTAAGTATAATCGCACAAGCCAGGGTATGACCAATGCTTACGGTCTTTCCATGTACTTCCCTTACAGGAAATCCTCTAAGGTTGACAGCATGGTCAGCACCAGTGAAGCTATAGGAATGGATGAGAGCTATTCTGAATGTATTCAGAAAGTTGCTTCCATGCAGGTTGCAGGTCAGATGGCAGCAGGCGGAACGCAGACTCCGGCAGGAAGCCTTTTTGGAGAGCTTTCGGGTTCATCCTCATCAGCAAGCGGTGATGCCCTTATGCAGCTCTTTACCACAATGCTTTCAGGAAGCTATAGCGGAATTTCAGGACTTGATGCATCCAATACACAGTTCTTTGGAAAAGGTCTTGATCCACAGGATATGGCAGATTATGTATCAGCCAACCAGTTTGATGAAAACGCCCTTATGTTTGTGAAAAATGATGAGGACGGCGATGTAATTCAGATGTCAGCTGACCAGTGGGATCTTGTACAGGATCTTGAGGTCAATATTTTCTATGATGACGGAACAAGATATGTGGACCTGGGTCTTGATAACTCCTATGATATTGACGCTGATGGCAATCCAGTTGCACCTTCTGACAGAACATGGCTCTATATTGATGATCAGATAGTTTCCTACTATCATATTGATACTCAGGGAGATTCCGATAACTACGCTATTATGGGAAGAGTTCCTGTTATGCTGAATGATCAGAGAGCTGACCTTATCCTTATCTTTGATTCAGAGAATGAAGATGGATATGTGGCAGGCGTAACCTACGACTATGTAAATGGTGAGACAGATACGGTTGCTAAAAATCTGACAGAGCTGTCAGAGGGTGATAAGCTTGAATATATCTGCGACTGCTACGCATACGATAAGACCTACACAGATACCTACTTCCTTGGAGATCCCGTAATAGTTGAGGGCAGCATGGAAGATATGCATATCTCCAACAGAAGCGTGGGAGATGGAGAAATACTCGTATCCTTTAAATTTACAGATATTTACGGACAGGAACACTGGTCACAATCGCTTAAATACTAAAGAAAGACAGTAATAATTTATGGGAAACTATATTGTTTTTGATCTTGAATGGAATCAGGGGAAATCAGTTAAAGAAAGGAACGGGAAATCGCTGCCCTTCGAAATTATCGAAATAGGTGCGATCCGCCTTGATGAAAACATGAAAAGAACAGGTGAGTTTAACAGACTCATCTGTCCCCAGATTTATAAAAAAATGCACAAGATAACAGAGAATCTCATTCACATCACAATGGATGATCTTAAGAGCGGTGATGATTTTGTAACCGTAGTAAATGATTTTCTTAACTGGTGCGGTGAGGATCCCATATTCTGCACCTGGGGACCCCTTGATCTTACAGAGCTTCAGCGTAATATGGACTTTTTTGATATGAAGCTTTTATCGGACAGACCGCTTCCATTTTATGATGTGCAAAAGCTCTATAGTATCATGTATGAAGATGGAAAAATGAGACGTTCTCTTGAGCACGCTACGGACAGTCTTGGAATGGAGAAGGACAGTGCTTTTCACAGAGCCCTTTCAGATGCGGACTACACCGCAAGGATTTTTGTGGAGCTTGATAAAAAGGTTCTCTATAACTATTCCTTCGATAATTACGTGACTCCCAAGACCAAGGATCAGGAAGTTCATATTGTTTTTGATCACTATGCAAAATACATTTCCAGGGAATTTAAGACCAAGGAAGAACTCCTTGCTGATCCTGAAGTAATGGGCACAAAGTGTTATCTTTGTAATCACCCTTTAAGACGAAAGATTAAATGGTTTTCCATTAACGGCAAGCACTTCTACAGCGTATCCATCTGTAAGGAGCATGGCTATATGAAGGCCAAGGTCCGTGTTAAAAAGACAGAACGTGACAGGTACTATGCCGTTAAGACCCTTAAGTTTATTACAGAAAAGGAGATGCGCGAAGTAAAAGCAAAATCCGAGAAAAAGAAATATTAAAATCTCGGACCGCTTCTCTTTCTGGCTTCCTTCTTTCTCCTTGAAAGACGCTTTCTGTCCTCGCGGCTTCCACCGAAGCTGTAGGTTGAAATGAGAGCGCTGATATATATTGATAAAAGCAGCAGTCCTCCGGCTACCAAAATGCCGGAAAGGACTGTTTTTATATTAATGTAAATAGTCTTTTCAGGATCAGATTTATCAGAATCAGAGGAAGCCCCTGAATTTACCACAATATGTCCGTTTCCAATAGGAACTCCGCTGAAAAAATATTCGATGGTTGCTACAGATTCAGGTGAATTCTCATCATTTGTGTATAGAATCTTGGATGTGGCATCCGATAATTCAGCAGTCAAAGGAAGACAGACATAATCATTTTTGGTGAATTCAAGAGAAGCTCCCTTTATGTTGAAAATATCCTCACCCTGTGAGAAAAAGGAGTTGTCCTTAGGGATATATCCTGTCTCTTCGCTTTTTACATTGACTGCCTTAAAGTTATTAAAGCCATAATCAAAGAGCTGAACGGTATCTGTAAACTGCGCAGGAGATTCTTCCTTCAAAATAACGCAGACAAGCTTCATGTTACCGCGCTCAGCACAGGTTACAAGAGTCTCTCTTGCAAGATCTGTGTATCCTGTTTTTCCTCCGATAATTCCTGTGTAAGGTATCTCGCCGCTTATAAGTTTGTGCTTATTGTTTAGATAAAAATCATCAGGCTGCCCTGCACTTGGCTCAAAGTGATAGCGTGGAGTATTTCCAACTCTGCACAAAAGCTCATTTGAGAAAAATTCGCAGCCGATAAGAGCAAGGTCATAGGCGCTTGTGTAGTGGTCGGAATCCTGAAGTCCATTGGTATTAACAAAATGAGTATTGGTGCAGCCAAGAGACTTGGCCTTTTCATTCATAAGATCAACAAATCCCTGGATTGATCCGCAAAGATTCTCTGCTACAGCATTTGCAACTTCATTGGCACTACCAACCATAATTCCGTAAAGGCATTCTTCAAGAGAGAGGTATTCTCCTGCATCCATACCGATATTTGATCCATCGGCAGGAACGGAATGAATGGCGTCATAAGTGAAATTAATAGTATCCGACAAATTCCCCTTCTCAACCGCAAGAAGACAGGTCATGATCTTGGTGGTACTTGCAGGATAAAGCTCCTCATGTATGTTCTTGGAGTACAAAATTGTTCCTGTATTGACCTCCATGAGAATAGCAGCCTCAGCGCCGATCTCAGGACCTTCCGGCCAGCCGGCAATGGAGTTACTCTCAATAGGAAGAAGCTTTCTCTCATTAGCAGCTTCCTCAAGAGTCTCTGCCATAACAAAAATGCCGGAGTTTACAAATATAAGCACTGCAAGAAGCATTATTGATATTGTTTGTAATTTTCTAAATTTCAATTTATTTTGCTCCAAATACAGATAAAAATATGAAAAATTTCTTATTTTTCAGTCAAACAGTATAAAGTTTCTGCCCATTTATGATACACTAAAAGAGAAGGAAAATGAAAGGTAAATGTTTTAATGCGTTTAAGAAATATCTCCGGATCCAGAGAGCGAATTGCGGAGTCACCCTTCGCTATAGATAATCCCGAAGAGCACAAAGGGAAATGGAAAGAAGTATTTGGAAATGACAATCCTGTCCGTATCGAGGTTGGAACAGGTAAGGGCAGATTTATAATGGATCTGGCAGCAGCCAATCCTGATATAAATTATGTAGGAATTGAGAAGTACTCAAGTGTACTTTTAAGAGCTATTCAGAAGCAGACAGAGCTTGAACTTAAGAATGTCAGATTTATCCGTATGGAAGCTGAGATTTTAACAGAGGTTTTTGATAAGGGTGAAGTGGATAGGATTTATCTTAATTTTTCCGATCCCTGGCCCAAAGAAAGACACGCACAGAGACGACTTACATCTAGTACCTTCCTTAACAGATATGATCATATTTTAAAAGAGGATGGACAGCTTGAGTTTAAGACAGATAACAAGGAGCTGTTTGATTTTTCACTGATGGAGCTCAATACTGCAGGCTGGCACGCAGAGGCAGTGACCTTCGATCTTCATAACGACGCAGCTATGAACGAAGGCAATATCATGACAGAATATGAGGAACGGTTTTCTGCAAAGGGCAATCCGATCTTCAAATATATTATTAAAAGGTAAGTACTTTAAAATCTAACACAGCGATATGAGGGATATCGCGGAAAGAGGTGGACAATGGCGGAGTATACTTTTACTACAAAGAACTTTGAAGAAGAAGTTCTCAACAGCAAGATTCCGGTTCTTATCGACTTCATGGCTGATTGGTGCGGTCCTTGTAAGATGATGGCACCCATGATCGATGAGTTTGCCAAGGAGTACGATGGGGAGCTTAAGGTTGGCAAGATCAACGTTGATGAGCAGCCTGAGATTGCTCAGAAATACGGAGTAATGTCAATTCCCATGTTTGCCTTTATTAAAGACGGTGAGCTTGTAGACTCTGCAGTTGGTGCTCAGAGTAAGGCTAAGCTCCAGAACATGATCGACAAGATCGTTTCATAATTATAATGATTTTCATGGCCTCTCCGTAAAAGGAGAGGCTTTTTCTTTGCCCGGGATGAAGATGATATTGTTTTGTGATAAAATATCTTTTGATTTAAGTAAATGCCTTTTGATTTTGATAAAAAGAGCCTTGCTTATTTCAGGGGGAGATATTAGCCTGAAGAATTCGGAGGAGAGCTTTTGGCAGATAATATCAGAAATTTTAATGATTATAGGAAAAAAGTAAATATAGAAAATCAGGATACTGAGGAGATAAATATCGAGATTCAGGATCCCTTAGACTTTTTGTCAGCAAGTGAACGTGAAGAGTACTACAGAACTCAGCATGAAGCCATGGACAGGGAAAGGGAGAGCTTAGATGAGGATTCTTCTGAGTTCTACTTTGATGACGAGCCTCCAAAACAGCAGAGGGATGAGACCGGATACCAGGTAAGGGAAGAGCAGGAAGATATAGAGGACTATGAATATGAAGAAAGACCTGCTCGCCGCCCTGTAAGAGAACCTGCAAGGAAGCCTTCCCGCAAAGCAGAAAAGAAGGTTTCAAGAAAAGAAGAAAAGAAAACTTCTCGAAAAGCTGTGAAGGAATCATCTCGTGACAAGGGCAGAAGAGGCCGAGATGAAGATGACTGGTTCGATGAGGATGAAGATATGGGAGGCGGCATCAATCCATATGTTGTTGTAAGGATTGCTTCTGCTCTTACAGGAATTTTCATTCTTATCCTTATGGGAATGATATTTAAGGTTAAGGTCTATGATGTTTATCTAAAGCCGGACCCGGATGAAGTGCGAGGAACCGTGCAGGTAGGTCAGGTTGCAGGATATACCTACACAGACGATAAGGTTGTGACTACCACAGAGCTTAATCTCAGGAATACTCCCAGCACAGTGTCGGATGACTTTATTGAGGTGCAGGTTCCTGAGGGTACTGTTCTTGACAGAATAGCCGTAAGTGATGATGGAGTTTGGGCTCAGGTAGAGTACGAAGATAAAGTCCTCTACTGCGTTATGAAATATCTAAGGGTGGAAGAATAAAGAGCTTCGATTGTTTCTTACAGGCATAGCAGCGCTGTGAGAAATAAAGCAAAGAAAAAGCTGCTCCTTACGAGAAGGAATGCAGCCATGAATAAAATGGATCAAGAGCTTCTGACAGTTCATCATATCTGTCTGCAAGCTCTTCGATTTTGTCAAAGATCTGCGCCGATGCTATTTTGCCATCCATTGCGGCAACCAGCCTCTGTGAGCTTTTTGATTCAAGAGAGCGAATGTCCATATGTATAAGGATTTCTTCATGCAGATCAGATACTGCTTCAAAGAGTGCAGGATACTTCTTTTTTACATAAGAGAGCTCATCAAGCAGAGTCTCACGCCTTTGCAGGAAAAAGAGGATGTATACAGGCTCCACAATCTCTCTGGGCTCTATCTCCTCAATGTATGAACCATCCTCATAATCCCTTGAGGATGCATAGTACTCACAGATTTCCTGGATAAAGGGGCTTACGCGCTCATCGTCATATAATTTTTGTAATTCGTTAGTGTAAGATTCTTTCATGGTTATGCCTAATAAGTGATATAGTAAAATAAATATTTTCTTTAACTACTATACAACAACGAGGATAGATATGAGAATAGGAATTTTTGATTCTGGTATGGGAGGCCTTTCTGTTTTACATGAAGCCTACCATCTTCTTTCAGATCAGGAATATATATTTTATGCGGACACAGAGCATGTACCCTACGGCCTTAAGACAGAGGAAGAGATAAAGGGATATGTTGATGAGATAGTCCGCTTTCTTATGGAAAAGGGAGTAGATGCCATAGTTATCGCCTGCAATACTGCCACAAGCGTTGCGGCTTCCTATGTCAGAGGAAAATATGACATTCCCATACTTGGCATGGAACCCGCAGTTAAGCCTGCCGTTGAAAATACCAGCGATGAGAGCAGAATTCTTGTTATGGCTACACCGGTTACTCTAAGGGAAGAGAAGCTGGCAAGCCTTCTAAGCCGAGTCGACAATCTTCACAGGGTTGATCTTCTTGAAATGCCAATGCTTGTTACCTATGCAGAGAGAGAAGAGTTTGATTCAGAGGAAGTAAAAGAATATCTAAAGAAGCAGTTTTCTTCTTTTGACATATCAAAATACAGTGCACTGGTTCTTGGTTGTACTCACTTTAACTACTTCAAACCGCTGTACAGAGAGATCCTTGGAGACAGCATAGAACTGGTGGATGGTAACTATGGAACCATCAGACATCTGGGTGATGTAATGGGGATTAATGTTAAAAACGATTCGAATTGTACGATGAAATTTAACGCACCACAAGATATTGTGGTTAATCATAATACTACATACTACGAGTCGGGATACGAAATTACGGATAACAATAGATTGTCAAAGTACCTCAGAATGCTGAACCGCCTTGAACTTATGCGAAATTTTTAATATCGATAAATTGTCACTTGATTTATACAACATAATGTATTATAGTTTAATTGTAGCCACAAGATATAGTTTTCGTGTGGCTATAATCATCTAAATCTAGTACGGGATCGGGTACATAGGGGGTGCCTGATTGTTGTAGAAATCATAGGGGGTTCACCAGTGAAAATTATCAAGAGAAGCGGAAAAGAAGTCACTTTTGACGGCGCGAAGATCCTTGCAGCAATAGAGAAGGCTAATAAGGAAGTTACACCGGATAAAAGCTTGTCTGCGGATCAGATCAAGAACATAGAGGCAAAGGTAGAGGAGAAGTGCGGCCTTCTCACAAGAGCAGCAAACGTGGAGGAGATCCAGGATATGGTCGAGGACGGCCTTATGGAATCCGGCAAGTTTGAGGTTGCACGTAAGTACATTACCTACCGTTATCGTCATGCCCTGGTGCGTAAATCAAACACCACCGATGAGCAGATTATGTCTCTTATCGAATGCAATAACGAAGAAGTAAAACAGGAGAACTCCAATAAGAATCCCACAGTAAACAGTGTGCAGAGAGACTACATGGCAGGCGAAGTAAGCCGTGATATTACACGTAGATTCCTTCTCCCTGAGGACGTTGTTAAGGCTCACCAGGAGGGAATCATTCATTTCCATGATTCAGATTACTTTGCTCAGCACATGCACAATTGCTGTCTTGTTAACCTCGAAGATATGCTCCAGAATGGCACAGTTATTTCTGAGACCATGATCGAGCGTCCTAAGAGCTTTTCAACAGCTTGTAATATTGCAACACAGGCAATCGCACAGATAGCAAGTTCACAGTATGGTGGACAGAGTATTACTTTGTCACATCTTGTGCCTTTTGTAGATGTAAGCAGACAGAAATTCCGCAGAGAAGTACGTAAGGAATTTGAGGATGCAGGAATGCAGGCATCCGATGATCAGATAAATGAGATAGCCGAGATGCGTGTACGCAAGGAGATCGAGCGAGGAGTTCAGGTTATCCAGTATCAGGTCATTACTCTTATGACTACAAATGGTCAGGCTCCTTTCATTACTGTTTTCATGTACCTCGACGAAGTACCGGAGGGACAGCTTCGTGACGACCTTGCGCTTGTTATTGAGGAGATGCTCAAGCAGCGTATCATCGGCGTTAAGAATGAGAAGGGTGTTTATATCACACCTGCTTTCCCGAAGCTGATCTACGTCCTTGACGAGGATAATATCCATGAGGGTACACCTTACTGGTATTTGACACAGCTTGCAGCAAAATGTACAGCAAAGAGAATGGTTCCTGATTACATCTCTGCCAAGAAGATGAAGGAATATAAGAACGGCGACGTTTATCCCTGCATGGGTTGCAGAAGCTTCCTTACTCCCGATAACAAGGGACTTGGAGAGAATAAAGAGCACAAGTATTACGGACGTTTCAACCAGGGTGTTGTTACCATCAACCTTGTTGACGTTGCCTGCTCTTCAGGAAAAGATGAGAATAAGTTCTGGGAACTGATGGAAGAGCGTACAGAGCTCTGCAAAAAGGCTCTTATGTGCAGACACAACCGTCTCCTTGGAACACCTTCAGATGTAGCACCTATTTTATGGCAGTTCGGAGCACTTGCAAGACTTAAGAAGGGTGAGAAGATCGACAAATTATTGTTTGATAACTATTCCACAATCTCACTCGGCTATGCAGGACTTTGCGAGTGTACCAAATACATGAAGGGCGTTACACATACAGATCCTTCAGGAAAAGACTTTGCACTTCGTGTTATGCAGTTCATGAACGATAAGTGTGCTAAGTGGAGAGAAGAGACCAACATCTCCTTCAGCCTTTACGGAACTCCCCTTGAGTCAACAACTTATAAGTTCGCAAGAGCACTTCAGAAGCGCTTTGGCATGATCGAAGGCGTTACTGATAAGAACTACATCACAAACAGCTATCACGTTCATGTAACAGAGAAGATTGATGCCTTCACCAAGCTCAAGTTTGAGTCTGAGTTCCAGGCACTTTCACCGGGCGGAGCTATCAGCTATGTTGAAGTTCCCAACATGAACAACAACATCGAGGCTGTTCTTGCAGTTATGCAGTACATTTATGAGAACATCATGTATGCTGAGCTGAACACCAAGAGTGATTACTGTCAGTGCTGCGGTTACAACGGCGAGATTCAGATTGAAAATGACACAGACGGCAAGCTTATCTGGGTATGCCCGAATTGTGGAAACAAAGATCAGACCAAGATGAACGTAGCAAGACGTACCTGTGGATATATCGGAACCCAGTATTGGAACCAGGGACGTACACAGGAGATTAAAGAGCGCGTACTGCATCTTTGATGCATGTTGCCATAGAATCCCTTTTGATCCGGAGCGGTCGAGTATTTCGGTGGATCAGGGAGGAGTAAAGGTATATAAAAAATGGGGAGAAGGAGCTATCTTAGGGTAGCTCCTTTCTAAACCTTAAAATATGTAGTAGAAATAAGAGGAAATTTATGAATTACGGCGAAATTAAAACCACTGATATTGCAAACGGAGTAGGTGTAAGAACATCACTTTTTGTTTCAGGATGCACCCACCACTGTAAGGGCTGCTTCAACGAGGAGACCTGGGACTTTAACTTTGGTAAGCCTTTCACAAAGGAAGTAGAGGATGAGATCATTGAATCACTTCGTCCCGTCTATGTGACCGGTCTTACAATCCTTGGAGGCGAACCCATGGAGGTTGTTAATCAGAAGGCTCTTCGCCCTTTCATCGAGCGCATCAAAAAAGAGCTTCCCGGTAAAACTATCTGGGTTTACTCAGGCTATGTATGGGAGGAACTCACAGATGTGAATAATTCCCGCTGCCACGGCGATGACACAGATGCCATTCTTTCAATGATAGATGTTCTCGTGGACGGTGAGTTCAAGCTTGATCTTAAGAACATTTCCCTTAAGTTCAGAGGCTCATCCAACCAGAGAATCATTGATGTGCACAAGACTTTAGAAGAGGGCAGCATTGTTCTTTCAGAGCATAATGATGATTGAGTTAAGAAATACTTGTATAGAAACCGGGAGCTGGTCTCTCGGTTTTTCCTTTTATACGTAACTATCGGTTATAGTGTATAATGGGTATTGATAATAAACACAATTAGTAATGGAGATACTATATGCCAACACTTGGATGTGCGTCCGGAACAAGGGCGGTTATAGAAAAATACAATCTGAGCATACAAAAGAAATTTGGTCAGAATTTCCTTATTGATGACAGTGCCCTCAGCAAAACCGTTGAGGCAGCAGGCGTCACAAAGGAAGATACTGTTCTTGAAATCGGCCCTGGAATCGGAACCATGACCCAGTACATAGCTGAGAGCGCAGGAAAAGTCATAGCTGTTGAAATTGACAGGATGCTTATTCCGATTCTGGAGGATACTTTGTCTGACTACGATAATGTTAAGGTTATCAATCAAGATATCCTGAAGGTCGACATAGAGAGCATAGTTCAGGAAGAAAACGGTGGAAAGCCCATCAAGGTAGTAGCCAATCTTCCTTACTATATTACGACACCAATTTTGATGCGTCTCCTAGAGAGTGAACTTCCTATAGATAGCATAACCGTAATGGTTCAGAAGGAAGTTGCTGACAGAATGGCAGAAAAGCCGGGCTCTAAGGACTACGGCGCACTTTCTTTGGCAGTTCAGTATTACACTGAACCATCACTTGTGCAGGTAGTACCACCAAGCTCATTTATTCCGCAGCCGGGAGTGGATTCTGCGGTAATACACTTAAAGTGCCACAAAGAGCCCCCTGTGGAAGTAGCTGATTCCAAATTCATGTTTTCAGTTATCCGCTCAGCTTTTGCCCAGAGAAGAAAGACTCTGTCAAACGGCGTAGCAAACGGAAATATCGGCATTAATAGAGAGCAGGTTACAGAAGCCCTCTCCAAGATGGGACTTAATCCCTCAGTAAGAGGCGAGAAGCTAAGCCTTGCAGAATTTGCAGAGCTCTCAAACCTCTTATATCCACTAGTAAATAAGACCGGAGATAAATAATGATTTTTGAAACCCACGCCCATTATGATGATGAGGCATTTGATACAGACAGGGATGAGCTCTTATCATCCATGAATGATAACGGAATTGGCATAATCGTAAATGCCACAGCCAGCAAAAGGACCGTAGAGCAGTCCCTTGAACTTTGTAAAAAATATCCATTCATATATACCACAATCGGTGTTCACCCAAGTGACTGCGCAGAGATGGATGAAGATGAGCTTTTATGGCTAAAAGAGCAGTGCTCCTATGAGAAGGCGGTTGCAGTTGGTGAGATCGGACTTGACTACCACTACGACGAACCCCCAAAGGATGTACAGAAAAAGTGGTTTGAAGCTCAGCTTCAGATGGCAAGGGATGTAAAACTTCCTGTGATCATTCATTCAAGAGATGCCGCAAAGGACACGTTGGACATCATGAAGGCCATGAAGGCAGAGGAGATAGGCGGTGACATTCACTGTTTTTCATACTCTGTGGAAATGGCAAGAGAGTACCTTAACATGGGATTTTTCATCGGAGTCGGCGGAGTTATTACCTTCAAGAATGGCAAAAAGCTTCGTGAAGTCGTAGAATATGCACCCATTGAACAGATAGTAATAGAAACAGATTCGCCATACCTTGCACCGGAGCCCTACAGAGGAAAGCGAAACTCCTCACTGTACCTGCCTTATGTGGTTGAAAAGATCGCAGAAATTAAGGGATTAACCCCGGATGAAGTTATGGATATAACAACATCAAACGCCAAGCGACTTTATAGAATATAAAATCATTAAAACCCGCGTATTTTCGCGGGTTTTTCGTTATACTTTTTTGACATCAAAAGTATGCTATGCTAAAATTTACACTAGATATAGTATGAAAAAGTTTTAGAGGGCAATATTTTGGATAAAACAGAATACAAAATCAGAGCTGAGGAGATTAAATCGCTAATAAAAGCACAGCGTTATGCTGATGCCGTTAAGATAGCCGACACAATTGACTGGAAGAGGGTTAAGAGTGTCGGTATGCTTTGTGCCATTAGTGATCTGTACAAAGTAAACAGACGCCTTGAAGAGAGTAGAGATATTCTGCTTCTTGCTTATGACAGAAGTCCTACACGAAGAGAGATTGTTTATTCTTTGTGTGAGCTTGCTATTGCCATGGGCGAATTTGTTCAGGCTGTAGAATATTATAAAGAATTCGTAAGACTTGCTCCCAGGAACACTGCCAGATACATATTACAGTACAAGCTTTACGAGGCACAGGAAGTTAGTCTTGAAGAGCGAATTGCAGTTCTTGAGGAGTATAAAAAGCACGATTATAACGAAAAGTGGGCTTACGAGCTGGCATACCTTTACCACAGAGTAGGTCTTACTACTGAATGTATAGAAGAGTGCGACGAGCTTTTTGTTTACATGAGGGAAGGAAGATATGTAATCAAGGCCCTTGAGCTTAAGGCTCTCCATGAGCCACTTTCACCTCAGCAGAAGGCTGTTTACGCACAGTATAAGTCAGCAACAGGCGGCACCATAAGTGCTCCCGAGATGCGCTCAGCCGAGATGGGCCGTGACGTTCAGGAAGGCACCAAGACGCCTACCAAAGAGCTTCCACAGGTTCCGGAAGATTTTGAAGCAGGCGACCTTGCAAAAGCGAACACCACTGAGATTAGAGCTGATGAAGTAAACGAAGCTGTGGGTGATGGTTATCAATATGAGCAGGAGTATACTGCCGAGAGCGATATTAATGACAGTCCTACCCAGATAATCGGAGAGGCAGTTCCCTATACAGAGCAGGCTGTAGATTCAGGGGCTGAAAGTGTTTACAATCAGGAGACCCAGCTTTGGGGCGCTGAGGAAGTTCAGCAGCAGATTGATAACACACAGGAAGAGAGAGCTGAATATGAGGTTCCTACCGTTAATGTAGGTGACTACAACACAGTTGACCTTCAAAAGGAGATTGCAGAGAACCTTAAAGAGGTACTTATCGCAAGTCCTGAAGCAGCGCTTTTTGCTGATGCAAATGGTCCCAAGGTAGATCACGAAGCCCAGGATGCAGAAGACTCCGGCGAGATGTATGATACGACTGATACTATAGACATCCAGGCTACGCCTTCAATGTCTGAGGTATTTTACGAGGATAAGACCAGCGATATTAATCCGGAGGCTGTAAATGAGGAATTACCTGTAGAAGAGTCTGTGGATTCAGAAGAATCCATGGAAATGCAGGATGAAGCTATAGAGCCTGCAGAGGAAGAAACACCTTATGCTGAGCCAACAGCCCAGACTTCAGGAGAGCCCATAAAGAAGCCTTCTCTTGCAGAAGAGCTTAAGGATAAGGAAATTGCTGCAAACATTGCGGCAGCTACTTTGAACGAGCATGCTTTATACAAGGGCGCTGTTTTCACAGATGAACCGCTTCAGGATGAAGTTCCAGGCGCAGTAATAAAGCCCAACGTACGTTATCAGATAAACAATCATTTCGATAAGATGCTTTCTCAGGAATATGATGGTCAGATCAGTATGGCCATTGATGAGCAGAAGCAGGTTGAGCAGCAGATAACAGGTCAGATCAGCATCGGCGATTTCATGACCGACTGGGAGAGCTACAAGAAGGATCAGCAGCAAAAGCAGCTTGATAATGTGAAAAAGCTTGTGGCATCTGAGACCGGTGAGTTGTTTAAGGATTTTGATGAGACAGCAGCAAAGCCTCTTCTTGAGGAAGAGCTTGAGGAAATTGAAGAGCCTAAGATAAAAGAGGTTCTTATGCCTGAGCATGAGATTCCTGCTGTAAGTCAGGATATAGTTCCCATGGAAGATCTGCAGAATACTCAGTCCATGGTACAGATAACAGGCGAAGACCTTGAATTTGCCAGCACTATTTCCGAGCAGGAGGAAGTACCTCAGGAAACAGAAGAGCTTCCTGAAGAGGATGGCGAATACTACAGCGAAGAAGAGCTGATGGAAGATTATCCTGATGATGAAGATATTTCTGAGGATGAGTATCCGGAGGAGGATATTCTTGAAGAACCAATTTCAGATAATGGCCTTCACGAGCTTGTTTATACTCCCGAAGAGGAAGTAGATGCAGCAGAAGTAGATCTTGGCGAAACAACTGAGATTGAAAGTGCTGAGGTTGAAAAGGTAATAAACGAGCTTGAATCAGAAGAAGCAGACACAGCTACATCTGAACCTGAGATTTCAGAAGAAACTGAAATTACAGAAGAACCTGAGACCACAGAGGAACAGGTAACTTCGGACACAATTGAAGATTCAGAAGAGACTGAGGCGTCAGAAGATTCCTTGGAAGAAGATACTGGTTCAGAGGAAGAGCCCCAGGAAGAGGAACTTCCCAAAGAAACCGAAGAGAAAACTTCTAAACCTGACAACAAGGTGAAGGAAGAAGAGGAAGATACTGATGAGAAGGAGGATAAGGCTCTCGAAACAAGAGTCAGAGTCATGACTCCCGAAGAGAAAGAGCTCTTTGGTCCTTACATTCAGCATCGTAAGTCCCGCAAGCAGATCATTGAAGCCATCGATAACCTCAGCATGGCAGCATATACCAACAACGCCATAGTTACAGGCGAAGAAGGGGCAGGAACCGTTAATCTTGCAAAGGGTCTTATTAAGGCAGTGCAGGCAACGGATTCCAACTTCTCCGGTAAGGTTGCAATGATCAGTGCAATAACCCTCAATAAGAAATCCGTAAGTACTATTTTTGATAAGATAGTAAACGGTGCTCTTATTATCAGAAGGGCAGCAGATCTTAAAGAGGATACAGTTGCTACAATCCTTAAGCAGCTGCAGATTGAAAACAAGGGATATATTGTAATCATTGAAGATACTAAGGATGATATTGACAGACTTCTCGATAAATATCCGGATCTTAAGAAGTGCTTTAATGTTCGCGTTGACATAGAAGCTCTTGATGATGATTCTCTTGTTGCTTATGCAAAGCAGTATGCACTTGAAAAAGAGCACGTAATAGATAATCTTGGAATCCTTGCTCTTCACCAGAAGATTAGTGAGAGACAGACTGTAGATCATGAAGTAACCGTTACAGAAGTAAAGGAAATGGTTGATGATGCGATCTACTACGCTGACAAGGCTTCTGTTGGTCATGTGGTGGATGTAATTTTCAGAAAACGTTTTGATGAAGACGACATGATCATACTTAGAGAAAAAGATTTTCTTCATTAAATTCAAAAAGGGCAGCCATTAATGTGGTCTGCCCTTAATTTGTGCTATAATGTAAAACAAATAAACTTATCAAGGGGAAATTATATATGGGTCAGACAGTTTTTATCTCCGAAGCAGATGAATATCTTTTCGGTCAGGGAACACATTACGATATTTATAAAAAGCTTGGTGCACATGTTTCTGAAGAGAACGGGGTCAAAGGAATGTTCTTTGCTGTTTGGGCTCCCAATGCAGCAGCTGTCCATGTTATCGGATCATTCAATGGATGGGATGAGGATATGTATCCTATGCAGCGCATTGGAAATATGGGCATTTATCAGTTATTTATTCCGGGTGTAGGAACAGGTGAGCTTTACAAATATCTCATTTACACACCGGATGGAAGGAAGCTGTACAAAGCTGATCCATATGCAAACTATGCCGAGCTTCGCCCGGGCAATGCTTCAAGAACAACAGATCTTTCCAAGTTTAAATGGAGTGATGAGAAATGGTTTGACTCCATTAAGGGCAAGGATATTAATAGAGAACCTGTTGCAATCTATGAATGTCACATCGGTTCATGGATGAAGCATCCTGACGGTACAGAAGACGGCTTCTATAACTATAGGCAGTTCGCCGACAGAATCGTCGAATATCTCAAGGAGATGAAATATACACATATTGAGCTTATCGGAATCGCCGAGCATCCTTTTGACGGATCATGGGGATATCAGGTAACGGGGTACTATGCACCTACAGCACGCTACGGTGAGCCTACGGATTTCATGTATCTTGTTAATCTGCTTCACAAAAACAACATCGGCGTAATCCTTGACTGGGTACCGGCACACTTCTGCCCCGATGAGTTCGGTCTTGGCTGCTTTGACGGAACCTGCATCTATGAAGATCCGGATCCGAGAAAAGGTGAGCATCCCGACTGGGGTACCAAGATATTCAACCTTGGCAAACATGAGGTTAAGAATTTCCTTATTGCCAATGCACTTTTCTGGATTAAGGAGTTCCACATTGACGGCCTTAGAGTAGATGCCGTTGCTTCCATGCTTTATCTTGATTATGGTAAGAGAGATGGACAGTGGGTTCCCAACAAGGACGGCGGCAATAAGAATTACGAAGCTATCGAGTTTTTCAAGCATCTTAACAGCGTAATCAGAGGAACCTATCCTCAGGTTATGATGATCGCTGAGGAGTCCACAGCATGGCCTAAGATCACAGCTCCTGTTGAGGAGGATGGTCTTAACTTCACCTTTAAGTGGAACATGGGATGGATGCATGATTTCTGTGAATACATGAAGCTTGATCCCTATTTCAGAAAAGGCGCTCATCACATGATGACCTTTGCCATGAGCTACAATAATGCTGAGAATTATATCCTGCCTCTTTCACATGATGAGGTTGTACATCTTAAGTGCTCAATGCTTGAGAAGATGCCCGGATATAAGGTTGATAAATACGCTAACCTCCGTGCCGGATATGCATATATGTTTGGTCATAGCGGCAAGAAGCTCCTTTTCATGGGACAGGACTTTGGTCAGGAACGCGAGTGGAGCGAGAAGAGAGAGCTTGACTGGTTCCTTCTTGCAGAGGACTTAAACCGTGGAATGAAGGATTTTGTAAGAGACCTTCTTGAGATTTACAGAAAATATCCTGCTCTTTATGAGGTTGATAATGACTGGGGCGGATTTGAATGGATAAATGCTGACGATTCAGATCACAGCGTATTCAGCTTTTACAGAAGAGCCAGCAACGGCAGGGATAACGTTTTGTTTGTAATCAACTTTACTCCCATGGAGATTCAGAATTACAAGGTAGGCGTTCCCTTCGAAGGCATATACAAGCACATTTTGGACAGCGCTGATAAGAAATATGCAGGTTGTGGAAGCGGTATTCCTGATAAGATCAAGGCAGAGCCCGGTCTTTGCGATTACAAGGATTACAGTATTACAATGACACTTCCGCCTTATGGCGCAGAGCTTTTCGTTTTCCAGAATCCTGATGCTAAGCCTGAACCCAAAAAAGAAGTAAAAAAGGAAGCTAAGGTTGAAGAGAAAAAGGAAGAAAAGCCTGTAAAGAAGGCTCCTGCTAAGAAAACAGCAGCTAAAAAGCCGGCAGCAAAGACTATTACCAAAAAGAAGTAATAACGGTTCTTTAGAAATTAAATAATTATTCCGAAATAAAAGGTGATGGATTATGTCCGTCACCTTTTTACTTTTTTATGGACCTGCATTCGGAGGATATATGAACATAAGTATAAATGCATTGTCCGGAACGGAATCCGATTTTGAAAAAGCTACAGTCAGCATGGAAGCAGGCTTTCAGTTTAACAATCAGAAGGTAAATAAAACACAGAGTGCCGCCGTGGTTGATCTTGGCAGTAGTCTGTTTAGTAATAACGCTTATGGCGAAGGCGCAAAGACCAAAAATGATATTATGGCACAGGCGCAAAACACAGAAATGTCCGTTCGCCACAATTATATGTCAGTAATAGCAAACACCTTATCTCCTGAGGACTATGCCAAGGCAGCAGAGGAGGGCTTTGATCTTTCAAGGACTTCTTCCGATGAAACCGTAACTATTATTGATAAGATAAAGGCGGTTCTTGCCCAGTCAGGTGAAGAGATTATCGGCTATACAGATGATCTTTCAGAAAGTGAGCTAAAAAAGATAACAGGAAGTGAGGGTCTTGCCAATCAGATAGCATCATCTTTTCATGAAAATGATATCCCGCTTACAAAAGAAAATGTTAAGGAAGTGGCAGAGACTGTAAGGCAAATGTCTGAAATAGACAGCTTGTCAGAGGGCTCTGTAAAATTCATGGTTACAAATAATCTTGATGCGACCATGGATAACATTTACATGGCTGAGCATGCCACAAACGGCCAAAGTGCAAAGAGCCGCGGCTTTATCGCTCTTGAAACAGGCGGATATTATGCCCAGAAGGCAGACAAAATTGAATGGGATTCATTAAGAGATCAGGCCCTTAGAATTATCGATGAGGCCGGACTTGAGCCCACAAAAGAAAATGAAAACCTTGCAAAGTGGATGGTTGAGCAGTCCATACCGCTTACAACAGATAATCTTAAAAAAGCAGATGAGTTAAAAGGCATAAAGCTTCCTATGAGCGAAGAAGCTATAGTTGACAGTGCTGTCAAGTCCATAGCCAACAAGAATACAGCGGCAGCAGGTGCTGTTTCAGGCGAGGAAAATCATTTCGAAAAAGCAGTAGCAATAAATAAAAAGACAAGGCTAATTACAGACGCCGATTTAGAAGAAGCAGTAAAGAGAGGCGAAAAGATAAATCTCAAGACCCTCTTTGATGTCCATGAAGAAAAGGGGCAGCAAACTGAGGTTAGTGGGCCTGAAAAAAATCATGATGTTAATTTTCTTACAGCAAGAAAGCAGCTTGAGGAAGTAAGGCTTTCAATGTCAGTTACAGCAAATCTTCGTCTCATCGATAAAGGTTTTTCTATAGATACAGCTCCCATGGAGGAGCTCATAACAAACCTCAATAATGAAATAGAAGAAATAGGTAAAAGTCTTTTTGGCAGCACTCCTGATATCACAGGAAAAGAATGCGCAGAGAAGCTTAGACTTTTTGATAGCACGCAGGAAAAGATAAGTGAATTCAGATCCTATCCTGTAGCCCTTGTTGGAAGAATAGATCCCGAAAAAAATGACAGCCTTGACAGTATTATCGAGTCAGGTTACAAGCTAAAGCTCAGATATGAAAAGGCCGGCGCAACTTATGAAGCAGTAGGAACACAGGTTAGATCAGATCTTGGAGATAACATTAAGAAAGCCTTCAGGAATGTTGATGATATTCTAAGAGATCTTAAGGAAGACATTAATGATGAAAACAGGCGCGTTGTAAGAATTCTTGGATACAACCGCATGGAGATATCACCTGAGAATATCGAGAAGGTAAGAGCTGTGGATGAAAAGCTTATGAATACAATAGATAAGCTTAAGCCCCAGGCAGTTTTGAACCTTATAAGAGAAGGCAAAAATCCTTTAAACATGACGTTAGATGAGTTATCAAATAACTTATCTGATGGGGACAAAGACAGATCAGGGAGAGAAGAAAAGTATGCAAAATTCCTTTATAAACTCGAGAAAAATGCCGAAATATCACCTGAAGAGAGAGAAAGCTACATTGGTATTTACAGACTTTTCCATACACTTAAAAAGACAGACAATGCAGCAATTGGTGCCGTTCTTGAAACAAGAGCGCCCATGACTCTTGAAAATCTCCTTAGTGCCACAAGAACCTTAAAGACAGAAAAAAGAGGTCTTGATTATAAGGTTGATGAAAGCTTTGCAGGCGCAGATGCAGGAGAGAGGATTACAAAATCAATAGACAACCAGATAGAAGCAGCATTTAAGTATTACAGCGAAAAGGCCGATATTGTATATCAGAATCTCGATCCCGAGAAACTGAACAGGCTTAAGCCAAAAGAAGATACTCTACTTGATAAGCTGGCTGATAAATTATCTGCAATGCAGGAGAGTGCTCTGTCACAAGAAGCAGAAAAAGCATATTATTCTGAGGAAACAAGAAGGATCAGGAACATCATAGATGTGGCAGATGACACCGATGTGGCAGAAGAGCTTATAAGAAATGAAATAGAAGTAAATGTTTCTAACTTAGAAGCACTTATTAATCTAAGGGCCGGAAGACGAGGCAGGAACGGGCTGTTTAATCAGGCAGAAAAGCTTTCCAATCTTTCGTTTAAGGAAAAGGAAGCGGAGATTCTCGATGAGCTTGCAGGCGGCATAGAATTCAAGGAAGCCTATGAAGAACACCTTGAAGAATTGTCACAAAGCCTCGACGATATGCTGATAGAAGAGACTCAGACCCAATCATTTATTGATGTTAAAGCAATACAGCTAATGCAAAAGCAGATTTACGTAGCTGTTAAGATGGCTGACAGAGGAAGCTTTGAAGTTCCAGTAGAAGTGGATGGAAGAACGGTATCCATGCACGTAACTCTAAAGGACAGTGATAACGAAGGCTCCAAAATGGAAGCCAGTGTTGAGAGCAGCTTCTATGGAAGAATCTCATTTGCAGCAACCATAGAAAACGGGCAGCTTAGAGGCGCATTTGCATCTTCTCTTACCCAGGCACCTGATGTCAGTGAATATATGGAAGAGGTAAGAGATAGGTTTATAAAAGAAGCAGATCTACTTGATAGTGGACTTGCTGTAACAGAAAGTAACATAAACATTATGTATCACAGAAGCGAAGCAGGTAGCGTGGTACAAGGTGCGGAAAATGGACTTTCCGATAACAGACAGTTGCTAAGGATGGCGGCGATATTTGTTCATGCACTTTAATGTATGACGCATGCAGTAGGAGGTCCATCACATGCAAGTTAACTACAACATTTCCGCAATGATCGCAAACAACGCACTTGTTTCAAATGATAACAAGCTGGCAGCATCGATTGAGAGACTTTCAAGTGGTCTTAAGATCGCAAATGCCAAGGATAACCCTTCAGGGCTAGCTATTTCCAGAAGAATGAATGCGCAGATAAAAGGTTTATCTGTTGCAGGCGGCAATTCCGGCGACGGTATATCTGTAATACAGACAGCAGACGGCACATTGTCCGAGGTTCATGACATCCTTCAGAGAATGAACGAGCTGTCTATTCAGGCTGCAAACGGCACAAACAGTGAAAGCGATCTTGAAATCATACAGGATGAGATAGGTCAGTTAAAGGATGAAATCACCAGAATTTCAGAGGCTACGCAGTTTAACGGACAGAGCCTCCTTGATGGTTCCTTTGATCTTAAGGGCTATGCTACTGTAAATAACAGAACCGATCCTGCAATAACAGTAAACAGCTACAGTGATTTTGTGGACGGTGGAAACTACTACTTTGAAGGCATAAATGCAGAATATGATGAGGCAACAGGAAAAGTAAGACTTTTCGAAGTAGAAGAAATTGATAATGTTAAATATCCCCATTATGTAGATTCTCTTAAGGTGGACGTTTCAAGAGTTATTACCTCTCAGGGCGGAACAGAGACCATCACATACATGTCTGACGCTGATGTCACAGTTGACGGAGATCTTATCAAGGTTGCAACCAGAGATGGACGAGAGATCGAGGTTAAGGTAAACAGAAAACTTGTTGGTGAGAGGATTGATTTTGAGCTTACAGGAAAAGGCGCCATGACCATGCAGGTTGGAGCAAACGAAGGACAGACCCTTGATATCAGAGTGCCCAAGATCACATTGTCAAACCTTGGAATTCAATACACAGATGTAAGCCGTACCTATAAAAATGATCTTCTTGATTTCGTAGATTATGTAAATAATGTATCCAACAACATTCTGTCCTTTACAGAAAAAAATGAAATCATCGACATGACCTACTATGACATCGATAAAGAGCGCATCGATGAGGGTAAAGGCGAAAAGAATGATATTGATTACTACTTCTTTAACATAGAAGATGCCAGAGCCATAATAGAAGCCAAAAAAGAATATCGCGAGCAGACATATACCTATGATATGGCACAGGAGCAGAAGGTAAGACAGATAAATAAGGATGCAGATGACACGATTGCCACTTATATGACTCTTCCCGGAGCAACTGATACTCCCATGAATCCGATAGTTGCTTCACTTATAGACGGAGTTAATGAGGCAAGAGATAACCAGATAGCAGATACCATGGCATATTATGATGAGCTCAGGGCAGCTCCCATGGCAGCCTATAATGAGAAGCTTGATGAAATAAAAGCCTATGCTGATAAACGCTATAAGGTGGCTCCTCATACCGGTGCAGACCAGGCTATCGAGGATATCAAAAATGCTATACAGAAAGTATCCGATATTCGAAGCAGACTTGGTGCTTATCAGAACAGACTTGAGCACACAGTCAGCAACATTGACGTAACTAGCGAAAACATGACAGCCGCATATTCCAGAATAATGGATGTGGATATGGCTGAAGAAATGACAGTATATTCAACACAGCAGGTTCTTTCACAGGCAGGAACCACAATGCTTGCTCAGGCAAATGAGAGACCTTCACAGGTGCTTCAGCTCCTGCAGTAAAAGCTTCCATGTTTACTTTGAAGTCAGCACCAGTCAGGAGGTACCTTTATGACACGTGAAAAGATCCAGGCCTACACAAGACGCATCACCATGGCAAATAAAACCCAGATGATTACCATTTTGTATGAGATGGTACTAGATTACATAGATGATGCAACAAAGGCCTATGAAGAAGATGATACCAATATGTACACGGAATCCATGTACCGTGCCATGGGCTGCATAGACGAGCTTATTCATTCTCTAAACATAGGCTATGAGCTTGGCAGAGTATTATTTGAGCTTTACCTTTTTGAGAAAAGAGCACTTATATTATGTACTGTAAAAATGGATGAAGATAAGCTCTCTCATGTAATAAAGACCTTTGAAAGTCTGCGGGCAGCATACGCAGAGCTTGAAAAGAAGGATGAAGAAAGCGCGGTTATGACAAATGTTCCTAAGGTATATGCAGGACTTACCTATGGACGAGGAACCCTTAGCGAGAGCGTAATGGGCAACGTTTCATCCAGAGGCTTTATGGCGTAATCTTTTTTCAGGTACAAATTCACAAAAACTTAATAATGAAAATTCATCAGATAGAATGACCTAAAGCTAAGGCCGGATATAATTCCCAGGAGGGTGTTATGTTCGGCTTATTTTCTTGTAAAAAGAGGTGCCTTCATAAAATCTTAATATTTGTTTTTAGCCATTGGAAACCGGGTTTGACATAAAATTCTCCGGCTGATATTATCGCTTTCGTTGAACGACATCAGCAAAGTGAAAATGATCGGCTGGCACTCGCCAAGCACCTTCTGCTCCATATCGAGTCTTATCCCCCTGTTCCCCATAAGCATTCGCAAAGCCGAATTTTTCACGGATGTCTGATGATCACAATTCTTAATTCCCTACACCCATTCGGGAAGTTTTCAGTAAATGAAAGGATTAAATATGGAATTACCGGTTTTGTACTGTCTGCTGTCAGGATCAGCTTTGACGGATATTTACAGACACAAAATTTTGAACCGTTGGCTGCTTGCAGGAATCTGTATGGGACTTGCTTTGTCTTTTTTTGGAGAAGGGCAGGATCCATTCTATATGAAACTCCTACGTGCATCCATCACGCTACTTTGTCTTATTCCGGTCTATGCCTTAGGCGGACTTGGAGGCGGAGATATAAAGCTGTTTGCTGTTACGGCAATGTTTTTAAATAAGAATGAGCTTATCGCGGCAGTTGTGGTTTCTTTTGTAATTGCTGCATTTATGGGAATCCTGAAAATTATTAAAAATAAAAAACCATATCAAACCATAAATTTTGCGGTTCCTGTACTTATAAGTGTTTTACTTATTACGAAAACGAGCCTTTGACATTTTTGGAGGAGACTTATGAAGAATATACTTGTTATCTGCGATCCCGATAAAAGATATTGCAAAAGAATGGATAGTTTCTTAAGAGGATCACTCAGTATTCCCTTTGAGATATTCAGTTTTACGGGAAGCGAACAACTTAAGGATTTTTCCTATAAAAAGGAGACGCTGCTTGTTATTTCAGAAAAACTCTTTAATAAAAACGCTGTTGATGGATATAAAAACATCCTGGTTCTTGATGAGAGGGACGCAGTGCTTTCTGAGAGCGATACGGATTTTGGAAAGCCAGAAGATGTAAATATAAGACATACCAGTAAATATCAAAGTAGCGAGAAGGTTGCAGACAGCATCCTTTCCATGTGCCTTGAAATGCCTGAGCTTTTGCCTGGTGGAATGGCTGTTACAGCTACAACGCATGTTAAGCTTATAGCCTTTTATACGCCGGTTAGAAGTATAGATCAGTCAAGGGCAGCATTTGATCTTGCCTGTAAGCTCTCAGAACATGAGAATGTCCTTTTTATCTGCAATGATTCACTTTGCAGCCTTCCTGAGATTAGAAGCGAAGAGCCCTGCGAGAATATCTGTGATCTTATGTATTATGCACAGTGCGACGAAGAAAGGTTATCTATATATCTTGAAAGGATTAGAAAAAGATATAAAAAGCTTTGTTACCTGCCTTGCAACAACAGTGCAGTCAGAGATTTTTGCGGGAAGGAATATATAAAGCTTATAGAGCTTATTAGGAAAACAGCGGGCTATGACTATATTGTTCTTGATTTTTCTGAGAGCATATCGGGACTTATGGATGTTCTTAAGACCAGCGACAAAATTGTGGTTCTTGGAGCAAAGGATGCAGAAGCCAGAGAAAGGATAAGGAAATTTAGAATGGAATTGTCTGAGCATGAAGATATGAATGAAGAGAAGATCATTTATGAAGATGTTTCAGAGGGCAGAATAAGCTTATACAGGAATATCAGAGAAAGCCGCGGAGGAAGAGGATCTGATGGAACATGAAGAATTAAAAAAGTGTATACAGGATAGCATTCTTTCAGAGATGGATTTTTCCAGAGATGTTGATGATGATGAGATGCTTGAGAGGATAGACAGAAATATCCTGAAGCTATGCAGATCAAAGGGAATATCCATGGATGAAAAGCTAAGGCTCCGGAAAGAGCTTTTTTATTCAATAAGAAAGCTTGATGTGCTGCAAATCCTCGTGGATGACCCTTCCGTAACAGAAATAATGGTAAACGGAACAGATAATATTTTTGTGGAGAAGGATGGAAGATTATCAAGGTATGACCTTAAGTTTGAATCAAAGGAAAAGCTAGAAGACGTAATCCAGCAGATTGTAAGTAAATGCAACAGGGTGGTGAATGAAGCCAGTCCCATAGCGGACGCCAGGCTGGAAAACGGATCCAGAGTGAATATTGTACTTGGACCAGTCGCACTAAACGGCCCGATACTTACAATCAGAAGATTCCCGGATAATCCCATAACCATGGATAAGCTTATAGAGATAGGCTCGATACCAAAAGAGCTGGCAACTTTCTTAAGTACTCTAGTGGCAGCAGGTTACAATATTTTTATCGCAGGTGGCACCGGTTCCGGTAAGACCACATTCCTAAATGCTTTATCAGACAGTATACCAAGTGATGACAGAGTTATCACAATTGAGGACAACGCAGAACTACAGATTTTGCATGTCCCTAATCTTGTGCGCCTTGAAACCAGAAATGCCAATGTGGAGGGCTGCAAAGAGATAACCATAAGAGATCTGATAAAGTCATCTCTTCGAATGAGACCCACAAGAATCATTGTGGGGGAGGTTCGCGGCGAGGAGTGTGTTGACATGCTTCAAGCTATGAATACAGGCCACATCTCCATGTCCACGGGCCACGCAAACAGCGCATCCGATATGCTATCGCGACTTGAAACCATGGTTCTTATGGGAATGGACATACCTCTTAATGCCATAAGGGGACAGATTGCCTCCGGCATAGATATAATCGTGCAGCTTGGAAGACTTCGAGACAAAACAAGGAAGGTGCTTGAAATATGCGAACTTACGGGGAAGCTGGACGAGAGAACCGGGGATATTGTAATGCAAACGCTGTATAAGTTTACGGAGGTTGGAGTAGATGAAAATAACAAAATAATAGGGGAGTGGAGAAAAGAAAATGATCTTACAAACACTGAAAAGCTACTGTCGGCAGGCCTTGCAATATAGATATGTGCCATCCGACATACCTATCCTTTTAAGAAATGTACTTATACTTCTCCTGGCAGGAAGGCTCTTTTACGGGTCCTTTATAATCTCACTTTTCATATTGCCACTTTCAGTTCCCTGGTTTTTCCATGAAAAAAAGAAAAAGGAAAGAAAAGACAATCACGATCTTGGTATTCAGTTTAAGGATGCCATGATGGCTGTTTCTACTGCCCAAAAGGCGGGATATTCCGTAGAGAATTCTTTCCACGAGGCAAAGCATGACATGGAGCTTTTATATGGAAAACATGCGCCTATATGCAAAGAATTGGAAATAATTCATCAGGGCATAAACAACAATGTCTCAGTAGAAAAGATGATAAGAAAGCTTGGAAGAAAATCAGGTAACAGGGACATTACGGAATTTGCAGGTGTGTTTGCAGTGGCAAAAAGGAGCGGCGGAAACATGACAGAGACAATAGAAAGATGCGTCGATGTCATCGGAAAGCGCATGGAAGTTGAAAACGAGATCGATGTACTGATATCTGCAAAAAGAATGGAAGCCCAGATCATGGAGATGGTTCCCTTTGGAATCATGGCTTACGTGGGCCTTACCAACCCCGGCTTTTTTGATGTCCTTTATGGGAATGTTCTTGGCGTATTCATTATGACGGTGTGCCTTCTTATCTACATCGCAGCTTATCTGATGATAGAGAAGATAGTCACAATAGAGATTTAGGCAGGAGGTTTTGCATTGATAGTTTTATATCTGATGATTCCGGCGTATATGGGCCTTTTGTATATATTATCCGCTGAGGAAAAGCTCCCTACAGGCTTACCTGCGGATGGAGTAAGTACCTTTTTTAACAAAATAGCAGCATTCCTATACAGAAGATTTTTAAAGAAAAGCAAATCCTTTTACAGATCGCCTTCAAGAAAGAATGTGGAGCGAGGATTAAAAGCTCTTAACTCCAAGACAGATGTGGAAAAAGAGCAGGCTAAATACTATATCAAAAAAATCAGTATGGCACTGATGCTTATTACGGCAGGTTCTATCATAGCAGCCCTTTGCTATTTTCAGTCAAGACGCAGTGATGCCTTCGATGAAAACGGATTTCTCATTAGAAATGATTATGACAAGCGGGAAATGACAAGGACTTTGACGGCAGCAGGGGAAGGCGGGGAGCAGTATGGAGATTTTGATCTTCTTGTAAAAGAAAGAGCCTATACAAAAAAGCAGGCAGAAGAGCTGCTTGCAAAGATGCTTAAGGAACTGCCTGCGATAATCCTTGGCGAAAATGAGGATCTTAGTCATGTGGAAAAGGACCTTAATCTGGTGACAAAGGTTTCCGGCTATCCCTTTGAAATAAGCTGGAAAACTGACGACATTGATGTCATTCACTCAGATGGAAAAGTTGACGGAGAAGGGCTTACGGATAAAGGCGCCTTGGTAATTCTAACGGCGGAAATATCCTATTTGGACTATAAATGGGAGCATGAGTTTTTTGCAAACGTCTATGAAAAGGAGCTTACAGGAGCAGCCTTTTTACAAAAGGAAATTCAAAATGAGCTCACTAAGGCAGAAGAAAGCACAAGGGAAGATGCAAGCTTTAAGCTTCCCGAAGAAGTTTTTGGGAAAAGAATAATCTTTTCAGAAAGCATAGATGATAACAGCCTTCTTATTCTGCTGTTAGTCATCATATCAGCGGTACTTATCTTTGTATTTCAGGATAAGGAACTGGATAAAGAGGTGGAAAACAGAAGAAAGAAACTGATTCTTGATTATCCGCAGTTTATTTCAAGACTGGTTCTTTACATGGGAGCCGGCATGTCAGTAAGAGCGATCTTTGAGCTGTTTTCCGAGGAATATAAAAAAGACTTAGAGAGCGGTTCTTCCAAAAGCTTTTTATATGAGGAAATCCGCAAAGCGTCCAATGAGCTTCAAAGCGGAGTATCGGAGCTTTCCGTATACGAGAGACTCGGAATAAGATGCGGCGCACAGCAGTATACAAGACTTGTGACACTTTTGTCACAAAATCTTAAAAAGGGAAACAGTGAGCTTTCATATCTACTTAGAGAAGAAGCAGACAAAGCGGTAAAGGAACGAATGAGCTATGCCAGAAAGCTTGGCGAGGAAGCGGGAACAAAGCTTCTTTTACCAATGATCATGATGCTTCTAATCGTAATGATAGTGATCATGGTTCCTGCATATTTATCATTCTGATAGTAATCACGCAGGTGTTACTAAATATATTTTATTAACCAAATTTTAGGAGGAAAAAATGAACAAATTAAAGGAAAGATTCAAAGGAGTAATCGAAACAGCAAGAGATGCAGGTAATTACCTGGCATTTAAGGCAAAGGAGTTTTTGCTTGATGAGAGAGGAATGGGCACCGTTGAAGTCATACTTATCATAGTGGTTTTGATTGGCCTTGTTATCGTATTCAAAAAGGAGATAGATGGTCTTGTTGAAGAAATCTTTAAAACAATCAACACAGATGCAGCAAAGGTCACAGGTTGACGGATATCTTACGGTTTACTTATCCCTCTCAATGACGGTGATACTTTCACTTATTCTGGCGCTCCTTTCCGGGGCGCGAATAGGTGCAGTGAAAATGAAAACAGAGCTGGTTACGGACATAGCAATGAATTCTGTTCTCGGAGAATATAACAGAGAGCTTTTTGACAGATACGGTCTTCTTCTTTTGGATGATTCCTTTGGGAAAAAGCAAGGCTCTGTAAGAAATGTGGAAGAGCACCTTTCTAAATACTTTAGGAAAAACTTCGAGCTTTCTGACAAGGGGATCACCGGAAGGAAGACTTACATGTCGGCAAAACTCACTGACTGCGCTGTAACAGGTTTTTCCCTGGCCAGCGATAACAATGGCGCTGTTTTAAAAAGGCAGATCCTTTCCTATATGGAGGGCGACGCAGTTGGGAAAATAGTATCAGGTGTCAGTAAAAATGTAGATGACCTTAAGGAGTCCGGGTACGACTCTTCGGATTTTGAGGAAAAGGCAGATGAAAATGATTCTGCAATGTCAGGGAAGTACGAAACAGACAGTGATGGAGACGGGGAAAACGAAGAAATAGATATCGATAACCCGGCACAGTCTGTAGCTTCCAAGAAAGGGCTTGGAATATTGACCCTGGCTGCTCCCGACATGTCAAAGATATCGTCAGCTGCAATTAATGAAGATCTCTATGCATCTCACAGGACGCTGTCAAAGGGGACAGGCCTTGATGATGAATATTCCATGGGAGCATCAAAGAAAGCTCTTTTTAACGAATACATTTTTGAAAAGATGTCCAGCTATGGAAATGAGATGGAGGACTCGCCTCTTAAATACGAGCTTGAGTACATCTATGCAGGAAAAGATAGCGATTATAAGAATCTTGAAGCAGTGTGCAATAAGCTTTTCCTTTGGAGGGAAGCGGCTAACTTTGCATATATAATGACAGACTCTGCAAAGCTTGCGGAGGCAGAGGCTTTGGCTCTTACAGCGGCAGCAGTTGTTGCAGCACCGGAGCTGTGCGAGGTAGTAAAGACAGCAATAATCCTTGCCTGGACCTTTGCTGAGAGCATCTCGGACATCCACATCCTTTTGACAGGGGGAAGGGTCCCTATGGTTAAAACAGCTGCAAGCTGGAAGCTTTCTTTGGAAGCAATGCTTTCATTTGGAGATAACTTAACAGATGGCGGAGGATCCGGCCTTAAATATGAGGACTATCTCAGAATGATGGTTCTTATGGAAAATGAGGACAAAAAGACTATGAGACTCATGGATGTTATGGAGATGAATATCAGAAACACTGAGGGAAATGAGTATTTCAAAATAGACAATTGCATAGATGTTTTCAGAGCAGATTTTAAGGCGTCTTCAAGAGGAATGGAAAGCTTTGAGGTTGACAGAATATATGGCTATGAAATGGAATGATGTGATTTGGAGTGGCCGGTTATGGTCTTTTTCAAATAATGGAAAATTTAAAGTGAAATCAAAAGAAAATAAAAAAATAAAGGACCTGCTTCTCCGGCAGTTCACTGGAAAAAGACCATCACCGGCTGCTTCAGTAACAGTCGAGGCATCACTTGTTCTGCCACTTTTTATATTCTTCTTTATTAACATTCTGGGAGCCTTTGATATTTTACGGCTCCAGTGTGATATGGAAGCTGCACTTCATCAAGCGGGGAGTCAGATTATGGAACAGGCAGCTTTTTCAGAAATGCTTACAGGGGATGAAAAAAGTAAAACAGAAGCTTTTGCAGAAGGTGCGATAACTACCGGTCTTGCAAGCAAAAAGGTTAAGGCATATCTGGGAGAAGAATATTTAAATAAGAGCTGTATCAGAGGCGGAGCAGGAGGTCTTTCATTCCTGCAGACAGCGCTTAGATCAGACGGTGACATCATTGATATCGTTGCGTCCTACAAGGTACACCCATTACTAGGAATTGCGGGCTTTTCGGATTTTACCGTGGAGAGCAGATTTTATGGACATGGCTTTACTGGCTACAATCCTGATGATGGCTGCGGGGATGAAGGGGAAGCCGAAGAAGAATACGTGTACATTACAGAAAGCGGAACTGTTTATCACAGAAGTACGAAGTGTTCTCATTTGAGGGTATCAGTACAGGCCTGCTCTAAGAGCAGCGTAAGTAAAAAAAGAAGCAGCGACGGGTCAAAGTATTACCCTTGCGAATATTGCGGCAAGAGATCTGGAAGTACGGTTTACATCACAAATTACGGAAACAGATATCACAGTAACAATAAATGTCCCGGAATTAAGAGAAGCATAAGAACAGTACCAATTTCAGAAGTAGGCGGAAGAAGAGCCTGCAGTGAGTGCGGATGAAACAGAAAATTAGAGGTTAATTATGGAAATTATAGAAGGAAGAATAGTAGTTGAAACATTAATGAGGGTGGAAGTTTTGCTGATAATGCTAATGTCGGCTTTTCAGGATTTGCGCGAAAAGAAAATAGATATCATGTATCCTCTGGCATGCGCCATAATATCAGTTTCATGGTGTGTATATGATATAGCATTTTGCGGAGGTGATATTAAGTTTATTTTCATGTCACTTTTGCCGGGAGCAATAATGCTTGTATTATCAAAGCTTTTAAAGATTGGAATAGGAGAAGGTGATGGACTTATGGTTCTTTTGGCGGGACCTGTATTTGGCCCGGTGCCTGTTTTAACAGGCATCACTGTGGCATTTGCATTTTCTGCAGTAGCAGGTATTTTTTTACTGATATTCGGTAAGGCTACATTAAAGAGTAAAATAGCCTTTCTGCCATATCTGACAGCCGGAATGGGGGTTATCTCCTTTGCATTTATTTAAGAAAAGAGAGCTATCCGGATATATGACTGTTGAAGCTTCCTTCATAGTTCCGGCAGCTACGTTCATTATGGCTTTCATCATATATCTTGCTTTCTGGTTCTATGGAAGGTGCATTTTATCTCAGGACGTATACATACTTGGATTTCGCGCAGAGCTCCTATCCAAGGAGCAGGGCTATGCTTCAGAGACGGAATATATAACAGATAATGCGGGGAAAAAGCTGGGGACCAGATACTTTGCAGCAGACAAGCCGGATATTAGCGCATCAAAAGCCTCAGACAAGATAAAGGTTGAAGGCAGCTTTTTGACTAAGACAAACGGTTTATTTCGATATTTTAAGAGCCTTCCTTCTTCTTTTAGGGGAAGTGCCGTAGCAACAGTTAAGCTTCGTGACCCTTCCGGAAAACTAAGGAAATATAAGCGGATAAAGGACATAGCCAAAAAGGCCATTAATAAGAGTGATAAAAGAGAGGATTCATAAATGGAAATAAAATATTACAGAGAGGCGCTACATAACTATCTTGTTCTTAAGATAGATGGGGATGATACAGGAAGCTATCAGTACAAGATGCTTGAGCACAACAATATAAAAGGAATTGTTCCCTTTACAATTAGAAGGATCGACGGCGAAACAGCGATGTATTATGAGATAGATTCAAAGCAAAGTCTTGGAAATATGTATTCTCGCCGAAGAATTTCATACGAGAATCTAAAAAAGCTTCTTAAATCAGTTGTTGAAGTAACAGAGGAAATATCCAGATTTTTCCTTGATGACAATCACCTTATGCTCACAGAGGAATGCATTTTTGAGGATTTTTCCACAGGAAGCTTTCATTTCTTATATAATCCGGACTACGACAATAATAATGCAGTATCCTTTTTTGCATCCCTTCTTGAAATGATTGATATAGGCGATCAAAAGGCTATGGAGCTTATCTATGAACTATGCGACAGAGTAAAGCCGGACAGCCCCTGCTTTTCTCTTATAATAAATGACATTTTAAGAGCAAAAGAGGACTTGGAAAATCCGGATGTCAGTCATAATGATATTCTCGTAGATGAAGTTACTGACATTGATGAAGATATTGATGATGAAGAAGAAACTGATGTAAAAACAAAGGTTATCCCCATAAAGCTGCCATTTGGAGTCAGCATGCTGATGGCCGCTCTTTTTGCAATAGTGGGCGGCGTTCTTTGGTACATCAGGGCGGCATATATTCTTACCTACGAAGAAAACCTCCTTGATATAGCTGTTTTCATGATCTGTGTCATGATGTCGCTTATCTGTTTTATTCAGACACTTAAGGCATCTAAGGTTGCTGGCCCTATCATTAGGAAAAGAAAGCGCTCATCATCAGATGATGAGTATGAAGATGATGAAGATGCGGAAAAGGATGAGGAAAAAGAAGAAACTAAAGATGAAATCAGAAGGCCCGCCCCCGAAGCAGTTCCATCTTTCTCTTATTCTGAAGAAGATGAAAACGAAGAGACTGTTCTTTTAAATTTTAGTTTTTCCAAGAATCCCCACAAACTCTACAGCGAGGACGGTGGAATACAGAACATTTCATTAAGCAGTCTTCCTATAGTAATAGGTAAGCTTTCCTCCTGCGCCGATGCGGTAATAAAGGATCCGACAGTCTCGAGAATCCATGCAAAGATATTCAGCTTTGGGGACGAGATCATGATACAGGACTTAAATTCCAAAAACGGCACCTTCATTAACGGCACTCAGCTCCTTCCGAACGAAAAGAGAACCATCGAAGTTGATGATGAGATAGTCTTTGGAAAGTGCGCTTTTTCATTCAGATAATAATGAGGCTTCTTATATTTCACCAATCCGCTTTGTGGTATAATGTGATTTAGATTATTCTAAATCATGTACATGGGGTATGGTATGAAAATCAATATATATTATGGCGGAAGAGGAATTATCGACGATCCTACTCTTGGGGTTCTTTCCAGGATGTCGGATGTTTTTGGGGAGCTCAATGTTCAGGTCGAACAATTTAATCTGTTTGAGCACAAAAATGGAATAACAGCACTGCCGGGCACACTTAAAGGTGTAGATGGCATTATTCTGGCGTCTACTGTGGAGTGGTTCGGAATAGGCGGATATATGCACCAGTTCCTTGATGCATGCTGGTTATACGGCGATGAGGATAAGCTTAAGGGCTTATACATGGCTCCTATTGTCATGTCTACAACCCATGGTGAGCGTGAAGGTATGATGGAGCTGGCCTGTGCATGGGAGATGCTTGGCGGAATACCTCTTGACGGAATCTGCGGCTATGTAGCAGATACATCAACCTTTGAGAGAAATGAGAGCTATCAGAAGCTCATCGAGAAAAAGGCTGAGAATATCTACAGAAGCATGAATCAGAAGATGGATTCCCTGCCCACAAGTAATCAGGCCGTTAAGAACAGTGTTGCCATCACCAAGATAACTGACCTTACGCCCCAGGAGACAGAGCAGCTTTCAAGATATGTCTCCAATGATGAATATGTACAGACACAGAAAAAGGATATAGCGGAGCTCAGTAACTTATTCCGCGACAAGATGGACAAGGAACAGTCCGCAGGCCATGTTGATGATTTTATAAGTAAGCTTAAGGGCCGCTTTACTCCTGTTGCCGGTCTTCACGCTGTTTATCATATTACTCTGACCGATCAGACAAAGGACAGAGATATTTTACTTAAGATTGATAATCAGAACCTTGAATGCAAGGCAGAGGATACATCCAGCAGTGATGTGCATGCATCCATGACTACATCCGTTCTTGAGCAGATCATTCAGGGCAGGATGACCTTCCAGAGAGCCTTCATGGAGGGCAACCTTAAAATGAAGGGAGACTTCAAATTACTGAGAAATATGGATCAGTTATTTGATTTTAAATAATATTGAAAGAACACAACGATGAAAATCTGATAGAAGAGGAAGAAAACAGGGAGTATGGTCTTGAAGAGGATCCTATGCAGGCCTTTTGGAAACGCCAGACCCAGGTTTTCTTATCTTCCTATATAAATATCGCGATCATTCTATGCAATGTGATAATCTTTGTTTATGGACTCTTTGCAGGCTATGATTTCCAGGACAGATTTGATTTTGACCCTGTCAGATTTTTCCAAAACAGGGAGTATTACCGGTTGTTCACATCCATGTTCCTGCACGCATCTATAGAGCATCTTGGCAGTAATATGCTTATACTTTTCTTTATAGGAGCAAACGCAGAGCACGATCTTGGACATATCAGCTATCTTTTCGTTTACCTGTTCTCGGGATTTATAGGAGACGTCGTAAGTCTTGCGGATTCTATCATAAGAAATGATCTTACACCGTCACTTGGCGCCAGCGGAGCTATTTTTGGCGTTATAGGTGCTGTTTTGATCATCGTTATATATGGAAGGAAAAATCTAAGGCCCGGTTCTAATTTACTGGGTAGGCTGATCGCCATTATTTTTCTCTCGGTATACAGCGGATTTAAAGAAGTGAATATCGACAATGCCGCCCATATCGGCGGACTCATTGGCGGAATCATCATTACATTTTTTATAACCAATATATTCAAAAAAGAATACACAATGGAGGAGTGGCTATGAAGGACGATAATTGCATTTTCTGTAAACTTGCAAATGGGGTTTTCCCCACAAACTCAATATATGAGGATGATAATTTCAATGTAATCCTGGATAACGGACCTGCAACAAAGGGCCATTGCCTTATTTTGCCTAAGGAACATTATGCCAATCTTTATGAGCTTCCTGATGATACAGCAGCAGAAGCTATGAAGCTTGCCAAGAAGCTTGCGAAGACACTTACGGAAAAGCTCTCAGCAGATGGTCTTAATCTCGTTCAGAACAACGGAGCGGCAGCAGGACAGACTGTTAATCATTTCCACCTTCATCTTATTCCTCGTTATGAGAATGATGGACAGCATATACTTTGGAAGCCCACAGAGCCTTCAGCAGAAGAATTAAAAGCTCTTTGCGAGAACCTTAAGGTCTGAAAAAAGAGGAGTACTATTTTGAGAACAATCAACGCATCAGAAGTAACAGAAGCTGTAAAAGGACTCTGCATAGAGGCTAACCATAGACTTTCGCCCGATATGACAGACGCTCTTAAGAAAGCTGTAGAGACGGAAGAATCCCCTCTTGGAAAGCAGATACTTTCACAGCTTGAGGAAAACCTGAAAATAGCAGACAGTGATACTATACCGATTTGCCAGGACACAGGAATGGCTGTCTTTTTTGTTAAGCTTGGCCAGGACGTTCATATAGAAGGCGGAAACCTTACAGATGCCATAAATGAAGGTGTAAGACAGGGATATACGGAAGGATTTCTCAGGAAATCTGTAGTAAGCGATCCTCTTATCAGGGAAAACACAAAGGACAATACACCGGCTGTAATTCATTATGATATAGTACCCGGCGATAAAATCCATATCACAATAGCGCCCAAGGGCTTTGGTAGTGAAAATATGAGCAGAGTGTTCATGCTTAAGCCCGCAGACGGTGAAGAGGGTGTCAAGGATGCGATCGTTCAGGCAGTAAAGGATGCCGGTCCCAACGCATGTCCTCCCATGGTTGTAGGAGTAGGCATAGGCGGCACCTTTGAAAAGTGTGCCCTTATGGCAAAAGAAGCTCTTACAAGACCCGTAGGTCAGCATTCTGATATAGAATATGTAGCTAAAATGGAAGATGAAGTTCTTTCAAGAATAAACAGTACTGGAATAGGCCCCGGCGGTCTCGGAGGAAGAGTAACTGCTCTTGCAGTTAACATCAACACTTATGCGACCCACATTGCAGGTCTGCCCGTAGCAGTGAACATTTGCTGCCATGTAAACAGACACCGCAGTATTACATTATAAATACTATTTTTATACCGGAAGGAATTATCTGATGGAATATAAGATAAATGCGCCTTTTGATAATGAAACCATCTCAAAGCTTAAGAGCGGAGATATGGTTTTTATCACAGGAACAATATACACAGCAAGAGATGCTGCACATAAGAGAATGAAGGAAGCCATTGATAATGGGGAAAAACTTCCTATTGATGTTGATGGCAACGTTATCTATTACATGGGACCATCTCCTGCGAGAGAAGGCCGCCCTATAGGATCTGCAGGTCCTACCACAGCCAGCAGAATGGATAAATACGCCCCTACCTTATTGGATATGGGCCTTAAAGGCATGATAGGAAAAGGTAAAAGATCCCAGGCAGTAATAGATGCCATAGTAAGAAACGGCGCAGTATACCTTGCAGCCATAGGCGGCGCCGGCGCTCTTTTATCAAAAGCCATTGTTCAATCTGAAGTAGTTGCATATGATGACCTTGGAACCGAAGCTATAAGAAAACTTACTGTTGAGAACTTCCCGGCGATAGTGGTTATTGATTCTGAGGGCAACAACCTGTATGAGACTGCAATTAAGGAGTTTAATACAGAAAAGAAGTAATAATCTTCTATAACAACAGGCATGGCAACTCAACAACTTCTTAAAAGATGTGTTGACAAGGCATCAATGTCTTTGTATAATTACTTTTGCGTTAGAGATATTTACCTCTGACCATTAAAACCAAATACCGTTTGGTAGAGGTTTTCAGACATGGAGAAATACTCAAGTGGCTGAAGAGGCGCCCCTGCTAAGGGTGTAGACCGTTCACGCGGTGCGAGGGTTCAAATCCCTCTTTCTCCGTTGAATACTTCCAGAGAGCATTGAGATCAATGCTCTCTATTTTTTTATTTTCATGGATTGCCTGGATAAGTAAAAGTGGAGGCCAACTAATAATTGAATGAGTATCTTCTATATAATAACTACTATATATAGTAGTTAAAAGATTCATATACAATTAAAACAACAATATAAAGAAAAACTAAAATATATATGACAGCGTCGTCAAAACCGCAGTAAATACGAGGGTTTGAGAAATTTTTATAAATTTTAAAAAAATTTAAAAAAAGTAATTGACACACTAAGGCACTGATGTTATATTTATATTCGCTCGCTGCGAGTGATAGAAACGACTGACCGGAAGGCTTCAGCGTCTACACAGAAAAGCGAACGAAAAAATAATTTAAAAAAGTTCTTGACAGAGAAAGCCAAACATGATATTCTATCAGAGTTGCGGCTGACAAGCCAAGACAAAGCACTTTGACAATGGAATAGTAATGCAACCCTGAAAATTCCAAAAAAGAAATTTCAGAGAACAAAACAAACCTAACAAGGTAAAAACGGACAGAACAAAGCCAAGCTTTAGTTCTGGTCAGACGAACGATCCAGTCACTTTAAGTGATTAGATAAATTTTAAACGTGAGAGTTCGATCCTGGCTCAGGATGAACGCTGGCGGCGTGCCTAACACATGCAAGTCGAACGGAGATTTAACGCTGATGAGGCTTCGGCGGAATCTTGTTAAATCTTAGTGGCGGACGGGTGAGTAACGCGTGGG
>NZ_KE384159.1:31182-184341 GCF_000424285.1 Butyrivibrio sp. MB2005 | reverse complement strand
TCTGTCCTTGAATAAAGTGCGCTGAGGCGCACAGATATCCTTGATCTGCTTGACTACAGAATATCTGTCAGGAAATATCTGTCAACCCTGCGCACGGCGCACCGCAAAGCGGCTTTGGGGTTGACTGATATTTCCTGGCAGATAAAGTAGTCAACAAGCAGACCAAGGAATATAAGCGGAACACAAGGTTCCGCAGGGAACAAACGGCTAGGGGCTGGTAACGGGGGCTTCAGTGCTGTATAATAACGGAGACAAAGTCTGATCTTAAATGATTCCGGGTGTATTCCACCCTTTTGTTTCCGAATATCAATTTACGCTATCTGGATATGTAATAAATTTGACAAATCTGTAAAAATAGGTTAACATTCGAATTTGTGGGGAGCAGTACAGCTCCCTCGTGTTTTATTCTGAGGTTATTTATGAGCCATATTTCGATAAGACAAAAGAATGTTACGTCATTTGAATTAACGGTGCTGGCAGCATCGGCTATTGTTTTGCTTATTTTAGTATGCGCTTCTTTACTTAGACCTGCTACTCAGGATCCCGGCACTATTGTCGCAGAGGCTATTGAAATACCTGCGCCGGATACAGAAGAGTCCTACGATGTCAGTGAGACAGTCATGCTGTCTAAATCGGTAGATGACGAAGAGGCTGAGGAAGGTCTTATTTCTATTAACAATGTTCCAGAAGAAGAGAAAATTGTTCCTGCTTATAACATCACTGTTTTTGATTCTGAGAAAACACTTTATACAAGTGACAGAGTCAATGTAAGAACAGGTGCAGGCACAGAGTTTGATAAGGTTGCTGTTTTAAACAGAGGTACTCAGGTTACAGCGCTTGGCGTAACCGGCAATGGTTGGACTCAGGTCGTTTATGACGGCGCAGCAGCGTATATAAAGAGTGATTATCTGCAGGAGAAGGCAGTTCCTGTTGCTTCTGGTTATGTATTTGCAGGCGATTCCAGAACTGTTCAGATGAATCAGGCTGTTGGGAAAAGTGGCAGCGTGTGGGTTGCACAGGTTGGAGAAGGCTATGATTTCTTTGTAAATACAGCTATTCCGACTATTGATGCAAGTGCCGCAAACGGAACAGCTATTATAATAAACTTTGGTGTAAACGATCTGCACAATGTAGATAAATATATTAAGAAGGTTAATTCCAAAATCGATTCATGGACTTCAAAAGGCGCAACTGTCTACTATGCGGCTGTTCTTCCCGTGAGCGATTATCCTACCATTACAAACGCCGATATCGAGGCATTCAATTCAAAACTTCAGAGCGGACTCGACAGCAGAGTATGTTATCTTGACGGATACACATTTTTGCAGAATAATGGATTTAGCACAAATGATGGGCTCCACTATGACTATGATACCTATAGAAGTTTATATGCCTATTATATGAGCAAAATATCCATTTGAGAGGCATGATGTAATGGTTTCTATCAAGGATGTGGCAAAAGAAGCAGGGGTTGCCATTTCAACAGTTTCAAAGGTTCTGAATAATTACCCAAATGTAAGTGAAGAGACCAGGCGAAAGGTTAACGACGCTGTAGAGCGTCTCAATTTTGTGCCCAATCAGGTGGCAGCGGCGCTTTCATCAAAGCGTTCCGGCAGAATCGCACTTCTCCTTAAATTAAATATGAAAACACAGGCCATCGACGAGATTGATATGCAGTATATATCAGGTGCTCTTGGGATGGCTCAGGAAAAGCAGCTTGACTGCATAACAGTTTTCTATTCAATGATTGCCAAGATGAATCTGGAAGAGATGATAAGATATTTTGCATCCCAGAACATCAGCGGGATCGTTATTTTTGGAATGAATAATGATGACAAAGTGCTGCATCAGCTTATTGATTCGCAGTACTTTAAGATAGTAGTGGTTGATGGCGCAACTACAAATGAGAGCACATCCGTAGTGGGTATCGATCATTATCAGGCTCAGATTGATGTTGCAGAGAAGACCATAAAAGAAAATTACTGCAAACGCATCCTCTATATTGCAGGCATGCGCAACAGCTATGTGACAGAAGAGAAGATCAGAGCCATGGAGGATCTTTGTAAAAAGAGAAAGATTAAGCTTTTTATCAGAAACGGAGATTTTTCAGAGCTTAAGGCCCGCAATCTGACCCTTCGCTACGGCAAAAACAAGGATATCGTAGTGTGCGGCTCAGACCTTATGGCAATAGGTGCCATGAAGGCTTTGATGGACATGGATATTTTCAGACCTGTCTGCGGCTTCGATGGCATAATCCTTATGGGTTATGTGGGCAAACAGATGAATACTGTAAAACAGAATTTCTACAACGTGGCAGCAGAAGCGGTCCGCGAACTTGCCCGTCTCCTTACAGGCTCCAAGGGCAGGAAAGTGCGCCTTCCGCACACCCTTGTAAGAATGAAGTATGAGGATATTATTTGTTGAGGATTACTATTTATAAATTATAAGCAAGCAGATTCAGAGGGAAGAAAAGGCACCTGCTGAATCTACTTTTGTGCTATTCACCACTTGTTTTTTAGTACTTCACCATAGGAGTATAGGTTGCCTTTTACGTTCTCTTTTATCGGTGATAGTTGACCCTGCTGTACCATATAGGAAATGTTTTGTCTCGAACACTCAAGAATATCGCTGCACTGCGTTGTATCAAGGAGATTCTTTTTGGCAAATGAGAAAAAATCATCAGGTGTCAGAGGAATAAGCTCTCCGGTATCATACAGCAAGGACGATGGGATATCTATGGAATCATTAAAGGACACAAAATAGCCGCCGGTTCCGACCTTGCAGGATGAAAACAGGTCTGGATATCTTAAAATTTTATCGATTTCTGACTTTATGGATGGATATATGTCTATAACTTTGTCTTTGGTTTCGAAAAGATTTCCAAGGTTTGTTTTCCTGACAGTATTATCAGCAAAAAAGCAAAGAAGAGAGCTATCTCTAATTGGCGTACAATCAGAAAGATTACGATTTTGCCTGTTTATTACATATGTCGGTAATTCATCCAGCTTCTTTATATACAGACTGTCCTGAGAACAACGACCATTTGATAGTTCAAGAAAGCGCATCTCGTCGTATTCTTTAAGGCGATGAGTGTTAAGAATGCTTCCGATATTCTGGCGTCCGCTTGGGATGATGCGCTCTTTTACCCATAACAGACTAATGTCTCTGGGAATTGTATGTATTCCCTTTTTTACATAACTGGTAAGTAGCAGAGGCGCAGTCCATTCGTCCAGACCTTCCTGAAGTTCTATTATAAATGTTCGTTCTTTTTCGTAGAAAAGGAGAACACCGATTGAAATATTGTTTCCTTCATCTGCAATTTCATAGATTTTCATAGATTAAGTACCTTTCATAAATCATGGCCCAGATTTTATCTATAAAGACATCGGATAATATACTGTAAAGACCTTCAAAAATGTAGGTTTTATCAGATTCTGTCAGTCGATTTTTGAATATATAGTCGCGATTTTTGATAAGGTTTAGATTTTCAAAGCAGGATCCGGATCCAATGAAATTCTGACAACGTCTGTCTTCCATTATGTCGAAGGCGGCCGCAGTTTTGTCTGTAGTACATGAATAGAGAAGGGAGAGTCCATGATCAAACAACGGAGCAATTCGGAGTGTGTGATTTCTTGCGTTTCGCAAGATCTCGATGTTTGCTCCATGTCGGTCTCTGTTGAGTATGATGAAATCTATAGCAATCATCTCATCAATGTAATCTTTAAACCCGTTTCTAGCGCAGAATTCATAATGTGATTCGCCGGGGAGGGCATTAGTTCTGAAGTAATCATCCAGAGCTATTTTGCTCTCACCTCTGTTTTTGAAGTCTTCAGAAGCGCATAAATATGTATCGAAGGTTCTGCCTTCTATTTCTATAGTCGCATTGATCAGGTTATAGCTCAAATGTTCAACCCCTAATAAAGTAAGTAACCTGTCCACGATTATCTCATTTATGCATTCGTGACCTATGACACCTTTCTCTGAGTCAAAATTTGAGAGTTTATAATATATCTTAGATCCACCAATAGTAGACTGGGATTTTAAAAAAGTCCCTGCAGTACCACTTGAACTTCGTATATGTGACCATTTGAGGTAGGTGAGATCCTGTTTTTCGTGGATGATTTTTGTTTTCATTGTCTACTCCGTTTGCACTATATATTTGACGCGCGTCAAATAAAACTATTATTTTATGTTATTATATATTTTTGTTTGACGCGCGTCAAATAAACTGAATGATATAATTAGTTATGGATGTTCATTAATAGTTGTTTGGGATATATCGAAGTCTTGGATGAGGATGAAATAGTGACTTTATACCGTTTCATGTCAAAAGAAGAATATGAAGAACTGCTGGCGGGAAAGGTGTTGGTGAACGAAGAAGACCATACCAAGGAGTATAAGACCGGGAGTGTGGGATTCTGTTTTCTTGATATCAATGACTACTCGCCCAGACAGGCCTACGAATTCCTGCGGGGAATAGTTGCAGACTATGTGGCTGTGATGTTCGAAGTAGATGAGAGTTATCTTACGCTATCCTACGGAGTCTATGCCTATGTGGACAAGATAACTGAGTATTACACTACTACATATTCAATGGAACATTTCAGACCGGTGAAGGTCAGCTTCAATTTCATGGATAGGCAAAATGCCGTGTGGCATGATATAGCGATGCCGAAAAGGTGAGAATGAAAGCTGTGTATTTTTGCAATAGGGTGGTTCTTTTGTATCGCTTGGTGCTAGAATTATTGACAGGGGTTCATGTTGGGCTATGATACATTCATAAGCCGGATCTAAACGAGGAGGAGTTTGTATGGATAGGCTACTATTTTTTATTACGACGGTATGTGGAAAAATACAGGTCGTTTCTGACCTTTTCTGGGACTTTCCTACCAATTTCGAGTGGTATTCAAGCATCCCGATAATTGGAAATTTCTCGCTTGCAATCATTCTTCTTATCGGTTCCGGAATCTATTTCTCAATAAGACTAAGGTTCGTTCAGGTACGCAAGTTTAAGCGTGGAATAGAGGTTCTGAAAAACAGTAAGGCTAAAACAGGTATATCTCCTTTGGCATCCTTTTTTCTATCAACTGCTATGCGAGTTGGCCCCGGTAATATTCTTGGCGTGACCGGAGCTGTTTCCGTGGGCGGTCCTGGAGCTCTGCTCTGGATGTGGATTTCTGCATTTTTTGGAATGGCTACTGCATTTGTGGAATCTACGCTCTCTCAGATTTTCAAGGAAGAAAAAAATGGAGAGTATATCGGCGGAATGTCTTTCTATGGACGAAGGCTTTTGAAAAACTCAGCTGTAGTCGGCGTTGTGTTATCACTAATGTATATCATTTATGCTATTCTTTGCTTCCCGGCACAGGGCTTTAACACTGTATCAGCCATGGGACAGATATGCAGCATCATCGCCGGAACGGAACTTTCTACAACACACCTCGTTTATTGGATTGGATTTGTAATAGTCATTGTTGCAACAGTAGCAGTATCTTTTGGTGGAACAAAAAAGATTTCAAAAGTAACTGACGTGCTTGTTCCCATCATGGCAATCGTATACGTAGTTACTGTACTGGTTCTGATAGTGATTAACTTTAATCGCATCCCCTGGTTCTTCTATGCTATTTTTACAGAAGCATTTAAACCGGAAGCAGTTTTTGGCGGAGCATTTGGAGTGGCACTTATGCAGGGCGTAAAGAGAGGCCTTATGTCAAATGAAGCAGGACAAGGTACTATCACAATGCCGGCAGCAGCTTCAGATGCTGCACATCCCTGTGATCAGGGCTACGTTCAGGCAATTGGCGTATTCCTTGACACTATCGTTATCTGTACTCTCACAGGTTTCGTTGTCATCATGGGAAGAGTATGGCTTACGGATGAGGCAGATGCGTGGTTTGAACTTGGAAAACTCCCTAAGTATCTGGCATCTGTGGCAGAGCTGACACCGGGGACAGCCTTTAACAGCATAGTGACATTGCTTGTGTCTCTCTGTTTTGGACTTTTTGCATTTACATGTCTTCTTGGATTTATGTCGTTTTCCGAGATCTGCGCAAACAGAATCAGTAAAAGCACTGCATTTATTAATGCTATCCGGATCATTGACATAGCAGTTATATGTTTTGGAATGCTCACATCCATTGTGGGTATGGATCTTGGCGCCCTTTGGGATTTGTCTGATTTTGCCAATATTCTGATAGCATACTGTAACATACCGCTTCTGTACATCGGATTCAAATATGTTAAAATGGCCGAGGAGCATTTTGAAAAGAATGACGGAACTCCGTTTACGTCAAAGGTAATTGGAACTGACGTGGAGATTTGGGATAGAAAGGCAAATATAAATGAATAAAAGGATTCCCATGTGCGACCTTATTGCGGTCGATATGGATGCTACTCTTTTAAAGAGTGACAAGACGGTAGATCCTTCTACTATCAGTGATATAGACAAAGCTGTTTCCAAAGGAGTGAACCTTGCGTATTGTACCGGAAGGGCTCTTATTGAAATGAAGAACTACTTTGAAGAGCTTCCGCAGATAAGATATGCCATCTGCTACAGCGGAGCTATTATATATGATTGCTTAGAAGAAAAGACTATATATAAAAACGAAGTAGATTCTCAGTACTTTGAACCAATTATTGCAACCGCAAAGAAGTATGATGGAATGCTGACTTTCCTTACTGAAGATGAATCCATTGTTTCAGAGGATGATCTTGAGCATATGGAAGATTTCCATATGGGAGTATATAAGCCTATGTATATTAAGGTAACAAGGCGTGTAAAAGATATGGAAGCAGAGAGTGCCAGGCATTCCTCAATAACAAAGATCAATATATATTTTAGGAGCGTTGAAGACAGGGAAAAAGGATATTCTGAATTAAAACATCTTCCGCTTGAGTTTGCTTATGCTGAAAAAACAAGCCTTGAGATGAACGCCAAGGGTGTCACAAAGGGCATGGCGATGCTGAAACTTGCAGAACTATTAGGTATTCCTGCAAGTAAAACAATGGCTATAGGTGATGCGGATAATGATATTGATATGCTTAAAAGAGCCGGTTTTTCCGTAGTGATGGACAATGCAAAACAAAGTATAAAAGAGCTGGCTGATATGGTCACTAAGGACAATGATCATAACGGAGTGGGATATGCAATCAGATCCATGATTGGATGAACCTTAATTATGGACAAATAATAAGTGCAGGTAAGGACATATATGACTTTATCTGCACTTTTTCATATCTGATTATTCTTTTGCTCAAAACCAAGTCATTCGCTTAGCTTTGCAGGCTTCCTTTTTTCTTCTTTGACATAATTTCTCTTACGCCTGTGATGGCAGACATCTCCTTTAGCGAACATCGGTTTTTATTATATGCTTTTTGTGATCTTTATAGAAGTAGGGGGTTGCAAAGCGTTGAATAAAATTTCTGCAATGCTATCGAGGTGAGAATGATATTTGACATATTTGCAGATATGGAATACGGTTAAAATATGAGGGGTAATACTTAGTCAAAATATCGGAATATGTTGGCGAGTATCTCTTAGCTTTGACTATCTGTCAAACGATAAATATATCTGAATGAGGGCATATGAATGAAGAAGATTATTACATATGGCTCCTTCGATCTATTTCATGAGGGACATTATAAAATATTGCAGAGAGCAAAAGCACTCGGAGACTATCTGATTGTCGGTGTGACTACGGAACACTTTGACAGGAAAAGGGGTAAGCTTAATCTTGTTGATCCAATTATGACCAGAATTGAGAATGTTCGTGCTACTGGGTTTGCGGATGAGATAATCGTTGAAGATCACGATGGTCAGAAAATCGAGGACATCCAAAGATACGGCATCGATACCTTTGTGTTGGGATCAGATTGGGTTGGGAAATTTGATTACCTAAAAAAATACTGCAATGTAGTCTATCTTGATAGAACCCCTAATATTTCATCTACTATAATTAGAAATGACAGACTAAAGCTTATAAAACTTGGAATTGTCGGTACAGGTAGAATAGCCAAGAGATTTTTTGCTGAGACAAAGTTTGTTTCGGGCATAGAAGCAGTGGCTGCCTATAACCCTGAGACAGTAAGCCTTGAGAACTTTTCATCCGCATTTTCAGTTATGTCATTTTCAAATGAATATGAAGATTTTTTGGATGTTGTAGATGCTGTCTATGTAGCATCGCCTAATGAAACCCATGCAGAATATGTCAGAAAGGCATTAGTTGCGGGGAAACATGTACTTTGCGAAAAGCCAATGACCTTTACATATGATGAGGCGGTGGAACTCTATAGCCTTGCGAAGAATAATAAAGTAGTCCTTATGGAGGGAATCAGAGCAGCATATCTGCCCGGATTCCAACAACTTTTGTCAGTAGCTAAGGATGGGACTATAGGTGAAATATGCGATGTAGAAGCTTGCTTTACCAGACTTGGGGACCCGCAGTCAAGGGAAATGTCTGATGCCAGGTATGGCGGTGCTTTTATGGAGTATGGAAGCTATACCATGCTCCCTATATTCAAACTCTTTGGCACAGAATATGAGGATGTGCAGATTGATTCAATTCTTGGAGAAACCGGAATAGACAGATTTACTAAGGTTCAATTCAGATATAAAAATGGTTTGGCAACATCAAAAACAGGAGCCGGTGTAAAGTCGGAAGGTCAACTTGTTATCTCAGGTACAAAAGGATATATCCTGGCAAAATCGCCATGGTGGCTGATTAGAGAGTTTGATGTCAGATATGAGCAGGCAGACCGGATAGATCATTATGAAGCCGGATTTATAGGTGTTGATGGGTTTAGATATGAGATTGCCGAGTTCCTTGGAAAAATAAACGGAACAAGTGGAATAGACTATAAGCTTACAGCAGAAGAATCTGTTGCCATGGCAAAGGTCGTTGAGAAGTTTATGAATATCAGAAGAAAGCAGCAGGGATTTTAATATGAATCTTGCCATAGTTGGAACAGGAAGAATTGCAAACAGAGCTGTCAATGAAATACGGGCTTCCGAAAGGTTTAGTATAGTCGCTGTTGTAAATCCAAATATCGAACATGCTAAGGAATTCGCTGTCAAGCATGAAATACCTGACTATTATCAGAAGATGGATCAGCTGTTAAAATTAGGAACTGATTTGGAAGCAGTATATATTGCTACTCCACATGAGGCACACTATGAATATGCTAAGGCTGCGCTTATTGCAGGAAAACATGTTATCTGTGAAAAGCCTATGGTATTGAACAGGATGCAGGCTTTGGAGCTATATGAACTTGCAGAAAAGGACAATCTCATATTGATGGAAGCCATAAAGACTGCTTCCTGTCCGGGATTTCTTAAACTGTGCGAAATAGCGAACAGTGGAAAAATCGGAAAAATCATCGATGTGGAAGCTGCTTTTACAAGGCTGACAGAAAGGAGTCTGAGAGAATTCACTGATAAAAAAGCAGGCGGATCATTTACTGAATTTGCAAGTTATACAATGCTTCCGATATTAAGATTTTTAGGGACTGATTATAAAGATATATCTTTTTTCTCAGTAAGCTCAGATGATAATGATGATAGTGTGGATGGGTATACCAAGGCCTATTTTAATTATGGTAATAAATCAGGTACCTGTAAGACGGGACTTACTGTAAAAAGCGAAGGCCAACTTGTTATCTCCGGTACCAAAGGATATATCTTGGCAAAATCGCCCTGGTGGTTAACGAAGTACTTTGAGGTTAGATATGAAGATTCCCAAAATATAGAGCAGTACAAGGCAGAATTCCTGGGAGATGGGCTCAGATACGAATTCGAAGAATTTTTCGGAAGGATTAATTCCATAAGAGAAAACAGAGAGTTTCAATATCAGGAAGCTATCAAACGTGATAAGACAGAAAGTATTGTCAGAGCCAAAGTTATGGAGGAATTTTTATCGGAGAGAAGACTATGAAGATATGGGCACACAGAGGATGCAGCCAATGTTATCCTGAGAATACACTGACTGCATTCGAAAAAGCAATGAATATTCAAGGGCTTGAAGGGATAGAGCTGGATATACAGCTTACCAAAGATGGTCAAATAGTTGTAATACATGATGAAAAGGTAGACAGAACCACAGAGGGCACGGGGTATGTCCGCGAGTACTCGCTCTCTGAACTTAAAAGATTACATATTAGGACGGAAGATAATCTGAAAGAACATATTCCAACCATGGAAGAAGTGTTTGATTTGCTTGCCCCTAAAATGCGTTTAGGGAAGTTGAGACTTAATATAGAACTTAAAAATGGTGTATTTTATTATGTCGGAATGGAAGAGAAAATAGTCGATATGGTGGCTAAATTCGGGGTAGAAGATGCGATTGTTTACTCCAGCTTCTATCCGCTTTCGCTGACGAAAGTACATGTTCTTAGTCCAAAAGCTGAAATAGGAGTTCTTAATGGAAAGTTATCGAATTGCCTATATATGGCAATGGGAATGGAGCAGATTACTGATCACGAGACTAAGTTGGCATTGCATCCTGGCGGCATTGGGCTTGATTTATCAAGAGAAGAGATATCGGGAAGAACTGTAAGGGCATATTTTGGTGGCCATTTGTATCCATCGAAGCCAACAGGCGGAAGAATGGATTTGGAAAAGCTTGAGGCAGCAGGAGTAACGGACGTCTTTCTAAATGAACCGGAGAGGTATCTATAAATGTATAAAATTGGTTATACACAGGGCGTTTATGATATGTTTCATATTGGCCATCTCCATATAATAGCCAACGCGGCAAAACAGTGCGACAAGCTGATAGTTGGCGTTAATTCAGATGCTCTTGTGAAGGAATATAAAAATAAGACAACTGTCATATGTCAGGAGCACAGAGCGGAGATTATCAGAAGCTTAAAAGCAGTTAATGAATGCGTTATAGTGAATACACTTGATAAAGTGGAATTATGGAATGAGTACCATTTTGATGCGGTCTTTATTGGAGATGACTGGAAGGGGGATGAGCGTTGGATTCAAACAGAGAAGGATCTGGCATCATTAGGCGTTGATGTAATATATCTGCCACACACTCCGAATATATCTTCTACTCTCCTCAGAGTAGAAATACCAAGACGTGTAGAGGAATAGAATGGGTAATAGTTCTGACGAAAAATATATCCTTATGAGAAAAAGAAAAGCAGGACGACTTAGCCTGCTTTTTCGTCTTATGCAGATATTTCCTATAAAAAAGAATAAGGTTGTTTTTTCATCTTATGAGGGTGATGGAGGATTTTGCTGTAATCCCAGGTATATAGCAGAAGAACTTCACAGAAAGCATCCTGAGCTTCATATGATATGGCTATTACATGATACTTCAAAAGCGTTTCCGGAATATATTACTCCGGTCCAGGATACACCCCTCAATACTGCATATCATTTATCTACGGCATGGTTGTGGGTTGATAATTACAGAAAACCTTTTGGAACAATAAAAAGAAAGGAACAGTATTATATACAGACCTGGCATGCGACCATCGGATTTAAGGCAGTTGGCCTTTTTAGAGGAGATGCATTCCCAGAGATTGCAAGGCTTGTAAGCGAGTGGGATTCGAATCTTGCAGATATGTTTCTGTCTAATTCTGCCTACTGTGACAGAGTATATCCAAAGAAGTTGCTCTATAGCGGACCTACATTACGAGTGGGATCCCCAAGAGTAGATCCGTTGATAAATAATAAGGAAGAACTCAGATATAAACTACGTGAAAAACTCGGACTTGATTCAGATATAAAACTCCTTTTGTATGCACCGACATTCAGAGGAGGTAATCAGAAAGGGGCTAAGCAGGTAATCTCAGAAATACCCGGGATAGATTTTAATAGACTAATAACTGAACTTAATCGAAAGTATGAAGCTGACTGGAGAATTCTTTTAAGACTTCATCCCCAGTTATCAGCAAAACTAAATGAGATGCCATTATCAGAAAAAGATGACAGATTGATAGATGTAAGCCAGATTCCTGATATCAGCGAGATCATGGGTGGCTGTGACTTGGTAGTAACGGACTACAGCAGCTGTGCATTCGATGCAGCATTTGCAAAGATACCGGTGCTTCTTTTTGCTGATGATGTTCAGGAATACATTAAGAGTCGGGGTAAATTCATGTGGGAAAGACATGAACTGCCATTTGATATAGCTGAGAATAATGATGAGCTTATCGAGAATGTTAAGAATTTCGATGTGACTGACTATTTAAAAAAGGTCGATGAGTTCATGACAAAACATGAGGTTATAGAAGATGGCCATGCCAGTGAAAGGGTGGCTGGGTATATAGAAAAATTAGTCTTGTAGAAATACAGAATGCCTTATAAGTGTTGTAATAAACGCTGCAATCTGCGGCGTTTATTTTTTTGGCTGATCATATATCTATTAAATAATAAGTTTGGTTAGAAAAAATATCAAAAACATGAAAAACAAGAATATAATTTAAGAATTTTTGATAAAAAACATAAAATGCGGAATGAAAAACATTAAAAAATATAAAATAAGGCAAGAGATTTAAGAAAAATTGCAAAGCATAAAGCAAAAATGTTAAAATATATAAAAACAAGGAGGAAATATGAAATGACAAATGAAGAACTCTTTGAGAAATTAAAATATATTCAAAATGCGAAATGTGAGACAACTACTCTGGAAATAAAAAGTGCGAATAAGGGGTGCCCGACACGCCTTTATGATACGTTATCATCTTTTTCCAATCAGGATGATGGGGGAATAATAGTTTTTGGTGTTGATGAGGATGATGATTTTAAGGAAGTCGGGGTTTATGATGCGCAAGATTTGCAGAAGAAGGTAAGCGATCAGTGTCTGCAGATGGAACCTGTAGTAAGGCCTCTTATTACGGTTGTTGAAAAGGATGGAAAAAGCTTTGTGTCAGCAGAGATTCCAAGTGCTGACATAACAGACAGACCGGTGTTCTACCAGGGAAAAGGTAGGTTAAAAGGCTCATATATCAGAGTGGGAGATCATGATGAGCCCATGACAGAGTATGAAGTTTACAGTTACGAGGCCTATCGTAAAAAGTACCAGGATGATATCAGAATAATTAAAAGAGCATCTTTTGATTCCTTGGATAAAGTGGCATTAACGGATTATGTAAATTCTCTAAAGTTCAATAAGCCGAATCTATCAAATCTTTCAGATGAAATGATTTACGATCTTATGAGCATAAAGAGAGGAGACGAGATTACACTTGCCTCTGTATTAAACTTTTGCCCGTATCCGCAGGCTTTCTTTCCGCAACTATGCATAATAGCTACGGTAGTTCCCGGTATAGAAGTTGGAGAATTGGGTATTGAGGGTGAAAGATTCCTTGATAATATGAGGATTGAAGGAAGCATTCCTGAAATGGTAGATGGAGCTATGAAGTTTTTGATAAAAAATATGAAGACAAAAACAGTCGTAGATCCAAGTACCGGAAAAAGAGATGACAGATATGAGTTTCCATTAATTGCTTTAAGAGAAGCCGTGATAAATGCACTGGTGCATCGTGATTATAGTATTCATACAGAAGGAATGCCGGTTCAGATAATAATGTTTAGCGATAGGATTGAAATTAAGAATCCGGGCGGAATTTACGGAAGAATAAGGGTTGATCAACTTGGTAAGGTTCAACCTGATACCAGAAATCCGGTAATTGCAACTGAGCTGGAACTGATGAAAGTAACAGAGAATCGATACTCAGGGATTCCTACTATAATTAAGGCTATGCGTGAAAGCGGTCTTATGCCTCCTGAATTTCTTGATTCCAGAGGAAGCTTCATAGTGAAGTTTTATAAAAAAGAAGCGTCAACAGCGGTAAAGGCATCAGAAGATAATGCGAACACTATAGTAGAATTTTGCAGGACTCCAAGAAGCAGGCATGAAATTGCTGAATTCCTGGGGCTTGAGTCTGTATCGTATGTGGTTAGTAATTATGTGATACCTTTAATAGAGAAGGGTGAAATTGCAATGACTATACCCGAAAAACCCAGTAGTTCTAAGCAGAAGTATTACGCGGTAGACAATAGTAGAGATAGATCTAATATTTGAAGAAATGAATAGTTAAAATACGTAGACCAGTAGTTTTGGAGTGATCCAGGCTGCTGGTCTATAATTTTATTTTAATGCACGAGTTTAGGGATAATGGATAAGAGTCAGACTTTAAGCGTGTTAAATGCTGAGTTGATGCGCATTTCCGCTAAAAGACAAACGTATAAATGTATGTTTATAAAAAGATTATAATTTGATTAGATTTGTATAATGGACTTTAAATTATGATTTTGCTATTCTACATGCAGCGGAGCGATGTGTGCAGAATTAACTCGAGGTAATTCTGAAAAAGACACGTATCCGAATCCGAAATTTGCAAGAAAATTTCACGAGGAGAGTGGGAAAATGAAAGTTTTCTTCGCTATAAACAATGGGAAAAGAAATTCCGATACTCTTATTGAAACAATGTAAGAGTGTCCATGGCACCCTTGCTCTGTGAGAGTGCTGCAAAAGAATTGGGGTGATGCCTATGCGTGTAAGATCACATAGAGTTGAAAACCATAGGAAAGCAAGTCAGGTAAGAGAGGTGAGAGAACCTCCGCCTGTATGAGACTCTTAGAGAAGAATTCGAGTAATTCTATATTAAAAACTGAATAGTGATGGAGGTGTCATTATGGCCGGACAGGCTAATGGACAGACTGGTAGTGGAGGAAATAACAAGATTGTTATCATTTTGTTGGGTGTAATAGTTGTATTGCTGATCGCAGTAATTGTTGCTTTCGCTTTGATTCTTACTAAAAAAGATAGTTCCGAATCGCAACAGAAAAGAGATACTGTAGAGAACCGCAATGTAGTTGTTACAAATGATAACGTTGACGACAAAATAGACGAGATGCTTGAGAAAGAGTATATCGAACCCGGTTATTACAATGCCAGAATGAGTACAAATTGGCATTTTAGTGATGGGTCAGCAGTTTCAGACGATGCTTTCGTAGAAAATGTCGAAGAAAATACAAATGATGTCTATTTTGATGTATTCCTGGAAGAGGATGAAAGCACACCAATTATTCAATCACCTGTAATTCCCAGAGGTGAAGAGTATAGAGGGATAACACTAGATACACCTCTTGATAAAGGGGAATACAAATGCGTTATGGTCTACCATTTGGTGGATGAGAATCAGGAAACAGTAAGTACTCTACGAGTTGGCTTTAACATCATCGTAGAAAACTAAATATTTAAAAAGACAGGGATGTCTATTTTTTCAATCAAGGAGGAAAAGATTATATGAGAACAATGAAGAAATTTCTGGCACTGACAATTGCTGCAACAATGATCGTAGGAAGCGGAGTTACTGCTTTGGCAGATGGCCCTGTTACCGGTGCTGGTAGTTCTGAAGGTCACGTAGATAAGGATGTTATGGATTTTGTGCTTCCTACAACTGATGCTACCACATTTGCATTTAGTATGGATCCTGAACGCCTTATTGCTGCATCAATTGCTTCCGGAAAAGCAAAGGCTGATTACACGGGCGCAACATTTCCGACAGAAAATGACACAGGTGTTTATTTCCTTACAGGTACAAAGACATATGCTAACACAAGTAAAACAGTACAGGCAATAAACAAGGGTGCTGGTGATGCAACTCTTACAGTAAAGACTAAGTATATTGCAGGTTCAAAAGATATCACAATGGCAACAGCTGCTCTTACTGCTAGTGAAACAACTGCAAAATTGTATTTGGCAGCTAGTATTGGTGGTAAAACACAAATACTTACCGATACAGATGTAGATACAATAGTAGTACTTCCTGGAAATAAGGCTAACTATGAGGTTGTTTATGATGGTGAAGCTCAAACTCCCGGTTATAAATTTGTAAAGAAGACATCAGGTCTTACAGCTTGGAAAGCTGTAAATATCAATCTTACAGGTGCAGTAACCGATGGTATAGCAGTAGCAACTGATACAACTGCTCCCAGCGTACAGTTCACATGGACATATGCTGCTAAGGCTTCTACCGATAATTCAACTGAAGGCGTAACACTAGTAGATTATTCTGATGCTCCTGCAAATCCGACTATTACAGGTGCTACAGCAGTTTCTGGTCAGAATTGGCAGTATACAATGACTTATACAAAGGGTCAGGATAGTACACTTTCTGCAACAGGATTGACAGCGGTTCAGTATAGTGACGCTATTGATGGTGAGTATAAGACGACTCCAAAGATTACTGTAGAAGATGGTACAGCTACAATACTAGGAACAAACTTTAGTTCAGCAGAGAATGGAGATGTTAGATATTTCAAAGTTACAATCAATAACCAGAATTACATCATCAAAGTTAATGTCGTAGTATCATAAACATAGTTTTATTCTTTCTAATATTTCTACAAGTATTTTGGGAGGAGTTGCTCAAGTAGCAACTCCTCTTTTGTGGTAAACTTTTAATGTAGAAATATCGAGTATCAAATACTATTGATTTTGATGGAATTGATAGAATGGTGATTATATAAGACCATTGTAAAATAGGATAATATATGAATTCTTTATCAAGAGACGAATTAGAAAAAATCACTGATAATAGTGTTATAGTTGTAGGGACAGGGTTTGTTGCTACGTTTTTAATGAAAATTCTAATAGCAGTTAATAGAGATAGTATAGTAAGAGGTTTTGCTGATACAAGGTATACTGGAACTTATTACGGAAGAAAAGTAATTCCTTTGTCATCAATTGTACATGAAAATGGGGTTAGTGTTTGGATAGCTACTCATGAGATATATAAAGATGAAATTGAATCATTGCTAATTGATAAAGGAGTGCCGCATAGATGGATATATCATGATATATATTCATTATGGTTAGGGAAGTTAGAGAAAACCGCTATTATGCCAACAAAAGAAATATGGAAAGCTGTGACGAACAAATACCTTATCGCAGCCAGATATCTTGCAATAGATATGTTCTATGGAAATAATGAAGATGGATTTAATATATACACAAAGTTGCAATCTATACATCAGAATAACAAAACTGCCACGAGAAGATTAGAACGTTTCTGTTCGCTCGTGAAAAATGTAGATGAGAATGGTTTTTATACTAATGAATCCGTAATGATATGGGATAATAATGATTTGATAGATGGATACCATAGGTTTGCTATAGCATTGTATAAAAATATCGGAAATATTAAGTGTGATATATATGACTATTCTAGGCGAATAGAAGTGGAACTTCGTGAAAACTATGATGAGAGTAACTTGTTAAATAGAGGTTTTTCTAAATACGAAGTTCAATTACTCAATGATACAATTTTTGGAATTAGTAGCAGGTTTGGGTAATGCGAGAGGAAGAGATATGCTCAGAATTATCAAAAGTGGACCATGTGAATTTATTCGTTTTTCAAAGAATAAGGATATCTATGTCTTTGGTGCAGGAAGAGCGCTAGACGGTTGTATTGATGTTTACTTTGAAGAAAGAAACATTGAGCGAATAATAGATAATAATGAAAAGCTTTGGGGTAAAAGTATTAAACATAATGGGAAGAGTGTACCCATATGTGGAATAAATGAGTTTGTTACAGATTTTGTAAATAAAAAAGTGCCTATTCAAAGTTGTATATTATTTGTTTCTTCAACGTTCTATGCTGTGCAAATTGTTGAACAACTCGATCAAATCAAAGAGCTTGATGGCGTTTATTGTTATGTTAGAGCTATTGGGCGATCAATAAATGAATTTTATGATGACTTTGAGTTTTCTTGCGGCAGTCAATTGATTCCTAAAAAAATACATTATATTTGGATTGGGGGAAAAAAGCTTCCTTATGAATATGAGAAGAATATTTACACTTGGAAATGCTTCAATCCTGATTATGAGATAATTAAATGGGATGAACATAATTACGATTTTAAAAAAGATAGATATACTAGAGAGGCTTATGATTCGTGTAGTTGGGGGTTTGTACCAAATCTTGCAAGGCTAGATATAGTTTGTTCAGAAGGTGGAATATATTTAGATACAGATGTCGAAGTGGTGAGTAATTTCGATAAGCTTTTGCATGATAATTCTTTTTTTTGTATGGGGAGTGCAGATAATATCAATCAGGGATGCGGGTTTGGCGGTGTCAAAGATAGTGAGATAATTCATCAAATGGTGGAAGCTTTCAAAAAAGAGATTTTTTATCATGATGGTAAACCAGAAAAGAAACCGTGCCATACATTTATTCATCCGATTTTAAAAAGAAATGGCTTTAAAATTGAGAACAGATACCAAAATATAAACGGAAATGTTATATATCCTACGGAAGTTATGTCTCCATTAATGATAGATGGAATTTGTGATAATGTTTCTGGAAATACAGTATCCATTCATCATTCGGAAGGGTCATGGAGGAGTGTAATAGAAAAGCAAGAGCAAGGCAGAATTACTGAATTAGTAAGTCGATGCGTATCAATTTGATAGTAAATCTTAGACAATAAAGAGAAAGAACATGAATAGTATTATCGATGATGTTGTAGTGGTCATTCCTAGGTATAGTGAAAAGTTGACAGACGATGAAATGATTTCTTTAATGCAATGTAAGAAAGTATTAGGAAAGTATAAAATCATTTTTATGATACCAGAAAGACTCAAGTATTTATCAGATAAGGAAGGAATACTTGTCGAATGCTTTGAGGATAAATGGTTTGATTCAGTAATTATGTATAGTAATTTGCTGCTGAAAAAAGAGTTCTATTCGCGATTTATGAAATACAAATATATGCTTATCTATCAGTTAGACGCGTTTGTGTTTGAAGATAAGTTACTATATTTTTGTAATCTTGGTTTTGACTATATTGGTGCTGCTATTCCATATTATTGGTTTTCTGAGACCTATAACTATATGGAGCATATGGCGGGCTATGTTGGAAATGGCGGATTTAGTTTACGAAAGATAAGCGCAATGGTAAACGCAGCGGATTATGTTGATGAAGTATATGGAATTGCTGGCGTAAGCGAGGATGAGTATATTGCTGAAGATAGGGTATTTGCTTTTATGGGGATAAATGAAGGATTTGATTTATCAGTGCCATCTCTTGAAGTGGCTGAAAAGTTTGCTATAGATCACGATGTAGCTGGATCTTTTTGCAGAATTGGTATTTCTAACCTGCCATTTGGAGTACATGGCTGGAATAAATCGCATCGGAGAGGCTTTTGGGCGAAATATATTAATGATAATCACGAGCAAATTCATTCTGATATAAATAAGTTTGATTATAAAAATGAGTATTTTGAAAAATGGAATAAGCAGATATATGCGAGATTTCTTCTAAATAAGCTGCGCACAGATGATAGTGGTGTATGTGGAATTTTATCTGAATATACCGATAGAGAGTATGTTATATGGGGGTGTGGAATAAGAGGAAATAAATGTTATAAATTGCTTGAAAAATTAGGAATAAATGTAGAATTTTTTTGGGATAAGAATCTTAAAAGCATTATTTCCGGTAAAAATGCATCTGAGCCATTCACTTATAATTCTAACGAAAAAAAGCCATTTATTATTGTTACTCCCAGACAGGGTATCGATAAAATTATAGTGGAATTAGAAAAAAATGATTATAAAGAATATGAAGATTATATTTTGTTTGAAGACTTTGCGATTAGGATTGTCGAAGAGTATTATGGGAAGAGTATATGGAATCTTTATCTAGAAAACTATATTGGCGAAGAATTAGCTAAAAATGAGTTATATAATGGTGCTGGGTAGAGATATGGCTTTCTAGAAACTTTTTTATGAAGCCGCGTTGGTTGTTATTATACAGAGGTATGAATTTGTAATGTAATTGAGGGCGTTTACAATGAAGTTTTCAATAATAACTGTTTGTAAGAATGATGAAAGCCGAATAAAAAAAACAATAGATTCTGTTATTGGGCAAAGCTTTTTAGAATATGAATATCTTATTAAAGATGGAGGCTCTACTGACAATACATTTGATATCTGTTCAAAGGCGGCCAGAAACGATACTCTTAATAGAATAACGGTTTATTCATCTATGGATAATGGCATTTATTATGCTATGAATGAGGCATTGTCATATTCGTCAGGTGATTATATTTGCTTTATGAATTCGGGGGACAGGTTTCATGATTCAGGAGTTTTAGCGTGTGTAAACAATTTTATAAATGATAATCCGGGATATGATATTTATTATGGTGATGCAAAAACAGTATTTGGAGATGGAGCTTTATTTAGATTGATTTTTGCTCCGAACGAAAAAACACTGGTTGAAGCAAATAGATTAGAATGTGCGAACTTGGGCTTGATTCATCAGACGTTGTTTGTAAGTAACAAATGTTTTAGCAAATGTAAATTTGATACTTCATACTCTCTTAGATCAGAGTTGGATTGGTATTATCAGTGTATTAAGAAAGGATTTCGTTATAAAAAAATACCACAGATTATTTGCGAATATGAGAGAGGTGGGTTAAGTGATAATCCGGAGAGTGTTAAGATAAATACTCTTGAAACGACACAGATTTTGCGAAAGAACGGATTTAATACGGATAAGTATATCGAAAGGCTACTAAAATCTAGAGAAAGAGATGTTTCTATAAAATTTGTTTATTCAATGTGGATAGAATTAATTCATAATGGATATGATTTGGGAGAATATCTTTATGGGGCGGGATTCAAGAGAGTGGCAATATACGGTTGTGGTGAAGTGGGAAATCTATTATATAGAGAGTTGATAAATTCTTCTGTTGAAGTGAAATTCTTTATTGATAGATTGAGAATTGGTCAAATATCAGAATTGAAAGTAATAGCCCCTTCTGAACTATATGCGTATAAAAATATAGATCTTGTCATAGTGACAGCGGTTAATGAGTATAGAAATATAATGAATGAAAATAAGCAGGTAGGTATTCCTTTTGTTTCTATATTCAATTTATTAAATGATTTACTAAAGATGAAATAGTATTTCAGAGGATATTATTGGTGAAAATATTATATATCATAAATGAAACCTCTATTGGTGGAGCATCTTTATCTCTCTTTGACTTTTTAACAAAAGAAAATGATATAACTCCGCTAATTATTGTTCCTGGAGAAGGTAGTATAAAGAGAATTTTTTCAGATGCTGGTTATAAATGTATAGTAATTTCTTTTAAAAATGATATTTGTAGGGTTGGCAAGCATGATTTAAATTGTTGCGATTCGGTCTTTGTGAATAATTTTGAAGCGGCAAGAGTTATAGCGAATATAGCATGTGATGAAGGAATACAAATTATTCATACTAACTCAAGTACTTCTAATGTTGGTATGATGGCAGCTGCTATGGCAGGAATTCCTCACATATGGCATATTCGAGAGTTTACAGAAGAGCATTATGCTATAGAAAGTTTCGATAAACAGTTTAAAATACAGTTATTCAAATCTTCAAACCAACTTATCACCATATCAGATAGCCTTGCTACTTCTTTTTTTGAAAAATACAATATTTCAACAACCAGAATATACAATGGCATATTGATGAGTGATGATTACAGTGATAATTCAGATAAGTCTAGATATGAATCTTTTCTATTTGTCGGAAGTATTTCAAAAAGCAAAGGTCAAATTCATGCAGTAAAAGCTGTAGAGCAGTTGGTACAAGATGGATTAACATCCATAAAACTATATATTATTGGTCCCGGGAATACTAAAGACTGTTGGATAATAAATAAGTATATAGAACAGCGTAATCTTGCAGACAACATTGAAGTTATTCCATTCACAAGAGATCTGGATAAGTATCGTGAACTATGTGGCTATGCTATTATTGGATCTAAGATGGAAGCACTAGGACGAGTGACCGTTGAAGCTATGGCTGCCGGTAATATTCCCATCGGAACTGATTCGGGTGGAACAAAAGAACTGATTGGCGAAGACGGTCAGAGAGGTTTTTTGTACAAATATGGAGATTATTATCAACTTGCAAGCAAGATGCGGGAAGCGATTATGCTTGATGATAATGATAGAAAGCGTATTACAGATAATGCGCGTAAATTTGCGGTTGAAATCTTTGATGTTAGCAAATATGGAAATGAAGTATTGAATGTTTATAGAAATGTTCTTGAAAATGATACTTGTAAAGGTAAGAGAACAGAGTTAAAAGAATATCTGGAAAAACGTTACAATGATCTTTGCAATACATCCGATTTAGAGAAAACGCCAATAAACTTTAAAAAGGTAAGGATTAAAATTAAAGAGAACATAGATATTCTAGGACAATTCTTATCATATAATGGTTTCTGTAGAATTGTAATCTATGGCATGGGTGAGCTTGGATGTGCATTCTATGATTATCTTGTAGAAAATGATTTTGAGATTATCGGTGTCATGGATGAGGATGCAGACACTTTGAAGGATGTAGTGAATGTGATTGAGATGGGAGATTCTATTCGGGGGGCGGATTGCATTTTGGTGACACCTCTCAACGAACAGATTGAAGTCGTCAGGAAATTGAATATATTGTATAGTGATAAGTGTAGAATAGTGGGAATTGAAGAAGTTTTTGGGAACTGTAGTATAACCCATGGTGTTGATGACAAGTGTATTCTTAGAGAGATTATGAGAGGAAATAGATAATGGGAATATATCTTGACCCTGGAAATGAGAGCTTTAAAAAGGCAGTTAATTCTGACATATATATTGACAAAACAGGATTGATAGAAATTCTTAATTCGAGTTTAGGTAAAGAAAAATGTCTCTATTCAGTTAGTCGCCCAAGGAGATTCGGGAAATCCATGGCGGCTGGAATGATAGATGCATTTTATAGTCGTGGATGTGATTCAAGAGAATTGTTTGATAATCTTTCAATTGGAAAAAGTGAGGATTATTGCGTTAATTTAAATAAATATCATGTTCTTCATATCGATATGGCCACATTTTTAAATGCTTCTAAAAGTGATGAAGATCCTGTTGAATTGATGAATAAGACTGTCCTTGATGAATTTATTGAGTTATACCCCGATATTATTACTGGCGTAATAACTACCGTCCCTAAGGCTATTGAAGCAGTCTGGAAGAATGATGGCATTGGCTTTGTTATTATTATCGATGAATGGGATTGCATCATCAGAGATGCAAAGAATGATAGTAAACTTATTGAGAATTATCTTAAGTATCTTCGAGGATTTTTCAAAACAGAAGAATCTAAGAAATTTGTGGCGCTTGGGTATATTACCGGTATCCTTCCAATTAAAAGATATGAGGGTGAATCAGCGATGAATAACTTTGTTGAATACACTATGATATCACCTAAGAATCTCGCGCCTTTCTTTGGGTTTACCGAGAAGGAGATAGAACCATATCTTGAAAAGTATGATATGCCAATAGAAGATGTTAGGAAATGGTATGACGGGTATGTAATGGAAACGCTTAATCCGGACAGATCTATTTCTTATGTACATATGTATAACCCTAATTCTATAGTTGAAGCAATCACATTTAATAAGATCGAGTCGTACTGGAAGAATACAGGGGCATTTAGACAATTAAATGATTATATTGGGTTAGATGAGAAAGGTCTTAAGTCTTCGGTAATAAAAATGCTAGCGGGAGAGAGCTGCTCAGTAGATGTAAGTACTTTCCAGAATGACCTTACAAGCTTTACATCTAAGGATGATGTTATTACTGCACTCATTCATATGGGGTATTTAGGCTTTGATTCCAGGACCGGAGAAGCTTTTATTCCAAATGAAGAAGTTCGCGAGGTATTTGACAGTGCAATTAAGGTAGGAAATTGGAGTGAGATAGCAGATGCTATAAGAGAGTCTGACGAGCTACTACATGCCACTTGGGATGGTGACTCTGACAAGGTGGCAGCAATGATTGAAAAATCACATCAGGACTATGCATCGATTCTCGAATATAACGATGAGAATTCTTTGGCTCTTGCAATACAAATGTCGTATTATACTGCAAGGAAGTATTACATGATAGTAAGGGAATTTCCTTCAGGTAAAGGCTTTGCTGATATTGCTTTTATTCCAAAGGAAAGAGGCAATAATCCGGCTATGATTGTGGAATTAAAGTGGGATGAAGATGCAGATACTGCGATAAATCAGATCGTCGATAAAAAGTATACTGGAAAATTATTAGATTTCACAGACAATATACTTCTTGTAGGTATTAATTATTCAAAAAGAACAAAGGAATATAGCTGTAGGATTTCAAAAATGTGAATTTCCGAGGTGGATAATTATGGAAGAGCATATTTCTGTATCACTTATTATTCCAGCATATAATACAGAGAAATGGATTGAAGATTGTTTAGAAAGTGCCATTAATCAAACCAATCCATTTGATGAAATAATTGTAATTGATGATGGTTCAACAGACAGAACCCGAACAATATGTGAAGAATATGCTTCCAGAAGCAGTAATATCAGGGTGTTACATCAAGAAAACAAAGGACAGGGAACAGCTAGAAATTGGGGGATTAAAGAGGCTAAGAGCAATTACATAATGTTCCTTGATTCTGACGATTGTTTAGAAACTAATACATTGGAAGAATTAAAAGACAATCTTGATAAAGACTTGGATGGTATTTTATTTGATGCATCTATTTTTGGAGACAATAGGTTTGCACCAAAGAAAAATGTTTATGAGCGTAATAGAGTGATACAGCCGGGAGTATATTGCGGGCGGGATTTTTTTGAAAGGTTTTATCCTAACGGATTTTTGGCTTCTGTTTGTTTAGCGATATATAAGAAATCTCTCTTGGAGGAGAAGGGGATTATATTTCCGGAAGGGGTAATTTATGAAGATAATGTATTCTCATTTGAATTTATCATAGAGGCAGAGAGGATTACATATATTCCGAATAAATTATATCGAAGAAGATATAGAGAAAACAGTACAATGACTGAAGCATATGATGAGTTTCATATGTATAGTCATATAATATGCGCGGATCATATTTTCAGATATATAAATGCTATGTCAGAAGGAGAGCCACAAATACTTCTGTATGCTTTTAGTTGGGGCAAGACTCTGCTGACTAATTGGAGCAGATTCAGGAATGATAATTCAATATCTATAGATGAAAAAAAGAGCTTAGACAAGAGACTTTCTGAAGCCCTTAAAATGCTTGTGGAACTACTGGAAAATAAATTTATAAGTTTTAATCTTGAGCAAGATTTATTTAGATTATGTCTGTTTCAATTGCTATCTGCAATGAATTCACTACTGGAATCATATCCGATGGATTTGGCTGAAATGAGAAAGTATACAGAAATTAAATTATGGGCGAAACAGTACTTTTTAAATTTGTTTAATTCTATGTCACTTAATTGCGCTACAGGCAAAGTGGGCATTTATGGAGTAGGTAAATATACGAAGGGAATGATGGAAACCTATACGAAGTTATATAGTGAAATTCCGGATGTCTTGTTCATAGATTCATATAGAGCGGGTACAGATTTTAGGGGCAAAACAATAAAATCATTACATGAGATAGGAAAATTAGATGTTATTTATATCTCAGTTCGTGGGGAAGAAAGCAAGAATATAAAAAAACGTTTAGAAGGTGAGAATATTACTGATAAGGTTATAAATTTGAATGAAATTTGTCCAATAAATCAGTTTGTATTCTATGAGTTTTATGAGTTTTGAGGCTAAAGAAATTATCACAAAAAGCCGATAATATCTTAACGGTATTATCGGCTTTTTGTGATAAAATATAATAAAGAATCTTTATGCTAAAAGGTGCCAAATGAGAACGATAGCGATGTATCTTCCACAGTTTCATACAATACCAGAGAATGATAAGTGGTGGGGTGAGGGCTTTACGGATTGGGTGGCCGCCAGGAATGGCAAAAAGCTGTTCGAAAATCATTATCAACCGCATATACCACTTGATGAAAATTATTATGACCTTATAAGCGATGAGAATATCTTGGTTGAACAGGCAAATATGATGCATCAGTATGGGATAGATGCAATGTGTTTTTATCATTATTATTTTAAAGATGGCAAAAAGCTGTTGGAGAAACCGGCTGAAAAACTATTGATGAACAAAGATATAGACATGCCATTTTGTTTTTCCTGGGCTAACGAAAGCTGGGTAAGATCGTGGGCTAATGTTAAGGGTAATGCTTGGTATGCATCTGATGAAGATAGGATATCTTCAGATAATGCTATTCTAATTGAACAGGATTATGGCGATGAGTTTCAATGGAAGCAACATTTTAATTATTTACTTCCATTTTTTCAAGATGAAAGATATGTAAAAATTGATGGAAAGCCGGTTTTTTTGATATATAGAGTTGATGATATACAACAGTTCAATAATATGAGAACTTTATGGGAAAATATGGCAGAACAAAATGGTTTTGCAGGTATATATATATTATCTACCGGGGATGAGAATGAGTATTGTGATGGCACTGTTTTGATGGAACCTTTGAAATCCGTTCCGAATGGCAGAGATATGGTTTTTGACTATGAAGTAATGGCCTACAGAATCATCAGGGATTCACATTCGTCGCCTTCAAATACTTTTTTTTGTGGATTTCCATCATACGATGATACTCCCAGAAGAGGAAAGTATGGGAGAGCTTATATTGATAGTACTCCAAGTAAATTCTATATGATGATGAAGTACCTTTACTATCTTAGCGATTTTAGAGGTAATGAGTTGATTTTTATAAATGCATGGAATGAATGGGGAGAGGGCATGCATTTAGAACCTGATGAAAAGTTTGGATATGGTTATTTGGAGGAGCATAAGAGAGCAAAATTAGATTTCAATACACTCTCAACTGCTGAAAAGAAGAACTTAATAAATATTCTAAATGGTGCAGAGAATTGTAATTCTCCTTATTATGAGCAGCTGGCAAAACGTTATTTGAAACTGAGTTCAGTGATGAATAGGTGGATGACAATTATTGAGAGCGGACATAGTCTTACAGACTACTTTATAAATGATAGTAATAAATCATATGCTGTATATGGATTAGGTATGCTGGGAAGACGCTTGGTTAAAGAACTTGTAACCAAAGGATATAGGTTGGCTTATGGTATAGATGAACGTAAAAAACATAATGAATATGTTGATGTCTATTCTATTGATGATGGTTTGCAGGAAGTAGATATAGTGGTTGTTACTGTATTAGAGGATGAAGAGGTGCTAAAAAATGTCAATGAACGAGGCTTTGCAAAGAGAATTGTGCCTCTGATTGATATGTTAGAAGGAATGGAAGGATTGTTATCAGATTGAATAAGAAGGTGATTCTTTTTGGAGCCGGTAAAACTGGCAACAGAGTTCTGAGTAAAATCAAAAACGAAAGAGAATTTTTGGGGGATGATTATTTTGTTGCAGATAACAATGCAGATTTATGGGGAGACAGATTGGATGATATCTGTATTATCGATCCAAGCGAACTCTCTGCTATGGAATTTGACTACGTTATCATTTGTGCAAAGGCAGAGGATGAAATAAAGCATCAACTGATAAAAGAAATTGGCGTACCGGAGTATAAGATATTTAATCTTGAGGAGTATCGAAGACAATCGTTTTGTGAAAGTGTTTATTTAGAAAGGGAAGAACAATATTCCGATATTTCTACAGGTACATTATCAGGTACAGAGAGAATAGTTGTATATACAGCTATTACAGGGGGGTATGATGAACTAAAAGCTCCTGAAGTACAAGATGAGAATATTACATATGTATGCTTCACTGATGACCCGGACAAAAAATCGGATATTTGGAATATTGAATATGTAAAATCTGATGAAGGCGCTATGATGCAAGCTAAGATGTTTAAGCTGCATCCGGAACGCTATTTCAAAGATTTTGAAGTAAGTGTATGGGTAGATGGTGCGTATGCTATAAGAGATGATCTTAGAGATTATATTAGAATATATTCTAAAGGTTCACCTCTATTATGTTTTCCACACTTTGAAAGAAGATGTATTTACGATGAAGCATTGGAATGTATAAATTGTGGTAAAGCTTCAAAAGAACAGATGGTGAGACAGATGTCTTACTATTGCAGCCAGAATTATCCTTTTGACAATGGACTATATGAGATGGGATGCATCGCGAGGCAACATAATAACTCTAAAGTCATCAGGCTAATGGATGAATGGGAGAAACAGATAAGGACGTTTTCTACAAGGGATCAGATCAGTTTTCCATATGTAAGTTTTAAAGAAAATTTCTGCCCCGATATTTGTAATTTATATATCGCAAATAACAAATGGTTAAAGCACTATAACCACCGAATGTAAAAATCACACATATTATTGGATTATGACATTATGAAAAAAAGCATAAGAAAAGAATATGAAAATCCGGAATACAGAGTATTTGCTAATGATATTTCCAGAGGAAATAAGTGCCTCAATACCGCTGTAATATGTTATTTGTATTACAAAGAAACACTGGATATTTATTTTAAGTATGTAGATCATGTTCCAAATGAAATCGACGTTTATTTAATTACATCGGTGACTGAGATTTCAGATATACTTCATACAAGATATGGAAATAAAGAGAACATCACTGTTATAGAAAAGGACAACAGGGGGCGAGATCTATCCGGACTTCTGGTCAGTTGTGCTGATTTCTTTTTTGATTATGAATTTGCATGTTTTGTTCATGATAAAAAGGAAATATATGATGAATATAGGAAAGAGACTGAAGAATGGGCGTTGTCTTTATGGGAGAACACGATAGGAACTGCAGATTATATCAGAAATATCTATGATTACCTGACCGGGCATGAAGAAGTAGGATTACTTGTTCCGCCGGAACCTTTAGGGGAGAGAATCGACTATTGGTATTCAAATAACTGGGGTGATAATTATGAGAATACTGTTAATTTGGCTAAGAGATTATCGGTGGATGTTGATATAAGAAAAGATATATCACCGGCTTCAATTGGAAGTGTATTTTGGGCGAGAACAAAAGCATTGAGAAAACTCTTTAATCCCGGATGGGAATACGACGATTTTCCAGAGGAGCCTATGCCTAAGGATGGAACAATCAGCCATGCTATAGAAAGAATTTTGGCTTATGTAGCTCTTGATGCAGGATATATTACAGAAAGAGCAATATCCTCTGAAAATGCATCGTCATATTTGGCTTTTTTACAACCAAATGCAAGGACTGTATCCGACGTATTATATGTAAAGGAAGGAGTTCGGAATGCATCTGGACTCAAAAAATACGCCGATAGTAAAAAGAAAGTATTTGATATGATAAATGATAATCTGACGGTTTATTTATATGGGGCTGGGAAATACGGGAAATATTGCGCCAGGCTTCTAAGACGATGGGGGATTGAACCGGCAGGGTTTGTAGTGACAAAGATTGAACTGGAAAAGGAGATAGAGGGAATACGAGTTTTTTCACTGGAAGAACTGGAGAATGAATTACAAAAAAGTGGAGTAATAATAACCCCTATAAAGGATTCAGTAAGAAAAGAGATCGCACAGCAATTAGTCGACAGGAAAATAAAGAGATTTATCTATTGGTAATACTAATGTATGAAGACAAAAATAGTAGCTATGCATTTGCCGCAATTTCATAGAATACCTGAGAATGATAAATGGTGGGGCGAAGGATTCACGGAGTGGACTAATGTTAAGAAAGCGGTTCCACTTTTCGAAGGACATTACCAACCGCGCATTCCATATGGACAAAACTATTATGATTTATCAGAAAAAGATGGCGTAATAAAACAGATGAAATGTGCAAAGGAATATGGTCTTGATGGCTTTTGCTTTTATCATTACTGGTTTGATGGAAAAAAACTTTTGGAAAAACCTTTGGAGGCGTTGCTAAACGAAGAAGAATTGCCTTTAGACTTTTGTCTTTGTTGGGCAAATGAATCTTGGACAAGAAAGTGGGATGGACAAAATGGTAGCGAGCATACTTTGATAGCCCAGGAATATGGGAAAGAAAAAGAATGGAAAGATCATTTTGATTATTTACTTCAATTCTTTAGGCATAAGAATTATTTGAAACATGAAGGATTGCCTGTGTTTATTATATATAATGGTGCAGATATTCAGGATAGAATGGCTATGCAGGATTGTTGGAATGCATGTGCAAAGGATGCTGGACTTAAGGGGATATATTTTATCTACTCTCATAGGTTGCCAATGTGGAAAGAAATACCTATGACAGGTGATGCATGGATGGATTTTGAACCTTTTGCAACAATGCATCATTTATACCAAGCTAGAATTAGCGATATTTCTCATAAATTCAGGGGTATAGCTGATGAAAACAAAGAACGAGAATTTAGTGTGATTGACTATTCTGAGTTCTGTAAAATCATGGTTTCTCGCTATATGGGAAATGAAAATCATTTTCCGGGTTTTTTCGTTGGGTGGGATAATTCTGCCAGAGTGGGTGCGAATTTTCTTTGTGCATTTGATAATAACTCTCCCGAGATTGTTGAAAAATACTTTAGAATTCAGTATGAGAGAAGTATCAATGAGCAGAAAGTGTTTTTATTCATAAATGCCTGGAATGAATGGGGCGAATGCACATATCTTGAAGCTGACGAAAGATATGGTTTTGGTTATCTGGAAGCAATTAGAAATGTTGTTATAGGGAAAATGTAAGATTATGGATACTTCTGTACGAAGGAAAATGATTTCAAAAACGATAGGGGCATTTATGATATTGTTGCTCAATGATGTCGATATTTCAGATAGCCTAAATAAGTTGGGTATTGATAATATTTGCATATATGGGATGGGCGTTTTGGGGCAATATTTCTATCGCGCGCTAGAAGACTCTAACATAAACGTTATAGCTTGCGTTGACAATAATACTAAGATTAAACATTCCAGGGTGCCTATAATATCTGCAAGTGAACTGGATACAGTACAAGAAAAGATAGATTATTACATAATCACTTCTGAGTTTTACTATGAGCAAATACGAGATGAGATTGTTGAAAAGTATTCTGCAAAAACCATTCTTTTAGATAGTCTGATTGAAGAGATGATATTAATGAATCATTGTTATCTTTAAGTGGTTAAGAAGTTTGAAGATGCATAATTGAGGGGATAAAAATGAGGGGTAATCTGTTATACGATTTTACATATTACCAGACTAAGATGGGATATCATGGTGGTGGTGAGTATGGCAATACCGTGCTTAATGAACTGCTATCCAGGTCTGATCTTGAAAACTGCGGTCTATACGTCCTGAAAAATCTACCGGTGTATTCAAAGCTTCTAAACCGGGCAGAAGAAAGAGGATGGCGTGTTCATGCCATATCTGATCTGCGAAATTTACCACATATTTTAAAACAGTACAAATATGATAAGTTGTATTCTGCGCTGCCTTATGGGAATAAATACAACTGGGAATCTGTGAATTTTCCTAAAGATGTTAAATTTATTTATACAATTCATGGTGTCCGGATGATGGAGACCAATCTTTACCAAAAGGCTGAGCAAGGATTTTTTGAAGATGGTGATGACACTAACGGGAATTATATATTTCAGACTAATCCCAGGGTACTGGAAAATGGTGCTGAAATGTATAGGGAAATACTGGATGTTACATATAACCGGAAAATCATTACTGTTTCGGATTACAGTAAATGCAGTATTCACTATTATTTTAACGATGTTAATCCAAGTGAGATAGCAGTTTTTGATGCACCGCCCAAACAAGGGGACAAGGGATCTGATAAGGTGGTTGAAAAGCGTTATCTGGAGGAACTGGGAATCACTTCAGGTGGATACGCTCTCATGGTAAGTGCAGGAGTTTACTATAAAAATGTTCTTCGCGGGGTAATGGCGTTTGATAACTTGTTTGATAGAGATTTCAGCCAAATTCCTGAAGACTATAGAGTTGTTGTTGGCGGTGTAAAAAACCCTGATGTTTTTTTGAGCAGAATTAGGAACAAAGATAGATTCATCCTCCTTGGTTATGTGGAAGATATAGACTTGGAAATATTATATAAACATGCACATATGCTTCTGTATCCTACACTTAACGAGGGGTTTGGATATCCGCCAATTGAAGCTATGAAATACGGAACGATTTGTGTATGTTCAGCCGGTACATCAGTGTCTGAGGTGTGCGGGGATATGGTCATATATTTCAATCCATTATTGATTGATGAGATTTGTGTAAAAATCCTTGAGGCATTCGACCCTGAAATACGTAAGGAACTACAGAAGAAAATAAGGCAAAAGCTTCCTGAATTACAAAGCAGGCAGGAAGCGGATTTAAAGGCAATGGTGGACTATATTTTAGAGGATGAATTCTGATGGCAAAACGCAAAGTAGGATTGTTTAGAGAGTTTTATACGCTTCTTGATGAGTGGATGAGGCTTATAGAGGATGGCCGTAACATAGATATGATTTTATCAGATATGGGTGTCAGCAAGCTGGCCATTTACGGAATGGGGAATATGGCACAGCACATCGTTCAGGCTCTGGCATCTTCGCGGATAGAAGTAGTATGTGTAATGGATGTCTATGAGGAGGAATACGCAGAACTTAAAACTGTTACGATGGATAAATGTGATTTAAGTTTAGATATGATTATATACACTAATCCCAATGAGGAAGATGAAGTGATAGCTAAGTTACAGAGCAAATTTGATTGCAGGGTTGAATATCTTGGAAATATTATATTCGAAAACATTAGGGATTAAGTATGGAGAAACAGGTAATAATTATTGTTCCGGTCTATAAGCAGCCGGATGCCTTTGAGATAATTGCAATCAAACAATTATTCAGAATCCTTGGAAACTATAGTATTTGCTTTGTAATTCCTGAAAACATGGAATTCAATTTAGACAATTCGATAAGTGGCATGCATAAATATATGATTGAATCATTTGATGCAGGCTATTTTGAGAGTAAAGAATCTTATAGCAGATTATGTCTTACAGGTGAGCTCTATGGGCGGTTTTCTGATTATGAATATTTGCTTATATATCAGTCGGACGTATTTGTGTTTGATGACAGGTTAGGCGAATTTGTTGGGTACGGATATGATTACATCGGAGCGCCACAGGACAAGAGTCCATATAACTGGTATGCAGACTGGGACGCTTATCATGTTGGAAATGGAGGATTATCTCTTAGAAGAATAGCGAAATTTATAGAAATTATAGAACAGAAAGAAAAGATTCTTTCGCGAGTATCTGTAGAAAAAAGGGATCAGTTTCTTAGATGTGAGGACCTTTTTTGGGGATATTGCGGTTATTGCGAAGATATAGATTTTAAGGTGCCATCGGTAGAGGAAGCTGCGGAGTTCGCATTACATGATGATAGCTGTGATGTATATAGGTTCATCCATGATAATGGGCTCCCCTTTGGAATTCATAAGTGGTACATAGGTGATTATAACTTTTGGAAGGACGTAATAGCTGAATATGGATATGAGGTACCGACCTGCGAGTCATTTGCCCCGGTGGATTCAGTATACAGGTATGAGAAAGACCGACTTGACGATTGGTTTGATAATCTTGATGGTTCAGATACGGAATTGCTGATAAATTGTGTTTTAGGTTCCTACAACCAAATTGTAGTATGGGGCCTTGGTAAAATTGGACGCAAGGTATTAGATATTCTGATTAGCCTGGGAGCCCGCGTTGATAGAGTAGTTGATAGTTTTTACGAAGGTGAACCGGATTATAACGGTATACCAATATCTAAATCGGATGAGAATATTTACTCTGCTGAAACACTTATCATAGTTGCTGTTAAGCGTGATTTTGAGAGTGTTCTTGAACAGATCAGGGAAGAAGCAGATACAAGATCATTTAATGTATTATCCTACATAGAGGTTCAGAATAGAGTAAAGGATTATTATTTTTCGAATGTCAGAAGATCAGTAGAAGAATTGAAAGAAGACGCAAGGAATTCTGCCGGAAGTATTAATTCGAATATTGAGATTTAGTTAGGCAGAGCCCTGGCGCATGGGGATAGGCGGATGGAAGCTAAAGTATCTGTAATCATGCCAACATACAATAGGGGATATATAATACTTGATGCTATCAGGAGCGTGCTGTCTCAGACTTATGATTGCTTTGAGCTGATTATTGTTGATGATGGATCGAAGGATGATACTGAAGAAATAGTAAGTAAAATTGAAGACTCACGTATTAAATATCATAAACTTGAGAAAAATAGTGGTGTCAGTCACGCTCGTAATGTGGGATTAGAGTTGGCAAATGGAGAGTTTTTGTGCTTCTTGGATTCGGATAATAACTGGCATGAATCTTTTTTGGAAAGAAGGATAGGCACAGCTAAATCAACAGGAAGTAACTTTGTATTCGGAAGGATGCAGCTTAACCGGATGGATGGAACTACTGTGGTGATTCCGGAAGTATCTGCAGATGAATTAAGCAATCCTGAGAAACTGATAAAGCGGATGCTATATGACAACGTTATTGATATGAACAGTGTCTGCCTGGAAAGGAAGTTCTTTAAAGACCTTAGATTTAATGAAGAAATGAAAGCTTTGGTAGATTGGGATTATTTCTTCAGAGCTCTTTGCATGAATGATACCAGACCGGTCTTTGTAGATGATGTGCTGGTGTTCAATTATTTGCAAGGTGACAGTATAACACTCTTTGAAAAAAAAGAGCGTACTGATATGCATCTGATTATGCTAAGGAGCAATGAAACGCTGCTCAAGAAAAAAGGCCTTTTGAAATCAAAAGTACAAGCTGTCTATGACAGACTTATGCTTGAAAACAGTCTCAATGAATCTATGAAAAAACTGGCATCAGCACTAAGTCCTGAAGATTTTGCAGAATTTGTTTCGGGTATCATAGAGGAAAAGGATAAAGAAATACAAAATCAGAAAGACATCCTATCTTTTTTTAAGCGCTGGATTAAAAGCGGAATAGATCCGAATAAGTTGAATGATTATTTTAAAGCCAGGCAAATCCAAAAGGTTAGTATATATGGATATGGCCTCTATGGGCGGCAGCTTGAGAAAATTGTCAGGAAATGTGATGCCGAGTTAATTAGCATTATTGATCGCAATATGGATAAGCTTGCACATGATTTCTGCCCTGAGTACCGGTGTGAATATGAAAAAGGACTTGGAGAGGAACTCATCATAGTTGCATCAAGTAGACATTTTGACGAGATCAGGAATGAACTGGCAACTGTATGTGATTCTAAAATAATATCCATTGAGGAACTATTGTAGAGAGGACTTTACTGAATGTGTAAAGTATCGGTTATTCTTCCTTCATTGAATGTGAGAAAGTATATCACTGAATGTCTGGAAAGCGTTATGAATCAGACGCTTAAGGACATTGAGATTATTTGTGTTGATGCGGGAAGTACAGATGGTACGCTGGAAATAATTAAAGATAAAGCAGCTTCTGATTCCAGAATCAGACTTATTCTCTCTGATATGAAGAGTTATGGCTATCAGATGAACCTGGGCATGGCAGCAGCCAAGGGCGAATATATCGGTATTGTCGAAACAGATGATTATGTTTCGGAAAATATGTATGAGGAACTCTATGCCATAGCTTCCGGGAAAAAACTGGATTTCATCAAATCTGATTTCTATAGATTTACGACTGATGGTGATGCAGTTAGCAAAACTCTAAATAAGGCAGCATGGGATGGCTATTATGGCAGGCTTGTCTGTCCCATGGATGAAAAGAAATGTTTTGGCTTTGTAATAAATACCTGGAACGGAATTTATAAAACATCATTTATACGTGAGAATGACATTAGGCATAATGAGACTCCGGGGGCATCATTCCAGGATAATGGATTTTGGTTTTTAACATATGTATATGCGAAAAGGGCCTGGTTCCATGATAAAGCTTATTACATGAACAGGCGGGATAATCCGAAGTCCTCAGTTTTTGATAAGAGTAAATCGTTCTGTATTTGTGATGAATATGATTATCTGGAAAAGATAATCTGTAATTCACCGGATAGTTTTGAAAAGTATAAAACGGTTTATGCATATGGGCTTTTTAGGGCATATTATGGGAATCTTTCCAGAGTAAATGAGAAAGACAAAGATGAGTTTTCGCGTATATTCCGGGAAAGGATAAGTTTCCTTCGTGCCAGGAATGCTTTTGAAAGGCAATTGATGGGCGAGTTTTACTGGAATGCTATGCTCATGATTTCTGATGATTGTGACGGTTCCCCCACAGGGGAAGGGAAAAAGACTTTAGGAGAGGAAAACGCTATGGCAAATAGCGAGAGATTTCTAAAAGAGCTTAAAAAAGGAATAATTGCCTGGTATGATTTTGCGATTGATGCAAGTGTGCTATATGTAGGCGGAGATAGTGATGCCATAGCTGAGTATCTTAAGGGACAAGCAGGGAAGTCTTTTGATGAGAAAGGAAATGCCGTAGGAAGAAACTTATCGGTTACTGTTGCGCCTGTATCTAAGGTATTAGAAGATGATTTTTTGCATGAGTTTGAGAACTCCTTTGATTATTGTGTATGGATAAATGCTTTAGAAAAAGAAGAGAATCCTTTAATGGCATTGGAGTGTCTGAAGAGGATTCTTAAAAGCGACGGGGTCTGCCTGTTTGGTATGAATAACAGAATGGGAATTCGTTATTTTTGTGGTGACAGAGATCCCTACACGGATAGGAATTTTGATGGCATAGAAAATTACAGAAGAGCTTATTTTTCGGAATCTGATACTTTTAGAGGAAGGATGTATGATAAGGCAGAGATAACTGGTTTTCTTAATGCCGAAGGAACAAAGAATGTGAAGCTCTATTCAGTGCTGAGTGACCTGAATAATCCTGTCATAATGTATGCAGAGAATTATTATCCGAATGAGGATGTTGCTGCAAGAATTCATGCAGTATATAACTCACCGGAAACCATTTTTCTCGAGGAAGAATCGCTTTATAAATCACTTATAGACAATGATATGTTCCATCAGATGGCTAATGCCTATCTGGTAGAGTTTTCTTTTGATGAATCTGTTCGGCTCTCGGACGCTTTGCAGATTACCAGTTCAATGGTCAGGAATGCGCCTGATTCTATGTTAACAATTATCCATGAAGATAAAAATGTGGAGAAGATAAATGCATATCCTGAAGGAAGAAAACGCCTTGAGGATATGGTCAAATATGCAGATGATCTTAATGCACAGGGAATACGAGTTGTCGATATGAAATTGACAGATCGGGGGCTTGTCATGCCTTTTGTGGATGCTCCTATAGGACAGGCGTATCTTAAGGAATTATTTGAAAAAAATATTGATGAATTTCTTAAAGCTATGGATCAGTTCAGAGAATTGATCTTGAAGTCATCTGAGGTCACGGGCGAAAATCTTGGGGAAGATGTCGGAGCCATTCTAAAACACGGATATCTTGATATGGTTCCGCTTAATAGTTTCTATATTGATGGTGAATTCGTTTTATTTGACCAGGAGTTTAGACAGGACAATTGTCCTGCAAATGTGATAATTGCAAGACTGATTTCCAGTTTTTATGCGGGAGTATCAGGTGCGCGGAAAATCTTGCCGAGGAATGCTCTTTACGAGAGGTATCAACTACTTGAGCGTATCAATGATTGGCATAGTATGGAGTGGAGGTTCCTATCAGATTTAAGAAATGATGAGGAACTTAAAGAATACTACAGAAGAGTTAGAAGAAATGATGCAGTGCTTAATTCGAATCGTCAGCGGATGAATTATTCTTCGGATGATTATTACAAGCTCTTTGTGGATATTTTTGATAAGGCCGATACGAGGAAGCTTATTCTTTTTGGATCCGGACGATATGCAAAACGATTCATGGATCTTTATTCTTCAGAATATAAGGTTTATGGGATAGTGGATAATAATGAGAAAAAGTGGGGCGATAATCTAAACGGGATTGAGATTCGTTCTCCTGAATACTTAAAGGAATTGTCTCCCGGAGAATATAAGGTTCTGATATGTATTAAAAATAATGTATCAGTAATTAAGCAGCTAAAGGAAATGGGAGTTGCAGAAATAAGCGTATACGATCCCGCAAAGAATTATCCCAAGAGACGGCATCCTATTACGGATGATTTAAAAACACTGGATTCATCAGACCAAAAGAAATATCATGTTGGTTACATATCAGGAGTATTTGATCTTTTTCATGTTGGACATCTGAATATGTTCAAGCGTGCAAAGGAATTGTGTGATTATCTGATAGTAGGAGTTGTGTCAGATGAAGGAGCAAAAAAGCATAAGAAAGTACAGACTTTTGTTCCTTTTGAAGAACGTATAGAGATGGTTCGTTCCTGCAGATATGTGGATGAGGCTGTCGAGATACCGGTTGATTTAAATGACACAAAAGAAGCGTTTGCCATGTACCATTTTGATGTGCAGTTTTCCGGCAGTGACTATGTATTTAACCCGACCTGGCTTGAAAGGCAGGAATACTTGCGAGAGCATGGTGCAGATCTTGTATTCCTCCCATATACCAAGAGTACAAGCTCAACGGCAATAAAGGCGTTAATTGAGAAGGGACTTGCGGATTGAATCTATTAACTGATAAAAACTACAAATGGATATATACCTACGACTATGCACCTGATTCAGTGTGGGAACCATGGCGTGAATCAGACACTGAGCCATCATGGATTGAGGATGAAACAATTGCAGTTTCTGAAAGGGTGAGTTCTATTGCATCACGGGGTAATTTGCTGACATTTGTCCTGCTGTCAGATTCTCACTATGTCACTAACGGGACCTGGGATGATACAGTACTTAGTCTTAAAGCGTTGGAAAAGAAGATTAACTTAGATGGAGTAATCCATTTGGGTGATCTTTCCGATGGCTTACTGCCTCTTGCGAAGACAAAAGAGATTGAGCATGGATGCTTAAAGGATATGGAGGCTCTTGGAAAGCCTGTATATGTCGTGCCAGGGAATCATGATTATAACTATTTCAGGAAGAATCCTGACGTTACATATCCAGAGAAACCACGCTATTTTGTTGATTATGAGAAGCAAAAACTGAGACTGGTTTTTATAGATTCATTTGATCCGAAAGATGCGGTGAGGTATGGCTTTTCAGAGGATTGTATTAAATGGTTGGATGATTCTTTGAGAAGTACACCAGCTGGGTATTTGGCAGTAGTGTTTTCTCATGTGCCACCGCTTGTGAGACTTCAGGCCTGGGCAAAGGATATAAGAAACAGGCATCAATTGATGGAAGTGCTAAATAAGCATGCGGATAGAATAATGGCTTATTTTAATGGACATAATCACTGCGACTTATTATTTAATGATCTACATAATGGACAGTTTCCTGTTATATCTGTCAACTGTGCAAAGTGTGAGTATTTTCTGGAGCATAAACCTGAAGGTGCGGTCGTACCTGAGAGGAGACTGGGAGACAGAACTCAGGAGAGTTTCGATATAATGCAGATAGATTCACAGAAAAAGATTATTTACCTGACTCGTTTCGGCGCGGGTGCTGACAGGATAATCGAGAATAGCAGAGCCTATTGGGTGTAGACTGAACAATATATTTTGAGGGGGATAATAATGTACGACAATGTTTCAAAACTTAGGGAAGTACAGCTTGAACTTCTTAATGAGTTTAAAAGGGTGTGCGAGGAACATGACCTTAAGTGGTATGCATTTTTTGGAACACTTCTAGGGTGCGTAAGGCACGAGGGATATTTACCATGGGATGATGACGTGGATGTCGCAATGCCTGTTGCTGACTATAACAAACTATGCACACATAAAGAATGGTTTGGGGATGGCTTTTTCCTTCAGACGCCTCTTGATGAGGGACTTCTAAGGCTGACTAAGCTAAGGAAAAATGGAACCACAGCATTCAGAGCACCTTTTTTGATCTGTCTGAAAAACGGAGGGCATCAGGGTATACCTATTGATATTATTCCCCTTGCGGATATTCCGGGGACAGACTGTTGTTTTACTTCAACCATTATGGGGCCTAAGCACAGTGCTGTTTATATGAAAGAGTGGCTTGAGCCTGCAGGAGAGATGCAATTCGAGAATCTTACATTAAGAGTTCCTGCAAACCCAAGGAAAGTGCTTAAGGAAGCCTATGGCGACTGGGACTGGCCAAATGGCGCCATGGCTCCAAGACCGGTATTTTGGTTTTTTGATACAGAACATGGTCATGAGTACTACTACAAACGCTATACGGGGATGTTGGAAGGTATTGAAGGAAAAAAGATTTTCCTTTTTGGTGCAGCTGACAGTCTAAGAATCTGGCTTGAGAGGTTTGGCCTTCGAAGGCAGGTTGTTTGCGCTTTTGATAATGACCCAGGTAAATGGGGGAAAAAGATGTATGATGTCGAGATTCAGGATCCGTCTAAGATTCCTGAACTTTTGGACGATAACAGCAGGCTAATTGTAGTGAGCATCTGGCATCAGGAAATAGGCAGGCAGCTCGAAAAAATGGGCATAGACGATTATTATGTATATCTTGATCGTTACTATGATGATAAGGTTGGCAATAAAGTGATACGCCGTGAGGATACAAGTGATGGAAATTCAAAACTCCCCAAATGGGATAACTGAAGAATTACTGGATCAGGAAGTAGAGAAAATAAGAAAGCGAATTCGTGGATATACCAGAGACGATCTTGAGTCTATCAATATAGATCGCAATAATTTTGTTAAGCCTGTTGAAACAGAATGCGAAAGAATACTAAAAGAGGGGCGTATAAGCGAGAGTTTTCTTGATGTGGAGACGAGGAATGGCTTCCTGGTTGATGCAAAGAGAAAGAAACTCTGGCTAATAAGTCTTGATCTGCTTCTAAAATTTGATGATGTATGCAGAAAACATGGCATCAGATATTTTCTTGCTTACGGAACACTCCTTGGGGCCGTGAGGCATAAAGGCTTTATCCCTTGGGATGATGATATTGATACTGTTATGTTCAAAGAGGACTACGACAGATTTATTAAGCTTTCAGATGAATTTCAGCACCCATATTTTTTGCAGAATGTTTATACAGAACCCACTTTTTTCATTTCCGATACCAGAATAAGGAATACAAATACTTCCTGGATTGACAAACCGTTTATGTACCAGGGGTATAATCATGGCATTCACCTGGCAGTGGCAGTTCTGGATAATCTTCCGGAGAATGCAGAAGAGATAAGCAATGAGGTGCATGAGCTTTTGATGAAAAATGCCATGTATATGAGATTGTCCAATCCTGACCTGACAACCAGAGATAAGGAGAGGATTATCAATCATCTTGGCAATGTAGATAAGCATGATCCTTATGAAAATTACCAAAAGATGGTGGATTTGGTAAAAGGCCATCCAAAGTCAGAATATGTATGGACCTGCTATAACAGGACCCTCAATTATCGTCATGATATATATAGGGCGGCAGATTTTGATAATGTGATTTATATGGATTTTGAAGGCTTCAAAATGCCTGTCCCTTCTGGATATGACCATATTCTTAGTAATATCTACGGTAATTATATGGAGTTTCCGCCTCCGGAGAGGAGAGTAGTGACTCACGGGACAGTTATATATGACGCAGATATACCATATAAATCAATTTTGGGACGATAGTGTTTTAATTGTCTTTTAATAGATTTATAAGACAAATGTTAAACTTTATAGGCTGCTTCTCCGATATAATATATGTAGTATCGGCAGAACATGGATGTTGGAGGTGGCCGTTATGAAGAAGCATTTTTTCAAATCAATAATTGCACTCAGCGTAACTACGCTACTGGTGGGCAATCCACTGGTGGCTTTTTGTGCGTATGAAGAAGGTGACGATTACATTGATGGTATCGATGAATTAAGTGATTCAGAGCTCGACGAGATAGAAGACGAGGCGCTCGATGAAGTCGATGAAGATGAGATTAGAAGCGAGATCGATATAGATGAGCTATATTCTCGGATAGATGACGATGAGCTTAGTGATGAGATTGATATGGATGCTCTTGAATCTCAGATAGATGAAGAGGAACTTCTGTCACAGATAAGTGACGAGGATCTTGAGGATGAGCTTGACAGGCGTGAAGCTGAGGAAGCTGAGGAAAGCGGCGAAGATGTCAGGACATCGAAGCTGGAGATTGATCCTCACCCAATAGATGTTACCAATATCAGGTATCCGATAATAGAAAATGACGCTGCGTTTGATTATATAATCGATCCGCAGATGCTCATATATGAAACGGATGCGATCAGGTACGGCGGTGGCAAGGTTGAGAAGGATGCAACCCTTCTTTTCAGAAATACGGAAGGAGAATATGATTTTTCTTCAAAGAGTGACATGTTCACTGTCATGAACATGGGAAATGTTCCTGCAAAGTTTGAACTTGTGGCTAGAGTTAGTAATGTAAAAGAGTTGACTTTTGAGGAAACTGAAAACTTTACAGGTGAGGATTGCGATATCTATCTCGCGCTTATAGATTCCGAAGGGAATGAAACTCCTATTGGTAGTGATTTGGAAGCAAGAGTGGAAGTGGAACTGGATGCGGCGCCTGAAAATGCATACGCATATAAGTGGAATGATGAAAAAGGAACTTTTGATTATAGTTTAACCGAAGAAGCTGAGAATATCGCATTTGATACATATACATTTGGGCTTGTTGGAAAATGTAATGGTGACGGTGACTGGTCAAGGTTAAAAGTGTTCCCTAAGATAAAAATCACCTGGGATGCCGAATCCATCCTCACAGACTGGGATGCTGTTAATGCTAAAAAAGCCCAGGAGGAAGCAGAGCGCAAGTCTCTTCGTGATGCCAAGATTGATACTCTCAGAGATGAGAAGCTTGCAGAGCTTAAGGCAGCAGCCCTTGAAGAGCTGGTTGATGAGAAGCTTTCGGAACTAAGAGATGAGAAGAAGGATGAGCTTTTTGAAGAAGAGTATGACAGACTTTTCAAAGAAGAGTATCTGAGGATCAGGAAAAATAAGATTGAAAATTATATTTCCAATAAGCGTGAGCAGGAATCTGATGATGACGACGATACCTATTATGATGCTTCGGGTGATGAGTCAGGTGGCGGCTCTGGTGATGAGAATTCCGGTGCAGGCGATAGCAATGATAGCGGCGGTGATTCGTCAGCCGGCGAAGCTTCTGGCGACGACGACGGATACAGTGATGAAGAAAATGCCGCTTCGTCAGAAGGTGAGAGTTCAGAAGACAGTAATACAACTGATACTAATATCGAGGCGTCAGGTAGTGACAGTGATATAGTTAATTCAGATGCATTTTATGGAGAGGATGTAGGTGATGAGTCTTATGATTCTGACGATTCCGGGGACGATGCATCTACACTTGATAGTAGCTATGAGGATTCTTATAATCCCGATACATATTACGAAGATGTACCATCTGAAGATTCCGATGATGCAGGATTTGAAGGCTGACCGGAAAATTTGGAAGTAACCCCAAAAAATATAAAACCATCAAAATAATGGTAAAAATCTATTTACAAACCATTATTTTGATGGTTTAATTATTGCATGAAGGATAATACTTTTATTACACCAAATTTTATAAAGTCAGATGATATCAAGGCACTTAGGGCAAAACTTAAGATGACTCAGAAAGAGTTTGCCTTTTTTTGCAATGTATCAAAGCCTACGGTTGAGCGCTGGGAGATGTCTGATAAGGAGATAACAGGTCCCATAACACTTTTGGCACAGATTGTTCTAAGGCATCCTGACATTGCCGATGAACTATCGCTTCCTGAGAAGAAGTTTCCTATGAGACTTTGGTATTACTATATGAATACAGTGTGCACGATTATTGATGTGGACACCATCAATCAGCGCGTTCGAATTAAGAACTATACAGATAATCTTGTTTTTAGAGCTTTTGGCCGAAATGATAATCCTACTTTTGCGGATTATGAGGAGTTCTTGAGGTCCAGATGTTTTCCGGAGGAACGAGATAAAATGAAGCTTATGCTAAGAGAGCTGGATATTCCTTTTTATGACCCGCTTATGATCATTGAGAAGACAGATGGCCGCATGGCAGAGGATGATTTCTGGATAAGGATAGATAGATGATACTCTAAACTGTTTTTTGGGGGACAATATGAAAGCACATGAAGAGAAAATACTTAGAGAATCTGCGGAATCTTTTATTCTGCGAGCAGGGGAATTTGAGCAGGCGGGCAGCAGCATAGACGAGTATGCTGTGCTTATTGAGGGACTCCGCGCTCACTATGATAATTATGAATTGTTTTTTATGCTTGGTCTGTATTACAGGTATCGCAATGCAGATCAGGCATTTTTATGTTTTGAAAATGCTCTTCATTACTGCGATGAGCCTGAAGATGAAAAAGTTATCTGTGATGCTATGGCAGACATCTCTGATAGAGCAAGGGTTCGCGGCACTTCCATAGTGATTGTTTCTTACAACGATTTTGAACTTATTAGGGAATGCATCAGGGCTATCCGCAGATATGTAAAAGAGGGAAGTTATGAAATTATCGTCGTGGACAACGCATCCTCCGATGATGAGCTTAAAGAGTATCTCAGAAGTCAGGCAAAAGAGCATGATGATTTTGTTTTAATCGAGAACTCTGAAAACGCGGGATTTCCTGCAGGGTGTAACATCGGATTAGCCCATGCAAAAGCTGATAACGATGTATTTTTCCTGAATAATGATGCTGTTCTTATGCCAAATGCTCTTTTCTGGCTGAAAATGGGACTCTATGCAGATAAGAGAAATGGTTCATCCGGTGCGGTTACAAACTGTGCGCCGTCCCAGGAGGTATCGCAGGAATCCCTTGAACCGTATATAAAGATGGCGCCTATGAACGATGCAAGGCCTCTCACGGATCTGCCCGCTAATCTGATAAAGAGCCAGACAGAGGCGCCGGAGCCTGAAAAAGAGCACCGCTGGTGGAGGACCATAAGCCTTGATTCAGCAATTGAAGCGTCCAAGAGCTATGCAAAAGATCACAACGTTCCTATGTGGAATCCTTATGAAGTCAGGACGAGACTTACAGGCTTTGCACTTTTGCTTAAACGGGACGCATTATCTGATGTAATAATTCAGTCAGGCCCCCAAAACTTTCCCGGCATTTTTGATGAGCGTTTCACTCCCGGCTATTTCGAGGATGATGATCTTGGAATAAGGCTGTGCCTTGCAGGCTGGAGGCAGGTGCTTTGCCACAATGCGTTCATTTATCACCATGGTGGAAGCGGTTTTGCAGGTCATAATGATGCAATGGAAAAATCCCGTGACAAGTTTGGTGAGAAGTGGGGCTTTGATATCTGGAACTACACTCTTCCTGAGGAAGATAAAATATCTGCCCTTATGAGTGCTATTTCTGCGGATGGAGAGGCGTCTGTTGCAGGTATCTCAAATTCCGGTGCGGACGTTAACCAAGCAGCAGATTCCCTTGATGCTGATAGTACCGCCGAAAGGGCATCTGACCTAAAACTCTACAACCGCGTGATCAGAATTCTTGACCTTAGTGCCGGAATGGGAACAACCTTGTCTTTCATAAAATATCTCATACCCGGAAGTTTCACTGCAGGTATAACAAATGCGGATGTCTTTGCAGGGCTTTCCAAGTACATGGCTGACGATATAATATCCGGCGACCCGGAACTTGTCACTTTCCCATGGCCTGCAAAGAGCTTTGATTACATCCTTGCAGGCGATGTTGTTGCAGGCGCTTCCGATCCTGAAAGACTATTGAAAAAATTGTCTGCATACTTAAATGGAAACGGTAAGATAATATAACGTTTACCGGAATTGCGCATAGACACACGGCGGAAACGATACAAAAATATCACACGAAAAAGCAAAATAATTTTTGTACAATTTGAAAAATTTGTTTGTAATTTCGATAAAGTTTTTGAAATTTACGAACATTTGTAAAAATAATTTTCAGTATGTTGTCGTATTTAAGGAAAAACTAATACGTAAAAAAGAAAATGATATTTTGCGAGGCACAGATAAATACGTTATCTGTGCCTTTTTCGTTAATTTGCCCAAAAACCGAAGATAAATTTATTTAATTTTATTATAAAATTTAAGAAAAAAATAAGTGACGAAAAAACGTACATATGATATATTTGTAACTGCTACAAAGAGACGAAAAAACATTTGCAGCGAATTGAAAAACAGAATAAAGGAGGTAATGCAGATGACAAAGGCTGAAATTCTTAAAAGAGAAATATTGGCACAGTACAAGAGCGTAAGGCAGTTTGCGATTGACATGTCGATTCCATATAGTACCCTTGTAACAGCACTGGATAGAGGAATAGAAGGAATGGCCTATGGTACAGTTATTCGTATGTGCGATAAGCTTAATCTTAACCCGGTTGACTTCAGTACTCTTGAGAAGGGCACAGATCTTGGCAATAAGATTGTAGAGAACAGAGTTATGCAGCAGTATGTTAAGCTTAACAAGGTTGGACGTAAGAAGGTCCTTGATTATATGGGGGACCTTACAGCTCTTGATAAGTATCAGGCATAATTAAGTAAAGTTAGACAGGCTCACGGGATTATCCCGTGGGTCTTTTTTACTTTGCGGGTGTGATACCTTTCTATATTGAAGATATGGGTGTTTTTGTATAATTTGCATCTTTACTTCTGCGTTGTTACAATAACCATATGTAATTTTTCGGAGGGAAATATGAAATACGATTATTTGGTAGTAGGAGCAGGACTTTTTGGCAGTGTTTTCGCACATGAGATGGCGCGCCAGGGCAAAAATGTTCTTGTGATCGACAGAAGAAATCATATCGGCGGAAATATCTATACAGAGAACAGGATGGGAATAAATGTCCATATTTACGGAGCTCACATTTTTCACACATCCGATAAAAAGGTATGGGAGTACATAAACCGCTTTACGGAGTTTAACCAGTATATCAATTCTCCTGTAGCTGTTTATCACGATGAACTTTACAATCTTCCTTTTAATATGAACACATTCAGCAAGATGTGGAATATCCGTACACCTGAGGAGGCCCGCGATATCATTGATAAGCAGGCAAAAGCTGAGGTTAAGCGAATCCTCAAAGAGCGCGCTGAAAAGGGAGACGAGGAGGCAGCAGAATTCCTCGAGGTTGCAAAGGCCAGCGAACAGGACATTCGCGATGGCTTTGAAGCAGCTAATCTTGAGGAGCAGGGACTTTCTCTCGCCGGCCGTGATGTTTTTGAAAAGCTGGTAAAGGGCTACACTGAGAAGCAGTGGGGACGTGATTGCAAAGAGCTTCCTGCATTTATTATAAGAAGACTTCCATTCCGTTTTGTCTATGATAACAATTATTTCAATGACAGATATCAGGGAATTCCTATAGGCGGTTACACAGCTATAATTAAGAAGCTTCTTTTACTTGATGCTAATGATAATGAAAAAGAGCAGGGAATTTCAGGAAGCATTACCGTGAAAACAGAGTGCAATTTTGCTGATTTCATAAAGATGGAAGACGGAGTACCTGCAAAGCCTTTTGAGTCAGTATCGGGAGACAGCTTTGATAAGGTTCTTTTCACCGGTATGATCGATGAGTTCTTTAACTACAAGCTTGGAAACCTGGAATACAGGTCACTTCGTTTTGAGACAGAGGATATGCCCGAAGTCGATAATTATCAGGGTAATGCCGTTGTGAACTACACGGAGCGCGATATTCCTTATACCAGAATCATTGAGCACAAGCACTTTGAATTTGGTTCAGGAAAAGGCACAATTATCACTAAGGAATATCCTGCAGACTGGAAGATGGGTGATGAGCCCTACTATCCTATGAATGATGAAAAAAACAACTCCCTGTTTGAGGAGTATAAGAAGCTTGCCGATGGTTACGGCGATGTTCTTTTCGGAGGACGCCTTGGCCAGTACAAGTACTACAACATGGACCAGGTAATTGCTGCAGCTCTTGAAATGGTGGACGGCGTAAGATAAAACAAAAAATCCATTCTGATCGATTATGCGCCAAGCGCAACGAGAGCAGTGATTGCATGTTGAATTCATAATAAAATAAAAAAACCATTCTGATCGATTGTTCGCAAAGCGAAACGAGAGCAGAATGGTTTTTTTATTTGAGTTTATGAAAAGCTTCAACAATAGTTGTTGAACATCATGCCACTGTATTCGCTGGTGATGTAAGGTGAAGGATTATCGCTACCGTGCGGATCCTTGTAATTAAATACCGGCCTCTCCACATATTTCATGGGATCGATGGATATTTCCTCGGTTTTTGCTACCAGTGCCTTGGTGAATTCCTTAAGAGGTTCTATGGCCTCTTTTGTTTTTCCTGCGTTAGCTGCATCCCTGAGCTTTTGTGCGTCATAATCGATGCGGCCCTCGGCATTTATGGTTATACCATAAGGCTCTGTATTTTGCAGATGGTGCTGGGCTATGGATACCGTCTCGCCAACAAGCTTTGAACTCTTAAAATCTGAGTTTTGAACACCGCTTACGCTGTCGATGAATCCGTTGTATCCATTAACGAGACCTCTTACGTTCTCGATTAGTGCATCATTTTCGTTTTTAACACCGATAGAAACCGGAACACCGGGCTCTGTTGCCTGTTTTAATGTGATATCGAACTGGTTTCCTACCGTGAATCTGTTGGAAGAGGAGTAATGCTCATTACCATTTAAATAGAAGTGAGCGTTCACAGGCTCCTGTGCAACCAGGTTTAATCCAAAGTATGCGACATTCAGCCCCTTTTCACTGGAGGACGACTCGCTTATTTCGAACCTGAGCGTATATCCTGTTTTCAATCCTGTATCATTTGAACCAATTATAATAGTAGATTGATTTTGTGAATCCTCCTGAAGACCTGCCACAAGTCCTATGCCTGCCTTATTTATAAGTCTTGTCAGCTTGGATTGAATATCTTTGTTTGTATCGCCTTCATGTATGCTATACTGGAATTCGTATTCGTGTCCGTTTACATTAGCATTGAATGCGTAATTTCCTTTTGGAAGAGCAACCTCTTCGTCAGGTAGGAAATGACCTGCATTTATCTGATTTGTGGCCAGCTGATCAACTGCGATGGTGAATTCTGTGGAATTCTCCTGACCGCTGCCGACATATTCGACGGACACCTTATCGCTGTCGGAAGATACGGCAGAGCGCTTGCTCAGAGCGGATTCTTCTTCGCTTCCTATATCCTGAAGCTGACTTCGAAGAGCCCGGGCATGCTCTTTAATACCCACGGCCTCAGCCTGAGCATTATCGTCCTGTTTTAAAACATGAAGAGGGGATTCTTTATTGATCCTGGCGATAGACTTGTAGACATTCTGAAGATCGCTCTTTTTGTGCTTGTCTACATTCGCGTTCTCTTTAGCGACATATGTGCTTGCGAAATTATTATATGCTTCATTAATACCGATGCCTGCCATGATGCCCCTCCTTTCTTCCTTGATGTCATGCGATAACTTCTGCCAATCCATTGGCAACCTGCATGTGGGCATACAAAGACATGTTTTCTTACTATTACATTAGCATTCGCTAAGCAAGCGAGTCAATTAAAAAAATATGAAAAAAACATAAAAAGATGCCTCCGGGAAAAATTTTGATTGACGATTTGCATTTACCATGCTATATTATGTAGGCGACAGAAATTTAGGTCTTTTTTTTATGCCAAAAAATAAGACTGTATTTAAAGTATAGAAAACGCACGGAGGAATGAACAAATGCGTACAAGAATCACACTTGCCTGCACTGAGTGCAAAAACCGTAACTATGATACAACAAAGGATAAGAAGACACATCCTGACAGAATGGAGATCAAGAAGTACTGTCCTTTCTGCAAGAAGCACACAACTCATAAAGAAACAAAGTAATGCTATTTGTTATTGCACTTTATTTGTTGAAGCATTATAAACAAAGTTGTATTCATCCTATGGGTGAAGGGAGTTTATTGTTATGAGCGAGAATAAAGCACAGAAAAGCGGATTATCTTCTTTTATAAATGGGGTAAAAGCTGAGTTTAATAAAATCATGTGGCCCAGCAGAGATGATATTATCAAGCAGACTACATCAGTTGTTGTTATTTCACTGATCGTAGGCGCTTTGATTGCTGTTTTTGACTATGGTTTTGGATATCTTGTTAACCTTATTACCAGTATTTGATAAAAAGGAGTATTATGGCTGAAGAGATGCAGAATGAGAATGAACTCGATCTGACTGCTGCTGCAGCAGATGCTGAGAATGCCGCTACTCCGGCTGAGGTAGCTGATAGCACTGAGGCTTCCGGAGAGCAGGTTGTAAATTCAAATGCACATTGGTATGTTGTACATACTTATTCAGGTTATGAGATGAAGGTTAAGGCTAATCTCGAGAAGACTATCGAGAACAGACACCTTCAGAATCAGATATTTGAAGTTCGCGTGCCTGTTCAGGATGTCGTAGAGATGAAGAACGGCACACGTAAGAATGTTTCACGTAAGATGTTCCCCGGATATGTTCTTGTGAACATGGATATGAACGATGAGACATGGTATGTTGTTCGTAATACCAGAGGTGTTACCGGATTCGTAGGACCGGGAAGCAAACCCGTTCCGTTATCAGATGCGGAGATTAAACCGCTTGGAATCAAAACCGAGAATATGTCTATCGACTTTGGTGTTGGTGACGAGATCGAGGTTGTTGCAGGTGTATGGAATGGTACTGTTGGTATCGTTCAGCGTATGGATTTCGGCAAGCAGAGTGCTACTATCAATGTTAATCTGTTTGAGAGAGAGACACCTGTTGAGATCAGCTTTTCTGAGATCAGAAAGGTTTGATGTAGTATTGGTATAATGTGCTATGCACTTTATATATGTAGTATGAGTTGGAATTAAGATGTTTCAATTCATGGGAACTGGAGTGGGAGCATTTAGTAATAAATGCGCCTGACCACATTATTTCTAGGAGGTGCCACAATGGCAAAGAAAGTCGAAGGATACATTAAGTTACAGATCCAGGCTGGTAAAGCAACACCAGCACCCCCGGTTGGACCGGCACTTGGTCAGCACGGTGTAAACATCGTTGAATTCACAAAGCAGTTCAACGCTAAGACAGCTGACAAGGGTGATCTTATCATCCCCGTAGTAATCACAGTTTATGCAGACAGAAGTTTCACATTCATCACAAAGACTCCGCCTGCAGCAGTTCTTCTTAAGAAGGCTTGCAATCTCCAGAAGGCTTCTGGTGTTCCGAACAAGAACAAGGTTGCAACAATTTCTAAGGATAAGATCAGAGAAATCGCTGAGACAAAGATGCCTGATTTGAATGCAGTTGATATCGAAGGTGCTATGAGCATGATCGCTGGTACTGCACGCAGCATGGGTATCGTGGTAGAAGACTGACGGAGGGCTAAGAGATGAAACACGGAAAGAAGTATGTAGAGGCTGCTAAGCTTGTTGACAGAGCACAGCAGTATGAGACCGCAGAAGCAATCTCTTTAGTAAAGAAGTCTGCTACTGCAAAATTTGATGAGACTGTTGAAGTACACATTCGTACAAGCTGCGACGGTCGTCATGCGGATCAGCAGATCCGTGGTGCGGTTGTTCTTCCGCACGGAACAGGTAAGACAGTTAAGGTTCTTGTTTTCGCTAAGGGAACAAAGCTTGATGAGGCACAGGCTGCAGGCGCTGACTATGTTGGCGGCGAGGAGCTTATTCCTAAGATTCAGAACGAAGGTTGGCTTGACTTTGACGTTGTAGTTGCTACACCTGATATGATGGGTGTTGTAGGACGTCTTGGTAAGGTTCTCGGACCTAAGGGCCTTATGCCTAACCCGAAGGCTGGTACAGTAACAATGGATGTTACAAAGGCTATCGCTGATATCAAGGCTGGTAAGATTGAGTACCGTCTTGACAAGGCAAACATCATCCACTGCCCTGTAGGAAAGGCATCTTTCTCAGAAGAGCAGCTTGAGCAGAACTTCACAGCTCTTATGGATGCTATTGTTAAGGCTAAGCCTTCAACAGTTAAGGGCCAGTACCTTAAGAGCATCACACTTGCAACAACAATGGGACCTGGTGTCAAGGTTGTAGCAAACAGATATTAATTCAATACTGTGAATGCATTCAAGAAGCAGAAACCATTTGGTTTCTGCTTCTTTTTCATATCGATATACTATATATAGGAGTGCTGTTTATGTTTTCTACATAATATGGTATTCTTAGTGTATGAAATACATTTATGATTATGTAAAAGAAAAAATAAATGATAGCAAAGGCGGCGTGAATTCGGCGGTCATTGCTTTTGTGTGCGCTTTTTTGGTGACTGTTACGATCGGTGCAGGGGTTCTTGCAGTTTTGCATTCTAGGAATATTAAAGAGCCTGCGCAGGATATTGCTGATACTGAGCCTTCTGTTACAAGGGTTCCATACGCTGAGAAGATAGTGACCTCTGATACTGATGAATCGCAGACGGGTACCGATAATGTTATAGTCCGCGAAGACTCTGCTGGAACGAATGAAGCAGGCGAGGCGGATGTAGAAAATCAGGAGGAAGAGCCGGAAGCTGTTGAAGTTGCTAGCCTTCCGGAGGGGAATCTTGAATACAATATCACCTCTGCTGATGAGGATTACATTTCATTTGGTTTTGCAGGGGACATCCTTTTTGATCCGGGATATGCGATTATGAACAGAATAAGACAGAACGGCGGAGCGATTTCCGGAGTTATCGGCGACAGCCTTCTTTCTTATATGAGAGCTGCGGATGTAATGGTTGTGAATAATGAGTTCCCATATTCTAATGGTGGAGCTCCGAAGGAAGGAAAAACCTTTACATTCAGAGCTGATCCTTCATCAGTAAGTCTTCTTGGCGATATGGGTGTGGATCTCTGCACCATAGCCAATAACCATGTTTTTGACTACGGCGAAAGTGCTCTTTTGGACACCCTTACAACCATTGATAATGCGGGCATAGCCAGAGTTGGTGCCGGAGTTAATATTGAGGAAGCATCAAGACCTGTTTACTATACTTCACAAAGCGGAGTAAGAGTTGCTATAATAGCAGCTACGGAAATAGAAAGACTTGATAACCCTGACACAAGAGGCGCAACGGATACATCACCCGGCGTTTTCAGATGCCTGGATATCACAAGACTTTGCTCTCGCATTAGAGAAGCTAAGGAAGCGGGAGCCTTTGTAATAGTTTGCATCCACTGGGGCACTGAGAATCAGGAAGAAATCGACTGGTGGCAGCAAAAGCAGAGCGTAGAAATTGTTGAAGCCGGTGCAGACCTGATTGTTGGTGGACATCCGCATATATTACAGAAGATAGAGTATCTTAACGGAGTACCAGTTGTTTACAGCCTTGGTAATTACCTGTTCAATTCAAAGACACTGGATACAGGACTCTTAAGTGTTAAGGTACATAAGGATGGAGCATGTGACCTTCAATTTATACCTGCAGTGCAGAGCGGCTGCAACGTAAATGAGGCTGCAGGAGCAGACAAAGACAGGATTCTTGGCCACATGAGAGCTATATCGGCAGGTGCCTCTATTGATGAAAATGGAATAGTTAGTAAATAATGCTTGACATTTTATGGCTTGTTATGATACTGTATTCAAGGTCGTCATGACCAGCCGAAGACAGTAGGTGTCCTATGGGACGTAAGCGATGCGCCTACCGAGGAAAGTTTGTTAAGACTTTTATGCCTCTCGTCTTCGAGGGGTTTTTTCTTTGGCGGTAAATTCTATAAGGAGGTAAAAAGATGGCAAAGGTTGAATTAAAACAGCCTGTAGTAAAAGAGATTTCTGACAAAATTCAGAACGCACAGGCACTCGTACTTGTAGATCACCGCGGATTGACTGTTGCTCAGGACACAGAGCTTCGTAAAAAGCTTCGTGAGGAGAACGTTAGTTACAAGGTTTACAAGAACACCATGATGAACTTTGCATTCAAGGGTACAGACTATGAGCAGCTCGCTGATCTTCTTAACGGTCCTAGCGCACTTGCTATTTCCGAGACAGATCCTGCAGCTCCTGCACGTGTACTTTATGATTTTGCAAAGAAGGCAAAGGCACTTGAGATCAAGGGTGGTGTGATTGAAGGCAAACTTTATGATGCAGAAGCACTTAAGGAGATTGCTACAATTCTTCCCAAGGATCAGTTGCTTTCCAAGTTGCTTGGTTCTATGCAGTCACCTATCGCAAACTTCGCTCGTGTGGTTAAGCAGATCGCAGAGAAGAAGGCAGAGGGTGGTGAGGCAGCTCCCGCTGAGGAAGCAGCACCTGTAGCTGAGGCTCCTGCTGAAGAAGTAGCAGCACCTGCAGCAGAGTAATTTAAACAATTAGTATTATTAGAATTATTATCAAAAATTTATGGAGGTAAATAATAATGGCAAAGTTATCCACAGCAGAGATTATCGATGCAATCAAAGAGTTATCCGTTCTTGAACTGAACGATCTTGTAAAGGCTTGCGAGGAGGAGTTCGGTGTATCAGCAGCAGCTGGTGTTGTTGTAGCAGCAGCAGGCGGTGCAGCAGCAGGCGCTGAGGAAGAGAAGAGCGAGTTCAACGTAGAGCTTACAGAAGTAGGTCCTAACAAGGTTAAGGTTATCAAGGTTGTTCGTGAGATCACAGGTCTCGGACTTAAGGAAGCTAAGGATCTTGTTGATGGAGCTCCTAAGATGCTCAAGGAAGGCGCTTCTAAGGAAGAGGCTGATGACATCAAGGCTAAGGTTGAGGCTGAAGGCGCTAAGGTTACTCTTAAATAAGATTAACTATTATATCTTAGAGATAGCTAAGAGGGATATGCACATGTTGCATATCCCTTTTTTATCATTAAAATAAAAAAACACTTGACTGGTAAATTTGCTTGTTGTAGAATGGAAAATGCACTATTGTGGAGTGGTAGGCGTATTATGCTCTTTTTTAGGGTATTAACGCTTTTCTACTAAATAAAAATTAAGAACGGGGTGAATGTCAATGGAAAAAAACAGATTGCATCCTAGTGGTACTGGTAAAAACGTACGAATGAGTTTCCAGCGCCAAAAGGAAGTCCTTGAGATGCCGAACCTGATTGAAGTTCAGAAGAACTCATATCAATGGTTTCTTGACGAGGGCCTTAAAGAGGTCTTTGATGATATCTCTCCTATCGAAGACTACAGTGATAAGCTTAGTCTCGAATTCGTTGACTTTAAGTTATGCGAAGATGAGATAGACAAGAACAAGAATACTATTGAGAAATGTAAGGAAAGAGATGCTACTTTTGCAGCTCCTTTGAAAGTCAGGGTACGTCTGAATAACAAGGAAAGCAGAGAAGTTACAGAGCATGAGATCTTCATGGGTGATCTCCCGCTTATGACTGCAACCGGAACATTTGTAATAAATGGCGCAGAGCGTGTTATTGTCAGCCAGTTAGTACGTTCCCCCGGTATTTATTATGATATTACCCGTGATAAGATCGGTAAGAAGCTTATTGCCTGCACTGTTATTCCTAACCGTGGTGCATGGCTTGAGTATGAGACTGATTCTTATGATGTATTCTACGTAAGAGTGGACAGAACCAGAAAAGTACCGGTTACTGTTCTTATTCGTGCGCTTGGTATTGGATCAAACGAGGAGATTTCACAGTTATTCGGTGATGAGCCCAAGATTCAGGCCAGCTTTGCTAAGGACCCTTCAACTGATTACCAGAGTGGTCTTTTAGAGCTGTACAAGAAGATTCGTCCCGGCGAACCTCTCAGCGTAGAGAGCGCAGAGAGCCTTATTCACGCTATGTTCTTTGATGCAAGAAGATATGATCTTGCTAAGGTTGGACGTTATAAGTTCAATAAGAAGCTTCACTTCAAGAACAGAATTAGCGGCAAAATCCTTGCAGAGGACGTAATCGATGAGAATACAGGCGAGATGATCGCAGCAGCAGGCACAAAGGTTGATCGTGCTCTTGCTACTGAGATTCAGAATGCAGCTATTCCTTATGTAATGATCCAGGGTGAAGAGCGCAATATTAAGGTTCTTTCTAACCTTATGGTAGATATTACAAGCTTTATTGATTGCAATCCTGAAGAGCTTGGAATCACAGAGAGCGTATACTATCCTGCTCTTAGAGATATCCTTGCTGAGTTTGCAGAGAATACAGATCCTGAGAGTCTTGCAGAAGCAATCCGCAAGAATGTTAATGAGCTTATTCCTAAGCACATTACAAAGGAAGATATTCTTGCTTCTATTAACTATAATATGCACCTTGAGTATGGCATTGGTAATGATGACGATATCGATCACCTCGGTAACCGTCGTATCCGTTGCGTAGGTGAGCTTTTACAGAACCAGTATAGAATCGGTCTTTCAAGACTTGAGCGTGTTGTACGTGAGCGTATGACAACACATGATGCTGATGAGATTTCTGCACAGGGTCTTATAAACATTAAGCCTGTACAGGCAGCTGTTAAGGAGTTCTTCGGATCTTCACAGCTTTCACAGTTCATGGATCAGAATAACCCGCTCGGTGAGCTTACTCACAAGCGTCGTCTTTCAGCTCTTGGTCCTGGCGGTCTTTCAAGAGACAGAGCCGGATTCGAGGTTCGAGACGTACACTATACACACTATGGACGTATGTGCCCTATTGAGACTCCTGAAGGACCTAACATCGGTCTTATCAACTCACTTGCAAGCTATGCAAGAGTTAATCAGTATGGTTTCATTGAGGCACCTTACCGTAAGGTAGATCAGTCAGATCCTCAGAACCCTCGCGTAACTGATGAGGTTGAGTACCTGACAGCTGACGAAGAGGATAATTTCCATGTAGCTCAGGCTAATACACCTCTTGATGAGAACGGATACTTTAAGAAGAACAATGCATCCGGTCGTTACAGAGATGAGACATCTGAGTATCCTAAGACAGCGTTCGAATACATGGACGTATCACCGAGAATGGTATTCTCAGTTGCTACAGCACTTATTCCTTTCCTTGAGAACGACGATGCTAACCGTGCTCTGATGGGTTCAAACATGCAGCGTCAGGCAGTGCCGCTTCTTACAACAGAAGCTCCTGCAGTTGGAACAGGTATGGAGCGCAAGGCTGCTGTCGATTCAGGTGTCTGTGTTGTTGCCAAGAAGGCAGGAACAATCGACTTTGTAGACAGTAAGCTTATTAAGATGACATATGATGATGGTGAGAAGGAAGAGTATCATCTTATCAAATTCCAGAGAAGTAACCAGAGTAACTGCTACAACCAGCGTCCTATCGTATTTAAGGGCGATCATGTTGAAGCCGGTGAAGTTATCGCCGATGGTCCTTCAACAAGCATGGGTGAGCTTGGTCTTGGTAAGAATCCTCTTATCGGATTCATGACTTGGGAAGGTTACAACTACGAGGATGCTGTACTTCTTAGTGAGAGACTTGTTCGTGACGATGTATTTACATCTATTCACATCGAGGAGTACGAAGCAGAAGCTCGTGAGACAAAGCTTGGACCGGAAGAGATTACAAGAGACGTTCCCGGTGTTGGTGATGATGCACTTAAGAACCTTGATGATCGCGGAATTATCCGTATCGGTGCAGAGGTTCGTGCCGGCGATATCCTTGTAGGTAAGGTTACTCCTAAGGGAGAGACAGAGCTTACAGCAGAAGAGAGACTTCTCCGTGCTATTTTCGGTGAAAAGGCAAGAGAAGTTCGTGATACATCACTTAAGGTTCCTCATGGTGAGTACGGTATCGTTGTTGATGCCAAGGTATTCACAAGAGAGAATGGCGATGAACTCAGCCCTGGTGTAAACCAGGCAGTTCGTATCTATATTGCTCAGAAGAGAAAGATTTCAGTAGGCGATAAGATGGCTGGTCGTCACGGTAACAAGGGTGTCGTTTCCCGTGTACTTCCTATAGAAGATATGCCGTACCTGCCTAATGGTCGTCCTCTTGATATCGTGCTTAATCCTTTGGGCGTGCCTTCTCGTATGAATATCGGACAGGTCCTTGAGATTCACCTTTCTCTTGCAGCTAAGGCTCTTGGATTTAACATTGCTACACCTATTTTTGACGGTGCAAACGAGAAAGATATTCAGGCAACACTTACCATGGCTAATGATTATGTAAACAGCACATGGGAAGAGTTTGAAGAGAAATATAAAGATTCAGTAGATCCTGAGATCATGAAGTATCTCTATGACAACAGAGATCACAGAGAGCTTTGGAAGGGCGTTCCGATCCACACAGATGGTAAGGTTCAGCTCCGTGACGGACGTACAGGTATTCCGTTCGATTCACCGACTACAATCGGACACATGCATTACCTCAAGCTCCATCACCTTGTTGATGATAAGATCCATGCTCGTTCTACCGGTCCTTACTCACTGGTTACACAGCAGCCTCTCGGCGGTAAGGCTCAGTTCGGTGGACAGCGTTTCGGAGAGATGGAAGTTTGGGCTCTTGAGGCTTATGGCGCTGCCTATACACTTCAGGAGATCCTGACAGTTAAGTCTGATGATGTTGTTGGTCGTGTTAAGACTTATGAAGCAATCATCAAGGGTGACAACATTCCTGAACCCGGTGTTCCGGAATCATTCAAGGTTCTTCTTAAGGAACTTCAGTCACTTGGTCTTGATGTAAGAGTACTTCGCGAGGATAACACTGAGGTCGAGATTATGGAATCTGTTGATTACAGCGATTCTGATTATCGTTATGAGATCGAAGGCGAAGTAAACCGTGATTATGATCGTGAGTCATTTGCGGAAAATGGTTACCAGACAGGTTCATTCAGCGAAGACGGTGAGCTTGTAGCGGATGAAGAAGACGATGCAGCTTTTGAAGAAGAGTTTGATGCTGCAGATGGTCTGGATGAGAACTAAAGCAACTTAGTAGTTTTAGAAACCATGTAAACAACAGAAAAGAGGTTACGAATGTCTGATTCTACAATGAATAAAGCAATAAATGATGCTTCAAACGGTAGGGTAGCTGCTACACCTACATATCAGCCAATGACATTTGATGCAATTAAGATTGGTCTTGCTTCTCCCGAGAAGATCAGAGAGTGGTCACACGGAGAAGTACTCAAGCCTGAGACTATTAACTATCGTACTCTCAAGCCTGAGCGCGACGGTCTTTTCTGCGAAAAGATCTTTGGACCCACCAAGGATTGGGAATGTCACTGCGGTAAATATAAGAAAATCCGTTATAAGGGCGTTATTTGTGACAGATGTGGTGTAGAAGTTACAAAGAGCAGTGTACGTCGTGAGCGTATGGGTCACATCGAACTTGCGGCTCCTGTTTCCCACATTTGGTACTTCAAGGGTATCCCCAGCAGAATGGGTCTTATCCTTGACCTTTCACCCAGAGTACTTGAGAAGGTTCTTTACTTTGCTTCTTATATAGTACTTGATCCTGGTGAATCAAACCTTGAGTACAAGCAGGTTCTTTCTGAGAAAGAGTACCAGGAAGCACGCGATGAGTTCGGAATGAAGTTCCGTGCAGGCATCGGTGCAGAGGCTATTAAAGAGCTTCTTATGAACATTGATCTTGAGGCTGAGTATCAGGAGCTTAAGGATGGTCTTGATACATCCAGCGGACAGAAGAAGCAGCGTATCATCAAGAGACTTGAAGTAGTTGAGTCATTCCGTGAGTCCGGAAACGAGCCTTCATGGATGATCCTTGACTGCATACCGGTTATTCCTCCGGATCTTCGTCCTATGGTACAGCTTGATGGTGGACGTTTTGCTACATCAGATCTTAACGATCTGTATCGTCGTATCATCAACCGTAACAACCGTCTTAAGAGACTTCTTGATCTCGGTGCACCGGACATTATCGTTAGAAACGAGAAGCGTATGCTCCAGGAAGCTGTAGATGCGCTTATCGATAACGGTAGACGAGGAAGACCTGTTACAGGTCCCGGTAACCGTGCACTCAAGTCACTTTCTGACATGCTTAAAGGTAAGGGCGGTCGTTTCCGTCAGAACCTTCTTGGTAAGCGTGTTGACTATTCAGGACGTTCAGTTATCGTCGTAGGTCCTGAGCTTAAGATTTATCAGTGCGGACTTCCTAAGGAAATGGCTATCGAGCTGTTCAAGCCTTTTGTTATGAAAGAGCTTGTTTCCAGAGGAATCTCACAGAACATAAAGAATGCTAAGAAGAAGGTTGAAAGACTCGAGGAAGAGGTTTGGGATGTACTCGAGGATGTAATCAAAGAGCATCCTGTAATGCTTAACCGTGCTCCCACACTTCACAGACTTGGTATTCAGGCATTTGAGCCCATACTTGTAGAAGGTAAAGCTATTAAGCTTCATCCCCTTGTATGTACACCTTTCAATGCCGACTTCGATGGAGACCAGATGGCTGTACATCTTCCTCTGTCAGTTGAGGCACAGGCTGAGAGCCGTTTCCTTATGCTCGCTCCCAACAACCTGCTTAAGCCTTCTGACGGTGGCCCTGTAAACGTTCCTACACAGGATATGGTACTTGGTATCTACTATCTTACACAGGAGCGCGAAGGTGCTAAGGGCGAAGGAAAGTTCTTCAAGAATATTGATGAAGCTATCCTTGCTTATGAGAATGATTACATCACACTTCAGTCTCGTATCAAGATCCGTGTTACACGTAAGGATGAGAACGGTGAGAATGTTACAGGTGTAGTTGAGTCAACACTTGGTAGATTCCTTTTCAACGAGTTCATTCCTCAGGATCTCGGATTTGTTGATCGTAAGGATCCCGAGCATAAGCTTGACCTTGAAATTGACTTCATGGTTGGTAAGAAGCAGCTCAAGAAGATTGTTACAAATATGATCAATACACACGGAACTTTCGCAACAGCAGAAGTTCTCGATAAGATCAAGGCTACAGGTTACCATTACTCAACAAGAGCTGCTATGACAGTTTCTATCGCTGACATGACAGTTCCTCCGCAGAAGCAGCAGATGCTTGATGAAGCTCAGGCAGTAGTTGATAAGATTGCTACTGAGTACAGACGCGGTAAGATGACAGACGAAGAGCGTTATCGTCTTGTTGTTGAGACATGGATGAAGACCGATAAAGAGCTTACAGATGCCCTTCTCGAAGGCCTTGATAAATATAACAACATCCACATGATGGCTGATTCCGGTGCCCGTGGTAGTAACCAGCAGATCAAGCAGCTGGCAGGTATGCGTGGACTTATGGCAGATACAACCGGTCGTACGATCGAACTTCCTATTAAGTCCAACTTCCGTGAAGGTCTTGACGTTCTGGAATACTTCATGTCAGCGCATGGTGCTCGTAAGGGTCTGTCAGATACAGCTCTTCGTACAGCCGATTCAGGTTACCTGACACGTCGAATGGTTGACGTATCTCAGGAACTTATCATCCGTGAGCTTGATTGTAGCGAAGGAAAGGCAACTATTCCCGGAATTACAGTTAAGGAATTCAAGGATGGTAATGCAATGATCGAGCCTCTTGAGGATCGTATCACTGGCAGATATACATGTGAGGATATCAAGGACAAGGACGGAAACGTTATTGTTAAGAAGAATCACATCATCACACCCAGCCGTGCTAAGAGAATCTTAAGCCAGGGTGTTAACAGTAAGGGTGAGCCGGTTAGCGCTGTAAAGATCCGTACAATCCTTACTTGCCGTTCACACATTGGTATCTGTGCTAAGTGCTATGGTGCAAACATGGCAACAGGTGAGCCTGTTCAGGTCGGTGAGACAGTTGGTATCATCGCCGCTCAGTCAATCGGTGAGCCTGGTACACAGCTTACAATGAGAACATTCCATACCGGTGGTGTTGCCGGTGGCGATATTACACAGGGTCTTCCCCGTGTAGAGGAGCTTTTCGAGGCAAGAAAGCCTAAGGGACTTGCTATTATTTCAGAGCTTGACGGAACAGCTCAGATTAAGGATACAAAGAAGAAGCGTGAAGTAGTCATCACAAATGACGAAACAGGAGAGTCTAAGGCTTACCTGATTCCTTACGGATCACGTATCAAGGTTACAGACGGCAAAGTCGTTGAAGCCGGCGATGAACTTACAGAAGGTAGTGTAAATCCTCACGATCTTCTTAAGATCAAGGGTATCCGTGCTGTTCAGGACTATCTGCTCCGCGAGGTTCAGAGAGTTTACCGTCTCCAGGGTGTTGATATCTGTGATAAGCATATCGAGGTTATTGTACGTCAGATGCTTAAGAAGGTTCGCATCGAGGAGAGTGGAGATACAAGCTTCCTGCCCGGTACACTCGTTGACGTTCTTGATTTCGAGGATGATAATGAGAGACTTATCAGCGAAGGTAAGAAACCCGCTGAAGGAAAGCAGGTAATTCTTGGTATTACCAAGGCTGCACTTGCTACCAACTCATTCCTTTCAGCTGCTTCCTTCCAGGAGACAACAAAGGTTCTTACAGATGCAGCTATCAAGGGTAAGGTTGATCCTCTTATCGGTCTTAAGGAAAATGTTATTATCGGTAAGCTGATTCCTGCTGGTACAGGTATGAAGCGTTATCGTAACACAGCACTTAATACCGATGCTAACTTCAAGGATCCCGAGAAGCTGATCCTCAAGAAGAGAGCAATCGATGACGACGATGTATTTGTTGAAGAAATCGACGATACAGAGGAAGTTACAGTCGTTGATGACGAGGAGTAATTTATAAATATTTAACTTGACAATATATATTGATATACGTATACTTTAAAACTGTGCGACAAGCGAGAGGGGTAGTTTGCCCCTTTCGCTTGAAGTATGTGTTGATTTTCAGATAGTTTATATGTCAGAGAGCTGTCTGTTTATCATAAATTGTTTTACTACTAAAATAGGAGGTAAAAGGAATGCCAACATTTAACCAGTTAGTTCGTAAAGGTCGTCAGACTTCTGAGAAGAAGTCTACAGCTCCTGCACTTCAGAAAGGATTCAATTCCCTTCACAAGAAGGCTATCGACACTGCATCACCGCAGAAAAGAGGCGTTTGTACAGCTGTTAAGACTGCTACACCTAAGAAGCCTAACTCAGCTCTTAGAAAGATCGCCAGAGTACGTCTTTCTAACGGTATCGAGGTAACAAGCTACATTCCCGGAGAAGGTCACAACCTTCAGGAGCACAGCGTTGTTCTCATCCGTGGCGGAAGAGTTAAGGACCTGCCTGGTACAAGATATCACATTATTCGTGGAACTCTTGACACAGCAGGTGTTGCAGACCGTAAGCAGGCTCGCTCCAAGTACGGCGCAAAGAGACCTAAGGCTGCAAAGTAATCTAAGTAACTATCATTACAAGATCTAATTTTTTTAAGAGTGTTGGTGTTTCTTTTTTCGTAATAAAAAGACCCGCACGTACACTAAAAATTAGTGAGTACCTATGATCTATAGTAAACAGATGAAGACTGACACTCATCTGCGATTCTAAAGGAGGGAAGAACCGTGCCGCGTAAAGGACATATTGTAAAACGTGACGTATTAGCGGATCCTTTATACGATAACAAGGTTGTAACAAAGCTTATCAACACAGTTATGCTTGATGGTAAGAAGGGTGTTGCACAGAAGATCGTATATGGTGCATTCGCACAGGTAGAGGAGAAGGCTGGTAAGCCTGCTCTTGAAGTATTCGAGGGTGCTATGAACAACATCATGCCCGCTCTCGAGGTAAAGGCTAGACGTATCGGTGGTGCTACATATCAGGTACCGATCGAGGTTCGTCCGGATAGACGTCAGGCCCTTGCACTTCGCTGGCTTGTAACATTTTCTCGTAACAGAGGCGAGAAGACCATGGTTGACAGACTTGCATCAGAAATTCTTGATGCATTCAACAACACAGGTGCATCTGTTAAGAGAAAAGAAGATATGCACAAGATGGCAGAAGCAAACAAGGCATTCTCACACTACAGATTCTAATTTTTGGATTTTCAGTGTAAGAAACGTCGTATTTTATTAGGAGGATAAACCTTTGGCTGAAAGACAATATCCATTGGAAAGAACCAGAAACATTGGTATTATGGCTCATATCGATGCTGGTAAGACTACACTTACAGAGCGTATTCTTTACTATACCGGTGTTAACTACAAGATTGGTGAGACCTATGAAGGTACTGCTACCATGGACTGGATGGAACAGGAGCAGGAAAGAGGTATCACTATCACATCTGCAGCTACAACATGCCATTGGACACTTCAGGAAAACGGAAAGGTTAAGCCCGGTGCTCAGGAGCATCGTATCAACATTATCGATACTCCCGGCCACGTTGACTTTACCGTTGAGGTTGAGCGTTCACTTCGTGTACTTGACGGCGCTGTAGGCGTATTCAGTGCAAAAGAAGGCGTTGAGCCTCAGTCTGAGAACGTATGGCGTCAGGCTGATGGATTTAATGTTCCTCGTATGGCATTCATCAACAAGATGGATATCATCGGAGCAAACTATTTCGGAGCTGTTGAGCAGATCCGTAATAGACTTAAGAAAAATGCTATTATGATCGAAATCCCGATCGGAGCTGAGGATCAGTTCCAGGGTATTATCGACCTTTTTGAGATGCAGGCTTATATCTATAATGATGATAAGGGTGAAGATGTTACTATCGGCGAGATCCCTGCTGATCTTAAGGATGATGCAGAGCTTTATCGTAGTGAGCTAGTAGAGAAAATCTGCGACCTCGATGAAGATCTTATGATGAAGTACCTTGAAGGTGAGGAGCCTACAAAGGAGGAGCTTAAGGCTGCTCTTCGTAAGGCAACTTGTGAATGTAAGGCTTTCCCTGTTTGCTGTGGTTCTGCTCACAGAAACAGAGGTATTCAGAAGCTCATCGATGCTGTTATCGAGTTCATGCCTTCACCTCTTGATATCCCTGCTTGTAAGGGTACAGACATGGATGGCAATGAGGTTGAGGTTGAGTCAACAGATGATGGCCCCTTCGCAGCTCTTGCATTCAAGATTGTCAGCGATCCTTTCGTAGGAAAGCTTGCATTCTTCCGCGTATATCGTGGTACTGCAAATTCAGGTTCTTATGTACTTAACAGTACAAAGGACAACAAGGAGCGTCTTGGACGTATCCTTCAGATGCACGCTAACAAGCGTTCAGACCTTGATAAGGTTTACTCAGGTGATATCGCTGCAGCTGTTGGTCTTAAGAACACAACTACAGGTGATACTCTCTGTGATGATAAGAACCCCGTAATCCTTGAGTCTATGGAGTTCCCGGATCCCGTTATCGAGCTTGCTATCGAGCCTAAGACTAAGGCTGGTCAGCAGAAGCTTGACGAAGCTCTTATGAAGCTTGCAGAAGAGGATCCTACATTCAGAGCACATACTAATGCTGAGACAGGTCAGACAATCATCGCTGGTATGGGTGAGCTTCACCTTGATATCATCGTTGACAGACTTCTTCGTGAGTACAAGGTAGAGGCTAACGTTGGTGCACCTCAGGTTGCATACAGAGAAGCTCTTCTTAATGCTTGCGATATCGAGAGCAAGTATGCTAAGCAGTCTGGTGGACGTGGTCAGTATGGTCACTGTAAAGTTCGCTTCGAGCCCATGGATGCTAACGGAGAGAACCTTTATCAGTTCGATAGCGAAGTTGTTGGTGGTTCTATTCCTAAGGAATATATCCAGCCTATCAGCGAAGGTATCGAAGAGGCTATGAAGGCCGGATCTCTTGGTGGATTCCCTGTTGTAGGTGTACACGCTACAGTTTACGACGGATCATACCACGAAGTCGATTCATCAGAAATGGCATTCCACATTGCCGGATCTATGGCATTCAAGGATGCTATGGCTAAGGGCGGAATGGTTCTCCTTGAGCCCATCATGAAGGTTGAAGTTACTATGCCTGAAGAGTACATGGGTGATGTTATCGGTGACGTTAACTCACGTCGTGGACAGGTTGAAGGTATGGATGACATGGGCGGCGGAAAGATCGTTAGAGCACATGTTCCGCTTGCTGAGATGTTCGGATATGCTACAGACCTTCGTTCAAGAACACAGGGTCGTGGTAACTACTCAATGTTCTTTGAGAAGTATGCTCCTGTTCCGAAGAACATCCAGGAGAAAGTACTTTCCAACAAAAATTCATAAATAAATTAAGGGCGGCAACGATTTCTTATGAAATCGTGCCACAAAGCCCTTGTTTATACTATTTTATGCTTGATTTCAAGCGTAAATTTCTATATAATCGATATAGTCGGTTATTATGAGAAAAAATGTTAAAGTAACATTTTTATTTAAGGAGGATATTTAAAAATGGCAAAAGCTAAGTTTGACAGAAGTAAGCCGCACGTAAACATTGGTACAATCGGACACGTTGACCATGGTAAGACAACTCTTACAGCAGCTATCACAACTGTTCTTGCAGACAGAGGATTCAGCCCTGCTGTTGCTTTCGATCAGATCGATAAAGCACCCGAGGAAAAAGAGCGTGGTATCACAATTAACTCTGCTCACATCGAGTATGAGACAGCTAGCAGACACTACGCACACGTTGACTGCCCTGGCCACGCTGACTATGTAAAGAACATGATCACAGGTGCTGCACAGATGGATGGTTCTATCCTCGTTGTTGCTGCTACTGATGGTGTTATGGCTCAGACAAGAGAGCACGTTCTTCTTGCTCGTCAGGTAGGTGTTCCTTACATCATCGTATTCATGAACAAGTGCGATATGGTTGATGATCCTGAACTTCTTGACCTCGTAGAGATGGAGATCAGAGACCTTCTTACAGAGTATGAGTTCCCTGGAGATGATATCCCGATCATTCGTGGTTCTGCACTTAAGGCTCTTGAGGATCCTAAGTGTGAGTGGGGCGACAAGATCATGGAGCTTATGGATACAGTTGATTCTTACATCCCTGAACCTACTCGTGAGACAGATAAGCCTTTCCTTATGCCTGTTGAGGACGTATTCACAATCACAGGTCGTGGAACAGTTGCTACAGGTCGTGTAGAGAGAGGTCACCTCAACCTTAACGACGAAATCGAAATCGTTGGTATCAAGGAAGAGACAGCTAAGTCTGTATGTACTGGTATCGAGATGTTCCGTAAGACAATGGATTACTGCGAAGCTGGTGACAACGTTGGTCTTCTTCTTCGTGGTGTTGACCGTGATGGTATCCAGAGAGGTCAGTGTATCACAAAGCCCGGTTCTGTAACTTGCCACAAGAAGTTCACAGCTGAGGTTTACGTTCTTACAAAGGATGAAGGTGGACGTCATACACCTTTCTTCAACAACTATCGTCCTCAGTTCTACTTCAGAACAACAGACGTAACAGGTGTTTGCAACCTTCCTGAGGGAACAGAGATGTGCATGCCTGGTGACCACGTAACAATGTCAATCGAGCTTATCCACCCCATCGCTATGGAGCAGGGTCTTAAGTTCGCTATCCGTGAGGGTGGTCGTACAGTTGGATCAGGTAAGGTTGCTACAATCGTTGAGTAATCTTAACAAACCTAGATTTTATGCAGCTTCCAGAGTTTCTCTGGAAGCTGTTTTTTTGTATACAATCTGGCTTAAAATGGTCACTGGCTCTAATTTGGCTCTAAAAATTTTGAGTTTTTTCTAAAAGGCAGTATTTATGCGCCTTTGTAAAGGGTGTTTCCGGTGCCAAAATTGAGCCATGAAAATAGTATAAATTTATTATTCTTATACTTGTTTTTCAATATGGATAATGGTAATATTCTCTTAAGAAGAGAGCGAAAGCTTTCTGGGCTGGTCGAAAGACCCGGGTCCACCTATTGGCGGGTAAGACACCCGCTTTTTTCATGCAATAAAGGGAGGGGTATGAAGGAATTAAGTATATTTGTAGACGAATCTGGAGATTTTGGTGAATATGATCCCCATTCTCCGTTTTATATAATATCTATGGTAATGCATGACCAAGCAGTTAATATCACTGAGGATCTAGCTAAACTTGAAACGCAGATGCAGTATTTAGGTTTGCCGCATCATTGTGTGCATGCAGGACCAATAATTCGATCTGAGCATGAGTATAAAGAGTATACCGTAGAGAATAAAAGGAAAATTTTAAAAAATATGATGACTTTCACTAGAAAAGTAGATGTGAAGGTTAAATCTATCCATATAGAAAAGAAAAATAAAGATGATTCGGTTGAGGCTGTTGGAAAACTGAGTAAGCTTCTTGCTGCGTTTATAAGGGCCAATATGGATTTTTTCATCGGGTATGATTGTGTGAAAATATACTACGATAATGGTCAGGTAGAAGTGAGTAGAATTCTGTCATCTGTATTTAATGTTCTTTTGGACAATGTTGAATTTAGAAGAGTGCTTCCTTCTGAGTATAGGCTGTTCCAGGTTGCTGATCTTATTTGTACTATAAAATTGGCGGAGCTGAAGCTTGAAAAACATATACTTTCTAAATCTGAGAAAATCTTTTTTGAAGATGTCAGGACACTAAAAAAGAATTATCTCAAGCCTATTAGTCAGAAAGAAATGTAGCGATTGTAACTTATCTATCACGGCTTTGAATTGTGGATTTGTTATGGTTTCCTTTTGGGGTAAATAGTTTATGCGTTAACTGCTTAGAAAAGCGTATTAGTTGCTGTATCTACGATTCGTAGACATCGGTATTTGGTAAAAATATACTTTTATCTATGCTCTATAGGTTACAATATACTTAGAAATATCCTACGCTTAAGTTGTAACCATTAACGCGCTGATAGGAGTGTTAAAAATGATTGATCAAAAGAAAACAGGACAGTTCATATCAGATATCAGAAAAGAAAAGGGCCTTACTCAGAAACAGCTGGCTGACGAGATTGGAGTTAGCGACAAAGCTATATCCCGCTGGGAAACGGGGCGTGGCATGCCTGATACTTCAATTATGGCAGATCTATGCAAGGTACTTGATATTAGTATTAATGAACTGTTATCTGGGCAGCGCCTATCCAGCGTGGATTACAACGGAAAGGCGGAAGAAAATATGGTAGAACTTATAAAAACAAATGAAAATGTCAAAAGACAAGGCAGAAACGCCGTTGTCGGAACTGTTGCTGGTATTATTTTGTTGTGCCTCTTTATTTATCTGATTACAATTATATCTGGCGGAGTTGGGATGATAATCTACTTCATCGATCCTCCATCCTTAATCTCACTGCTTGGGATTCAGCTTATTATCCTTGGCGCTTCCGGTCATTTTGCAGAGTTTTTTAGAAGCTTCAAACTTCTTTTTTCATCTAAAAGATATTCTGATGAAGAACTTATGCAGTTATCAGAAAAATCAGAATATGCCTTAAACTTTGGCATAAAGGCCACGCTTCTTGCTGGTATATGCGTTGTACTGATTGGTTTCGCTGTTTTCATGCATACTATGTCTGATCCAGCAACCATCGGTCCTAGCCTTGCTGTGATGGTGCTTACGACACTTTATGCTTGCATAATCTCTCTTATTCTTTTGATGATTAAAGGACGACTTCATCGTTTTCATTCATAAGGAATATATGCAAAATAAGCAACATAAGGAGGTACTCTGATGGCTTATGAAGATCCTCAAATAGTTCAGGAATGGCTCGATTCACTTGGTGAACTGGATGTAAAAGTGAAAAAGATGTTCGGTTGCTATTGTTTATATTGTGACGGGCAGGCTGTTGGATGGATCTATGACAGTGTCATGAGTCTGAGGGAAGTTGGTCTGGATTACTTGCCGGATGATATAAAGAGACCCGGTAAAGATGATAAGATCCAAGAACTGGTAATTCCTCTTGATTATGTCAGAGAAGATTGGCTGCCAAGGGCTGTTCAGGATACAGCAGATTTTAGAAAAGAACAATAAAAGAAACTGAGAAAAAGAGCTTTTGAAAAGTATCTTGCTTATTGGCTCTAAAATGGCTCTAAAAATTTCAAAAACCACCAAAAATGAAGCGAAACATGAGATATGTGCGAATAGAAACCACGTAAAATCAAGGCTTTTTAAATGGATATAAAGAACGTTAAGCCGTGAGGGTGGACGTACAGTTGGATCAGGTAAGGTTGCTACAATCGTTGAATAATTTTAACGATAACCTTTACCTAATTGCATAAAATGCTAATTAGATAGCCATTGCAGGTTTTCCTGCAGTGGCTGTTTTTTTATATTTAAATAGTATTCGCGCGGGAAATTGCAAAATGCAATAACATATTTAAGATAAAATACAAAAATATATTGACAAATGATTTTAAATAAGTTATCATTCTTTTCGGTCGATGACCACACTAGATATCAGGGAGTTTCTCCCAGTTTTTTCACTTTTCACGTTTTTTATTGCGAATGTCTTTAAGAGTGCATACGCTTTATTTTCATGCGCAAAAATACTAATTTAGGAGGGTAAGATGGATAATCTTAACAGTGTTATTTCTATGGAAGGTGCATATATGGATAAGTTACTTGCTTTTATTTTGGGAAGTCCTGAGAATAAAAGTATGATGTTTAAAAGACTTGATTCTGAGGGTAGAATAAATCAGAATGAGCAGGAATTGATGGAAATCAGTTCACTTATGGAATCCTGCAGACCAGTATATGAATATGCCTGGCTTGTAGCAAAGGTCAAAGATAATACCAAGAAGTTTACTAAAGAGGCAGCTGTTGAACTGGCAGTTGAGTTTATGCCGGATGATTTTGTTATTAAGCCTTTTATGAAGAAAAACACACAGGCAGTTTACGAGATGATGGTCAAGGAATATGACGATGTGAAATCCCTGGAATTGTCAAAAGAAGAAGGGTTTCGCGAAGGGCTTAATGATGGCATCAGAAAGGCTGTGTCTATGCTTAAAAGTATGAAGATAAGCAAAGAGCAGATAATTGAAAAGATATGCTTTGAGTTTGGAGTAGGACAAAGAGAAGTTTTGGAACTGGTTTGATTAAAGTCATCAAATGATTGATTATCAAAGTTTAAGCGTGATTAGAAGAGTTCAGTACTTGAATAAACAAAAAATCACCCAAGCGAAATTAGATAATCTCACTTGGGCTGAAAATAGTTTATGGATGTTTTTCCTTCACGAAATTATAAGATTAAGAGACGCTTATTGGTTCTATTAACCTTCAAATTCAGCAGCGGCTTTAATAAATCCTGCAAATAAAGGATGCGGGTTGTTGGGACGGGATTTGAATTCCGGATGAGCCTGAGTTGCGATAAAGAAAGGATTCTCAGGATATTCAATCATCTCAACGATTCTTCTGTCAGGTGAAAGACCGCATAACTTGAGACCATTATTTGTAAGAGTCTCTCTATAGTCATTATTAACTTCATAGCGATGACGATGTCTCTCTGTGATATCACATGTGCCATAAAGGCTGTAAGCAAGGGTGTTTTCTTCAAGAGTACAAGGGTAAGAACCAAGTCTGAGAGTTCCACCAAGATCTTCGCCTGCGCTGTGATCAGGCAGGAATGCAATCACAGGATGAGTTGTAGAAGGATTAAACTCGATAGAGTGCGCATCACTGTGACCAATCACATTTCTGGTAAATTCAATAATTGCAAGCTGCATACCGAGGCAGATTCCAAGGAAAGGAATCTTGTTTTCTCTGACGTATTGAATGGAAGTGATCATTCCTTCAATTCCACGATCACCAAAACCGCCGGGCACAATTACACCGGAAACATCTGAAAGCTTTTCAGCTACATTCTCAGGAGTAATCTCTTCTGAATCAATCCATTTGATCTTAACTTCTCTCTTAGCAGCGATGCCGCCGTGTTTTAACGCTTCTACAACACTAATGTAAGCATCGTGGAGCTGAGTATATTTTCCGACAAGAGCAACAGTAACAGTCTTATCAAGTGCATAGAGTGTATTCACCATATCAGTCCAGTCATCAAGCTTGGGTTCTCTATGCTCGAGATGCAGGCATTCAAGTGCTACGTCCGCAAGATGCTCCTTTTCCATGGCAAGAGGTGCTTCATACAAGTATTTAAGATCCAGGTTATTAAGTACATACTTGCTTGGTACGTTACAGAAAAGAGAAATCTTTTCCTTGGTTTCATTATCAAGTTCTACTTCACTTCTGCAAACGATAACGTCGGGGCTAAGACCCATTCCCTGCAAGGTTTTAACTGCAGACTGAGTGGGCTTTGTTTTAATCTCCTGTGAGCAGCGAAGGTAAGGGATAAGAGAAACAAGGATTATCATTGCATTCTCGTGTCCAACCTCATGCTGGAACTGTCTTATTGATTCAAGAAAAGGCTGTGACTCGATATCACCGACAGTACCGCCAACTTCTATGATAGCGATGTGAGTATTATCTTCATCGTAATTACGATAGAATCTGCTTTTTATTTCATCTGTGATATGAGGGATTACCTGAACTGTGTGTCCGCCGTAGTCACCACGGCGCTCTTTGTGAAGTACTGACCAGTAGATTTTACCGGTTGTAACGTTAGAATTCTTGTCGAGGCTTTCGTCGATAAAGCGCTCATAGTGTCCCAGGTCAAGATCAGTTTCTGTGCCGTCCTCTGTAACGAAAACTTCACCATGCTGAATCGGATTCATTGTACCGGGATCGATGTTGATATAAGGGTCAAACTTTTGCATGGTAACTTTATAGCCGCGAGCTTTTAAAAGTCGACCGAGAGATGCTGCTGTTATACCTTTTCCAAGACCTGATACTACACCACCAATTACGAATACATATTTTACTGACATAATCCACCACCTTTGACATTATAAAAAAGAAAAAAAGCGCACAAAACAATAAGTAAAATACTACTGTTTTGGCGCCTTTGCCTTAACTAGATAATAATAGATATATTTGGGTTTAGTGTCAATATATTTTGGACCGGAAAATGAAAAAAATGTAGCGAAATTAATATATGAATTTTTTTGAAAAAAATAAATTTACACCCTTGACGATTATATGGTTAGAGAAGTAATATAAATAAAAATTTAATAGTTTAAACCGTTGAAGTGGAGATAACGGCAATGATGCCTTTACAGAGAGCCTGGATTGCTGAGAACAGGTGAGAAACAAGTTGTCAAATGGACCACTGAGGGCGCAGTGAAAAGTGAGATAGGAAGTCTTTCATAAGCTTAGTATTCTGCGACGTTGGGCATACGTTAGTTGCCGGGGATATGTTGGTATCCTGTTAAGCGCACAGCTTTAACTGTGAATTCGAGGTGGCACCGCGGATAGATTAGATTATTCGTCCTTGATAGAAACCGTACCGTTTCTATCAGGGACTTTTTTTCGTGAAAAGCAGAGCCATGCAGAGCTTTCTTCTCATGCTCGCATGAAAGAAGAAAGCTATATATGGCGAGCTACACGAACGAGGAAATACGAAGTATTTTCGAGTTTGTGCTGCTTTTCACGAAAGGCTAAGAAGCAGAGCCATGCAGAGCCAATGATAGAAACATAACCAGAAGGAGGAGACACACATGATCAGAGAAGCAATCGAAAAAATCGTAAACAAGCAGGACCTTACTTATGATGAGGCCTACACAGTAATGAATGAGATTATGAGCGGTGAGAGTACACCTACTCAGAATGCTGCATTTTTGTCAGCACTTTCAACAAAGAGTGCAAAGGCTGAGACAACAGATGAGATCGCAGGTTGCGCTGCAGCAATGAGAAATCACGCTACCAAGGTTGAGACAAATATGGATGTATTCGAGATAGTTGGAACAGGCGGAGATAACGCAGGCAGCTTTAATATCTCAACAACATCTGGTTTGGTTGCAGCAGCTTGTGGCATGAAGGTAGCAAAGCATGGTAACAGAGCAGCATCTTCAATGTGCGGAACAGCTGACTGCCTTGAAGCTCTTGGTGTTAATATCAATCAGGATCCTGACAAGTGCAGAGAGCTGCTTAAGGAAGTGGGAATGTGCTTCTTTTTTGCGCAGAAGTATCACACATCAATGAAGTATGTGGGACCTATCAGAAAAGAACTTGGATTCAGAACAGTTTTCAATATACTTGGACCTCTTACAAACCCTGCAACTCCTACGATGCAGCTCCTTGGTGTATATGACGAGTACCTGGTTGAGCCTCTTGCGCAGGTTCTCATCAGTCTTGGTGTTAAGAGAGGAATGGTTGTATATGGAATGGATAAGCTTGATGAAATTTCACTCAGCGCTCCCACCAAGATTTGTGAGCTAAAGGAAGGATGGTACAAAACATATACAATCGAGCCTGAGGATTTCGGTTTTAACAAGTGTACCAAGGACGACCTTAAGGGCGGAACACCTGAGGAAAATGCAAAGATCACCAGAGAGATTCTTGGCGGCGCAAAGGGACCTAAGAGAGATGCTGTTCTTTTAAATGCAGGCGCATCACTTTATATCGGAGGAAAGGCTGACAGCTTCAAGGAAGGCGTTGAGCTTGCAGCAAAGACCATCGATTCAGGAAAAGCACTTGAAACTCTTGAGAACTTTATAAAGGTAAGTAACAGATGAATATTCTTGATAAGCTAAGTGATTATGCAAAAGAACGAGTTCAGATATCAAAACAGGAAATGTCACTGGAAGAGATAAAGCAGAAAGCTCTGGCTCTTCCAAAAGGCAGCTTCGAGTTTGAGAAAGCTCTTAAGAAGAACGATGTTGCATTTATATGTGAATGTAAAAAGGCATCTCCTTCAAAGGGCATAATCGCAGAGGAATTCGATTATCTCAGGATTGCTAAAGAATATGAGCAGGCAGGTGCGGATTGCATTTCTGTTTTGACTGAGCCCAAGTGGTTTCTTGGGAAAAACGAGTACCTTAAAGAGATAACGGAAAATGTATCGATTCCCTGTATCCGCAAGGATTTTACAGTTGATGAATACATGATATATGAAGCTAAGTGCCTTGGAGCCGCCGCTGTTCTTCTCATATGTGCGATTCTTTCTGAGGAGCAGATAAAAGAATACATAGGAATCTGCGATGAGCTTGGAATGAGCGCACTTGTAGAAGCTCATGATGAGAACGAAGTTCAGATGGCAATAAGAGCAGGCGCAAGGATAATCGGTGTAAATAATAGGAACCTTAAGGACTTTAGCGTTGATCAGAATAACAGCAAATCCTTAAGACAACTGATTCCTGAGGATGTGATTTTTGTATCGGAGAGTGGAATCCAGTCTGCTGAAGATATTCAAGCACTGAGAGAGGCAAAAGTTGATGCCGTGCTGATAGGTGAAACACTCATGCGCGCAGAGGATAAAACGCAAAAGCTCAGAGAGTTAAAAGGTCATTAATTCTTTAAAACTCCATAAGGTGTGAGATTTAAGAGCAGAACTAATATATCAGGAGATACGTAAATGACATTAGTTAAGCTATGCGGCCTGACAAGAGAAGAAGACATAATTGCTGCAAATGAGCTGAAGCCGGATTACATTGGCTTTGTCTTCTTTGAAAAAAGTAAACGCAATATATCAAAGGAAAAAGCAGCAGTATTAAAGAAGAAGCTGGATAAAAGTATAAAGACTGTAGGCGTCTTTGTAGATGCGAAGATAACATTTATTTCGGATCTGTACAATGAAGGAATAATTGACTATGCGCAGCTTCACGGACATGAGGATGATGACTATATCCGGGCACTGCAAGACAAAGGAATAAGTGTCATAAAAGCCTTCAAAGTAACAGATGAATCAGGAGTCCTTGAAGCTGAAAACAGTAAAGCTGATATGATCATGTTTGATGCCGGTGCCGGCTGCGGAGAGACCTTTGATTGGGGATTTTTACAGAAGGTTAAACGGCCATATTTTCTCGCAGGAGGACTTGATACTGAAAATGTCACAGAGGCTGTTAAGAACCTTAAGCCTTATGCCGTTGATGTCAGTTCCGGTATAGAAACAGATGGCAAAAAGGATCCAGATAAGATGGAGCTATTTGTAAGCAGAGTTCGGACAATAAATATGTAAGGGAGCAGAAAAATGAAAATACTTCCGGAAATAACTGAAATAGAAAAAATAGCAAAGGAAGGAAACTACAATGTCCTTCCCGTAAGCTGTGAGATACTGTCTGATTTCACAACACCCATAGAGGCAGTTCGTATACTTAAGAATGTATCTAAGCATGTTTATATGCTTGAATCCGCTCAGGCTAACGAGACCTGGGGTAGATATACATTTCTTGGATATGAGCCTAAGATGCTTATTACGTGCACAGACGGTCAGATCACGATAACATCTGAGGATGGCCGGGAGAAGAGCATGCAGGGTGATCCTTCTGAATGCCTGCGAGACATTCTCAAAGATTTTAAGAGTCCAAGATTATCATATCTTCCTCCCTTTGCAGGTGGAATGGTTGGATATTTTTCCTTCGATTATCTTGGTTACAGTGAACCCACAGTAAGGACAAATCCTGAAGATACTGAGAACTTTAAGGACATGGATCTGATGCTCTTTGATAAGGTTATTGCTTTCGACAATATCAGACAGAAGATAGTTTTGATAGTGAATATCAATATCAAAAACAATAATATAGAAGAAAACTATAAAAAGGCAGCTGAAGAACTTAAGAAAATGGCAGACCTTCTTCATAACGGAGAAAAGAAGATTGAACCCGACGGTAAAATGACAGGTGAGATCACACCACTCTTCGATAAGGAAAGATTCTGCGATATGGTTGAGAAGGGAAAACATCATATATTTGAAGGTGATATTTTCCAGATAGTTCTTTCAAACAGATTCTCAGCAGAGTTTGAGGGAAGCCTTTTCAACACATACAGGCATTTAAGAACAATCAATCCTTCGCCTTACATGTTCTATTTTTCAGGAACGGATGTGGAGGTCGCAGGAGCATCCCCGGAGACTCTGGTTAAGCTCGAGGATGGCATACTTCATACCTTCCCGCTGGCAGGCACAAGACCTCGCGGTAAGACGCAGGAAGAAGATGAGCAGCTGGAGAAGGACCTCCTTGCAGATGAGAAGGAGCTGGCTGAGCACAACATGCTGGTGGACCTTGGAAGAAATGATCTTGGAAAAATAAGTAAATTCGGAACGGTTCAGGTAGAGACTCTGCATTCGATTGAGAGGTATTCCCATGTAATGCATATCGGTTCTACGGTTAGAGGTGAGATCAGAGATGATAAGGATGCTCTTGATGCAATATCTGCAGTACTTCCTGCAGGCACATTATCAGGTGCACCTAAAATAAGGGCTTGTCAGCTCATAGGAGAGCTTGAAAACAATAAGCGAGGCATTTACGGCGGAGCCATAGGCTACATTGATTTTACGGGCAATATGGATACCTGTATTGCAATTAGAATCGTATATAAGAAAAATGGCAAGGTTTTTGTAAGGAGCGGCGCCGGAATAGTTGCAGATTCAGTTCCCGAAAAGGAATTCGAGGAGTGCATGAATAAGGCTAAAGCATCTTTTAAGGCGCTTCAGCCGGAGGATGAATAGGAAGGACAATTTCATGGTTTTACTAATAGATAACTACGATAGCTTTTCATATAATCTGTATCAGATGATAGGCGAGATTGAGCCTGATATCAAAGTTATAAGAAATGATGAAATGACTGTACAGGAGATTTTGAATCTTAAGCCTGACAGGATAATACTGTCGCCCGGTCCCGGAAGACCTGAGGATGCCGGTGTCTGCATGGATGTGGTAAAAGAGATAGGCGATAAGATCCCGATCCTTGGTGTATGTCTTGGGCATCAGGCTATTTGCGCATCTTTTGGAGCCACAGTGACCTATGCTAAGAAGCTTATGCATGGAAAACAGTCAGATGTAAGATTCGATAAAAACTGCGCTCTTTTTAATGGCTGCCCTGACGTAGCACCGGTTGCAAGATATCATTCACTGGCAGCAGATCCTGATACAATTCCGGATGAGCTTATGGTTACGGCTGTGACAGTTGACAGTGTGACCAATGCCTTAAAAGCCGGTGAAACAGAGGCAGGAGAAGTAATGGCTGTTAAGCACAAAGACTATCCGATTTACGGAGTTCAGTTCCATCCGGAATCCATCATGACACCGGATGGAAGAAAAATGCTTGAGAATTTTGTGTTAAAATAAATCAATCTAAAGTTTTTAAAAAACAATAAAATTACTCCTTGACACATAAATAATCAAAGCGTAAAATCACAAACTATAAAAGACAAGGGCGTCTTAAAGAGGTAAATACTCTTTAAGGCGCTTTTTTCTTTAGCTTCAGGCATGATCAACCTGAGACTGCTGTAGAATACATAACTCCGGATAGCGTATGCACGCAAGTGTATACATGTATTCTCGAATAAAATGAATTATTGAATTAGCGGTGCAATGGGGCATCTAAGGTTAAAACCAAAGTCCCTTTGCGCCGCTTTTTTATGGAGGAGCGGATTATGAGTGAAGAAATTTTGAGTGGAATCAATGCGAGTGTTTTCGGAGTGTGGTTCTTAATAGGTGCAGCTCTTGTATTCTGGATGCAGGCCGGATTTGCAATGTGTGAAGCTGGTTTTACCAGAGCAAAAAATACAGGAAATATCATAATGAAGAATCTTATGGATTTCTGTATTGGTACTGTAGTTTTCATCCTTATCGGTTTTGGCCTTCTTCTTGGCGAAGACATGATGGGTATCATCGGAAGACCGGGATTTGATATTTTTACAAGCTATGCAAATTTTGACTGGTCCAATTTCGTATTCAACCTTGTGTTCTGTGCAACAACAGCAACGATCGTTTCAGGATCCATGGCTGAGAGAACAAAGTTCATTTCTTACTGCGTATATTCAGCAGTTATCTCAGCAATCATCTATCCCATTGAAGCACACTGGACATGGGGCGGCGGATTTCTTGCACAGATGGGATTCCATGATTTTGCAGGATCCACATGTATCCACATGGTTGGCGGTATCTCAGCTCTCATCGGCGCAGCTTTTCTTGGAGCCCGCATCGGTAAGTTTGAGGTAAACGCAAAGGGAGAAGTTACTAAGGTAAATGCTTTCCCCGGCCACAATCTTACAGCAGCAGCTCTTGGTGTTTTCATTCTCTGGCTTGGCTGGTACGGATTCAACGGAGCAGCCTGCACATCAGTAGAACAGCTTGGTTCAGTTTTCGTAACAACAACAATCGCACCTGCACTTGCAACAGTTACCTGCATGATCTTTACATGGGTAAAGTATGGTAAGCCTGATGTTTCAATGTGTCTCAATGCTTCACTTGCAGGTCTTGTAGCTATCACAGCTCCCTGTGATGTAACAGATGCTTTTGGCGCAATTGTGATCGGTGTTGTAGCTGGACTTCTTGTTTGCTTCGGTGTATGGTTCCTTGATTATAAGCTTCATGTTGATGATCCGGTTGGAGCAGTTGCAGTACATTGCCTGAATGGTATCTGGGGAACCCTGGCAGTTGGTCTTTTTGCAACAAATGCAGCTCCCGGTTATTCAATCGCAGATGCAGCAGGAAACGAGATGGTAGGTCTTTTCTACGGCGGCGGATTTAAGCTTCTTGGAATTCAGTTTATTGGATTCCTTGCAGTAGCAGCATGGACAGCAGTAACAATTACAATTACCTTCGCAGCAATCAAGGCTACACTTGGTCTTCGTGTTTCTGAGGAAGAGGAAATCACAGGACTTGATGCAACAGAGCACGGTCTTGCATCAGCATATTCAGGATTCGCTATCATGGATGTTTCTAACACACTTAACATGAGCATAAATGAAAACACAGATCTTGGTGTAAGTGATTATGATTCAGCTACAGAGTTCCAGAAGAACGCTTCTGTACCTGTTGTAACACAAGCTGTTAAGACTGATAGCGGTATTCATAAGGTAGTAATCGTTACAAAGCTTTCAAGATATGACAAGCTTCGTAAGGCTATGAACGAGCTTGGTGTAACAGGTATGACAGTTACTCAGGTTATGGGATGTGGTGTACAGAAGGGCTCAGGTCAGAAGTACCGTGGTGTTGAAATGGATGTGACACTCCTTCCTAAGATCAAGCTTGAAGTAGTTGTAAGTAAGATCCCTGTAGAGGATGTTATCGAGGCAGCTAAGAGAACACTTTACACCGGCAAGATCGGTGATGGTAAGATATTCGTTTACAGCATCGACAACGTAGTAAAGATCCGTACAGGCGAAGAGGGTATAGCTGCTTTGGCAGATGCAGAGTGATGTAGCATGAAGAACGCATAAGTGGTGTTATGCGCTCCTCATTCAAATATATAAATAATTAGTATCAGGAGGAAACAGTATGTGCGCAATACTTGCATACGAAGGAGAAGAAGTATCAGAGGATTATTTTAAGGGATTGCTGGAGAGAACAGCATCCAGAGGTCCGGACAAGTCCAGGACTCTTAAGGTGAAAAACGGATGGCTTGGTTTTAACAGACTTGCAATCATGGGACTTAATTGCAAGGGTATGCAGCCCTTTGAGTTGAATGGTAATGCAGTTATCTGTAACGGAGAGTTGTACGGTTTCACACACCTTAGAGACTATCTTAAATCCCTTGGATACAGCTTCAACAGTGATAGCGACTGCGAGATATTGCTTCCTCTTTATGAAAAGCTTGGAACTGCAATGTTCTCTATGCTGGATGCGGAATTTGCATGTGTTATCTACGACGGCGAGAAAAACAAATTCATAGCTGCAAGAGATCCGATAGGAATCAGACCTCTTTACTATGGATATGATAGCGATAAGCACATCGTTTTTGCATCAGAGCCCAAGAACCTCACCGGTGTATGTGACAGGATCGAGCCTTTCCCTCCCGGACACTATTATGAGGATGGAAAATTTATCTGCTACAGAGATCTGACAAAGGTCAAAGAGGTAAGAACAGATAATCTTGAAACAGTTATAGAGAACATTCACGATAAGCTTCTTTTAGGAATTAAAAAACGACTTCAGGCTGATGCACCTGTAGGTTTCCTTCTTTCAGGAGGGCTTGATTCATCACTCGTATGCGGCGTGGCAGCAAGACTTTCAGATAAGCCTATCGAGACCTTTGCAATAGGTATGGATATAGATGCCATTGACCTTAAGTATGCAAGAGAAGTTGCTGACTATATTCACAGCAATCATCACGAGGTCATCATTACCAAGCAGGATGTTATAGATGCCATCGAACCTGTAATACACGCACTTGGAACCTATGACATCACAACAGTAAGAGCATCAATCGGAATGTATCTTCTTTGCAAATGGATACATGAAAATACCGATATCAAGGTTGTTCTTACAGGTGAGATTTCTGATGAGCTTTTTGGATACAAGTACACGGACTTTGCTCCCAGTGCTGAGGCATTCCAGGAAGAAGCAGAGAAAAGAATCAGAGAGCTTCATATGTATGACGTTCTCAGGGCCGACAGATGTATAAGCGTGAATTCGCTTGAAGCAAGAGTTCCTTTCGGAGATCTTGATTTTGTAGATTACGTAATGAGTATTGATCCTGCTAAAAAGCTTAACACCTACGGAAAGGGCAAGTTCCTTTTAAGAAAAGCTTTTGAAAAGGATGAGTTCATTCCTCACTCAATATTGATGAGAGAAAAAGCAGCATTCTCAGATGCTGTGGGACATTCTCTTAGAGATGACATTATCGAGTATGCAGAAGCAACATACACTGATGCAGCATTCGAAGCAGGAAAAGCAAAGTACTCACACGCTACACCTTTTACTAAGGAATCACTTTTATTCAGAGATATTTTTGAAAAGTATTATGAGAATCAATCTCATATGGTTGTGGACTTCTGGATGCCAAATAAATCCTGGAAGGGTTGCGATGTAAATGACCCCTCGGCCCGTGTTCTCTCAAATTACGGTGCCAGTGGTGAATAAAATGTTAATTATTTAAGTGAGGTTCCATGAAAGATATGTTCCAATTTCAATCGATTATGCGTAAGCAACGAGAGTGAAATTGGAACATATCTGGGAAGGAGCCGTACAAAAGGAGGAAGATATGATTGATGCCAGCAAACTTACAGAAGAATATGGATGTCTTGTTTTTAATGACAAGGTAATGAAACAGCGTCTGCCTAAGGATATTTACAAGGCAGTACACAAAACAATAGAGATGGGTAGTCACCTGGAACTTGAGGTTGCAAACACAGTTGCCGCTGTTATGAAAGAGTGGGCAGTAGAGAACGGTGCAACACATTTTACTCACTGGTTCCAGCCTATGACAGGCCTTACAGCAGAGAAGCACGACAGCTTCATTTCACCTGCTGATAACGGAACTGTAATCATGGAGTTTTCAGGAAAAGAGCTTGTAAAGGGTGAACCTGATGCTTCAAGTTTTCCTTCAGGCGGTCTTCGTGCTACATTTGAGGCACGTGGATATACAGCATGGGATCCTTCATCTCCTGCCTTTATTAAAGATGGTTCACTTTATATCCCGACTGCTTTCTGCTCCTATGGAGGAGAGGCTCTTGATAAGAAGACACCTCTTCTTAGATCCATGGAAGCTCTTTCGAGAGAAGCAGTAAAGATGCTCCACCTCCTGGGACATGAGGATGTAAAGCGCGTAAACACCACAATCGGCTCTGAGCAGGAGTATTTCCTTATAGATAAAGACTTCTATAAAAAGAGAAAGGACCTTCTTTTTACCGGACGTACACTTATCGGTGCTCCGGCATCAAAAGGGCAGGAGATGGAGGACCATTACTTTGGCGTAATCAAGCCCAAGGTTTCAGCTTACATGCATGATCTTGATGAAGAGCTTTGGAAGCTTGGTATTCCTGCTAAGACAAAGCATAACGAGGTTGCTCCTTCACAGCATGAGCTTGCACCTGTTTTCGAGACAGCCAACATCGCTGTTGATCACAACCAGCTCACAATGGAGGTTATGAAGAAGGTTGCAGATAAGCACAACTATGCATGCCTGTTACATGAAAAGCCCTTCGAGGGAATCAATGGTTCAGGTAAGCACAACAACTGGTCAGTTTGCACTGATACAGGCCTTAACCTGTTAGATCCCGGAAAACATCCCGGAGAGAATATTCCTTTCCTTGTTTTCCTTATGGCAGTTATCGCAGCAGTTGATGATTATGCAGGTGTTCTCAGATTATCAGTTGCTTCTGCAGGTAACGATCACAGACTTGGCGGAAACGAAGCACCGCCGGCAATCATCTCCATTTTCGTAGGTGATGAGCTTGCTGAAGTACTTAAGGCAGTTGAAGCAGGAACCGCATACGAGGGCTCAGGAAAAGTTCAGATGGCTATGGGTGCTCAGGTTCTTCCTCACTTTACAAAGGACAACACAGACAGAAACAGAACATCACCCTTCGCATTTACAGGTAACAAGTTTGAGTTCAGAATGCCCGGTTCTGCAGTTTCTGTAGCAAATGCAAACATCGTTCTCAACACTGCAGTTGCAGAAGAGGTTGCCAGATTATACGAGAAGCTTGAAGGTTATAGCGGAGACGAGCTTAAAGAAAAGATCGCTGAAGTTCTTAAGGAAGAGCTTGCAGCACACAAGAGAGTTCTTTTCAACGGTAACGGCTACACAGATGAGTGGGTTGCAGAAGCAGAAAAGAGAGGACTTCTTAACCTTAAGTCTCTTCCGGATGCAATGCCTCACTGGATTTCTGATAAGTCCATCGAGCTTTTCACAAAGCACGGTATCTTCACCAAGGAAGAGATTTTCTCAAGATATGAGATCCTGCTTGAGAACTACTCAAAGTCAATCCATATCGAGTCTCTTACAATGCAGGAGATGATCAGAAAGGATCTTACAGAAGGTCTTGTAGCATACCAGAAGGATCTTACAAAGGAAATTCTTCAGAAGAAGAGTGTACTTGAAAGCGCAGATTGTGCTCTTGAAACAGGAGTGCTTAAGACTCTGGATGAGCAGGGTGCTAACATGTGCAAGGCACTTGCAAAGCTCGCAGAGGACACAAAGACAGCTGAAGGAATGACAGAGGTTCTGGAAACTGCAGCATATTATCAGAAGACAATCCTTGCTGATATGGATGAGCTTCGTAAATATGCAGATACTGCTGAAGCACTTATTCCTGATAAGTATCTCAGCTATCCTACATACGGACAGATGCTGTTTTCACTTAGATAACCTTTCATATTTTTTCTAATAATGTACATCTCACCCGGCCCAGGTTCTCCTGACCGGGTGAGGTGGCATACAGAGTTTAAAATTTTGAGGAGCTTTTATTTATTATGAATACTTGGATGAACGAACGTGATGCCTGCGGTATCGGTGCAGTCATCAATATAGATGGAAGTGCAGACAATAAAGTTTTAGATGATGCTCTTTCCATAGTAGAGAAACTTGAACACAGAGCAGGTAAGGATGCAACAGGAAAAGTCGGAGACGGTGTAGGCATCCTTATTCAGATTTCCCATAAATTCTTTTCAAAAGAAGCTGCTAAGATCGGCATTAAGCTGAAGAAAGCCGGGGACTACGGAATCGGTATGTTCTTCTTTCCCCAGGATTCCATGAAAAGAATGTTCGCGAAGCGCATGCTTGAGGTCATTGCTGAAAAGGAAGGCCTTAAGGTCCTTGGATGGAGGGATGTGGAAATACATCCTGAAATTCTTGGTGAGGTTGCAAGAAACTGCATGCCTTATATTTGCCAGTGCTTTGTTGAGAGACCTTCAGATGTTCAGAGGGGTATTGATTTTGACAGACGTCTCTACTGCCTTAGAAGAGAGTATGAAAAATCTTCAGAGGATACCTATATCTGTTCGTTTTCATCCAGAACCATTGTTTACAAGGGCATGTTCCTTGTAGGTCAGCTTAGAAATTTCTACGGGGATTTATTATCTCCGGATTATCATACTGCCGTTGCCATGGTACACAGCAGATTTTCAACCAACACAACACCTTCATGGCAGAGAGCTCATCCCTACAGAATGATCGCACACAACGGTGAGATCAATACCATCCGCGGTAACAGTGACAGAATGCTGGCTCGTGAAGAGACCATGGATTCTGATGTTTTCGGCGATGATCTTGGTAAGGTTTATCCTGTAATCGCATCTTCAGGTTCTGACTCTGCGATGCTTGATAACACCCTTGAATTTTTATATATGAATGGCATGGATCTGCCTCTTGCCATGATGCTTACTATTCCTGAGCCTTGGAAGCACAACGATTTCATGGATAAGGACAGGAAGGATTTCTATCACTACTATGCAACCATGATGGAGCCCTGGGATGGCCCTGCGGCTGTTCTTTTCACAGATGGAGAAGTATTCGGAGCAACTCTCGACAGAAACGGTCTTCGTCCTTCCAGATACTATGTGACTAAGGATGGCAGACTTATTCTGGCTTCCGAGGTTGGTGTGCTTGATATTCCCGAGGAGAACATTCTGAAAAAGTCCAGACTTTCACCGGGACATATGCTCCTTGTTGATACCAGAGAAGGCCGCATAATCTCAGATGAGGAGTGTAAGGAGAAGTATTCCAAGGCAAGACCCTACGGTGAGTGGCTTGACAGATATCTCCTTCATCTGGATTCACTTAATATACCGAATAAAAAGATCCCGACTCACACACAGGTTATGAGGGATAAGCTCTACAAGGTGTTCGGATATTCCTATGAAGATGTGAAAAATCAGATCATGCCTATGGCAATGAATGGCATCGAGCCTACAGTTTCCATGGGTACGGATATTCCGCTTGCAATGCTTTCAAAGCATCACCAGCCGCTGTTTTGTTATTTCAAGCAGCTTTTTGCACAGGTTACAAATCCGCCCATCGACTCCCTTAGAGAGAAGGTTGTAACGGATACAACGGTTTACATCGGATCTGATGGTAACCTTCTTAAGGAAAAGAGCGATAACTGCAGAGTTCTTGAAGTGAACAACCCGATCCTTACAGGCGTTGATCTTATGAAAATAGAGTCTCTGGATCAGCCGGGATTTAAGGTAAGGAAAATCTCACTTCTTTATTACAAGAATACTCCTGTTGAAAGAGCACTGGAGCAGCTTGATGTTTCTGTGGACAGAGCGGTGGCAGACGGCGTTAATATCATCATTCTCTCAGACAGAGGAGTTGATGAAAACCACATGCCTATACCTTCGCTTCTTGCGGTGTCATCAGTGGAGCAGCATCTCGTAAGAACAAAGCAGCGCACGGTAGTTTCTCTTATTCTTGAGAGCGGTGAGCCAAGAGATGTTCATCAGATCGCAACACTGCTTGGTTTTGGTGCAAGAGCAATCCACCCTTATCTTGCTCAGGAGTGCATAGCAGAGCTTATCGATATAGGCATACTTGATAAAGACTATCACACTGCAATAGCAGATTATAATAAAGCTCTTCTTAGCGGCGTTGTAAAAATCGCTGCAAAGATGGGTATATCCACACTTCAGTCATATCAGTCAGCAAGGATTTTTGAGGCGATTGGTCTTTCAAAGGAGCTTGTTGATAAATACTTTACAGGAACCACAAGCCGCGTAGGCGGAATCGGTATAAATGAGATTGGTGAGGATGTGGAATTTCGTCATAACAGTGCATTTGATCCCCTTGGACTTTCCACGGATTCAAGCCTTGATTCCATCGGTTTCCATGCTCTTAGAAGCGGCGAAGATAAAGAAGATCACATGTACAGTCCAAAGACAATCATTACTCTCCAGAGATCTGTAAGAGAGGGTGACTACGATATGTTCAGACAGTACACTCAGATGGTTGATGATGAATCAAGACCTCATACACTTAGGGCACTCCTTTCATTTGTACCTGCAAAAGAGCCTGTGCCTCTTGATGAGGTTGAGAGCGAGGAAGAGATTGTAAAGCGTTTCCAGACTGGCGCCATGTCCTATGGCTCACTTTCAAAAGAAGCTCATGAGACTCTTGCAATCGCCATGAACAGACTTGGCGGAAAATCAAATACCGGTGAAGGCGGTGAGGATGCAGCACGCTTTGGAACAGAGAAAAACAGCGCTGTTAAGCAGGTGGCATCAGGTAGATTTGGTGTAACAAGCCAGTATCTTCAGAGCGCAAAAGAGATTCAGATAAAGATGGCACAGGGTGCAAAGCCCGGCGAAGGCGGACATCTTCCCGGTAAAAAAGTATACCCCTGGGTTGCAGCAACTCGTTTTTCAACTCCCGGCGTAGCGCTTATTTCACCTCCGCCGCACCATGATATTTACTCGATCGAAGATCTTGCGCAGCTGATTTACGATCTTAAAAATGCCAATGATAAGGCACGCATTTCAGTTAAGCTTGTATCCGAGGCAGGTGTTGGAACAATTGCTTCAGGTGTTGCAAAAGCAGGTGCACAGGTAATTCTTGTGTCAGGTTATGACGGAGGAACAGGCGCAGCGCCTTCATCCTCAGTTCACCATGCGGGACTTCCCTGGGAGCTTGGTATCAGTGAAGCACATCAGTCACTTCTAGATAACGGTCTTAGAAGCAGAGTTGTCCTTGAGACAGACGGTAAGCTGATGACAGGTAGGGATGTTGCTATCGCAGCGCTTCTTGGTGCAGAGGAATTTGGTTTTGCTACAGCGCCCCTTGTATGTATGGGCTGCATGATGATGAGAGTTTGCTCCAAGGATACATGCCCTGTTGGTATCGCTACTCAGAACGAAGAGCTTAGAAAGAGATTTGCAGGAAAGCCTGAATACGTAATGAACTTCATGCTCTTTGTTGCAAGACAGCTTCGAGAGATCATGAGCGAGCTTGGCTTTAGAAAACTCACAGATATGGTTGGTAGAACAGACTGCCTTAAGATGAGAGTAGTTTCTGATGCAAGATGTAAGGATGCCGCTGACCTTAGCAGAATCCTTAATAAGGCATATACAAGTCCTGAGAAAAACCATTTTGATCCTGTAGATGTTTATGATTTTGCACTTGAAAAAACTCTGGATTCAAAGGTACTTATACCTGCCTACGAGAAGGATAAGAATGCTCATATCAAGGTGGATGTATCCAGTACGGACAGAAGCTTTGGAACACTTCTTGGCAGCAGAGTAACTGCGGATTATCAGAATACACTTCCCGATGATTCCGTGATGATAGAGGCCCACGGAGGCGGCGGTCAGTCCTTTGGCGCATTCCTTCCGAAGGGTGTGACTATAAAGCTTTACGGTGATGCCAATGACGGTTTTGGAAAAGGATTGTCAGGCGGTAAGGTCATTGTAAGACCTGCAACAAAGGCTACCTATAAAGCACATGAAAACATCATTATCGGTAACGTTGCACTTTACGGTGCAACAGCAGGTAAAGCCTATGTTTGCGGCATAGCAGGAGAGAGATTCTGTGTAAGAAATTCCGGTGCAATAGCTGTTTCTGAAGGCTGTGGCGATCATGGCCTTGAGTACATGACAGGCGGAAGAGCTGTAATCCTTGGAATGACAGGTAAGAACTTTGCAGCCGGCATGAGCGGTGGTATAGCTTATGTTCTTGATAAGGAGCATACTCTTTACCTTCGCATGAACAAGGATATGGCTTCACTTTGTGAGCTTACTGAAAAATATGATATCGCTGAGCTTTACGGAATCCTTGAGGACTACGTAAAGGAAACCGGATCAGAGTACGGCCGCGAGATTTTGGGCAATTTTGATGATTATATTCCTGATTTTAAAAAGATAGTTCCTAACGACTACCAGAAGATGCTTACAGCCATCGGAAGGCATGAGGAGCAGGGAATGGATCACGAGCACGCAGTACTTGAGGCATTTAAAGAGCTATCATAAAAACAGGAGCAAAAAGATGGGAAAAGATACAGGATTTCTTGAATATAAAAGAACAAATAATAAGGATGTTTCACCGGCTGAGAGGCTGAAGAACTTTGAAGAATTTCATAAGCCTCTTATCCCGGATGAGCGAAGAAAACAGGCTGCAAGATGTATGAACTGCGGCGTTCCCTTTTGTCAGTCTGCCATGAATCTTGGCGGCATGGTTACAGGATGCCCTCTTCATAATCTGATACCTGAGTGGAACGATGAGATTTACAGAGGTCATGACAATCATGCTTTTGCAAGACTTCGTAAGACCAGTAATTTTCCGGAATTCACCGGACGCGTGTGTCCTGCACTTTGCGAAAAGGCATGCATGTGCGGACAGAACGGAGATGCGGTTACAGTTCATGACAATGAGCTTTTTCTGATAGAGACAGCTTTTAATCATGGATACATAACCCCGAGAATACCGGAGATCAGAAGCGGGAAAAAGGTGGCAGTAGTAGGAAGCGGACCTTCCGGTCTAGCAGTTGCAGATGAACTTAACCACAGAGGTCATACGGTAGAAGTTTTTGAAAGAGAGGATGAGATCGGCGGACTTCTCATGTATGGAATCCCCAACATGAAGCTTGATAAAAGCGTTATTAAGAGAAGACGAGCTTTGATGGAGGAAGAGGGTGTTGTTTTCCATACAGGCGTGGATGTAAATAAGAAGGAGGCAGCAGGGCTCCTTAAGGAATTCGATGCAGTTGTTTTGTGCTGCGGTGCTAAAAAGGCAAGACCTCTTCCGGCAGCAGATCCTGCAAGTGTTAAGGGTGTTTACTTTGCGGTCGATTTTTTAACACAGACTACAAAGGCACTTATGGATTCCGAGGACAGGTCGGTAGAAGCCTTGAAAAAACATGGCGGTTACATTGATGCGGCAGGTAAAAATGTTGTGATCGTAGGCGGCGGTGATACAGGTAACGACTGCATCGGAACAGTTTTAAGGCATGGTGCAAAAAGCGTAACTGCCCTTGAGATGATGCCAAAGCCACCGGTAGAAAGAGCTCAGAATAATCCATGGCCTGAGTGGCCAAAGACCCTTAAAACTGATTATGGTCATGAGGAGGCAATTCACGTATTTGGAGATGATCCAAGAGTATATGAAACCACGGTTAAGAGCATAACCACAGATAAAAAGGGTGCTATCAAAGAGATAGAAACCGTAAAGGTGACCTTCAAGGATGGCAAGCTTACAGAGGTAAAGGGTTCAGAGAAAAAACTTAAGTGTGATATTCTCCTTATCGCAGCGGGCTTTATCGGATGCGAGGATTACTCAGCTGATGCTTTTGATGTAAAGAGAAGTCAGAGGGGAATTGTTATCACAAATGAGAATGGTTATCATATTGAAGGTACAAAAATCTTCTCCGCAGGTGATATGCACAGGGGACAATCCCTCGTAGTATGGGCCATTGCAGAAGGTAGAGCATGCGCTGTAGAGGTTGATGAATTCCTTATGGGATATTCAAATCTTTAAAAACAGAGAGGAGTTTTGAAAATTAATCATGGCTACAATAAACAAGAATTATTTGAAGTTACCCGGAAGTTATCTTTTTTCCAGAATTGCTAAAAAGGTTGCAGCATACAGCGAAGCTAACCCTGATGCAAAGATCATCAGGCTTGGTATCGGAGATGTAACAAGACCTATTGCACCAAAGGTTATAGAGACTCTCCACAGCGCTGTTGATGAGATGGCTGATCCTTCTACCTTTAAGGGATATGCTCCTGATCTTGGATATGAGTTCCTTAGAAAGGTTATTTCCGAAAAGGATTTTAAGGTCAGGGGATGTGATATTTCTCCGGATGAGATTTTTGTTTCCGATGGAGCTAAGTGCGACTGCGGTAATATTCAGGAGATTTTCGGACTTGATAATGTGATCGCAGTGTGTGATCCTGTATATCCTGTTTACGTTGATTCCAATGTAATGGCAGGAAGAACAGGCGAGTTTGATGCAGCTGCAGACAGATATAAGGGCGTAATTTACATGCCCTGTAAGGCTGAGAATGGCTTTGCACCGGAGCTCCCCGAAGAGGTGCCGGATCTTATTTACCTGTGCTTCCCCAACAACCCTACCGGAGCTGTTATTTCAAAGGAAAAGCTGCAGGAGTTTGTAGATTATGCCAATAAGAATGATTCTGTAATTCTCTACGATGCGGCTTATGAAGCATATATTTCCGAAGAGGGCGTTCCCCACAGTATATATGAGTGCGATGGAGCAAAGGACTGTGCCATCGAGTTTAGATCATTCTCCAAGACTGCCGGATTCACAGGGCTTAGACTTGGTTACACGGTTATTCCCAAGCAGCTTAAAACAGGCGGCGAGGAGCTTTGGCCTTTGTGGGCAAGAAGACATGGAACAAAGTATAATGGCGCTCCATACATTATTCAGAGAGCAGGAGAAGCTGTTTATTCTGAGGAAGGAATGAAGCAGGTAAAAGAGCAGATTGCTTATTATATGTGGAATGCTAAGTATATCCATGATGGTTTAAAAGAGGCGGGCTTTGAAGTGTCAGGCGGCGTAAATGCACCTTATATCTGGCTTAGAACACCGGATAACATGACCAGCTGGGAGTTCTTTGATATGCTTTTGGAAAAAGCAAATGTAGTTGGTACTCCCGGATCAGGCTTTGGCCCCGGAGGTGAGCATTACTTCAGACTGACAGGCTTTGGAAGTAAGGAAAATACCATCGAAGCGATTGAGAGAATAAAAAAGATGTAATGAGATTTTGAAATCTCAATACACCTTGATTTTTACGGAGAGCCGCCCTTTACGGGTGGCTTTTTGTACGCCGTCATATACGAATTTGCCATAGCCTCTTACGGAGACTCTTGAGCCTTCCTTAAGGTCATAGCCGCCGCTGTGGGCTGTTTTGCCATCTACGAAAACAGATTCCGATTCCACCAGATCCTGGGCTTTGCTTCTGCTTAGCTTGTAAACGAGAGCCAGAATCGCATCAAGCCTTTCAGAGGAAACTGTGCCCTCAAGAATCCTGAACTCCGGAATGATATCACATTCGGAAACCGGTACTTCTTTGCATTTGACTGTGGTGTGTTTTATTCGGCAAAGCTCATCGCAGATAAGCGATGCCACATCCTTCATGACAAATACGTAGCCTCTTGTCTGGTCTGTTCTGATATCGCCAATTCTGTTTCGCTCGATTCCAAGGTTCATAAGAGATCCAAGGAAATCTCTGTGTGTCAGCTCGTCGGCGAATTTTCTGTTAGCGGGTTCTATCAGAATGCAGCTTACAACGTCACTTTCTGAGCGCTCCTGTAACAGGAAGGCTTCGGAATCAAGGTATGAAGGGAGAAAGCAGATGACTGCTCTTTCCGGATCTTCAATGCCTCCGTATATGCAGTAGTCCACACCTTCGATCTGGTTTTCTCCGGTGATGAGTCCGTTTGATACGCATAGTGAAGTTACATCATACAGCTCAGACTGTGAGAGAAAATCAGTGTGCGTTACGTAGTTGTTTTCATAGGCACGTCTTGCCAGGTCTTTAATTCGTCCTAATAATAATCTTTCGTTGTCCATTTTTTTAATCTATATTTTATGCAGATAAATGTCAATAATTTGCATGTGGCATCTTGTCGTGGAAACTTTGATATTTTAGAATTATAAAGGATAATTGGATACACGATGGTATTTCATATATCTTCTTTATGGTATAATAAATTTTGGTGTATAGGTACTATATTTATTATATTATGATAGCAAGGGATAAATATGAGAAAAAGGCTTATAGCATTTGTACTTGCACTGATGATGCTTGTGGGAGTTTTTACAGCGACAGCAAGCACAGTATCAGCAAAGAAAACTTTTGCCCATGATTACGGTGTTTTCCTCAGTCTTAACAGTAATAAGAAGACTATGAGGAAACTGGCCGGGTATAAGACCATCGTGATCGATGTTCAGAATGATTTTACCAAAGAGGACATACGTAAGCTCAGGAAGGCGGGGCATAAGGTATACAGTTATATAAATGTCGGAGCCATAGAGAATTATAGAGATTACTATAATGATTTCAGTGATGTCATGCTCGATGTTTATGAGAACTGGGAAGATGAGCGATGGGTTGATGTATCCAAGGAAAAATGGCAGAACTTCATTGTTAATGATCTCTCTGAGAGGATTAAGGCAACAGGCGTTGATGGTTTTTTCGTTGATAATGTAGATGTCTATTATATGTATAAGGATGCTGCATTTGGCCCCGGTATCTACGATGGACTTGAGATTATATTGAAAGGCTTGTCCAAAAAGGGCAAGGTAATCATTAACGGCGGAGATACATTTGTAACCGAGTACTACGACAGGAACGGTTCTCTGGACGGAATACTTGACGGTGTTAACCAGGAGAGTGTTTTTACCAGGATAATTGATTACGATAAGAACAAGTTTGGTAAGAGTGATAAGGACTCAGAGAAGTACTTCACCTCTTATTTGAAAAAAGTAAAAAAGTGTAAGAAGAAGGTTTACCTTTTGGAATACACTAAAAATAAAAGGCTAAAGAAAAAGATAAAGAACTATTGTAAGAAAAAAGGATATAAGTATTATATATCCGGTAATTTGAACCTATCATAAAGATCTTGATTATCAAGGACAGAAGGCAAGAGAGAGGGATATGAAAAAAATAAGTATAAGAGTAACAACACTTGGGGGATTTGGAATTGAATGTGACGGCAAGAGTCTCACACTGGGAAGGAATAAGGGATCTAAGTATATCCAGCTGATAACCAGAATCTGCGTTGCCGGCGAAGAGGGTGTGCTTAAAGAGGATCTTCAGGAAGATATTTATTCTGATGATCTTGGCGTAAAGAGTAATCTCAATAACAGTCTTAACAACCTTGTATATCAGTTTAAGAAGGTTGCTGAGAAAGCCGGTATTCCCGGAGGAAAGCTTATTGCCATTTCTGACGGAAGATACGTGATTGATCAGGATGTTGATATCTCTTCCGATATAATTGAGTTTGAACAGTTCTTCAGAGAAGCCAGAAAGCAGAAGTCCGATAAGAAAAAGACTGAGCTTATGAAGCAGGCCTTTGATCTTTATAAGGGAGCTTTCCTTCCTGAACTTGATGATCTTTACTGGATTTCAAGAAGGGCTGAAGAATACAGGACCATGTATGATGAGTGCGTAGATTATCTGACAGCTCAGTACAAGGAGAATGAAGAGTATTCTGAGATGGCTTATGTATATCATACAGCTGCCGACATCGATAAGGACTGTGAGTGGCAGGTAGGTGAGATCGAAGCTTATATGTTCCTGAAGGACTATAAGAAGGCTTATGCTCTTTATGAAGAGATGGTCAGATACTACGCTGAGGAGCTCGGTGTTTCTCCTACTGAGAATATGCAGAGATGCTATCAGAACCTGCAGGATTCTGCTTTTTCCGATCTTGGTATCAGCGATCAGGATGACTACATGGATCATCCCATCGGCGGCGAGCTTGTGGAAGAAGAGGATAATAAGCCTTATGAATGTCTTTTCCCTGAGATGAGTGCTTCATATCATATTCTTAGCCGTAACATGGAGAGACACGGACTTACAGTATTCCTTCTGCTTTTGACTATTGCCGATTATGAAGGTAAAGAGATCAGACAGGAAGAAAAAGCAGAGAGAAGAATGGAATCTCTTAAGGTTGCTATAAACGAGACACTTCGTCACGGCGATGCTTTCTGCAGATACTCCAGAACTCAGTACCTTGTACTTCTTACCGGAACCGGTGTCGAGGAGTGCATGCTGGTACACAGACGTTTGCAGGACAGACTTAAGGAGCTTGCAGGACCGAGAGCTTCACTGAATTACAGAATTATTTCATATAAAGATATAGCTGATGAAAGATAAGTTTTTCTGAGGCAAAGGTTCACACTTATTTCATATAATAGAGTTTTCTAGATGATATAATTGGTTTATGGGCGAGCGCATTTGGGGAATATTAGCGTGATCACCCATTTTGAGGGGGCATACGTTAGAGCTTGGAGGAATGCCCATGGCTATTGGTAATTTGGACTTAACTCAGCTTGATCGGTCGTTCATGACTGATGAGCAAAAGTCGCTTTTAAATGTTAGTAATATATCTCAGAAGGAAATCGAGCAGCTGCTTATTATGAGAGGGCAGGTGCAGGAATTCCAGATGATGATGATGAAATATGATTGTGCTTTATCGGAAGTAAGAACCAAACTTGAGGTTTTAAACAAAGAGCTTACACTCAGATATAACCGCAATCCTTTTGAAAACATAAAGAGCAGAATTAAAACACCCGTAAGTATTTACGAGAAGTTAAAGAGAAAGGGCGTTGCTTTTTCCCTTGAAAATATTCAGGACAATATATCGGATATTGCAGGATGCAGAGCGATATGTTCTTTTGTTGATGATATTTATATGTTGGCTGATTGTCTTAAGAAGCAGGATGATGTGGAAGTCCTTGTTGAGAAGGATTACATCGCTGTCCCCAAAGACAGTGGCTACAGAAGCCTTCATCTTATAGTAGAGATTCCCATATTCCTTACGGACACAAAGGAATACATGAAGGTTGAGGTTCAGTTCAGAACCATAGCAATGGACTTCTGGGCAAGCCTTGAGCATAAGATGAAATACAAAAAGGACATCGAGAACGCAGAGCTTATTTCAGAGGATCTGAAGTTCAGTGCGGATCTGATCAATCAGCTTGACCGCAGAATGCAGCAGATCAGAGAACGTATTGATGCAGGTGACGGTTCACCATACAATATGATTCCTACAGAGGAAGAGGAAAGAGCATCCACTGAGACACTGGAGATAATAAGGCGAGAGATTCAGGCAGAACAGAGAGCAATGCTTGAAGATGATGATTGATAATTTTTAATATGTGGTTTCTATAATAAAAGGAAGGCTTTGGTGCCTTCCTTTTTGTTGTGCTTATAAATTTGTTTTTGGGCTTTGTAAATACGTATGCTTTCGGATTTATTATTTTTCGTGGTTTAAATTACTTTGCAACCCATCGTCCGCTTGCGCCGCAGGGAAGAACCAGACCGTTTGATTTAACGGGAAGTCCTACTTCATCAGCTTCCACATATCCTTCGTGAAGTGGATCGATTGCTGTATGGAGCATGTAGGAAAGCACTGCGGGCTGTAATCCTGTTGTGTATGAATTAATTAAGAAGAAAAGCGGTTTATCTGATAAGAGCTTTGCGCTTCTAAGGATCAGATCATATACGCAGTCTTCTATTTTCCAAATTTCGCCCTTGGGACCTCTTCCATAAGAAGGGGGATCCATGATTATGGCATCATAGCTGTTGCCGCGTCTAAGCTCTCTGTCAACGAACTTGCCGCAGTCATCCACAAGCCATCTGATAGGAGCATCTGCTAGTCCTGATGATGCAGCATTCTCTTTTGCCCACTGAACCATGCCCTTAGCAGCATCTACGTGGGTAACGGCTGCACCTGCTTTTGCGGCGGAGACTGTAGCGCCACCTGTATATGCGAACAGGTTTAATACCTTGATTGGTCTGTCTGCATTTTTGATAAGCTCAGAGAACCAGTCCCAGTTAGCAGCCTGCTCCGGGAAAAGTCCTGTATGCTTAAAGCTGAAGGGCTTTAAATGGAAGGTAAGTTCCTTATAATTAATAGTCCATTCCTCCGGGAGGTTTCTAAAATCCCATTCACCGCCGCCTTTGTTGCTTCTATTATAACGGGCGTTGAATTTCTTCCAGCCCATGTGCTTTTTCTCTGTGTTCCATATTACCTGGGGATCGGGGCGCACCAGCATATAGTCGGCCCATCTCTCCAGCTTCTCGCCGCTAGAAGTATCTATTACCTCATAGTCCTTCCAATTATCTGCAATCCACATATTTGACTCCTAAAACTAAAAATGATAAAACAAACATTATTTATAGAAGAAATACAGTCACATAAAAACAAGATGTGCTTTCTTCTTCCATATTATATAATAATCATGTTTTCTTCCATATAATATAGAAGAAACATTTATAGATTTTATATAAAATATGAAAAAAAGAAACAATGCAGGTGAAATAGATTAAAAAACATCAAGTCAAAATGCTCGAAATTGCTTATTTTACGTAAAAAGTAATTAATTTTGAAAATAATGCTTGCATATGGAAAAGAAATAGGATATATTTATCAATGCTGTGACATGATAGCTGTGAAGCGTGAGGTTGCTGCCTTATCCAGTGAGGCAGGTTTTCCGTGGAGCGAATGTCAAGAGACCTTAAAGGTCAGACAATCTGACGACAAGTCACTGTACAAACAATATGTCTGTGAAGCTTAGCGAACAGAAACGACGTGTGAAAAGATTGTGGATGTGAAAGTTCACGACACACACGGGAGAGTGTACAGTCACCGCTTGTCGTACTTATCTAATTAAAGTGCGAAAAGGAGGCGACTTTTTTTATGGCAAATCAGGTAATGAGAATTACACTTAAGGCTTATGATCATCAGCTTGTTGATGCATCTGCCAAGAAGATCATCGAGACAGTCAAGAAGAACGGATCTCAGGTTAGCGGACCTGTACCGCTTCCCACTAAGAAGGAAGTAGTAACAATCCTTCGTGCGGTACACAAGTACAAGGATTCCAGAGAGCAGTTCGAGCAGAGAACACATAAGAGACTTATCGATATCATCACACCTACACCTAAGACAGTTGAGGCTCTTCAGAGATTAGAGATGCCCGCAGGTGTAAATATCAATATCAAGATGAAATAATTCATCGGCTACTAATGTTAAACCTCTACTAGTATGATGCAAGACGCATGATGCCGTGAAAACTGGAGAATTGCCAATGTGCAATTAAAGCGACATTGCGAACGATGTAAGCATCCGCTGTAGATGTAATAAGGAGGTAAATACAATGAAGAAGGCTATCTTAGCTACGAAGATCGGTATGACACAGATCTTCAACGAAGACGGTTCACTTGTACCTGTAACTGTTCTGCAGGCAGGCCCCTGTGTAGTAACACAGATCAAGACCGTTGAGAACGATGGTTACAGTGCAGTTCAGGTTGGTTATGTTGATAAGAAAGAAAAGATCATCAACAGAGACAAGAACGGCAAGAAGACAATCGTACATGCACATGGTGTAAACAAGGCTCAGCAGGGTCACTTCAAAAAGGCTGGCGTTTCCTGCAAGAGATTCGTTCGCGAGTTCAAGTTCGAGAACGCATCTGAGTATGAGCTTGGAAGCGAGATCAAGGCTGACATCTTCGCTGCTGGCGACAAGATCGATGCTACAGCAACTTCCAAGGGTAAGGGATTCCAGGGCGCAATTAAGAAGAATGGTCAGCACAGAGGACCTATGGCCCATGGTTCCAAGTTCCACCGTCATCAGGGTTCTAACGGATCCAGTTCTGATCCGAGCCGTGTATTCAAAGGAAAAGGAATGCCTGGTCACATGGGATGCGTTAAGGTAACAGTTCAGAATCTTGAGGTTGTTCGCGTAGACGCTGACAAGAATCTGATCCTTGTAAAGGGCGCAGTACCCGGACCGAAGAAGGGACTTGTAACAATCAAGGAAACTACAAAGGTTGAGGCATAAACTTTTCGAAAGGAGGAACATACAGATGGCTAACGTATCTGTTTACAATATGGAAGGCAAAGAAGTTGGCAACATCGAACTTAACGATGCCATCTTCGGAGTTGAAGTAAATGAACATCTTGTACATCTGGCAGTAGTTCAGCAGCTTGCTAACAAGCGTCAGGGTACACAGAAGGCAAAGACTCGTTCCGAGGTTAGCGGAGGCGGTCGTAAGCCTTGGAGACAGAAGGGAACCGGTCATGCAAGACAGGGTTCAACAAGAGCTCCTCAGTGGACAGGCGGTGGTGTAGTATTCGCACCCGCTCCGAGAGATTATTCTTTCAAGATGAACCAGAAAGAGAAGAGAGTTGCTCTTAAGTCAGCACTCACTGATAAGGTTCAGACAGGTAAGCTTATCGTTCTTGACGAGCTCAAGATGGATGAGTTTAAGACAAAGAAGTTTGCAGAGGTTATGACAAACCTTAAGGCTACACGTAAGGCACTCGTTGTTCTTGCAGATAACGATGCTAAGGTTGTTAAGTCAGCAAGCAATCTTCCTGAAGTAAAGACAGCACTTACAAATACAATCAATGTATATGATATTGTAAATGCACAGACACTCGTTCTTACAAAGGACGCAGTTGCTAAGATTGAGGAGGTGTATGCATAATGGCAGCTATTCAGTATTATGACGTAATCCTTGAGCCCGTGCTCACAGAGAAGAGCATGAACGCTATGGGTGAGAAAAAGTACACTTTCTTCGTACATCCTGAAGCTAACAAGACAATGATCAAGGAAGCTGTTGAGAAGATGTTCGATGGCGCTAAGGTTGCTAAGGTAAACACTCTCAATGCTAACGGAAAGCTTAAGAGACGCGGAATGACTTATGGCAGAACTGCTAAGGTTAAGAAGGCAATCGTACAGCTTACCGAGGACAGCAAGGATATCGAGATTTTCCAGGGACTTTAATTAACCAATAGACTATACGCACAGGATCAATCAAAGTCCGGATCCAGGCACAAGCCGTGCGTGATAAAAACAAAAGGAGATTATCATGGGAATTAAGAAATACGGCCCATATACACCGTCCAGAAGAAACATGACAGGTTCTGATTTCTCAGAGATCACAAAGAAGACTCCCGAGAAGAGCCTCCTCGTTTCTAAGAATTCAATCGCTGGACGTAACAACCAGGGTAAGATTACAGTAAGACATCGCGGTGGCGGTGGAAGAAGAAAATACAGAATCATCGACTTCAAGCGTTATAAAGATGAGTGCACAGCTAAGGTTATCGGTATCGAGTACGATCCTAACAGAACAGCAAACATCGCACTGCTTGAGTATGAGGATGGCACAAAGGCTTACATCCTTGCTCCTCAGGGACTTAAGGATGGCATGACAATCATGAATGGTCCTGCAGCCGAGGTTCGTATCGGTAACTGCCTCCCTCTTGCAAACATTCCTGTCGGTGAGAGCGTACATAACATCGAGCTCTATCCCGGAAGAGGTGGTCAGCTCGTTCGTTCAGCTGGTAACTCAGCTCAGCTTATGGCTAAGGAAGGTAAGTATGCTACACTTCGTCTTCCTTCTGGCGAGATGAGACTTGTTCCTATCGAGTGCCGTGCTACAATCGGTACAGTTGGTAATATCGATCACAACCTTATCAACATTGGTAAAGCTGGTCGTAAGCGCCACATGGGTATCCGTCCTACAGTTCGTGGATCAGTTATGAACCCGAATGATCACCCGCATGGTGGTGGTGAGGGTAGAGCACCTATCGGTCGTCCCGGTCCGTGCACACCTTGGGGTAAGCCTGCTCTTGGTTACAAGACACGTAAGAAGAAAAAGGCTTCTAACAAGATGATCATCAGAAGAAGAGACGGTAAGGCTATTAAATAAGCCATGTTGAGTTATTTGAGAGGAGAATGACAATGTCAAGATCACTTAAAAAGGGACCTTTCGCAGACGCAAGCCTGCTTAAGAAGATCGATGCAATGAATGCAGAGAATCAGAAGCAAATCGTTAAGACATGGTCCCGTCGTTCCACGATTTTCCCTTCCTTCGTTGGACACACAATCGCTGTTCATGACGGAAGAAAACATATTCCGGTATATGTAACGGAAGATATGGTTGGTCACAAGCTTGGTGAATTCGTTCCTACAAGAACCTATAGAGGTCATGCAGGCGCCGAGAAGAAGGGCGGAGTTCGCTAAATCGACCGGTTACAGTTTTTGAACAGTGAAAGGAGGTTATTCTATGGCTACAGCGCATAGAACCCAAGTTAAGAGAGAGAGAAATGCTCAGAAGGACAACAGACCTTCAGCAAAGTTATCTTACGCAAGAATCCCTGTTCAGAAGGCATGCTTTGTTATGGATGCCATCAGGGGTAAAGACGTTGAGACAGCACTTGCTATTTTGGAATACAATCCGAGATATGCATCAAGCGTAATTTTTAAGTTACTTAATTCTGCAATTGCTAATGCTGAGAACAATAACGGCATGAACAGAGCAAATCTGTACATTGCAGAGTGCAATGCAAGCAATGGCCCGATTATGAAGAGAATTCAGCCTAGAGCTCAGGGTAGAGCTTACAGAATTCAGAAGAAATTAAGCCATTTGACATTGATTCTGGATGAGAGATAAGAAAGGAGATAGTAAGTTCAATGGGACAGAAAGTTAATCCTCATGGCCTGAGAGTTGGCGTCATCGCAGATTGGGATTCCAAATGGTATGCAGATAATAATGAATTTGCAGACAATCTTGTTGAAGACTACAAGATCAGAAAGTTTCTGAAGAAGAAGCTTTATGCGGCAGGCATCTCCAAGATCGAAATCGAGAGAGCATCTGACCGTGTTAAGGTAATCGTTTATACAGCAAAGCCCGGCGTAGTAATCGGTAAGGGTGGCGCAGAGATCGAAGTTACTAAGAAAGAACTTTCAAAGATCACAGATAAGAAGGTTCTTGTAGATATTAAGGAAATCAAGAAGCCCGATAAGGATGCTCAGCTTGTTGCAGAGAACATCGCACAGCAGCTCGAGAACCGTGTATCATTCCGTCGTGCTATGAAGTCCTGCATGAGCAGAACAATGAAGACAGATGCACAGGGTATCAAGGCTTGCTGCAGTGGTCGTCTTGGTGGTGCTGATATCGCTCGTAGCGAGTTCTACAGCGAGGGAACAATCCCGCTTCAGACACTTAGAGCAGATATTGATTATGGATTTGCTGAGGCAGATACAACCTATGGTAAGGTTGGTGTTAAGGTATGGATCTATAAGGGTGAAGTACTTCCCACCAAAGCATCCGAGAATTCAGATAAGGAAGGGAGCGATAAATAATGTTAATGCCGAAGAGAGTAAAGCATCGTAAGCAGTTCCGCGGTTCTATGGCTGGTAAGGCTACACGCGGCAACACAATCGCATACGGTGAGTATGGAATAGTAGCGCTTGAGCCCTGCTGGATTCGTTCTAATCAGATCGAGGCAGCCCGTGTCGCTATGACTCGTTTCATCAAGCGTGGCGGTCAGGTATGGATCAAGATTTTCCCTGACAAGCCTGTTACAGCAAAGCCTGCTGAAACTCGTATGGGTTCCGGTAAGGGTTCTGTAGATTACTGGGTAGCTGTTGTTAAGCCTGGACGTGTTATGTTTGAAATCGGCGGAGTCGATGAAGAGGTAGCTAGAGAGGCACTTCGTCTCGCAGTTCACAAGCTTCCTTGCAAGTGTAAGATCGTATCAAAGGCTGATTTGGAAGGCGGTGCATCCAATGAAAACTAATAAGTATGTAGAAGAGCTGAAGGCTAAGTCTGCTGAGGAACTTAATCAGGAGCTTGTATCAGCTAAAAAGGAACTTTTTAATCTGAGATTCCAGAATGCAACTAACCAGCTGGATAACACAGCAAGAATTAAAGAGGTTAGAAAGAACATTGCAAGAATTCAGACTGTTATTACACAGAATGCTGCAAAGTAATGGAATCCTGAAAGGAGATATATCGTGGAAAGAAATTTAAGAAAAACGCGTGTTGGTAAAGTAACAAGCGATAAGATGGATAAGACCATCGTTGTTTCCATCGAAGATCATGTAAAGCATCCTCTTTACAAGAAGATTGTAAAAAGAACCTATAAGCTGAAGGCTCATGATGAGAACAATGAATGTCGTATAGGTGATACAGTCAAGGTTATGGAAACAAGACCCATGTCTAAGGATAAGAGATGGAGATTGGTTCAGATTATTGAACGTGCTAAGTAATTAGCGGATGGTTTTCAGATTGTTGATTATAAAAGGAGAAATAACATGATTCAGCAGGAAAGCAGACTTAGAGTTGCTGATAACACAGGTGCTAAAGAGCTTTTAACAATCCGTGTTATGGGTGGTTCTACAAGAAGATATGCGAGAATCGGCGATGTAGTTGTTGCTTCGGTTAAAGAAGCAACACCAGGCGGCGTTGTAAAGAAGGGTGATGTTGTTAAGGCAGTTGTAGTACGTACTGTTAAAGAGACTCGCCGTAAGGATGGTTCTTACATCCGTTTTGATGAGAACGCTGCTGTTATCATCAATGATGAAGGTAACCCGAAGGGAACTCGTATTTTTGGACCCGTTGCAAGAGAGCTTCGTGATAAGAAATACATGAAGATTCTTTCTCTCGCTCCGGAAGTATTATAAGGAGGCACCGAATGTCTACAAGTAAGATTAAGAAGGGCGATACTGTTAAGGTTATCGCTGGTAAGAGCAAAGATAAAGAAGGCAAGGTACTCTCCGTTGACACAAAGAATGGTAAGGTAGTAGTAGAGGGTGCTAACATGGTAACAAAGCACACAAAGCCCTCTGCTTCCAACCCCAACGGTGGTATCATTCAGCAGGAAGCTCCCATGGACATCTCCAATGTTATGTATGTTCATAAGGGAAAGGCAACACGTGTTGGTTTTAAGGTTGAGGACGGCAAAAAAGTTCGTATCGCAAAGTCAACTGGTGATGTCATTGACAAATAAGAAAGGAGGTAAGGAGCTTTGAGTAGATATAGAGATTTATACAAAGACGAGATCGTGGACGCTATGACAAAGAAGTTCGGTTACAAGAACGTTATGGAAGTTCCGAAGCTCGATAAGATCGTTATAAACATGGCTGTAGGTGAAGCTAAAGAGAACGCTAAGGTTCTTGAGAACGCTGCTAACGATATGCAGATTATCGCTGGTCAGAAGCCTGTTTACACTAAGGCAAAGAAGTCCATCGCTAACTTCAAGATAAGAGAGGGTATGCCGATCGGATGTAAAGTAACTCTTCGTGGTGAGAAGATGTATGAGTTCATGGATCGCCTTGTTAACCTTGCACTTCCTCGTGTACGTGACTTCCGTGGTGTTAACCCGAACGCGTTCGATGGTAGAGGAAACTATGCACTTGGTATCAAGGAGCAGCTTATCTTCCCTGAAATCGAGTACGATAAGGTTGATAAGACAAGAGGTATGGATATCATCTTCACAACAACTGCCAAGACTGATGAAGAGGCTCGTGAGCTTTTAACACTCTTCAACATGCCTTTCGCTAAGTAATTAAGGAGGAATCGAACACATGGCTAAATTATCCATGAAGGTAAAACAGCAGATGAAACCGAAGTTTTCTACACGCGGTTATAACCGTTGCAGAATCTGCGGACGTCCGCATGCTTATCTTAGAAAATACGGAATCTGCAGAATTTGTTTCCGTGAGTTAGCTTACAAGGGTGAGATCCCGGGTGTACGTAAGGCTAGTTGGTAATATAAAACATTGCGGCTTCGTGTCTCTGTGCAGACGGGCACAGTAAGGCGAAGCAATAATAGAAAATAAGGAGGCTTTTTCAAAAATGGCAATGAATGATCCTATTGCAGATATGCTTACAAGAATTCGTAACGCTAATACTGCAAAGCATGATACTGTTGACGTTCCTTCATCAAAGATGAAGCTTGCAATCGCAAACATTCTTCTTGACGAAGGTTATATCAAGAAGCTTGATGTAGTTGAAGAGAACGGTTTCAAGACTCTTCACATCACACTCAAGTACGGTGCTGACAGAAATGATAGAGTCATCACTGGTCTGAAGAGAATTTCCAAGCCTGGTCTTCGTGTATACGCAGGCAGAGAGGATCTTCCGAGAGTACTTGGCGGTCTCGGAATCGCTATCATCTCTACAAACCAGGGTGTTGTAACTGATAAAAAAGCAAGAGAGCTCCAGGTTGGTGGCGAAGTTCTTGCATTCGTTTGGTAAATTGGAGGTACGGGCATGTCACGAATCGGAAAAATGCCAATCGCAGTTCCTGCTGGTGTAACAGTAGAAGTTGCAGAAAATAATAAGGTGACTGTTAAAGGTCCTAAGGGCACTCTTGAGAGAGTTTTCCCTGCAGAGATGCAGTTCGAACAGAAAGATGGTCAGATCGAAGTTAAGAGACCTGATGATCAGAAGAAGACAAGAGCTCTTCACGGACTTTCAAGAAGTCTTCTGAACAACATGGTTGTTGGTGTAACAGATGGCTATGAGAAGAAACTTGAAGTTAATGGTGTAGGTTATAGAGCAGCAAAGAGCGGCAAGAAACTCACCTTGACCCTTGGATATTCACATCCTGTTGAACTCGAGGATCCTGAAGGAATCGAGACAGTAGTTGATGGTAACGCTATCATCGTCAAGGGTATAGACAAAGAAAAGGTTGGCCAGTTTGCAGCAATTATCAGAGAGAAGAGAGCTCCTGAGCCGTATAAGGGCAAGGGAATCAAGTATTCTGATGAAGTTATCCGCCGCAAGGTTGGTAAGACCGGTAAGAAGTAAGAGATAAGGAGAGTAAAAAATGGTTAGTAAAGAATCCAGACAGAAAAGTCGCGAAAAGAAGCATCTGAGAATTCGCAATCGTTTCAGCGGCACTGCTGAAAGACCGCGTCTTGCAGTTTTCAGAAGTAATAATCATATGTATGCTCAGGTTATCGATGATGTTGCCGGTAAGACACTTGTTTCTGCTTCCACACTTGAGAAGGACATTAAGTCAGCTCTGAAGGCTACAGATAATGTTGATGCAGCTGCATATATTGGTGATGTTGTTGCTAAGAGAGCAATGGAAAAAGGTATCAAAGCTGTTGTTTTCGACAGAGGCGGTTACATCTACCATGGTAAAGTAGCAGCGCTTGCTGATGCAGCTAGAAAAGCAGGCTTAGAATTCTAAGGAAGGGAGAAAGATAATGAAGCGTACAATCGTTGATGCAAGTCAGCTTGAATTAACAGATAAAGTCGTTACCATTAAGCGAGTTACAAAGGTAGTTAAGGGTGGACGTAACATGAAGTTCACAGCACTCGTTGTAGTTGGTGACGGAAACGGTCACGTTGGTGTAGGTCTTGGTAAGTCAACTGAAATACCTGATGCTATTCGTAAGGGTAAGGAGGATGCTACAAAGAACCTCATCTGTGTACCGCTTGATGAGAACAACAGTATCACACATGATTTCGTTGGTAAGTTCGGTTCCGCAGAGGTTCTGCTTAAGAGATCTCCTGAAGGTACTGGTATCATCGCTGGTGGTCCTGCACGTTCTGTATGTGAGCTTGCTGGAATCAAGAACATTCGTACAAAGTCACTTGGTTCTAACAACAAGCAGAATGTAGTTTATGCAACCATCAATGGTCTTGCAAACCTTAAGACACCCGAAGAAGTTGCTCAGAAGCGTGGTAAGTCTGTAGAAGAAGTTATCGCGTAAGTAGTAAGCAACATCTAGTAAAGGAGAAAATCAATGGCAGCTAAAAATGAAAGTGGAAAAAAGCTTAAAATCACATTGGTTAAGTCCACTATTGGTGCTGTTCCGAAGCAGGTTGCTACGGTAAAATCAATGGGATTTAAGAAACTTAACAGCAGTGTTGAACTGCCGGATAACTCTGCAACAAGAGGTCAGATCCAGCAGATTAGACACCTTGTTAAAGTCGAAGAACTGGACTAATTTAAGGAGGAAAATCATGGAATTATCAAATTTGAGACCTGCTGAGGGTTCTGTTCAGAGTGACAATTTCAGAAGAGGCCGCGGTCATGGTTCAGGAAATGGAAAGACCGCTGGTAAGGGACACAAAGGACAGAAGGCTCGTTCAGGTGCTCCGAGACCCGGATTTGAAGGTGGTCAGATGCCCCTGTTCCGTCGTCTTCCTAAGAGAGGATTTAAGAACATCAATTCTAAGCATATCGTAGCTGTAAATGTAAGTTCACTTGAGTGCTTTGACAACGATAGCGTTGTTGATGTACAGGCGCTTAAGGATAAGGGCATCATCAAACACGAGTATGATGGTGTTAAGATACTTGGAAACGGTGAATTTACCAAAAAGCTTACGGTTAAGGTAAATGCATATAGTGCATCTGCTAAGGAGAAGATCGAAGCTCTTGGGGGAACGGCAGAGGTGATTTAATGTTCACGACCATTAAGAATGCATTCAAAATCAAAGATATCAGAATGAAGTTATTGTTCACCTTCTTTATGTTGTTGGTGATCAGATTAGGTTCAGCTATACCGGTACCTGGAATGAATGTTTCAGTATTCCAGGACTGGTTCAAAGAGCTGTCCGAAAATAATGCTTTTGGTTTTATGGATCGATTTACAGGTGGTTCATTTGAGAATATGTCAATCCTGGCACTCAATATTACACCTTACATCACATCATCCATTATCATCCAGCTTCTCACAATTGCTATTCCTAAGTTTGAGGAATGGCAGCGTGACGGAGAGGATGGTAGAAAAAAGCTTGCAGCACTTACAAGATATATCACTGTAGTGCTTGCACTTATCGAGTCAGTTGCTATGGCAATTGGCTTCTACAGAAGTGGCTTCCTTGTAGAGAAGTCACCTCTCTATGTAGTTGAGATTGTTGCTGCGCTTACAGCCGGCAGTGCATTCCTTATGTGGATTGGCGAGCGCATTACGGATAATGGTGTTGGTAATGGTATTTCTATAGTACTTACTATCAACATTATTTCCAGAATGCCATCCGATTTAAGTAGCTTGTTTACACAGTTTGTAACAGGCAAGAGCATTGCAAAAGGGGTTGTATCGGCAATCATTATTATTGCAATTATTGTAGCAATGGTTGTTCTGGTTGTTCTTTTGAACGGCGCAGAGCGTAGAATCCCAGTACAGTATGCTAAAAAGATACAGGGCAGAAGAACCTATGGTGGTAATCATTCAGAGATTCCTCTTAAGGTTAATACCGCAGGTGTTATGCCTATTATCTTTGCTATGTCACTGTTCCAGTTCCCTATAATCATTTCACAGCTTGTAGGATACAAGGGAACAGGTGCATGGAGCGAGATACTTAAGTATCTTAATCAGAGCTATTGGTGTGAGCCTTCCAATCTTAAATATTCGATTGGACTTGTAGTATATGTATTGCTTTTAATATTCTTTGCATATTTCTACACATCAATAACATTCAATCCTTTAGAGATTGCTGATAATATGAAAAAGCAGGGTGGATTTATTCCCGGCATTCGTCCCGGAAAGCCCACTAGCGATTATTTAACAAACATTCTGAATTACATCATCTTTATCGGAGCTATTGGACTTACCATTATTGGTGTTCTTCCGATATTCTTCAATGGTGTATTCGGAGCTAACGTATCCTTCGGTGGTACGAGCCTTATCATTGTTGTAAGTGTTATTCTTGAAACGGTGAAGCAGATTGAATCACAGATGTTGGTACGTAATTATAAAGGCTTTTTAGACGATTAAAAACATGAGAGGTTTAGGGATTTGCTACTGCTTATCTTTGAACCTCTTGTTGTACTTTTATTAAAAATCCAGACCTAAATATGAGAAGGGAGAATTGGTAATGAAGATTATCATGTTAGGGGCACCTGGTGCAGGAAAAGGCACACAGGCAAAAATGATAGCAGAAAAGTATAAGGTTCCGCATGTTTCTACTGGAGACATTTTCAGAGCAAACATCAAAAACGGAACAGAGCTTGGTAAAAAGGCTAAGGAATATATGGATAAGGGACAGCTTGTTCCCGATGAACTCACTGTTGAGATCCTTCTTGACAGAGTAGCTCAGGAGGATTGCAAGAATGGTTATGTTCTTGATGGTTTCCCGCGTACAATTCCTCAGGCTGATGTTCTTGATAAAGAGCTTACAAAGCTTGGCGATAAGGTAGATTTTGCTATAAACGTAGATGTTCCGGATGAGAATATCGTTCGCAGAATGTCTGGAAGAAGAGCATGCCTTAAGTGTGGTGCTACATATCATATTGAACATATTCCTCCGAAGCAGGAAGGAATCTGTGATGTTTGTGGCAGCGAGCTTGTTCAGAGAGATGATGATAAGCCTGAAACAGTGCAGAATCGTCTCAGCGTTTACCACGAGCAGACACAGCCTTTGATCGACTACTACAATGAGAAGGGTATCTTAAAGTCAGTAGACGGAACAAAGGATATGCAGGATGTATTCAGTGAAATAACAGGTATTCTTGGTTAATTCAATCTGAGGTAATAGGAATGCCGGTTACGATTAAGTCACAAGAAGAATTGAACCTCATGAGAGAGTCAGGACATTTACTGGCGCAGGTTCATGAAGAACTGCATGAAGCACTCAGACCCGGGATTTCAACACTTGAACTTGATGCTATTGGAGAGGAAGCGATTCGCAGACTCGGAGGTATCCCGAATTGTAAAGATTATGAGGGATACCCGGCATCAGTTTGTATTTCTGTAAATGATGAAGTGGTTCATGGAATACCCAAAGCTGAGACAATCCTTAAAGAAGGCGATGTTGTCACTTTTGATACAGGGCTTATATATAAAGGATATCATTCAGACGCTGCCAGAACATGGGGAGTAGGAAAGATATCCGAAGAAGCTGAAAAGCTCATAGAAGTGACAAAGCAAAGCTTTTTTGAAGGAATAAAGTATGCTAAGGCAGGCGGAAGACTTTATGATATATCACGGGCAATTCACAGATATATCAAGCCTTACGGATATGGTATAGTTCGAGAATTGACAGGACACGGAATAGGAAAAGAGCTTCATGAAGAGCCTTATGTTCCAAATTTCTGGAAATTAAGACGAGGCCTTGTCCTGCAGCCCGGAATGACATTATGCGTTGAACCCATGATTACTATGGGGAAACGTAAGATTGCTTTTCTCGATGATGAATGGACGGTAGTTACTATGGATGGATCCATAGCAGCTCATTATGAAAATACCATTGCCATTACTCCTGATGGAGAGCCCGAGATATTAACAATGATTTAATGAACATGCAAAAGTAATAGAAGATTTTAAAAGTGAGGTAAAAATGTCTAAAGCAGATGTAATTGAAATTGAAGGAAAGGTAGTTGAGAAACTTCCTAATACTATGTTTAAGGTTGAGCTTGAGAACGGACATGTTGTTCTTGCACACATCAGTGGAAAGCTCAGACAGAATTTTATCCGTATTCTCCCCGGTGATAAGGTAACAATGGAGCTTTCACCTTATGATCTTTCAAAGGGAAGAATTATTTGGAGAGATAAGTAATAACCTTATAAATTAGTACTTGTAAATGGACTCTATATATGTTATGATTGAATGCGGCCGTTTTTAAGGGTATAAGTATGCCCTTTTATTCGCATATATATACCAGAAAGGAGTTACAAATGAAAGTTAGGTCTTCTGTTAAGCCTATGTGCGAAAAGTGCAAGGTTATTAAGAGAAAAGGCGTTATTCGTGTAATTTGCGAAAACCCTAAGCACAAACAGAGACAGGGCTGATTCGAGTCATTTGACATTACTTTTTGATACCAATGTGTATTGGAAAGATCGGATTAACTTCTGTCCGATTGGGCTGATCATTCGCCCCAATCAAACAAGTAACATTAATACGGAAATAAAGTATTTCCGCAAAAACAAATCTTTTTATTTAATGGAGGAAAATTAAAATGGCTCGTATTGCAGGTGTTGATTTACCTAGAGATAAGCGAGTTGAGATTGGTCTTACATACATCTATGGAATTGGAAGAACAAGCTCAAACAAAATTCTTGAGGTTGCAAAAGTAAACCCGGACACACGTGTTCGTGATCTTACAGATGATGAAGTAAAGAGAATCGCAGAGATTATCGGTAAGGATTATGAAGTAGAAGGTGATCTTAGAAGAGAAATCGCTATGAACATCAAGCGTCTTTCAGAGATCGGATGCTACAGAGGAATCCGTCACAGAAGAGGACTTCCTGTTCGTGGTCAGAGAACAAAGACCAACGCTAGAACAAGAAAAGGTCCCAAGAGAACAATCGCTAATAAGAAGAAGTAATTTTTCTTATTATATAGTAACTAAAGAATATTCAATAGGAAGAAAGTAGGTTAGTTTAAAATGGCAAATCAGAAATCAAGTGCTTCTAAAGGTAAGAAGCGTGTCAAGAAGAACGTTGAACACGGACAGGCACACATTCAGTCATCTTTCAATAACACAATCGTTACATTGACAGATGCTGCAGGTAATGCTCTTAGCTGGGCAAGTGCTGGCGGTCTTGGATTTAAAGGTTCAAGGAAATCTACTCCTTATGCTGCACAGATGGCTGCAGAGACAGCAACAAAGGCTGCACTTATTCACGGCCTTAAGACTGTTGATGTCTTTGTAAAGGGACCGGGATCAGGAAGAGAAGCTGCAATCAGAGCTCTTGCTGCAAGTGGTCTTAATGTTACCAGTATTACGGATGTAACTCCTGTACCTCATAACGGATGCCGCCCGCCCAAGCGCCGCAGAGTATAATCCTATTTTACAGATGTTCACAGTCAGGCTTGAATTTCATAATTCAATAGCCTGACTATGAAATATAGACACTATTAACCTTTAACTCGTTGGAAGAAGGCACATGTCTATAGTGCTGTAAACAACATCAGGATTTTCCTGAAAAAGAAAGGAGCCAATAATGGCAGTAAACAGAGTTCCAGTACTTAAGAGATGCAGATCCCTTGATTTGGATCCCACATTCCTTGGATATGACAAGAAGTCCAAGAGAACAAACAGCAGAGCAAACAAGAAGATGAGCGAGTATGGTCTTCAGCTTCGTGAGAAGCAGAAAGCTAAGTTCATCTATGGCGTTCTTGAGAAGCCTTTCCGTAACTACTACGACAAGGCAGATCGTCAGAAGGGTCAGACCGGTGAAAACCTCATGGTTCTTCTTGAGCGCAGACTTGATAATGTAATTTTCCGTATGGGCTTTGCAAGAACAAGAAGAGAAGCTAGACAGGTTGTTCTTCATAAGTTCATCACAATCAATGGTAAGGTTGTAAACATTCCTTCATACCTCATCAAAGCTGGTGATGTTATCGAGGTAAGAGAGTCAGCTAGAAACACTCAGAGATTCAAGGATATCGCTGAGATCACAAATGGCAGACTTGTACCCGAGTGGCTTGATGTAAATAAGGATAATTTCAGTGGTACAGTTAAAGAATTCCCTTCAAGAGATGTAATCGACGTTCCCGTTGACGAAATGTTGATCGTCGAGTTGTATTCTAAGTAATTTTAGGACACATAATAAAACCAAAAGGAGGGTATGTCCGTGTTTGATTTTGAAAGACCAAATATTGAAGTTGCTGAGATTTCAGAGGATAAGAAGTATGGCAGATTCGTTGTTGAGCCCCTTGAAAGAGGCTACGGCATCACACTTGGAAACTCACTCAGAAGAATTATGTTATCTTCATTGCCTGGAGCAGCAGTAAGTCAGGTCAAAATCGAAGGTGTACTGCATGAGTTCAGTTCTATTCCCGGCGTAAAGGAAGATGTTACTGAAATCATAATGAATATCAAGAATCTTGCTATTCGCAACAATTCTGAGACAAATGAGCCCAAGACAGCTTATATCGAGTTCTCAGGAGAGGGCGTTGTAACAGCTGCAGATATTCAGGTAGATCAGGATATCGAGATCACAAATCTTGATCAGGTAATAGCTACACTGTCCGGTAAGGATGCTAAGCTCTACATGGAGCTTACAATCACAAAGGGCAGAGGATATGTAAGTTCAGACAAGAACAAGCTTGCTGATCTTCCTATCGGTGTTATTGCTGTAGATTCAATCTACACACCTGTAGAACGTGTAAATGTCAGCGTTGAGAATACACGTGTAGGTCAGGTTACTGACTATGATAAGCTGACACTTGATGTTCACACAAACGGAACACTTGGCCCCGATGAGGCTGTCAGCCTTGCAGCTAAGGTCCTTAGTGAGCATCTTAGCCTCTTCATCGATCTGTCTGAGAATGCCAAGACTGCAGAAGTTATGGTAGAGAAGGACAATGATGAGAAGGAAAAGGTTCTTGAGATGAGCATCGATGAGCTTGAGCTCAGCGTTCGTTCCTTCAACTGCCTCAAGAGAGCCGGCATCAATACCGTTGAAGAGCTTACAAACAAGACTTCTGACGATATGATGAAGGTTAGAAACCTTGGACGTAAGTCACTTGAGGAAGTGCTTGCTAAGCTTGATGAGCTCGGACTTGCACTTAGAACAGGTGAAGATCAGAACTAAGATATTGTACTAATATGTGTTCGCTGAAGGTAAAACCGATGTGTACTGAGGCGGATTCTCATAGGTATAAACACAACATACCGAAAGTAAATCCAAAGAGTATTTTGGTATGCACCACAGCAGAGGGAACTCTGCGATTGAGAAAGGATGTAAATAATTATGGCAATGTACAGAAAGTTAGGCAAAGCAACAAAGCCTAGAAGAGCACTTCTTAGAAACCAGGTAACACAGCTTCTTTACAACGGCAAGATCGTTACAACCGAGGCTAGAGCTAAGGAAGTAAAGAAAATCGTTGAGCCTATCATCGCTCTTGCAGCTAAAGAGATGGACAACTACGAGACTGTAACAGTTGAGGCAAAGGTTGCTCGTAAGGATAAGGACGGCAAGCGCGTTAAGGAAGTTAAGGATGGTAAGAAGGTAACAGTTTATGATACTGTTCAGAAGGAGATCAAAAAGGATAAGCCTTCACGTATGCACGCTAGAAGACAGATCCTCAAGACTCTTTATCCTGTAACTGAGGTTCCTGCTGAGAAGGCTGGAAGAAAGAAGAACACAAAGCAGATCGACCTTGTTGATAAGCTTTTCACAGAGTATGGTCCTAAGTACGCTAGTCGTAACGGTGGTTACACAAGAATCGTTAAGATTGGTCAGCGTAAGGGCGATGCAGCTATGATGGTTGTTCTTGAGCTTGTATAAGTTTCATAACTATTAAATTTAAAAGACCTGGCTTTTTGCCAGGTCTTTTTACGTCTAAAAAAGTATTAGCCGATTTAATTGTCGATAGAAAGCATTGTTCGATTTAATCATCTATAGAAAGCACTATTCGACTTAATTGTCGATAACTTCTTCTGCTTGTGTGCTGTAGGCTTTATCCGGATGTTTTGCAGCATATTCCGCGAGAGTCTCTCCTCCGTTCATAACTCTGGCGATTATGGCACAAGCCGCAATCAGAACTATTATGATAATTAGTTGTTTAAAATAATCTCTAAGCATATGGTAATTGTAGCAGAATTCTGTTACCAATAAAACATTTTCATGATTATTAAAAGTAATCCGGCTAATATAGGAACTGATGACTCAAAAATATCATGAGATAGCTTAGTTGCGCTTGTTTTTAGCAACTTCATATAATAAAATGGATAGGATATACGACAAAAAGGCATAGTTACAGTAAAAGAGGAAAAATGAGCTCAGAAAACATGCTTAAAGCTGAAAATCTGACATTTGAATATATAAGGCGAGATGAAGAAGGCAACGTTGAAGGTATAACCACAGCCATTGATAATACAAGCCTTGAGGTTAAGCCCGGTGAGTTTATCTCAATACTTGGCCATAATGGCTCAGGCAAATCGACACTTGCCAAGCATTTTAATGCGCTTTTATCACCCACAGAGGGAACAGTTTGGGTTGACGGAATGGATACCATGGATGCAGATAATGTCTGGGATATCAGGCAGGAAGCAGGAATGGTTTTCCAGAACCCTGACAATCAGATAATCGGACAGATAGTTGAAGAGGATGTGGGATTTGGACCTGAAAATATGGGGATTCCCACTGCTGAGATCTGGGAGAGGGTAGAAGAGAGCCTTAAAACAGTAGGGATGTATGAATTCAGGAAGCACTCACCTAATCACCTTTCAGGTGGTCAGAAGCAGAGAGTATCAATCGCCGGTGTTATAGCCATGCACCCCAAATGTATTATTCTTGATGAACCTACCGCCATGCTCGATCCAAATGGACGAAAGGATGTAATCAGGGCTGCAAGAGCACTTAATCAGGTTGAAGGCATAACAATAATCCTTATCACTCATTACATGGAGGAAGTAATCTATTCTGACAGAGTTTTTGTAATGGATAAGGGACATATTGAAATGCAGGGTACACCAAGAGCGATATTTTCACAGGTGGACAGACTTAAAGAACTTAGACTTGGTGTTCCGCAGGTCACACTTTTAGCTTATGAGCTTAAGAAACGCGGTCTGAACATCCCTGATGGCATTTTAAGCAAGGATGAGCTTGTAAATGCCATTAAAGGACTTAGATATTAAAAATGAGCAAATGACGCCTTTAAAAGGGCTTTAATTATTAAATAGAGAGTATAAGATGTCAATTATTCTTGATCATGTAAATTACATATATGACGCTGATACCGCCATGGCACATACAGCCCTGAAGGATGTTTGCCTTCAGATACCTGACGGTCAGTTTATTGGGCTTATAGGCCATACAGGTTCAGGAAAATCTACGCTGATTCAGCACATGAACGGACTTGTTAAGCCTACCTCGGGATCAGTTTTCTTTGATGGCAAGGATATAAGCGATGATGATTATGATAAAAAGAAGCTTCGCGCCAGAGTAGGACTTGTTTTCCAGTATCCGGAGCATCAGCTTTTCGAGGTTGACTGCTTTTCAGATGTTTGCTTTGGACCTAAGAATCTCGGGCTTTCCAAGAAAGAAGTCGAGCTTAGAGCATATGAAGCTTTGAAACAGGTGGGACTTCCGGATGAGTATTTTTATCAGTCGCCATTTGACCTGTCAGGTGGTCAGAAAAGACGTGTAGCCATTGCAGGAGTACTGGCAATGAAGCCTGACGTTTTGATTCTTGATGAACCTACGGCGGGCCTTGATCCAAAGGGACGAGAGGAAATACTTGGACTTATTAAGAAGCTTCATGACACTATGGGCATTACGGTAATACTTGTATCTCACAGTATGGAGGATGTTGCTGATTACGTCGAGCGAATCATTGTCATGAATAAGGGAGAGGTTTTCCTTGATGATGAGCCCAAGAAGGTTTTTGCATATTATGAGGAGCTTGAAAAAATAGGTCTTGCAGCACCGCAGGTAACCTATGTCATGCAGGAGCTTAGTAAGGCCGGGATTCCGGTAAATACAGATGTTACCACCATAAAAGAAGCAGCTGATGAGATTATGAGAGTATTCGGATAGTTTGCTGCGATAAGATACATAAATTCCTGGAATTTGGAGAAATGAAACCAGATGCTAAGAGACATCACGTTAGGGCAATATTATCAGACTGATTCATGTATCCACAGACTTGACCCCCGTGTCAAGATAATGGCTACGTTACTGTTTATAATATCCCTTTTTATTATTGATAATTACATAGGATATGTTGTTGCCGCAGCATTTCTTATAATGGCTATAAAACTCAGCAGAGTGCCTGTAAAATTCATTTTTAAGGGCATGAAGGCTATTTATATGCTCCTGGTAATAACAATGGTCTTTAACCTTTTTTTGACGCCGGGAGAGCCGATATTTGAATTCTGGGTACTGAAGATTACAAGAGAAGGTATTAGGACAGCGATTCTGATGGGAATCAGACTGGTTTTTCTGATAACAGGTTCGTCTATAATGACGCTTACTACTACGCCCAATCAGCTTACTGACGGACTTGAAAAGCTTATGAATCCGTTGAAAAGACTGCATGTTCCGGTTCATGAGATTGCTATGATGATGGCGATTGCCCTCAGATTCATTCCAATTTTGCTTGAAGAGACTGACAAGATCATGAAGGCACAGATAGCAAGAGGAGCCGACTTTGAGAGCGGATCAATCATGAACAGGGCAAAAAGTCTTATTCCGCTTCTTGTACCGCTTTTTATTTCAGCTTTTAGAAGGGCAAATGACCTTGCTATGGCTATGGAAGCCAGATGTTACCGCGGCGGCGAAGGCAGAACCAAAATGAAGCCTCTTATCTATAAAAAGAGAGACGTTATAGCCTATCTTATAGTTATTTTGTACATGGCACTTTGCATTTTATTAGGGAAAATACTGTTCTGATAAATGGAAAAAGAAAATACTCATTTAGGAAGTGAAAATAAAATAGAGAAAGCAATGCCGGTAAAAAGAAGGATACTCCTCAAAGTAGCTTACGATGGCAGTGCGTACAGTGGCTTTGCATATCTTGAGAATGCCAATACCATTGAAGGAACCATCAACACAGCTATTGAGAAGCTGACCGGAGAAAAAACTGAGGTTATTGGAGCCAGTAGAACTGATGCCGGGGTACATGCCTATGGTAATGTGGTTGTTTTTGATACAGCTTCAACAGTCCCTGCAGAGAGTTTTTATATGGCGTTAAACAGTAAACTTCCTGACGATATAAGAATAATGGAATCCTTTGAGGTTCCGGGCGATTTTCATCCTAGAAAATGCATATCTGAAAAGACCTACGAATACAGAATACTCAATACTAAGCTACCTATCCCCACAAAAAGACTGTATTATTGGTATTGCAGCTATGATTTAGACGAAAAGCTGATGAATGATGCAGGAAAATACATGGAAGGTGAGCATGATTTTTCCAGCTTTTGTGCTTCAGGATCTCAGGCCCTTACTCATGTGAGAACAATTAAATCTGTCGATGTCGTTAGAGATGGTGATATAATTTCTATTAAAGTTGTCGGCAATGGATTCTTGTACAATATGGTGCGTATAATTGCCGGTACACTCATGGAAGTTGGCAGAGGGAAAATAGCTCCCGAAGCGGTAAAGGATATTATAGAAGCCTGCGACAGAACCAAGGCAGGACCTACGGCACCGCCACAGGGACTTTTTTTGGTAAAATATGAATTTCCAGATGGTTTCGTATTGACAAATTCGACAAAATGAGCATATAATATATGACTGTGTGACGATAATCGCTGAATTATCCCGGTAAGTAATGAGGCGTGCATCATATATCATATAGCGGATGGATCAGGTGAAGGGTCCTTCGCACCAGAGTTTTTACTTATTAACTGGTTATGGAGGTAATAAATATGAAGACATATATGCCTACTGCTTCTACTGTTGAGAAGAAATGGTATGTTGTAGACGCAACTGATATGACACTCGGTCGTCTTGCTTCTAACGTAGCTAACGTACTTAGAGGAAAGAACAAGCCGATTTATACACCTAACATTGATACAGGTGATTATGTAATCGTTATCAATGCTGATAAGATCAAGGTTACAGGTAAGAAGATGGACCAGAAGATGTACTGGCACCACACTGATTACGTTGGACACCACAAGGAGTTCACTCTTCGTCAGATGATGGAGACACACCCGGAGCGTGTTATCGAGCATGCTGTAAAGGGAATGCTTCCCAAGGGTTCTCTTGGCAGACAGATGTACACAAAGCTTCATGTATATGCAGGTCCTGAGCACGAGCACGCAGCTCAGAAGCCTGAAGTACTTACATTCTAATCTGAAAGGAGAATTTGAAAATGGCTAAAGCAGCAAGTTTCTATGGCACAGGTAGAAGAAAGAAGTCTATCGCCAGAGTTTATCTTACACCCGGTAAGGGAAATATCACTATCAACAAGAGAAACATCGATGAGTATCTTGGACTTGAGACTCTCAAGGTTATTGTTCGTCAGCCTCTCGTTCTTACAGAGACACTTGACAAGTTCGATGTTAACGTAACAGTTCGCGGTGGCGGCACAACAGGTCAGGCTGGTGCAATCCGTCACGGTATCTCAAGAGCACTTCTTCAGGCTGATGCAGAAGAGTACAGACCTGCACTTAAGAAGGCTGGATACCTTACACGTGATCCTAGAATGAAGGAGAGAAAGAAGTACGGTCTCAAAAAGGCTCGTCGTGCTCCTCAGTTCTCAAAGAGATAATCTTTCGAGATTCAAAAAGAATTTACAAACCTCAGAAACTCAGTGTTTCTGGGGTTTTTCTTTTATCTATAATTGTATTCAGTTGTGGTGAACCGCAGAAAATTTTGTACCGTAATGGTCCCTGGGGACAGGGTTAGTGGTCCACTTTTGGGCTTAAAGATTAAGGATAAGGCTTGCCTATTTTAATATGACTTTATTAAAATGTAAGAAAGAACAATGGAATAATAATGCTGGATTAACCGATGAGAGAAGATAGATTATGGACAAATCATGGTCAGAAAACAATAAAGAAATACAGAAATTGCTGACGAAGGAAGCAACCTTTAAAGATGCTATAAAGAAGCTTTTGGCTTTCCGCGAGGAAATGTTTGAGCAGATTACTCAGATTGTGAGTGGATACCCGGATGAGGCCTTTGCCAAAATGCCTTTTGTGGGTGCAGATGGATATCACAGTAAAACCCTTGCCTATTCTATCTGGCATATTTTCAGGATTGAAGATATAGTTGCCCATGAGATGATAGCAGGGGATAGTCAAATCCTTTTTACAAATGACTTTCATAATCGCATTGGCGCACCTATTATTACTACGGGTAATGAACTTCAGGGAAACGAGATTGCAGAATTATCAGAAAAACTGAATATTAAAGAACTATATCTGTATGTAAAAGCTGTAAAGGAGTCTACGGATCAGATTCTTGGAAATCTGACATACAAGGATTTAAAGCAAAAATTCGGCGGCGATGTAAAGGAAAAACTTATCCAGAGTAAATGTGTCAGTGAGAATGAGAATGCCTTTTGGCTGATTGATTACTGGTGCGGAAAGGATATAAAAGGACTGATTCAGATGCCATTTAGTCGTCACTGGATCATGCATATCGAAGCCATGCGCCGCATCAAGAATAAACTCTGCAAGATAGTACGAAAGGGTGTTGATCCTGTTGCTTATTGTGGCTTTTCCTGTAATCACTGTTTCCTTTCAGAGTGGTGCGGATCCTGCAGAACGAAGTACAATGTCTGCTCTTTTGCTACCTGTGCTGAGGACAGAATATGTCCGAATGTTAAATGCTGTAAGGAAAAAGATTTGGACGGATGTTATGAGTGTGATGAGCTCGAAAAATGCAATAAAGGATTCTATATTCCATCAAATGACGGAGCAAATGCAGCAAAGGCTCAGGCATTATATATAAGGAAATACGGAAAGAAAGAGTTCTTAAAGGTTCATGACAGACTACATGAGAAGTATGACTTCCAAAAGACACAGGAAGTTTTGGGACAGGATTATAAGGAAGGACTGAGAATTCTGGAGGAAAGCTATATGGAATAAGGAATGTGGAAAAGGGAGTTCAAGTGTGGACACCCTTTTTGATTACATATAAAAACACGCATTGCGAGTGATGAAAGCCTGCTGCAGATGAAGGCTTTATATTACTGTCAAAAGAACTGTAAGTGGATTCAAATGAATACTGATTCTTTGCTTAAATTGAGATTGTGAATGCGATACATGGCGGATAAAAGACATAAAAAGCATAAAACACTGTTGGGGGATAGGCAGTATTGGGACAAGTGCTGGAAAGAAGAAAATGCACAACTTACAGACTAGTTGGCTAATGCAGCGGAACCATTTTCTCTGTAGCTACTGGGAGAGCAACCTGTGTGCTTTTTAAATGCCTTGGAAAAGGTAAAGATATCAACGTAACCAACAGCGTTACCTATATAACTTATGGAGAGATCTGATTCCCTCAGCATCTTCTGGGCTGTCTGCATGCGATAAGTCTGCAGATATCCTTTTATTGTATAACCTGTGGCATCATGAAAAAGGCGAGAAAGATAACTTCTGTTAAGACCGCAGATACCTGCGATATTTTCCATGGTAATCTGTTCTGAAAATTTCAGCTGTATATATTTGATCACGGTTCGCATATATTTTAGCTGCTGGCTTTCTGCTGATGCTTCGTCGATATGGCTATGTTCTTTTCTCAGGAAATCCATCATTTCATAAATCTTTGCGATGCAATAGTATTCCCTTTCATAGTTTTCAAATATCTCATTGATTGATGCGCCAAAAATATCATCCCTGCTATTTGGCGATGAAACATCAAGGACCGGACTGTTTTCTCCAAGACCAATTTCCTTAAGGAGTGCAAGAAACACCGTCCCTCATATGTGAAGCCATCTGTAGCTCCAGGGTGTATCTTTGTCAGCTTCATAGTACGCAGAAATGCCGGGAGGTATAAAAAAATCTGATTTTCACGGATATTATGTGTCTTATCCCCTATCTTCAGTATCCCCTTACCGGCGAGGACATGCGGAGAAAGATAAGGTTGACACTCTGAAGATATATCTTGAAGATAAGGTGGCAAAGGTTCTTGTTGTATTGTCATACCAGGTATTTGAGGAGAAAGATATTATTTCAAGATATTCTGTCATAAGAAATGAGTCTGACGCAGATATCTTTTTAAATAAAGCAGCATCTGCCTGTCTGGACCTAATGGGAAAGGATCTTGACCTTATTCATTTTCACGGTCGCCATGCTTTTGAAAGACAGCCTGAGAGGTGCAGGGTCGGACATGAGATTCACAGGATAAGTTCGAAGAGGGGAACCAGCAGTCACCACAACAATCCTTTTGTGATCCTCTGTGACAGGAATACGGACGAGTGGCAGGGTGAGAGCTATGGAATTATGTTGATGTACTCGGGAGAGCACGCCGAGGAAGTGGAAAAAGATCAGGCCGGAACAATCCGCGTTGTGAGTGGAATCTCGGATGATCACTTTTTGTGGAAACTCTGCGAAGGGGAAGAGTTTGTGACGCCTGAGGTAATGCTGGCATTTACAGATAATGGGCTCTCAGAGCTTAGCTTACGCTTCCACAGGATCATCCGTGAAAATGTATGCCCTAAGGAGTTTCGCGATATCAAGCGCCCGGTCCTTATGAATAACTGGGAGGGTACCTACTTTGATTTTGATGATGACAAGATAATGGATATAGCCGACAGTGCCAAAGAAGCGGGCTGTGAGATGCTGGTCCTTGATGACGGCTGGTTTGGAGCAAGGTATGATGATCACGCGGGACTTGGAGACTGGGTAGTTAACAGGGATAAGCTAAAGAAGGGCATGGATGCCATTGCTGATCATGTAGAGAGCCTTGGCATGAAATTTGGCCTGTGGTTTGAGCCGGAGATGGTCAATGAGGATTCTGATCTTTACAGGGCACATCCCGACTGGGCGCTCACTGATCCCGGCAGAAAGCCGGTGATGGCAAGAGATCAGTTGGTGCTTGATATGTCAAGGCCTGAGGTTATAGAATATTTGTATGAGAGTATATCAACGGTGTTTAGGAGTGCTAAGATATCCTATATCAAGTGGGACTTCAACAGATCACTGTCAAATGTCTTTTCCAGAGGGCTCTCCGCAGACAGGCAGGGAGAAGTTGCCCACAGGTTTGTTCTCGGTTCATACAGGCTGATGGAGAGATTAAGGGAGAGTTTCCCTGATGTGATGATTGAGGGATGTTCGGGTGGCGGCGGAAGGTTTGATGCCGGAATCCTGTTCTACTCACCTCAGATATGGTGCTCTGACAACACTGAGGCGATCAATCGTCTGAAAATACAAAAGGGCACAACCTACGGTTATCCGGTGAGTACGATCGGAAGTCACGTGTCAGCTTCGCCCAACCACCAGACCGGCCGCGAAGTACCGCTTATGACAAGAGCAATTGTTGCGATGGCGGGAACCTTTGGCTATGAGCTTGATCCGAGGACACTCAGTGCAGACGAGAAGGCAATGATCCGCCGGCAGATAGACGTTTTTAACAGATATTATGATCTGATACAGAGGGGAATGTACCTTCGCCTGTCAGATGAACTTGACGAAGAGTACTACACATCCTGGGGATTTGTGTCAGAGGATAAGTCCGAGGCGCTTCTTAATCTGGTGGTCACCGATGTGAGAGCCAATCCGGAAGTTATATACATTCGCATGAGAAATCTTGATCCTGAAGCAATGTATGAGGTCGATAACTGTATCTCATCCTGTGAGAAGGTTCCGGAAAATAATGTGGGAGAGAAAGCAGATGTAATCGGACAGGTCTTTAGCGGAGCTGCATTAATGAATGCAGGATATGCTTTTGAGCCCATGTTTGGTTCATACCCGGCGATACAACTTCATTTTAGAAAGAAATGTTAAGAGACATCAATGGATTTCAAAATAGTTTTTTCAGATATAGACGGAACAATTCTAAACAGTGAACATAGAATGCTTAAGGGCACACTTGATGCAATATTTGCCCTAAAGAAAGCCAATATCCCTTTTGTCATTGCGACAGCAAGAGGACCATCCGGAGTACGGCCGATTTTTAAAAGATACGGGTTTACCTGCCCGATGATCTGTTATAGTGGGGCGCTTATCATTGATGAAAACGATAAGATAATGTACTCGGAGGGATTTGATGCCAATGAAGCGAGGGATATTATTTCTTATATAGAGGCGGAGAAGATTGACTGTACATGGAATATCTATTCAGAAGAATTGTGGATTGTAAATGACAGGAATGACCGACTGGTCCGCGCAGAAGAGGAAATCGTTGAGGTCTGTGCAACAGAGGGCGGCATTGAGCTTCTTCCAAAAGATGCAATCATAGGAAAGCTCCTTTGCATATGTGAGCCTGAAGCAATATGTGGTATAGAAAATGAATTGAAAAAGAGATTTCCAAAGCTGTCGATAGTTAAATCCTCAGATGTTCTTCTTGAGATCATGGGAAAGGGTATTACAAAGGCCGACGGAGTCAGGCGAGTATGCTCGTATATGAACATTCCGCCGGAGAAAGCGGTTGCTTTTGGTGATCATTTTAATGATGCAGAAATGCTACGATCTGTAGGATTCCCTTTTCTGATGGGAAATGCTCCGGAGGAATTGAAGAAGGAATTCTCGTGTGTGATCGGAAGTAATGATGACGAGAGCATTTCAGAAGCCTTTAGGAGTATTGGCCTATTATTGGAGTGAGGGAGATGACAGTGTGGATAGAGCTCATATGTCATAACTTTCCATTTCATTTTTCTCACAGATATATTTAATGAGTAGGTAGATATAGGTATAATTATAAACAGTTGCTACAAAGAAAAAATTTAAGTATTTTTGAATAGATTAACTTTCAGTATTATACGCGACAGAGGAGGCATCATTTGAAAAAGGCAATTCGCGTTATTCTCATTTTTATAGCACTGATTATTATTGTGCTGGCGGGACTATTGATAAAGTTACAGATTCAGACAGAAAGAATCCTTACTGATTATTCATCTATATATATAGATGATAAATATAGTGCTCCGGTTTATGTTGATGGAGTAGAAGTAATAACTCAGGATGTTTCCTGTGGTTATGCCTGTATTGAGATGTTTTCTGCATGGAATGGGGGAAATCTGACAGAAGAGGAGCTGTACAATGAATATGGTAAGGTTATAACCTCAACAGGAGATAAGTTCTGCGAAGAAATGAACAAGCGCTTTCCGGAGTACACTACGTCCATCCATAAATACATGTCAAACACGGAATTGATAGATGCAGCTTATGAAAATCTGGCAAGAGGAGTACCTGTGCCATTTGAGTGGGCAGCTAAGTATGGTGATGTGTGGACTCTTCATTACTCCTTGCTCGTAGGGATGGATATACCTAATAACAAGATAACTATAGCAAATCCTTATGGCTATGTTGAGGAGATATCCATAGACGAATTTCTGCAGAGAACAAGCTTTGAAGCCTATGAAAACATGCAATTTTATTTCAAATTAGCATTTGCTATAGGCATGTTTGAGAAAAACACAATCTTTACAGTACAATGAAGATTAAGCTTTAACTTTCAGTTAAATGTATGAGTACAATGAACATTTTGTATCTGCATAAAACCGGAAGATAGAACGGGAAGAGAATTTTGCTACGGTTTATGGAACGATGTTTTGATCTGTGTAAGGAATTTTTCAGCTATGGGAGTAAAAGAAGGATATTTATTCCAAATCAGATACAACTCGGATGTCTGTTTAGGTGAAAGGGGACGAAAAACAAGCCCGCTCTCTTTGGAGCAGTCGATCAGATGCTCAAAGGTTAGCAGGATCCCAAGCCCTTCCTTTGCAAACATGGAACCGTTATAGGACAGACGGAAAGAGCCCTCAAGATGAAGCTTGTCAAAACTATCCTTTGCCCATTGAAGAATTTCGTTGTTCCAGCTTTGTTCAGAGCAGAATAATGGCCTACCGATAAGATCCTTTACTCTAACGGACTTCTTCTTGGCGAGAGGGTGATCAGCAGGCATGACAGCTCCCCAGACATCGGCTTCCGGAAATTTCAAGTAATCGTATTTTACAGAGTTTGGCTTTTCACATAATACCGCAAAATCAAGCAGGCCTTTATCAAGTTTTTCCGTCACCTGCTCGGTATCTCCACTGGTGATATGGTAGGTAAAACCGGGATATCGGTTCTTTAACTTGTGGATTTCTTTTGCAAGATGCCGTATCTGAAAGCTTTCTGCCAGTCCAAAATAGATATCCCCGCCGGTGATATCGTCAAGGGTGATGAATTCCTGTTCTATACGGTCGGCCATGGCGATGAGATCTTCCGCACGGTCGCGAAGAAGCATCCCCTCATCCGTCAGGGATATGCTAAAGCTGTGACGTGTGAACAACTTCTTTCCCAGTTCATCTTCGAGTGATTTTAATGTTTTTGAAAGCGTAGGCTGTGTGACATGAAGCATGTCCGCAGCCTTTGTCATATTCTCTTCCCTTGCGACGGCAAGGAAGTATCGCAGGCTTTTGATCTCCATAGAATCCTCCAGTTCACAATGCATGACATTCCATTTTGGAATATCACGATATTCATTTTATTCATTAGCGAAGAATTCGTCAAGTAAATATAATGAGGATACGAGGTAGGACAGATGGAAGTAAAAACCCTGATAGAAAATCTTACAGACAGTGGATGCTCTGCGGAAGGAACAAAGAGAGCAAAAGCACTTTACGAAGCCGGAGATATGGACGGGCTCGTAAAGTATCTTCGAAAATGTCGATGTGATCTGGTGGAGGAAATGCACGACAGTCAGAGGAAGGTTGATAGGATGGACTATCTGATCAGACAGACACAAAAAGAAGCGGATAAACAGTGATAAGAGAACGGAGGATGCAATCATGATCAAAAAGGAAGAACTGAAACTGGTAACTGAATGGGACAAAACATTCCCTATGAGCGATAAGGTAGATCACAGCAAGGTGACCTTTGTGAACCGATATGGGATAACACTTGCGGCAGATCTGTATGTACCGGGGGATAAAGAGGGCAGACTTCCCGCAATCGCAGTATGCGGTCCCTTTGGTGCAGTTAAGGAGCAGTGCAGTGGATTGTATGCGCAGACCATGGCAGAGAGAGGCTTCCTGACAATAGCGTTTGATCCTTCTTTTACCGGAGAAAGTGGCGGGAATGTAAGATATATGGCTTCCCCGGATATCAATACTGAGGATTTCATGGCGGCGGTTGACTTTCTTTCCCTGAATGACAGAGTTGATCCTGACAGGATAGGGATCATAGGTATCTGCGGCTGGGGCGGAATGGCGATCAATACGGCGGCACTTGATACGAGAATAAAGGCAACCGTGGCATCCACCATGTATGATATGACCAGGGTGAACGCAAAAGGTTACTTTGACAGTGAGGACAGTGAAGAGGCACGTTATGAGAAGAAGAAAGCTATGTGTGCTCAGAGGTTGGAGGATCTGAAATCGGGTGATTATAAGCTTGGTGGTGGAGTTGTCGATCCGTTGCCTTCGGATGCACCTTTCTTTGTTAAGGATTACCATAGCTATTACAAGACCGATCGTGGATATCATGCAAGAAGCCTTAACTCTAATGGTGGTTGGAATGTGACCGGATGTGAGTCTTTCATAAACCAGCCCATCCTGAAATATTCAAACGAGATCAGAAGTGCAGTATTACTTGTCCATGGAGAAAAGGCACACTCATGTTATTTCTCAAAGGATGCTTATGCAGATATGATTAAAGACAGCAAGTATGCTGATAATAAAGAACTTATGATAATCCCTGATGCGGTGCATACAGATCTATATGATGGCGGAGATAAGGATTATATTCCTTATGACAAGCTGGAGAGCTTCTTTAAGGAGAATTTAAAGTAATGATAACGGTGGAAGAAATAATAAAGGATGGGATGATATGAGTAAAGTGTTAGTGATTTCTACAAGTCTTCGAGCAAAGAGTAATTCCGATATACTTACGAAAAAGCTTATAGAGGGAGCAAAAGCTTCAGGTCATGATGTGGAACATATAAGCCTGAAAGGGAAAAATATCAGTTTCTGTATAGGATGTCTGGCCTGCCAGAACACTCAGAGATGCATCATTAAAGATGATGCTGTTGAAATTGCAGAAAAAGTAAAGAATGCAGATACCCTGGTTTTTGCAACACCAATCTATTACTACGAGATGAGCGGACAGATGAAGACTCTTTTGGATAGGCTCAATCCGTTGTATCCTTCAGACTATAAGTTCAGGAATGTATATATGCTATCTGTTGCAGCTGAGGATGAAGAGTTCGTACCTGAAAAGGCAATTAGTGGACTCCAAGGGTGGGTTGACTGTTTTGGAAAGGCAGAATTTACAGGGTCCTTATTCTGTGGAGGAATAGGTGATATGGGCGAAGCTTCAGGTAAAAAAGAGGAATTAAGTGAAGCCTATGAGTTTGGAAAAACATTAAAATAAAGGAAGTTTGCGATGAAAACGAAATTGATTATGATGACACTCTGTGTGTCCATGATGCTTTGTACCAGCGCATGCTCAGGTGATACTAAGACACCATATGAAAACTATGATTTGAGCGCTGCCATTTCTGAATCAGAAGATATAGAAGCAGAAAGTACAGAGGAAATCGTTTTATCAGAAGACGTAAAAACATATCACACAGAAGAAACTGATAATCAAGCTGTTGAGAGTGACACTTCTTCTGATGATACGGGTATTGGAGAAAAAACTATGATAATGAAAATTGGTGATAATAAAGTAAATGTAGATTGGGAAAATAATCAGGCAGTAGACGCGCTGCGAAATATGGTTGAAAAAGGCGATGTCATAATTCAGATGTCAATGTATGGCGGATTTGAGCAGGTGGGATCTATAGGTCAGAGTCTTCCAAGAAATGACAAACAGACGACAACATCATCAGGGGATATAGTTCTTTATTCAGGGAATCAAATGGTTGTGTTCTATGGGTCTAATAGCTGGTCATACACACGGTTAGGTCACATATCTGATAAGGATGAGGCTGGCATGACTGAGTTGCTTTCAAATGGCGATGTTACAATAACTATTAGCATGGGATAGGGATTATTAAAGTGGAAATATATTGGTACAAAAACGGTGGCTACAAGTCGAAAGATTAATAGTCACTATTTTTTTAGAAGGAGGTGGAATATGTCAAAGAATACAACACAGGAAGAACGTCTTGATTATCTCGTAGAAGAGTTCAAGGCAGATTCTGCTGAATATAAGGAATTACAGACTCCAAATAGTACGGAAGATAAAAGACGAATCTTAAGGTCGCTTATGAACATCCGTATGCCAAAAGAATTGTCCTCTGAAGTAATGAAAGTACAGGATGAATATTTATTAGAGAGAGCGGCTGAAAAGGGTGTGGTGAATTTGTCTGACATCCCGGTTATCAGGGACGGATTATCCATCTGGCAGGGTGATATTACGAGACTTTCGGTGGATGCTATTGTTAATGCCGCTAATTCGAAGATGCTGGGCTGCTTTGTTCCAATGCACACCTGTATAGATAACTGTATCCATACTTTTGCAGGAGTGCAATTAAGAGCTGAGTGCAACAGGCAGATGAATGAACTTCGAATCAGATATGGAAGAGATTATGAGCAGCCGACCGCCGTTCCAATGCTCACTGATGCGTATAATCTTCCGGCAAAGAAAGTTATTCATATAGTAGGACCAATTGTACAGTACGGGCTTACTCCGGAATTGGAAAAAGATCTGGCGGATTGCTATAAAAACACTCTGGATATGTGTGCTGAAAATAGCTTGAAGAGCGTTGCTTTTTGCTGTATTTCAACAGGAGTATTTCATTTTCCTAACAAAAAAGCAGCTGAGATTGCCGTTAAGACTGTGTCAGAATGGCTTCGTGAAAATCCTGGTAAGGTAGAAAGAGTGATATTCAATGTTTTCAAAGATGAGGATAAGGCCATTTATGAAAAACTTATATGATGAGCAAATAAAAAGGCTTTTGCATGAAATCAAAGAAGCAGACGCAATTGTCATTGGTGCAGGAGCGGGACTATCAACATCTGCTGGCTTAACATATAGCGGCAAGCGTTTTGAAAAATACTTCTATGACTTTGCCAAAAGATTTGGAATAAGAGATATGTATTCAGGTGGTTTCTATCCGTTTCCGAGCGAAGAAATACGCTGGGCCTGGTGGGCGAGACATATTTATTTTAACAGATATATTGATGCTCCAAAGCCAGTGTATAGGGATATTCTTAAGATGGTTTCCGATAAGGATTATTTTGTTATCACAACAAATGTAGATCACCAGTTTCAAAGAGCAGGTTTTGACAAGAAAAGACTGTTCTATACTCAGGGTGATTATGGTTTATTTCAGAGCGTGAATCCTGCTATTCAGAAAACCTTTGATAATGAAGAGTGGGTAATGAAAGCTATGGAAGCACAAGGTTTTGTAAGAGATGATCAGGGAGTATTTCAGGTACCGGTTGATGGTAAGCTACTGATGGAAATTCCTTCTGAGCTGATTCCAAAGTGTCCTGATGACGGCTCTGATATGACTATGAATTTGAGAGCTGATGATTCTTTTGTCGAAGATGAAGGATGGCATAGGGCATCTGCAGCATATTCTGATTTTATTCGCAGACATGAGAATCTTCATGTTCTTTATCTTGAATTGGGAGTAGGAGCTAATACGCCCGTAATAATAAAGTATCCGTTCTGGCAGATGACGCTGGCAAATGAGAAAGCGGTATATGCCTGCTTAAATTATGGCGAAAGCTATTGCCCGGAGGAAATTGCAGATAGAAGTATATGCATTGATGGTGATATAGGAGAAGTATTTGAGACGCAGATTCTTTAAATGTCTGCAAAATGTGGTTGTAAGATAACTCGGGAATACAATGTATGAAAAAAGACAGCGCAAGAAGCTGGAAGAGAGAATAAGTAACTAATGATTTCAGAATATGTTTAGAGGCTTTTTAGGTTGGATTTAGTTTACGGATATATCATGAGAATGTAAACTGAAGAACAGAACTCTTAGAAATTCTGGAAACAGGCTTACTGCGAATGGTAGCTCGCAATATAAAATACTCCAAAACTTTTATGATAAACAGGAACAGATATATGGAGGATTTTTATAATGTTCAAGAAATTAGCAACTATTTTGACAACATGTGCGATAACCGTATCTGCAGTAGCTTGTGGAAGCCAGGCTCAGCAGGTAGACAGTATCCAGACCGATTCATCGGAAAGTACTCAGGAAGAAAGTGCTTCTTCTGAAGAGGTAAAAGAAGAAGCTTCAGATTCTGCTGCAGAAACTGAAACAACTACAGATACCGGTTCTACGTTAGAGCTGGGACTTGTCAGTAACACGCTTGCGGAAGATGAAGAGGGTCTTGTGGAGACATATACAGATCTTTTTGACCAGCTCACTTATACTGATGAAGAGACGGGTCTTTCTATAACTTATAATCTGTATCTTCCTGAAGGATATGATGAAAATGCAGAATACTCAATGGTTGTGTTTATAGGTGATTCAACAACTGCAGGAACTGATGCGGAGTATTCACTTACACAGGGGCTTGGTGGTCTTGTATGGGCAACATCAGAATGGCAGTCAGTATATCCGACCATAGTAGCTGTACCAACATATCCTGAAACAATTCTTGATGACCATGATGGATATAGTACAACAGAATATGTTGAGCTCACCAAGAGATTTATTGATTACATGTCAGATGAGTACGCAGTAGATACTGATAGAATCTATGGAACAGGTCAGTCCATGGGATGCATGACGACACTCATACTTGCATCGGAATACCCGGATTTATATGCTGCGTGTATGTTTGTTGATGGTCAGTGGGATACGGAACTTCTTTCAAATCTGGAGGGGCAGACCTTCGTTTATTTTGCAGCTGAAGATGATACAAGTGCATGGACCGGAGCGCAGGACCTTATGGCCAGATATGACGCAGATGGCGTCACCTACACATATGCACAATGGGACGGAACATGGTCAGCAGATGAGCTTTCAGCAGCTGCCTCAGAATTATTCAGTGGAGAAGCTACAGGAGCGTACTTTATATCCTGGAAGACAGGAACGATTGATGCAGGAACAGGCAATTCACCCATGGGCGGTGGAGATGGCAGCTTTGGCGAAAGAGGAAACGGCGGGCAGATGAGTTCTTCTGAAGAAGGAGGCCTTTCAAATCCCGAGGCTGCTACAGACGCTTCTTCAGATGTAAGTGAAGATAAGCCGGCAATGGAAATGACCGGCGAGAAGCCTCAAGGAATGATGGGCGGAAATGGTGGAGGCGCCGGAGGCGGAGCTACATACCATATGGCTTCATTTGATTACGCCTATAACTGTATAGCAGTTATGGAATGGTTGTTCCAGCAGTAAAAAGCATAATAATTTTAATACGGCACATTACAGCAGCTATGGAGAAATCTGTAGCTGCTTTTTTCTGCGAGTCAAATTGTGATATCATTTTAGTATGAGACTTCAGGTGTTAGGAGTGCTTTGCTATGAACAAGAATGAGAGCAAGTATTTTAAGTCTGCGGAAAAAATGCATACAGCGTTACTGACACTTCTTGACAGTAAAGATTTTGAACTTATTTCTGTTAAGGAGATATGTGAAACCGCTGGCGTTAACAGATCCACCTTTTATCTTCACTATGATAATGTAAATGATCTTCTGCATGAAACGGTGGAAGCTGTATATAAAGATTTCTTTGGGCGCTTTGGTGCTGAGGGGCCTGGAGCACTTGATATTGATGAAAAAAATGAGGATGAGCTATTTCTTGTAACACCCAAGTATCTGATGCCATATCTGGATTTTGTGGAAGAGAACCGCAAGCTCTTTTATCTGATGTATGAAAAGAACGAGATGATGGGCACAGAAAAGACCTATGAAACCTGGTTTAAAACAATATTCGGCCCCATTCTTACAAGGTTTGGAGTTCCCCAAAAAGAACAGCCACTTATCATGGTCTTTTATCTTAAGGGCATTATCGGAGTTGTCACTGAGTGGGTACGAGGTGGATGCACCGAGTCAAAAGATGAGATCATAAGCGTCATACAGAAGTGTATCATCAAGCCATAACGCAGTAAAAACACTATATCGAATTTACAAATCAACACTTTTTACAAAACGTGTCGGGACCTGTACTCCTGAAATCAACACATTTTGCAAAAAGTGTTGTTCTTTTTGTGTGCTCATTTTCCTATAATGACTTCAAGCTCAAAGCAAAGAGCAAAAAAACAAATTGAGAATAAGAAAGGAAAAGATAAATGAGCAAAACAAATAAGATGTATCTGGTAACAGGAGCAGCAGGATTTCTTGGAAGCACAGTCTGCAGAAAGCTTGTTGAAAGAAATGAAAAAGTAAGGGCGTTTGTCCTTGAAGGCGACAAGTCAGCAAAATATCTTCCTGAGGAAGTTGAAATAGCATACGGCGATCTTTGTAACAAAGATGACCTGGAAAGATTCTTTGAGACACCTGAAGATACGGAAGTAATTGTGCTTCATATAGCGAGCATCGTAACTGTAAATCCTGATTATAGCCAGAAAGTCATGGATGTAAATGTCGGTGGAACAGAAAACATCATAGAGATGTGCAAAGAGCACAAAGTATCAAAGCTTGTCTATTGCTCATCAACAGGAGCAATACCTGAGGAAGAAAAAGGAACCATAAGAGAGTGCGAAGGATCTATTCCCCTTGATCCTGAGAGAATCAAAGGCTGCTACTCATTGTCAAAGGCAATGGCAACAAACGTAGTGCTCAAAGCTGCAAAGGAAGGCCTTAATGCCTGTGTGGTACACCCGTCAGGAATCCTTGGACCTGAGGATTTTGCAATGGGCGAGACCACCAAGACTTTAGTTGACATCATCAATGGCGAGATGCCTGCAGGAATCGATGGAAGCTTTAATCTGTGTGATGTAAGAGATCTGGCTGACGGACTCATTGGGGCAGCTGATAAGGGCAAAAGCGGAGAGTGCTACATCCTTGGAAATGAGCCTGTTAGTTTTAAGGATTTTACAAAGCTTGTTTCAGAGGAGAGCGGTTGCAAGCAGATGAAGTTCTTTTTACCAATATCAGTAGCAAATCTGATTGCCGGGGTACTTGAGAAAAAGGCTAAGAAGACTGGAGAAAAACCGCTTATGACTACATTCTCCGTTTACAACCTTGCAAGAAACAACCGATTTGATTCAAGTAAAGCAAGTAAGGATCTGGGTTATACCACAAGGTCATATAGAGAGACCATACGTGACGAGATCAGATGGCTCAAAGAAACAGGAAAGATCGCATAAAAAAGACATTCAAGAGAAAAGAAGGAGAAGAATACGATGAACGATTTAGATAAGGTTTATGCAGAAAGCGTTGCAAAGGATTACATGCCAAAGGAAACAAATAAGGTAAGGCAGCTTAAAAAGCTTGATGAAAGAGCAAAGCTTCCGGCATTTATAACAGCCATGACGCTTGGAATTATTGGGACTTTGATCTTTGGCACAGGGATGTGCTTTGGACTTAGCGTCTTTGGAACAGGAGTGATTTTCATGGTCATTGGGGTGCTTCTTGGAATAGTAGGTGCTGCAATCTGCGTCATCAACTATCCTTTATACAAGAAGCTCCTTAAAAAGGGTAAGGAAAAATATGCCTTTGAAATTCTGGAACTTGCCAAAGAGATAACAGGAGAAGCACAATGAAGCATACCAGTGCTAAAAAAGCTCTTTACAACTCTTATAATGGCTGTTAGTAAGTTTGAAAGTGCTGTTACTGCAGTTATTGACGGGAAAGAATATAACGTAAAGAGTTAAAGTGGGAAGGCCACTGCATCATTGTACAGCTTTTGAAGCGTCTTGATAAATGCGGCAAGGTTCTCTCGGCTATCCGTCTTGTGAGTGCAGAGAACGCAGTGAAATTCTAAGTCTGCTTCTTACAGTACTTATGGTATTTAATCCGCCTTAATAAGCTTGAAATGACTTTTTCTATATTCGATAAGCCCCTCATCTTTCATGTGCGAGAGTTCTTTTGACATGTTGGTCCTTTCGAGGTTAAGGTAATCGGCAAGCTGTTGCCTGTTGAAGGGAATGTCAAATTCCCTTGAACTTGTCTGGAGTGCGATGGCATTGAGATATGACAAAAGGCGTCCGCGGCAGCTCTTGGGAGAAGTATGGAAACTGCGTCCAGAGAGGACAAGGTTTTTCTGAGATGAAATAATAAGTATGTTTTTTAGGAGCTTTTCCTTCCAGGGAGAGCTCTTTTTGCTGTCTTCAAGAAGGTTCTTTATATTGCAAAAGAGAATTCGGCAGTCTTCATTTGCTCTTACATCAACCAGAAGGACTTCGCCAAGTAGAGCATAGGTTTCAGCGAAGAACTGATTTTGGCCTACATGGCTTAAGACAGAGCAATTGCCCCAGACGTCATTGCTTTCAATAGTAACACTGCCTGAGAGTACCATGCCTATGCTTGAAGTTCGCTCTCCCGCGCGGAGAATCAGATCGTCTTTTCGATATTTCTTTTCCCTGGCATCCAGTGAAGCAAGGCATGAAGACAGTTCTTTAGCTGTCATTCCCTTGAACAATCTACTCTTTTCTATACCTTCAAGGTTCATAAATTTTTCTCCAAAATGTGGTTTGAACAACATACTTGTCATGAACAGTATATTATACTGACACCATCAGAACAAGAACAAAGGTCAAACAGAGAGGTTTAATGATGGTAAGAAAGATAATAAAAATCGATGAAGAAAAGTGTAACGGCTGCGGTATCTGCGCAAACGCATGTCATGAAGGAGCCATTGATATTGTGAATGGAAAGGCAAAACTGGTAAGAGAGAACTTCTGTGATGGATTTGGGGACTGTCTGCCGGGATGCCCAATGGGAGCAATCTCTTTTGAAGAAAGAGAAGCGCCTGCGTATGACGAAGCAGCAGTAAAGGCAGCACAGGAGAGGAAAGGATTGGTAAAAGATATGCATCAGTGCGAAAACAAGATGATGAAAGAAATGGAACAACACGCTGCAGGACATGGATGCCCCGGTTCAAGGTTTATGACACTTAAGAGTGGCAATCAGGAAGACATTGATCCCGGACAGGACATGATATCAAGAATGAGCACTCATCCATCAAGACTGATGCAGTGGCCATGCCAGATAAAGCTCCTTCCAACGCAGGCAGACTTTTATAATGGGGCCAAGCTCCTTATTGCAGCTGACTGCACAGCATACGCCTACGCTAACATGCATGAGGAATTTATGAAGGGCAAGGTTACAATGATTGGATGCCCAAAACTTGACGAAGGCGACTATACTGAGAAGCTTACGGAAATCATTTCAAACAACGATATTGTCAGCGTGACCATAGTAAGAATGGAGGTTCCATGCTGCGGAGGGCTGCAGAGAGCCGCAGAGAATGCAATAAAGAATAGCGGAAAGTTTCTTCCTTGGCAGGTTGTGACAATCTCCAGAAATGGTAAGATACTTGATTAAATTTCCCAGTAAGCATATATTTCATGGACTTCCCTTTGCAAAGCCAATGCAGATATATGCCGGAGATTACAAGCAGTAATAATTGAATCGCTTTGAGTACGGATGTGAGTTATATTCGAAGATAGTCGTGGCAAAAACAGGATTAAAACCTTCTTATGATGAGAAGGGAGTTATGATTATCGATTTGTTTGACTTTCTTATGGATAACGTTGAGCTATACAGCCACAAGTGGGCAAGGAATATTACAAGAGAAGAGATGGACTAAATAAATTCAAAAAGGTACTATATATTTCTTTTCGTGCATATGATAACGTCATAATAGGAACACCTAGAACGAATTAATAAAGCTTAAAAGGAGTATGCTTATGAAAAAGAATATCCGTACCGTTTTATTTGGAGAGCTTGTACTTTTCATCGTTGTATTTCTTATCAGTACCATAGGAACCAGTTTTGGTTTTTCTGCTGTCGCATGGTTTCTTGATGTGCCTTCGCTGATTCTTGTTTTACTTATTCTGATTCCCGGGCTCATTATCATGGGTGAGTGGAAAGATTTTTTGAATTCATTCTCAGTAGGGATAAAAGATTACAGACTTCTTGAACTAAAAAATATTATAGAAGCCGTAGGCGCTGCCCAGAAGCTTACTGTATTTGGAGCTCTTTTTGCCATAATAACTTCAGCAATAATTCTTATGGGACATTTATCTGAGCCGGAAACGTTTGGACCAAGCCTTGCTGTCTGCTTCCTTTCAGGTTTTTATGCAGTAATAATCGAGTTTTTTCTTCTGCCGCTTAAGTTAAATGCCGAGCGTAAGATGAATGAAGAGATGGACATGGAAGATGAATGATCCCGGAATTACAAAGGAGCAGTATCTTAATATAGCTCGTAAATTCGGATTTACGAAAAGAGAACTTGAACTCGGATACCTTAAAGTGTCGGGGTTTTCAAATCATAGAATTGCTTATATGCTCGGAATTTCTGAGCAGACGGTAAAAAATCATTTCACTCACATTTATGAAAAGGCGTGGGTTCCCGGAAGAAAGGAATTCCAAGAGCTGTTTACACAGGATGGATAGTGATTATGAAGAGAGCAGATAAAAGAGCTATCAAAATAATTTTAATTGCAAACGTCATCCTGATAGTTGCTGCTATTTGCGGGAGAATACTGAGCAGATTCATTTATGAAGACCATCTTGATGAGCCTTTGATCACAGTTGATGATACCGAGATTACCTTAAGAGAATTTGGATATTACATATATGAAGTAGAAGAGTTTGTGCAGAACCAGGCTCTTTTGTATGATCCGGAGAATCCAAAGCACTGGTGGAATACCCACTTTTCAGCCGGCATGGATTCTCAGTTTGTCTGTGATTACGCCAAGAAGGTGGCAGTTAAAACTTGTATATCAGATGAGATTTATTATAAAAGAGCTCTTTCTGAAGGAGTTGTATTAAGCAGCGCGGAAGAAAAACAAGCAATAGTCGAAGCAAAGATGATCTTAAGCAGCATGACCGGGAATCAGCTTGCAAGAACAGGGTTGGATGAAAGCATCCTCACTAATATGCGGATAAAACATACTCTTGCAGTAAAATATGCCAAATTTCTTGTAAATACCTGTGATTTAACAGGATATTCCGAAGACCCAGAAAAGCTTCTAAACTGGGACGGCGTGTATTATCAAGAAAAGATTCTACCGGAACATATAGTAAAGACTAATGATAAGGTTCTGGATAAAATAACGTTGGGAAAAATAACAGTGAATTATGAGTAATTCCAGTTGAATTTGTCGAGGTGGGATGTAAGAGGTTATAATATGCCTTCAAGTAAAGAAAACATGCTGTGAAGGTATAAATTACGATTTCCGGGAACTATGTCAGAAATGTAAATCATAATATATTGTATGAAAACTTATATGAATCAAATGCATGGTATAAATATTACTGATTAATGGGTGCAGAGATGTTAAATTACAGACTTATGACAATGGATGATTATGAAGCCGCATACGACCTGTGGATCAAATGCGGAAATGGACTCAATAATAAAGACGATTCATATGAAGGAATCGAGAAATATCTTAAGCGGAATCCAAATACTTCTTTCGTTGCAGTGCTTGATGAAAAGGTAGTTGGTGTCATTCTTTGCGGACACGATGGAAGAAGAGGGATAGTTCAGCATACCTGCGTATCGCCGGACTGCAGGAGGATGGGCATAGGCAAGAAGCTCGTTGACCTTGCTCTTGATGGACTAAAAGCAGAAGGAATCAACAAAGTTCTTCTCGTTGCTTTCAAAAAGAACGAGGGTGGCAACGCTTTCTGGGAATCACAAGGATTTACAATTCGTGAAGATTTAAATTATCGAAACAAGGCACTTACTGAAATGATCCGAATCGATCCGGATTATCTAAATGACTGCTTGTAATTCGGCCATTATATTGTAACAGTTAAGTGAAAAACAGGCCTATAACCGTGTAAGGAGGTCTGTTTTTTATTTTACGTTAATATATAATTACAGAAGGAGGGCGAAATCCGATGAATCTACGAGCATACAGCGCAGAAAAAGACTTCTCGATAATAAAGGACTGGATCACAGACGAAAAAACACACGCTTTGTGGTGTGCAAATAAGACCTCTTTTCCCATTCAGAAAGAGTCTTTTGACCGGATGCTGGCTGATCTGTCAGAGAGATTTGGAGACAATCCGTTTGTTGCCGTTGATGAAAAGGGTGAACCCATGGGATTCTTCTGCTATTCATTAAATAATGAGACCAAAGAGGGAATGCTTAAGTTTGTGATGGTGGATCCGGAAAGGCGCGGTAAAGGCCTGGGAAAAGAAATGATCCGAGCAGCTGCAGATTATGCTTTTGATGAAACCGGAGCCACTGCGGTTCAGCTTATGGTCTTCTCGGTAAATGAACGTGCAAGGCATTGCTATGAAAGCGTAGGATTTAAAGAAAGACGCACCGAGACCGGAGCTTTTTCATATCATGACGAAGTATGGGACAGATGCAATATGGTCTTGAGGAATACGAAACCACGAGGATTACAAATGATTATTGAAACAGAACGATTATTCTTACGTGAAATGAATATGAATGACTACGATGCCTTGTATGCTGTTCTTGCAGATCGTGAAATCATGCAGCATTATCCCTATGTTTTTGATGAAGAACGGGTTAAAGGCTGGATTGAGCGCAACATGAACCGGTACAGGGAAAATGGCTTTGGTCTATGGGCCGTGTGCCTTAAGGAGACCGGAGAGATGATCGGCGACTGCGGGCTGACATTGCAGAATATCGATGGCGAGATGCTCCCGGAGATCGGTTATCACATCCGAAAGGACTGCCAGCGAAAAGGATACGCTAAGGAAGCTGCAAGTGCAGTCCTTAAGTGGGCTTTCGAGAACACCGAGTATCCGGCTTTCTATTCATACTGCAAGTATACTAACGAGCCATCTTACAAGACAGCAGAAGCTATAGGAATGCATTTTGACAAAGAGTATCCTGACGAAGCAAATAAGATCACTCATGTTTCAGTGATTCATAGAGCAGGTCATTAAGATGGTTCTTTCTACCATGACTTCAACAGGAGATCTCATGCTCCGGAAAGGAATAACCTTAAAGAAGCTGGTAATTGAAAAAGCAATAAAGGAAAAATGCCTGATTACAGAAAAACGAAACTTGCATGTTACCTTGGTTTTATAACCCAGGCCATAGCTGCAAATTTTGCGCCACTTCTTTTCCTTAAGTTCCATAAGGACTATGGAATTTCCCTGGGCAATATAGCCTTGATATCCACTGTATACTTCTTTACTCAGCTGCTGATAGATCTTTTCTGCGCAAAGTTTAAAATAAAGAAGCAACCATGAGTCTGTTGCACTCATTTTACTGTTGGGGGTGCAGTGGGGACTATAGTAATATCTACGCTGTTTTTCAAGCTGTTTGGCATGGACAGTTGGAGATGGCTTGCAATTATGTGGGCGCTGGTGCCTGCTTTTAATATATACAACTTTGCTACATGTCCCATTGTGCCGATTGTTGAAGAGGGTCAGGGAATGGGAATCAGACAACTGGGGAAAAGACCTCTTTTCTGGGTTTCCATATGTCTTATGGTTTGTGCAGGAGCATCGGAACTCGCGATGGCTCAGTGGGCATCAGCCTATGCAGAAGCTGCGCTTGGACTTTCCAAAGCACTTGGTGATCTGTTGGGACCTTGTATGTTTGCGGTAACAATGGGCATAAGTCGCATCATATATGGAAAATATGGAGAAAAGATAAATCTTACCGGGTTCATGTTGGGATCAGGAGCTCTATGCGTTATCTGTTATCTCATGGCGTCACTTTCAAGTAGTCCGGTAATTGGCCTTGTAGGGTGTATCTTGTGTGGTTTTTCTGTAGGAATCATGTGGCCCGGAACAATAAGTATTTCATCTAAGAAGTTTCCCACAGGAGGCACGGCAATGTTTGCACTTCTTGCGATGGCTGGTGACCTTGGAGGAAGTGTAGGACCGGCAATCGTTGGAAGGGTTACGCAGTATGCCGGAGACGATATAAGAGCCGGAATGGGAGTTGGTCTTATTTTTCCTATAGTTCTTATAGCTATGCTGATCATAATGAGTAAGGCGACAGAAAGACATGACTGAAAAGACAGAAAGCAACCATTCGAGCTGCCTTATGCTTCCTATACCTTAAGGCAGGCAGAGATGATGCTGCGAATAAGTTGGCATCTCAATTGCCCATACAAGGGAAAGCAGAGAAGTTATTTGGCCGATCATTCAGCAGGGACTTAATGAGTCAGAGATAAACGAGAATATCAAATCAATTATCCTTGGTGATTGTGAAGGGATTTGGTGATACACCTTTAACTTTACAATAGTGCAATATTTGCATTTTTATTGACATAATAGTGCAAATATTGCACTATTATTATATGAGAGGTGCAAATATGGGCAATATAAAAGAAATCAGGATAGAAAAAAAGCTTACTCAGCAACAAGTAGCTGATATGATTGGTATATCTTTAAGATCCTATAAATCCTATGAGAATGATAAAGAAAAAGAAGGAACCTTAAAGTATAATTATATTCTGGAGAAATTACAGAGCATAAATCCGATTGATGAAGAGCACGGGATTCTAGAAATGGGATATATTACAGAGAAATGCAAGCAGGTGCTAGATGAATACCCTGTTCACTACTGTATTCTTTTTGGCTCTTATGCTAAGGGTAAAGCTGGTGAATCTAGTGATATAGATTTACTAATCTCATCAGATGTCAAGGGTATCAAGTTTTATGGAATGGTGGAGAAGCTACGAAATGCACTTCATAAGAAAGTTGATGTGCTCAATGTTGAACAGCTTAAGGATAATTTGGAATTAACAAATGAAATACTAAAGGACGGGATAAGGATATATGGATAATACTAAGAATGACAATTATTATCTAGAGAAGATAAAGGCTGATATTGTGTTTATTGTTGCACATATGAAGGACGTGGATTTGCAGGAACTAAATAGAAATGAAGTTCTTCTAGACTCTATGATGTTTAGAATGATTCAGATATCTGAGAATGCAAAGAAATTATCCGCTGAATATAAGAGCGAGAAAAGCAATCTTCCTTGGGATGAGTTATCAGGTCTTAGAAATCGAATTGTGCATGACTATGGCAATGTTGATCTTGATATAGTATTTGAGACCCTTAAATATGATATTCCTGAGTTGCTAGAGCAGCTTAAGTAGTAATTCTTCAATATCTCATACAACTCGAAGGAAGACGCACAGTAGTCGATGGTGTATTCTTTCATGGCTTTTCTATATCACCTGCAGGCATGAACCATACAGATATCATGCCTGCATTTTTTGCGCCAAGCATATCTGTCGTGAGAGAGTCACCAATAACAATGCAGGTTTCCCTGGGCTCTCCAATTTCATCTAGTACCATATCGAAGTATTCGACTGACGGCTTGTTGACGCTTCTAGCATTATAAGAAAGCAACATTCATGACACCTAAAAGCAATAAGTATGTAGCATATATTATGGATTGGAGTTTTAATTAAAAATTATATACCCTGTGACAATGATAAAGATTATGAAAGTGCAATAAATACAATCCTTAACAAGGATTTACAGCTGTTATAATCCGAATTTTACGGAGGTGCAATGCGTTTATATCACGGAAGCAATGTATTGGGTTTAAATGTGCTTGAGCCCAGGCTGGCAGATCATGATAGACCTTATGTGTATATGACCACCATAGATGCGGTGGCAGCACTTTATCTGTGCATATGCAAAATTTGTCAGAGACAAGATTCCGGATGCGTGGGAGATGTATGCGGAGGGCACACGAGATTTGGCCCTCCAATAATTTTATCGGAGCCCACGGCCTTTTGGAGCTGTGGGTTTCATTTGTACAAAATTAACTTAGATGAGATAGACAAAGAGGAGGAAGCGATTGGGGGAAGATTTCATGGATGAAATTATACTTGTTGAACCAAGTAGTGAATATGCCGAAGATCTATGGGCATTCAGGCGGGAAATAATAGAAAAAGATGCTGATGATGAAAACCAGTTTGCCGGGTGCATGTCGCTAAATTCATGTAATTCTGCTGATGAATGGATACGAATATGTACGCTGAGAAAAGATGAAAAGACATGTGAAGAAGTAGGGACGGAAGTACCATCACATACTTATCTGGCAATAAGGAAAAGGGATAACAGAATTGTGGGCGTAATTGATCTTCGCCATCACATTGATCATCCTATTCTTGGTACCTGGGGTGGACACTGCGGATATTCGGTGCGTCCATCCGAGCGCGGGCATGGCTATGCAAAGGAGATGCTCCGCCTTAATAAGCTAAAAGCGGGAGAGCTGGGAATCGATAAGATGCTTGTAACCTGCGATGAAGGGAATCCTGCAAGCGAGAAAACTATTATCGCAAACGGCGGAGTATTTGAGAAAACCATCGATGTTGATGGTGATAAAATGAAAAGATTTTGGATAAATATAAAAGGGGCACACAAAAACTTTCTGTTTGATCTTGATCAGACTCTGCTCGATTTTAATGCATCCGAGCGTATAGCGCTGGAGATTGTACTTAAGACAGGCGGACTTTCCTTTTCAGAAGAGATATATAACGCTTTCAAGGATTACAACAAAGCTTTGTGGGGGGAACTTGAAAAAGGCACCATAAGCAGGACAGAGCTTTTTGTAAAGAGGTTTAATTATATCTTCGGAAAATGTGAAGGTGATTCTTCGGGACTTGATCCTCTTAAGATCAATGCTGAATTCATCAGAACAATGTCTGAAAATGGCGTACTTCTGAATGGTTCGCTGGAGCTGGTAAAAAAGATCAAAACGGAAATAAAGGATTCAAGAATATTTGTCATAACAAATGGCGCGACTATCAATGCCAAAGGCAGAATTGAGACCACAGGCTTGGACAGATATATTGATGGTATTTTTGTAAGCGAGGACATGGGCGTTAACAAGCCTTCAGCAGAGTATTTTGACATGGTGCTCGCTGAGATTGGAGAGATCAGGGAAAACTGTATTGTTATAGGCGATTCACTCACATCAGATATGCTTGGAGCAAAGAACGCCGGCATGAACTCTGTCTGGTTTATGCCTGGAGGCGATATAGAGAGCGCTATGAAAGAATACGACATCGACTACTGCGCGTCATCATTTGATGAGCTGTATGAGATATTGAAACAATGGTCCAGGGTGGCGGGGTTAGTGACCCATTAGAATGCTCAAACTGGAAATGGAGGATGGAAATGGAAACAGAAAAAATAATTGTGGACGCGGCAGCAAGCGTCCCATTTAACAATAACGTGGATTATTGTGTAGGCACAGGCCGACTTGATCTTGCACTTACTGAAGAATATCTTAAAGAGCTCAAATTTGTGCAGGACATGATTGGCTTTTCATATATCAGAGGTCATGGACTTTTTTCAGATGATGTGGCTATTTACCATGAATATGAGGAAGATGGCGAAACCAAGGTTGAGTACAACTACACTTACATAGACAGGATTTTTGACAGATTCTTAGAGCTTGGAATCCGCCCATATCTTGAGCTTGGATTCATGCCGGAGCAGCTTGCAAGCGGCACACAGACTATTTTTTACTGGAAAGGGAATACTACTCCGCCAAAGGAATATAAGAAGTGGACGGACATGGTGATCGCTTTGCTTGAGCATTTGAAGGCTCGCTACGGTGAGGAAGTTACGGAGTGGCCTATTGAAGTGTGGAATGAGCCAAATCTTCCGGGCTTTTGGTACAATGCAGATATGGAAGAGTACTGCAAGCTATTTAAGGAAACTTTCCAGGCAATAAAGGCCTATGATGATCGCTTTAAGGTAGGAGGTCCTGCAATCTGCGGAGTCAGAGATGCAGAGTGGATTCAGGGATTCCTTGATTTTTGTAAAAGAGAAGGAATTCGTCCGGACACCGTTACAAGGCATCACTATACAGTAGAATTTCCTGAAAGAATAGGCCACTATGACTACTCTAAGCTCGAGGATTCAAAGATGCGTTTTGAAAATCTTCAGGCTACAAGGGATATAGTGGATTCCTACGAGGAGTTTAAGGGGCTGCCTATCCATCTTACAGAGTTCAGTACTTCATACACACCAAGAGGCGTTATCCACGATACCAATATAAACGCGGCTTACCTTGCAAGGCAGCTCTCGGGTCTTGGAGATGTGAACGAGGCTTATTCATAAATATAATCCTTTCGGTTTCGTAGGCGGAAACCCACTGCCCTTGGGCGGTGGGAGGAGCCTTGTAAATTTGTAGCCATTAACCTTGGCTTTCGATGTACTTCTGTATGGTGGTTGATGATACTTCGCCAATACTGCAAGCAAAATAACCGTCTGACCAAAAGATTTTCTTCTTCCAATAGTGTTTAGACAGGAAGTTCGTATATTTCTTCCACAGATAGTATGTAGTCTGCTGTTTAATTAGCTTTACAATGTCACATACTCTGTCCGTGGCATCGTAGCTTATCAGAAAATGAATATGGTCTTTATCAGTTTCCATAGCTATAATACCGTAACCTTTAGAATTGCAGATATCGTATATCTTTTGCTTTATATCGTCAGTGATAGAACCTTTAAGTATTTGCTTGCGGTACTTCGTGACAAGAACTATATGCACTTTAAGACTATACTTGCGTCTGTTGTGGCGATTATATCTGTTATCCATATTTGTTTAAGTATTACAAAAGTCTTTTTAATATCTCGATACTATCTATGATTTCTGGATATGTTTTACCAGTTTTTCTATATTGCGACATCTCGTAATAATTTAGCATCACATTCCCGTTTTGATGAATAGACAGACACTGTAAATATTGATTTTCCACATCCACCTTCACGACAACGCTTGGCCTATCGTCAAACGGTTTTCCATCAAACCCGATAGTTTGTCTTATTACTTCGTCACCTATATTAAATTCTGTCATGTCAAAACTCCTTATAAACAATTGACTTTCACTAACAATTATTATATCATATAATTAGTGAAATATCAACGAGGTACACTATGGAACAGATGACAGTTACAGCTAAAATTCAGATATCTGTTAATGCAGACAGTAAGGTTTTACTTGATGAAACCATGTCTGTTTATTCTGATGCTTGTAATTATGTATCTGACTATGTGTTCCGCACTCACGACTTAAAGCAGTTCTCACTTAACAAGGCTTTGTACTCTACACTCCGAGAAATGTTTGGACTCAAATCTCAGATGGCTCAGTCCGTATTTAAGACTGTCATTGCAAGATATAAGACCATTCTTGAAAATCAGAAAGAGTGGATTCAGCCGTCTTTCAAGAAGCCACAGTATGACCTTGTATGGAATAGGGATTATTCTCTTACGCAAAACTGCTTTTCAGTAAACACGCTGAATGGTCGTGTTAAGTTGCCTTATTTCTCTGGGAGTATGTCTAAATATTTTGACCATACAATCTATAAGTTTGGTACTGCCAAACTTGTAAACAAACACGGTAAGTATTATTTACATATCCCTGTTACTTATGATATCGAAGAAAGTAATATATCCGATATTTGCAATGTTGTTGGCATTGACAGAGGTATTAACTTTGTCGTTGCTACTTATGACAGTAAGCACAAGTCTGGATTTGTAAGCGGTAAAGCCATCAAGCAGAAACGTGCTCACTACTCTAAGCTTCGTAAAGAACTCCAAATGTGTAAGACACCATCTTCAAGACGTAGATTAAAAGCTATCGGTCAGCGAGAAAACCGTTGGATGCAGGATGTGAACCACCAGGTATCAAAGGCACTCGCTGAATCCAATCCGAAGCATACACTCTTTGTCCTTGAAGATTTGTCTGGTGTCCGTAACGCTACAGAGCGTGTCAGAGCCAAAGACCGCTATGTTTCTGTATCATGGTCTTTCTACGACCTTGAACAGAAACTTGTTTACAAAGCTAAACAGAATCAGTCTACCGTTATTAAGGTTGACCCTCGTTATACGAGTCAGTGCTGTCCTGTATGTGGACACATTGAAAAAGCCAATCGTGATAAGAAATTGCATCTGTTTACTTGTAAGAACTGTGGCTATAAATCAAACGATGACCGCATTGGAGCTATGAATCTGTACCGCATGGGAATCAACTATCTATGCTTATCTGCCGACAAGGCCGATATGATGGAAGGTAGTAAAGTACCTGATACAGTTACGGCAGAGTAAATCTTTGTCGTAAGGGGCGGTGTCAACCGTCCCATGATGCGACCCCACGGAAGTTACACCGACAAAATGTAGGAGTTATTGCAACGAACTACAGGGGAGTCGCAAGCCCATTACCTTTAGGTGATGGGTGGTTGACACTGGACTTTTGGTGATGTGTTTGAGGAACAGGGTGTTCAGAACTCTCTATTCAACGGCGGATTTGGTATGGTGGCTTCCGGAAATATTCCAAAGCCTACCTTCTGGACCTTCTACTTTTTCAAGCAGCTTAAGCTCTTTAGTCAGAAATGTGTCTATAGAGATGATAATGCTGTGATCGTTAAGGGCGACAAGGGCTATGCCGGAATTCTCTGGAATATAGATGAGGGAGATAAGATAAAAGAGATTTTATTTAACCTTAAAGCTGAGAACAATCAGGAAAACGATTATACACTGATAACCAAGACTGTGGATGAAACCTGCTGCAATCCCCTTAAGCTCTGGCATGATCTTGGCGAGCCTGCTTATCCGACAAAAGAAGAGACTGAACTTATAAAAAGTGCAGCATGGCCACTTACCTCCAGTAGTGTTGTGAAGGTTAGTGGCGTAGCCGGCTCCGAAGATGGAAAAGCACACATCTCCATACCTGTAAATAAAAATGGCGTTGTTTACTTTACACTTACTGAGAGGCATTTCACACCTGACAGAGGCTACGACTACGACAAGGTTGTTTCGTTCCACTAAATGGACCAGGGGGTTAGTGGTTCATTTCATCTGAAAAATAATAGTGAAAAACAGATCGATATCCGTGTAGGAAAAGGTCTGTTTTTGTTGTGTGATATTTTTAAAATATAAAATGCACTTATTTAGGAGGAAGGAATGAAAACAATTGCCGAAATTGGCAGGGAGACAACTGGTTTAAACTCTAATCAGATAAAGTTTATTGCTATTATTGCGATGACCATAGATCATGTGACATGGCTTTTGTATCCGGGATGCCAGGAAATATGGTGGGTCATGCTTTTGCATGTGATAGGAAGACTGACAGCTCCTATCATGTGGTTCTTCTATATCTACTATCCGGCCCATTTATTTGTTATCGGTATTATCAGAGTATTGCTTGGGAATGGAAGTATTTTTCCGTAAATAAGATTATGAGTATGTAATGGAGGAAAGATTGTTATGAGAATTGAAACCGATAGATTAGAAATTAAAGAATTTACATTAGATATGGCCTATGATGTCCACAAAAACTCACTGGATGAGGATAACAGAAGATTTGTGCCGGACGAGGTTTTTGAGACTGAAGATGATGCAAAAGAAACAATTGAGTTTTTGATGTCACAGTATGGCGCAACGGATGGACCTCTTGTATATCCTGTGTTTGTAAAAGAGGACAACAAAAATATCGGCTACGTCCAGATGGTTCCGATCGATGATGGAAAATGGGAGATTGGATACCATATCGCAAAGGAGCAGACAGGAAAAGGCTATGCCACTGAGGCTGTGACAGCATTTTTACCGGTTATGGCGAGGACCGTGGATACAAAAGAAGTGTATGGCATTTGTCTTAGCGAAAATGTGGCATCCAAGCATGTACTTGGTAAGTGCGGCTTTGAAGTTATTTTTGAAGGCCTTGGCGACTACCAGGGAGAACAGCGAGAAGTGTATAAAAGCGTATGGTCCAGGGGTACTGAGTTAGTGGATCATAAATAGGGAGAAAAAAGTGGAAGAACAGTATTTTTATCATGTGATATCCGACGTTCCCAAGTGTGTGGGGGAGCATCTTATCTTAGATGAAGATCATCCAAACTCGGACGACCCACCTATGGAATTGCCAGGATCAGGGTCAATGGAAATGTCTATGAAGGTGACGCCTACAAGTGCTTTGACGGTGTGATTGATGACAGGGACCCACAGCCACGCGGTTGTGGGTTGTTTTTTGTCCAAATCAGTGTAAATCAGTGTAAAATATAAACATGACATATAGATGACGTGTTTGCCATGTTAAGCTGAATTCAGAAGGTGATCAAATGAAGATAGACAGACTTATCGGAATACTATCTATTCTTTTGCAAAAGGAAATAACAACTGCACCGGAACTGGCTGAGCATTTTGAAGTGTCCAGGAGAACTATCAACAGAGACATTGAAACTCTGAGCCAGGCAGGGATACCTATTCAGACTACCCAGGGAGTCGGAGGCGGAATCAGCATTATGAGTGGGTATCGCATGGATAGGACGATTCTTACGTCAAGAGACATGCAGATGATTCTTGCCGGGCTTCGAAGCCTTGATAGTGTCAGTGGCAGCGGATATTATGGGCAGCTCATGGAGAAAATCCAGGCGGGTTCTTCTGAATTTCTCAGCGGAAGGGACTCCATCCTTATCGATCTCTCCTCGTGGTATAAGGATACGCTTTCCCCGAAAATTGCACTTATCCAGGATGCCATTGAGCTAGGGAAAAGGCTGAAGTTTAACTACTTTTCACCAAAAGGGGACTCAAAAAGAGAGATTGAACCTTATTATCTCATCTTCAAATGGGCCAGCTGGTATGTGTATGGATATTGCCTTTTGAGGAAGGATTTCAGGCTGTTCAAGCTTAACCGAATGGATGAAATTGTCCTTGGAACCGACTTTGAAAAAAGAAGCGAGATACCTGCACCATCCATTTCGAATGAAGAGGTTTTCCCGGAGAAGGGTAGGGTTAAGGCTATTTTTGACCCATCCATGAAATGGCACCTTGTGGAAGAGTATGGCACTACTTCTTTCAAGGAACAGCCTGATGGGACACTGCTTTTCGAGCATGAGTATTCGGATGATGAAGGCCTGATAGCATGGATCCTTTCATGCAGAGATAAGGTTACAGTCCTTGAGCCTCAGTCTGTCAGAGAGAAGCTTTATGAGATCACCAGTGACATTGCACACAAATATGAAGAGGTGGAGAAAAAACATGGAAAACAAAGCACTGGTCGTAATCGACATTCAAAATGACATCACTAAGAATTATAAGAAAATCGTTGATGGTATAAACAAAGCTATCGATTGGGCAACGGCAGAAGATATGCACGTAGTTTACATCAAGCATAACAACCTGTCGGCAGGAACCAGAACCTTTAAACCCGGGACAAAAGGCGAGGAACTTGTTCCTGAAATGAAGATTGTATCGGACAATATTTTTACCAAGTCAAAATCGAATGCACTGACATCCGAAGAGTTTTCAGGATTCATCAATAACAACGGGATCGCAGAGTTCTATGTTGCAGGTGCTGACGCTACTGGCTGTGTAAAATCGACAGTCTTTAATATGACCAAATCGGGATACAGGGTTCATGTAATATCCGATTGCGTTACAAGCTATGATCTTAAGAAACTGGATGAGATGTACGCATACTATGCCAGCAAGGGGTGCGAGGTAAAAGAGCTTGATGAGTATATGGGGCCAGAGAACCTGCTACATCGCAGATCCTGAGGGTAACCTCATTGAAATCGGATCCTGGAATAAAACATTTGAGGAAAAGGATGGACCAGGGGGACGGGGTTAATAGTCTATTTTAGAAGGAGAATTCAATATGGAGTACATACAGGTTACAAAAGATAATCTTGAAAATGAACACATCTGCTGCGCAATATCCAATAATAAAGACGTTCAGGTATCATCAAAGAAAGCATGGCTTGCAGATAGATTCGATGAAGGCCTCATTTTCTTAAAGAGCGTAGAGCGCGGTAAATGCTTTATTGAATATATTCCTGCTGAGTATGCCTGGAATCCAATTGATGCCCCAGGCTATATGTATATCGACTGTCTGTGGGTATCAGGTTCCTTGAAGGGACATGGCTATTCCACGGACCTTCTTAACGAGTGCATCAGAGATAGCAAAGAGAAGGGAAAAAAGGGACTTTGCATACTGGCAGCAGCCAAGAAGAAACCATTCCTCTCAGACCCTAAATTCCTCACTGCAAAAGGCTTCACAGTGGCTGATGAATCCGACAACGGCATACAACTTTGGTATCTGCCGTTCGAGGACGGCGCAGAAACACCGACCTTCAAGGGATGCGCGAAGCACCCACATATCGACGAAAAAGGCTATGTTTTATACTACACAAATCAGTGTCCCTTTAATGCCAAGTATGTGCCTGTAGTAGAGGAGACTGCCGGGGAAAACGGAATACCATTCAAAGCGATCAAAATAGGCAGCAGGCAGGAGGCTCAGAATGCGCCGACTCCAATCACCACTTATGCATTGTTTCACGATGGAGAATATATAACTAATGAACAGATGAATGATAAGAAGTTTTTGACATTAGTAACCAAATGAGTTTTATTATCATATAGAGACTTTGTTTGGGAGGAAATGGAAATGCCGTTAGAAACTGATTTATTATGCTCACTTCAAGCTTTGAAAAAAGTAAACAGGGCCAGAATGCTCGCTCTTCTTAAGAGTAACTGGCTCTTTTTTCTGCTGATATTTGTAGGAATCCCCACTATCATTAGCGTTCAGGATCTCATGAGGGGAGATAAGGGAGCCATTTTTACATGGGTTACTTCTCCATTCCTGTTATTGCTCGCACTATTTATTGCCACTGAGATGAGTACCAAGATGGTGTTTGAAAAAAATAAGACTCAGGGTAATATGCATATTCACTATACTTTCTTTAACGATGAATTTCAGATGGAGACCGCGCTTATAAAAAATATGATTCGCTATGACGCACTCCGCGGCATTACCGAAGACAGGAATTACTTTTTCCTGAAGCTTTCATCCTCAAAAATACTGGTTGTTCAAAAACAGAACTGTTCACCGGAACTCATCTCTTTTTTGCAGGAAAAAGCTGCAGTTATTAAATCAAAAGGCAAGAGATGATAGTGGCATTGAAGGAGTATGAAAAAGGAGGGGGTGGAGTTATGGAAATAAGGATTGCTGATAAAAATGATATAGAACTGATGATGAGCAGCAGACTGGAGATGCTAAAAGAAGTATTTTGTCTCGAAGCTGATCATCAGTATTCTGAAAGCTTTGTAGAAAACAGCAGGAGATATTTTCTTGAGGGAGATCAGACTACTGTTCTTGCTATGGATGGAGGAAGTGTCGTAGGCTGCGCATCAATGTGTTATTTTAGCGTAATGCCGACCTGTGAACATCCCACAGGCAAGCGGGCTCACCTAATGAATGTATATACTAGAAATGAGTATCGGGGGCAGGGCATAGGAATGAAAATGGTTAACATGCTCATCGATGATGCCTGGAACAATGGAGCAACAGAAATCAGCCTTGATGCAACAGAAGCGGGGAGACCACTCTATAAGAAATGTGGTTTCGAAGATTCGGGAGAATGTATGGTTTTGGTAAAGGGGAAATTACAATGAATTACAGACCGGGAACATTGCAGGATCTAGATTCAATCTGCTCATTGATAAAGGATGCAATAGCCGAAATGGAAAAGCATGGAATTTATCCGTGGGATGATGTATATCCTGCAAGAAGTGATTTTGAAGAAGACATAAAGAATGAAACTTTATATGTGGTTTACGAGCAAGATGAGCTCGTTGCTTTTTATGTTATAAGCGGCGAGTGCGATGAACAGTATGGTAATGCCACATGGAAATTTGATGCGGATTCAGCATATATCCTCCATAGATTCTGCGTCTCTCCGAAAATGCAGAACAAGGGAATTGGAAAAGCTGTCCTTAGGCACATAGAAGAGCAGATAAAAGACATGGGCTATAAGTCAGTAAGACTGGATACCTTTACAGAGAACCCATTTGCCCAGAAGCTATATCGCCATAACGGATATGAACCCAGGGGATTCGCTGACTGGCGAAAGGGCCGTTTTGATCTTATGGAAAAAGCGATTTGAGAAATTTTCAGTCCTGTTCTAACAGGACTGTAGTTTTGTAAAAAGCCATCAAGGGAGGAGTTTTTTTCAAAAATGGATCAGGAAGAATTATTGCTTAATTTGGAAGATAATGAGTGGCCGCTTACGACTATTGATCATGACAGGATGATCGCAAGGGCAATAGTAGTGGATGATGAAGATAATTTCTATTTTGTCAGAGCAAACAGAGATGATGATTTCGGAAAAGCTACACTTATAGAAACTGCCGGAGGAGGGGTAGAAGCAGGAGAAGATTTGGACACCGCAATCAGACGCGAACTTAAGGAAGAATTAGGCGTCGATGTCGAGGTGATGTGCAAAATTGGGGTTGTCAGTGATTACTACAATCTGATCCACAGGCACAATATAAATAACTATTTTCTATGTAAAATAGTGGCTTTTGGCGATAAGCATTTAACAAAAGATGAAATAGAGGATTTTCATCTTTCAACATTGAAACTAAAGTATGAAGAAGCTTTAGCTGAATATGAAAAGTGCAGATGCACCAGCTTGGGAAGACTTGTAGCAAACAGGGAGGTCCCTGTATTAAAGAGGGCAAAAGAATTATTGCATAGCCAGCAAGGAAATACTTATGTTAGTTGAATTATGAATAATTAGCGAGAAAACCCCTCCCGACGATGTCGGTCGGGGATGAATCGCCCGTCTTCAACGCTTTGCTTTAACATATTTTCCAGATTTCTCATATTTTCTTCGATGGTCATCAGTGCGCTGTTCTTCTATGTATTTTTTGACGGTTTCCATGGATACGGAACCGGTAGTAGCGCAGAAATAGCTGGCACTCCAGAATGGTGAATCACCCCATAGGTACTTTTCGATATGCTCTTTGTATCTTAAGTGAACCTCTCGTGAAAGCCCGGTCTTTAACGTGTTGATCAGCTTTACCGGTGCCACATCTGGAGTCATTGAGATCAGAAGGTGCATGTGATCTCTGTCTGTTTCAGCTGAGAGCAGGTAGACTGAGTGCCTGTTCCTCTTGTAACTGTCTATGAAACCTCCAAATCTAACACAAACAAATGTTTGCATATTTGCTATAAATATGCTATAATACAGAGTATAAGGCTTGGTGAATGGAATTACAACCGTGTACAGAACAAGGCAGTTCAGAATCAGTAAAAACAACAGACTATATGGTTACTGCAGCGATATCTGCAGAGCCTGCGCCATTCTGTACAACAGGGCTAATTTCATAATCCGTCAGTATTCTTCAGCCGTGGAAGCCATGGCATCCTACAGACCCCTGTATCCCAATCAGATGCAGGTATTCAGGCTTGTGAATGACACCCTCGATGGTACAAAATATCAGGTAAAAGGTTTCTGGCTTTCTTACAATGCCCTCGACTATCTTTTAAAGACCACAAAAGATAAGGCATACTACGGGCTTCCATCACAGGCAAACCAGCAGATACTGAAGCTCCTGCTTAGGGATTACAAGTCATTTTTTGAGGCAGTGAAGGCATATGCAAAGACTCCGTCTGCTTTTACAGGACGTCCCCGCATGCCCAGGTATGTAGGTGAGGGAAAGTACAAGACAGCCATACTCACAAACCAGATATGCAGGATAAAGGATGACTCTCTTATCAGATTCCCCGGAACAAACGATATGCTAAGACTTGGTGAAGACTTCCCTTGCGGAAAGCTTAAGGAAGTGCGCATAAAGCCACATGGGAAGGACTTTGTGATAGATGTCGTTATGGATGTGGAAACAAGGGGCATGGCTCCTGCTGATGATAAGGAAATACTGAAGGATCTTGCAGATATGGCGGATATTTCAGGCATCCATATAATGGCAATAGATCCCGGAACAGATAACATAGCTGCCGTAGTAAACAACTTTGGCGAGAGCCCCTTTGTCATAAAGGGCGGAACCATCAAGGCTATCAACCAGTTTTACAACAAGGAAATGGGAAGACTCGCTTCATGTGCCATGA
>NZ_KE384159.1:0-30897 GCF_000424285.1 Butyrivibrio sp. MB2005 | reverse complement strand
CTTTTTCAGGAAGAAGGATAAAAAGAGGACTCTACAGGCACTACGATGGAACACTCACAAATGCAGACATAAACGGGGCTGCAAATATCTTGAGAAAAGTATTCCCAAAGGTAACACAATGGGATAGGGGCATAGTGGACATGCCATGTTCTTCAGGATGCCATAGGCAGACTGAAGGTTCATGCCGCACAGCGGCATAACAGAAACCCTTTCCGACGCAGAGTCGGTGAGGTAGTTCATGATGGACAACGGGTTTATGTCAGTGAGCTTGATCGAAGCCTGTAGACTGCGAGGCTGATATTTGGAGATAGGGATTTTTACAGGACGGGTTTGATCAATGAAGTTCCGTTAAGATCTGCATTTAACATAAAGCGTAGATTGCCCACACTCTTCTGGTATATGTTTGGACGATTACAATGGTTTTGGAACAGTAAAAGGCAACCGGAAACGAGGCGGAAAACTGTAGGAAGAGCCTCTGAATTTGCGGGAGTGATCTCAGAATTTGATGAGGATATAGCAGTAGTGACACATGGCTTTTTTATGCACACTCTGATTTCGCAGATGAAGCACTTCGGCTACAAGCCATCAAAAAACCGAACTCTTTTCCGTAATGGAGAAGTAATAGTTATGGAAAACAGTAAAATGTGATTTCTTTCCGCTTACATGCGGGTATTTGAAGATGGAACTATAAATCGCAGTTTATCAGGATGAATGTTGGAACATAAAATCTGAATAGAATGTACTTATAGCCAATTCTGTAAAACTGCAGGACTGGCTATTTTCTTAGCTTTACTTTTTATACAAAAGTCTTTCATAATCTTTACTTTTTGGGGATCAAAAGGTAAAATAAGTAAAGATTATGGAGGGAAGTACAATATGATCTCATATGAAGGTTTGGAAAATGCACTAAAGGAAAGAGGAATTGGTAAGACTGAGCTTTCAACTGAGCTTGGTCTGTCTACAAGGACTGTGGCTAAAATTGCAAAGGGTAAGAAGTTGTCGCCAAGAAGCATAAAAAAGATAGCAGCATATCTCGGAAAAGATCCTGACTTTTTAATGAAAAGTGTTTCAGATAATAAAATCTTGCAGTTGCTTCGTGAGGAAAAAGATATAAAGCTTCCTGGAGGGCTCTATCATGAGCTACAGGTAAGAATGACATATAATTCCAATCATATCGAAGGAAGTAAGCTTTCAGAAGATCAGACAAGGCATATCTTCGAAACTGATACAGTTGATATCGGCGATGGCGTTCCTGTTGATGATATTCTTGAAACAGTGCATCACTTCCGCGCAATTGATTATGTAATAGATATAGCAGAGGAAGAACTTTCAGAGGATATAATCAAAAGGCTTCACTACATAATAAAGCATGATACAAAGGATTCAACTTTGTCATGGTTTGCGGTTGGAGATTATAAAAAACGTGCAAATGTCGTAGGGGGCAGAGATACTTCGAAACCATCTGAAGTGCATAAGCATATGGAGGCACTTCTTAAAGAGTATAATTTAAAAAAGATTGTAACAGTAGAAGATATAATAGCACTTCATGCTGAGTTTGAATATATTCATCCATTCCAGGACGGAAACGGAAGGGTAGGAAGGCTTGTAGCATTAAAGGAATGCCTCAGACACAATATTGTGCCATTCATCATTGAGGATTCCAAGAAGAATTATTACTACAGAGGTCTCAAGGAATGGAGAAATGAAAAAGGATGGCTCATAGATACTTGTCTTGATGGACAGGATACATTTGTAAAGCTTCTTGATTTACTAGAAATTGAGCATGATTGAGATAGTATATGGAATAGAATATTTGAAGATAATAATGACAATAATGATTAGGCCTGTATCAATGATATGGGCCTTCAATTATGAATATGGTTAGCAGAATCTAACAACGGGTGGTATCATGTAATTGAATCAAGTTACCGTTTGTGGGCTTGAAGCAGCAAAGAAGTTTAGGCTTCATCTTGTGACCAGAAAATCGTGATAGGGGGAAATATGATTCTTGTATTAGAATGCCTGGTTGTATGTTTTATATTGTTTTTGCCTTGTGTTATTGCAATCGCAAATGGAGCAGAGCAGGGTGTGTTCCTGTATGAAAAGGATGTTCAGGAACGTGTGGTTCAGATGGGACTTATTACAATGGATACAAGGATAACAATACTTATACACTATATAAGAAATAAATAAAGCGGAAATATAGATTGAAACGTGCCAAATTAAGAGCCTTTGAAAAAATCTCTGTAAATTTAATATAAGGCATGGGCCTTCTATGATAAAATTTTTAAATATCAAGGAGGCCCATTTTTTATGGCAAACAAGAGACGTGACGTTTATAAGGCAAAACCAATGACAGAAGGAAAGAAGGCTGTAATCCAAGGATTGCTCAATGAGTACGATATCCAAACAGCTGAGGACATTCAAGATGCATTCAAGGATCTTCTGAAACCGGTACTCAAGGGCATAGTAGACAGCACGCTGCACAAGGGAAAATGCGATGAAAAATACGGCGATTTCAAAATCGATTTCGCCTATGGCATAGCAGAGCGCCTTGCCGGCGACAAAGTGGGAGATGTTGTAGGCAAAGCGGACAAACTCATGTATGAGCATAAAAATAAGGTGAAACAGGGAACGCCGGTTAGTTAAAAATGAAGAGGCTGTGAAAATGAGAAATCATTCTTCACAGCTCATTTTTGATGCTTTTATTTAATAAAAAAAAGAGGTATGCTTATTCATGAGTGCTTGAATGTTACAACACCTTAAAAATTCAGAAGGTGGTAGGCACAACAATGGATACAGGTATGAAATAAATGGCAGATAATTTTGGGGATTACATTTCAAAACTAGAAGAATGCATGGCTGAAATTGAAAATTTAATTGCTGATGCTTCTGTTAAGTTACAGCAAAATGAAGAAAAGAAGGCCGTTCTTAGTAAAAAGCGCGAAGAAGAGCTTGCCAAAGCCAAAGAGAGTGCGCAGCTGGAATACGATAATAAATCAGAGAATAATACCCGTGAGCTTGAAGAACTGAATCAGATGAGAAACACGGTGATTAAACATGGTAGAATTATTAGTAATCACACATCTGCTCGTCCGAATCCTGCAGAAGCTGATCCTATTGAGCCGGATCTTACTTATCTGAAAAAGGCAGCTTTTCAAATAATAGATAATGACAAAAAAGACGATCCAATGGCGGCGCAGCTTCTTGAAACATGTGCCGGTTATATTTCCTTTATAGAAAAGAGAATAGAACTTCTTCAATCCGGTTTTATGGTTAAGCTATCTGTTGCAGACTATGAACAGGAAGTGAAGGACAAATTTGCTGCGGGTGTAGGAGAGATTGTTCGCGAAGAGCATGAGGTTAAGGAATATCTTTCAAACCGGTTATGTAATAAACAGCTAATCAGTCTGAAAGAGCTTCTTTCAGAGAATTATAAACACTCTTTTATTACACTTGGTTATAAAGCCTGGAAAAGCAACGCAAACGATTTAACAGATTCTATTTTTACCAGGGAAATTCCTGAATATTATTCTGAAAACAGTGGAACTATACAGTTGCCAGTCCTTTTGAAAACAGATAAGGCAACTCCGGTTTTTGTGCAGTGGCAGCCATTAAATGAACTTCATTTAAGCAGGATGCTCCAAGAGCTGTGCACTAGCTGGATTAGATTGTATGGCGCTAATAATTCTGAAATCTATTTTCTGGATCAGATAAATAGAAATGCACGTCTTCTCGGGGCACTTTCAATTGTTGTCGGAGAGCAGGGGGGTGCTATTAAAACAGCACCTGTTTCCGATGATGATATTCGTATAACGGTAGATGGACTGGAAAAGAAGATTTCACTTATTGGAAGACAACATATAGACAGAGCACTATTTGAGGGTGAAGAACTTACAGCGAATAAAAAGACATCTCATATTCTCGTTATTATCAATGATGGAGAGGGAAATTCTATAGATTCAACTGCTAGGGGAGCAATTCAAAGACTGATATACAACGGCTCAGAATGCGGTATACAGTTCCTTTGGGCTCATCAGGCGTCCGGTATGGATCAGGCGTATAAGGGAGATTGGATTAAGAACATTGAATATCAGTATCCTAACTCTATTCGCATTACTGACAGACTTCAGGAAAACCCTGGTTTTGTCATGCTGACAGAAGGAAAAAGTGAAGATTTTACATTTGAGGAAAGATTTGATCAGATCACCAGAGATGAACTGACCGAATTCTTTCAGCATGATGACTCTATGCAATCTATGCAGACAGCATATTTTGAACGCTATCCGTTTAAGATTCCACAGCGCATGAAGGATTCAAAGGAACCGATTGAGGTTCCCATAGGAATTGATGAAAATGGAACACCGGTACTTATGAATTTTGATGGCGTTAATTTTGCTACTTACATCATGGGAGCATCCGGAAGTGGGAAATCTACATTGCTGCACACTATTATTGCCGGACTTGCAATGAATTACCACCCCGATGAAATGGAACTGTGGCTTGCGGATTTTAATAAGGTTGAGTTTAGCTCCTATATCAGATATCCGCTTCCGCACATAAAGAACATCCTTCTTGATGACTCCAGAGAATTGGTATTTGATCTTATAGATCAGCTAATAGCTGAGCTGGACTACAGATTACAGTATCTTAGCAGGCATGGGGTTCAGGATGTGAAAGATCTTTCATCTGAGGACAGATTACCGGCTATAGTGGTGATCATCGATGAATTTGCCCGCATGTCGGATGTGCTACAGCATGAATTTGATTACCAGAAGAAAATGACAAGACTGCTTCAAACCGGTAGAAAACCCGGATTGAAATTCATTTTTGCCAGTCAGAATTATAACAATGGAATACATGGACTACGCGATGAGGCTAAAGCTCAGATTCAAAACAGAATCGCATTGATGAACCCCAATAGGGGTGAAATGATTGGTGTGTTATCTATGAGTATGACAGATCAGGTTGATACATGGATAAAAGAATTGCCGGCTTACTGCTCAATTGTTAAGTTTGCGGACAAACAAACAGGCTTTTCTGTAAGACGTATCAGGAATTTTTATCCGTCACCGTCAGATGATGCCTTGGAAGGAATGCGACAATTATCTGAGTTCATGCAGTCGGAAATGACACCTGTAACCGGTGATAGAGTAGATGATTCCAAGTGTTATGTAGAAAAGAACACGCTTTATCTGGATGGCAAGGTACCAAGGACATTTGATGAAGAACTTAGTAGGATAGAAGCCTATGAGGACAGTCATCAGGATGAGCTGCTTCCCGGAGATGTTCGTGTGTATCCGGGATCACCCAGAGGCTTTTATTCTGTTCGTTTCTTTAAACTGATTCCCAAGCCTTATCAGAATATTTTGGTAACCGGAGCAGGTGGAAATAACAAAAATTCAGAAAGGGTACATGCCAGTCTTTTAGCTTCTCTTACAAGAAGTTTTAGGCGTGTCGGATATCCTGTGGAGGTATGGAGTGATGACAGGGATCCGGTGTATTACCGCTATCATGATCTCTGGGATGGGGCAGAGTGCTTTGCTGATGAAGCCGCTATCTGTGGAAGAATAAGATATCTTCTTGAAGCTGTTCAAAATAGAGTAAAGCAGAACAGATTAGTGATAATTCTGGGATACGAAAGCCTTAAACAGGCATTTTCGGTAGCAGGGGAATTTAAACAGCCAATATCATCTCCCGAAATGGTAGTACCAAAATTGGAATTTGATCTTGCATCCTTGATGGCAAAAGATGAGTCAGGTCTTTTTGAAGACAGTGACATTGAAGAATATAATAATGCAGTAGCTAAGATTAATAACACAGTAGATGAAGAAAAAAAAGATGATGTTATTCCTGCTAATGAACTATATGATGCATCATCTGATTTGGAGAAGCTATGGGCCATAGCAGGAAATATGGGGATTCATTTTGTGCTTTGTTGTCCTGATCCAAATATGATTGAGAGACTAAGAATTCGAATGGATAGTTTCGTGCATCAGATACTGTTTGATATGCCAATGTCTTTCTTAAGGGGATATGTCAGAGAAAAAGCAGATCTATTAAACCTTGAAGGAGCAGTGGGATATTATCAGGAGAATCAGGAGGGCTATTCCTTTAAGGCTCATCTGTATTCTGGTGTTCCGCTAGATGGCTGGTGCGTTAAAAATGGTGTGGTTTGTGAAGAATAAATGGGGGTAATATGGACTTTACAGTAGATATTTCTCAAAATGGGGCTCAGACACTTACTACTACTGCAAAAGAATTAGAGAAAGCTACCGGCGAAATAGACAGGTCTCTGCAACAGCTTGTGAAGACTGCCCAGGCTGGTAGTGATGATCTCGGGGTTTATGAAGACGAAGTGGATTCTTTTATAGCTGATCAGCAAATGCAGATAAATAAGTGTAGAGATGCCGTGATTGTATTGACTCAGAAAATGAATTCTTTGGCATCATGGATACTTCTTAAGGTGTCGGAATATCAGAAGGAGGAGGCCGTAGGAGTCATTGCATCCGCAAATGAAGCTTTGAGGATAGACGCTCAAAGATCTGATTCTGTTACGGATAAGACCGGCTTTGGAAACATTTCTTTTGCACAGCAGGAAAATGGCTTTGTTTTTACAAAAGGTGCTAATTATGAGAGTTTCATAAAGGGTTATTACGACTACGAGCATACAACATATCAGGCATATGAGACCGTGGTGACCAAAACCATTTCTGCGACCATGATTGAAGGACTTAGGTTCAGCCCGGATGAGGTCAATAATCCTGATGTTTTTTGGGGAGATAATACCAAGGATTTTTATATGGAAATTGCATCCCACATTCCAGAAGTAAGAGAAGCATTAGCACAGGGAAGAGATCTATCGGATCTGATCGAGGACCCTGAGCTTGGCACATGTGCCAGCCTCTATTTTGATCCCAGGAATATTCCCAAAGTAGATAAATGGGATGACTATTATTGTTTCAACGGTCATGGCAGACATAGGATTATTGCTGCTATGGAACTTGGATTTGATATTTCGGTACGTATTACCGGTGAACGTCATTATATTGAACAATGATTATTTTTTGAGAAGGAGGTAGTATATGGGTGATTTTACGGTAATGATAAGCGAAGAGGGGGCGCAGTCGCTTTATGAGATGCAGAAAGCGTTAGTGGAATCACAGCAAAGAATTATTGATGCTAATGAAGCATTAAAGAAAACAACAGAGGAGGTCGGTGATGATTTGGGCGCATATAAACTTAAAACCGAAGAAATCATTTCAATGACTACAAAGGCTGCTGAGAGAGGAAGCACCGCAGTTAGTACGTTATCATCGAAGCTCGGCAAAATTGCAGATTGGATAATGACAAAAATTTCTTGATGTATGGAGGTGTAAGGATGGGAGAATCAACATTAGCAAAAGAAGCAGCAATCAGAGAAATGATTACTGCTTTGGAAAATTATAAGAATTCTGTAAGTGATAATATGGAGTATATGAAGCGCGCAGCTATTATATGTACTACTGCTATGTCAAGTGATTCAATAAGCATGGAGATGGTTAAGGAACTTGAATCGTCACGCAAAATTCTTGAATCGGCCGTCAATCAGGCAGAAGGTCTGAAAAAGGGGCTCGAGAAAGAACTGCAAGACATAGAGGATAAGATTAAATCAATTTCAAGTAATACCTACTAAGAGTAGCGGACTTGTGAAAATCGATAAGGGAGTGTTGTTGGGATGAAAATTATTAATGAAGAGGCTATTCGCGCTTTCCACTTGGAAAAGGCAGAAAAAGAGTATCAGAGAAAAGTGGATGAGCATCTGGAAGAACTCAAAAGGCAAAGAGACGAAGCGATTCATGAGTTGGAAAGCAGAGCAAAAGATTTAAATAAAGAGAGCAAGGAGGAGTATGAAGAATATATAAATAAAACTGATTCCAGAGATACAAGACGAGCTATCATATCAGCTTTAGTTACAGCCGGAATCGTTTATTATTTATATAGCAGAGAATGGAATGGATTTTGGGCGATCATGGTATTTATTGCACCTGTAGTTGTTTTTTTTATTGTGTTAACAATTCCATCGTCGAAGGCCTCGGATAAGTATAATGAAAAAAGGGAGAATATAACTGAGAGAAAGACAGAGCTTAGAGATGAAATATCTAAAAGGTACCTCGACAATTGTGAGCAGATCAGGAATGGTCAGTATCTGCAGCTTCAGCAACTGCATACAGAAATATTTAAAAAGGCTGAGCGTGACGCTGAGGAAGAGATTGCTAAGCTCAAAGAAGAGAACTTAAAGGAGGAACAGATGGCAAATGCGGAGCCTGTAGATGGCGAAAGTGAGGCGGCAGCTGTCAGATTCCGTGATCGTATTCTTTTGTCCAGTGTGGATTTTAATCCTATAATCGAAGATGCTGTGGCTAGGTTGAGCAGATGCCGTGATACGATAATAACAGACGCTGATAAGGAATTTTACGAAATAGTAGTTGATTTTGATGTGAAGACAAAAGGGATATATTATAGTGTGCCCAAAGGAGCCGGAGAGGTCAGCACTCCGCATGGATATCTATTCTCTTTTTTTGATCATCGTTATCAGGATCTTGGTGAGGATGATCAGAGAGCGGGATTTGCTATGGCATTGCAGCAGTATATCGATGAGCGTTTACCTGAGATCTTTGCAGACACCGATTTGAGGAAGAATTGGGAGAGAAAAAAGGATTGGATGAGATTACGTCTGCAGTATCTTAATCCGGATTTTAATCAGCTGCAGAGTTGGGATTAATGATTGGAATAATTGTGGATAGTGTAAAGGGGAAATTAACATGGAAATAAAGCATGAAAAAAGTGTAGTTAGGGATAGAATATTTCAGAATGAGATTCAAAAGTGGAGTGGAGTAAGAGAAGAAACAGTAAACACAAAATTGGAATCTATCGAAAAATCAAGACTGGCAAAAATAGATGCCGAAAAATCGGCTTATGATCTGAAAATGATGGAGCTGGAGAAAGATCGTCTTTCTATAAATAATAAAGCAGGTCTTGGAGGTCTTGGTTGGGTCTTGTTTGTGATAAGTGTTGGTTGTGTGATTATAGGTGTTTACGCTTGGATTTCTACGCGGGATTCTGATGCATTTCTCGCGGCGCTTTTTTACGTTGGTATAGCTGTAGTAGGATTCCTGCTGATCAAACGCGGTAAAAAGAAAGCCAATAACTTGAAGATGTATGATCAGGAAATCAGCGACACAAAAGCAGCTTACATTGAAAAACTTCAGGCTATTGACAAAGAAGCAGCATCCATGAAGGAAGCTGAAAGCTCCTCAGGTAAAGATGATAACCAGGCAAAAGCAAAGCAGCGTGGTGAAGAGCTGGTTGCTGAATATGATATGAAAGTTAACGAATTTAAGAATCGTATCATGGAATCCGTAACCATAGATTTGGGATTTGTAGTAGACCCTGTTGCCAATGTGCTAAAAAACCGATACGAAGCCTTGAAGTTGAATAATCCCGGAGTCGTAAATTATGCCGTTAGTTTGATGTATCATGTCAGAGAAGCCGGAGTTTATTATGAGGTTCATGATGGATTTGAAAGACAGGAGGATATCAAGCAGGGACAAGTACAGAATGGCATGATTAATTTCTCAGATAATCGTATGCAGAATCTTTCCGAAGATTCACAGAAAGAGGGGCTTGCATTAGTATTAGCTGAAAAAATAGATAAACGGATTAAGCAGGTTTTCGAGCGGGAAAGCTATACCGTTGATTATTCAAATTTGGACTCTGAGGTTAATATAAAGATGAATATCGCTTGCCTTGACAATAAGGTTGAACTTAAAGGATGGGATGAGGGTAAAAAGGAAAGAGAATGGGAAGATGTATCCCAGGATACCCCGGTCAGTGGTGACTCATCAGTTCAATACTGGTAATTAAAGGATATTATGGCGTATGCACAAATTGTTTGAAAATATATGTATTTCAGCTGCCTGTATTATGCTGCTGATCGGATGCTATGGCTGTGGGCAGACGACTGTCGAAATGCCACATAATCCCTTTGATGGTAATGAGCTTATCATTGGAGATGATTACACTGTTGATGAAGCTTTAAAAAGGATAAATGTTTACTCTTCTGCAAGGCTTACTGATTTTTTGCCTCAAAAATATGTAGAAAATCCTGAATATGGGGATATTCGTAAGGCAATACAGGATAATTCCGATATAGACGACACTTTTAAAAGCTATTTGGAAGATTTTGTCAATAAGCTTGAAGCTTCGAATTATAATATAGATCTTCGGCCTTTTTATATGAATATCAGTATGCTGAAGGTTGCTTATGTTGGGGAATCTGAAATGACCTCAATTATTCAGCAGCCAAATGGCCAAGGGGTGTTTATGCCTGATATTCATACAGTTTATTTGAACAAGGACGGAAATAAAGATATTGTATATGCGGTAATTCCGCATGAAATTGGACATATGCTCAACAATCTGTACTTCGAATATAAGGGCTACACAGTTATTCGGGACTTTTGTAAAGCTGTTAACTATGGCTTTATCCTTGAAGAGGGACTGGATTCGTTGTTTGTTGATACTTTATATGAAATTGATCCCAAGGAGCTTCCATACAGGATTCCTAATAACTACTCGCAGGTTCTGATAAATGGTACCGATTACAGCTTTGAAAAGTATGTAAACGGAAGTGTGATTGATTACGAGTCGGTTTTGGATAATTCGCTAAATGATATCCTGCCGGAATATGATTTTGATAATCTCTTATTTGATATTTCAAATGCTAATAATGACTATAAGCATGACGCGTATAATAGTGAAACATACAAAAGCCTGGATTTAATATTTTCAACGGTATATTTTGATTCAATCATAAATGAAAACAGTACTTCTAATGAAATCAGGGAAGCATATGATGACTATATTTCGATTGTCAGCGCCCAGGATCCGGAAGGAGTAATCCTTAATAAGGATATGGTAAATAAGGCTTTGGAGGAGGTGCTGACTAGAAAAAATATTTCGCTGGATGTACATTAAAAAATTGCGGCTATCCGCAAAAAAATCATGAGTGAAACAAAAAGGAGATGTGGTAGGCAAAGATTTAGTGACAGCATTGTTTGATGAAGAAGAAATATCAAGAAGAGATCATAATCTTTTTATATAAATGAGCAAGAATCTGGATTTGTAGAGGCAAAGATGTTAAGAACAATAATGATATTCCCACAATTCAAAAATATAGAAATAATAAATGAAATCAGAAATCGATACGATCCTTTGGCAAAGCTGGTTCGTCCTCATATCACGCTGGTTTTTCCGTTTGAAAATGAAATGTCAAATGAGGAGTTAGAAGAAAAGTTAGTAAGCAGTTTAAAGGACGTAAAGCCTTTTGAATTGGTATTACATGGTTTTAGTAAAACAGACGATAATTATCTCTTTTTGGATATAGAAAAAGGAAAAGACATAATTGAAGGCATTCATGATGAACTGTATGCAAATCATTTTAAAGACTATGATCTTGGATTACCTTACATTCCCCATATGACTGTAGGTAAGCTTAATAATGAGCAAGAGTTAAGCAATGCTTATGAATATGTAAAAAATATAGATGAGAGCTTTCAGACTATTGTAAATAAGATTTCGGTAGAGATGATAGGCGAACACGATGAATCAATCATAGTTTTTGATAGGAGGCTGGATGATAACAATTAAAGAATAAGAGTAAGAGGAGTGGTATGGCAGTGGAACAAGATAAAATAATCAGTGATGCAATAGGTTATGTTAAAGAGCTTTTTGCAGGGAATTCAGATGGGCACGGAGCAGATCATACTATGCGTGTATATCATAATGCACAGATGATTCTTGCGGAGTATACAGAAGCAGATAGTTTTGTTGTTTTGCTTTCTGCGTTATTACACGATGCAGATGACCACAAGCTTTTTAATACAGAAAACAACATGAATGCCCGGACATTTATGGAACGTAACGATATACCTTCAGAAACGATAGAACAGGTCTGTCGGGCTATTAACTCAGTGTCATTTAGCCATAACAGAGGGAAAAGTCCTGAAACGTTAGAGGGAAAGATAGTTCAGGATGCTGACAGACTTGATGCCATTGGAGCGATTGGAATCGCAAGAACATTTGCTTATGGTGGGAAAGTAGGAAGGCCATTGTCAGATTCCATAAAGCATTTTTACGATAAGCTTCTCCTTTTAAAGGATGAAATGAATACAGATGCAGCTAAGAAAATAGCGCTAAAGAGACATGAATTTTTGCAGGAGTTTCTGGAAGAGTATTATTTTGAAACATCTGAAACTGTGTGATATAACTCGGCAGTTTGCCGAGTTGAATGCAGTGTAAAATACACCCAAATAAGTGTAACTATTGCTATGTGTACGTTTTATTGATAAACTCTAAGAGTAAAAAATCTAAAAGAAAGCGAGGTAATCATATATGTTTGAAATGAGAATAAGCAGTGTAGAGATTGTAACTGAATATAGTATGAGACCCTCGGCTTATGAATATCATCAGAAAGCGGTATAATTTACTTTGCTGTCTTTCATCATATGAAAATTGGCGTTAAGCAATTTGAGCCGTGGCATTTTTGTCGCGGCTTTTTCTATGCATATTAAAGCGATATTTCCATAAACAGGGTCTCCAAAAAGATGTGATAACTACCAATAACAAGAAGAAAAATGGAGACAAAACAATGAAAACAAATATTGAACAAAACACTATATCAACAGAGAACAAAGGAAGAATTTCTGAGATTCAAAAAAACACTTACACCATCAGTTTCCAGGGAAAAGAGGTGCCTGCAAAACTAAAGGGAAGTTTCAGGGAGGCAGAGGCCAGCCAGCTTCCTGTCGTAGGTGACTATGTTATTTTTAAATTCAACCCAATTGGCGATTCTGTAATAGAGTCAGTCTGCGTAAGAAAGAGTTTTCTGCAAAGGCCTGATCAGGCAAAGACACGCACAATGCAGTATATGCTGGCCAATGCGGATTATACTTTTATAATTACCTCATTAAACGAGGACTATAGCTACAACAGGATAGCCAGATATATCAGTGTTGTATTGCAGGGCGGATCTGTACCGGTGGTTATTTTGACCAAATCAGACCTATGCAGCAATACAGGTAGATATATAAGAGAGGTGGAGAGTGTTTCTGACAAGGCAAGGGTTCATGCCATATGCGCTCTTTATGATATAGGACTTGAGGAACTTTCAGAATACATGACGAGCGGAACTACCATCGCGCTCTTAGGATCCTCCGGAGCAGGGAAGTCAACGCTTCTAAATGCTCTTGCAGGAAAAGAGATCATGAAGACTTCGGAGGTTCGTGCTTCCGATTCTACAGGGAAACATACTACCACCCACAGGCAGCTCATAGAACTTGAAAATGGAGTTTCAATAATTGACACTCCCGGTATGAGAGAGATTGGAATAGCGAGAGCAGAAGAGGGGCTGGAAGATACATTTTCGGATATCGTAGAGCTGGAAGCTATGTGCAGGTTCAGTGATTGCCGGCATGATACAGAGCCCGGATGTGCAATCAAGGCAGCGATTGAAAGCGGAGAACTGCCTAAGGAGAGATATATGCTCTATAAGTCACTTACTACAGAGAATGTTCGCAACTATGGAAAGAAAAAGGAAATTGCGAAGTGGGCGAAGGTGGCAAAGAAGTTTAAAGAAGTCAACAATACGTCATATTAACAGGGATAAATATGTGAGAGGAATAAAAATGATAATTCAAGACTTTGAACCGAGACATGTAGAGGAAGCAATGGGCATTGCCCTTAGTACATACAATTATGAGAGGAAGTTTATACAGGCTCTTCCGGAAATATCAAGCATTCCGATACTAAAACAATTATCAGAAAATGGATTAGGCGTTGCAGCATTTGAAGGCGAGAAAATGGTCGGATTCCTTTGCAGTGTGGAACCGTTTGAGAATGCTTTTCGTTCCACTGATGTGAGAGGTGTTTTTTCACCCATGGGTGCGAATGGTGCAGTCATGGAAAATCACGGCAAGATCTATGCAGCATTGTATCAGGCGGCTGCAAAAAAATGGGTAAAAGCAGGAGCGTTGTCACATTCTATTTGCTTATATGACCATGATGAGGAAGCAAAACAGCAACTTTTTCGTTATGGCTTTGGAATGAGGTGCATGGATGCCATTCGTCCGATGGAACCAATTGACTGCGCCTCATGCGATGGATATGAGTTTTTTGAATTGCCCAAAGAAGATTTTGCATATGTTTATCCGCTTCATTTGGCACTTCATGAACATTACTGCTCCAGTCCATTTTTTATGAATCGAGAACCTGCTACACAGGAAGAGTTTTTAACTTTTTCTGAAAAGGAACGTTACTTTGTAGAGAAGAAAGACGGAGAACTATGCGCCTATATGGAAGTGTCAGACGAAGGCGAAACATTTGTTGCATCCGGCGGTGTTTACCGCCATATCACGGGGGCATATTGTTTACCGGAACACAGGGGCAGAGGCACATATCAGAATCTGTTTAATTTTGTTATTAATACTTTGAAAACAGAAGGATATACTAAGCTGGGAGTAGATTTTGAAAGTATCAATCCGGCAGGAAGCGGCTTTTGGCTTAAGTATTTTAATGCTTATACCAATAGTGTCGTGCGCAGGATAGATGAACGGATTTTAACGGAAAAACTATTGTAGGGAGTAAAATACAATGGAATTAATTAGTGATTACATGAGAGATGACGCATACCGTCATATGCTGAACGAACTGACTCAAAAGACATTCGGATTTGACTTTGAAGGATGGGGTACGAATGGCTATTTTGAAGGCGATTATATCCCTTTTTCCTATGTGGAAGGAGGAAAAATAGTATCCAATGTATCTGTCAATCGAATGTGTTTCAGGCAAAATGGGGCCGTTAAAAACTATATCCAGATAGGAACGGTTATGACTGATTTGGACTATAGAAAGCAAGGCCTTGCCGCCGGATTGATGAAACATGTGATCAAAGAGTATGATAAAGACTATGACGGCATCTATCTCTTTGGTAATCTGAGTGCTGTCGGTTTTTATCGTAAGATGGGGTTTAAAACAATAAATCAGTACAGGTATTTTCTAAAAGAAGAATTCGGTACTTTTGATAAAAACGCTGAGCCCTTCAGATATATACAGGATATGGATGTTGCCATAAAGAAAAAATATCTGGATTATGTTCGTACCAGTGAGCCTCATTCCTCTTTTGAACAGATAAATAAATATGGTCTGCAGATGTTCTATACATCAGGACTGGAGAATGTATTATACTGCGCTGATCTTGATTGCTTTATCGTGCTGGAAGAGGGAGAGATACCTGTATTGCAGTCAATTCTGTGCAGGAAAAAAGTCGCCCTCAAAGATGTTGTAAAGCGTATAGACATTGAGAAAACCAGACTCATGTTGGGATTTACTCCTCTTGAAGAGGATAAGGATAAATGCGTCTCTGAAGCATATGAAGGCGGAAATGACTACAGACTTTTTTACAGAGGTAAAAAACTTGAGTCTATCGAACAGGATAAATTATATTTCCCGGATTTATCACATGCGTAAATCTGATGAAATAATTGATAAAATGTAAACTGGAGTTTGTTGGGAGAGATTGGGTAATATGCCGCTGAAGTGGTCACTCACTTAAGGCAAGAAAAAGTTAAGGAGATAAAACTGATGCAAATAAGGCTTGCAGTAGAGACAGATTATGAATCAGTTCTTAGAATTATGAATCAGGTTCAGGATATTCATGTTGAATTGAGACCTGATATATACAAAGAAAATAAAGAAATAATTACTAAAGAAGAATTTCTGGAAGCACTGGAAGGGGACACTTTCTATGTTGCGGAGGATGGCGAAAAAGTTATAGGCATTATGGGACTTACTTATCGTCATATAGAGTCATCTTCACATGTGACGAGGAATGTTATTTTTGTGGATTGCATGGCAGTCGACGAGCCATACAGAGGAACGGGAGTAGGTCATGCATTTTTTGACAAGTTAAAGGAAGTTTCAAGGGAAAAACATTCTGACGGCATAGAACTCCAAGTGAATGCGAGAAATAAACAGGCGTATGAGATGTATGCAAAATACGGATTTAGTGAGAAATCAATAAATATGGAATTACTGGAATGGTAACTAATTACTATCGCTGACTTGACTCATCTGTAGAGAATGAATATATTAAGCTTTATCAGGCAGGTACATTGAGCGCAGAGCAATTGGATGAAATAAGACTCGTAGGATTGGGAATGTAGGATAATTGACGGAGAACAGTGAAAAACAGGTCTTTATCAGTGTAAGTGTAAGACCTGTTTTTTTATTGTGCTATTTTTTAAGAACAATATAGCGATGCTTATTGAAACTGGTTTAGTGATGACGTATGGTAATTTCAGCGGAAAATCATACAGTTGAAGAATATGGGTTTTTTTAGTCTGGAAGGGGAAAATATAATGCTTAGATTAAGACCATATAAACGAGAAGACGCGGAGACCATTATTTCATGGAGCAAAGATGAAAGATCCTTCTATAAATGGAGCGCAGGAATCATGGGCAAGTATCCCATAACTCAGGAAGAATTTCGATTTGTAGATTCCCTGATGGCGTTTACTGCATTTGATGAGAATGGAATAATCGGTTTTTTCACTTTGAGAAATCCACGCGAGTCATTGGATGAGTTGCGTATAGGATTTGTTATTGTGGATCCGGCACAAAGAGGAACGGGCAAAGGAAAGGAAATGATCAAACTGGCACTCACATATGCGTTTGAAATATATGGCGCCAGTAAGGTTACCCTGGGTTTTTTTGAAAATAATGAGCCTGCACATTATTGCTATAAAGCGGCCGGATTTAAAGATTGTATTTTGGAAGAGCCGGAAACATATGAGGTTATGGGTGAAAAATGGGGATGTATAGAAATGATTGCAGAGCCAAAATAGTTTGATGCTTGTGGAAGAGGGAAGACCTGTTCCAAAGAACATAACGGGTTTTATTTAGATGGTTTAGTCATCAGATAGGAGTGAGTAATGACCAGGAAACTGATTAACTGGATTGGACTTACAGGGCTGGCTGCACTTATATCATACGCAGCTGCTGCATACTTTTGCAGAAGTGCTTTTCCGGGCTATAACTGGATGGCATCCGCTGTAAGTGATCTTTCGGCAGAGACGGCACCTTCGAGGCAGCTTTGGGACAGGCTCGCTGCTGTATATTCAGCAGGAAGCGTGGTATGTGCCACATGCGTAGCAATATATGTATCGGAGAATAAGATTTCAACCAGGATGTTCCGTGTGGGAATCTACCTTTTTACTATAATGAACTGGGTATCAAAGGTAGGTTATTCGATGTTTTCTCTTGATGATGCCGGTAAGCAGATATCTTCATTTCAGGAAGTAATGCACATGGTTGTTACCGCACTTGTGGTAATCCTTTCAATAGCATCGCTTGTCCTGCTGATAATTGCCGGATGCAGGAATAAAGAGGTGAGAGGTATCGGAATCTGGGCAGCCATATTCTTTGCCATGATGATGATGGGACCTATCGGCATGCAGGCGTTTCCTCCCCAGTACTTTGGCATAGCAGAAAGGTTCAGCATTTACTCTGCCATAGGATTTAATGCTGTTCTTGGAGTATATCTTTTCAACGGTTTTGGAAATGAAGGGAAGGCTTGATGGTCCAGGTGGACGGGGTGAAAATGGCCCCCGTCCACCTGGACCATCACATTATTTCTTTTGAGTAAAGAAGATCAACACCTCCGTCGTAGTTGACGATTTCTTTATTTCCTATCTCAAAGTTTTCAATTGATTTTTCAAACATTATAATTTCTTTTCCTTCCAATTGTGTTATCGTATTAACATATTTTAAAAGACTTTTTTACATCATTCAACCAATGGCAATATGTGTGAGGGATGTAGGTCATAAAAGTATTTGGAGGAGAAAAAAATTAATGTTAGACAACAAAGGTTTTGATTTATGGGCAGATGGATATGATGCAGCCGTTGGCCTTTCGGATGAAGAAAACAGTTATCCTTTTGCAGGATATAAGGATGTACTTGGCACTATTTTCAAAGAAATCATGTCAAAGGAAAATGCCAGAGTTCTTGATATAGGTTTTGGAACAGGCACACTTACGACAAAGCTCTATGAGAATGGGTGTGAAGTCTATGGACAGGATTTTTCACAGAGAATGATTGAACTGGCCAAAGAGAAAATGGAAAATGCCCACCTTTATCAGGGAGATTTTACAAATGGATTAGTAAAAGAGCTCTCGGAAAATAAGTATGATTACATCGTCGGAACATATTCTTTGCATCATCTGACAGATGAGCAGAAGGTTATCTTTTTAAAGTCGTTGCTTGAAAGATTGGATGAAGGTGGAAAACTTCTCATTGGGGATGTCGCATTTGAAACAAGGACAGCGCTGGAAAAGTGTAAAGAAGAAGTCGGAGATGAATGGGATGAGGATGAAATCTATTTTGTGATTGATGAACTCAGAAAATCGTTCGATAAAGTAGAGTTTTTCCCTAAGTCCTATTGCGCCGGTGTGATAGAGATAATGCCATGATCAGTCAGAGATAGACGTAAAACATGGAAGAGATAAAGCTGACAGCCTGTAGCTGAATAATGCTATAATTAAGCTACCAAAAAGGTGAAAGGAGAAGCCTATGAAATCGATTCTAATCAGTGATACAACGAAAGAAGAACGTGAGCAGATAGTTAAGGCATCTCTGGATTGTGGTGGCGGCTGCGAAAACTGCTCATCATGCTGGCTTGGAGGAGGTAGTCCCTGGGATATCTATCAGGACTACATAGACGGCAAAAAAGAGATTCGCGAGATAAACCAGGAATACATGGAAAAATATCGCCAGGACAGACAGATACATTGAGGAACAAACTATGGGGAATCCACCTGAAATAACAGAGTCAACAATTGAAGAGCGCAGAGAGTATGTAAAGAAAAGATTTCCCTGCATTGCCGACTGTGACATGTGCGGCCTTTGTAAGGTCTTCCGTGGAAAGGATGCCGAAACTGCCTATGCGGATTACATAAATGGCAATAGGACATTTTTGGAAGTCTCTGCGGATTACAAAAAATGATTGGATTGTATACCGCACCTGCCTTGAAAAGTGCGGCATATTTATTCATTACAAACAATTTAAGATTCTTCTTGAAAACAATTTTTAATCGAGTTAGCCTTCTTTTAGGACGTCCAAATCTATCCTAAGAGGAGGCAAAAAATGAATAGAGAAGAACTGCATAGTTTTATTTCTGAGAGTAAAGGAAACGAAAGCAATATCTGTCAGATCTGCGCCATAGGGGATGAGAAAGTCGTCTATGAGGATTGCTGGCGCGGATTTAAAAGCGAAGACGCCATCAACGTCAACTCAGTTACAAAGGGTGTCATGGCAATACTAGCAGGTATCGCTGTTGACAAGGGTGCTATAAAGAGCATCGATGAAAATGTCTTAACATTCTTCCCGGATTATCAGGTTAAGCGTGGAGAAAAAACAATATATGATGTCACCATAAGGCACCTTCTTACCATGACTGCTCCCTATAAGGGTAAATCAGAGCCATGGAAAAAGGTATGTACTTCGGACGACTGGACAAAGGCTGCGCTGGATTTTCTTGGAGGGAGAAACGGAATAACCGGAGAATTCAGATATGCAACACTTGGAATCCAGATTCTTGCCGGTATTATTGAGCATGCAACCGGAGAAAAATGCATAGATTTCGCCAATAAGAATCTGTTCATTCCACTTGGGATCCCTGAGCATACCATTCATGGCACCAGCAGTAAAGAGGATCAGTTCGATTTCTTCATGAATAAAGGACCACGAAAAAATGAGTGGTACTCTGATCCCCAGGACACAGTCACTGCCGGTTGGGGCCTTTGTGCTTCCGGAAAAGATCTTGCAAGGATTGGTTCCATGGTTTTAAACGAAGGAAAATATAAAGGTAATCAGATAGTTTCTTCGGAATGGATAAGGCAGATGACCACGCCGTATTTGAAGCTTGGAGAGAGATTTGGATTCATGGAATACGGGTATCTCTGGTACAAGCCGATTGAGGACAGAGAGATCTACGCGGCAATAGGCGATTCCGGAAATATAATCTATGTAAACAAAGAACAGAACCTTTCTGTAGGAATGACCGGAACCTTTAAGCCAAGGATTTTTGACAGGGTAGAATTTATTGAGAAATATGTGATTCCTGTGGCTTTATCGTGAGTATGTTAAGGTGTACTGAAAACATTTGATTATTGGACTTAACAGGTTGTGTGAAAAAGCGTGGGAGTAATTTTATGGAACTAAGAAAAATAAACCTTCAGGATGCAAAGGCGCAGTGGGAATATACTACAGTGCTTCCGGAGGATGAGAATGGTCTCACTAACCCATATCATGGAGTTTCTTTTGATGAATACAGGGAAAAAGTTCTTCCAACCCTGATATCCTATGAGCATCCCGTTAATATGCCTGACTGGTTTGTGCCGGAAACATATTATTATCTCTGGGATGATGGGAAGCTTGTGGGTGAATTCCGTATAAGACACCACCTTACGGATGTCCTTCGAACAGGTGCAGGTCATATCGGGTACAGTATTTCAAAAGACCATCGCGGGAAGGGCTATGGAACTGAAGGATTAAAACTGACACTTCAGATTGCAAAAGGGATTGTGCCGGAAGAAGAGATATACCTTCGCGTTAATAAGGACAATATTGCTTCTCAAAAGGTCATGACTAATAACGGGGCATATAGAACCGGCGAAGACGAAGATCACTTTTTCATGCGGGTAAAGAAAGATATCTGTCCATCTTGCGGAGAAACTTGGTTATGAATTTGACCATGAATATGTGGCCTATGAAGTTGCAACCAAATTTAACAAAAAATAGCAAAATATGTAAGCTTCGCTTGGTAGACAGGCGGAGCTTACTTTTTTATGATTAAGAAAAATGTTAAAATATTTAGCAAAGGTGGTAGAAATATGAGAAAGGCATATTTGGATAATATTCGCTGGATAACAGTAGTGCTGGTTGTCATCTATCATGTAATTTACATATTCAACGGTGTAACACAACATGGAATCATCGGACCTTTCAGTAAATATCAGCCCCAGGATACATATCAGTACATTGTATATCCTTGGTTCATGTTACTTCTGTTTGTGGTATCCGGCATGTCAGCCCGCTATGAACTAATTAAACGAACAGAAAAGGAATTTATCAGCGTAAGGACGAGAAAGTATCTTGTACCATCAACAATCGGCCTTCTTGTTTTCGGCTGGATTCTTGGCTATTACAACATGCTGATGTCTGGTGCATTTAATTCCATGAACAACGTACCGGGGCCAATCCTTTTCCTGATAATGGCAGTCAGCGGCTCAGGCCCTCTGTGGTACCTTCAGATGCTTTGGCTCTTCAGCATGATACTGGTACTGATCAGAAGGATTGAAAAAGACAGATTCTATAATATCTGTGGTAAAGCAAATCTTTTGACACTTATACTTCTTGTTATACCCGTATATGGAGCGGCGCAGATACTTAACACACCGATAATTGTGGTATACAGATTCGGTATCTACGGACTGGGCTTTATGATCGGCTACTTTGTATTGTCCCATGACGAAGTGATGGATCGACTTGGTAAAAACTGGCTGTTATTAAGCATCCTTGGCTTCGCATCCTGCATAGCCTTTGTGATTTTATATAAAGGTCAGCCTTATCCGGATCACGTAGTTCTGGACACAATCATGTGCAATGTATACGCATGGTTTGGAACTCTCGGTATACTTGCCTTCATGAAAAAATGGGGAAATTTCACGAATGCTTTCTCAAAGTGGATGTGCCGAAAATCATGGGGCCTCTACGTATTCCATTATCTGATGATAGCGGTCAGCGGATGGTATCTGCATACATTATGTCCGTTCCTTGCCCCTGTCATCGTATACCTGTTGGTTGCAATAGCAGCATTCGCAGGCTCCTACCTTCTGTATGAAATCATGAGCCGCATACCTTTCATAAGGTGGTGTGTTCTGGGAATAAAAAAGGAGAAGAAAGAATGAGTTTTTCAGACAATCTTATGGAATTAAGAAAGCTTAATAACCTGTCACAGGAGGAAATTGCTGAGAAGATAGGCGTATCCAGACAGACGCTTTCAAAATATGAGACCGGAGAGTCGCTGCCGGACATAAAGAGATGTAAGATGCTGGCTGACCTCTTTGGTGTATCCATGGACGACCTTATCTCATATGAAAAGAATGATTCGGACAACCTGGGATATGCTATACCGCCGAAAGGAAAACATATCTTTGGAATGGTCAAAGTGGGAGATAAGGGTCAGATTGTCATTCCTGCCAAAGCAAGAAAGATCTTCGATATTAAAACAGGCGACAATCTGATTGTCCTCGGAGATGAATTCCAGGGTATAGCTCTTATTAAGGAGACGGGCCTTCTCGGTCTTATCAACAGTGCGAAAGAAAGTATAACCGACTAAAAGAATGTAGGTGAAATTAGAATAGGATGTAATGCGAACTAAAAGCTTTCGAGTAACAGAACCAATAGATAAAATAGTGAAAAACAGACCCGAATAAGTGAATCCGGGTCTGTTTTTTTATTAAAAGAGTATAGTAACTATACAGTTAGGCAGATATACATATAACATCTTTGATAAAGATTAGGAGGTTACATTATGACAGTATTGTACTTTAGTTCTACAGGTAACTGCCTGTATATAGCAAAGCGAATTGGAGGCAGGCTTCTATCTATACCGGAGTGTATACGTGAAGAGAATTACCATATAGAAGATTCAGAAGTAGGGCTAGTTTTCCCTGTTTATGGGCTTTGTGTTCCGCCGTTTATTGTAGAGTTCCTTGAGAAAACATCTATCAGGACTTCATACCTTTTTGCCGTAGCTACCTATGGATTTTTCCCCGGAGCGGTATGCGGACAGTTATCGAAAATCATGACGAAAGACGGGAGATGCTTTGATTACATCAATCGCCTTAAAATGGCTGAAAACTGTATTACCTTTTCAGATATGGCAAAGCAAAAGGGCGACAGTAAAAAGCAGCAGTCTCAGATAGATGAACTGCTTGCAGACATCACTGAGCACAAAAGGTATATCAGGGAGGATTCACCATTTAAGAAGCTTATGACAAAGAATCATCTTAAGAATTACGAGTTCGAAACCGGAGTTGGAATCACAGATATGCTCAGCGTTTCAGCTGACTGTACGGGTTGTGGTACCTGCGCCTGTCTGTGTCCCATGCAGAATATCAGTATTATTGGAGGGGCTCCGATATTTGACAGCAATTGTATAAGCTGCGGCGCCTGCCTTCAAAACTGCCCACAAAATGCAATTCATCATCAGAAAGAAAAAAGCTCGGCAAGGTACAGGAACCCTCACATTGGCCTTGAAGAATTAAAAATGTCTTCCTGAATTTTTCAATTTAGTGTAAAGCAGGTCCTTATCCGTGCAAATGAAAGACCTGCTTTTACTATGTGATACCTTACATATTGTAAAAAGACTGTTTCAGCAGAGAAAGGAAGGAACAAAATGAAAAGTTATTTGGAAACTAAAAATTTGACTAAAAGATATGGTTCCTTTGAGGCTGTTAAGGATATGAACATTCATATTAACAGAGGAGATATTTACGGTCTCATTGGACCAAACGGAGCAGGAAAAACAACACTTATGAAGATGCTTGTTGGATTCGCTACTCCAACCGGCGGAGAGGTAGAAACTGCTGCCGGAGATCATTACCTTGAAAAAGTCGGATGTCTTATTGAGAGTCCCGGAATATATGGATATCTTAATGCTTTTGACAACATGAAGCTTAAGGCACTTTCAATGGGCATGTACGACGAGAAGGAAATAAGGAGCATTCTTGATTTTGTCGGATTATCGAGGGAGCCCAAAAAGAAAGCAGGAAAGTTTTCTCTTGGAATGAAGCAGAGACTTGGAATTGGCATGGCGCTTATAGGAAGTCCTGAGTTTTTGATTCTTGATGAGCCCATAAACGGACTTGATCCCCAGGGAATCATTGAAATGAGAGAACTCATTAAAAGACTCAATGAAGAAAAGAAAATGACAATCATGATATCAAGCCACCTCCTTGGAGAACTTCAGAAGGTTGCCACAGTTTTTGGCATCATTTCAGAAGGAGAGCTTGTAACAGAAGTAACTGCAGACGAGTTGAAGAACAGCTATCTTGACGAGGCTGATTCTCTCGAGGAATTCTATTTGGATATTATCAGGAAAGGACAGAAGAAGGCATGCTAAATCTAATGAAAATGAATCTGTACAGGTTTTTTAAAACAAGAGTTTTTTATATAACGCTTTTAATCACGATAATTTCATTTGGACTTCTGTCCAGACTGGAGACTGACCCATCTTCGGAGATTTATGAGGCACACGTAGAACAGCAAAGCCAGAATGAAGAACATGTAGGGATAGTTGCTACTGAAGAGATAACTGCTGAAACAAGCTTAGAGGAGCTCTATGCAAGCTTTACAGCTTCCGGCTTTATTCTGATCATGGTGGGAGTATTTGCTATCGTATATACGGAGGAGGAGAGGAAGAGCGGCTTTTTGAAAAATCTTTTGACAACCCGGAAGGAGAAGAAAAACATTTTTCTTACAAAAATCCCGGTGGTATTTTTGTATACCCTGATCATGTTTCTGGGATCACTTCTTGCAATAAGACTTGGAAGCCTTGGCAGAGGCCCCGGTATGTATGCTGTGCAGAGTATTAGTTCACTTATCAGCTTCACGGTCTTAGAAGTGCTCCTTCATACAGCATTTGGAATTGCTATGATGGCGTTTTATGAGATTACCAGAAATACCATTATTCCAATCATGCTTGCTATTTTTGGATCTGCAAATCTTCATGGAATGCTTCTTGACATGCTTGAAAGAAAGCTCGTTTCCATGAGACCTTCTCTTGCAGGTTTTATGGAAAAGTATGCCCTTTCAAGAAATCTCATCGTAACTAAGGCAAACTACCTTGGAGATATTGAGATACCTTTTTCCCATATGAATGTTATCATTGTTATTATGGTCGGACTGGTTATATACTCGGCGATGGGAACGCTCATATTTACCAAGAGAGATACAATATAAGAGAAACCAGTCCTAATGGAGGTTGAGTATGTTTGAAGAATTTATACCAGAAAACTTCAGAGGTGCAGCATATATTATGCAGGATGATAAGGTGCTTGTAGAGCACGCAGCCGGATACAGAGACTATGCCAATGAATTACCCAATACTATAGACACTAAATTTGCCAGCGCATCAGCGGGAAAAGTTTTTGTGGCAGTTGGCATCCTGCAGCTTATTGAGAAAGGAAAGCTTCATTTTTCAGATACAATAGGTCAGCTTATAGATATCGACTGGAAAGCGATTGATACAGATATAACTGTTGAGCAGCTTTTAAACCATACATCTGGAATACCGGATTATTTTGATGAATCCGTGATGGACGAGTATGAGGAGCTGTGGGTTGATTCCCCCAATTATAAGATCAGGCATAATGATGACCTGCTTCCGCTTTTCATCGATAAGCCCATGATGTATCCTAAAGGAAGCAAATTTCAGTATAACAATACAGGTTACGTTGTGCTTGCCATGATCCTGGAGAGAGTAACAGGGCAGCCCTTTGATCTGTATCTTAAGGAAAATATATTTGATAAATGCGGTATGACAGGCACAGGCTACTACGAGCTTGATAAGCTCCCTGCAAAATGTGCTGTAAATTATTTGTGGTGCAACAGCGCAGATGATTTGAGAACCAATATTTTCTGCGTGGATGCCAAGGGCACAGGTGCAGGCGGTGCATTTATCACAGTAAAAGACATTGCAAATTTCTGGAAGGGACTTAAGGGCGGCAAGCTTCTTTCAAAAGAAATGGCTGACAATATGCTAAGTAAACACAGCGGCGATGGCGATGATCCAGAAGAAGGATATTATGGCTATGGCGTTTGGATAATCGATGGAAAAGAGCAAAAGGATATTCCGTATTTCCAGGGATGTGATCCCGGAGTCTGCTTTATTTCGGATTATAATCCAAACAATAACAGGATTGCTGTGTATGTCAGCAATTATGGTGATGATGTCTGGGAGATTGCAAGGAATATCAGGAAAAATTAGAAAGGCCGGAACATTATCATCCCGGATGGAGAGAACCGGATGATGTCATAAAAAGAATGGTTGCAGAGAACGACGATTTAATCACATATTCCCCCTCAAAAAGAATATATGAAGCAGTAAAGAAAATCCCCAAGGGCAGGGTTGCCACTTATGCAGATGTTGCGCAGATGGCAGGGGACAGGAAAATGGCAAGAGCAGTTGGAAATGCTCTTCATAAAAATCCTGACCCCGATACAATACCCTGCCACAGGGTTGTTAACTCTAAGGGCGAGCTTGCCGCTAAATATGCCTTTGGTGGTGCATTGAAACAGGCAGAGATATTAGAGAGCGAAGGCGTTACGGTTGTTGATGGCAAAGTGGATTTGGAAAAATACAGAATTGTAATGGATGAAGTTTGATACCTATAGAATCAGGGGTTGTTATGAAATTGGAAAGGTTATCGGAACGGGTATGGTACTATCCTTATGAACAGGAAAGGGACAGGCCCAATCTTGGATACATTAAAGGGGATAACTGGTCTCTGGCTATTGATGCGGGCCATTCAGCTGCCCATACAGAAGAATTCTATAAAGCGTTGCAGGGAGAGGGACTTCCTCTCCCTGCTTTAACTGTGCTTACACATTGGCACTGGGATCATACCTTTGCAATGCATGCCGTGAGCGGGCTGTGCATAGCAAATAGCAGAACAAATCAGTATATCCTGGATATTAGGGACAGGCTTTTAAAGGAAGGACCGGAGTTCTTCCTTAATATGCATGAGAGTATTAGAAATGAATATCGTGATAATAAGGAGGTTATAGTAACTCCTGCGGACATGGTCTTTGATGGGGAGTTAATGCTTGATCTGGGAAGCTGCCCTGTCAGGCTTTTTCAGGCTGAATCTCCACACACTGATGATTCTACGCTTATCCATATTATTGATGAAAAGGTTCTTTTTATCGGGGATTCAAACGGCGGTGTATTTCCAACCGGGGAAAAGAACCGGGAATTATGTGAGAAACTTGCAGCTACCATATCTTCAATAGATGCTGATATATGCCTTGAGGGACATTGGACACCTGATACGCCTAAGGGTATCGTCGAAGATATTTTGAGCTGATAAGAATAAAAAGCGGAAGTGTATGGCCTTCAGCTTTCCTGCATGCGTCACATAACGCCTTTGATCAGGCTGTTTTCCAGGCTATCACAATCGGAGACGATAAGATGTATTATGTCAGCGAAACCGGAGTGTTTACAATAATCTGTGCATGGGTCATTGCCATAGTTATGTATGTTATTTTTGTAAGAACCCAAAGTGAAAATGCTGCGGAAAAAGGTGTATCAGATAGCGGCACTTTATAATTTTGGTAGCTTTAAAAACAAATTGCAAAAAATCTAATTGACAATATACCCCTCTGGGGTATATTATTTTGCTTGTAAGGATACCCTATGGGGGTATGCAATAGATAGGAGATACGTTATGGCAGATACTTTAAATATGACTGAAGAGCTTCAGGAAGAGTGTGGTTGCTGCTGTTCAGGCAAAACAAAAGAAAGAGATGATAAGGAATTCAAGGACCTTATGAACAGGCTTAAGAGAATCGAGGGCCAGGTCAGAGGTGTTGAAGGAATGCTGGAAAATGATGCCTACTGTACAGATATTCTGATGCAGGTTTCAGCTATTACCAGTGCCCTTAACAGCTTCAATAAAGCCCTTCTTGCAAACCACATGAAGACCTGTGTTGTTGAGAACATCAGAGAAGGCAATGAGGAAGTTATAGATGAGCTTGTTGCCACCATGCAGAAGCTCATGAAGTAAGCTAAAGAGGAGTAATTATGGAACAATACAAAGTAACAGGAATGAGCTGTGCTGCCTGTCAGACCAGAGTCGAGAAGGCGGTAAGTTCAGTGGAGGGCGTAGAGAGCTGCGCTGTGAGCCTGCTTACAAATTCGATGGGAGTTGAAGGCTCGGCTCGCCCTGAGGATATAATAGCTGCGGTAGAGGCAGCAGGCTATGGAGCAAGCCGCAAAAGTGAAGATGGCAAAAAAGCTATGTCATCAGCCACAGATGATTCTTTAAAGGACACTGAGACTCCTAAAATGAAAAAGAGACTTACCGCATCAGTAATACTGCTGATTCCTCTTATGTATGTGTCCATGGGACACATGCTTTGGGACTGGCCTCTTCCCGGATTCCTTGATGGGAATCATGTGGCAATGGGATTATATGAGCTCCTGATTGCCGGAATGATCATGGTGATAAATCAGAAGTTTTTCATAAGCGGTTTTAAGGGGCTGCTTCACAGATCACCCAATATGGATACCCTTGTAGCTCTTGGTGCTACGGCGTCATACGGCTACAGTATAGTTGCTCTTTTTGCAATGACAGGCGCTGTGCAGGCCGCTGATACTGAAAAGGTCATGTACTACATGAATCAGTTTTACTTTGAGGCAGCAGCCATGATCCTTACCTTGATCACTGTAGGTAAGATGCTTGAAGCAAGATCAAAAGGGAAAACAACAAGTGCCCTTAAGGGTCTGATGGATCTTTCTCCCAAGACTGCCGTGATTTTACGTGATGGTACTGAGACCACAGTTCCGATAGAGGAAGTAAAGGTTGGCGATAAATTTGTAGTCAGACCCGGGGACAGCATACCGGTGGATGGTATTGTTTCAGAGGGTGAAAGCGCAGTAAATGAATCCGCACTTACAGGTGAAAGTGTTCCTGTAGAAAAATCTGTAGGCGATAACGTATCCGCTGCCACCATTAACACATCGGGATATATGGTTTGCGAAGCCACAAGAGTTGGCGAAGATACCACTCTTTCAGCTATTATAAAAATGGTTAGTGACGCGGCAGCCACAAAGGCTCCCATAGCGAAGATAGCAGATAAGGTTTCCGGAGTTTTTGTTCCTGTAGTAATAGGAATAGCCATTGTTACATTTTTTGCATGGCTCCTTGCCGGACAGAGCGTGGGCTATGCCATAGCAAGAGCGGTATCAGTGCTGGTTATAAGCTGCCCCTGTGCCCTGGGTCTTGCAACACCGGTTGCCATAATGGTTGGAAACGGTGTCTCTGCCAAGACCGGAATCCTTTTTAAAACTGCAGCTTCACTTGAGCAGGCAGGTAAAACTCAGATAGTTGCTCTTGATAAAACAGGCACCATCACAACAGGTGAAATGAAGGTCACAGATATAGTAGCTGCTGCAGGTGTTTCTCAAGATGAGCTTTTGAGAGTTGCTTATGCTCTTGAATCTAAGAGTGAGCATCCAATTTCCAAGGCTGTCACAGAATACGGAGCAGATAAAAATATCGCAGCCTTTGAAACCACAGAATTTGAAGTTCTCTCAGGAAATGGATTAAGAGCAAAGCTTGAAGGTACACCGGTTTATGGCGGAAATCTTAAGTATATTGAGAGCGTTATCGGCAATGTCGGAAGTGAAATAAAGGAGACCATAAATACTCTTGCCCGCAGCGGTAAAACCCCTATTCTTTTTGCAAAGGAAGGTAAGCTCCTAGGCATAATAGGAGTCAGCGATGTAATAAAAGAGGATTCCCCGAAAGCAGTCGCAGAACTCAAAAAGCTTGGAATACATGTGGTTATGCTTACTGGTGACAACGAGGTTACAGCAAACGCCATTGCAGTACAGGCAGGTGTTGATGAGGTTGTTGCATCAGTAAAGCCTGACGGAAAAGAAGCAGTCATAAGGCAGCTTATGGAGCACGGAACTGTTACCATGGTTGGTGATGGTATAAATGATGCCCCGGCTCTCACATCAGCTAATCTTGGAATCGCAATTGGAGCAGGTACAGATGTTGCCATAGATGCAGCAGATGTGGTGCTTATGAAAAACAGCATCAGGGATGTTGCGGCAGCCATCAGAATATCAAGGAGCACCCTTAGAAATATCCATGAGAATCTCTTCTGGGCATTTTTCTATAATGTTCTTGGTATTCCTCTTGCAGCAGGCTGTTATGTAGCAGCTTTTGGATGGGAGCTTAATCCCATATTTGGAGCAGCGGCCATGGGCTTATCAAGCTTTTGCGTAGTATCAAATGCGCTAAGGCTTAACTGGATAAAGCCCTATGACAGTTCAAGAGATAAGACTATTAAAAATGCTGTTATAGGCAATTTAATACATAAGGAAGTAACCGCCGAAAAGGTCGGTGAGATCAACAATAATGAAACAGGAAAGGAAAATAAAGAAATGAAGATTACAGTAAACGGAATGATGTGTGAGCACTGTGAGGCTCATGTAAAAAAGGCACTGGAGGCAATTGACGGTATCGAAAGCGCAGTAGCATCACACAAGGACAACCTGGTTACAATTACAAACTCCAAGGATGTCGATGAAGCTGCTATCAAGGCTGCTGTAGAAGAAGCTGGCTATGAGTTTGCAGGAGTGATCTGAGCAAAAACAAAATATAAAATAAGGGGCTGTGAAAAAATGAGATAATCATTTTTTCCAGCTCCCTTTTTATATCATTTTTTTGTGAGGCATGCTGTTTTTGGCAAAAACAGAGTATAATACCCCTTTCCCCAAGAACTACAAACTTTTTAAACTCAGGCAGCTTCTTGGAGATGCATCTTTTTATTGTGATATTTATATAAGTTATGACCTATTGAAACCAAAAGAACCTCAAGTTTTACGGATTCTATTCCTTTTCGGACTATTCTTTTATACCAACGATCATTTTTTATGATTCCGAAAGTACCTTCCGCTTGAATGGATCTGTTCATTCTAAGGAGTGCTCCCTGGATGCT
>NZ_AUJP01000012.1 GCF_000424285.1 Butyrivibrio sp. MB2005 | reverse complement strand
CTTTTTTATCGCTTTTCCGATACGCTCCAGGATCACAAGACCGCAGGCCCAAATCCAGCCATGTTCAGGTACGAGTGCCAGTGCAGGAATCGCCAGAACCTGTATTACATAGCCTGTGATAACAAATGTCCAGTATTTCTTCGTTTTATCTGCTATAAATCCGGATATGAGCCTTAGTGAATACCCGCACAATTCTCCTATACCGGACACAAATCCGATGGTTGCAGCGGATGCCCCTGCGAGGTTCAGATATTCGCCCAATATGCTTCTGGCGCCTTCATGAGTCATGTCCGAAAACAGACTTACGATTCCCATTAGGGTTATAAATGTTATGGCGCCAGACAAAGCCCTTTTTTTATCCATGTTCTACTCCACTAATCCCGATTTGCTTATTTCATTATCCTGAAAGTTATTCTATACTAAGATTCTTCTTGCTTTCTGATTACAGCGGTATCTTGAACCTCCCTAGGCAGCCACTCTGCATTCACATAGTCGAGTGGGATTACTAACTCCTGCATCTTGTCTTCTGAAACAGGCCTCTTTATATCATCCGGCAAATAATCAAGACCCACTTCACGCAGGCTTAGGATACTGTCATAGCTGCAACTTTGATTATAAGAGTTTTTCTTAAGCAATTCCAGAGTATGCGCTATTTCTTAATGACACGTATATCTGACACTGCCCTATGCCGCATTTTTACTACAACAGAAAACCGGAGCCAAAATTTTTAAATTTTGACACCGAATTCCTACAAAAAACCCTCAGCACTTAGCAAGCGTCCTAAGGCTGAGGTTCATTAGATATGGTACTGATGTTTATGGTTTTTTGTGTACGCGGGAGCTATGTAACCCCCCAGGGGGCTTGAAAGTCCCGGTCCTAACATGATAACCTTGGCTCTGAAGTGAGGTTTAAAAACTATGGAGAAAATAAATATAGCCGGACACGAACTTACCTCCGGCAAGACGATAAAAGATCATATACATGTCGGCGGAACCGAGATACACATTCCCCACATCATCATCTGCGGAGAAAAGCCGGGCAAAACCGTTCTTGTCACAGCCGGCATTCACAACGCAGAATATGTCGGCATTCAGGCAGCTATTGAGCTCTCTAATGAGATTTCTCCCAAAGACCTTTCAGGAAATCTTATCATCATCCCATTAGCCAACAGGTCAGGTTTTGAAAACAGAACCATGTCCCTTGTTTATGAGGATGGCAAGAATCTCAACAGGGTCTTCCCGGGAGACAAGGATGGTTCAGCCGCGGATCGCCTGGCAAGCCTTCTGTTTGATGTTTTTATCAAAAACGCTGATGCTTACATTGACCTGCATAGCGGAGACGGATACGAGACTCTTATCCCCTACGCATACTACGTGGGAGCTTCTCCTGCCAGTGATATTGCAAAAAAGATGGTGGACTGCGTAAACGCCTCCTACTGCGTAAAGAGTACCTGTACCACCGAAGGCGCCTACAACACAGCCTCCATGGCCGGAATCCCCAGTGTTCTCATAGAGCGCGGTCAGTTAAGCCTGCTTCCAAAGGATGAGGTACAGGCAGACAAAGAGGATGTGCTGAACATTTTGAAATTCCTTGGTCTTATTGAAGGAGAGTACAAGACATATCCTAAGACAGAACTCAGAGAATTCAGTGATGACGCCCCATTCACCGGCTGCTGGTATCCGGAGAAAAAGGTGGGAGAGAGATTTTCAAAAGGTGATAAATTTGGTGAGATAAGGGATTACTTTGGAAGACCCCTTCACACAGCCATTGCCGATACTGACGGAGTTCTGATCCACCAGTGCTCATCTCTTAGCATAATCAAGAATGGTCCCATGGTGACCTACGGAGTAATACAAAAACAGGATGCATGTTAAACGCATCCTGTTTTTGTATTACCTTTTAACGTATGTGAATGTTGAAGCTATCTCTTTGCTGTCATAGATTCCGGGAATTCCTTCCGCCAGCGGAGTTCTTGTAACGGCCATATACACACCCTTTTTCTCCACTGAGAAGAATATCCTGCCTTCCTCATCTGTGTTCAGGATTCTCTCAAAATACTCTTTTCCATCATAGAACACAACAACTACCGTGGATCCCTTAAGCGGGAATTTGTCGTGAATAAGCTTTAAATGAAGCACATCGGTGTCTGCTTCCCAGGGATCGGGAACGAAGCTTACTCTGGACTCATGGATAAATTCGGGAGTCCCCTTCTTATCTCCAACAGTTATGTTTGTCACATATATCTGAGGATAGTTCTTGGCATCAAGAATATCAGGATATGTCCTTCTGTCGCCCTCATAATACACGTCTTTTTCATCTCTTACATAATTGTTGTCATAGATACACATAAGGGTATAAATGCCCTCAGAAACCGGCGTAAAGCGAAGCTCATAATAGTCTCCCTGCTCATCGCCCGGGCCCTTTACCGGTGTTATTGCTATTCTGTTTCCTTTTTCATCTGTGGCAAAAGCTCTTATCTCATCAAGGCGAAAGAATCCGTCCGGCCTCATGTGATGTCCCCACCTCATTATTCCGCAGACTTCTTCCCCCGGCTCATATACACTCTTATCAGTGATTATCCAGGCTTCGTGGCCATATACCATCATATCTGTAGTATCAATTCCTCTTCTCATCTCAAACTCCACTCCATTTATTTATATTTTTGCTTTCTGAGCCTTTACCAGAAACATCCTGTCAGGCATATAAAACTGGTCTTTCTCACCATAGAGTCTATCTCCAACCTCAGGATCAGCAACTACATTTTCGCAGCCGATTCTCTCAAGAACTTCCTTATCCCACATTGGTCTGTCCAAAGTGCTGATAGATAACATGTGGTAAATATCGTGGCACTCCTCTACCATGGCATCGGTTACATTTTTGTGGGCAAGGTTCTGCATCTGGTCATAGTGGTGAAAGCCCTTTGCATACTCTGCATCATACACAAGCAGCATTCCTCCCGGCTTTAACACTCTGTGCCACTCCATGTAGGCTTCCACCGGATGCGGAAGTGTCCAGACAAGATTTCTATTTATCACCAGGTCAAAAGAGCTATCGGCAAAATCCAGTTTTTCTGCGTCCATAACCATAAGGCGCGCCTTTGCTCCATGGCGCGAAAGCAGCTCTTTTCCCTTATCTATCATCTCAGGCGTAAGATCCACACCGGTCACGTCAAAATCAAAATCCGACAACACCATTTCAAAAAAACCGGCTCCGCATCCAACATCCAGAACAGACAGCTTATCATCAGCTGAAAAGTGTCTTAATAACTCCGCCTGCCACAGCTGTTTTTTCCTGCTGTGTATCTCCTCGTGTTTGTGCTCACTAAAGCTCTCCGCTCTCTTGGACCAGTAGGTCACAACTTTATCTTTGATATCTTCAGCTTCCTCCTCAAAAGGAATCTGCATAAGTTTAGTCATATTACTACGTATACCTCAATTATTTTTCTAAAAGTTTGTTACTCAATAAGATTATCAAGCAGTTCTTTCGTGTACTCATGTTGCGGATTTCCAAGGACTCTGCCGGTCTCTCCCTCTTCCACGCACTCTCCGTTTTTCATTACCATTATCCTGTCGCACAGCATGCTCACCAGAGCAATGTCGTGGGAGACAAATATGATAGACACCCCTTCTTTTTCACGCAGCTGCTGCAAAAGAGCTACTACCTGGGCCTGAGTTGTAACATCCAGCGCACTTGTTGCCTCGTCGCACAAAAGAATACCGGCATCAGAACAAAGTGCCCTTGCAATTGACATTCGCTGGCACTGTCCTCCGGACATGTTGCCTGCCTTTTTCTCCAAAAGACTCTCATCAAGCCCGACAGCCTCAAGGATTCGTGACAGTTTTTCATGGCCACAGCCCTTTGCAGCTTCCACAACGGCTTTTTTCATCTTCATTCTTGGGTCAAAAGACATCTGGGCATCCTGAAATATCATCTGCAGAAAGGTTCCAGTAAAGGCCGGCGACTTACCTGTATACTCTGTTCCCTTATAATAAAGATTTCCACTATCAGGCTTTTCCAGGCAGCTGACATGACGAAGAAGAGTACTCTTTCCGCTTCCGCTCTCGCCTACGATTCCAAGAATCTCTCCATTTTTCAGGAAGAAACTCACATCCTTTAAAGCCTGTAATTTTTTACCTTTATCAACGTAGCTTTTATTTAGATTTTTTCCTTCTAAAATTATATCTGAATCCGGCATATCAGCTCACCTTCAGTCTTGGTACGGCCTTCAAGAGATTTTTTGTGTACTCGTTTTGTGGATTCTCCAGGATCTCTTTTGCAGGGCCATACTCAAGCATCCTGCCACTTTTCATGATTCCAATGTAATCAGCCATTTTAGATGCGATACCCAAATGGTGGGTAACCATCAAAATAGTAGTACCCTTTAGTTTGTTGATCTCAAGAAGCTGCTCCACAACCATCCCTGCAGTCTTAACATCCAGGGCGCTTGTAACTTCATCGCATAATAAAATCCCCGGCTCCAAGAGCATTGTTGTGGCAATGGCCATACGCTGGTTCATGCCTCCTGACAGCTCATAAGGCCTTGATGCAAGCGCTCTTTTAGCATCATTAAGTCCCAGAATTTGGAGTGTCTTCTCAACTTCATCTATTTTAAAGTCGATGTTATTACTTTTTAGCGCCTCCATTATCTGTGCCTTGTAAGTCCTTATGGGATTAAAAGATCCGCCGGGATTCTGAGGCACAATGCCAAGTAAAATGTCTTTTGGAGTCTCTATACTTCCGCATGTTTTAGTCACGCCTCCAAAGCCATGAATAGCCTTAAGAAGCGTAGATTTACCGCTTCCGCTCTCGCCGACGATACAGACTCTTTTACCTGCTTCCACTTCAAAAGAGATATCATTTATAACACTCTCATCGCCATAGCCGGCAGAGAGATTGTTTATCCTAAGTATTGTATCCATGCTTAATCCTCATCTCTATATTCCATGACGCAGTCCCCAAGATAGTTAAATACTATGATGGTGACTATGGTAGCAATTGCCGGATACAGCACAGCCCAAGGTGCTATTTGTATATATGCCCTGGACTCATTGATCATTGACCCCCACTCAGCAGTGGGTGGCACAACTCCAAGCCCCAAAAAAGACAGGCCCGAGATACCTATCATGGTGGTTCCTATCTGTGTAAGGGCATTTGTAAGAAGTGGTGCTATTATATTGGGAAGTATGTGGGCCATCATTATAGCCGGCCCACTCTTTCCTGCCAGTTTTGCAGCTTGCACGTAGGGGCAATTCTTTATGGCAAAAGTATGACTCCGTGCAAGTCTGGCAAACCCGGTCCACATAGTTATTCCCAGCGCAATCATGGCACTTGAAAGTCCTCCTCCAAGAATGCCCGCAACCGCGATGGCTACTACCATCTGAGGAAATGCCAGCATAATATCGGCAATCCTCATCATAATTTCATCCAATATTCCGCCATAATATCCGCTAAGGATTCCAATAATGCTTCCCAGGATAAAAGAAATCGCAACCAGTATAAATGTAGCTGCTATAGTTGTCCTTGCTCCGTATAAAACTCTTGAAAACACGCATCTTCCCAGGTTATCTGTTCCAAACAGAAATTCCCCGGACGGAGCTGACCTTATGGCTGATGCGCTTGTTGCATATGGATCATTAGGTGCAATAACACTTGCGAAAAGAGCTATAAGCACCAAAAGCAGTGCAACACCTGCAGATATTATTACTTTTATTCTGTTAATCTTTTTCCGTTTATGGTTCATTAAAAAGACCTCGGATCCAAAAGCCTGTAGGTAATATCAACTATCAGATTTATAACAACATAGATTGTTCCCATAATAAGCACAAAGCCCATGATCACAGGGTAGTCCCTGGCTGTTATGGAATCCATCACAAGTTTGCCGATACCCGGCCATCTGAATATATTCTCAATAACAACACTGCCTCCCATCAGGGTTCCGATCTGAAGGCCGATTATTGTAAGTATGTGTCCAAGGCTGTTTCTAAGGACATTGTTGATAAGAATAAATCTGCCCTTTACCTTTCTGGACTTCATTCCCACAACATACTCTTCTCCAAGCTGATCCAGGAGTTCACTCCTAACCTGTCTTGTAAACCTTCCTGCCATGGGTATCGCCAGAGAAAGTGCAGGGAGCATAAGTCCTTTGATGCTTCCATCTGCAATTACGGGAAAGACCTTGATATGTATGCAAAACAGATACATCAAAAGTACTGATATCAGGAAATTCGGAAGAGAATTACCTATAAATGAAAAGAGCCTAACAATATGGTCTACCAATTTTCCTTTTTTAACCGCTGACCATATCCCCAGTGGAAAAGAGATTATAAGCGCCAAAAGCAGACTGGTTAAAGCCAGTCCACATGTGTTCTTAAGCCCTTTTATCAGTTTTGGCGCGACCGGAAGATCATCCTTAAAGGAAACGCCAAAATCTCCCCTAAGAACGTTTCTTAGCCAGTCTGCATATCTAACGATAAAGGGGCGGAGGAGGCCAAGCCTCTCCCGCTCCGCTTGCAGTATTTCTTTTGTGACCACCACACCCTGGGAGGTGAGTCTCTTTTCCGCAGGGTCACCGGGAGCCAGATACATTATGCCAAACACAAGAAAGCTCAGCACTAAAAGTATCAGGGCAAGTCCCAGGATCCTTTTAAGTATTTGTTTAGCCATTAATGTCAGTCTCTGCGTCTACTCCATAGAAATCGAAAGGAACATACTCAGCAAATCCGCTTACGCCCTTACGAAGAACTGTAGTGTTATTGAAAAGTCCAACATATCCAAATGCATTGTCATCTATAGCAATCTGAACGATCTTGTTGGCAAGCTCTGCTCTCTTTGCAGTATCTGTCTCAATTCTGAGCTGCTCAATCATGCTCTGGCATTCAGCACTCTCAAATCCACCTACATTGTAGTAAGCTCCGTCTGCAAGAGTTGAGTCGATGAAGTAAAGAGGATCACCTGACTTATCAGCGATCATGCAGTAAAGAGCAAGATCAAAGTCAGCGTTTGCAATGTAAGTAGCATCCGGATCTTCCTCAACTCTAAGTGTTGAATCAATACCAACAGCCTTAAGCTGTTCCTGGATCAGAATTGCAAGAGTATCAAGAGATCTTGCTGCATAGTATGCAATGCTGATGCTGAGCTTATTACCATCCTTCTCGTAGATGCCGTCAGCTCCAAGTGTATAACCATCGGCCTCCAAAAGCTCTTTTGCCTTGGCAGTATCTACTGCAGGAACATTTACCTTGCCATAAGCAGCTGATGTTGAGAATGGTCCAACTGCTGCAGATACTGTACCAGAAAGGTACTCTGCGATCTTGTCCTTATCAACAGTGAGATTGATCGCTTCTCTCACAGAATCATCAAGTGTATTCTCATTGAGAATGTAGTACTGAAGACGTGCACCGGGAATTGAAACTACATCGTACAGGTCAGGGCTCTGGTTATAGACCTCAAGAGCTGCAGATGAAACGCTGTTGTAGCAGTCGATCTCGCCGCTCTGCATAGCAAGGAGCTTGGGATCATCCTCCTGCATGTAGTAGAATACAGCGCCGTCAAGCTTGACATCACCGCCCCAGTAGTTCTCATTCTTTACAACCGTAACATCACCCTCAGGTATAAACTCTTTTACAACAAACGGGCCTGTGCATACAGGCGCATTGTCAAAATCTGTTGTTGCATCAAGATCTATCATTCCGCACTCAGGGCTTGCCAGATCGTTCTTAAGAGTTGGATAAACTTCCTTTGTATCGATAACGATTGTCTTGTCATCTGTAGCAGTCATTTCAAAATCGCCCAAATAAGCAAATCTGCTGTTCTCTGCAGCAAGACGCTGAAGGTTTCTGACGACCATATCAGCTGACAGAGGGTTCCCATTTGAGAACTGGACTCCATCATTAAGTGTAATAGTCCATGTGGTGCCATCAGAAACTGCGTCTTTGGCAAGACATGGAGCTGCGCTCATGGTTTCATCGAGCTTAAACAGTGCCTCTGAAACTCCATAAATGGATGTGTACCATCCATAATATTCCTTGTGCACATCAAGACTTGGATAAGCAAAAGATGCTGCAGTGTGAAGAATCTTTTCACCTGTAGCTGTAGCCTGACTTGCGTCAGCTGTCTGATCATCAGATGTTGTCGCCTGTGTATCAGCAGATGCCTCAGATTCTGTTGTCTGAGTTTCTGTTGTCTGAGTTCCTGCACCGGAACCACAGGCTGCCATTGATAATGTCATGGTTGCAGCAAGAAGTGCTGCTAGAAATTTTTTCTTCATAATATAGTATCCTCCACTGTGCTTAAATTACCTCACACAATGGAAAGGATAGCATTGTGAAATCCACTCCACAAGCCCCCTGGGGGGTTATCGCTACGCTGATTATAGTTTTTTAACTTGATTTTGAGAAGAAAAAGTATCATACTCATTTCCTAGCATCAATAAGATGGAGGGATAAATATGGATACAATTCAGATTCTTAGAGATCTTTTTATAATTATCGTCATGGCAAAGTTATTCGGACTGATAGCCAGAAGACTTCATGCGCCACAGGTTGCCGGTGAGATCATCGCAGGTCTTCTCATAGGTCCAACACTGCTTAATCTTGTTAATCCCAGTGATTTCCTGTCTGGCATGGCCGAAATCGGTGTGATCCTTCTGATGTTCAGCGCCGGCCTGGAAACAGATATCGACAAACTCAAAAAATCCGGCCTGAAGGCAACAATCCTTGCATGCACCGGTGTTGGAGTTCCGCTGGTTCTTGGAACGCTCCTGTACATGGCTTTCTATGGCGTTGCAACTCCCGGATCAACCGAGTTCATAAAAGCACTCTTTATAGGAACTATTCTTACAGCTACTTCCGTGAGCATAACAGTTCAGGTTCTAAAGGAACTTGGAAAGATTTCTACAGAAGTGGGAACAACGATCATGAGCGCCGCAATCATCGATGATGTAATAGGAATCGTGGTTCTTACAGCTGTTCTTGGTCTGAAAGATCCAAATGCCAATCTTGCAGCTGTTTGCTTAAAGACCGTAGCCTTCTTTGCCCTTTCGGTTGTTGTGGGAATGATCATATTTAAGATAATGTCAAAAGCAGAAGCAAAATGGCCTCATACCAGAAGAATCCCGATCATGGGACTGGCACTTGCCTTTGCGATGTCTTATGTTGCAGATAAGTACTTTGGAGTAGCTGATATCACCGGAGCCTATGTCGCAGGTATTATTCTCAGCTCCCTGGACAACTCCGAGTATATAGACAGAAAGATGGACATAAATTCATATATGTTATTCGGCCCCGTATTCTTTGCAAGTGTAGGACTTCAGACAAACCTAAGGTCTGTTGACATGACAATCCTTGCATTCTCGGCAGCATTTGTTGTAGTTGGACTCCTCGGAAAGGTTGTAGGCTGTGGCATCGTTGCAAAGCTCCTTAAGTACAACACCTCTGACTCGTTAAAGATTGGTGTTGGTATGATGACCAGAGGCGAAGTTGCACTTATCGTAGCTCAAAGAGGTTTAAAAGCTGATATCGTTGACAGCAGATACTTTACCGCAGTAATCCTGTTGATAATATTAAGCTCAATTCTGACACCTATAATATTGAAGGCTATATATGCCTCAGATGAAAAAGCTAATTCTCCTGCCTGAGTTAATCGACTGTAGAACTGATATTGTACTAAAATAAAAAGGTCCGCTTTCTATTAAGAAAACGGGCCGTTTAATTTCAGTTTTAACAAGCAATGCTAAAAGCATCCCCACACATCATATCTTTTATCATACTGGCAAATATCTACATCCATATCAGCAATCTCATCAGCATACAGCCGAATAAGATCACTAAGGGTCCTACGAAAAGCCATATTACTTGTCCTTACCTTCAATCCAATAATTTACCAAATGCAAAATGGTATTTATTGTAATGCTATCGAATCTTTAAATTCCGGTTTATTCTTCCATCAAGGATTATGTATTACATTTCTCTTTCCACTATTGGCAGTTCCTCTTACTTCTTCGTGGTAAAAGTAATCTACGATTGTTGGATGTCCTTTCTCTACTCTCTCATACGGAGTTTCATTATCAACAAACCTGCAATCATACTTTTTAGCCAGCTCTTCTGCTTTCTTTTCCAGCGCTTCAAAATAGCTGCGGTTCTTTTTATTATAGATTTCGTCATACAGCGGCACCAGATCCGGATGTTTATCGGAAATGTATTTCATGATATCTGCCTTAAAACCTCCGCGAAGATTCAGATTCTCAAGCCATACAAGGTCACACTGATCTTTTGTCCTGTCTATGATTGCTTCTATATCCGTAATCCCCGGGAACACGGGTGAAATGAAGCAAATTGTACGAATGCCTGCCGCATATACCTCTTTCATTGCAGCAAGCCTTCTTTCTATGCTTACTGCCGCATCCATATCATCTTTAAACTCTTCATCGAGAGTATTGATTGACCATGATACTGTAAGTCTGCTATTTTCATTGATCTCTTTTAGCAGATCCAGATCTCTTAGTACAAGGTCTGACTTTGTGCAGATAAGTATGTCCGCACCACTGTCCTTTAGTTCTTCCAGAAGTCTTCTTGTATTTTTATATGTTTCCTCTAGCGGATTATAACCATCCGTAACTGTTCCAATGATTACTTTCTGGCCGGCATACTTCTTTGGATTCTTTATTTCAGGCCAGTCTTTCACATCCATGAAAGTTCCCCATTCCTCCGTATGCCCTGTAAAGCGTTTCATAAAAGATGCGTAGCAGTATTTACAGGCATGGGGACACCCCACATAGGGATTCACCGAATATCCTCCAATAGGAGTATTCGATTTTGTCATTACACTTTTTGTTTCTATATGATTTACTTTGATTTCTGGTTGTTCCATATCCTCTGTTCCTCCATCACTTTGTTAAAAGCATCCGGCATTTCCTGTATCATTTCTTCTCCCATAATCGGAACAAGATCTTCTTTCCAGAATACAGGAATGTTCAGTTCATGAGCCTGTTCTGTCAATGAATAAGCCCACCCGGGATCTGTTTTAACAGTCCTGCTCTTTGCACCTGTCATGGTTCCCACCACAATCCAGTCAATGCCTGTAAGATCAACCTTACCCGGATCATCGAACAAAGGCTCAAAGGTAACATGATATTTTTTTGCCTTCACATTGCTCCGCAGTGCATCAATACGCCATAACTCAGACTTTCTCGTAACTGTAACGCCAAACCATGCATTATCAAGATCTGTTTCAAAAGACAGAAGATCCGGTCGTTTGGTAAGAAAAAGAAACTGGTGCTGAGGATTCTCTGCTATCTTTTTAAAGACTTCCTCTCTCCATTCCTCATGCCAGCCCGAGAGATCGCTCATGCCGGTCAGCAGAAAATTCTGCGGCTTTTTCTTTTCCATCATACGAAGCTTTCCTTGAAAAAACTGTGGCTTTTCAAAATCATCTATGATGTGATAACGCCTCGTATTGTTTCTGGCATAGCAGTACGGACATCCAACAGTGCACCCTATAACAAGATTCATGTTCTGAATCTGATCTTTAATACAGATACTCATTTGTCACTCCATTCCTCAAGGTTTACCCTGATGCGGTTAAGATACTCTTCAAACTGAAGAATCTCTTTATCCGTAAAATCACGATAATAAATATTCCCCATCTCATTTGATACGGAGTCATAAGCTTCTTTAAGTTCTTTGGCTTTATCTGTGAGGAACAGAAGAGTTTTTCTCTTATCAGCTTCATCAGTTTTGCGGCTTATCAGTCCGTTTTTTTCCATCCGCTCAAGCATGGTTGTAAGTGAAGTAATTGCAAGTCCGCTTTTCTCGGAAATAATTTTAATAGGAACACCATCTTCCTGCCATAAGACATAAAGAATCCTTCCCTGAGCTCCGTTAAATGCATCAATGTTTTTTTCTGCCAGTATCCTTTCAAATATACGATCACCCAGCTGTTTTATTTTTGTAACAAGAAATCCACCATTTGTCTTCATAATTAAATACTCCTATATCGTAGTTTTATACTACGATATAGGAGTATTTTTGTCAAGCACACATATCATAACTTCGGATTTTATGTTCTATCATTCATCTCGAAAAACCTGAATCTGATAACGTGTTCCATCTGCTATAGCGGAGTTGGAGAATAGCACCTGCTGAACCATCGCCTCCCGCAAACCGCGTATTGTATGCCAATTTTACCTTACTTCTTTTACCATCATATTGATAACTATAAGCAGTATAACTACCGAAATCCATATGGTTTTTATCCCAATGATTCCGGATATTACTCCGCCAAATCCTGCTCCTATAGCAAATATCAGAATGATTCCAAAGAAGTGAAATGATTTGTACAAAGATTGTTTGTTTTTGTCTCTAAGGTATTTAGAAAGGCTCTCTGTTCCACTTCTCAGATTTCCAATGCACATGGTACTTGCATATCCATATCCATGTACTTTTCTAAATGTTTGCACCTGCATGGCACATGAAAATGACACAATCATATTTGCTATCATATTCATATCCATGGGGAGAAGTCCGACAATGCTAAGCGCAATCATTTCAATTATTATGATAATCTGTCTCCAGTGGATTTTTTCAGCACATTTATACTCGTTTTCAATTCTCTCTGCTATAAAAATCCCAGCAGCAAACGAAAAAAGCGGACACATATAGTGTAACCCCTGCATAAAATTACCCTGCATCAGGTTCTGACTCATTAAAACAACATTGCCGGTCTGTGCATTGGCAAAGACTTTATCCCTCATATTATATGTATACGCATCCTGTAATCCTCCTGAAAAGGATAATAATGCACTTAATCGAAAACTCTCAGATGTCTGCATATTTCTCCTACATATTTTATTATCGCGGAATAGTTACTCATGAATGTAATTCTTTTATTTCATGAGTTTACGGATCGTCTTCAATAATTCGTCCACGATTTCTTCATCGTCATTTTTTATGCCGTCCGTAACGCATCCTTTCAGGTGATATCCAAGAAGTTCCTGATTAAAGCCGTCTATTGCTGAGGCTGCAGACATGGACTGTTGAAGGATGTCGTTGCAATATACGTCATCCTCGATCATTTTTTCCAGGCCACGTATCTGCCCTTCCAGACGTTTCAACCGGTTGGTCAGAGCCTTTTTCTGTGCTGCTGTTCTGACTGTCTTTTTATGTGCCATAAGTAATCTCCCTATTATTCATATGTTGACTAATAGTATCATATCCCGGCTATTTATTGTACAGAAACAACCTTATAGCCAAGATCTTCTATCTCCTTTATCAAGGTGTCATCCTCTACCTCTTTTTCGTACTTCACAACAGCTTGCTTCTTTTTGAGGTTCAGTTTTGCAGATACGCCATCAATTCTGTTGATCCGTATATTTTTTAAACTCAGTCAAAATATTATTTCTGTCCATATGTACTGATTATTCCATTTCCAGTGTTTTATAGTTTTTCTAAATCACATACTTTTAGCAATCTTTACCAGCCTGCTTGTGCCAAGTCTGTGTGCTCCAAGTTCAATAAATTTCTCAGCATCTTCAATTGATGCAATCCCGCCTGATGCCTTGATCTTGATATTTGGACCACAGTGTTTTGCAAAGAGTTCTATATCTTCAAAGGTTGCACCGCCTGTTGAGAAACCTGTTGAAGTCTTGATATAGTCTGCCTTTGACTGCGTAACAATCTCACACATCTTGATCTTCTCCTCTTCTGTAAGAAGGCAGCACTCAATGATAACCTTCATGGTATGGTCGCCACAGGCTTCTTTGAGTTCATTGATCTCATCAAGAACAAACTTATAATTCTTAGCTTTCAGCTCCCCTATGTTTATAACAATGTCGATCTCTGTTGCTCCGTTTGCAAGCGCATCCTTTGTCTCAAAAACCTTGGATGCAGTTGTTGTATTTCCATTCGGGAATCCGATTACTGTTGTTATAGGCATATCAGGGCCCATATACTCACGGGCTTTCTTCACATAATATGGAGGAATGCATACGGAAGCCGTATGGTACTTCATACCATCGTCGCATATCTCTTTTATCTCATCCCATGTGCTTCCCTGAGCAAGCAGTGTGTGATCAACCATCTTTAATATTTCTTCAAGTTTCATTCGAGTATCCTCCATTCTTCGACCTAAGGGTGGTACCGCTTGCGGTGGATTCCTTAGGTCCATCCAAAAATTTCATAGTCTTTTTGGTTCATAATTTGACAATAAATACGGGACGACAAAATAGTCCCCCCTACCATTTGCAATATATAGTAGGGGGGGAGTATTTGTCAACGCCTATTTTTCTTTTACCATATTCCCATTACATGCTGCATCAAAAGGCTGACAACTGTTATTCCGATCCAGCAACAGCCGCCAAGCAAAATCGGCTTCCCACCTGATTTAATTAGTTTGATTATGTTACTGTTCAAGCCAATAGCAGCCATGGCCATTATTATAAAGAACTTGCTAAGTTCCTTAAGTGGCTTAAAAACATAAGAAGGGACACCTGCTCTCAAGCAAATAGTTGTGATAATTGAAGCAATCACAAAGAAGACTATGAACATCGGAAATGCTCTTCTAAAGCTAAAGCCATTTGTCGAACTTCCATCCTTTTTTGCTTCCCTTGCCCTCAGATACGCAAGTACCAGTGTAATAGGTATGATAGCCAGTGTTCTTGTAAGCTTGACCGTAACTGCCTTATCAAGAGTCTGATTCCCCAGGTTCCACATACTATCCCAGGTTGATGCAGCTGCGGTGACGGAAGAAGTATCATTAACTGCAGTTCCCGCAAAAATACCGAAAGCCTCTCCTGTTGTGATATCAAAACCTATAAGCTTTCCCAGCGAAGGAAAAAGAAGTGCTGCCAACACGTTAAAGAAAAATATCACAGAAATTGCCTGTGCCACTTCATCATCATCCGCATCAATGACAGGAGCCGTAGCTGCTATTGCTGAGCCGCCGCATATTGATGAGCCAACTCCGATAAGAGTAGCTGTGTTTCCTTTGATATTCATAACCTTATGAAGAATCCATGATAGGATAAGCGATGTTGAAATCGTGCAGATAATTATAGGAAGTGACTGTTTCCCGGTCTGAAGAACGACCGAAAGATTCATACCAAATCCAAGGAGGACAACAGCCTCCTGCAGAATTATCTTTGATGTAAACTTTATTCCATCAGCCGCCTTCCCCTTGTCATTCCAGAACAGGGCTATTATCATGCCCAGAATGATTGCAATCACCGCTCCGCCAACGACAGGGAAGCGCTTTCCCAGGAGCCATGAAGGAACTGCAATAGTGAAGCATACTATTACTCCCATGTAATTCTTTTTCAAAAAATCCATCTCAAGACCTCTCTCTCTTTTTAATCTGTTCTTTCGCAGGTCTTATTCTATTCTGTCTTTTGAAAAAGATAAAATTATATATTATTATATATCCATAAACATTTCTTATCGTTAGGGAGGACTGATTATGCTGGATTTCAGGATAGATACCTTTCTATGTGTTTGCAGGCACCTCAATTTCACCAAGGCGTCTAAGGAGCTGAATATTACTCAGCCCGCTGTTTCTCAGCACATACATCATCTTGAAAATGAATACGGGACAAAGCTGTTTACTCAGGATGGAAAAAAACTTTTTCTAACTGATAACGGAAAACTCCTGTATAAAAAAATGAATCAGATAAAAAATGATGATGAAAGTCTCAAAGAAATACTTTCAAAGAATAACCATGGCTTAAAAGACATCTCTTTTGGTGTCACCATGACCATAGGAGAATACATAATTGCTGATCCGATCAGTGATTACATAAAAAATCACCCGGATACTAATCTTAAGATTACATTTGGCAACACATCGGAGCTTCTTAAAAAACTCTCCGACGGTGTTATAGATTTTGCACTTGTAGAAGGATATTTCCCTGAAAATGATTATGAAACGCTGCTTTTTAGCAAAGAAGAGTTCGTTCCTGTCTGTTCGGCAAAGCACTCTTTCAATCAGAAGCCACGCGTGATAAAAGATCTCTTTCCCGAGCGAATTCTTATAAGAGAACCCGGTTCAGGAACGCGCAATATATTGGAAAGAGCTCTTGCCCTGAACAATTACTCCACAAGTGATTTTAGGAATTTTACCCAGGTGGAGAACATGCATGCCATAATAAGCCTTATTGAAAAAGATTGTGGCATCACCTTTTTATATAAAGCAGCGGTTGCATCAGGACTGCAGTCCGGATATCTGAAAACAATCCCCCTTGACGACTTTAGGGTAAAACATGATTTTACCTTCATCTGGCCCAAAGATACTGTTTTCAGTGAAGAGATCCGTGCAATATGTGAGGAAATACAACCTATAACTCATTCTGCATGAAGTTCATGTTCTTTTTCATAAAGCTTGTTATCCTGCCGTCTCATGAAAATCATCCGGGACAGAAAAAGAATCAAGCTACTTCCTACAAAAATCTGAATCGGATATGTGATTAGTACGCTTTCAGATATTATCATGCTCAGCATGGTAATAGCGCCAACCGGTGGCATATACATCTTAGTAAAATGAATAACGATAAGCATACCACTTGTAGCAACAATTGCTGAAATCGTAATAGGAAGCCCTATCCAAATAGCAAAGAAATATCTTGAAATCACACCAATTATGGCACACACAGTTATCACTGCCACCGTTTTGACTGGCATATTTCTTGTTTTGTTCCTTGGCCTGGAAAACTCAGTAAATGCCACAAGTAACGGAGGTGCCACAACAAATCTATAACCCGTTCTGAATGCAACACCGGCTATTACTGTCACACAAAGGATTCTAATGGAAGTATCTACCATATCGTCCCTGGAATTCAGCATCACAGGAACATATTCCTCATCTGCTCGGATTCCCTGAAATAGAAAAAGTTTATGAAACAATATTACAAGTAATGTCAGTACAAATGCAGCTATAGGATACACTATACTTGTAGTATGCATCATCACCGGGAGCACTATTGCTGAGACAAATGGTGCAAACGTGGTTCCTGAAAACATAAAGATTACCTGAGCGATTGTGAATGCCAAAATCACTTCGATATACGTATCAAACGGAACAAATCTTACAATGCACACTCCTATTATCGCACAGCCTGTTATCAGTGAAAGCATACGCTTTCCATTAACCTTCCAGCTTCTATTTTTTGCCACCATATATCCAACTGCTAATGCTGTTATCTCAGGAAATATAATCTCCTTCTCATTTAAAGTTTCTGCAAATAGTGTCATCAGCGCTACTAACAGAACTGTACAAGCGTATGGTATTATTCTCTTGACTCTATACATATTCTATAAAAAACATGCAATCAATGTGATGATCGCGATTCCTCCTTACTTAAAAATAGCACATTTACTGACACTCTTTCCAAGAAAGACTCCGCAAGGGTCTCGTCTGTTGTTTTTCGTTTCACAGCTATTCACTCCTTTAAATCATTCATGATATGTCCTCTCTTATTCTTCTTGAAGCATTTCTGCCTCAATATGACCTTCTCTATTATCACGCCAACTCTAAGCGGTCTCTTACCAAATTTCCAATAACAGTAACAACCATTGCCACTATCACAATTACCATTCCCACCTTATCGTAAGATGTATAGAAGCCTTCAGAGAAGTGCAATTTAACATACTTGCCCCAGATTGTGCTGAGAATCACAAGTAATGTGAATCCCAATGACACTGCATACATGATTGAAACAATTATACTTGCCAGAAGATTTCTATCTCCATCACATTCAATCCCGAACGAATCCAGGTTTGATGCTACGATTATACCCATGATGATCAGATAAATAATAGTGACAAAAAGAGCTTTCTGCCAGGTTGCGCATTCATAGCTGTTATGCACAAGTGCCATTATCAGTCCAACAAACATAGCACAGGAGAACTTTACCATTGGTCCTCCGGTCTGTTCATTTACTGTCAGCACAAGAATAATGAGTTCAACTATGGCTATCAATGCAATTGTGCTTGCTCTTGTCTCGCCGGGTATTATGTCTTTCAGTGCCGGATACTGGAACTGTAACACAAACGAGGCTATAAGCCCTGTGAAAAAAGGCATTGCCCTGAATACTCCAAAGAATACAACGGCAACAATGGCAATTACAAGTGTCAATACAATATCAAGTAATATTCCTACCATCTTAACCCCCTATGATTTAGAAACAGGCTACTTCTTGGAAGCCGCCTTACTTAGTTTATTGCTGTACACTGCAGCACGGCATAGGAACTTCAATTGTTCTACACCGTTCTTCATGACAACAGCTCTTTCAACGCCCTTTACAACGCCTTTCTTGACTGCTTCGTTATACATCTTGCCAAGTCTGGCCCGCACTGATGCAGGTGACTCATTGATATGGTTCTCAATGAGAACCTGGTCAACGTCCTTGAAAGTCGGAAGATCAGAGAGTGTAAACTCCGGATCCATCTTCCGTGACTCCGAGATCATGAGCTTAAGCGCAGTGGTGTAATCATACCTCACCCTTGTGCTGTATTTCTCCTCAAGCGCTTCCAGGATGAGGCTGTTAACAGTTACCTTCTGCTTATCTGCAGCCTTCTGAAGCTGCTTGTACAGATCTTCATTGATTGACAGATTGATCCTTGGCATATCATATCCTCCCATGAGTGTTACGCATCCATCATTACACTTTGAGTATATGAGTGTTACGCAGATATGTCAACTTGGCTCTATACGACGCCGCTTGCCATGTCATGGCTAAGCTCGGATTGAAAGTAGCTGCTCATCGTGGACGGTGCATTAAACAGCGCTGCCAGCAAATAGTTTTTGATGTTACGAACCTTTGTCGTATTCTCTTTCATGCAGCCCATAACATACTCAAGATGCATGTTATTGAGCTTCAGAAACTTGGACTTAACAAGGTTTGTAGGATACTCGTTCTTCGAGATCCATATGCTCGGCTTCTGGCAAAGGACTGTTTCCAGCACAAGGTCATATATGCCCTCGATGATCTCGGCGTCCTGAGGGAAACGCTCAAGCATGGTATCAACAGCCAGATTTTCCCTGATGATCTCAGCATAGGTATTGTACTCATCATTCAGATCTGCCTTCATCGAAGAGATATGATTAGTAATAGTAATTAAATTAGTATTACTTGTATTATTATAATTAGGGTCGGAATTTCCGTGGTCTAGAACCCGAATTTCACGGGGTCTTGACTCCGATATTTCCGTGGTCTTGACCCCGATTTTTCCGGGGTCTGAAATATGAGTTTCAGATTCAGAACCCGTTTTTTCCGGAGTCTGAACTTCCGCCATACCTTCAGAAATGAACTTCTTGAGGTAAATGATTGTTGGCTTACCCTGGCCCTGCTTCTTGCGCTCAATAAGCCCGAATTCCTCAAGTTTATTGAAGAGAACACGGATCTTATCGTCCCCAAATCCCAGCATTTCTGAGGCTTCCTGCTGTGCAAAGTAGATAAAAGCCCTCTGCTGTTCATCAAACCACTTATTCTTGAGGGATAAAGACATCCTATCCAGCATAAGGCCGTAAAGAACCTTGGCAGACACGTCAAGCTCCTTAAAATAGGCATTTGTGAACAACAGCTTTGGTATTCTGTAAAAGGACAGCATCTCGGATTCTTGACCCTTGAAATAGTCAAATACGATTCTTTCGCTCAATCCTTTTTCCTCCCTTCAGTGACTTTGTGCGATGCTTAGTGGATTTAGGTGGTGCAATTTCTGCACTACCCTATCAACTGAAACACGCGCCTCTTATTGAAATTTTTTACGTAGATTTTGCTTGGTTTGCCCTTGACCTGAAGCTTATATATAAGGCCAAACTCTTCAAGCTCGTTCATGCTGTCGATAATAGTGTGCCTGGAAAAAGAAATATCTTCCTCCAGCTTTCTGAGCGGATAAATGATATAAACACGGTTTTCTTCGTCATACCAGTTATGCCTTTTTGCTTCACGCATCCGATCTAAAAGAACTGCGTACAGCATCTTGGCCGAAGCCGACAGGGAAGAAAAGCTCTTCCCCGTCAGAAGTTCTTTCGGAATCTCTACAGAAGCAAACTGCTCAGCCTGGGTATTATAGAAATAGTCCATCATAGTCAGTTGTCCTCGCTTTCGTGGGTTCTCTTCCACTCCTCACAGAATTCCAGAAGAATCTTCTCAATCTGTGTCTGAGAGTAGTAGGCAGGAAAGTACTGGTTGAGTTTGCGCTCGTTGAAAGTGATCTTCTTTCTTACATGAGGAGTGGACCTGTTCTTGATCAGAATATCTATCATCTGCTCTTGTGTGAGAGAATCATCTTCACGGTAAGGTCTGAGCTCAATTAACTGCTCCTGCTTTATCATGCCGTTTTCGGTAATGTATTCGTATAGCCATTGCTGATAAGTATGATTAAAATAGGAAATCTCAACTCCTACAAAAACGGCAAGTTTTCCTTCATCAACCATTTTCAACAACTTGGGAATCAGTTCTGTAAGTCTGATGTATCTAAACACTTGCGTTCTGTTTAGTCCACTTGCCTTACCAACAATGTCCCCTGAGTTTGACTTTGTTTCTTCAAGAAACAAAGTTCCTGTTAACTCTTTCCCTTGGTGCTTAATTGCATCCATTTTCATCTTAAAAGCAAATGCTCTTTCGCTAGGAAGAATCTCTTCCCTCTGCATGTTCGCATTAACCATGGCAATCGTGGCATCATCATTGGTCATTTCCTTGATGATTGCCGGAATCTTCCTAAGCCCCGCTCTTTTAGCTGCATGGAGCCTTCTGTGGCCGGAAATCATCTCATAAGTGCCTTCATCATCCGGTCTTACAAGAACCGGAGTAAGAACTCCGCTTTCCTTGATGCTTTCCACCAGCTCATCCATCTTTTCATCATCAACAACCCTGAAAGGATGATTCTCAAAGGGATATATAGTCATTACATCGAGATCTACAGTCCCCTCGGTGCTTGGAACACCGAGGAGCTCATCTATACTAGATAGCTTTACTTTCTGACCAACTCTTTGTGCCATTGTTCATAACCTCCTTTATGAAACTCGTGTAAGCAAATGCTGCCTTTCCTTTTGGATCATATTGGTACAGGCTGCTTCCTGAAGCGCTTATCTCGGCAGCTCTCACAGATAAAGGGATCTCTGTCTCAAAAACATTGATGCTTGATGAATAGACATCATAAATCTGAGCAGCAATATCTTTTGCATAATTGGTTCTGTTATCCACCATAGTGATGAGGATTCCCTCAATCTCAAGCTTAGGATTGAGCTGACGCTTTACTCTTCCTATAGTCTTAATAAGCTGCTGCAGCCCCTTCACCGGAAGATACGCAGCCTGGCATGGAATAATAACAGAATCTGCGCAGGCAAGAGCATTTATGGTCATCATGCCAAGAGATGGCATGCAGTCGATAATAATGTAGTCGTAAAGCTCTCTGGCCTTGTCCACATATTCTCTGAGGATCGTCTCCCTGCTTATAACACCGGTCATGCTGATCTCCAGGCTGGAAAGTTCTATATTACCCGGCATCAGGTCAACTCCTTCCGGATGGTGGATGAGGCCCTGTGAAACATCCACAGGCTCGTCATTGATGATATTTACAAGAGCTGTAGCCAGGGAATAGTCCAGTCTGTCCGGCTCATCACAGCCTAGACTGATTGTCATTGATCCCTGGGGATCCGCGTCGATATTCAGTACCCTGTAGCCTTCTCTTGCAAGCCCGATGCCCAGATTTACGGCAGAAACGGTCTTCCCTACACCCCCTTTTTGATTTGCTACTGCTATGACCTTAGACATATAGTTTCCTCCTTATTCCTCAAATGACTCGATGAAAGCATCAATTTTTTCCGTGTTACACAGAACCACACCCTTTACCTTTCGGGTAGCCTTAGCGTCTTTTGCCAGTTGCTCAAATGTATGAAGCCCCATTGAGTAGAGCTCTGCACCTTCTGCGTACCTCACATACTTTTTCTTGCCTTCCTTAACCAATTCTTCGATGTTATCAACCAGTTTTCTTCTTGCCATATCTTCGTCCTCTCTTTTCAAATCCAATATGCAGTTTTTCTCGATGTATTCATCAAGAACATCCAGATCTACAAGGGCAGTCTTTCGTAGTTTTATATTTGCCTTGGCCTCCTTGCAGATATTCACAAATGACCAGTAAGCCATCGCATAGAGCCTCGCTCCCTGGGCGTAGGTGCAGTAGCGATGTTTCTTACCTTCCAGATACTTTTCCAGATCAACTGGCGGTGGGGATTTTGAACGATTCATCTGTAACCTCCGTTTTTTGGTGTTACAGGATGTGATTTAAGAAAAAAGAATTGAGATTTTTAGAAATAAAAAAACCACATTTCTTCTTTTTGATAGAGAGAAATGTGGATTAGAATTAAGCTTCTTTGGATTCAAAAAGATATGAACCGCTTATTCCTCGAGACATTTGCCCCGGGATAAAGACTTTTCTCAAAATCTTTATCCCGTTTAAGTCGTTTTTGGACCATTTTTCGGACTTTTTTATGTCTACATATTCATCCATGGAAGCCCTGTTTCATGCTGGCAATCTGTACGTACTCATCCACTGACATACTATGATGTCCAATGGAATCGTTGTAAATCCAATGCATTTTTGGATTCAGCGGGTTCTCCACGGAGAAACGTGGTAAATACGCGAAGCTGTGTGTCATTTGCTTGATTTTAGCGTCGGGAAGAGCAAAACTTCCCTTATATTAGCGCTATTCGTTAACAGCATGCAAAGTCTGTCGATACCGTAGCCGATGCCGCCGGTGGGGGGCATGCCGATCTCAAGGGCGTTTAAGAAGTCTTCATCTGTGTGCTCTGCTTCGTCGTCGCCTGCTGCCGCATTGGCATCCTGTGCTGCGAAACGCTCACGCTGGTCGATGGGATCGTTAAGCTCTGAGTATGCATTGCACATCTCCCATGTGTTGATGAAGAGCTCGAAACGTTCAACCTTCTCAGGATCTGAGGGCTTTTTCTTGGTAAGAGGTGAAATAGCGATAGGATGATCCATGATAAATGTAGGCTGGATCAGCTTCTCCTCGCAGAACTCCTCAAAGAAGAGATTGATGATATCACCCTTGGTGTGACGATCCTCAAATTCAACGTGATGCTCTTTAGCAATAGCCTTTGCTTCCTCATCTGTCTTAACTGTATCGAAGTCAACGCCTGCGTACTTCTTGATGGCTTCGTTCATGGTAAGACGCTCGAAGGGCTTACCAAGGTCGATGATGTGATCACCGTAAGGAACCTGAGTTGTGCCGCAAACCTTCTCAGCGAGGTAACGGAACATGCTCTCTGTGAGCTCCATCATTCCTTCATAATCTGTATATGCCTGATACAGCTCCATAAGTGTGAACTCAGGATTGTGTCTTGTATCAGTACCTTCGTTTCTGAATACACGTCCGATCTCGAATACTCTCTCAAGTCCGCCTACGATAAGCCTCTTAAGGTAGAGCTCAAGTGAGATACGAAGTTTTCTCTCCTCATCAAGTGCATTGTAGTGTGTGAGGAAAGGTCTTGCAGCTGCACCGCCGGCATTCTCAACCAGCATAGGTGTCTCAACTTCCATGAAGTCTCTTGCAGCAAGGAAGTTACGGATCTCCTGGATGATCTGTGATCTCTTGATGAAAGTTTCCTTAACCTCTTCATTCATGATGAGGTCAACATAACGCTGTCTGAAACGAATCTCTGTATCTGTAAGTCCGTGGAATTTCTCCGGAAGGGGCTGAAGTGACTTGGATAAAAGAGTCAGCTCCTTAACATGAACAGAAATCTCACCTGTCTTAGTTCTGAAAGCAAAGCCCTTAACGCCGATGATATCGCCGATATCCATCTTCTTAAATGCAGCGTAGGAATCGTCGCCAAGATCGTTTCTTGAAACGTAGAGCTGCATACGGCCTGACTTATCCTGAAGGTTTGCAAAAGATGCCTTACCCATAACACGCTTGCTCATCATACGACCTGCAAGAGAAACGATTTTCTCCTCAGGAATCTCTGAAAGCTCAGGAGTGATCTGCTTACCCTCTGCGTCTGTCTCGGGTACAACTTCAAGTTTATCGAAGTTATCTCTGATCTCCTGTGCGTGATGTGTCTGATCATATTTTACGATCTGGAAAGGATCGTTACCTGCTGCCTGAAGGTCAGCAAGCTTCTCACGACGTACTTTCTTAAGCTGGTTAATATCTTCTGTCTTCTGGTTCTTTTGATTATTCTGCTGATTCTCTGCCACTTCTTTTTCCTTCTTCTAAACAAAAAAACTATAGTTACAAAAGTATTGGGGACAAATTACATCGTCCCCAATACACTAATACCATCTCAGATTACTTACGAACAATTTCTAATACCTTGTACTGGAAAACTCCCATAAGTGTCTCTGCATCAACGATGTCGCCAACCTTTGCTCCGATAAGAGCCTTACCAACAGGTGACTCATTACTGATCTTGCCCTTAAGGCTGTTAGCCTCTGATGAACCAACGATGCTGTATTCGATCTCTTCGTTAACTTCCATATCAAGAAGCTTAACCTTACAACCTACGCTAACCTTGTTGATATCAACATCTTCATCGATAACAACTTCTGCGTTCTTAAGGATCTTCTCAAGCTCCTCGATACGAGCCTCGATGTCGCGCTGCTCATCTTTAGCTGCATCGTACTCAGCATTCTCGGAAAGGTCACCCTGCTCACGAGCTTCTTTGATTTTCTCTGCTACTTCTGAACGTCTTACTACCTTGAGTTCATGAAGCTCGTCTTCATAAGCTTTAAGACCTTCGTAAGTAAGAATGTTTTTCTTCTCTTCCATTTTTATAACTTCCCTTCTTAAAATCGGATCGCCATCTGCGTCCGTGATATACGAGTTTATAGTCCAAAGTATTATATATGTATATGCATAAAAAGTCAAAATTATTTAAAATTATGAGAATCGCACCACATTAAGCAGTGCGATCCAATAGTTATTTTCATGATTCTATTTTAAATATCTCCGCACAGGCTTTCTTGAGAGAATCCATGTCGTCCATCTGATTGATTGCTGCGCGGAACTTTGCTGAACCCGGAAGCCCTGTGGTATACCAGGCTACATGCTTTCTCATTTCACGAATTCCTATGTACTCGCCCTTATACTTAAGCTGCAGATCCGCATGCCTGATAACAATTTCATACATTTCCTTAAGAGAAGGTCTTGTCACTGCCTCCCCTGTCTCAAGATAAGAAATAACCTCTCTGAAAATCCAGGGATTACCTTCAGCAGCTCTTGCTATCATAACGCCATCGCACCCGGTCTCTTCTATCATTGCTTTAGCGCTTGGACCGTCTGCAACATCGCCGTTACCTATAACAGGAATTCTTACAGCTTCCTTTACTCTGCGGATTATGTTCCAGTCAGCCTTCCCGCTGTAATACTGCTCTCTGGTCCTTCCATGGACAGCCACTGCGGATGCGCCGCCTTCCTCTGCTGCCAATGCACATTCAACTGCGTTGACGCTTGATTCCGTAAAACCTTTTCTTATTTTAACGGTCACAGGTCTGTCTGTTTCGTTTACCATTGCCGCCACAATTTTCTCTATAAGCTCGGGATTTTTCATAAGTGCAGAGCCTTCGCCGTTGGATACAACCTTGGGCACCGGGCATCCCATGTTTACATCAAGGATGTCGTAGGGCCTGTTTGAGATTATCCTTGTGGCCTCCGCCATTATCTCGGGCTCACTTCCAAAAAGCTGCAGCGATACGGGACGCTCTGATGGATGAATCTCCATCATCATACCTGTGTTTTTATTATTGTAGGTTATGGCTTTGCCGCTTACCATTTCCATGCAGACAAGTCCTGCGCCCATCTCGTTGCACAAAAGCCTGAAAGGAAGGTCCGATACCCCTGCCATGGGACCTAAGATTATATTGTTTTTCAGTTCCACATCACCTATCAAAAGCGGATGAAGATAATCATTATATTTTACACTTTTATCCCGAAAAGCATTAAAGTGTCTTTGCATTACTCATCATCCTCACTTAAGATAGCGCTGACATCCTCATGAAGGATCATGGCTCTGTAGTACATCTGAAGTGCCTCAAAGAGATCCTGTCTCTGTCTTCTGACTTCACCAATAAGAAGTCCTGCGCTTATCTCATCATAGGTGATATCATCTTCATCTCTTGTGGTCTCCATTGTAATGGTTCCGTCATCCTCAAACTCGATTGTGAAAACACCACCTGCTTCCTGAGTAAAAAGCACAGATATAATGTGCAGCTCCTTCTGAATGCTCTCGGGAATCTTCTTAAAAAGTGGGTTAAAATAATACTTCATCTCATACGCATTTGCTCCGCAGAGGATGATCCTTCCTCCTGCTGATACGCTGCCAAGAGAGCCGTCTTCAGTCACCACCTGGATATCTGATACCTCTTCGCCTGTTTCTGCATTGGTGATCTTGCCGGTCTCTTTATTTATGATAAGTCTTCTGCCCTCGGGCCTTTTACCATCAAGTGTCTCTGAATGAGGTTTATTCTCATCGCCTACGCTCTCAGAATCACTGTAAACTTCTCTTGTTTCTTTTTCTTCAAAATCTTTGTTACTCATTACTCTTCTGCCTCTGTGAATTTTTCATTGTGCGGCTTGTTGCGCTTATTCTTTTCATAAATAATTCGAAGTCCGTGGATCAAAAGATTGGGTTCGTAAACATCTATCTCTTCCACCTCTTCTGAAATCAGTCTTCCAAGTCCACCTGTTGCAACAACCTTTATATCGTCTCTTCCAAGCTCTCTTTTCATTTCGCTGATTATGTATTTGGTCTGGCCGATCTGACCATACACAAGTCCTGCCTGCATGGAGCTTATGGTCTCCTGAGCAAGGATACTGTCAGGCTTTTTGATCTCTATCTCAGGGAGCTTCGCTGTATCCTGCCAAAGAGCCTTCGCTGAAATCCTGATTCCGGGACTTACTACGCCCACTGAAAACTCAGCCTTTTCATCGATATAAACATAAGTGGTAGCTGTTCCAAAATCTATAACTATCACAGGTCCGCCGTACATCTCATAAGCAGCAACAGCACCAACAACAAGGTCAGGTCCAACCTCTCCGGGGTTCTTTGTCACGATCTTGATACCTGTTTTGATGCCGGGCCCCACGATATAAGGCTGCTTTCCAAGGTACTTCACCATGGCATTAACGAGGGCGTGCATCACATTCGGAACTACGCTAGATACGATTATTCCCTGAATCTCTGCTCTGTCTATGCCGTTATTTCGAAGCATCGCTATAAGGTTATTGCCATACTCATCAGATGTATGCGCCGTCTGCGACATCATACGAAAAGAAGCAACTATCTTTTGTCCCTTTAAAACACCAAATGCAATATTAGTATTTCCAACATCAACTGCCAGTAACATAGCTATCTCCCATCTGCTATTTTTCTCTTAATAAAAATCTATCTGCAAGAGCTCCTATACATATCCGTAAAGGCCTCTCACGCTTACTTCTCCTGCGATTATCTCTTCGCTTTCGCCCTTCTCATTCTTTATTAAAAGAGCACCCTCTTTGTTTATTCCAAGAGCAACCGCTTCATATTCTCCCTTAGGATCAAGGATTTTGACTTTGCTGTTTATATTAAGCAGTCTCCTCTCGTAGTCATCCTTAAGGAGTGACAGGTCACACCTCTCCTCGTACTTTGCATAATTCTCTTCGAAGCACTTCATACAAAAAGCTATAAGCTTTGATCTGTCCAGCTCTTTTCCTGTCTCTGAAAAAACGGAGCCTGCCATATCACGGATTTCTTCCGCAAAAAGGTCAGCCGGCTGATTAACGTTTATGCCGCAGCCTATCACTACGAAGTACTCTTCGCTACCCGGCATCATGTGAAGCTCTGTAAGTATACCGCAGATCTTCCTTTTGTTTAATACGATGTCGTTTGGCCATTTGATGCCTGTTCTTACATCATCACTTACACCTGCAGCCTTCATGGCTTCATCTATAGCCTCAGATACAGACAGCGCCATAACAAGCGTAAGACCTGATACCTTATCCATAGGAATCTTTGGTCTCACCATAAGGCTCATGAAAATATTGTGACCTGCAGGACTTATCCAGCTCCTGCCTCTGCTGCCTCTGCCAGCATCCTGCCTGTCTGCTACAGCAAGAAAACCGGAGGCTCTTCCTTCATCACCTGCTGCCTTGGCTACATTGTTGGTGGAATCGATCACAGGATAAAACTCCAGGTCTCTTCCCACATAATCCGTTGTAAGCGCAGCTTCTATTGTTCTTTTATCCATCATTTTCTAACGACCGTTGCATACATTACTGCCTTTATGGTATGCATACGATTTTCTGCCTCTTGAAAAACTATTGACTGCTCGGACTCAAAGACTTCGTTTGTAACCTCCATCTCATCAAGTCCGAATTGTTCCTTTATCTCTCTTCCGATTCCTGTACCAAGATCATGGAATGCAGGAAGACAATGCATAAATACTGCCTTTTCGCCGGCATTTTCCATAACCTCTGAGGTTACGGCATAGGGCTTAAGATCAGTTATTCTCTCTTTCCAGATATCTGCAGGCTCGCCCATTGACACCCATACATCGGTTGCTATTACATCTGCGCCTTTTGTAGCAGCCATAACATCCTCAGTATTCTCAATGACAGCACCCGTCTCTTTTGCTATATCCTTACAGGTATCGATAAGCTCTTTGCTCTGCCAGTATTTCCTTGGAGCACATGAAACAAAGTGCATTCCCATCTTAGCGCAGGCAACCATAAGTGAATTACCTGTGTTATATCTGGCATCACCCATGTATACCATTTTTATACCCTTAAGATGTCCAAAATGCTCCCTGATTGTAAGGAGATCTGCAAGCATCTGTGTGGGATGGAACTCATTGGTAAGTCCGTTCCATACAGGAACCTTGGAATACTTCGCAAGCTCGTCAACTATCTCCTGTCCAAAGCCTCTGTATTCTATTCCGTCGTACATGCTTGAAAGCACGCGGGCTGTGTCTGCGATGCTCTCCTTCTTACCAATCTGTGAGCCCGTAGGGTCAAGATATGTGGTTCCCATACCAAGGTCATGTGCGGCAACTTCAAATGCACAGCGGGTACGAGTACTTGTTTTCTCAAATATCAGAGCAACATTTCTGCCTCTGAGCTCATCATGAAGAATCCCCTTTTGTTTTTTCTCCTTAAGTTCAGCTGCAAGATCCAGCATGTACTCAATCTCTTCCGGTGTAAAATCCAGCAGTTTCAAAAAATCTCTTCCCTGTAAATTGATTGCCATTATGTACCTCCCTCGGTATACAAGCCAAAAAACATTATGTCACAAAATAGATTAAGCCCGATCGCAGCATATCTGCCACGGTCAGGCTATATTGTATCAATTTATTTTGTTATTTTCAAACTTACCAGAATACATGAGCTCCGATAACAATTCCGTCATGTCCGCCGGCACGTCTGAAGTGTGTGCATCCGCCTACATTGGTCTCACCCGCAAGAGCTGCATTGGCTGCCTGGATACAACTATCCGGAACGTTACCTGCATATACTCTGTCAACTGAACCATTAAGTGCAGGAGTAAACTGACCTGATGCATAAATTACACCTGAGATGGTGTTTGCATAAGCACCACTCTTAACACGGTTCATAACTACCGCACCTACAGCAACCTTTCCTTCATAGGGCTGGTTACCTGCTTCGCAGTAAATAAGTGCTGCAAGAAGTCTTGCCTCATCAGCGCCTGCTGCAACAGCACCGGTATTCTTTGTGAGCTTAGCCTTCTTAGCTGCTTCTTCAGCCTTACGCTTAGCTTCTGCTTCCTCGCGGGCCTTGATCGCAGCCATGGTCTCGCCTTCATCGATTCTGAAATCGGTCTCTACATATTCAGCCTGAACATAACCTGTTTCATCGTTATAATCTACGCTGATCCAACCGTTTCCAAGATCCTCTATCATCTCTACAAATCCATGATTTGTAATAACACCCAGAACCTCTGCATCCTCGTCAGCTTCCTTACGGATTCTGAGAGCATCTTCTTTACTGGATACGAGCTGTACACCAACATCCTGTGCAAGCTCTTCTGCCTCTTCTCCAAAGATGAGATAATCGTCCTTGGCCCAGCCAACCAGATCTCCTGATTCAAGCTTGGTCCAACCGTCCTTCTGTTCTATAATCTTACCACCACAGTCCTTGTAAAGAACTCCGAGCTTCTCTGCATCATCTTCAGGTGATACTCTGATGTTCATTACCTGTGATACGTTTGCCATAACGAGTCTGGAGTCGTCCTCCTCTTCGTCTTCTTCCTCTTCATCAGCTTCTTCGGGCTGACTGTTAATTGCGGATGCAACATCCTGTGCTTTTGCAACATCCTCTTCTGAGATTTCTGTAACATCGGTGGGGTTCAAAATATTACCGATACCCACATCGTTCTTATTCAAGGCGTTTAATGTTCTAGCCTCTGCCGTTATGCCAGTGGAAGTTCCGAATAATAGGATCGCCAGTGTAAATGCGAAAATTCCCTGCATTAACGCGTTCAACTTCTTCATATTTTTTGCTTCCTTTTTAAGTTTGTTACGTAATTGTTACTGCAAAACTTTTCATATTGTAACAAACCGAAGCATTGTTGTCAAATTTAGAGCTCTTTACTCCTCAGTATTGCTGCTTCCACAGCGTCCATTACAATGCCTCTAAAGCCTGATTCTTCCATCACTTTTACAGCTTCGATGGTTGTTCCTGCAGGGGAGCATACCATGTCCTTAAGTTCACCCGGGTGCTTACCTGTCTCAAGGACCATCTTGGCACTTCCAAGTACTGCCTGGGCTGCGAACTCATAGGCCTGCTTCCTGGGCATTCCTCCAAGCACTGCAGCATCTGCCATTGCCTCTATGAAAAGAAATACATAGGCAGGTGAAGAGCCGCTGACACCTGTAACAACATCCATCATGTTTTCAGGAACCACATTGGCTGTGCCGCAGCTTCTGAAAATATCAAGCGCCAGGTTAAGATCAGCGTCATTGCAAAGGCTGTTGGGACAGATTGCAGCGCATCCCTCGCCTACAAGTGCGGGAGTGTTGGGCATTACTCTGATGATCTTTACTTCCTTCTCAAACTCTTTGGATATCCACTCAAGAGACTTACCTGCAGCGATGCTGATAATAAGCTTATTCTCATCGATCTCATCCATGATGTCAGCGATGGCAACCTTAAGAAACTGAGGTTTTACCGCAAGAAGGATCACATCCGCTTCTCTTGCCACATCTGCATTGTTGTCCTTAACCTGAATCTGAAACTTCTTCTCAGCCTTCTCTCTTGCTGCTTCTAAGGGATCAGCCCCGATGATATCCTGAGGATCAAAGATGCCCTTTGAAATGATTCCGCCAATAAGGGCCTTTGCCATGTTTCCAAGTCCTATTACTCCGATTGTCATACTTTAATTCCTCCTTTGTCTTGCTGCTTCAAAAGTAAGCACTGCCGCTGATACAGCTGCATTCATAGATTCAACTTTGCCAAGCATGGGAATGAGCACATATTCTGAGGCTGCATCAGCTGCCTCCTTTGTAAGACCATTCCCTTCATTACCTATCATAAAAGCACATGGGCCATGATAATCTATCTCATCATAATTCTTTGTTCCCTTAAGGTGAGCTGCGTAGGTGATAACACCGTGCTCTTTTTCAAGGGCTTTAACTGTTTCAGGAATAGAGTCCACATAAATAAAGGGCATTCTGAAAATAGCTCCCATTGTGGATCTGACAACCTTGGGATTATATACATCTGCCATATCAGAGCTCATTATTATGCCCGTTACTCCGGCGCCTTCGCCGGTCCTGAACATGGTGCCAAGGTTCCCGGGATCCTGAATATTCTCAAGTATAAGAAGCATGGGCTTGTCCTTAAGCATGTCGGACAATTCCCACTGCGCCTGTCTTACAACCGCAAGAACGCCCTGGGGAGTCTTGGTATCTGCCATCTTTTCCATGACATCCTCTGACACCTCTTCTATGACAGCACTGTCAGATGAGCCTATTTCTTCTATAATATATCTGTCATCATCGGATATGTTTTTCATAAATTCCGGTGTGACATACAGCTCTCTAAGAAGGTCTATCGGCACTTCTCTGACCATGCGGATGCCTTCTACTACGAAGACGCCGTCTTCTCTCCTTGCCTTTGCCTTCTTGCAGTATTCTGCTATTTTCTTAACTCTTGCGTTGTTTGTACTTGTAATCATATCCTTACCATCATAATCTCCTGCCCCTTAAGACAACTTGCTTAAGCGTATGGCTGTCCTTGTCTATCAGGAGAAAATCTGCATATTTACCGGTTTCAATGCTTCCTATCATATCATCAGCCTTAACTGATTTTGCTGGATTAATAGTAGCACACCTGACTGCTATCTCAAAAGGAATTCCAATCTCATCTGCCGCTGTCATCATGCAGTCAAAGAGATTGGTGACGCTGGCTGCTATTGTTCCATCAGATAAAAGCGCCTTCTTTCCCTTTACAAAAACCTCGTGACCGCCAAGCTCATAAGTTCCGTCAGGAAGTCCTGTGGCTCTCATGCTGTCGCTGATAAGAACGACTCTGTCCGCACCAAGCAGTGTAAAAGTGTTCCTGTCGACGCTGCCATGATGGTGAACTCCGTCAGTTATAAGCTCTGACATGCACTCCTTATCATCGATTGCGGCTCCAACAGGTCCCGGAGCCCTGTGAAGATAAGGTCTCATGGCATTATAGAGGTGCGTCACATGGTGAGCTCCAAGCTTCATTGCTTCAAGCGCAGTATCATAGTCGCAGTCAGTATGAGCAACGGATATAATGAATTCGTCCTTAAGTTCCTTTATAAAGTCAAAAGCCCCCGGCCTTTCCGGTGCAATATCCACAAGCTTTATCATGCCGCCGCTTCTGTCATTCATCTGCCTTACAAAGTCTGCATCAGGATCGCAGATATCGGAAAGCTCCTGAGATCCCTTCTTTTCAGGAGAAATAAAGGGTCCCTCCATATTTATTCCGATAAAATGTCCCGCATCCTTAGCTGCAGCTTTCCTCGTATCCATGTATTCTTTCGTGGCATCTGCGACTCTCAAAAGCTTTTCCTTGGGAACTGTCATGGTGGTAGGGCATATAGCCGTAACTCCGCAGGATGCCTCGAATTTAAGGAAATCCTCTATAGACTCTGCGGTAGCATCGCAAAAATCGCTGCCCATGCAGCCATGTACGTGAATATCCACAAGCCCCGGAATCACGTAGCAGCCGCTTGCATCCATCACCTCATCGTCAGATGATTTTTCAGAAAAAAACTCACCATCTGTAAAAATATCCTTCTTCGTAAAACTGTAATTCTCGTCAAAAACAAGTCCGCCTTCAATTTTCATACTCTAAACACCTCTATTGTAGTTGCGCCGGCAGCGCAGCCATAAACCCGTCATATTTTAGACTAGATTCATGCTCCCCGCTCTGTATACTCTTTCCTTATGAAAACCGTATTTGCCATAAAAATCCACGATTCCCGTCCAGTCAATGCAGGTATCACGAACCCCCTGCTCCCTTAGGCCGATAAGAGCCTTTGTGAGGATAAGCCCTCCGAGCTTTTTGCCTCTTACAGAGCTTCCTATTCCTATAGGTCCAAGTCCGCCGTTTCTGTCAGCATCCCCGTAGTCATGGGTCATGGAAAAGCCCACAACATCTCCGTCGCTTTCCTGTATCAAAAGAAATACCTGCTTTAAATCACCGCCTGTTTTAATATACTGATCTATCTCAAAATGCCATCTGTCAGGAAATTCTCTAAGTAAGAAGTCCAGAACCTTATCAGCATCCTGCGCTTCCATTCTCTTTACGTGATATCCCTCGCACTTTGAATCATCAAATTCATCCGGCACAAAGTTCTCCTGCATATTGGCAGACATATCATAGTGGTCCTTTTCCCCAAGAGTAAATCCTGCCTTTTTAAAGAATTCCTTCTTTGCATCATCGGGAGCCGGGATTCCGGAAAAGAGATTTCGAAACTCCATGCCAAGCACAACTTCCTTAATGCCAAGCTCCTTCGCCTTTTTGACAGCGGCGTCAAGAAGCACTGAGCCGACACCGCAGCCTCTGTATTCCTCACGGACTGCCAGCATGGTGATCCACATGGTATCGGATAATACTTCCTTCTCATAATACTGAGACAGCTTTGTTATGATAATTCCGGCAGCCTTAGCTACGCCGCCATCTTCTACCTCATAGATAAAAGAAGCTTCAACACAATAATCTGCATCTCTTACTGTATTATCGAGTATTCTCTCATCCGAGAACCACTGGAATTCCTTTGGAAAACTTTTTCTGTAAAGCTTTAGAATATTAGAATCATCGTTACTTTCAATTGCTCTAAGTCTGCCGTTTAAAGTACTTCTTTTTTCATCCATTGGCTTTCCCCCTTTGCGCTTGGATTACTTGTGCCTTAATTGTGTAACCTATGATATAGAAAACTCCCTCCGGAAAATTCCGAAGGGAGCAATAAGCAAATGTAGATTAGAGAATCTTACTGATCTCATACTGATATTCGTTGATAGACTTCTTCATTGCAAGAGCCTCATCGATATCGTAGTCAACAAACTGACCGTTTCTGTAAGCAACTACGCGGTTTGTCTTGCCTGCTGTAAGAATATCAGCTGCATAGCATCCCATCATGGAAGCATATACACGGTCTTTACAGGTCGGGCTACCACCACGCTGCATGTAACCAAGGATAGAAGCTCTGGTCTCAAGTCCTGTAGCAGCCTCGATACGACGTGCCATGGAAGCTGAGTGTCCGATACCCTCTGCGTTAAGGATAATGTGATGTGTCTTACCCTTCTTACGGTTATCAATGATATTGTCGATGATTCTCTGCTCATTGAAGTCGTACTTCTCAGGAAGAAGGATATCATCAGCACCGTTAGCGATTGCGCACCAAAGTGCGATGTAACCTGCGTGACGTCCCATAACCTCAACGATACTTACACGCTCGTGTGAAGAAGATGTATCTCTGATCTTATCAATAGCGTCCATCGCTGTATTTATAGCGGTATCAAAACCGATAGTATAATCTGTACAAGCTATATCAAGGTCGATAGTACCGGGAATACCAATTGTGTTGATTCCCTGCGCTGAAAGCTTCTGAGCACCTCTGTAGGAACCGTCACCACCGATAACTACCATGCCATCGATACCGTGCTTTCTGCAGATCTCGGCACCTTTCTTCTGACCAGCTTCAGTTGTGAACTCCATACATCTAGCAGTTCCAAGGATTGTACCGCCTCGCTGAATAATATCAGCTACGCTTCTGCGGTCCATGTCATAGATTTCTTCATTAAGAAGTCCCTGATAGCCCTTCTTAATACCCTTAACCTTAAGACCGTTTGCAAGGGCCTTTCTTACAACTGCACGAATTGCTGCGTTCATTCCCGGAGCGTCACCACCACTGGTAAGAACTCCAATTGTTTTTATCTCTTTTGCCATAATCGGTATTACCTCTTTACCTAAAAAATATTCTCTTTTTACGTTTATTATATTATCGCAAATTTTTTTCAACTGCAATATCTGAAGGGCTCTAAACCTAAGAATTTAGACAATCTTTACGTTTGCTTCACCAAATATTCCGTTCAGGTTCTCAATTGTCTCTTCATCGGCTCTGATATTGCTTGAAGATGGCAGCTTTTTGATCTGCTTTGTATCTTTCAGGTATATGGCAATGCTGTCTCTGGCGCCCGGTACCTTTTTCCTTGCATCGATAAGGTCATCCAGGGCATCTTTCTTACCTTCATAGTCTCCCATGTCCGCAAACTGGATCCACACGGTTCTTGGAAGTTCGTCAAACAAAGTGATTTTTGAAGCTATAAGCTTAGCCTCTTTATCCTCTTCTGCAGATACTCTTCCCTGTATGAAAACCTTCGCATCCTGATTAAGTCTGCCGGCATTGCCCTCGTATGTCTTGGGAAATACGATGACTTCCACGCTTCCAACCAGGTCTTCAAGGGTTATGAAGGCCATCAGCTGATCGTTCTTGGTATATTTCGTGGTTTTATCTGCGATCATGCCTCCTATGGTAACTGTCTGACCATCGAGAATCGTGGGCATTCCGGTATCTTCATTGATATAAAAATCCGTGGTTGTGGCAGTAATGTGCTTTTTCCACATAGCCTCATATTCTTCAAGAGGATGGCCCGATACGTAGATTCCAAGGACCTCCTTCTCGAATTCCAGGATCATATCCTTAGGATACTCACCAACATCTGGAAGCTTTATCTCAAACTGCTCCTTTACTTCCTTGGGAGCTAAGTCAAACAGGGACATCTGTCCTGCAAAACTGTTCTTATTGCGGTCGTGGAGCTGGTCCATCATCCTTGCATATACATGCATGAACTGTTTTCTTGTGCCGCCAAGACTATCCAGAGCACCTGCCTTTATGAAATTCTCAACGGCGCGCTTATTGACTTCGCCCACATCCATCATGCGCTTAAGGAAGTCGTCAAGATTTCTGAATTTGCCGCCCATCTCACGCTCTCTTACTATGCCCTCTATAATAGGTCTGCCTACACCCTTTATGGATGTAAGAGCGTATCTTATGGCTTTTCCTCTGTATCGCTCATCCTTACTCTCATCGTTATCTTCGAACCTTGCAACGGAGAATCCGGAAAATCCTTCGTTAACATCAGGCGGAAGGACATCTATACCCATATTTCTGCAGGTCATGATGTAATAGGATACCTTTGCCTGGTTATCAATTACAGATGTCATAAGCGCTGCCATGAATTCCACAGGATAGTAGTATTTAAGCCAGGCTGTCTGCATGGCAACAACTGCGTAGCAGGCTGCATGAGACTTGTTGAAGGCGTACTTCGCAAAGTCCATCATGGAATCGTAAATCTGATTTGCAACATCCGCGTCAATTCCCTTGGAAACGCAGCCGGGAACGCCTTCCTCAGAATTACCGTTTACGAAGTTTTCCCTCTCAACCTCCATGACGTGCTGTTTTTTCTTACTCATGGCTCTTCGAACAAGGTCCGCTCTTCCCAGGGTATATCCGCCAAGCTTCTGCACTATCTGCATAACCTGCTCCTGATATACGATACAGCCGTAGGTAGGCGAAAGAATGGGCTCAAGAAGATCCGTCGAATATGTAATATTATTTGCGTCCTGTTTTCCTGCGATATATTTCGGAATAAAGTCCATGGGACCGGGACGATACAAAGAGATACCCGCTACAATATCCTCAAAGTTCTGAGGCTTAAGCTCCTTCATGAAGGAGGTCATTCCCGCACTTTCAAGCTGGAACACGCCTTCACAATGTCCGCTTCCTATAGCATCAAAAACCTGAGCATCGTTATAATCAAGACTGTCTATATCAATGTAATTTGGATCACCCTTCTTTGCACCATTGGTTTCATTGGCAAATCTTGCGGCATCCTTGATTACAGTAAGGGTCCTTAGTCCCAGGAAATCCATCTTGAGAAGTCCAAGCTCCTCGATGGTGGTCATGGTGAACTGGGTTGTGATATTACCTTCCGCAGATCTTGAGAGAGGCACAAGATCCTCTGCCGGAGCAGAACATATAACAACGCCCGCTGCATGAATCGATGTATGTCTTGGCAGTCCTTCAAGCTTCTTACACATATCGATAAGATGGTGAACCTGAGGGTCTGTATCATAAAGTCCTCTTAGCTCAGCATTCATGGACAAAGCCTTTTCAAGGGTCATACCAAGCTCTGTGGGAATCATCTTGGCAAGGTTATCACCTGTACTGTATGGAAGATCAAGCACTCTTGCCACGTCCCTGATAACACCCTTGGGCTGCAGCGTACCGAAGGTAATGATCTGAATTACCTTGTCTGCGCCATATTTCTCGGTAACGTAGTCTATAACTTCCTGTCTGCGTTCGTACTCGAAGTCCACGTCTATATCAGGCATGGATACACGCTCGGGGTTAAGGAATCTCTCAAAGAGGAGATCATACTTAACAGGATCGATATTTGTGATGTGCATACAATATGAAACAACAGAGCCTGCTGCCGATCCACGTCCCGGACCAACTGCTATATCATTCTCTCTGCAGTAGTTGATATAATCCCATACAATAAGGAAATAATCCACGTATCCCATTTTCTGGATTACGGAAAGCTCATAATCAAGCTGCTTCCTGATGGTTCCGTCATCCTCGGGATATCTCTCATTAAGTCCATCAATACAAAGCTTATTTAAATAAGTCCAGGAATCATAGCCTTCAGGGACATCATAGTGAGGCAGCTTTGTTACGCCAAACTCGATCTCCACGTTACATCTGTCGGCAATCTTTTGCGTATTATCAATGGCATCCTGGGCATACTGGAAAAGAAGTCGCATCTCGTCTTCACTCTTGACGTAGTACTGACCTCCTTCATAGCGCATTCTGTCTTCATCGCTAACCTTTTTACCTGTCTGAATGCAAAGCAAAAGGTCGTGGGCCTCTGCATCATCAGCATAGGTGTAGTGGCAGTCGTTTGTGGCAACAAGGGGAATATCCAGCTCTTTACTAAGGGCCATAAGGACAGGGTTCACCCTCTGCTGCTCAGAAATACCATGGTCCTGAAGCTCAAGGAAAAAGTTGCCGTGGCCGAAAATCTCATCATATCTTCTGGCTGCTGCCCTTGCTTCCTCTATATCGCCTCTTGAAATCGCCTTGGGAATCTCACCAGCAAGGCAGGCAGAAAGGCAGATAATTCCCTCATGAAACTCCTGCAAAACTTCAAGGTCAACGCGGGGCTTATAATAATAACCTTCTGTAAAACCTCTGCTGACAATATGCGACAGATTCTCATAGCCCTTGTTGTTCTCCGCAAGAAGCACCAGATGGTAGTATCTGTTCTCACTAACACCTGCTTCCTTCTCAAAACGGGAACCGGGAGCCACATAAACCTCGCACCCGATGATGGGCTTTATCCCTGCATCCAGCGCAGCTTTATAAAAATCGATAACGCCGTACATGACACCGTGATCCGTGATGGCTCCGGCCGTCATGCCAAGCTCCTTTATCCTTTTTACATATTCTTTTATCTTGTTAGATCCATCCAGAAGTGAATACTCTGTATGGACGTGCAAATGTGCAAATGACATGTATTACGCCTCTCCTACCTGCATCTTATAATACTTTGCATAGATTCCGTTCTTTTCAAGAAGAGTCTTATGATCGCCTTTTTCCTGTATTCCATCAGAATCAAGGACTATGATCTCATCAGCATTTCTAATAGTAGAAAGTCTGTGAGCTATGGTAATGGTGGTTCTTCCTGCCGAAAGCTTATCAAGTGACTGCTGTATGTATTTCTCTGACTCATTGTCCAGAGCACTCGTAGCTTCATCCAGAATCAGGATAGGCGGGTTCTTTAGGAAAACTCTGGCAATTGATATTCTCTGCTTCTGTCCGCCTGAGAGTCTCGTACCTCTCTCCCCTACTCTGGTGTCATATCCATTAGGAAGAGATGAGATAAACTCGTCAAGATCGGCCTTCTTTGCAGCTTCTTTTATTTCCTCAAAGCTTGCGCCCTGTCTGCCATAGGCGATATTCTCTCTTATTGTTCCATTAAAAAGATACACGTCTTGCTGTACAATACCAATGACACCTCGAAGAGATTTCTGTGTAAGGTCTCTTACGTCATTGCCATCAATTTTTACAGCTCCCTTATCTACATCGTAAAATCTTGGAAGAAGCGAGCAAAGTGTGGACTTTCCGCCGCCCGAAGGGCCGACTATGGCCACTTTTTTGCCTGCATCCACGTGAAGATTTATGTGACTGAGAACCCTCTCTTCATCCTCATCATATGAAAAAGAGACATTCTCGTAATCAACGGTTCCTTTGCACTCGGTGATTTCCTTCGCATCAGGCTTATCCTGAATCTCAGGTATCACATCCATAACTTCCCTGAATCTCTGGAAGCCTGCTGCCCCCTTCTGAAGCTGCTCTGTAAACTCAATGAGCACGTTAACAGGAGCAATAAATACATTAATATATAGGGCATAAACCGCCAGGTCCTCCACGGACAAAGTTCCCTTTGCAATGAAAAGACCACCGAAAACTATTACCGCAATGTACATCAGACCTTCAAAGAAATTGTTGCCTGACTGGAAAAGCGCCATCGTCAGGTAGTTGGCTTTCTTTGATTCAAGGAATGCTTCGTTGCTCTCATCGAATTTTGCTTTCTCGATATCCTCTCCCGTAAAGGACTTAACCACGCGGATTCCGCCAAGGGTGTCCTGAAGTGAAGAGTTGATGCCTGCTATCTTTTTCCTGTTATCAAAGAAGGTCCTTCTCATGATGCCGTTTTGTCTGAAAGAGAAAACAGCCATACATACCACGATGACCGCAAGTATAAGGGTCATCTGCACATTCATTGTCATGAGAATAATGAAGGAACCTGCAAGCTTCACTACAGATATAAAGATATTTTCAGGGCCGTGGTGTGCCAGCTCCGAGATGTCAAAAAGGTCAGACACCAGCTTACTCATCATCTCGCCGGTGTTGTTTTTGTCATAATATGAAAAAGAAAATCTCTCAAACTGATCAAAGAGATCTCTTCTCATGCCGGACTCCATCCTTGCTCCCATCATGTGTCCCTGATAGGTTACATAATGCTTACAAAGTGATCTTACCGTGTACATAATAAGAAGCCCGATTGCCAGCTTTATTACTCCTGCCACGATTTTCTCCGGAGTATCAAGGAAAAGAGTCTCCCTAAGCACCCTTAGGAGCTGCGGAAAAACCAGATCTATAAGCGACAAAATAGATGCTGCCACCAGATCCAGCAAGAATACGCCAATATAAGGTTTATAATATGGTACAAATTTTTTAAGTAAATCCATGCTGTTAACTACCTCTTTATTTCAAGTCAAAACCATGTTTGCTGCTGTATCTTAACGCAAATTTAGTTATGTAAAAACTCACTGTCACCTATCAAATATACCATGTTTTCCCCACTAACTGTTACGTCTTTTAAAATAAAAAACCTCCTGTTAAGGGCTGACATACTACTTATCTTCAGTCCATAACCGGAAGGTTTTTCTCATGAATTATTTATCTGTAATTCTATTTAAAAATTTCTATATCTTACTTCATATGTCTCACTCGACATATATATGTCCCCAGCCTGCCTTCATGCACATATCCGCAAAGGCCATCATCATTGAGAATAATCCCATAATGATTATCATAAAAGCCCCGGCTTTATCATAAACGAAATTTTGATAATACTTATTTGATAAAAGAATTTCTATTCCTAAAGCAATCAGTATTAAGGGCCACATAGTAAGAATCCATTCATAGGTGAAAAGATTAAAGGCCGTATGCAAAATGAAGAGAATACCAAAGCCCACAAAGCACAGCCCTGTTGTGATAGTTCCTACACGGTGAATCCTTACATAAGAATTATAACTATTCTCAGGCATCCTTTCTCTCTCCTTCCTGTGGTATCGGCTGACTTATCTGCATAGAGTTATCTGTAAGATATAAGGTCTTCTTTTTTCCAATTATCAGCTTTATTCCCACAATTACGATGACAACTGCGACAACCAGCTTAGGGAATGAATATAAAAGATGCAGAATGTACGCAGCACCGCGACTATTTGCCATGGAAAGTGCTTCCTCCAGGTATTCACTTATAGGATTCCATACAAGATCCCAAATTACAGCCATGCCACCAAGTATCAATACCCATGCACCTATTGTGCGGGCGGTTCCGGAGCTTATCTTAAGTCCTTTTCCATCCACAAGCTCGTTCCAGAAATAGTCATCCTCAAGATTTATGAACAGTTCCGGTCTGCAGGTGGTCAGATTTCTCGCATGGAAAAATCCGTAAAACCACATAAGAAGCGGCACCACAAGAAACAGATCACTAAGATCAAAAAAGGCAATAAGCCCAAAGCTGATCATAAAAACGCTCATCATGCTAAATCCCATTTTGGTAAATCCCATGTACATCTCAGATGCACCGGGCAAAAACGCACATAAAAAATTGAAAAAACCTCTCTTTTGTACTGGTCTCATATTTATTCCTCCATCCTCAATCAATTATTTCCTATTTCAAAAGAAGAAACTGCTTCACTAAACAAATGCTTATTAAGTAGCTCCGATACATAGCCTGTCTTTTCATTGCCAGCATTTTCTTCACCGCTCTGCTCGGACATTTCCCTGATAGTGTTAAAACCACTGCTGTTTGATATGGCCGGTATCAAAAACATAAAAAGAATCGCAGCAGCCATAGCCATACATACCTGAAATCTGAACCTGGCGTACTCTCTTTTCCTGACCTGAAAGGAGATTACCTTCAGCACCGATTCCTCAAAATCCGGAGGAGCCTGCACCATGCTTGATTCTTCCGTCGAAGATATGAGCTTTTCTAATTCTTCATCGCTTAAATAATTAAAATCTTCATTCATGCTTCAAGCCACTCCTTTCCACAGTTTTTCTTTAGCATCTCCCGGGCTCTGTAAATCCTTGTCTGTACTGTTTTAAGATTCGAACCCTTTTCCTCTGCAATCTCTTTTGCTGTTCTCCCACCTATAAAATGCTCCTTTGCAATGTCGCTGTAACCCTCCGGAAGGTCTTCACAGTATCTTGTAAAACTGTTTATCACATCCTCTGCTTCGTAAATATCAGAAGGATTTTTGCTGATTGATGAGCTTGTAATTCCGGGTCCTGCTTTGGGTTCAGGCATCTCTTCTTCTGCTGTGGGAACCGCCCTGTTTGCTGCACTTCTTAGATAATCCGTACATTTATTGGCAGCGATTCTCGATAGCCAGGCCTTCTCATTTGTTCCATCAAACTTATCCATGTGCGTATATGCCGACAAGAAGGTTTCCTGAGCTATGTCTTCAGCAGTAAAATAATCTCCGGTCATTCTAAGGCAGATGGAAAAAATAAGATTTTTGTACTGCTGCATCCAAAGTATTAACTTTTCCTGTGCGTCTATTTTTTCCACCTCCCTTCAGCTTTTTTCATCTCTCATATTATATAACGGGGACAGATTCAAAAAATCTTCAGGATTACAAAATTTTTTCAAAAGATTTTTCTATAGATTTTCAAACAATACAAAAACACCCACTGCACTGATATCTCAGCGTAGTGGGTGTCATAAAATCAACTACTATATTATAGAAGCCTTATTAAACGACTTATGCGTTAACCTTGCTCTTAAGCTCGTCAACCTTATCTGTCTTCTCCCAAGGAAGGTTGAGGTCGTTGCGGCCAAAGTGTCCATAAGCAGCTGTCTGCTTGTAGATAGGACGACGAAGGTCGAGCATCTTGATGATTCCTGCAGGACGAAGGTCGAATGTATCACGAACTGCGTTTACAAGAGCCTCGTTTGAAACCTTACCTGTGCCAAATGTATCAACAAGAACTGATGTAGGCTGTGCAACACCGATAGCGTATGAAAGCTGAACCTCACACTTATCAGCAAGACCTGCAGCAACGATGTTCTTAGCAACATAACGTGCTGCGTAAGCACCTGAACGGTCAACCTTTGTGCAGTCCTTACCGGAGAAAGCACCGCCGCCGTGACGAGCAGCTCCGCCGTAAGTATCAACGATGATCTTACGTCCTGTAAGACCGGCATCACCCTGAGGTCCGCCGATTACGAAACGGCCTGTAGGATTGATATAGATCTTGGTGTTGTCATCAACCATAGCGCTGTCTACAACTGCATCGATAACATACTTTCTGATATCCTCGTGGATTTGCTCCTGAGTAACCTTCTCATCATGCTGAGTAGAAACAACGATAGCCTCAAGTCTAACGGGCTTGCCGTTCTCATCATACTCAACAGAAACCTGGCTCTTACCGTCTGCTCTAAGATAAGGAAGAGTTCCGTTCTTACGAACCTCTGTAAGCTTTCTTGTAAGCTTGTGAGCAAGTGAGATAGCGTAAGGCATAAGCTCCTCTGTCTCGTTTGTAGCATAACCGAACATCATACCCTGATCGCCGGCACCGATTGCCTCGATCTCCTCGTCAGTCATCTTGTTCTCTCTAGCCTCGATAGCCTTATCAACACCCATTGCGATATCAGCTGACTGCTGGTCAAGAGCAACCATAACTGCGCATGTGTTACCATCAAAGCCCTTCTCTGAGCTGTCATAACCGATCTCTACGATAGTGTCTCTTGCGATCTTTGCATAATCAACAACAGCCTTGGTTGTGATCTCACCTGTGATAAGTGCAAAACCTGTGCAAGCTGTTGTCTCACAAGCAACACGGCTCATGGGATCCTGTGCAAGGCATGCATCAAGGATAGCATCAGAGATGTTATCACAGATTTTATCGGGATGTCCCTCAGTAACTGACTCGGAAGTGAAAATAAACTTTTCGCTCATTTAAAAATCCTTTCTGCGCATTTGCGCTCTGAAAAAAATTAATTAGTAAAGTCCGCTGTGCGCGAAGCAAAGCGGACCTGATAACAGATAATCAAATCCTCTTATTGCTCGCAGATCCTACCGCTAATATAAAGCAATGCGGTACAGGGTCACTTACTCACTACGCTCAGGTTGGCACCTTCCGGTTGTCCGGGGTTGCCGTGGCTTCACAGATCCTATGTATCTCCACCACTCTGAATAAGAGAAAATTACAATATGGAATTTTCATATCTTTGAGATACAATACTATATAAATCTCATTCTTGCAATAGGGTTATTGAATAAATTTCTCTTTTCTGAAAAACTCATTCATAAATCCATCAGGCATAAAGAAAGTTTCTTACTTTTTGTTAATTTTCATAGTAAGACCGATTCTCTGCTTCTTAAGATCAACCTCGATAACCTGCACATCTACTATGTCTCCGACACTTACGGCATCAAGAGGATGTTTGATGAAGCGGTCTGTGATCTGGGAAATATGTACGAGACCGTCCTGATGCACACCTATATCAACAAAGGCACCAAAGTCTACGATATTTCTTACAGTTCCCTTAAGGATCATTCCGGGCTTTAAGTCCTTCATATCCATTACATCGCTTCTAAGAATAGGAGCAGGCATGCTCTCTCTGGGATCTCTTGAAGGCTTCTCAAGCTCTGAGAGGATATCTGTAAGTGTGATTTCACCTACGCCAAGCTCCTCTGCAAGCTTCTTCTTATCTCCAACCTTCTTAAGAAGACTTCCGCCAACTGCTGCCTTGCTAACCTTTGCTGCGCCGTTGTCATTTGCCTTCTCTTTTGATGACGGAGCTGAGTCTGCTCCAAGGCTTGTTCCGTTAAGAGCTGCCGCAAGGGCTGCACCCATAGCTGTGCTTGTATTCTTTATGAAAACCTTCTGCTCTTTTTTCTGCTTCTTGGCAGGCTTCTGATCAGCCTTGCCATCGTTTTTCTTTGCAGCGCTTATATCCTTAGCTGTCTTCTTCTGAGCTTCGCGGACATCTTCCATGGTAAGTCCAAGCTTATCCATGAGCTTTTCTGCTGCTTCGTAGGACTCAGGATGCACGCTGGTGTCATCAAGAGCATTTTTACCGTCGTGGATTCTGAGGAATCCTGCGCACTGCTCGTAGGCCTTGGGTCCGAGCTTTGGAACCTTAAGGAGCTGATCTCTGCTCTCGAACTTACCGTTGGCTTCTCTGTAATCTACGATGTTTTTAGCGATTACCTTGCTGATTCCTGAAATATATGTAAGTAGCGGTGCTGATGCAGTGTTAAGATCAACACCTACCTTGTTAACACAGTCTTCTACCACGCCTGAAAGAGCTTCGCCCAGCTTTTTCTGGTTCATATCATGCTGATACTGACCAACACCTATGCTCTGAGGGTCGATCTTAACAAGCTCTGCAAGAGGATCCTGAAGTCTTCTTGCGATGGAAGCAGCACTTCTTTGTCCTACGTCAAACTGAGGGAACTCCTCTGTTGCAAGCTTACTTGCCGAATATACTGAAGCTCCTGCTTCATTTACGATAACGTACTGAACAGGCTTATCAAGTTCCTTTATAAGCTCAACAATTACCTGCTCTGATTCTCTTGAAGCAGTTCCGTTACCGACTGAAATAAGGTCAACGTCGTATTTTTTGATGAGCTTTTTAAGCTCTGCCTTTGCCTCTTCTACTTTGTTCTGAGGTGCTGTGGGATAGATAACCTTGGTATCAAGGACTTTTCCTGTGGCATCAACAATTGCAAGCTTACAGCCTGTTCTGAAAGCAGGGTCCCATCCAAGAACTGTTTTCCCTGCGATAGGAGGCTGCATAAGGAGCTGCTCAAGGTTCTTACCAAATACGGTGATAGCGCTGTCTTCAGCCTTCTCAGTAAGCTCGTTTCTGATATCTCTCTCGATTGCGGGAGCGATAAGTCTGTCATAGGAATCCTTGCAAACAGCCTTAAGAATAGGTGTTGTCTCGGCATTATCCTTAGTAATTGTCTTGGTCTCGAGGAATCTTAAAATCTGCTCCTCGGGAGCTGTGATCTTAACTGTAAGGAATTTCTCAGCTTCTCCTCTGTTAAGAGCAAGAACTCTGTGTCCAAGAATCTTGTTTACAGGCTCCTCGAAGTTGTAGTACATCTCGTATACGCTCTCTGCCGTTTCATCCTTGGCAGTAGATGTAACAAAGCCCTGATTCCAGGTCTCCTCACGGATGTATTTTCTATAATCGGCATCATCGGAAATCTCTTCAGCGATGATATCCATGGCACCCTGAATGGCTTCCTGAATATTTTTAACTTCCTTCTCAGGATTTACGTAAGGAGTAGCCTCCTCCACAAGAGTCTTTGTGGTCTCCTGAGCACGGATGATATCAGCAAGGCCGTCTAAGCCCTTTTCTTTTGCAACAGAAGCACGGGTCTTTCTCTTAGGTCTGTAAGGTCTGTACAAATCCTCAACAGCTACCATGGTCTCAGCAGCTATGATCTTTGCCTTAAGCTCATCTGTGAGCTTGCCCTGTTCCTCAATGCTGGCAAGAACCTGCTCTTTTTTCTCCTCAAGGCCTCTTAAATATGTAAGGCGCTCTCCAAGAGTTCTGAGCTGTTCGTCATTAAGTGAACCTGTTACCTCCTTACGATATCTGGAAATGAAAGGTATTGTGTTGCCCTCGTCGATAAGTCCGACTGCTGCCTCTACCTGCCATTTCTTTACGCCAAGTTCCTCAGTGATCTTCTGTAAAATGTCCATTTATGTAGTACTCCTTGATCTAGATTGAAATGCATTCCCGTTTTTCTGAAGAAAAACAGTAATCTATTGTATTACTATACTATAAATTCCGGTTAAATTTAAGCGACTGCTTTTTCAATTTTTCTCGCCCACTTTATTCTGTAGTACAATACCTCAACTATGCAGCAGCTAACCCATCCAACAGGGTATCCAAGTCCCACAAGCAGCGCAGTATTTGCCACATATCTTGTGACCACGAAAAGATAAATCTGCCTGATCACCACAAAACACAGGATCATTATGACCATAGGTCCCTTGGAATCGCCTCTGCCCCTCAGTGCTCCTGCAAGGGTGTGGTTTACACAGTTTGCAATAAGGAAAAAAACATTGGCATGAATGAAAAGCGCGCCGTACTCAACAACGGACGTATCCTGTGAAAAGAGCCTGATGGCAGGTTCTGCAAAGACATACAAAAACAGTGCTATTATGGCGGTTATCACAGATGCCAGAACAACTGTAGTCCTTGTGCCACTTGCTGCTCTCTCTTTTTTGCCTGCTCCCATATTCTGGCTGACAAATGTTGTTGCTGCCATGGCCATACTGCTCATAGGGAGCATTATAAAGGTATCAAGCTTGTTGTAGCTGCTCCATCCCGCCATACAGCTCGATCCGAAGTGATTGACATAGGACTGCACAAAAACATTCGAGAATGCTGTGATGACAGACTGAATTCCCGCAGGAAGTCCTACCATAAAGATCATCTTTAGTATTGCAGGATCCAGCGTAATGTCCTTCCACACGAACTTGTACACATCATTTGCACTTGTCAGCAAAACAAGAATAAGGACAGCGGACACTGCCTGTGAGATTATTGTAGCGTAGGCAACGCCTGCTATTCCCGCCTTTAACCCTATTACAAAAAACAGATCCAGGATAATGTTCATGATACTTGTCAGAATGAGAAACATCAGCGGCCTTGTAGTATCGCCCACTGCGCGGAGAATTCCGCTTCCCATGTTATAGATAAGAAGTCCCGCAAATCCAAGGAAATAAGTCTTTAAATATATTGTGGCATCGCTCATTACATCATCCGGCGTCGCCATGAACTTCAGCATCGGTACGACTCCGAGAGTTCCTATTATTGTGAAAAGAACACAGAATATAAATGTTGTCGCCATGGTGGTCTCAATAGCTTTATGGAGCCTGTCGTGTTCTTTTGCTCCGAAATACCTTGAGATTACTACACCTGCTCCGATTGAAAAGCCGTTAAAGAAAAACACCAGCATGTTCACGATCATCGTGGTTGATCCCACCGCCGCCAGTGCTTCTTTTCCTACGAAATTGCCAACTACGATGGAATCCACCGTATTGTAGAGCATTTGGAATATGTTTCCAAACATAAGAGGCAGAGAAAACATTATTATCTGCCTGATGATTGACCCCTCCGTCATGTCTTTAGTTGTAGTTTTTGCCATTTCTAAATACCTTCTTTCTTCTCTGTTTAAGTTTAGCACAATTCAATGTTAAAAGCTAAACCCGGGAGTTTATATTTTCTTCACTTGTAGATACTGAAAGCTGCGCATATAATCTAAGTTGGTATAAACAGAAACGGAGAACTGCTATGAGTGATCAGAATAATAACAACATCGACGAAATAAACGGAAACGCAAATACAGAAAATAACGATAAGAAGGAGCCCGAATATGAAGATGTCTGCTTCATGTGCAGACGCCCCGAGAGTAAGGCCGGCAAGATGTTCCATCTTCCTAACGGAATCTGCGTATGCGACGACTGCATGCACAAGACCATGGACACAGTCAGCCAGTTTGATTATCAGAACCTTTTGAATAATCCTACTCTTATGAACGAGCTTAATAAGCATACAGGTATGCCCGGTCTTAGTTTCATGGACTTTTCCAACTTCCAGGGAACAGGCGGAATTCCCAACTCCCAGAAGATCAAGAAGAAAAAGGAAGAGCCCGAAGTAAAGCCTGAGCTTAGCATCGAGAACATCCCTGCTCCTCACAAGATAAAAGCAAAGCTTGATGACTATGTAATCGGTCAGGAACAGGCAAAAAAGATAATATCTGTAGCGGTATACAACCACTACAAGAGAGTTACCACAGGAACCATGGATGACATAGAGATCGAGAAGTCCAATATTCTCATGATCGGTCCCACAGGAAGTGGTAAGACATATCTTGTAAAAACCCTTGCAAGACTTTTGGATGTACCGCTTGCAATAACAGATGCCACATCCCTTACAGAAGCCGGCTACATCGGTGATGATATCGAATCCGTTGTAAGTAAGCTCCTTGCCGCAGCAGGCAACGATATAGACAAGGCTCAGCAGGGCATCATCTTCATAGATGAGATAGATAAGATTGCCAAGAAAAAGAACACCACTTCAAGAGATGTAAGCGGCGAATCCGTTCAGCAGGGAATGCTGAAGCTCTTAGAAGGCGCAGATGTTGAAGTACCTGTAGGCGCCAGCAGCAAAAACGCAATGGTTCCCATGGCCACAGTTAATACAAGAAATATCCTCTTTATCTGCGGCGGAGCTTTCCCGGATCTTGACGAGATCATAAAGCAGCGTCTGAACAAACAGACTTCTATAGGTTTTGATGCAGATCTTAAGGATAAGTGGGATAAAGACCCTGACCTTATCACCAAGGTTACTGTCGATGATCTTAAGAAATTCGGAATGATCCCTGAATTCCTTGGTCGTCTTCCTATTATCTGCACACTTAAAGGTTTGTCCAAGGATATGCTGATCCAGATACTGAAAGAGCCCAAGAATGCAATATTGAAGCAGTATCAGAAGCTCCTTGCTCTTGATGAAGTAAAACTTGATTTTAATGACGATGCTCTTGAAGCTATTGCCGAAAAGGCTTTAGAAAAAGACACCGGAGCGCGTGCGCTCCGGGCCATAATAGAAGAATTCATGCTCGATATTATGTATGAGATACCAAAGGATGAAAACATCGGACACGTAACAATTACCGGTGATTATATCCGCGGTAAAGGCGGTCCTCAAATCGAGATCAGGCACGATGTCATGCAGTAATGCATGTTCCTGCCTTACCCTTTAATGCATTTGCTACCTCAGACAGAGATGTTATAAGAACAGTTCCTTCCGGATTACTCTTAAGGAACTCTATGGCAGCCTCTATCTTGGGTAGCATATTTGTTTCCCCAAATTGTCCTTCACTAATGTATCTCTCTGCATCACTTACAGTCATTTTCTCTATAGGAGTCTGAGTATCCTTTTCAAAATCCTTATAAACACAGGGAACAGAAGTAAATATAAAGAGCTTGTCTGCGTTAAGGTCTGTAGCAAGCTTTCCTGCTATTGCATCCTTCTCGATAACCGCTGATGCACCCTTAAGTACGTGGCCCTGCTGAATTACAGGTATTCCGCCACCGCCGCAGGCGATAACTATCTGTCCTGCATCTGACAGTGTTCTGATTGTATCGATTTCTACGATATCAATGGGCTTGGGAGCAGCAACGATTCTAAGGAAGCCTTTTCCCGGAACCTCCTGAACGAAGTTGCCCTTCTTTATCTCATTATCTGCGTCCTCTCTGGACATATATCTTCCGATAAACTTGGTAGGTTCATAGAATGCCTCATCATAAGGATCTACCGTAACCTGTGTGAGGATTGTGCTGACAGGAGTAGATATACCGCGGCTTGTGAGCTCACTCTTAAGGGAATTCTGAAGGTCGTATCCAACATAACCCTGGCTCATGGCACTGCAGACACTCATAGGTGCAGGTGTGTAATCGATGTAAATTCTACGAAGCTCTGTCATAGCCTTGTGAATCATGCTGACCTGAGGTCCGTTACTGTGTGTAATATTAAGCTGATATCCTGCCTGAGCAAGATCTGCAAGGGCTTTAGCTGTAACACCAACGGCTTCCTTCTGCTCGTTAGTGGTATATCCAAGTGCCTCATGTCCAAGTGAAACAACCGCCTTCTTGTTTTCCATACTCTGTTTATTCCTCCGCGTTTTTTAATAGGTCAATTATAGCATAGATATTATCTCTTTGTGGCTTTGTGGTTTCCGGCAAGTTTTAATTTATTGTGCCTTCTGTCGTAAGTCAGAATTCCGTTTACCTCTTCCTCCACATCGGAAAGCTGGGTATAAACAGCACCGGCAAGGCCTTTTGCCTTCAGATTCTCTGTAACAAGCTTCATAAGGTCTCTGTAAGCCCTGGCAAAGCTGCCTGGAGAATCGTATTTCTTATATCCGTAAATCCTGTCCACACTGCTGTGTCCCTTGATATAGCAGGTATATCCGCCATACTCGGAGATCACAAAAGCTCTTTTGTGCTTATCCTTGATAACCTCAAGAGGTCTGAAATAGTTATGGACACTTCTGAAGTCACCGCCGTTTTCATCAAACCATCCGCTGGCCTGATCTATCAGTCTTCCATCCTCAAACTGTCTGGCATTTATGGTAGCTGCCGAAGCATTGAACTGTCCCCAGCCCTCGTTAAACAGAACCCATACTGCAATACTTGGCACATTTATAAGAGTCTTGATGGTATCCTCCATCTCCTGAGTCCACTCTTTTCTGCCATCCGCAGAGCCTCTTGAAAACATCCTGTAGTTCACGGGGCCATCCGGCATTCTGCCAAACACATCAGGAAACAGCGTCGGAAGGTAGCTGACAACAGGCTTTGCGTAGGATGAGCCTCCGCTGACCATATCCTGCCACACCACCATGCCAAGTCTGTCGCAGTGGTAGTACCATCTGGCAGCCTCAATTTTTATATGTTTACGAAGCATGTTAAAACCAAGCTTCTTCATCTCTACAATATCAAAAATAAGCGCTTCATCAGAAGGTGCCGTATAAAGTCCGTCAGGCCAGTAGCCCTGATCCAGAACTCCGTTTAAGAAGTAAGGCTTATTATTCAGGAAAAATCTGGGATTACCCTGCTCATCAAACTGCCTTGTAAAGGAGCGCATCGCAAAATATGACTCTGCCTTATCGCTTTCTGCCTCTATTTCAAGATTATAAAGATAAGGATCCTCGGGACTCCACAGATGAGGCTTTGGAATGCTTATCCTGCAGCTGTAAACATGGGATGATCTGTGTCCATCCTCAAGATCCGGTGAATATCTGCCAAGCTCGTGAGGAGAATGACGTTTGCCCTCATCTCTTACAGGTACGGTATCCCCCTGAACTTCAGCTATCAAAGTCTCACCATCCGCTGCTTTTACGCTAAGCTTAACCTTAGTCTCTCCATTTGTGAAAATCTTAATATTCACATGGGCAAGATCCCTGTCCGGAATAATTCTGTAGGCTGTGATATGAAGCTTTGGAACAACCTCAATCCACACAGTCTGCCAGATTCCGCTCTGAGCTGTATAATACATACCGCCGCGCTTTAAGGTCTGCTTACCTCTGCTGTGATATGAAGTATCACTGTCATCAGTTACAAAAACGGTAAGCACGCCAAAAAGAGAAAGGGAATCATCCTCCGATTTCTCAAGTGAATCCGTGATATCGATTGTAAATGGTAAATAGCCGCCCAGATGCGCGCCGACAGGTACGTTGTTTACAAAAACAATGGCTTTTTGATCAACTGCACCAAAATGAAGAAGAACTCTGGAGTCTGCATCAGGAATGCGGATTCCTTTAAGTTCCTTTTTATATAAGAGAGTCTCATCCGGCTGTAACTGTCTCTCAACGCCTGAAAGAATTGCCTCCGGTGAAAATGGAACAAGAATTTTCCCTTCCATTGCAGCAGGCATGATCTCTTTGTTTGAAAAAGCATACTCCCAAATTCCATTGAGGTTGATGTAGCTTTCTCTTTTAAACTGGGGTCTTGGGTATTCCTGCAAAACCTCGTCTTCTTTTAAGGAATCTCCCCAAACAGTTGTGAGTCTTTTTAAAACGTCATCCTCATGGGTTTTATCTATAGCTTTAATAGCATCAATTAAGTCCATATTTTAATACAATCTCCGTATTTTTATTCCATGCTGTTCTGTGAAGAAACCGCGATAAGGTCCTGGTAAAACGCGGCCTGTGAAGCCTCCATGTAGGCATTAACCCACAAAAGCGGGATAAAGAACGTCAATATTCCAAGAATAATCATTGGAATAAAGCTCAAATAAAGCTTAAAGAGTCTGAATTTGTTGCCATTCATAAGGTCTGCACTGATTCTGAAAATGTCCTCGGGGGATTTATCAGGGAAATCCTGAAGCAGGTAAAATACCTGTGAAAATACCAGATTGAAGGCTATCATCAGCACTAATCCCACCGCTGCTATGGCGATAAGGATATTTCTCATCATCACATTTCCGGATTCTCTGTAGAAATTAAGCCATACAGACAGCGGTACTGACTGAAGCATGTATGCCACAGAAAAAGGTATCTGCAAAACAAGCGCCTTATCAGGATGACTTGCAAAGCCGTGCCAGAAATCCTTGGCAGAAACCGGCTGAGCATAAATGACGTTCATGTAAAGATATGCCATTCCCGAATAGAAGACACCCAAAAAGATGTCCACCAAAAACAGGGACAATAAATAAATGATATATGTCAGAATATTACTGGGGCTGACCATTACTACTACAATGTTTGAAATTATCAGCTGAATCGCCGCAAAAAGAATAGCAGCACCGATCGTAGTGCCATATTGTCCGTAAAGACGCTCCCTTGCTGTCGCCTTCACCATGTCTGCATTCTTGGGTTGTCTCATATATTCCTTTCCACAGACAATCCCAATGCTTTAAACACCTGCATCAAAATTGGCACCTACGAGACCTGCCGCATCTGCACCTTTCCTATTTTTCTGGTAAGGATTGTCCTCATTCTTATACATAATCTGTGTTGTGGTCAAACCGCCTGAAACGTATGTCCTGCCACACTCAGGACACACAGCAGTAGTAAGCTTTACAGAAGCCTGAATGACTTTACCGTCACCCTCTGATGCCTTCTTAAAAGCATTGGAAACATGCTCCTGCTCATGGGCTCTTACCCTTGAAGGCGCAGCCTCAGGAGAAATATGGGCAGCCGATTTAAATGAGACCATCTCATCAGAACCGTCCTGATATTTACGGTTTTTACAGGTCTCACATTCTGCCGGTGAAGATCTAAGCCCCGGTCTCTTCTCAACACTTTCACCGGGATTTAGAGTAATCTTGGATTCAGCCCCCACTGATGAAGCTCCGGTTCCTCCGCCTATTCCCATGGGATAGCCAAAGCCCGGCACGTATCCGCCGCCAAATCCTATTGCACCTATTCCACTCATAAGCACTCCTTCCTCCGCTATATATCCTGCGGCTCTAGAAAGCTGTACCTATGCAGTCCCCCACTCTGCCAATCTCCGTCAAAACTTAATCAAATTTAATTCCTAAACTATTCTCCAAATCCTGAATAGTATCATCGAAACTCTCGCCACTGATAGCAAGTGAATACTGGTTAACCAGTGCCCTTACTTCAGGATCCACAAACATGGAAATAACTGCCTGAACCAGTAAAAAATACCCGCCTATAAGCCCTACCGAGCCAAAAATTATCGCCCTTCTGGCCTGAGGAAGGAGCTTTCCGGAAGAGTCTCTTGATAGAAGTGCCATCACGATAGCGATTCCGCCCAGAATTATAGCAAAATATACACTGAGTAAAAGTGCTGCCGATATCAAACTAATGATAAATGCAGCTGTTGCAAAAGCAACTCTCGGATTCATCGTGTTGTGCTCTTTATTGTATTCGTAACTTTCTATCATCTCAAAATTACTTCCCGCTTCGATTTAATCGCATTAATTCAATTTAAGTGTACATCAAATGCGCTTCAATGTGTATTAAATTTTAATTAAGTCAAATGCCCCGCTACATGCACTGTAGTGGGGCATTCTGATATTTTCTTATTTTGGGGATTCAATTATCAATTAGTTACCAAAGTTAAACTGGAAGCCGAAGGGATTTTCAAACATATCGAAATCTCCGCCGTTCATGCCATCTTCACCGTTCTGACCGCCTTCACCGTTCTGGCCACCTTCATTATTCTGGCCATCCTCAGGTATTGCATCCTCTTTGGGCTCTCCGTCATAGGTCTTACCCTCAGTTCCGTTCTGGTTTGCATCTTCTACAGTCTGCTTTGTTCCAAGTGTTACCTGAACCTCCTGCTCCTGATATCCGCCGGATGACTGTCTTTCTATTGTAACTGTTACAACCTCTCCTGCTTCATAATATGCAAGTCTGTTCTGAAGATCCGCCATTGATGAAATCTCTTTTCCATCAAACTTGGTGATGATGTCGCCTTCTGCGATGCCGGCTGCCTTAGCGCCACCGTCTTCTGTAACAGCTGCTACATACACTCCGAGAGGAAGTCCATACATCTCTGAAACCTCAGATGTTACGCTGACACCGGATATACCGATATAGCCTCTTGAATCCTCGGCAATCTTTGCACGTGTCTTCTCTGTCATGAGCTGCTCAATGATGGGCTTTGCTGTAGATATCGGAATAGCATATCCCATACCTTCTACAGTATCGCCGCCGATCTTGTTGGAGTTAATTCCTACTACCTCACCTTTGATATTGAGAAGTGCTCCGCCTGAGTTACCGGGATTGATCTCGGCATTGGTCTGGATAAATGTGCCTTCTTTAGAATCATCCAGCTCAATAACACGGTTAAGTGCGCTTATAACACCTGTAGTTACTGACTGACCATATCCAAGTGCATTACCAATTGCAATAGCGGGTTCTCCAAGTACAAGAGAGTCTGAATCGCCAAGCTCAGCAATTGCTATAGCAGATTTTGTATCACTTTCAAGATCCTCAAGTCTTACTGCTATTACAGCAAGATCCATATTTGCATCAGTACCTTTAACCTCAGCATTTGCAGTTTTCTCATTTACAAACTGAACCTCAAGTGTGTCTGCACCTTCAATTACATGATAGTTTGTTGCTATGAGAAGCTCTGTATCATTTGTACCAACTATGAAGCCTGATCCTGATGCTGTAAGCTCCTGGCTGTACTTCTGTCCAAAATAAGACATTGACTGAGTGTAGTTGTTATTGATGGATACCATTGCAGGCATTGCCTTTGCAACCACCTGAGTAACATCTGTTGTAATGATCGCAGAATCTGATACTACACCGGTTGAAGCGATTCCTGTGTCTCCGGAATCACCTATAACATCAGCATCTTCCTCAGAAGCATCTGCTGCGTCCTCATCAACATCTTCGGAAGCGTCTGCATCTTCACCTGACTCATTTGCTGCAGCGATCTCATCATCATCTTCATCGTCCTTAGCTTCAATGAGCTTATCGCTGATCCTTGTCATGCTGTAATATCCGGCACCAAGTCCAAGTGCAAGAATAAGTGTTGCTGCGATTACGATGGCTGCTTTCTTACCCTTTCCGCCTTTTCTTGGAGGCTGTGCTCCGCCTGCCGGCTGATAGCTGCCATACTGGTATGTGCCATAGGATCCGCCGTTATAGCTTCCCTGACCGCCTGTTGTATAATTCGGTGTTCCGGGATTAGCTGAACTGTAATTTCCGTTCATGGTTCCTTGGCTGTAGCTGCCTGAATTATAGTTGCCGGAGTTATAGCTTCCTGAATTATAGTTTCCGGAAGGTGCTCCGTTATAGGAACTTCCTGAGAAACTGCCATTATTGCTCTGGCCGTAACTTGTGTTTTTAGTGGGCTCAGATGAATTTGTGCCCATCTGCTGATCGTTAGTATTTTCATTATCAAACATGGTTCATTACCTCTTTTCTTTGATAAATTGTTGTTTTTATGTTATCCATGCTGTTTTTCTTTTCCTTGTATGTTATCAGTATAGGCAGAGATTGTGACGAAATTGTGATAAAAGTATCAAAAAAATATTTCCCAAAACTAAATTTAAACATAATGTTCAATCTCAGTTCCGGGAAATATTTATATGCTTTGTCAGTATTTATGCGCTATTTCGCGACATCAATAATAGAAGTCATCTTCCTCTATTACCTGGATCTCCATGTAATCGAATGGCACTTCTTCAATAAATGCATCCTTTGTAAATCTGCATTTGCTGTGCAGCTGAAAATCATGCACAGTGGACTTAAGCCATATAGGCTTACTAAGGTCAAACTCATAGCAGGCCTTCTCCAATGCATTTTTCACTTTATGGGTCCTTGTATCCATGGTGTTATCTTCAACAGTCATATCCTTTATAAGGTGATTGTCGTTAATCAGCCTGATCCATAATCTAAACATAGGTTGCAATTATTCCTCATATCCGTTAGGATTCTGGCTCTGCCATCTCCATGAGTCTTCACACATCTCACGGATTCCGTTCTCTGCCTTCCAGCCGAGCTCTTTTTCAGCCTTATCTGCATTTGAGTAGCATGTAGCAATATCTCCTGCACGTCTGGGCTGAATCTCATAAGGAATCTTAACACCGTTAGCTTCCTCGAAATTCTTAACGATATCAAGAACGCTATATCCAACTCCTGTTCCAAGGTTGTAGATGTTAAGTCCGCTGCCGGGCTCAAGCTTCTTAAGAGCCTTAACGTGGCCAACAGCAAGGTCTACTACATGAATGTAATCGCGGACACCTGTTCCATCGGGTGTATCGTAGTCATTACCGAATACGTTGAGCTTCGGAAGTCTACCAACAGCAACCTGTGTGATGTAAGGCATAAGGTTGTTGGGGATACCATTGGGGTTCTCACCTATAGTACCGCTCTTGTGTGCTCCGATAGGGTTGAAGTATCTAAGAAGAACTACATTCCACTCCTTATCAGCAAACTGAATATCTGTAAGAACCTGCTCAAGCATTGACTTGGTCCAACCATAAGGGTTGGTGCACTGTCCCTTAGGACACTCCTCAGTAATCGGAATAAATGCAGGATTACCATATACTGTTGCAGATGATGAGAAAATGATATTCTTGCATCCATGCTTTCTCATTACATCAACAAGGGTAAGTGTTCCTGTGATGTTGTTATCATAGTACTCCCAAGGCTTCTGAACTGACTCACCAACAGCCTTAAGACCTGCAAAATGAATAACGCTGTCAATCTTTTCCTTTGTGAAGATCTCTTCAAGGCCTTCTCTGTCGCGGATATCTGCCTTGTAAAAAGGAACCTTCTTGCCTGTGATAGCCTCAACACGGCCAAGAACCTTCTCACTTGCGTTAGCAAGGTTATCCATTACAACAACATCATATCCAGCATTCTGAAGTTCTACTACTGTGTGGCTGCCAATGTATCCGGCACCACCTGTTACTAAAATAGCCATTCTTTGTCCTCCCAAAATACCCTCAATTAAAGTTCAATTCCGTTCTTCTTGCAGAGCTCTCTTGCAGACTCAACTGAATCCTTACCTGTCTTGTTCTTGATAGGCGCGAACTCATACTCACGAACAACCTCGTAAGGAACACAGCTTGCAAGCTCGTGGATCATATCAAGAACCAGCTGCTCAAACTTGCATCCGTTAGGAGTCTCGGGCTTAATAAGCTCTCCGTTCTCATTTATATAAGGAATCTTCTTCTCAACTACGTGAAGAGGAAGCTCGTTCTTGGCAATACGCTCAAGTGCCGGTACGTTGAAGAGGTAGTTAAGGATAACACCATAGTTGTAAGCAGGCTCTCCTGCCTCGTCCTTAGCATCCATCATCTCCTGAGTAAGCTCATAGTACTCAACGATTGAAGGTCTGCCATCCTCAAGACACATAACGCCAACGCCCTCATCGGGAGCGTTCTTCTTAACAACCTTAGCGCCAACCTCTGCCTTCTGGGCGATTGTAGCACCAACGAAGCAGGGATCGCAGATTCTCTGAAGTACGTTATCAACTGCGAAGATGTTAACCCATTCAATGCCCTCAGCATGAAGAGTCTTATCAAGACCTGCCTTAATCATAGAAGAAAACCAACCTGCATTTCCGTTAGGAGATGTAGAAATACGTCCCTTCGCTTCCATATATACCTTACCTTCATAATCTGATGCAGGAGCCATATCCTGCTTGAAGAAGGTAACCTTTTCTGCATTATATCCAAAGAAGTTCTTCTCAGTGAGGAACTTAACTGTCTTCTCATGGTTCTTCTCACTGGTCATAATGAAAAGATGAATCCATGAACCTGTAGCATTAACTACATCAAGAAGGTTCTCGATAATTCTCTGGAAGATAAATACTTCCTTAGTAAGACCAATGTTATACATACCCTTGGGATCATCAGAGCCAAGTCTTGTACCCATACCGCCGGCAAGAAGACATGCTGCTACCTTGCCCTGCTTGATAGCCTCTGTACCAATGGCATTAAACTCATCTTTTCTCTTTTCAATCTCTGAAAGCTGCATGCAGGCAAGAGGTTCAAATTTGCCTCTCTTTGAGCCCTTACCAAGATTCTTGGCATTCTTAAGTACCTCGAAATCTGTCTCGTCGATCTGCCGGAGCAGAGCTTCCTGTTCTGCACCTGACAGCTCATCATAGTACTTAAGGACATGCATCTGTCCGTTTGCTTCCAGTTTCTTCTTTGCTTCTTCTAAAGTCATATTTTTTCTCCTTTTACTTATTACAGTCTACAGGCTAAGGTTATGCCCTATCTATATAAGTATATCTGTAGAGTGTTATTTCTATTTGAAAACCTATTATATGATATCTCACAGCACAAGTAAAAACAAATGAATAATTTAAAAACTCTCTGAAAATCTGTATTTCTTGCCATAATCACCAGGTTTTATTTAAAAAATCCTGCTCAAAGCCATCATCAAACAGGAATCCTGTTATGTTCATCTATGATATCCCTTATCCCGGACAAATCTACACTGAGCCTGTTATCAAATATGCTGACTGTCACTGAGCACTCTAGGTCAAAAACTTCAGGCTCATCTTTTCCTTCCATAAATATATATTTATATAGATTCCCTGCTGCAGGGTCTATGACCCAGTACTCCTTCACCCCGGAATCCTTATACAGCTTCACCTTGGATATCAGATCCCTTTTCCTGGTACCGTCGGAAACTATCTCCGCAATAAAATCCGGCGCCCCATATATCTCGAGGCCTCCTATCATGCTCTTATCGGATACTATCATCAGGTCCGGCTCTACCATATTGTAGTCATCGCATGCCACCATGACGCTTACCGATCCCTCATATAATTTCAAATCAAGCCCCTGCTCGAAAATATATCTTCCTATTACGATATGAAGATATGAAGCGATATCCTGATGCAATGTTCCTCTCCTTGGAACCTCATAAAAATCACCGTCGATAAGTTCTGTCCTGATCTCACCCGGCAATGCATAATAATCAATGACTGTTTTGCGGCAAACTGCTGACATTTAAACCTCCCGTATTGCATTGAGTTTCTGCAACTTCGCCCATATTATGCAATACTTTTATATATTATTATATACTTATTGAATACTATTATATATTTTTATATACTTTTGTAAATAGAAAGGGCGGACAAATCTGTCCGCCCCTTCCGTAAAGTGATTTTGCAGCAATTCTAATCATTATGATTGATTCGTATCTGAAATGTACATCTACTTCTTTGCGAATTATTCATATCTCATTTGCGTATTAAAATTCTAATATCACAACTTTTAAATTCGTGATAATTCCCGTAAACAATACAAAATGCTATCGCAAAAGTGAAATGATATTGTTATATTTAATATCGCGCAATATATTTGCAAGCAAACCTATTGGGAGGTTTTTCTATGTTCGATGCCCTTGGCAGAATTTTGGAACTTCGAGAAGCACGTGGTATGAGTGTATACAAACTCGCCAAATTAACCGGCATTCCTCAAACCACTTTTGTTACCTGGTATTCCTATAACAGATATCCCGGTCTTGATAAAATTGAGCTCATGTGTGATGTTTTTGGCATTACCCTTGCTGAGTTTTTCAGCGATTCAGAACAGCTAGAAAAGGGTCAGATTACTGAAGAACTGGCCGACTTAAATTCTAAATATCTTGTACTGACAGATACCCAAAAGAAAGCTGTCAACACTGTGATTGATGCGTTTTTACACGAATGATTATCCCATTCCTGTAAAAACGCTTTTTATTGACTGCGCCTTCTTAATCTGCTAAATTATCCTCCATATGATTTCACTTTCCTTTTTACAAGCCCGGAGAAGCATGTATAGAAAGGAATTCTATGAAAAACAACAAAACGGCGCTCTTGCGTCGCATCACTCTTGAAGAGGCCCAGAAGGCTGTTCGATCTATGAATCTCATTAACGGTTTCCTCTTTGACAGTGTAATGGAGGACAATGAACGAGCTAAAACCGTTGCCGGAATCATACTGTCAACGGTACTTGGCCAAGAGATTTCCGACATCGAGGTTACACCTCAAAAAACTTTTCTTGGAATTGATTGGGGATTGCACGGCATACGATTTGATGCTCAGATAAAACCTGTACCTGAATCATCCGATCTTAGTGTCACAATTTATGATCTCGAAATTGAGGATCGAGAGAGCGATAGATTATCGCTTCCGAGAAGACAGCGATATTACTCTGCCTTGTCGGATGAACGCACTCTTCCTTCAAGTACAGACTACAGAGAACTTCCTGATTATGTTTCTGTGACCATTTTGTCCTATGATCCATTTCTTGCAGGTGATATGTATTATGCAGCCAAAATGCATTTGAAGACACATCCTCACATAGAATATGATGATGGACGACTTAACATTTTTCTCTATGCTTACGGCAACAACAATGTCATAACCAAGGATCAGACTTATGGAAAAGACTTAGAGGAAATGTTAAAATACATAGTAGATGGAACACTACCATCAGATCATAACGAGAGAGTAATTTCACTTGATAACATATTATCTGAAGTCAAAAGCAGATCGGAGGTGAGTTCACACTATATGAAAGCCTGGGATAGAGAGATTGTTATGAAAAGAGAATGGGAAGCCGAAGTCAAAACTGAGACTAAAAAAGAAGATGCTGAAATCCTGGTTTCCTATGCCATCAGAAATAATAATCCTATAGACTCCATAAAGGAGGAACTCATAGGAAAGTATGGATTTTCAGACGAGGAAGCAGATGAATTGATTGCTTCTAAGCTGGTTACTAAGTAATTTCAAATTCTAGTTCAGAGTATAAAACTCCTGTAATTGGTTAATAAAAACCGACCACTACAGGAGTTTTTTATGTGCTTATATACAGTAAGCAAAATATCTTAATTCACAATATTTCTCTCTTCGCCATTTCCAAAGGCCACTATGTTTTTGGCAACTTCATTGACGCATCTGCTTCTGGCTTCGACGCTTGCCCACGCCATGTGAGGAGTAATGAAGAGCTTTTTGCTGTCCTGAATCTGAAGGAATGGACTGTCTTTTCTCATGGGTTCCACTGCGAGAACATCAAGACCTGCAGCGGCTATCTCGCCGGTAAGAAGCGCTTCCGTGAGGTCCTCTTCATTAACAACAGGGCCTCTAGCAACATTTATGAGAATGGCTGACGGTTTCATTTTTTTAAGGGCAGCCTTGTCGATGATATTTCTGGTATTGTCTGTAAGAGGACAGTGAAGAGAAAGGATATCGCTTCTCTTAAGCAGTTCATCAAAGCTGACCATCTCATACTGAGCGTCTTTCTCTGTGTGCTCACATCTTCCGGATGCAGAATAGAAAATTACCTTTGCTCCGAATGCTGTAGCTATCTGAGCAACTTTTCTTCCGATATTTCCCATTCCGATTATGCCCCAGGTGAGACCATCGATCTCATGAAAAGGAACATCCAGTTTGCAGAAGTGTTCCTGCGCAGCAAACTCACCGCTTTTTACAAACTCATCATATTCTTTCAAGGATTCCATGATATACAAAAGGAGCGCAAAGGTATGCTGTGCAACTGACATTGTAGAGTAGCCTGCAACGTTAGCAACCTTTATTCCTCTTTCTGAGCAAGCCTTTATATCCACATTGTCAAAGCCTGTAGCAAACTCGCATATAAGCTTTAAGTCCGGCGCTTTATCTAATATCTCAGGGGTTATCTTAGACTTATTGATGCAAAGGATTTCTATCCCAGTAAGGCGCTCCGCCGCATTCTCCGGTGTTATCTTATCCTTATAAAAGGTCACATCCCCAAGGCCTTCCAGTTCGCTGTAATCAATGTCATTTCCGACGCTGTCTATTTCTGCCGCTACTATTTTCATAATCTGCTCCTCTCACTGTTTTATTACGGGGAAAATATTGTTTTTCTTTTTTCATCCCCGTAATTTTTAGCCATTTTACCGCCATTCTTACGTGGATGAATCTCATTTCTCTAAGCACCCCCGTAATCCTGAGCCTTTTTTCCGCCAATCTTACGTGGATAAATCACATTTTCCCATTCACCCCCGTAATCCACTTCACCATTTCCTGATTTTCTTACGTGGATAAATATTGTTTTTCACGATACCCACGTAATTCAAAACAGCAACTGTAAAAAACTAAAAAGCAGCTAATGATTGACCGACCTTCCATAAATCATTTGACACTACCGCCTGTTTCATGTTCCTTCGATTCTACCACAACGCAAACTATATTGTATACAACTTATAAAGTTATACATAAGAAAAAACACCTCCCGAAAGGATATACCGTTTCGAGAGGTGCTTTATTTGGCTTTTTATAAGAGATTATTTATCCCGCAATTAAGCGAAAGGATTCTCTGTAGGATAAGGAAGTGATGCAGGTTGGTTGTAGCCGATTACTTCTGCTCCAACATACTTGAATACCTCGAAGAGTGCCTTTCCGAAGTGACCGAAAGCAACTGCTCCGTGATGAGGGAAGTTGTGCTGGATAAGGATGTGTCTGTAGAATCTTCCCATCTCAGGAATAGCGAATACACCGATACCACCGAATGATCTTGTAGGTACGTTAAGAACCTCGCCCTGTGCAACGTATGCCTTAAGGTGGTTATCAGATGTGCTCTGCAGTCTGTAGAATGTGATATCACCAGGCATGATGTCACCTTCAAGTGTTCCCTGTGTAACTTCCTCAGGAAGGTTTCTAGCCATGATTCTCTGGAACTTCATCTCGCAGCTTGAAAGCTTGCTTGTGCATGTGTTTCCGCAGTGGAAGCCCATGAATGTATCTGTGTGCTTGTAGTCGAACTTGCCCTTGATGGACTCTTCGTACATATCAGCAGGTACAGAGTTGTTGATGTCAAGAAGTGTAACAGCGTCGCCGGAGATGCATGTTCCGATGAACTCTGAGATTGCACCATAGATATCAACCTCACATGATACCGGAATTCCACGGCCTGTAAGACGGCTGTTTACATAGCAGGGAACGAACCCAAACTGTGTCTGGAATGCAGGCCAGCACTTACCAGCGATACATACATACTTCTTACCGCCTCTGTGCTCCTCGATCCAGTCAAGAAGTGTAAGCTCATACTGAGCAAGCTTGGAAAGGATTTCAGGCTTCTTGTTGCCTGCGCCAAGATCCTTCTCCATGTCTGCAACAACGTCAGCGATTCTAGCGTCACCAGCGTGCTTGTTGAAGCTCTCGAAAAGATCAAGCTCTGAGTTCTCTTCAATCTCAGCACCCATGTTGTAGATCTGCTGAATAGGAGCGTTACAAGCAAGGAAGTTCATCGGACGAGGACCGAAGCTGATAACCTTGAGCTCTGAAAGACCATAAAGTGCTCTTGCGATCGGAACGAACTCGTTGATCATCTTAGCGCACTCATCAGCTGTTCCTACAGGATACTCAGGAATATATGCCTTTACGTTACGAAGGTGAAGGTTGTAGCTTGCGTTAAGCATTCCGCAGTAAGCATCTCCTCTACCATCGATAAGGTCATTCTGTGACTCCTCTGCAGCTGCACAGAACATTACAGGACCACCAAACTTCTCAGCGAGAAGTGTCTCTGAAATCTCAGGACCAAAGTTACCAAGATATACGCAAAGTGCGTTACATCCAGCCTTCTTTACATCCTCAAGAGCCTCAAGTGTCTGAGTCTCGCTCTCGATGATACAAACAGGGCACTCATAAATATCATCCTTGTTGAAGAGCTTTGTGTAGCTCTCTACAAGTGCCTTTCTACGATTGATTGCAAGTGATGCCGGGAAACAGTCACGGCTGACTGCAACGATACCAATTTTAGCCTGGGGCATGTTATTCATTCTTTTATCCTCCTACCCTTTTTAAATGTGTTTATTGCTTTGCAGTTTTATAAAAACTGCGAAAAAGTAACTTTTTTAAAAAAATGTGTGTACGTTCACACATCTACTAAATCATAAGTTTTGGAGCCTGCTTTGTCAACACGACATATTTCACATATTTAAGAGACAAAATATGGTAACTATGTCCCCTCATCCGTCAGCTTCGCTGACACCTTCTCCCCAAAGGGGAGAAGGCTTTATGCCTTCCCCTTTTAGGGGAAGGTGGTGCGAAGCACCGGATGAGGTTCTATAAATTCTGTTCTATATGTATGCTGAGCTCAGTATAATTCACCTTCTTGGGCACTGTGCCGTACGCCAGATAATTAAAGAGAATCTCCAGGGAAAGCTTGCCCTGTTTCTCCGGTTCCTGGCAAATTGTTGCGGTTATGAGGCCCTTGTGGAACATCTCATACTGCACCGCTACAAGGTCGTTGGTGATTATCCTTATCTTATGATCTGTATCCTCTGCGGCTATGAGCCTGCAGATGTCATAATCTCTGGGATTTATGACGTAGACCACATTGGTCTCGGGATACTTTACAAACATCTCTTTTACCGAGCGCTTATTCTCCTCTCTGTCCAGGGATATGCTCCACCTTCCGAGGAGTTCCATATCGGGATACCTTGAGCTCATCTCGTTTGAAAAGCCCCTGATACGCTCCGTAGCACTCTCTTTTATGCTGTCATACTCTGTGAAAAAGCAGATCTTCGCATCATCGCCTCCCGCCATGGCAGTAAGTCCTGCTGCCAGTCTTCCAGAAGCTATATAGTCGCATCCCACGTAAGCAAGATGCTCAACGCCGTCCAGTCTGCTGTTGTAGAAAACAAGCGGAATATCACGTTTTTTCTGCTCTGCGATGATAAGATCGTTTATAGGCGAAACCGTTCCTGTAATGCATACTCCGTCGTATTCGCCTATGCTCTTTTTCAGCGTCTTTATAAGCTCTGCTTCCTCAGCTGCGCTGTCGGGATATTCGATGATATCCGTAGTTGCAGCGTATGCCTCAAGAGATTTACCCTTTTTCTCTGCGCTTTCTCTGACCGGTATAAAAAATGGGCTGTACTGCGTCTTGGGGATCATGAAAAGAAACTTAAGCTTCTTTTTCCTGACCGCCAGGCCCTGTGCCACCCTGTTAGGTTCGTATTGAAGTTCCTCACAGGCTTTCTCGACACGTTCTCTGGTCTCGGCCTTGACATAGCCTCTGTTGTGTAAAACCCTGTCAACAGTACCTATAGATACACCGGCAAGTTCAGCAATTTCTGTTATAGTTGCCATCATTACCTCTCATCTGTCACTTCGTGACACCTCCCACCCGGGAAGCTTTTATTTTTTCAGTGATCAGATAAGACCTGCAATATCAATGTTCTCGCCTGTGATGCCTTCGTATGCGCCGTCTGCGATCTCTGATGCGTCCTTGTGTGCAAGAAGCCACTTGTTTGTAGCGAAAAGTGTTCTGTCATCAAGGTTCTTGCCTGCTGTCTCTGTGGTTCCTACGTTTGTTCCCTTAGGAAGTGCGATAAGTACCTTGAAGCCCTTAGAAGCATCTGCATGGCAGGGAGCATAGTGAAGAGTTGAAGCATAAACCTCAACGAGTACGCCCTTAGGGCACTTGAATGCTACTACCTTGGAAGAATCAAGCTTGCCGTCTTCGATGTCGCTGAGCTTTGCAAGAAGAAGGATGAAATCCTCTGTACCAAGGTTAAACTCGCTGTCTCTGTGATACTCCATGCAGTTCATCTTTGTGTTGTGACCGTTGCAGTATCCGAACTGGAAAGGCATGCCGCCAAAAAGGCTTGTGCCAAGATCCTTAGTATCAGCAGTTGCCATCAGCTTAGGCTCTTCTGCTACGTAAACAACGTCATCCGGGCAGGGTGTGTCGTTCTCAAGTGCCTTAAGGATCTCAGCTACACTGTATCCTTCCACTACTCTGCCGTATTCTTTGAATTCTTTGTCTGTAACGCTTTTAATTACCATCTTTCCTACCCCGCTTTACTTTTTATTTGTGAAATGTTGATTGTTACTGATATTAAAGCCAATGCGCGAAGAAATTACTGCGCATTTTGCTTTTCCGTGAACGTACACACATTATAGGTTAAATAACGCATTACTTCAATTATCATTATTCTACAAATATCATGGGGTGGATTTTATACAAAGATAACAATAGCCCCCGCAAAATTGCGAGGGCTATGTGCTGCCGTATATTTATTTACATTACATTAGCATTTGTCTGCTTTTTAATTGCTTTTTTTATCTTATCTCTGGTTTTGCCTTTAACTCCCTTAACCTTGATCCTTGCTTTTTTCGGCAGGTTCTTGAATGCATTCTTCTGAACCTTCAGTGATTTATTGGCATATATGTTTACCTTCTTAAGCTTTTTGCATTTCTTGAATGCATTTTTTCCTATGCGCTTAATGCATTTTCCAAGTGTAACTTCCTTAATGGTCTTATTGGATTTGCAGGCATTATTTGCTATCTTAACTACCGGATAAGCCACTCCGTCCACTTCGATGAAGTTGATCCTTGCTTTTTTCGTAGCTCCGATCTTGATTACTTCTGCCTTACCATCTACTCCGATCCTATAGGTTATTTTGTCGATGGTTATTTTCATGGGCAGCTTGGCAGAGTTTTTACTGCCTGTGGTGCTTGCCGAAGTTTTATTTTTTACCTGAAGCTGCTTTTCATCGCCCATATCGCTGTCATCTTCTTCATGAGTATTTTTCTCTTCCTTTTTGGGCTTTCCTAACTGCTTTACAAAAAGATATCTGTTACTTTCATTGGCTGCAAGGAAACAGTTGAACCTTCTATTGTCATCGGGAACGCCGTCCTTATTGTTATCAAGTGCAACTTCTCCAAGATCCGAAAGCGACCCCCAAAAGTATTCTGAGCGATAGTTAAAATCAGCAGGTAATACATGGGGAGCATCTATACACTCAAGTGAGCTGCAACCGACTATGAAGCCTTTTGCATCCTTATAATCAACCGATGAAAAATCAAAGGTGCTGAGATCCAGATATTCCAGGTCAGTGCATGCGTTGAACATTTCATTGAAATCTTTGACTTTTGCGGTATTAAACTTTTCACCAAAATTTATTGATTTCAAGCTGCTGCATAAACAGAACATCCTGTACATATCATCTACATTGGATGTATCAAATCCTGAAAGGTCAAGGCTTTCCAGATTAGAGTCATATGTAAACAGCTGAGTCATTGATGTTACATTTGATGTATCAAAATTGCCAAGATCTAGTCTCCTTATACTGGAAAGCGTCATGAAAGTACTGTGCATATTGGTAACCTTTGAAGTGTCAAAGCTGCTGAGATTTAATTCTTCAAGGCTTATGCAACAGTGAAACATCGTACTCATGTCTTTGAGCTTTGGTGTTCTGAATTCTCTTAGGTCAAGCTTTTTAAGGCTCACACAATCTCTGAACATCTGATATGCTTTTACCATATTGGTCGTATCTATGATGTCTTTTCCGAAATCAATAGATTCTACTGCCTGCATATTAAAAAACATATCATCACAAGAAAAGTTGAATCTTATTTTCTCGTCGGAGCAGATATATAAGGTTTTTGTGGTTGCATTATAATATGCTGTTACGCCGTCTCCAACTACTTTGCTCGCAAGGTTTTTTGTTGATACAGCAGAAGTTTTGGCAAATACTATCTTTGTAATGACTTTATCTTCCGTTAACCAGTCAACTTTCTCGTTATTAAACTCTTTGATAGTATCATTGAATTTGTTTCCTTCATACAGATCACCGGTTTTTGCATGAGCAGTGGTTTTCATGCCAAAAACCACAAAAAACAGACACAGCATTGCTGTGATAGAAATAATTAGACTTTTCCCCTTTTTCATTTGTTTCCCCTTAAACTTTTCTTGTCTACAACATAGACTATTTAATCATAAAATCCTAATGCCATATCGTCAACTTGAAATACGATTTAATTAATTTCTCTTGTAATATTCCTGATCCATTTCTTGCTCATATAATGCCGGATAGCAAAGGGCATCTTAGCAAATTCGTCTGTACACATCAGAGCATAAACTATTATAGGAGGCAGCTTAAGCACAAATGCACTTATAAGCCCAAGAGGTACTGCAAAGCCCCACATACACGCTATATCAAGTACCATTCCATATTTTGAATCGCCACCGCATCTGAACAGGGATGCGATAAGCACAGTATTTACGATCTGTCCCATCTGATAAAAGACATTTATGTATAACATTATTCTAAGATAATGCGCTGCAGTTGCGGATATTTTCACAAGTCCCGGAACAACGGGGCTAATAGCAAATAAGGCAAATCCTGATATTATTCCTGACAGGACTGCTACTTTCATTATTGATGAAGCATCTTTTCCGGCATCCTCCAGCCTGTTTTCTCCAATCTCTTTTCCAAGCATGATGGATGCTGCTGCGGAAATTCCAAAACCCACAACAGTCACCAGATCTCTGGCCACCGACACAACTGAGTTAGCTGCAACTATGTCAGAGCCCAGATGTCCCATGATGATTGAATTCATGTTAAAGGCAAGTCCCCACATAGCATCATTTATAAATGCAGGAAGTGAGTACTTTGCAAAATCGGAAACCAGTTCCCTTGGTATCCTGAACATATCGATGATATTCTTTGGAAGTATCTTTTGTCTGCAAAAATCAATAATACATACGGCTACTCCGTAAGCCCAGCAAATGGTCGTTGCAAGAGCTGCGCCTGCAATGCCCATCTCAGGAAACGGTCCAAGACCGAATATCAAAAGTGCATTGAGGATAACATTCAGCACAAGAGTCGACGCAGAGAGTGTGGTTGAAAACATTACTCTCTCGCAGCTTTTCAGAATAGTAAGATAAGGCTGCGCTATTCCAAGGAATATATATGACGGCGCAACATATCTTAGATAGACAGCACCTGCATCTATAAGCTCCGGCACATTGGTCCAAACTCTTATGACATAACGAGGGAAGAAAAAGGCCGCTAGTGCCAGTGATACAGTTATAACCAGCGATATAATAAGTCCTATTCCAAGGATCCTGGATATGGTCTTTGTGTCTCTTTTTCCCCAATACTGGGCAGCAAGAATAGTCAGCGCAGAATTCAGCCCAAAGAATACTACATTTAGAAGGAACATTACCTGTCCCGCAAGACTTGACGCTGAAATTGAGGTCTGATCAACTCTTCCCAGCATAACTACATCTGCCATGCTTACAGCAGATGCTATCAGATTCTGTATTACTATCGGAATCACGAGTACGAATAACTCATGATAGAAGCCTTTCCTGGCCTTTTTTATTTTAATCATTAAATTTATTCTCTTTAGTTCTTAATTCATGCCTGATACAACAAAAGCGCTGCAGCAAGCCGTCTAGGCAAACCACAGCGCCTCATAATGTCTAATGTTCCGACCTTTACTAATCTGACAGGATCACATCTCCCCCGAGTATGTTACTCCCTCAAAATCGCAAGACCGTCATTTCATCACTGTGCGGAACCAAGGCGCACAAGTGCACGATAAAGCTTGGCTTCAGCGCGGACTCTGGCTTCCTTGGTGAGCTGCGCATCCTTAAGCCTTTCTTCGGCTCTTGCTTTTGCTGAACGCGCACGTTCCACATCTATCTCGTCGCTCCACTCCCAGGTTGTCGGAAGCACGCGGACCATACCGTCCATGACAGAAAGCATTCCACCTATGCAGGCAGCTCGGCGTTCCTTGCCATCGGCTAAGGTTACATGAGCAGTTCCCATGCCTATTCCTGTGCAGTAGTTGGTGTGTCTCGCAAGAATCTCAACATCGCCATCTACAGTACGGAGCATGATCTTCTCAACCTCGCCCTCATATTCCATTCCATCCAGGGATACGACCTGTAAATGATAAGTAGCCATATTTTACCTCATCCGTCTGCTTCGCAGACACCTTCTCCTTAAAAGGAGAAGGCTAGAATATTAGTATCCTTCTGCTTTACAGATATCTTCTCCATTAAATGGAGAAGGCTAGAATATTAGTATCCTTCTGCTTTGCAGATATCTTCTCCATTAAATGGAGAAGGCTAGAATATTAGTATCCATCTGCTTTGCAGATATCTTCTCCATTAAATGGAGAAGGCTATATTTTATGAATTCTTCTTAGCTTTTTCGAACACTTCGTCAATTGTTCCAACAAGCAGGAATGCTGACTCAGGAAGATCGTCACATTCACCATCAAGGATCATCTTGAATCCGCGGATAGTCTCCTTAAGCGGAACGTATTTGCCCGGAAGTCCTGTGAACTGCTCAGCAACTGAGAAGCTCTGTGACAGGAAGTTCTGAACCTTACGTGCTCTGAATACTGTCTGCTTATCCTCATCAGACAACTCATCCATACCCATGATTGCGATAATATCCTGCAGTTCGCGGTATCTCTGAAGAACCTGCTGCACACCCTTTGCTACCTCATAGTGTTCTTTTCCAACTATGTCGGGAGAAAGGATACGGCTGGTTGAATCAAGCGGATCAACTGCGGGGTAAATACCCTTAGAAGCGATATCACGGGACAAAACGGTTGTAGCGTCCAAGTGTGTGAAAGTGGTTGCAGGTGCAGGGTCTGTAAGGTCATCGGCAGGCACGTATACGGCCTGAACTGATGTGATGGAGCCCTTCTTTGTAGAAGTGATACGCTCCTGCAAAGCACCCATTTCTGTTGCCAGTGTAGGCTGATAACCAACGGCTGAAGGCATACGTCCAAGCAGCGCTGAAACCTCTGAACCGGCCTGTGTGAAACGGAAGATATTATCGATGAAAAGAAGCACGTCCTGATTCTTTACATCACGATAATACTCAGCCATTGTCAGTCCGGAAAGAGCAACTCTCATACGTGCTCCCGGAGGCTCGTTCATCTGTCCGTAAACCAGTGCAGTCTTGTTGATAACTCCACTTTCCTTCATTTCTCCGTAAAGGTCGTTACCTTCACGTGTACGCTCTCCAACACCGGTGAATACTGAGATACCACCGTGTGCCTTCGCTACGTTATTGATAAGCTCCATGATGAGGACAGTTTTTCCAACTCCCGCACCACCGAACAGACCAATCTTACCACCCTTAGCATAAGGGCAGATTAAATCTACTACTTTGATACCTGTCTCAAAAATCTCAGTTGCAGGAACCTGGTCCTCAAAGGAGGGAGCGGGTCTGTGAATAGGCCATCTCTCCTGTGTCTGCGGTGCAGGCTGGTTATCAACCGGCTCACCGAGAAGATTGAAAATTCGTCCGAGGCATTCATCACCTACCGGAACAGATATAGGATTCGCTGTATCAACAGCGTCGGTTCCACGAACAAGTCCGTCCGTGGAGCTCATTGCAATACAACGAACTACATCATCACCTATCTGCTGTGCTACCTCAGCAACAAGAGTTGTATCTCCATTCTGAATTTCAATAGCACTATGCAGATCCGGCAGCTCACCCTCGCCAAAACGAATGTCAAGGACAGGTCCTGTTACCTGTATTACCTTTCCAACATGTTTTTCACTCATTGTGAGTTTTCTCCTTTACGGCTCTTCGGCACCGGCAACGATCTCCGTGATTTCCTGCGTGATGCTTGCCTGTCGTGCTCTGTTATAGTACAAACTAAGTGTTTCTATCATTTCTTCTGCGTTGTCGGTAGCTGCTTCCATCGCAGTTCTTCTCGCTGCAAGTTCACTCGCAACAGAGATATTGATACTCGAATAAAGCACTCCCGCCAAATACTCCGGAACAACTGTATTGAAAACAGTCTCACTATCCGGTTCGTACAGAATCAGGGATTTCGACTTTTTAGGTTCTCCATCCTCAACCTTAAGGTCTGAAAGCGGCAGTATCGGACTGGCCTTTGGTACCTGTGACATCATGGATATGAAATCCGTATAGCACAGGAAAATATGTCCGAATTTTTCTTCTTTATATGCTTTACATAAAAGATTTGCCACTGAGAAGCAGTCAGAAATGGTTACCTTGGCAACCTCTGAAAATTCCTCAGTGAAGATCGGAACATTTCTGTGTTTGAAGTATTCCACTGATTTCTTACCAATGGGAAATACCTCGATGTCGCGTCCCTTTGTCTCGCTTTCCATGAACTTAAACAGGTTGGAGTTGTATCCTCCTGCAAGTCCTCTGTCACCTGCGATTACAACGTATAACCATTTATCATTGCTTCCCACCTTGGTATAAGGTGACTGGAAATCTTGGTTACCGTCAGCGATGTCTCTTAAGGTGTCCAGCAAGGTTCCAAGGTAGGGCTTGGAATTATCTGCCTTCTCCTTAGCTTTTCTCAGCTTACTTGCTGCAACCAGCTGCATCGCCTTTGTGATCTGCATGGTGCTCTGTACGCTTTTTATCCGGAGCTTCACAGCTTTCATATTAGCAGCCATGTATCATTCCTCCGTGATTGTTATTTCCTGCTAAGGAAATTATCGGTATAAGCCTTAAGTACGTTCTTAAGCTTTTCTTCGGTATCTGATTCAAGTTTTCCTGTCTCGCGGATTGTCTTCATAACATCGCTTCCGTCAGGATTTGAATCAAGGAAATCGAAGAGGCCTGCTTCGTACTCAGCTATATCAGTAACAGCAACTTCTGTAAGAACGTTGTTGATAACCGCGTACAGAATGGCTACCTGCTTCTCTACGGCAACAGGTGAACTCTTATCCTGCTTCAGTACTTCAACGATTCTTTCACCCTGTGCAAGACGTGACTTGGTGTCTTCATCAAGGTCAGAACCGAACTGAGCAAAGCTCTGCAGCTCTCTGTACTGTGAATAGATAAGCTTCAGGGTTCCGGCAACCTTCTTCATGGCCTTGATCTGAGCATTACCACCTACTCGTGATACTGAGATACCGGGGTTAACCGCCGGCATGATACCAGAGTGGAAAAGCTCGGTCTCAAGGAATATCTGACCATCTGTGATGGAGATAACGTTTGTAGGAATGTAAGCAGATACGTCACCGGCCTGAGTCTCGATGATAGGAAGGGCTGTAAGTGAGCCGCCGCCGTTTTCATCGGAAAGCTTAGCTGCTCTCTCAAGAAGTCTTGAGTGCAGATAGAATACGTCACCGGGATATGCCTCACGTCCCGGAGGTCTGCGGATAAGCAGTGACAGTGCACGATATGCTACTGCGTGCTTGGAAAGGTCATCATAGATAACCAGCACGTGCTTACCCTTGTTCATAAAATACTCACCCATTGTACATCCTGTGTAAGGAGCGATGTACTGCAGCGGGCTGGGCTCTGATGCTGTAGCAGCAACAACTATGGAGTACTCCATAGCGCCGGCTTTCTGCAATTCTGCAACCAGGCCTGTAACTGTTGATCTCTTCTGACCGATAGCTACGTAGATACAGATAACATCCTTACCCTTCTGGTTGATGATCGTATCTATAGCGATAGTGGTCTTACCTGTCTGACGGTCACCGATAATCAGCTCACGCTGTCCGCGTCCGATGGGAATCATGGAGTCGATAGCCTTGATACCGGTCTGAAGCGGCTCTTTAACGGGCTGTCTCTCGATGATGCCGGGTGCCTTAATTTCAACAGGTCTATAATCATCTGATTCGATAGGGCCTGCGCCATCGATCGGCTGTCCGATAGCATTTACAACACGTCCTATCATTGCATCGCCTACCGGTACGGAAACAACGCGTCCGGTACGCTTAACGGTCTGTCCTTCGCTGATACCAACATCTTCGCCGAACAGAACCGCAGATACTACTGTCTCTTCGAGGTTCTGAGCCATTCCGAATGTGCCGTTCTCGAACTCAAGAAGTTCTCCTGACATACAGTTCAGGAGTCCTGATACTCTTGAAATACCGTCACCAACGGTAAGAACTGTTCCGGTCTCATTCTGAATGATCGCATTTTGATAGTTTTTGATCTGGCTTCGAATCACCTCGGATATTTTTTCTGGTTTTAATTCCATTCTAAAAGCCTCCGTGGGTTTTATTCTTACTTATAGGACTGTCTCGTCGACCTTTCTGCGGAGTTCATCAAGTCGGCCCTGAACGGTTCCGTCATAGAGCTTTCCTTCGATCTCCACCCGGATTCCTCCAAGAACAGCTTCATCGGTTTTCTGGGTTAAAAGAATTTTCTTGCCGCTTATGGATTCAAGCTTTGACTTAAGTGCGCTCACCTGACTATCGTCAAGTTTTATAGCGCTGATCACAGTCGCCTCAGCGATTCCGTGATCCTTGTTATAGCTGCTTCTGAATCTCTTTACACAAGCCGAAAACTGTCTCAAAAGACCTTTTTCAATAAGGATCTTTATAAAGTTCAGCAGATACGGCTGGAGCTGTCCGTCAAAAGCTTCATCTACAAGCTTTATTCTCTCTTTTCTCGGAACTGAAGGCTCTGATAAAAGAGTTACATAGTCCGGATTCTCCTTGAAAATCTCTTTGACCGATTCCATCTGACTTAAGATATCATCCGTAAGGTTTTCCGAAAGCGCCAGATCATACAGACTCTGTCCGTATAAATCTCCAGCCTTGGTCATGACGCCTCCCCTACATTGTTAATGAATTCATCAATAAGTTTCTTATGATCGTTCTCGTTGATTTCCTTCTCCACGACTTTGCCTGCAATATCCATTGCAAGTCCGCCGATGGTGTCCTTAGCCTCATTGATGGCTTTCTTCTTTTCCTGTTCGATATCAGCTTCTGCTCTTTCCATGATACCTTTAGCCTGCTGCTCAGCTTCTTTTACGATGCTGTCAGCCTTGCCCTGAGCTTCTTTTGTGGCATTTGCAACGATCTCTGCTGCTTCTGCCTGAGCTGAGGATAAGCTGGTCTCATATTCCTTCTTCATTGTGTCAGCCTTCTCTTTGGCTTCTCTTGCCTGCTTAAGCTCGTTCTCTGTGAGCTGTCTTCTCTTTTCAAGGACCTCATTTATAGGCTTGAAAAGGAATTTTTTGATAAGCCACATCTGAATGAAGAGGTTGCAGATCTGAGCTATGAAATTCCACGGAACGATTGTAACTAAGTCCTGTGTGCCCATTCGTGTTCCTCCATACTTTCTACTTCGGGGCTGTAACTACTGATCTGTAATTAGTTCAGATAGTTCATGAATGTGCCCGGTGCTACGAAGATAAGCAGAAGGCCAGTAACGAAACCATAGATACCGGTTGTCTCTGCGATAGCACAACCAAGAAGCATGGTACTTGTTACGTCACCCTTACACTCAGGCTGGCGACCGATAGCTTCAAGAGCCTTAGAAACGGCATTTCCTTCACCAATACCAGGTCCGATACCGGCGATCAGTGCACATCCTGCACCAATACCGCATCCTGCAAGTGCAATACCTTTTGCTAAAATCTGAAAATCACTCATGTTTAAATCCTCCTAGTTTTTTATATACCCCTCATCCGGCACTTCGTGCCACTTTCTCCCCAGGGAGAAGGCTTGGGGCCATTTATTTGATTTGATTTTTAATTATCCCTCTGCTGCATTGGCGATATACATTATCGTCAGCATTGAGAAAATAAACGCCTGCATACATCCTGTAAACCAGTCAAAATATACGCCCAGGATTGCCGGGAGACCGACGCTCAGAATCGGAATATTTGAAAGTACATCACCCACTACACCGGGTATAAGTCCGAATAATGCGGATGAAGCAATTGCCAGAGCTGCGTAGATAAGTCCGTCAATAACTATACCTGAAAGGATATTACCAAAGTGACGGCAAGCCATACTTACAGGTGTTGCCAACTCTGACAAAATATTGAACGGTGTCATTACAGCTATAGGCGTTGTGAATCCCTTCAGATAACCAAGGAATCCTCCCGCTTTGATCTTGCATGCAGTGATGATAATAAACACGACAATGGCCCATGCCGCTTCTGTGGAAAGATCGGCTGTGGGGCTTCGAAGACCCACAAGGCAAATGAGGTTCGATACGATACTTGTGGCAAATATCGTGGATACTAACGGAATCAGCCAGTCAAACTTGGTGCCGCCCGTATTGCTCCGAACCAGATTGTGCGCTGCTTCAACAATCATCTCTGCAATCGCCTGGCGCTTTGAAATATTCTCGACCTGAAGGTTTCTCGTCAGGAAGATACACAGCAGCGTTATGATCGCCATTACAATCCAGCTTACAACCAGCGTCTCATTGATGGTAAAATCGCCGAGAACCGGTATGCCGGTGTGAATGGTGTAAAAGATCTTACTGCCGGCTACTTCAAAGTTCATACTTTATTTTCACCTTCCTTTCCTCGCAGATAGAATCCCGCGAATTTTTATTAAAATACTGGGAACGAAAAGAGGTGCCACACCGGTAACCAGATTGATGGCCGGTACGAAGATAGACAATACCACCCACAAAAGCTGCAGCATCGTGCGATAACGCAGGCTGACCGCCATTGTGCTTCGCGCTCTGTCTGTCTCCTCTTCGCTCATCCCCGTGATCTTCTGCACTGTAAGCCCCATCCAGAAGAAGTTGCCAACAGCCACGATCGTGCCACCGATCGCTCCTAAGAAGACCGTATAGTCAAAAGGTGCGTAACCAGGCACCAATTGATGCAAAATAAAAAATACTACAATAACAAGCAGGCTCACTACCGCTGTCCCCACAGCAATAAAAGTAGTCTCCTTCTTAACTGCGTCCTGAACTACCATAACAAAACTTTTTTCTCTCTTTCTTATACATGTTTATTGAATGACACTTCATTCTCCGGACGTTTCTTGGGTTCGTTTTTCTTGGTGATCTCAAGATAGACCTTATATGCCGTCGTCATAGATCCCCCAAGCCCGAAAAAGAAGCCGATGATATAAATCCACCCGGGTGCTCCAACCTTAGTTGTCAGCATGTAGCACGCAAAAATACAGATGAGAAGCGGTGTCACAAGTGACAATCCCAGCTGACCCACCATAGCGAACTGTGTGAAAAGTTTGGATAAATCGGTTGTTTTCTTAATCATTGAGACCTTTTCTTATAGACAATTTGGGCGTTTTCCCAAAAGTGCAATACATTTTTAATAAAAGTGCGAAATACCGCAACATATATTTCAATAATACAAGCATTAGTCAGAAAAAACAATTCTTTATGGTCGATTTTACAAACATTTTACTTTTGAAAAAGGGTATAAAAAGAGGTCCCAAAATCGGAACCTCTAAAGTAGTCTGAATTATATATTATTCTTCGACAACTGTCTTAATGTGAAGCTCTTCAAGCTGCTTCTCTGTAACCTCTCCGGGAGCACCCATCATAACGTCCTGAGCGTTCTTGTTCATAGGGAAAGGTATTACCTCTCTGATGGTAGGCTCGCCTGAAAGAAGCATTATCATACGGTCTACACCGGGAGCAATTCCGGCGTGCGGCGGTGCGCCATAGCAGAATGCATTGTACATAGCAGGGAATTTAGCCTTAACATCTTCTTCACCGAGACGAACAAGCTCAAATGCCTTGATCATGATCTCAGGATCATGGTTTCTGACAGCACCTGATGAAAGCTCGATACCGTTACATACAAGGTCATACTGATCAGCCAGGATATCAAGAGGATCGATCTCGCCGCGCTCTGCCTTAAGAAGTGTCTCCATTCCGCCTGTAGGCATTGAGAAAGGATTGTGGCAGAATTCAAGCTCGCCTGACTCCTCACCGATCTCGTACATAGGGAAGTCTACTATCCAGCAGAATGAGTACTGCTCTTTGTCCATATGTCCGGGAACAGCTGCGCCAAAGGTCTTAACAACAACGCCTGCTGTCTTCTGAGCCTGAAGGAGCTTACCTGAGCTGAGAACCACAAGGTCTCCTGCCTTAAGGCCAAGAGCAGAAATAACAGCGTCCTTATTTTCCTGAACGAACTTAGCGATACCGCCAACTACTTCGCCGTTCTCATCTATTCTGAACCAGTAAGGCTTAACGCCTGCCTGAACCTCTACATCACCGATTGTCTTATCGATAAACTTGCGGCTCTCCTTAAAGTCAGAGATTACAACAGCCTTGATTCTTACATCTGTAGCATCTCCTGCCTTAAGTGCACCTTCACTTGCCTCTGCTGCCTCAGCAGAAACTGTGCTTGCAAAAGGACCAAATCCGCAATCCATAAGAACCTCTGTAGCATCCTGAACAGTCAGGTCGATACGAAGGTCGGGCTTATCTGAGCCATATTTCTCCATGGCTTCACGATAAGGGATACGTGCAAAAGGAGCACCTGATGCTCTGTCGTATGTACCATATTTTGCAAAGATAGGAGGAAGAACGTCCTCACAGATCTCGAATACATCTTCCTGAGTTGCAAAAGCCATCTCCATATCAAGCTGATAGAACTCACCGGGACATCTGTCTCCTCTTGCGTCCTCATCACGGAAGCAGGGTGCGATCTGGAAATAACGATCAATTCCTGAAGTCATAAGGAGCTGCTTGAACTGCTGCGGCGCCTGGGGAAGTGCATAGAACTTGCCGGGGTGCTTTCTTGCAGGTACAAGATAGTCTCTTGCGCCTTCGGGAGAAGATACCGTAAGGATTGGTGTTGTTATCTCCATGAAATCATGCTCGATCATTGAGCTTCTAAGAGCAGCGATAACGTTGCTACGAAGAATGATATTCTTTTTAACCTCAGGATTTCTAAGGTCAAGATAACGATATTTAAGTCTTGCTGACTCGTCAGCTTCACGGCTTCTGTTGATCTCAAAAGGAAGCTCGTTGTAACGGCAACGACCAAGAACCTCGATCTTCTCGGGAACAACCTCTATCTCACCTGTAGCCTGCTTGGGATTCTTGGAGCTTCTCTCCCTAACCTCGCCTTCTACGGAAATAGTAGATTCCTTGTTGATACCCTTAGCGATCTTCATCATATCTTCGCTCTCGATGACGATCTGGGTTGTGCCATAAAAATCTCTAAGAACGATGAATCCCAGCTCCGCGCCTACTTCGCGAAGATTCTCCATCCAACCAACAAGCTTAACGTGCTTGCCGGCATCAGACAGTCTGAGTTCACCACATGTATTTGTACGTGACTGCATAATCTCAAAAACTCCTTCTAAATAAAATCACTGAAATATTTTATACCTTTTCATTTTGTCATACAAGTTTTTATAAAACATAGGAAGGAATTTTTGCGTATTTACATATCCTCTGTTTCATAACTGAGCACATAATCATCGTGTCCCTGGATCTGATCCCACTTATTAACGATACGCTCAACAGGCGTCATGCCATCCCTTGAACTTGTATCCGTCATTATAATAATGACTTTGTTTTTGCCATTTGCCGCAACCACATCATTACTTCTAAGGTTAAGGGACAGTACCTCTATGAATTTTTCCATTATGGACTCTTCCACAGAGCCTCCGTCCTTTCTGAGGATTGCGAACTGCACTATCCACACATTTACAAAGGTTCTTTTGGACATGCGCACAAACAGTCTGTAGACCATCTGAAGCTTTTCAAAATCCACAAGATAAGCACCTTTTTGCTCGCCTCTTTCGCCAAGGATCATTCTAAGACCCGCAAGGCCGGCAGCTGTGATCTCTTCACCCTCCATGGCGCTTACGCCGGCTTTCTTGTATACCATATATCCATGCTTTCCGTTTTGCTTCACGCTGTAAAGAGCCTTATCCGCTTTTCTGAAAAGTTCTGTATACTCAGTACCCTCATCTGGAATGAGGACCGCACCAATGGAAACACTTATGGGAATATTGAAATCCTCTCCCATAAGTTCCCTGCCCGTAAGCACAATTTCTTCGTTTAAATACCTGGCTTTCTCGGCAACAGCACCTTCATCCGATGCACCATGAATGAAAACCACAAACTCATCGCCGCCGATTCTTCCGGCAAAATCATCTTCTCGTATGCATGAACGTACCAGCTCTGCAAACTTGGTCAAAACCTTATCGCCCATATCATGTCCATGCAGGTCATTTACAAGCTTGAAATTATCAAGGTCGATCATCATGAGGATTCCGCGCTTTTTAGCAACTATTTTTTCAAGCTCCTGCTGTGAATATCCCTTGTTAAAGAAACCCGTCATGGGATCAATCTTGGCTTCCTTCTGCCATCTCTCAATGCTGTTTATTCCTACGCGGATATTTCCAACAAGCCATACGATAAAAATAACAAACAGCACACAAACAGAGAAAAGATATATCTTGAAATATGGTCTTTCAAAAAGCTGTGAGTCCTTCCTGACCTTGAAGACTTCCTCACGTATTACCTCACTTCCTGTGGTATCAAGGACCTCAACATGAAGACCATAATCACCGTAAGGAAGATTCATGTAACTTAGAGACTGTATATCCTTCTGAGAGCAGGTGATTCCATCATCCTGTATTCCGTCAAGGTAAATGTGAAGCAGCGGATTTGAAAGGGTATAGTTAAGAACCGCAACATCAAACTGTATTCTTCCGGATATAGCGGGAATTATATATTCTCCCTTTGCATTCTCCTTAATCTCTTCGCTTCCTGCCAGTACCTTTCCAATAGTGATCTTGTAATTATCATCAAAGAGATTTTCCATTTTTACAGGAATTCTGCGCACTCCGTCTGAGCAGCACAAATAGAGATAATCGCCGTAGACCGCGTTTCTGGAATTGGCTGTCAGTGATGAATACAAGCCCTTACTCTTATTAAGCAGTGTATAGTTGTATTCTTCGTTCTCTAAAAGGTCCTCTTTATTCACCACGAAAATACCGGCACTGGATGTAACCCAGGCATCTCCGGCATCTGTAAAATGCACATCATAATTGTTTCTGTATGGGAATTTATTTAATTTCTTTACTTCATTGTCCTTGTAATAATAAAGGGAATTACTGGTAACATAGATATATTCGCCTTCTCCGCAGGGAATTATCTTCATGACAACAAGGGAATCAAGTCCTGATTCCTCCTTGTAATGATTTATTATCTCGCCGTCCCTTATGATATATATTCCATCGCCGTCGGTTCCTGCCAGAATATCCTTGTCAGCAATCTCAACCATACTGAGAATCTGAGCCTGAATACCCTGTTCCTCTCCCATGGTCTTTTCAACACGGTTATTTCTTATGTAATTAAGCCCCGTGGTAGTGGCAGCAACTATTGTTCCATCCGACAGTTCCAATGATGTCCTGAATCTTCCACCTTCTGTGTTTTCTGTGTTCTCATTAAACAGCTTAACCGTGCCATCATCGCGAAGCTCAATAAGCCCGCTTTTTCCGTAGGTGCTAATCCACAGATTGCCCTTTTCGTCTTCAAGGATATCTCTGATCCTGACGTCCTCAAAAAGCTCAGGATGATCAATGGGAACCGCATAATAGGTCTTCAGATCGATGGTGATAAGGCCTGAATTGGTTCCAACATACATCAGTCCCTTTTTTATATGCACGCAGTTAACAACTTCCGCCGGAACCTTGGCCTTGGTAAACATATCCTGGAAAGGATTCCATGCATATCTCACAATACCCTGCTTAGCTGAAGCAAACCAGATGTCCCCCTGATAGTCTATAACTACATCTGATGCCGAGCTTACAAATTCCTCCAAAGAAAGATCTGTCTCTCTTCCTTCGTTTGTAATAAAACCAATGCCGTTTTCACAGCAATAAAAATAACCGTTATCCTTTTCCGAATACTTAAGCTTATTGAAATATGCGCCATTACTTATGGTAAATTTTTTTCCGAACTCTGCCTCATCATTTTTAAAGGTGGCAAGAACAGCATAATTGTCACTGGTTCCTACAAGAAAGGTATTCCCCCTTCCCGCAGCAACCTCAGTATAGTAAACATCAAAGCCGGGATAGATCGTTTTGTATACTATTTCTCCATCCCTTATAAAAAACAATGTTCCGCCTGTAGTTACGCCTGCAATAACCCCATTATCATTGCAACTAAGGCTTCTTACACCATTGAGCTTGGCATTCGTAAAATCACTGACTTTGCCATCCTTGGTTATTTTGCAAAGTTCTACTGCTGTACCCACATAGATATTGCCTTCTTTGTCTTCGCATATAGCACGAACAGAGTTTGCAGCTAGTCCCTCTTTCGTTGAGTAAAAGGCCACTTCGTCGGTATCGGGATCATAACATGCAATACCCTGGTCATTTGTTCCTATCCAGAGTCTACCCTTGCTGTCTACCTCCAGCCTCCTGACATTACTTATCCGTTCATCCAGAATTACTTCTTCAAATCTTGCACCGTTGAATCTGTAAAGCCCCGCATAGGTGCCTACCCACATAAAGCCGTCATCCGTCTGCGCGGCAGCATTTATTTCCACAGTATCAAGACCATCATCTGTGGTATAAATGTAAGGCGCATATTCCGATGCAAAATCCGCCGCCTTTGCCTTGCAGGGTATCATCAAAATGGCAAGGGCCAGCAATAGGAACCTTGCATTTGCACCGCCCTTTCTTCTGTCTGTTATTCTCTTATATGCCTTAATGAAAAATACGCCTATAAATACACTTAAGGCTTTATCAGGTATATCAACGAAAGCTTCCCCAAGAACAGTGCATATTACCGGCACTTTTACATCCTGGGAGAGCATGTCTATAAGAGCATCGCCCCAAACGTTGCCTGTACGACCTTCATAGAAAATCATGTTAAAAGGAGTCGACAAAATAACCGCTGCCAAACCGGCAGATACCGAAGTTGCCACAACCTCAAACATGCTGTAATTTTTCGTCTTAGGGAAAAAGTAACCCACAGATGCACCTATGCCCACAGAAACTATGGCATAAGCAAAGGGTTCTTTGTCAAACACAGAAATTATCGCATTGGTCAAAAGCCCGGAGACTGAACCGCCTATCGGGCCAAGCACTATCGCTGAAATCAGCGTCCCTATGGCATCAAGCCAAAAAGGCATGCCAAAAAAAGCCGCTATATTTCTTCCTATGAGATTAATAACAATACAGACTGCTACAAGCAGCCAGTTTTGCCATTTCTTAATTTTCTCCATAAGAAGCCTCTAAACGTAATTACGTCCATAAATAATGCATTATCCTATTTAATTTTAGCATTCGTCAATTTCGCCCTCAACGAACATTACTATTAAAAAGATTAAGAAATTATAAAATTTTGAAATATTTTTTCAAAAGTGTGCTAAACTTCTAGGTATCAATACCTTCTAATATTGGAGAATTCTATGGAAGACAACACCATTTTTGATCTTATAAAAGAATTATTGGAAAACAAGCAGTATACCAAGCTGCGACAGACCCTCCAGGACATGAATACAGCCGACGTAGCTGCCATCATGGATGACATGGAGAACGAGGATTCTCTTAAGATGTTCCGAATCCTCCCAAAGGATATTGCAGCTGATGTTTTTGCTAATCTGGAAATAGATGACCAGCAGTACATTATTCAGTCTCTGTCCGATAAGGAAGCAGGCAACATCATCGATAACCTGATGGCCGATGATGCTACCGACCTTTTGGAGGAGATGCCTGCCAGTATCGTAAAGAAGATCCTTGCCAATGCAAGGCCTGATACCAGAGCTGATATCAATCATCTTCTAAGATACCCCGAAGACTCTGCCGGCTCCCTGATGACAGTGGAGTACGTGGACCTGAAAGAGTACATGACCGTGGCTCAGGCCATTGAGAGAATAAAGAAGATAGGACTTGATTCCGAGACAGTCAATATCTGCTATGTAGTAACGAACCAAAGAATACTGGTCGGAACGGTTGCTCTGAGGTACCTGCTTATCCGTGATGCCGATGAAAAGATCGGTGACATAATGAACACCAATGTCATCAGTATCAATACCATGACGGACCAGGAAGAAACGGCCCACATGTTCCAGAAGTACGACTTCACGGCCATGCCTGTTGTTGATAACGAGAATCGTATGATCGGTATCATCACCATCGATGACGTAGTAGATATCATCGAAGAAGAGGCTACCGAGGATATCGAGAAGATGGCAGCTATCATCCCTTCCGATAAGCCCTACTCACGTATCGGAATCCTGGATATCTATAAAAACAGAATGCCATGGCTTTTGTTCTTGATGATAAGTGCCACCTTTACGGGAGCCATAATCACAAAATTCTCCGATGCCCTGTCAGCTTATGTGGTTCTTACAGCTTACATTCCCATGCTGATGGACACCGGCGGTAATGCAGGATCCCAGGCCAGCGTTTCAATTATCCGAAGCCTGTCCCTTGGAGAGATCGAGTTTTCAGAGATATTCAAGGTCTGGTGGAAGGAAGTAAGAGTTGCCGTTCTCTGCGGTCTCACACTTTCCCTTGCCAATTTTGTAAAGCTCCTTGTGATCGACAAGTTAGCACTTCCGGTTGCAGCTGTTGTATGCCTTACTCTTTTCCTTGTAGTAATAATAGCAAAGAGTATCGGCTGCCTGCTTCCTATGTGTGCTGACAAGCTCGGCTTTGACCCCGCAGTTATGGCATCACCCATGATCACCACAATCGTTGATGCCGTTTCACTTCTTGCATACTTTACAATTGCAACTCAGCTGCTGCATTTAGCAGTATAAAAAACGGAAGCGATTTTCGCTTCCGTTTTTTAGTCTTTCCCTTACAATGCACCGAAGATACGAAATGATCACCAAGGTAAAGCCTTCCCCTTCCAGAGGATAGTTAGTTAAAACTGATCACCTGGACAAAGCCTTCCCCCTTTTAGGGGGAAGGTGTCGCCGTAGGCGACGGATGAGGGTTCACTAATAAAGCTCCACTCTACTCAACCCCCAACTTCCTGGCTATATCTTCACAAACAGCCTCAAAATTCATGTTAATATCATAATTTGAGTATCTTAGCACAGTAATTCCTCGTTCTTTTAAGAAATTATCCCTTATGATGTCTTTATCCCTGCCTTCTTTTTCAAAGTGCTGTGATCCATCTAATTCAATAGCCAATTTTTTCTTTGGACAATAAAAGTCCAGGATATAATTCCCAACTACTTTCTGTCTTCTAATCGATATATCCAAGCCTTTTAAGAAATCATACCAAAGGTGCCGTTCCTCTTTAGTCATCTCTTTCCTTAGTTTTTGAGAATACTGTGTTAGTTCTTTCTTATCTATCATAAAAATCCTTTTTCGTTTTAGTAACACTTATCGGTCGCCTTCGGCGACACCCTCATCCGGCACTTCGTGCCACCTTCTCCCTAAAGGGAGAAGGCTTTAATCAGAACCACCGGCTTAGCCGGTGGTTTGTTCTGGCCCTATAAGGGCCTGTTACCGGCACTGAGTCTAAAGACTCGCCGAATGGTTCGCCAGCCGCAACATCATTTATCTACTGAGCCCCCTGGGCTCGTATTATTTGTTTTGTATTACCGGCTTACCCGTGAACGGGTCGATGTACTCTTTTAATGTCATCTGGTCATACTCTAAATCTTCTTTTAATTGATTTCTTATATATTCTTGAATCTTTTTCGCATTTTTTCCTGCTGTATCAACATAATATCCTCTACACCAGAAATGCCTATTTCCAAATTTGTACTTAAGATTCGCGTGCCTTTCAAATATCATAAGCGTACTTTTTCCTTTTAGATACCCTACAAAGCTCGAAACACTCATACTTGGAGGGATTCTCACAAGCATATGTATATGATCCGGGCACACTTCCGCCTCTACTATTTCTACACCTTTCCTTTTGCATAATGTACTGAGAATATTTGCTATGTCAGCCTTTAACTGCCCGTATGCAATCTTTCTTCTGAACTTTGGTGCAAACACAATGTGATACTTACAGTCCCACTTTGTGTGTGATAAACTATTCATGTCCATTTTGGACTACCTCCTGTGTTTTACTTTGGTTGGCGAACCGTAAGTAATTCTAACACGGGAGGTATTTTACTGTAAGCTAAAGCAGCTGTTGTCCCCCTGCATAGCAGGGGGGTTATTAAAAGATGCTACACAATAAAAAACGGAAGCGATTTTCGCTTCCGTTTCCTTTTTCTACACTTCTGTAATGTGTTAATTACATTGTCTCATGGCAAGTTCTGTTAATAACATCAAGCTGCTGCTCTCTTGTAAGATCGATGAACTTAACAGCGTAACCTGATACACGGATTGTAAAGTTAGCGTACTCAGGCTTTTCAGGATGCTCCATAGCGTCCTTAAGCTTCTCAACACCAAATACGTTAACGTTAAGGTGGTGAGCGCCCTGATCAAAGTAGCCATCCATTACGTTTACAAGTCTGTCTGCTCTCTCTTCATCATCATGTCCAAGTGCTCCGGGATTGATGGTCTGTGTATTGGATATACCATCAAGAGCATACTCGTAAGGAAGCTTAGCTACTGAGTTAAGTGAAGCAAGAAGTCCATTCTGCTCAGCGCCGTAAGCCGGGTTAGCACCGGGTGCAAAAGGAGCAAATGCAGGTCTTCCATCCGGAAGAGCTCCTGTAGCCTTACCGTAAACTACATTTGAAGTGATAGTAAGGATTGATGTTGTGGGCTCTGAATCTCTGTAAGTGTGGTTCTTCTTAACCTTCTTAAGGAAGGTCTTAAGGAGCCATACTGCGATCTCATCTGCTCTCTCATCATCGTTACCATACTTAGGGAAGTCTCCCTCGATTTTGTAATCAACAACAAGACCTGACTCATCACGAACAGTCTTAACCTTTGCATACTTGATAGCGCAAAGTGAATCTACAACATGTGAGAAGCCTGCGATACCTGTAGCGAATGTACGACGTACATCTGTATCGATAAGAGCCATCTCAGCTGCCTCATAGTAGTACTTATCGTGCATGTACTGGATGAGGTTAAGGATATTTACATAAAGGCTTGCAAGCCAATCCATCATCTTGTCGTATTTTGCCATTACTTCGTCATAATCAAGATACTCTGAAGTAATAGGAGCATACTCAGGACCTACCTGCATGTGGTTGCCCTGCTTATCAAGGAACTTCTCGTCCTTACCGCCGTTAATAGCGTAAAGAAGACACTTGGCAAGGTTTGCTCTTGCACCGAAGAACTGCATCTCCTTACCTGTCTGTGTAGCTGATACGCAGCAGCAGATGCTGTAGTCATCGCCCCATACAGGTCTCATAACATCATCATTCTCATACTGGATAGAAGATGTTGTAACAGAGATCTTAGCTGCATACTTCTTGAAGTTCTTAGGAAGTCTTGAAGAATACAGTACTGTAAGGTTAGGCTCAGGTGAAGGTCCCATGTTCTCAAGAGTATGAAGGAATCTGTAGTCGTTCTTGGTAACCATGTGACGACCGTCCATTCCAAGTCCGCCGACCTCAAGTGTTGCCCATACGGGATCTCCTGAGAAGAGCTGGTTGTAGCTGGGGATACGTGCAAACTTAACCATACGGCACTTCATAACGAGGTGATCGATAAGCTCCTGTGCCTCAGACTCTGTAAGTGTACCCTCCTTAAGGTCTCTCTCGATATAAATATCAAGGAATGTGGAAACACGTCCAACAGACATTGCAGCACCGTTCTGTGTCTTGATAGCTGCAAGATATCCGAAGTATAACCACTGAACAGCCTCTCTTGCATTTGTTGCAGGCTGTGAAATATCAAATCCGTAAACAGAAGCCATCTCCTTCATTCCGCGAAGAGCACGGATCTGCTCTGCAATCTCTTCACGCTGACGGATAACTTCATCAGTCATAACACCGCAACCGCAAAGTGAGAAGTCTTCCTTCTTCTGCTCGATAAGGAAATCAATACCGTAAAGGGCTACTCTTCTGTAGTCGCCAACGATACGTCCGCGTCCGTATGTATCCGGAAGTCCTGTAACGATGTGGCTGTGACGAGCTGCCATCATCTCAGGTGTATAAGCATCAAAAACAGCCTGGTTGTGTGTCTTATGATACTCTGTAAAAATCTTGTGATACTTCTCATTTACCTTAAAACCGTATGTCTCAGCAGCCTGCTCAGCCATCTTGATTCCGCCGTAAGGCATGAATGCTCTCTTAAGAGGCTTGTCTGTCTGAAGACCAACAACTGTCTCAAGGTCCTTCATTGATTCATCTATGTATCCGGGGCCATAAGCGGTAAGACCTGATACAACCTCTGTCTCACACTCAAGTACGCCGCCGTTAGCACGCTCTTCCTTCTGAAGCTCCTGTAATCTGCCCCAAAGCTTGTCTGTGGCATCTGTTGCGTCTGCAAGGAAACTCTCGTCTCCCTCGTACATAGTATAATTGTTCTGGATAAAGTCTCTTAAGTTAACTTCGTCGGTCCACTTATTTCCTTTAAATCCTCTCCACTGTTCTCTCATAATATCTTCTCCTCTCTAGCGAAAAAAAACGATACCACCCTCAGAATCTATGTGCAGTTGCCTGTGCAACATTAAGTAGATTATGTATGTCAAATTTATTAAACCACTATATAGTATATTGTAATACAGAAACCACAATATGTATATCCTAAAATTTGACACCCGAATGGTATTTTTACATATACTGAGTAACATTTCAACCTTAAACCGCGAAAAAAAGCCAAAGCTGATAACTTTTGTCAACTTTGGCAATTTTTTAACATTATTTATATTTTTCTTGTTAGTTTTTATAGTTTGTTTTATTACTCTTTAATTTGCACCGAGAATCCTCTTTGCGTTTTCGATTTTCTCTGCAGAAGGCGAATCTACTCCCACCAGCTGATAGGGAATTCCAAGCTCTTCCCACTTGAACTGTCCAAGGGAATGATATGGAAGAACATCTATCCTTTTTACATTGCTGAGAGTATCGATGAATTCTCTGGTTTTCTTTAGATATTCATCATTATCCGTAATTCCCGGAACGAGCACATGTCTGATCCATACAGGCTTACCTATATCTGACAAATACCTAAGACAGTCCTTGATATTCTCATTTGGCTTACCTGTGAGCTTAATATGCTCGTCATTATCAATATGCTTAATATCCACCAGCAAAAGGTCTGTATCTTCCATAAGAGCCTTAAACTCTGAAAAGAAAGGCTCCTCCCTTGTAAAGGGCTCTGCTGCCGTATCGATGCAGGTATTTATTCCTCGCTCTTTTGCCTTGGAAAAAAGCTCCCTAAGGAAATCCATCTGAAGCAGTGGCTCTCCGCCGCTTACGGTTATGCCGCCCTCATCTCCCCAGTAGCTCTTGTACCTCTCTGCCTTATCAAGAAGTTCATCAGCAGTCCTAAGGTCATTTGACTCAGGATTCCAGGTGTCGGCATTATGGCAATACTTACATCTCAGATTACAGCCTTTTAAAAATATGATAAAACGGACCCCCGGTCCGTCTACGGAACCGAAGGTCTCTATTGAATGAATTTTTCCCTGAAGCATTATTTCTTCCAATCTTCAACCTGATTGCTGAGCCACTCTGCAAACTTATCAACTCCCTCACCTGTCTTAGCACAGATGGGAATGATCTCAGCCTTGGGATTTCTCATGTGGATGTACTCCTTGCACTTCTCAAGATCAAAATCAAAATAAGGAGCAACATCAATCTTATTGATAAGTACAACATCGCAGATGCTGAACATAAGAGGATACTTTAGTGGCTTGTCATGTCCTTCAGGAACTGAGAGGATCATTGCATTCTTGGAAGCACCTGTATCAAACTCAGCAGGGCAAACAAGGTTTCCTACGTTCTCAAGGATAGCAAGATCAACATCACCTTCTACAAGTGCGTCAAGACCCTGTCTTGTCATGTCAGCATCAAGGTGACACATACCGCCTGTGTGGAGCTGAATAGCCTTAACACCTGTCTCAGCGATCTTCTGTGCATCTACATCTGAATCGATATCTGCTTCCATAACGCCAATCTTGTACTTGTCCTTAAGGGCAGCGATAGTAGCCTTAAGTGTTGTTGTTTTTCCTGATCCGGGAGATGACATGAGATTCAGGAGGAAAATTCCTTTATCCTTAAGCTCGCCTCTAAGGAGCTCTGCTCTCTCATCATTACTCTCAAACACGCTTCTCTTTAATTCAATAACTCTGGTACTCATAATTTCCTTTCTTAACTAAAACAAAAAACTAAAGCGCTAAAACATTACTTATCTTTTTTCTTCTTAGTCTTATCTTTAACTTTTACTTTTGACTTGTCTTTTACCTTTTCTTTTACTGCATCCTTTGCCTTATCTACAAACTTCTCTTTCTTCTTCTCGGCAGAAGAAACAGCTTCGTCAATTATATCCTGATCTTCAGCTCTCATGATGTTAACGATGGTCTCATGATCTTCAATGAAGGAAGGATTGATATCATCCTCATCATCAAAGCCCTTCTTAACTGCGGGAAGTCTGTACTTTCTCTCATAAAGATCAACTGCGATCTCGAATTCCTTGTTTTTCTCTGCCTTAAGATGCTCAAGATACTCGTGAGTATCAAACATTCCCTCGCTAACTTCAAGGATACATACTGCGATGTTACTACAGTGATCGGCGATACGCTCAAAATCCGTACCAAGATCTGACAGGATAAAGCCCATGTCTATTGTGCACTTGCCCTTACGAAGTCTTCTTACATGGCGTCTCTTAACCTCCATGTTGATTCCGTCAATAACTTCTTCAAGAGGCTCTACAGACTGTGCCAGCTTAAGATCCTGGTTTGCGAAGGACTGGAATGAGAGGTCCACGATCTCTTTTACTGCATTTGAGAAGGTCTTCAGCTCTTCTTTTGCCTTACTTGAGAATTTCTCATTTTTCTCATTCATCACACGGGCTGTCTGTGCAATGTTCAATGCATGGTCACTTATACGCTCAAAATCAGTGATGCAGTGAAGGATGATCGAAAGGGTTCTGGAATCCTTCTCAGCAAGGTGATGGTTATTGATCTGCATAAGGTAGGTACCCAGCTGATCCTCATATCTGTCAACCTTCTCCTCGATGCGTCTGACTTCATCAGCAACCTCGGGATTGTACTCATCAATAAGGGATGTAGCTTTTTCAAGTCCCTCTCTTGAGAAGTCCGCCATATCCATGGCAACCTGTCTTGACTGTTCAAGAGCAAAGGGCGGGTTTGTAAGGAAACGCTCGTCCAGCTTGGTGATATTCTGCATATCCTGCTGTTCTTCACGCTCTTTCTCATCAATAGGAATAGTCCTGTATGCCATCTTAACAAGGAGTCCGGAGAAAGGAAGCATAAGAGGCGTAGCCACAAGGTTAATAAGTGTGTGGATAGAAGCTATACCCACCATTCCAGCCTGACTACTCATGAATGCAAAATTCACAAATGAATGTATTGTGTAGAATAAGATCATAAATGAAACAGCTTTTATCACGTTGAAATACAAATGCATAAGAGCTGTTCTCTTACCGTTTTTGTTTGCTCCCAGTGATGAAAGAATAGCTGTGATACAGGTTCCAACTTCGGCACCTACTACAACGGGAAGTGCTACGCTGTAGGTGATACTTACCGACGCAGCCAAAGCCTGCATTACACCGATGGTTCCGGCAGAACTCTGAATTACCATCGTAAAGAGCACGCCTACAAAGAAACCGATAAGCGGGTTACTGAAGGTCATAATGATTGTCTGGAAGGCTTCACTGCTGCGGAGAGGGTATACCGCCTCAGACATCATGCTCATTCCAAACATCAATACTGAAAAACCAATAAGTATAAGACCGATGTTGTTCTTTTTATCATTCTTGGAGAACATATAAAGGACAATACCGATAAGCGCCAGAAATGGCGTAAATGATGTGGGCTTTAACAAATTGATCAGGAAATTGTCACTGCTTATAGCATTTAATGAAAGCAGCCACGCAGTAAAAGTGGTACCAAGGTTAGCACCAAGGATAATATTTACCGCTTCCTTTAAGGTCATGATTCCTGAATTAACAAGACCGACAACCATAACGGTTGACGCAGATGATGACTGTACAAGAGCAGTTACTCCAACACCGAACAGATAAGCTACGATCGGGTGGCTGGTTACTTTACTAAGAACCACCTCCAGCTTACCGCCGGCAGTCTTGGTAAGACCACCGCTCATTACATTCATTCCATACAGAAATAGCGCAAGTCCTCCGATAAGGCCTGCAATTAACGAAAAGATTTCTTTTGAATCCATCCATACCTCCTAATGTCTCAGGTACTACGTAATAATTAATCCCTCTCTATCATAAGTATCGTAACTGAAATAAACCTAAATATCAACTGCAAGATATAGACAAGATATAACTTCTTGTGGACAAACTCAGAAATAATCCTCAAAAAATCTTAATTTTTTAGAATTCTATCGCCATCTTTACATACTTTCCAAAGTGCATTTCCTGCGCAGGTATGCGCGTTCCGTCGTGATATTCATCGCCGTAGATATTCTCTTCGATATCAGCTTCGCCCTCTTTTGACATTCCAAGCTTCTGACAAAGATGAATAGAAACTGTATTCTCTGCTTTTACAAAGGCCAGAACTCTCTCAAACTGAAGGATATCCCTTCCGTAATCCAGAATCGCCTTGCAAACTTCATAAGCATAACCCTTTCTCTGGTATGCAGTGCCTATAAGAAAGCCCAGCTCTATGTCATCAAAGCCATTCCTTACGCTGTAACCGGCTCTTCCGATTATCTCCCCCGTCTCCTTAAGCACGATAGTCCAGGTGCCAAAGCCCATGAGACCATAAACCTTTTCTATGTAATCTCTTTGATATTTTTTCTCATCCTCAGGATCTGCAAAGAGTCCCTCCATGTATCTTGTCATCTCAGGATCTGCATACAGTTCATAGAAAACATCCACATCCTCAACCGTAGTTTCTCTGATAAGGCATCTGTCTGTTGTGAGGATATCCCATGGAAGATGGGCGTAGCGCTGATAGGCCTTTATAAAGGAATCCATCCCCACTTCTTCTATTTCCGTAAAAACATACTTAAGACCTTCAAACCGCTCCTCAGCATTGCCTTCATAGCTTATGCCAACTACATATCCCCCGCTTGAGAGAAGATACCCTGCAAGCTCCGATGAATCGGTAAGAAAAAGCTTATCTCCTGTATTATCTTCAAAAGCTCCATCGAGAAGCGAAGTAAGAAGCCTATCCTTACTGTAAACTGTTTCCTCCGGGAATATGACCCGGCTTTCAATTCCTTCTGTTTTTATATATGAAGAGGTATCAAATACATTTGCCACAAAGGCCTCATCCTCTTTATTCTTTATGCAAAAAATGATTTCTTTAAGCATTTTCACGCCTTTTTATTTGTATTTTTATTCTATTAATTATTGTATAATTAATCCCGGGTTTGTTCCACGAAAACCCAAAATCATTTACGATTTACAAATCGGATTCATATTAAGGAGAAAAATATGTCTGAAAACAAAAATCCTATCGTTACAATCACAATGAAGGGCGGCGATGTTATAAAGGCTGAGCTTTATCCCGAGATCGCACCTAACACTGTAAACAACTTCATTTCACTTATCAATCACAATTTCTATGACGGTGTTATTTTCCACCGCGTAATTAAGGGCTTTATGCTTCAGGGCGGCGATCCCGAAGGCACAGGAATGGGCGGCCCCGGCTATGAAATAAAGGGTGAGTTCTCTCAGAACGGTTTCAAGAACGACCTGCTTCACACAGAGGGTGTGCTTTCCATGGCACGTACACAGATTCCTGATTCAGCAGGCTCACAGTTCTTTATCATGCATAAAAACGCTCCTCATCTTGATGGCGCATACGCTGCTTTTGGTAAAGTCATCGAAGGAATGGACGTTGTTAATAAGATTGCTGAGACAAAAACAGACTGGAATGATCGTCCCTTAGAGGATCAGGTTATGGAAAAGGTTACTGTTGAAACATTCGGCGTAGATTATCCGGAACCGGAGACTGTGTAATAATAAAAGCCCTATAAAAGGGAGGAAGCCAAGGAAACTCGTGTTTCCTTGGCTTATTATGAAAAAGTTATTATAATTGGTATTGCCTTTCTTCATCTGACATCTTTAGTATAGCGAAAATAAATGTCTAAGATATGATTTGAAGTAAATAGTCTTTAAACGTTTTATGAACAAAAAATGAACGTATGTGTTAAGGAATCATAATATTGATAACCTTGTTCTCGTTCCTTATATCTACATGAGTATGGTTACCGCCAAACTCTCCATCCCTTGTCCAGGAAATACTCTCCTTTGAATCAAACTCAATATGCTTCGTCTTAAAGCAATACATAAGCTCGGTATTAATGTCCCTGTTAATAAATGCTGCCAAAAGATTACTCATGTCCAGCATATTGTCAGGAAGCTTTACCAAAGTGACCTCGAAAACTCCGTCGTCCATGGTGACATTTTTACCGGTTATATCCTTAAATCCTCCCACTGATCTGGAATTTGTAACCATTCCAAATACAAAATCATCCTCAATAACACCTTCATCGGTGGTTACTTTCATATGATAAGAACGTATCTCGGAAAGCCTTTTGGCACCTTCAAGAATATATGCCATGTGGCCCAAAATGTTCTTAATATCCTGCCTTGTCTGGTATGAAACATCAGTAAAAAGACCAAAAGCCGCTATATATACGAAGGTCTCTTCATTCATGATTCCTATATCGCAGGCATATTCTTTACCGCTTATAATGGTCTGGGCCGCTTCATGCATCTGCGACGGAATGCCGAGACTTACAGCAAAATCATTGGTAGAACCTGCGGGAACATAGCCTATAGGAGTCTTTCTTTTTGACTTCCACATTCCGCTAACAATTTCATCAAGGGTACCGTCTCCGCCACTGCAGGTTATGATGTCGTAGCTGTCATCATATTCCATCACCGCAGCAGTTCCATCTCCACGCTCCTTGGTGGGATATACAGTGATGTCATAGTCTCCCCTTGCGAAAATATCAATGATATCAATCAGGTTACTTCTGATTCGCTCCTTGCCGGCTTTAGGGTTGTAAATGAACAGCATTTTTTTCTTTTTCATAAAAAATACCTCAATAAGTGATTTGGCTATTAACAAAGAGTCGCTCGCGACTCTTTGCGCGCTGGTGCGCGCAAGCTTTAGCTTGCAAAATTCATCTGCGCACCAGTCGCATCCTTAGCGGAGCGCTTTTTATTCAATAGGAAATCCGAAGGAATTCCCTATTGAATAAAAAACCCATCTAATCTCATTATAAGAAATCAGATGGGTTAATTCCATTATAAAAATCCAAAATCAGTTATGAAAGCTGAAGCTCTCCAAGAAGAAAGCTCTCCATTCCCTTAACGGCATCCTCTTCATCCTGTCCATCAGCTATTACAGTAACCTCTTCGCCGCTATTAAGACTAAGAGTCATCATACCCATAATACTCTTGGCATTGACCTTCTTAGACTGAGCTTCGATATGAACTGTACTGTCATAACGGCTTGCAAGCTGAACCAGTTCTGCAACCGGACGAGCTTCAAGGCCACCCGGAAGCTTGATTTCGATAGATTTTGATATCATAATTTTCCTCCTCAAACTTAGTAAATTAACCTCTTAGCTTCTCTGCCAATTCGCTAAGCTTTCTCAACCTGTGATTTACTCCTGATTTTCCAACAGGTGGATCAAGGTACTTCCCAAGTTCCAATAATGTTGCATCGGGATACTGAAGCCTGGCCTCTGCCATATCCCTTAAACTCTCCGGTAAATTCTCGAATCCGTAGTGATCCCGGAGATATAAAATATCTGTCGTCTGTCTCGAAGCTGCGTTAACTGTCTTGGTAATATTAGCCGTCTCGCAGTTAACTCTTCTGTTAATGGCACCTCGCATCTCTTTCACGATACGCTCATTCTCCATATTCATCAGACTGACAGGTGCTTCCATAACATTAAGAAGATCCACAATCGATGTGCTCTCCTTGATATATACAACGTGATATTTCTTACGCTGTATAATCTTCGCCTCTATGTCGAAGCTCTCTATCATCGTCCTGAGCTCCTCAGCAAGCTTCAAGCTCCCACAGGAAAACTCCAGATGATAGGATTTGCTCGGATCACTTATAGAACCGATGCATAAAAAGGAATCACGTAAAAAGGCTCTTTTACAGCATGCCTTCATAATAAGCTGATGATTTATGCCTGAATTCTCGTCTCTAAGACTACCATCATCGTTAAAGTAGTGTATTCCCTTAAGTAGCGCTTTTGGTTTCTCAGAACCACTGAGTACAAGCCTGTAAACCTTGCCACCAATGATTTCCTTACTCCCATCTTGAAGCGTACCAGTGTCTATATTAAATGCTTTTTTTAATAATGTAAAGAACTTTCTAATAGCCCTCTCGGAATCATCAGCCAGAAAAACCCTGTATTCATCATCGGCTTTTCGTTCAACATACCCGACATTAATTAGTATTGCCGCTATCTCTGCCAGCTGACAATGGCGTCCGGGAGCAACCTGTTTTTCAAGTTCATTTTTCACATCGCCGGAAAATGACATATATATTACCTTGCATGCTTAAGGTCTCTGTGATATTTCTTAATGCCAAACTCATTTCTGTCCTTAAGCTTTTCATAAATCTCATTAGCTATTGTTACCGATCTGTGCTGACCGCCGGTACAACCGATAGCCACCACCAGCTGGTATTTGCCCTCATTTATGTAACCGGGCACCAGAAATTCCAGCATGTCCGTTAGTTTATCAAGGAACTGTCCGCACTCAGGAAAGCTCTTTACATAATCCTGAACTTCTTTATCATTGCCGGTAAGATGCTTTAATTCTTCTATATAAAATGGATTCGGTAAAAATCTCACATCAAAAACAAGGTCCGCATCTGAAGGGATACCGTGCTTAAATCCAAAGGAAAGAATAGTCACCATAAGATTGTCGTGCTTCTCATTTGCCACAAAAATCTTATCCATCTCCATCTTGAATTCTCTGGTAAGAAGCTGTGAGGTATCAATGATATAATCTGCCAGAGAGCGAATTCTGGATAAAAGCTCTCTTTCTTTGGTTATACCGTCCTCGATTCGTCCATCGGGAGATAAGGGATGACGTCTTCTTGATTCCTTGTATCTCTTAACAAGAACGGCATCCGAGCATTCCAGGAAAAGAATCTCCACATTCAGTCCTCTTTTTCTGGCCTCCTCAATAATTCTTGGTGCATCCTCGAATCGCTGTCCGGCTCTAACATCAAAGCCAAGAGCCACCTTGGTTATCTCACTGTCTGGAACCGATATAAGCTCTATGAATTTTTCAAAAAGACTCGGCGGAAGATTATCTACGCAGTAAAAACCATCATCCTCAAGCATATGAATTGCTGTCGATTTGCCTCCACCGCTCATTCCGGTTACGATTACAATCCTCATCCTTAAAATTCTCCCAGTCTGATAACCTCCGGATCAAGCTTCACTCCGGAATTCTCAAATACTTTGTCCTGTACATCTCTGATAAGTTTATCGACATCCTCAGACGTAGCTTTACCCTTGTTCACCACAAATCCGCAGTGCTTCTCAGAAACCTGAGCATCGCCCACTTTGTAGCCTCTAAGACCGGCTTCCTCAATAAGCTTACCTGCAAAATTCCCCTCAGGTCTTTTGAAGGTAGAACCTGCACTTGGAAACTCCAGAGGCTGCTTCTCTCTTCTTCTGCCCATAAGGTCATTCATGGTGCTCTCAATCTCGCCCTTATCACCCTTTGACAACTCTATCTCTGCGCCAAGGAGAATGCAGGGTCTGTTTTTAAATATGCTTGTGCGATATCCAAACTCGGCCTCTTCACCTGAAAACTCAACTTCACTTCCATCAGGCTCCATCACACGGATCTTCTTAACAACCTGCTTCATCTCTCCGCCGTATGCACCTGCATTCATAATAAGTGCGCCGCCTATTGTACCGGGGATTCCATGGGCGAACTCAAAGCCTGTAAGGCTGTTATCCCTTGCAAGATTTGCAACAGCAGAATTAAAGGCCGCTGCCCCCGCAAAAATATGGTTGTCATCCAAAAGACGGACATCTGAAAACTCGCCGCCAAGAGCGACAATAACGCCTCTAAAGCCCTTGTCTGAAACAAGAAGATTACTTCCGTTTCCAATCACATAGAAATCCTTAAAGAACTCCATCTCAAGCTCTGAAAAAAGCTTGAGCAGTGAAGAAAGCTCTGCCGCACTATTTATTCGCACAAAATAATCGGCAGGCCCACCGATCCTAAAGGTGGTGTGCCTGCTCAAATCTTCATTTTCTGTTATGCATTTATCCGAAATAATTCGGGATAATTCTTCTGATAATCCTGATCTCATTTTACTTAATTGAATCCAAAACCAGCTTAGCTGCTCCAAATAATCCTGCGTCATTTCCAAGCTTAGCAAGAGCGAACTTTGTTCTCTTTGCGCCGTGGAAAACATACTTCTCAAAGGAAGGACGAACCAGATCAAAGAGGATATCTCCTGCCTTGGATACGCCGCCGCCAAATACGATGATCTCAGGGTTAATGGTTGAAGCTATCATTGCAAGACCTTTTCCAAGGTAATCACCATAGCGTGTGATTGCTACATTTGCAAGCTTGTCACCGTTTTTAGCAGCATCGAAAATGTCCTTACATACAAAATCCTTGCCTCTGAGAACACACTCCTCGTCGCTCTCTTCAAGAACTCTGTTCATGAGAAGAACTGCTCCAGTAGCACTTGCGTACTGCTCAAGGCATCCGTGATTACCGCATCCACACTGCAAAGGCTCATTATCCTCGATATGGATATGTCCGATCTCACCGCCGGCACCTGTTGCACCATTAAAGATCTTGCCGTTGTGAATGATTCCGCCGCCTACACCTGTACCAAGAGTAACCATGAGCATATCCTTGTAGCCCTGGCCACCGCCCATCCAGTACTCACCAAGAGCTGCAACGTTAGCATCATTACCGCATTTAACAGGCATCTTTACAAGGTTATGAAGCTCATCCTTCATATTGAACTCACTCCATCCAAGGTTAACTGCCTTAAAAATTGTTCCATCATCACTGAAGGGGCCCGGAGCACCTGCGCCAACACCTACTACCTGTGAATCCTTGATGCCTCTGTCTTCCATCTTCTTACGGATAGCTTCGGCAATATCGGGAAGAACCTTCTCACCGTTGTTCTCAGTTCTGGTGGGAATCTCCCATACTTCTACCTTATGGCCATCCATATCAAGAAGACCGATCTTAACGGTTGTTCCGCCTATATCTACTCCAAATACATATTTTTCTACAAGACTTGATGCGTTATTTTCCATTATGTTTTCCTCTGTTCTTTAGTCTTCGTCTTCCTGCCCACGGGCAAGTGAATTCTGAACTCTGTTGTAGAGCTCCTGAGCGGCATTGTAACCCATCATCTTCTGTCTGTGGTTAACTGCTGCCGACTCGCAAATGATCGCCAGGTTACGGCCCGGACGGATCGGGATTCTGTGGCAAACTATCTTGTTGCCAAGATACTCTGTGTATTCCTCTTCAAGACCGAGTCTGTCGTATTCCTTATCCTTATCCCATTCTTCAAGTTTGATCACAAGATCGATGTTCTGAGTATCGCGGACACTTGATACGCCAAAAAGTGTCTTAACATCGACAATACCGATACCTCTAAGCTCAATGAAATGCCTTGTGATATCGGGTGCTGTACCGATAAGTGTTACATCACTGACCTTGCGGATCTCAACAACGTCATCGGATACAAGTCTGTGTCCTCTCTTTATAAGCTCAAGAGCTGCCTCGGATTTACCGATTCCGCTCTCACCTGTAATAAGAAGACCGACACCATAAACATCTACAAGAACGCCATGAATTGAAATGCAGGGCGCAAGCTCTACATTAAGCCATCTGATAATCTCTGCCATAAATGATGAGGTAGACTTCTGGGTTACCATTATCGGTACCTGCTCCTCTATGGCTATTTTCACAAATAACGGATCCGGGATAAGACTTCTGCAGAAAACTACTGCCGGTATATCAAATGAAAGAAACTCTCTGTATACCCTCTCCTTGTCTGCATCCGGGATGGATTCCATATATGTGTATTCAACAAAGCCGATAACCTGCAGTCTCGTTGCTTCAAAATGCTCAAAGTATCCTGCGAGCTGAAGGGCAGGTCTGTTAATATCGGGCTGATGAATTCTGATTCTGGAGATATCTATCTCTTTTGTGAGATTTTCAAGCTCCATTTTCTTTACAACTGTTTTAAGCTTTACTGTTGCCATGTGTTACCCCCTTGTTAAACAAAGACAGTTTACCATATTATCCCTGTTTGTGAAAGTAATTATATATGTCATTTGCGGCGTTTTCCGGTATCTCCGGAATGGATTTAAGCTCCTCCACATCCGCATTTCTGATCTCGTCAATTGACTTAAAGTGTCTCATTAGAGCCTTGCGTCTTGCAGGTCCTACACCTGGAATATCATCAAGGGAGCTCTTTACCTGAGTCTTGGATCTTAAGGACCTGTGATACTCAATGGCAAATCTGTGGGCTTCATCCTGAATCCTGGTGATAAGCTTAAAGCCCTCTGAATGCCTGTCTATCGGAAGCTCTGTATTGTTGTAATAAAGGCCTCTTGTTCTGTGATTGTCATCCTTTACCATACCGCACACGGGAATGTTTATGCCAAGCTCATCAAGAACCTTGAGACAGATATTCACCTGGCCTCGTCCGCCGTCCATCAAAATAAGATCCGGAAATTTCGTAAAGCTTCCGTACTGTGCATCGATTTCCCTAAGCTCAAGCTCATGTCTCTCTTCAAGGCCGTGCATAAGTCTTCGTGTAAGAACTTCCTTCATGCAGGCATAATCGTCGGGACCTGTAACGGATTTTATCCTGAACTTTCGATAATCACTTCTCTTGGGTTTTCCCTTTTCATAAACAACCATGGAGCCAACATTGGCAAAGCCGCTGATATTGGAAATATCATAGGCCTCCATTCTGGTAAGTCCCTTGATGCCAAGGATACTCTCAATCTCCTTTACGGCTCCAATGGTTCTGCCTTCTTCGCGCTTTAATCTCTCCTTGTCCTTGGATAAAACAAGCTCTGCGTTCTGCGCAGCAAGCTCCATGAGCTTTTCCTTCTGACCACGCTCAGGAACGCTGATATAAACCCTGCTGCCCTTGCGGTCAGTAAGCCATTTCTCTATTATCTCCATATCCTCTATGGGTTCAGGCAGCATAAGCTCTCTTGGAATAAAAGGTGTTCCTGCGTAGAACTGCTTTACAAAGTTAAGAAGAATCTCATCTCTGGGATTTCCTGAAATATGGGTCATGTAAAAATGCTCGCGGCCAATAAGTCTTCCATCACGTACAAAGAACACCTGCACCACAGCGTCATTTTCATCTGCTGCAATTGCAAGAATATCCTTATCCTCCATAGCTGCATCCGTCATCTTCTGCTTCTGTGCCACCTGCCTTACACTGGCAAGAAGATCCCTGTAATATGCGGCTCGCTCAAAGTTTAATTCCTCAGAAGCCGCCTCCATCTTATCTGACAGATCTTTCATGATAGGCGCATAGTTTCCATCAAGGAAATTCAAGGCACCGGCTATTCTCTGTCCGTATTCTTCCTTGGATATTTTCCCGTCGCAGGGGGCTGAACACCTCTCCATATGATAATTAAGGCAGGGTCTGTCCACACCTATATCCCTTGGAAGAACCCTGTTGCAGGTCCTAAGACCATATATCTTATTTATCAGCTCGATAGTATCCTTAACTGCCGCAGCACTGGTGAAAGGACCGTAATATCTTGATTTATCCTTTTTCATGATTCTGGAAAAAAGAATCCTTGGAAAATCCTCGGACACAGTGACCTTGATGTAGGGATAGGTCTTATCATCCTTAAGCATGGTGTTGTATCTGGGGCTGTTTTCCTTAATGAGGTTATTCTCAAGCACCAGTGCCTCAAGCTCAGAGTCAGTAACTATGTACTCAAACCTTGCAATCTGCGATACCATGCGATCTATCTGAGGCCCGCGGCCCACAATTTTACGAAAATAAGACCTCACACGATTGTGGAGGTTAATAGCCTTCCCGACATACATGATGGTATCATTCTCATCACGCATTATATAAACGCCCGGCTGGTTGGGCAGTTTTTTAAGTTCTTCCTGTACGTTGAATTTTTCTTCCATATAAAAATAATAGCATTAAGGCTGCCGCAATGCGACAGCCCTATAAATAAGTTTATTTATTATCAAAATTGTCAGGAACATGTGAAAAACGTCCGCCGCTGGGTGCTGCATCATTCTGTGCAGGTGCGGAAGGGTTCTCTTCGTATGGATTCCTGAAAGCTGTCTGAGGAGCATCAGGTGTCCAGTCAATCAGAGGTTCATCTTCATCCTCTGCATCATCAGTCTGATCCTGAACCTGCGTATCTCCGACAGTGACATCGAAAGTCGGAGTGGCAGGCTGCGATTCAGCTTCCATTGCGGCTTTCTCTTCCTTAGTGGGGATATTCTCGCCAACTGCTGCTGACTCAGGTCTTGTAGCATAGATTCTGCCACGTTTTGCAGTCTCTGCCTCTTCATCTGTAGGCTCGGGAATATTCTCAACCTCTCTGTAGATCTTCATGAATTCCTTACCGGTGATTGTCTCCTTCTCTATAAGGAACTGCGCAATCTTATCCATGGAATCAAGATGATCGCGGATTATCTGCTTAGCCTTCTCATAGCATCCTGCAAGGAGCTCCTTAACCTCTTCATCAACCAGATATTCTGTCTGCTGGCTGCAATTAAGGACTCTGTTACCGTCAAGGTATCTGTTCTGAACGGATTCAAGCTGCATAAGTCCGAATCTCTCGCTCATACCAAACATTGTGATCATGCTGCGGGCCATGGATGTAGCCTTCTCGATATCATTTTCGGCACCTGTTGTAACAGTGTTGAAAATAACCTCCTCTGCAGCACGTCCGCCGAGAGTAACGATGATATCATCAATAAGCTCGTCCTTTGTCTGAAGATATTTCTCATCCTCAGGAACCTGCATAACATATCCAAGAGCACCCATTGTTCTGGGTACGATAGTGATCTTCTGCACGGGCTCTGTGTTTTTCTGAACCGCACTGATAAGTGCATGTCCAACCTCGTGATAGGATACGATCTTTCTCTCCTCTTTACTGAGGATACGATCCTTCTTCTCTTTACCTACAAGGACCTGCTCAACAGCTTCCATAAGATCCTGCTGGCATACATATTCTCTATGAGCCTTAACTGCATTGATAGCAGCTTCATTTATCATGTTGGCAAGATCTGAACCAACAGCACCGCTTGTCGCAAGGGCGATTCCCTTAAGATCAACGGTCTCATCCATTTTTACATCCTTGGAGTGAACCTTAAGAATTTCTTCACGTCCCTTGAGATCAGGCTTATCAACGATGATTCGTCTGTCGAAACGTCCGGGACGAAGCAGGGCCTTATCAAGTATCTCCGGTCTGTTGGTAGCACCAAGAACCAGAACACCCTTGGATGAATCAAAACCATCCATCTCGGAAAGCAGCTGGTTAAGAGTCTGCTCACGCTCTTCGTTACCGCCATACTTATTATCACGGCTTCTACCGATAGCATCTATCTCGTCGATGAAAATAATGCAGGGAGCATTTTTACTTGCTTCAGCAAAAAGCTCACGAACACGGCTTGCTCCGACACCTACGTAAAGCTCTATGAAATCAGAACCTGCAAGTGAATAGAAAGGAACATGGGCTTCACCTGCAACTGCTTTTGCAAGAAGCGTTTTACCTGTTCCGGGAGGTCCTACAAGAAGAGCTCCCTTAGGAAGCTTGGCACCGATTTTTACATATCGTCCGGGGTTGTGGAGGAAATCTACTACCTCAACCAGGGACTCCTTTGCCTCATCCTCACCTGCTACGTCCTTAAAGGTAACTCCCGTCTCACGCTGCATGTATACCTTTGCATTGTTCTTGCCGATGCCAAGCGGTCCGCCGCCCTTGGACATACGTCTGAACACGAAGGAAATGATGAGCCACATGAGAAGAATCGGAAGGATGTAATACATTACAAAGGAAAGTATTGCTCCCGATGAATCCGGAACCTCGCTGCTTACCTCAATACCTGCATTTAACAGTCTCTTTGTCAGAGTAGCATCATCCTCGGCTTTACCTGTGTAATATGTAAGAACCGTTGCAGATCCGTAGAAAGGATTGAACTTCAGCTCGTTCTTACCTACCTTAGGAATAATGTTTATCCTGTCATTTTCAATTACAACACTTTCAATCTGCTCTTCCTTTATCATAGTGATAAATTCTGAATAAGATATCTCTTTATTGCTGGTGGATGTCATAGCACGCATGAAATATGTCATAAAGAGCATTGTGACCAGTGCCGCCACTACCAGCAGCAATATATTTTGTTTTCTGGGGCCGTTATCGCCACCGGGATTGTTATTGTTATTTAAGTTATTATCCATATATTATCCCCTTACTTTCAGAGTCGTTCTGTTCTATTATATTTATAACACATATATAAATCAATTGTGTACATTCGAAAAAATTGTGTCCAATTTATAAAAAAAGTATAAACTTCCCTTCCAAAATAACCACTATTTCGTATTCACTTTTATATCAATTCCCATTATCACACTATTTTGCAAAATAATCATCCCTATTCCGCTTGATCGGATAACGAAATTCCGAATTATTTTTTCATAAATATGCTATAATCTTTGTAAAGTTTTTTCAAAGAAAAGATATATTTTAAGGAGGATATGTTATATGGGTATTTTACAAGCTGGTATAGGCGCTGCAGCAGGTGTACTTGCAGATTCCTGGAGAGACTATTTCTATTGTGATGCACTTCCCGCAGACACTCTTGCTGTTAAGGGTCAGCGTCGCACAGGAAAGACAAGCTCCAATAAAGGAAACGATAATATCATTTCAAACGGCTCCATCATTGCTGTTGCTGACGGACAGTGCATGATCATCGTAGATCAGGGCAAGGTTACTGAAGTCTGCGCAGAGCCCGGTGAGTTCGTTTACGACACAAGCACTGAGCCTTCTCTTTTCTACGGAAGTCTCTCTTCGAACATTGCTGAGACCTTCAAAAAGTTCGGAAAACGCGTTGGCTTTGGCGGCGATGTGGCTAACGATCAGAGAATCTACTATATAAATACAAAGGATATCATCGGCAACAAGTACGGCACAGCTAATCCTGTTCCTTTCCGCGTTGTTGATAAGAACATCGGTCTTGATGTTGATATCGCTATCCGTTGCCACGGTGAGTACAGCTACAAGATAGTTGATCCTATCCTCTTCTATACAAATCTTTGCGGCAACTTCCAGGGAGAATACAAGCGTGATAACCTTGATTCTCAGCTTAAGAGTGAGCTCCTTACAGCTCTTCAGCCTGCATTTGCAAAGATCTCCGAGACAGGAGTTCGCTACAGCGCACTTCCGGGACACACCACAGAGATCGCTGATGCTCTTAACGAAGTTCTTTCCTCAAAGTGGGGAGAGACCTATGGTATCAAGATTTCTACCTTCGGTATCAACTCAGTAAATGCATCTGAAGAAGATGAAAAGATGATCAAGGAACTGCAGAAGAATGCAGTTTATGCTAATCCCAACATGGCAGCTGCTACTCTTGTTGGTGCCCAGGCACAGGCTATGCAGGATGCAGCTAAGAATACAGCCACAGGTCCCATGATGGCATTTGCAGGCATGAACATGGCACAGCAGGCAGGCGGCGCTAATGCAGCCAACCTCTTTGCAATGGGTCAGCAGGCTGCTCCCCAGGCAGCACCTCAGGCTGCTCCCGCTGCAGGTTGGACCTGCTCTTGCGGAACAGTTAACACAGGTAATTTCTGCAGCAACTGCGGATCACCCAAGCCCTCAACTGACTGGACCTGCTCCTGCGGAACAGTTAACAGCGGCAAGTTCTGCTCAAACTGTGGATCACCCAGACCCCAGTAATCTATTACTCTGATTTTTAAGGAATTATCTATGGGATTAACCGAATATGAATGCCCCGCCTGTGGCGGGGCAATGGAATTTAATGCAAAAAGCCAGATGCTCTCCTGCCCTTACTGCGACACGCAGATTAAGGTAGGAGACTATAAGGCACCAAGACAGGAAGAACAGGACAAGGATGCCAAGGCTGACAGCAATGAGTGGAATTCCGACGAGCTAAACGGAATGGTAGTTTACTCATGCCAGTCCTGCGGAGGTGAGATCATCGCTTCCGAGACCGAAGGTTCCTTAACCTGTCCTTTTTGCAGTAATAATGTTGTAGTAAAAGAGAAATTTGCCGGCGATCTTAGGCCTAACTATGTAATTCCATTTAAGACCACTAAAGAAGATGCAATGAAAGCCTATTCCGGATATGTTAAGAATAAGCTTTTATTACCGTCTGCCTTTTTTGAGCAGAATCATATTGATAAGGTCAGAGGAATCTACATCCCTTATTGGATCTACAACGGCAAGATCAAAGGTAATTACAACTTTACCGCAACCAATGTCCGTCACTGGAGTGATGGAGATTACGAATATACCGAAACCTCATTCTTCGATGTTCACAGAGAAGGTAATGAGAGCTTTAAAAACGTGCCCCATGATGCTTCAAAAGAAATGCCGGATGACCTGATGGAATCCATAGAGCCCTTTGACTTTAGTCAGGCTGTAGATTTCAACAGCGGCTATCTTGCGGGCTTTTTGGCCAACAGATATGACGTGGATGCCAAGGATACTGAAGCCCATATAGTTAAGCGCATGGCTGATTCTGTAGAAAGTGATATAAAGGACACTGTTTCCGGTTATACCACATCCACAGTTAAGGCAAAAACAAATGATGTTGTGTCCATATCCCATAAGTATGCCCTATATCCCGTATGGCTTCTTAATACTACCTGGAATGGCAAGAATTTCCTTTTTGCCATGAATGGACAAAACGGTAAATTTGTCGGCGACCTGCCTGTAAGCAAAATAAAGGCTTTGATTCTTTTCCTTTGCACATCGGCCGGTGCTACTCTGCTTAACATAGCAATATGGTTCATGTTTTTTAGCAAATAATTAGTAGGGCGTATAATGATGAAATATATTCGTAAACATAAGAAAAATATAATATTGCAGACGCTGCCCGTGCTGTTTGCAGCTATGGTCATATCATTATTCATTCCTGCTGTGGCCAAAGCTGATGCAAGCGGACTGGTAGAGCCTATCTATGCTACCGATGGTTCACTTTATCCTGTTGTAGACTACGCAGATCTCCTCACTGATGAAGAGGAACAGGCTCTGGCGGACAGAATATATCCTCTTCAGGAGCAATACAATTCCGCTATAGTACTTCTTACAGTGCCTTCCACCGGAGACAGATCTCCCATGGAATACGCCGATGACTTCTACGATTACAACGGCTATGGAATGGGCGATAGCCACAACGGAATTATATTCCTTCTGTCAATGGAGGACAGAAGCTGGCGTTTTGAGACTACGGGTACAGCCATCGACGTATATACCGATTCCGATCAGGACTATATATTTGATGAGATCAAATCTTATCTGTCGGAAAATCGCTATTACGATGCTTATTATAAATTCATATCTCTCTGCGAAGACGAGCTTCAATCTGACTACGAATCCGGAATATTTACCCCCGGTAAGTTTTTCATTTGTCTCGCAATCGCACTTGTTTTTGCTCTGATTGTGCTTTTGGGCTTTATAGGTCAGCTAAAGACTGTGACCCCGGCCAAGGGAGCATCCAATTATTCTGATGGAGGTCTTCACTTAACGAGTCAGTATGACAGATTCACCCACAAGACCCTTTCAAAAACAAAAATCCAGAAGGACAACGGTGGTTCATCTACCCACACAGGATCCTCAGGAACATCGCACGGAGGAAGCGGAGGTCATTTCTAATGACCTCCTTTTTTCATAAAAACATAACCCTTTTTTAATAAATAGCTACTGTAAAGTTGTTATACTTATTGTCAGGAGAGTACGCCATGAGATTACGTGATTATTTACGCATAAATGTGTGGCTGCTGCCTATTATTTTAATACTCCTCCCAATAACACTGATAATTTTTGGCAGCTCATATCTGTCCACACCAAATACGTACTTTAATACCCAGCTAAATGATGGCTGGTCTGTTAGTCATGGCGATAATCACTATGAAAATGTAAATCTTAAGAATTTTAATCTTGGCAATACTTCTAAAGGTGATGTTGTTACTATAACAAGCACCATCCCTGACATGACTGCCCCTGCAGCCGCAATTATGTTCAGAAGCATTCTGTCCACAGTAACTGTATGGATAGATGATGAGCAGGTATATGAGTACGGCAAGGATTTTGCAGACAAAAATCTTATGCTTCCAAAACACTACAACTTCATCTCCATTCCCGAAAGTGCCATTGGAAAAACAATAACCATAACCTTTGACGTTACCGAAAACAACGCATTCTCAGGCATTTCGCCGGTTTATTACGGAAATCTTTTTGAATTGGAGCGCAGCTATTTACAGAGCAAACGTCTTGATCTGTTCATAGGAATCTTTCTGTGCCTGTTTGGCTTTATGCTGCTGACTCTGTCCTCCTATCTGTATATGTATCACGGCCAGGACCTTTCTCTGATTTTCAGTTCGGTTATATCCTTCAATCTTGGCGCCTATATCCTTTGCTATAATGACCTTTTCAATTTCATAGGCGATAATGATTTTTATTTCTGCATAATGGAATATGTGACACTGTATTCGATACCTTTTTCTATCATCGTATTCCTTGTGTCCACGCACCCTGAGCTGAATACCAATCTTGCAAAGGTATTTCTGTCCATAAATATTCTGTTTCCTGCATTAACACTTATACTTCAGCTTACTAACCTGGTGCATATAAATTATTTCGTAACCGCACTTCATATTATGGCTTTGCTTGAAGCGGCCATTTTGCTTCCAAGACTTGTCATGAATATATACAGGAGATACCAGTCAAGGAAGAATTCCCCGGATTACACCGGCATGACCTCAGATTCAATCCTTATCATTGGACTTGTGGTTTTCATTTTCTGCTGCGTCATCGATATCGCAAAATACAACTTCTTCAATGAATTTGGCGGTGGCGGCGTTGCCTACACAGGCATTACTTTCATGAACCTGGGTGCTCTCGGATTTGTTATGAGCCTTTTCGTGTTCTATTTCTACCATGGAATAGAGCATATAAATGCTGCCTATGTAAAAGAACATCTGGAAGGCCTTGCCTATACAGACCCTCTCACAGGACTCATGAACCGTGCAAAATGTATGCAGTACATGGCTACAGTTAAGGGAAACTATGCCCTTATCAGCATAGATATGGATAACCTTAAACCCGTAAACGACACCCTTGGACATCTTGAAGGCGACAGAATGATCCGCTGCTTTTCAGATATCCTAAAGCAGGCTTTTGATGGTGCTTCTCTTATCGGCAGAACCGGCGGCGATGAATTCCTTGTCGCAATAGAGAATCCGGAATCCGGCATCTGTGAAAAAATGATAGAAAAACTGGAAACTCTTATGGCTGTTTTCAACGACGCAGATAAGAAAATAAGGCTCTCCGCATCCTGTGGTTTTGCATACAGTAATGAACCCAAGCTTACCGATGCCAACTCTGTATTCATTATGGCTGACACCCGTATGTACAGAATTAAAGAGCAGCATCATGAAGATAAGCTCTCAAAATTCCTTGATGATATCATCTCCGGAAAAATCAGTCAGAAGGGAGGTGAAGAAGGCACATGAAAAAACGTATGCACTTTCTGATGATAGCCTTTCTTACCTTCATCATTCTGGTGGTGATATGCTATGGCACCTTCATGCCCCACAGCTCCAGGAAGATTTATAAACTTAATGATGGATGGGATATCGAACTTGGATCTGATATTTATGAAAACGTCAATTTGAGAGAATTTATAAAAAGGCCGGGCAGCCCCATTGAAAAGGGTGATGTCCTTAAGATGACCAAGGTTGTTGATATTTCTGATGACATTACCTTCCCTACCATACAGTTCATGTCAAAATATTGCTCATGGCGCGTGACCTGTAACAATGTAATGGTTCAGGAAAAATATGCTGATTATATACCCAATGGAAAATTCATTGGAATAAGCTACAATACCGTAAGTTTGCCCAAGATTAATGGGCCCTTTACGCTGACTTTGGAATTCTCCATCAACGAGAATGCATCCTACAGCTATTTTGACATACCCAAATACGGCGACTTTTTGTCCATAATGATACATTACATATTCAGTAATCTCTTGGGACTGGGAACAGGAGTTTTCCTGATAATCTTTGGTCTTTCCTTTGGTGTGATAACGCTGATATTTTACAGAAGGCTTCCCGGGATCTTATCTCAGCTCTTTTCGTCTTTGTTGTTTGTGGATGTAGGCGTATGGATTCTGTGTTATTTCAGGGTTGCGGATCTTATCGTTTCTACGCGTGGACACTCGACGGAATTAGAGTTTTTCGCGCTTTACATGCTGGTACCCCTGATCTATATGATAATCGGCTGTACCCAGCAGCACTATAAGGACTGGATCTTTATGGTCACAGCTGCAACCAGCACTATGATCTGCCTGTTCTTTATGCTCATGCACTTAACTGGAATTGCTCATATAAACAGGACTTTCTCATATTTCCAAGGCATATCCATGATATGCTTCATTTTCCTGTGCGTGACCATAGGAAGAGATATCGCACAGAAAAAGCTTGAACCCTCTGATAAGATCCAGCTTCTTGGTCTTGCAATACTTGCAATATCATTCCTTTTCAGCATGGTTTTGCATGTTCTTGAGATGGCAGGGGTAATCTATGGAAATATTGTTATCAAGATAGTAATTCCTCTGGGCTGCCTTACCTTTGTATTTGCGACACTTATCAACTATTTCATTTATATATCAGAATCCTACGCAAGAAGAAAAGAGTATGAATCTCTGACTCACCTTGCTTATGCAGATGGCCTGACAGATCTTCCAAACAGATCAAGATTTGAGAAATATATGAATGATCTTGATAAGGGAAATGAAACCTACTGCATTGTAAGTCTTGACCTGAACGGTCTAAAAGAAATAAACGACAATGACGGACATGCTGCAGGCGATAAATATCTGAAGGAGTTCGCTGACATTTTACAGCATTGCTTTGCCGAGAAGGCCTTCATAGCCCGTATAGGCGGAGACGAATTTGCGGCCATTCTGACAAAAAACAACATCTACGATGTTGATACCATGATTACAAGACTTAAGGATGCATTGGAAGTTAAGAACGTACTGTATCCCGAATTCAGAAGAAGCGTTGCCACCGGATATGCATACAGCACGGAAATCCCTGAAGGAGACTCCCATGCTGTTTATCTGCTCGCCGACAAGCGCATGTATAAGAATAAAAAGAAAATGCACGAAAAACTTGGTATAAAAGCAAGATTGTAAATCTTACAAATCAATCTGCAAAAGAATATGATCAAATCAGTTCATTAGGGCTTCAAGGCTGTTTTGCGCATCCTGGAGCCCTTCATCTATGGTCTTTTTTCCTTTGATGATGTTTTCCATTTCCGCTCCAAGGATTTTATAAAAATCCGGCCACTCTTCCATAACAGGTCTGTATACGCCATTTTCAAGAGCTTGAAATACCGCTTCGAAGGGAGGATTTTCCTTTAATACCTTCTGATCAGTAAGGCAGGAATACCTGCATGGAACACCTCCGCTATCTATAGTTTGCATCTGAACATGCGGATCCATCAGGTATTTAAGGAGCTCCAGTGATAGCTCTTTATTCGGTGCATTCTCGGGAATTCCAATGGTCCAGATACCGTATACATTGGCGTTGTATGCAACTGCGCTATCTGTAGTTTTACCTGTAAGCGCAATATAATCGGATGACGATCTTGCGGTAGGAGTATACCATCCGGGCCATCCTATAGCCATGGCCGCAGCACCGTTTGCTATGGCCATAATGAGATTATCCCTGCTCTCTGCTTTTCCGCTTTCAATAAGTTGCATATAGAATCTGAGGGCTTCTTTAAATTGCTTGGTATTTACCGTAGGATTATTGTTTTCATCAACAACCCATCCACCATAAGATAAAAGGATTGGAAGGAAGTCTACCACGTAGTTGTTCTCTGAGTCGCCTCTATACATAAATCCCAGATTTCCATACTGCTTAGCCTTGTCGCATACTTCCTTAATGGTCTTAAGAGATGTCAGCTGGCTTCCATCATAGCCCGCTTTCTGAACAACCCTCTTGTTATACAAAAGAACTGTTACGTTTCCATAATATGGTGCCAGGTAAACGTCACCGTCATGGTAACAGATTTCTTTGGTTGCCTCGATGATGTCGGAATCAAGCTCATATCCGTTTTCACTAAGGTTCATCAAAACGCCCTTTGAAGTGAATTCTGCCATCCAGGAACCATCTACCATGCACAGATCGTAGGCACCGGTATCATTTGCCGCATCATTTATTAATCCGGAGTGAAGCTCCTCCTCGCCCAGCTCAACTATGTCACAGATAATTCTGTTTTCCTCCTCAAAGGGAATCAGACAGGATTCTATGGCATCAACGTATATGCCTGATCTGAGTGCCAACGTTATGTGGGTCGCTGTATCAGGATCAACAGTCAGGATTTGATCCGGCTTCTTTTGCATGCCGCAGGATACCAGCGACGTAGTCATTATTAAAATCAGTATGACGGATGTAAACCTCTTTAGCTGTGATCTCATTTTCAGTCCTTTCCTTCATAAGAAAATCTATCCATCTTTCTTCTGACATCTTCCAAACATTCATCAATCTTATTCATAGGGATGTTGCAAAAAACCTTAACAAGGTATTCATCAAGCTGTTTTCCCGCTGCCAGCTTAAGCTCTGAAACTGCTGCCGCATAGGGAAGTGTTGCTCTGTAGGAACGATTCATTGTTATTGCAGAATATGTATCCGCAACTGCTATGATCTTAGCTCCAAGGGGTATCTGATCTCCTGTAAGCTGATGATAACCATTGCCGTCTATGCGCTCATGATGATAAAGAATATACTCCTTTACCTTGGGAAACCCATCTATATCATCAAGTATCTCAACTCCAAAGTCGGGATGCTTTTTCATAATTTCCCACTGAGACTGACCTAGCTTACCTGAGTGTCCCACGATTTCCCTTGGAATCGCAAGCTTACCGATATCAAGAAGGAGTGATGCATAGTGAAGATCCCGCTGTCTCACCTTTAATCTGTAGCTGTAGGGCAAAAACTCATAGATGGCCATACAAAGGTTATGTACATGTAGTGAATGTCCGTCAAGGTTCGGATCATCTGCTTCCAGTATTCCTATCAGTATCTCCATTAGCTGCAGGGAACGTTTCTTTTCAATAAATGAATTGTATGTTGAAACGATAGCGATCAGAAATGCAGCAAACATACAAAGAACCAGAAGATCAAAAACTTTAGATTCCATTGAAATCATAGTCCGCCTCCCTGTCCTTCTACATTACTGAATCTGATCTGATTTTTACCTGCGCGTTTTGACTCATAAAGGGCTTCGTCTGCCCTCTTATAAGCCTTATCTATATCGCGGTCTTCCGGCAAAATTTCTGCCACACCAAAGGATGCATGTATGCCGTGAAGCTCGCCTATTTCCACATGATTAAGAGAATCCAGCATACTCTGAAGCAGTTTTGTAACCTCTTCTCTGTCTGATGCTCCGCGGATCATAACTATGAATTCATCGCCGCCAAGCCTTCCGGGAAAGCTCTGCTTTTCCTCAAGAACCTTTTCTTGGAATCTCCATTTTTCAGACATATCTATGTTCAGGTTTTCTATAATAGTTGTTCCCGCCACCTGTATGGCTTTATCACCCATCTGATGTCCAAGCTTATCATTTATCTGCTTGAATTCATCAAGGTCAAGAAGACAAACAGCCATGTATTCATCGTGGGGATTATTAAGTACATTGCCTGCAAGGGAGAAAAACCTGCCTCTGTTAAGAAGAGATGTCAGGGCATCAAAGCTTGACTGTATCTCAAGTTCTCTTTGAATCTGGGTATTCTTCTGATAGGTTACAAACTGCTGCATCCTTGTTCTCTGGAATGCAAAGTGCAGGATAACGGCAAGACCCGTGAAAGTTACTGCGTTGTAAATATCCTGCATTACTATGGATGCAGGCTTAACCAGGTATGATGAATAGACAAAAACTGAAACCTGCACAGCTATTATCATCAGCATATTAAGCATATTTGTTATAAAAGAAAATGAAATTACCACCAGCATGATCATAAACATGGTGGCTGCCATGTACGGCTGACTGACAGAAAGCTGAATACTGTATACCATCCACAAAAGGATGCCTAAAAGGAGCTGTAGTTTTACAAACTTATGAGGATACTTTTTCTGAAACCATCTTGAAAAAGCAAAAGTGCCTATAGAAATAGCACCATAGGTGATATAAAACTTAATATCAACCTGGTTTACACTAAAAAGATCAAGCAGTGAAAAAATGACGCAAAACAAATTAACGATGATGAACCATAGACTGAGAATATTAATATGATTCCAGTTGGTATCATCGATCAGCTGCCTGCAATCTTCATATGTAGCTTTATCGTATCCATAGTATTTCGTACTCTGTGCTGTCATTAAAAAACCTCATAAAAACAAACAGTACATCATACTAATACTCTATCAAACAAATCTATTAATTCTCTAAATAATAAAATAATTTTTTAGGAAAAATGCAGCTGTTTACTGCATTTGTACAGCTTTCCCAACTTCAAAAATCTCTGTTTTTTGACCTGGATATTTAATATCTATATAGTCTTTGAATTCTTTCGGGTCAGCACTGTTAAAGAGGAACATGTCATAGTGACCGGGAACTGCAAGGCCGGGCTTAAGTGTACCCACAAGGTCTGCTGCCTCCTGATAGGTCATATTTCCAATGCAATCCTCTCTAAGTCTTCTTGCATCTCTTCCGTTAATGGGCACAAACATTGCATCAAATGGCCCCTTTTCTCTGAGCTTTCCGTAAATGCCTTCATAGAGACAGGTATCTCCCAGATGACAGATCTTTTTCCCATTAAAGGTAACAATATAGATAAGATAAGGGTGTGTTCCATCCTCTCCGGTATCAAGGAATTCGTGAGCTGCAGGAATCGCCTCGATATGCACGGGTCCTTCATCAGCACTGATATTTTCATCAACAAAAATAAATCTGTCGGCGCTGATATCGAGGTCTCCAGGCAGATCATCTTTAAAGGCTATAGGTGCTACAAACTTAATGGAAGGATAAAGCTTTCCTATCTTTTTCCATGCCTCTCTGTCGATGTGGTCAACATGATCATGAGTACCAAATATCAGACTTACATCTGACAGATCCTCTACATTCACTATATTTTTCACCTGTCTTCCATCCATATCGGAAAGAAACAGATCTATACCAAACTTATAGCCTGTATCTGTATCCCACACCAGAATTCCCTGCTGTCCTGTGCGCATAAATTCCACTGCCATAACCCTTACCTCCTGTTTTGTCCTTTAATTATTTATGCCTAGGTTACTTTTTCTTTTTGTGACTCTTTTTATTACCCTGCTTATTTCCGGCCTTTTTTGATGACTTATTAGCCGGCTTCTTAGCTACACTGTAACCAAACTTTCCAAGCTTTTTGCCAAGCTTAAAGTATTCGCCATGAGAATATGCCACAAGATCCGCTGCCACAAGGTCAAAGCGGCCCTTCTCGTCCAGATATTTTTCATCCACGGTAACTGCCACAACTTCAGCCACAAACATGTCGTGACTTCCAAGTTCAAGTACCTGTTTTACCTTACATTCAATATTTACAGGGCTCTCTTCTATTCCCGGGGCACTTATCTTCTGGGACTTCTGAGGAGTAAGGTGCATCTCCTTGAATTTGTCATAGTCTCTTCCTGATCTTACGCCGCACCAATCGGTGGCCCTTGTAAGCTCAGTATTTGTCAGGTTTACAACAAACTCCCCTGTCTCTTTTATTATGTCGTAGGAATATCTTTCTTTTCTTACGGATATGGAAAGCATCGCCGGAGAGCTGCATATATTTCCTGCCCATGCAACTGTTATGATGTTTGGCTTTTCACCTTCTCTGCCACAGCTCACCATAACTGCGGGAATGGGATAAAGCATATTTCCGGGCTGCCATACTTCTTTTGCCATTAGTATCTGCGCTCCTTACTTTTTTATTTAATTTTATACAATATATAAGCCCCGGTAAAGGACTTATAAAAAATCAATTACCGGGGCTGTAAGTCAGATTAAAGCTTGGTGGTCCACTTGGTGCAGTCGATAATCTGCGTAGCAAGATCCTCATAAAAATCAGGCTCATGGCATACCATAAGAACTGTACCCTTGTATTCCTTAAGCGCTCTGTGAAGTTCCTCCTTCGCATCAACATCAAGATGGTTTGTCGGCTCATCCAGTACAAGTATGTTGGACTCTCTGTTCATGAGCTTGCAGAGTCTGACCTTTGCCTGCTCGCCACCTGATAAAACCTTGCACTTACTCTCTATGTGCTTGGTAGTAAGTCCGCACTTGGCAAGAGCAGAGCGAACCTCATACTGTGTAAAGGAAGGGAACTCATTCCATATCTCTTCAAGGCATGTGGTTTCGATATCAGGAGACATTTCCTGCTCAAAATATCCTATCTCCACATGCTCCCCGCGCTGTACCCATCCTGACAGAGAAGGAATAAGACCAAGAAGGCTCTTTAAAAGTGTGGTTTTACCGATGCCGTTTGCTCCTGTCAGTACCACGAAAGTATTTCTCTCTATCATCAGGTTAAGAGGACTTGATAAGGGCTCATCATATCCGATGACCAGATCCTTAGTCTCGAAAAGAACCTTGCCGGGAGTTCTTGCAGTCTTAAAATAGAATTCCGGCTTTGGTTTTTCCTGTACCTTCTCGATAAGCTCCATGTTATCAAGCTTTTTCTGTCTGGCCATTGCCATGTTTCTTGTGGCAACTCGTGCCTTATTCCTTGCGACAAAGTCCTTAAGATCAGCAATTTCCTGCTGCTGTCTGTTATAGGCAGCCTCTCTTTGTGCCTTTTTCATCTCATAGACTTCCATGAACTTATCGTAGTCACCCACATATCGCTCAAGGCTGTGGGTTGTACCATCCATGTGATAAATTATGTTTACCACGCTGTTAAGGAAAGGTATATCATGGGAGATCAGAATAAAAGCATTCTCATATTCCTGCAGATATCTTGTAAGCCAGACGATATGCTCGGCATCCAGATAGTTTGTAGGCTCATCCAAAAGAAGGATGTCCGGCTTTTCCAAAAGGAGCTTTGCAAGCAGTATCTTTGTACGCTGTCCTCCGGAAAGCTCCGTTACGTCCCTGTCAAGACCAAGCTCGAGAAAGCCAAGAGCTCTTGATACCTCATCTATTTTAGAATCTATAAGATAAAAATCATGATTGGTCAAAAGATCCTGAATGGTACCAAGCTCTTCCATCAATGCTTCAAGCTGCTTCTCGTCCGCTTCGCCCATGGCATCGCAGATCTCATTCATCCTGCGCTCCATCTCATAAAGGGGCTCATAAGCAGATGCCAACACGTCTCTTATTGTCATTCCTTCCTTAAGTACTGCGTGCTGATCAAGATAGCCCGCCTTAACATTTTTGGCCCACTCAATATTACCGGCATCAGGCATAAGTTTGCCTGTAATTATATTCATGAATGTGGACTTACCTTCACCGTTTGCTCCCACAAGGCCTATATGCTCGCCCTTAAGAAGTCTGAATGATACATCATCAAAAATAGCTCTGTCGCCAAAACCATGTGTGAGATGCTCAACGTTCAAAATGCTCATTATTTTTCCTTCCAAAAAACCAAGGTTAATAAGTTCTATATATTCTAAATGATTTGTTATGTATTATGCAAAATAGCTCCAAAGTCCGAAAACAGTAAGAAATACCAAAATCACGGGAAGTACCAGCTTAAAGTACCACTTAAGGGCAAGACTCATTTTGATACCAACACCGCTGTTGACCTCTTCAATATAATTATCAAATCCCCAGCCGTACTTGCTTGTACAGAACAGGCAGCATATAAGTGATCCTATAGGCAGCACCAGATTACTTACAAAAAAGTCCTCAAGATCCATTATGCAATTGCCTGCTTTAAGAGGCTGAAAATCGCTCCATAAGTTAAAGCCAAGGGCACAGGGAATTGATCCCAAAGTGATAACAAGGCCTGCAAAGGCTGCTGCCCTTTTTCTGTCATATCCCAAAAGGTCTATTGAGAAACTTACATCATTTTCAAATACACCAACCATAGTGGAAAGAGCCGCAAAGTACATGAAAAGGAAGAAGAGACTTCCGATTATTCTGCCGCCCCTCATTGATGCAAACACATTGGGAAGGGTTATGAAAATAAGGCTTGGTCCCTTATCCGGTGCTACTCCGTATGCAAAGCAGGCAGGAATAGTGATAAGACCTGCAACTATTGCAACAAAGGTATCAAGACCTGCCACCAGCATAGCTTCGCCCACAAGGCTTCGATCCTTTTTTATATAGCTGCCAAAAATCTCCATACCGCCCATTCCAAGGCTAAGTGTGAAAAAGCTCTGGTTCAAAGCGCCGTAGAGTACGTTTCCGATACCTACTTTTCTGACATTTTCCATGTTGGGCATAAGATAAAACTTAACGCCTTCGATTGATCCGGGAAGCATCAGTGAATAGATACCAAGTCCGATCATTATAATGATCAGCATGATCATCATTATCTTCGTGATCTTTTCAACTCCCTTTTCAAGACCCATGGAAGTGATGAACACAGTTATCAGCATTGTGACACCCATAAAGAATATCAGGATTCTTGGGCTGCTCATCATTGTGCCATAAAGCTCTTCTATTTTTTCAGGACTCTGACCCTGGAAAGCTCCCATCAAAGCCAGCACAAAATATCTGAGTATCCATCCGGACACTACGGAATAAAACATAAGAAGAATATAGTTTCCTGCGATGGCAAAGTATCCGTAAATATGCCACTTACTGCCTTTAGGCTCAAGCTTTTTAAATGCTGAAAGTACGCTGAGACGACTTGATCTTCCTATGGCGTACTCCATGGTCATTATCGGCACTCCAAGAATAAGTAAAAACAATACATAGACAAGTACAAAGAGACCGCCGCCATTTTCTCCAACCATGTATGGGAATCGCCACACATTACCGATTCCTATTGCGCACCCTGCTGAAAGCAGAATAAATCCCAATCTGCTTCCAATTGATTCTCTTTCTTTCATTACTAAACTCCAAATTACTTTTTATTTCTTAAATTTCGCTTTATGCCCTTTATAATCCGGCATTAGCAAGGAAGTTATCGACATATTCCATGTAGCCTGCAGGATCATCAATTACTCCTTCAATGTGAGCGCTGTTTACGTATGCAATACTCTTTACCTGGCTTCCTACATTTTCGTATACTTTTTCAACCATCTCAGGAAGGCAAACTGTATCCTTTTCTGATACAAAAATCAGTGTAGGAAGCTGATCATTTGCTACAACCTTGATTGTATCGCCATCATCCCAGTTAACATGATAGAAAAGCTTTGAGTAAAGTTTTCCGGTTTCTATAAAATATGATGTCACAAATGACTCCATCTCTACCGGATCATCATCTGCAATAACACTTCTGATCATATACTCCATACCGGGAACAGGGCTGTCACAGATAACCGCATCTGCCGCATCTTCCGCGCCGGGTGTTACATTTGATGCATAAACCGCTGTAACCTGAGCCCCCATGGACTGACCATGCACGATGACTTCACTGTTTCCAAGATCATTTCTTGCATACTTTACAAGAGCCTTTACATCAAGTGCTTCATGAACTCCAAAAGTCACCTTTTCATCAGGATTAAGTCCGTGACCTCTGTCATCAAAAGCAATTACATCATAGCCTCTCTCTAAGTACTGCTGTGCAAGAGGATAAGTGCTTACTCTGTCTCCGCCTGCGCCGTGAACAAGTATTACGCACTTGTCACTGCCCATATCAAAATATGTTCCCGGAACAACATTTCCATCCTCTGCTGTTGCAGAAATCTCCACGCCTTTATGTGCTTCATTAAAACCATCCAGATCAAAACCATATGTCGCCATCTGTTTAATTGAATTTCCCTGGGTATCGTTGCCCTTATTCTGATAAAACACGCCGTCTGTAACAAGCTTTGCCATTCCGATGGTGCCCACAATTATCAGCACCAACAATACTCCCAAAATGATTTTTGCTATCTTAATTACTATCTTTTTCACTTCTATTTACCCCAATATCCTTTCTATTAAAATCTTCCTTCTCTGTCATCCATAAAAAATACAAAATTAAATCGAACCTCGCTGTCTTATTTTTTCTATTTCTTTATGTGGTTTATCTTAGGTGAAATCAAACAGACTCATCTGTTTAAATTTTTCCGGAAACTCATTCATATATGAAAAGCAATCATCCGGCTTATACATCATATTGTTAGCTTTGCAAACCCTTCGCATAAGCGCAAACAGTGCCCTTGAATTGGGACTTGGAACCTCATAGGCATTGCCATAGGTAGTAATGTATTTTTGCCTGAGCCCCGGAAAATGCTTATCCAAAGCAGCATAATAATACTCTCTGTCACCCTCTCTCAGAGTAAGTCCCATACCAAAATTGATGATGCCCTTAACCCCTGTCTGTGCGCAGGCATCAAGTATCTGTCCCACGTTTTCCTCCGTATCATTTATAAAAGGAAGAATGGGAGACAGCCATACTACTGTGGGAATCCCTCTTTTTTGCATCTTAGACAGAACCTCTATCCTTCTTTTGGTGTTACATACGTTAGGCTCCAAAATGCTGCAAAGCTCATCATCAAAGGTAGTAAGTGTAATCTGAACAACGCACTTTGTTTTCCTGTTTATCTCATCAAGAAGATCGATATCTCTGAGAATCCTGTCGGACTTTGTCTGAATGGCAAGGCCAAATCCATATTGATGAATTATCTCCAGACACCTTCTTGTCAGTCCGAGCTCTTCCTCACAGTGCATATATGGATCAGACATGGAGCCTGTGCCTATCATGCACTTTTTCCTCTTTGATTTAAGGGCAGCCTCCAAAAGCTGCGGCGCATTCTGCTTAACCTCGATATCCTCAAAGGGATGTGTGAACTGATAGCACTTACTTCTGCTGTCACAATAAATACAGCCGTGGGTACATCCTCTGTAAATGTTCATCCCACAGCGCCCGTCGCTTGTTATGAGTATTCCTTTTGCATCTACAAAATGCATAACATCACTCTTTCCTTATATACCAGCTGTAGCCGTAGAAAATCAGCTTCCTTTCAAGGTCTTCAAAAACAGGTCTTAGTGACTCCATCATCCAGCTTCTGGCATCATCTTCCGATATTTCTCCGCCTTCAATTCTGGCATTAACATTGGACTGGATAAGCATAAAGTTTACAAAGTCTTCAAGAGTAAAACCATACTCCATCTCATACTCTGTCTGCTTTTCCATTCTGAATCCGTCAATCAGATCCTGCTGGCTCCATTTATTCTCTTTTCTTGGTGGTTTGGGAAACTTCTTAAGATACTCATTCTGGTACCATGTTGTATAAGCGCTGTTTCCTGCCATTTTATCAGTGATACCAAAATCATAGATAACTATCAGAGCTTTATCAGAAACTACCTCTTTCATATTCTCCATGAACCGCTTTTCATCAACCCAGTTTATGCAGCCTGCTGCCGTGACGATGTCGTATTTTTCATCCGGCACTTTGGTCTCCTCAGCCTTTGCCACATAAAAAGAAAAAGCCTTATCGCTGTAGATCTCTTTGCACACCTCTACCATTGAATCAGCGATATCCGTTCCGGTTACCTTTTCGCAGATAAGCTTAAGTGCTTTTGTGGAAAGTCCAGCTCCGCAGCCAACATCCAGACCGTTTCTGAAAAGATAGCCTTCAGAGAGTTCTAAATCCTCCAGCAATCTGTCCATTACGCTTTTATGGAGCCATGGCCTCTTCAAGTAACCCTCAGCGATTCTTTTCGAATCAAAAGATTTGTTATTCATTTGTATTACCCCTTAACTTTTCTCTTTATCCCCTACAAGAAAAATTAACCCAGAACTTCATTATATTTGATTATCTACCGCTCTGCAAAGCAAATAGTAGAAAATATATTTGCACTTTAAAAAACCTTGCAAATTATTCAGGAATTCGGTATATTATTCACTAATAAAGACATAGGCGTCTGCTAGAATTAGTGGGCGCCTTTTTTGGATTTATAGACCTTACAGTCTTTATTGGGAGGAGGGGTATCTTGAGACCTGTTATCGGTTTGATTCCGCTTTATGATGATGATAAAGAGAGCTACTGGATGCTTCCCGGCTATATGAAAGCTATCGAAGAGGCAGGCGGTCTGCCCATAATGCTGCCGCTTACATCTGATGAAGATGAGCTTGATGAAGCATATAGTCTTTGTAATGGTCTGCTTTTTACAGGCGGTCATGATGTGTCTCCCGATGTATACGGCGAGATAGCAAAAAAGACCTGCGGAAAGCCCTGCATTACAAGGGACACAATGGAGTGTTATCTCATAGACAAATGTCTTCGTGATGATAAACCGCTTCTTGGTATCTGCCGCGGAATTCAGCTCTTAAATGCACATCTTGGAGGCACTTTGTATCAGGATCTTCCCACAGAATATCAGTGCAGCGTAGAACATCACATGACGCCGCCCTATGATAGAAAAGCCCATGACGTAGAAGTTTTTGACAACACGCTTTTAGCAAAAATCATTGGCAGTGGAATCCACGAGGTAAACAGCTACCATCATCAGGCTATCAAAGAGCTGTCCCCGGAAGTCACTAAAATGGCCGTTTCAGAAGACGGACTTATTGAGGCAATCGCTGTGAATAACCACAGATTTGCAATAGGTGTGCAATGGCACCCGGAGTTTTCCTATTATAATAATGAGGAAAGCATGAAAATAGTAACCGCATTCGTAGATGAATGCAGAAAAGGAAGGAGTATATAGTTATGAAAAAAAGAATGTTGGCACTGGTAATGAGTTGTTTAATGGTAGCTGCAACCGGCTGCGGTGGTTCCGGATCAGAAGCACCCGCTGATGGCGCTGCACAGACTGAAGCTGCTGAGACAACAGAGACTGCAGAAGCTACTACATCAGACGCTTCAGGCAAGGTTTGGAAAATCGCAACAGATACAGCTTTCAAACCCTTTGAGTACACAGATGACAACGGCAACTTCGTAGGAATTGATATGGATATCCTCGATGCTGTCGCTAAGGACCAGGGCTTTGAATATGAAGTACAGGTTCTTGGATGGGACGCTTCAATCGCTGCATGTCAGGCCGGACAGGCTGATGGTATGATCGCAGGCGCATCAATCACAGACGAGAGAAAAGAATCAGGCTGGATCTTCTCAGATGGTTATTATGATGCAAACCAGAGTATGGCAGTTGAAGCATCTTCAGACATCACAGGTTTTGATGGCCTTGATGGAAAAGCAGTTGCTGTAAAGACAGGTTCTATGAGTGCTACATACGCAGAGAGTCTTGCTGATCAGTATGGCTTCACAATCACTTACTTTGAGGATTCACCCACCATGTATCAGGCAGTTGTAGGTGGACAGGTTGCTGCTGTATTTGATGACACACCGATCATGGCAGCTAACATCAAGGACACAGGCATCTCAATGAAGCTTGTTGATGGCACGGGCAACGATCCTGCAGCTTATGGTTTCGCTATTTTCAATGCAGACAACCAGGAGCTTGTTGATATGTTCAACAAGGGTCTTGCAAACATCAAGTCAAACGGTACCTACGACGAGATCATTGCTAAATATCTTGGTGAATAAAAGGTTTGCTGTTTCAACAAATCCGCCGGGCAGGTCTTTCCTGCCCGGTTCTATGAGGAATTTATTCTATGGTTAAAATAATTTCAGTTTACGGAGGGATGCTACTTGTAGCCCTCGGAAGAACTCTCCTGCTTGCTCTTTTAGGTTTGTTCTTTGCATGTATAATCGGTATGATCTTCGGAATCATGGGTGTTCTGAAAAACAGAGTATCTAATGTAATATCCCAGATTTTCGTCGATGTGATCCGCGGCGTGCCTATGATCGTTCTGGCGTTCTTTGTCTATTTTGGAGTACCGTATTTCTTTAATACAATAATCGGCGGTTTTTCCATAAGTCTCACTGCACTTCAGGCTGGTACCATCTGTCTTGCCCTTAACTGTGGTGCTTATATGGCAGAGATTGTCCGCGCAGGTATTCAGTCTGTAGATAAGGGTCAGATGGAAGCTGCCCGCTCCCTTGGTCTTACCTACGGCATGGCCATGAGAAAGGTCGTACTGCCTCAGGCTATCCGCACTATGATTCCTACATTCATCAATCAGTTCATTATCACTCTGAAGGATACATCCATCCTGTCAGTAATTGGATTCCCGGAGCTTGTTAACACAGCCAAAAATGTCCAGGCTAACACCTTCATGTCATTCCAGACATGGGCTATCGTTGGAATTATGTATCTGATTGTTATCACTATCCTTTCACGAAGTGCAAAGGTAGTTGAAAGGAGGCTTAGCGTTGGCAGATAAAGGCGAAATCAAAATTAAAGTAGAGCATTTAAAGAAAAGCTTTGGTAATCTTGAAGTCCTTAAGGACATTTCTACAGAGATCACAAAGGGTGAAGTGGTATGTGTAATCGGCCCCTCCGGTTCAGGAAAATCCACCTTCCTTCGTTGTCTCAATAAGCTTGAAAAGGTCACTTCCGGCACAATTGTGATAGATGGAAATGACATTACTCAGAAACAGGTTAATATCAACCGTGTCCGTGAAAACATCGGAATGGTTTTCCAGCACTTTAATCTTTTTAACAATCTGAACATAATGGACAACCTTACACTTGCTCCCGTACAGCTGAAAAAATGCTCTAAGGAGGAAGCAGTAACAAGAGCTAAGAACATGCTTAAAAAGGTTGGACTTGAAGATAAATCCGAGAGCTATCCAAGTCAGCTCTCCGGCGGTCAGAAGCAGCGTGTTGCAATTGCAAGAGCACTTTGCATGCAGCCCGATATAATGCTTTTCGACGAGCCTACATCAGCTCTTGATCCCGAAATGGTCGGAGAAGTTCTGCAGGTTATGAAGGACCTGGCTGCAGACGGAATGACCATGGTTATCGTTACTCACGAGATGGGCTTTGCCAGAGAAGTTGCTGACAGAGTCATATTCATGGATGGAGGCTTCATCGTAGAAGAAGGCACTCCGCAGGAAGTTTTATTAAATCCAAAGGAGGAAAGAACCATCGATTTCCTGAACAAGGTTCTTTAAGATTGATTCATGAAAAATATTATTACAATCAGCAGACAATTTGGAGCAGGTGGAAGCACAATAGGTCAGGCAGTTGCCGACAGACTTGGCTACTACTACTGCGACAAGGATATGATATTAAAGGCAGCCATGGAGAGCGGTTCACTTTCACCTGAAGAGGTTCGCTACTATGACGAGCGAGTTCCAAGAGAATGGGGCTTTGGACAGAGCCTTTTTGATTTCTACAACAAGCCTCTTGATGAAAGACTTTTCGTAGCACAAAGAGAAGCAATTAAAAAAGTTGCCGAAAAGGGCAACTGCGTAATTGTGGGACGTAATGCCAATATTATCCTTAAAGAGTTTGACAGAACTCTCCACGTTTTCATCGCCGCCTCAGAACGCTTCAGACTTGAGCGCATGCAGAAAAAAATGCCCGATCTGTCTGAGGATAAGGTTCTTGAACACCTTCACTCAGTAGATAAGGCAAGAAAAAAATACTGCAAGTACTACACTCATACCGAATTCGGTAATGCGGCTTATTATGACCTTTGCGTAAAAAGCTCATCCCTTGGAATCGAAACAAGTGTAGACCTTATTTGCGACGCAGCAAAACGTTGATATTATTTTGAATTAAATGCTTTAAATAGCATCCTTACGGGGAACCCTGTAGTCCGGAATTCCAAGAATCTTTGCAGCTTGTGTAAAGTATTCTTCTTCGATATACGGCCAGTCTACAGGGTTTCCTGTTTCTTTTTCCTGAAGAATCATGGCCTTATTAATAAGTTCAGGGGTTACATCCTTCCCTGTTTTTAATATGTGCTCATTATTGACTACAAACCATTTTCCTTTTTCCATAAGTCCTTTTTCATAAAGGGCATCTATTACATAATCCACATCATAGGGCAGGTTCAAAAACTCTGCTTCCCAGGAAGGACCTTCCGGTTCATTTTCATCAAAACCATGCAAAATAAGACACTGCGCCAACCCCGGTGCACTTATGGCAATACCTGTAGATCCGGTGTTGAAATAGTGCTTCCCATTATGGTGGCATTCGCCCTGAACGTGAGTGTGACCTCCAACAATGTAATCTGCATCTATCTTTTCAAGCCACTTTTTCGCAGTATCGTCGTGAAATAAAAGAAGCTCACGATTGTTAACCGGAGATCCGTGACAGCAGATTATGTCAGGGTATCCCTCACATTTGTATCTATAGCTGATCGGAAGCGACTCAAAGAAATCCAAATCCTCATCTGTCAAAAGCTCATAGGTGTAAAGAAGATTCCCGCTGGCAGAATTGTAAAGCCACAGTGGTGCATCCGACTCACCGCGAAGAACCCTCCTTTGACCCAAAAGGTAATCCTCACGATTTCCTCTTATTGCTGTCACCTTGTATTTTTTTATAAGCTCGTAAATATACTGCATAGTTTCGGCAGTATCCGTGGTATCTGAGACATAGTCTCCAAGCAGGATAAACTCTGTTATTCCTCTTTCCGTCATATACTGGACCGCTGTTTTGAAAGCAGTATAGTTACTGTGTATATCTCCAATTACGCCGATTTGTTTTTTCATGTTGTCATCCTCAGGTCTAATATCTTTTTTGTTTGCATAGCGATATTTTAACCTTATTCTTATTTTGAGGCAACAAACATCCCCGGGTCCTTTGGGAGCTTCAAGATTCCATTTGTCTTAGCAAGCATCGCCTCATTTATTCGTAGGCAAGCATATTGCCGAGGGGTATGGAGAAACCTAGAGACTCATACATTTTTACGTCACAATCTGCGCATCCAACTGTCAACGAACAAACCTGGCTCTCAGTATAGGCATAGCTGACAAGTTCTCTTGCAATCCCACTGTGCCTGTACTTCGGGGCAATGTAAAAATCCTCAAAAACGCCGCTGACAGCATAGTTAAAGGTTGAAAAGCCCTTAGTAACAGAGCAGCAGCCGGCCAAAGTTTCACCATCGAAGGCTCCGTAAAATTCTATTACTTCTCTTTCGATAGCTTTTCCCAAAGCCTTCATATCCTGCTCAGAAGGCGCATCCTCGCCTATTTCGTTCTTGTAGGCCTTCTGCAATTCCCATAGTTCGTTTATTTTGTCGCTTGAAATTCTGCAATAATCCATTCTGTTTTTTCTCCCAATCTGCGTATTTATTACCGGTAATCAGTAACCACTAACACCTTAATTGAATCTGCAATTTTCTACAATTCTTTATGCTTTTCTGGCGATAGCGGTAAACTCACCGGGAAGCTTGTCATCCTCCCATGCAGGATGCTCATCAAAACGCTCCAGTGTAAATCCCGTACTAATGATGCCGTTTATAATTTCGCTAATCGTATACTTCCTGTACTTACATTTAGGAATCTGCCTGCGAATCTCCTCATCATAGAACCTGGCATGGGCCATCTCGCCTTCAAATACCTCCGAATAAAAATACCCGGGAGTGGGCTGACCGAATTTCAAAATATCAGCTATCTTGGTGAAGGGATGAAAATCGCTGCAAATCAGTTTTCCATAAGGCTTAAGAAGGCAATACATGATGTTCATGAATTCTCCAATGTCATGAAAATAGTGGAGAATACCGCCTTCCATAAATACCACATCGAAGTACCCTGCATACTTTTCCATATCAATCTTAAGGATGTCACACACCTCAAAATTTATTGATACTCCTGCCGCATCTGCGGTTTCCATGGCATATTTTTTGTTATCCTCGGAAATATCGAATATGGTAACTTCGGATCCAAGAAGCGCCAGCGGTATGGCCTTCTTTCCGCAGGAGCCGCAGATATTTGCTACTTTTACTCCCTCAAAAGAATCAAAATAACCCGCATGCTGCTTTAGCATTTTTCTTGGATCCGCTTTATCCTTAGCTGCTCTCTCAGCAGGAGTTCCCGCTGTCCTAACCCAGAAGTTATAGGCATCAAACTCCCATGCTTTTTTGTGCTGCTCGCTGTAATCGTCCGTTTGTACTTTCTCTGTTGTTTCCTGCATGTTTTCCCCTTTTTATTATTTATGATTTCAGATATACATTTTCATACCGGTTCTGCCGGGCCCGTCCTCATAGGCTTCACTAGTCAAATAAAAGGAGTCATGTATTTCTGCATAACTCCTTTCACTCTTAATTACAAAATCTTATTACAAATTCCATCCAAAGCAGTTTTCAACAAGCTTTACCGTATCATCTACAGACCTGCTATTATCCCGCTCTATCCAATTGAATTCACTCTTCTTAATGGAATCGTAAACCTTCCTGTTAAGATTACATAAAGTCTCATTACAGTTAGCCTTGGCTGCTTCCGGATTTGTAGCACTTTCTATAAATTCCTTGAAATCCTGATGGTCCGGCCTGTTGCAATACTCATCAATCAGATTGACAGGTTCGCGAATCATAAACACAATCCTTGATGGATCAGTCAATTTTTCCGCCTGCTCCAATGTCAAATGACAATCGCAGATGATACGACCATTTTGAGATAGTCTCATAAGATCCAAAATCACAAAATCCAGCTGCTCTCTGGTGTTATCAAGAAGCCATTTTTTGTACTCCTCAACACTTCTTCCGAAGAACTCATCTGCATCTCTGAAAGCTTTGTTCATGTTGGGCTGATGCTCTTTATCTGAAATAGCCTGATGCCCCGGAAAACGCTCATCGATGTCATACACCGCTATGCCATATTTCTTTCCCAGTGCTCTTGAAACAGTAGTTTTTCCTCCGCAAGGTGTACCTGTAATAAAATAAACATTTCGTAAATACTCTTTTATTATATTGTCTTGAAATTCCATTTGTAATCTCCTTAAATTAAATAGTTTATTGTTCCTGATTACAAGGCACGAAACTATTTATTAAGGTCTCATGCCTATTAGAAATTTCGAAGCTTTAAAAACATAACCATATCGATATCCTCCAAAATAATTTACTAATTATCGACAGCAACATTGCAATTATAGCACTGTTCTTTCTGAAAGCATACCTGTAAACTACATAATTTCCATAGATTCGCCAGAAAATTATGTATTCGCAATAATCTAATCCATACCAAGCTTACTGCGAAGTTCTGTAAGTGTCGGAGCCTTTGAATCCTTCTCCGAGATCTGATTTAAATCATTTGTGTCAATATCAATGGGCCAGTTAATACCAAGCTCAGGAGCTAACGGGCAAAGTGCGGTTCCAGGCATTCCCGGCGCCCATTCATTATCAAAAAAGTACAGGTATTCACTATCTTCCAGGGCCTGGAATCCATTGCCTCAAATGGCTCAATGTGTGTACTCATAATCATTTCTCCAATCTATAATATTTGAAATCGCCTTCCTCTTTGATAAACTCAAATCCCAGTTTATCAAGTATATGCTGACTTCTAACATTCTTTACAACAGTATCTGCGTTTACAGCAATCATGCCAAGCTCTTCAAATGCATACTGGATAGCCAGGCGTTCGGCCTGCGTCCCATATCCCTTTCCTTTAACAGCATCATTTTGCATGTGAATGCTAAGAGTGCATTCTTTTTTGTCCTGATCAATCTGCTTAAGCTGGACCTCGCCTATAGGCCTGTCTCCAAGCATTACTGCAAACAATCTGCGGGATGGTTCCTGTTTGGAATCATAGTATCTGTCAACCGCTTCCTCCCTATAATTATACGGTTTAAACAGCGACATATCCATATATATGGAATCATCGTTTTCCCAGTTTTTATATAGCTCATGACACAGTTCTCTGGTCATGATGTTTAAGGTTACTTTATCCAAATTCTCTACTCCTGAAATATCCTTATACAATAGCCAAAATATGTCGCAGGAATCAGGTTCCATATCCTTGTTCATTGCACAGGGATCCACATTGCAATCCTTAATCTTAGTATTGAAGCCAAGACGCCTATAAAGCTTTATATTAAGTTCTTCTGTTTCGTCTACGCCTATGGTTACTCCGGTGAAGCCTCTATCTGCCAGCTCTTTTACCGCCTTCTCGATCAGTGCTGTTCCTATGCCCTGTCTGCGATAATTCTCCTGCACACGGAATGCACATAAGTAAGCTGTTTTAGTGCCATCTGCAAAGTCCTTATCATCAAGATTCAGAAACACATACAGCTCACCAATTAGCTTTCCATCATCCTCTGCGGTCCAAAAGATTGCATTCCCTCTTTTTCAAAAGCTCTGCAAGATAACCTGCCTCTGAACGAAGAGGTTTTAAATCTGTGTCAAACCAGAATCTCCATCCAGAATGCAGAATAATCTCTGCCTCAGCTTTTTTCACAAGCTTCGACAACAGCCTAACCTTTTCAGTATCTATGTATTTTCCGTCACTTATTTCTCTTTGATGATCAGCATTCCAGAAATTGGAATTAAGAACCCCATCAATATCTAAGAATATTACTTTCCCCATAGTAACCCAACAAACTCCTTATTCCGCCCTACTCATAAAAGCCAGGATGTAATCATATTCTTTATTATATTAGAATTTATGGGCTGTTGAGAAGCTTCAAAAGTCATAATCATATTTTTTCCTAATTGATAACCACTTTCTTCATAAGAATTGATTTTAGCAACATTCTTGTTAGCATAATTCTCATCGTCCATCATCCCAAAGTGTTCCCAGATATACTCTTTTCGTGTCCTAATATTAAGGCATGTGAAATCAGGGCTCACTATACCTCTTTTCCCTAATTTGAGTGGACATTCGTATTTATATGGCACTCCATATTTCTCCAGCATATTTGCGATAATTATTTCTGACTTTGATCTGACTCTTATCCCGCTATCTGAATAGTATTCTGCCGAACCTTCATCAAATCCCATAGGGTCATATGGTTTTTCTTTCCATCGTTTTATATATTCCTCATCCGATGTTATAAGCGGCTTTACAAGCAGTTTTCTCTTATCACTTAAACCTTCATATATTGAACTGATATCATTTTCCTTAATACACTCAAGATACTTAGTTATCTCCTTGAGTTCTTTTTTTATCACTCTAGCCAGCTTTTTATCATAGTCTTTTTGAGCCAGCTTCCTAGCAATATCTCTATTTTTCTTAGGTATGAGCTCTCCGTTTGTATCCCCCGTCTTTTTTATCCAATAATACAAGGCATAGCTGTTTCTATCCTGCACTCTTAAATGGCCTTCCGGTGAACTATTTATTGATGCTTCTCTATCCATGATCAGCTTTTCCAGCACTGCTTTCCTTCTACTGACTTTGCTTATCCATTCACTGTCATATCCAGTTCTCTGTTCTATTTTATTATTTACTTCCTCCATTTTGTTTTGATATCTCCTATTTCTAATACTAATTCATTCCTCACAATAATCCTTATTACAAACGGTATCTATATTCCAATTTCAAGAAGCCCACTTGCCGGTTTCATCCTTTTTACACAACATATATAAGAGAACTCCTTAAGCAATATTTATATACCTATTTCTCACAACTCTTCGATGCCAGGTATATAAATTAAATAATTAGATATAACTTATATACTTTTCTATCTGCTTTTCCTAACTTCCTACCTCAAATAATTCATTGAGCGCAGAAAAAAGTATATAAGAAATCAGTATATTTCTATCTTATATACCAGCTCTACTCCACAACCTTGCAAATAGGTATATAAATCATATAAGTATTTTTGTCTTATATACCAGCTTCACCCCACCGCTTACAAAAAGGTATATAAATCCATATGTTTGGAATATCTTAGCCACTTTATGATTAAAGCAACCATTCAAAAGAATTATTGAAAAGAAAACTTTCCTAAATCCATCGACTACTATACAAAATGATCAATAGATTGTAAAGAGCAAATCTACGACAAAACGACGTCAAAGGCAAAACAAAAAGCCTGCAAAACCTGATAAACACAGGCCTTGCAGGCGATTATCCGTTACTCCAGTTCTATTGTTCCCGGAGGCTTGGAGGTGAGATCGTACATTACTCTGTTGACTCCCTTAACCTCGTTAATGATTCTGTTCATTACCGTCTGCAGAATCTCCCATGGAACGTTAGTAGCATCTGCTGTCATGAAGTCAGATGTATTTACTGCGCGGAGCGCTACTGCATAATCATAGGTTCTGAAATCACCCATAACACCAACGGATCGCATATTTGTCAGTGCTGCGAAATACTGAGCAGGAAGCCATTCGGGATTCTTGCCGTTATCTTCCTTGTAAGCAGCTGCTGCCTTGCCAATCTCCTCGCGGTAGATGGCATCTGCATCCTGTACGATACGAACCTTCTCAGCTGTAACTTCACCGATGATACGGATTCCAAGTCCCGGTCCGGGGAATGGCTGTCTGAAAACGAGATGCTCAGGAATACCAAGCTCAAGTCCTGATGCTCTTACCTCATCCTTAAACAGCATGCGAAGTGGCTCGATGATCTCTTTAAAATCAACATAATCCGGAAGACCGCCTACATTGTGGTGAGACTTGATAACTGCACCTTCGCCGATTCCGCTCTCTACAACATCGGGGTAGATAGTACCCTGTACAAGGAAATCAACGGCTCCGATTTTCTTGGCCTCTTCCTCAAATACACGGATGAACATCTCACCGATGATCTTTCTCTTCTTCTCAGGCTCTTCAACACCCTTAAGTGCCTCATAGAATCTGTCCTGAGCATTTACTCTTATAAAGTTAAGGTCGTATGCGCCGTTTGGTCCAAATACTGCCTCAACCTCGTCGCCTTCATTCTTTCTAAGAAGACCGTGATCTACAAATACGCAGGTAAGCTGCTTACCGATAGCCTTACTCATAAGTACGGCTGCAACTGATGAATCAACGCCGCCTGAAAGAGCGCAAAGAGCGCGGCCGTTTCCAACCTTCTCTCTGATCTCGGCGATACTTCTCTCAACGAAGTCTGCCATCTTCCAGTCGCCTGCACACTTACATACATTCATTACAAAATTCCTGAGCATAATAGTTCCGCACTCAGTATGCATAACTTCCGGATGGAACTGAACAGCATAAATCTTTCTGTCAGCATTCTCCATAGCTGCTACCGGACAATTAGGTGTATGAGCTGTAATCCTGAAGCTCTCGGGAGCCTTTGCTATATAGTCTGTATGGCTCATCCAGGTTGTAACTACTTTATGACCTTCGCTATCCTCTCTTACAGGAACGCCGTCCTCGTTCTCCGTAAGGCCTGCGAACAATTCAGATGCAGGATCAAGATAAGTCTCTGTCTTACCGTACTCACTTAAAGGCGCTGTCTTAACTTCGCCTCCGTTCAAAAATGCAGTAAGCTGTGCGCCGTAGCAGATTCCAAGAACCGGAATGCCCAGCTCATAAAGCTCCTTCTCACACAATACTGCCTGATCGCCGTACACACTGTTGGGGCCACCTGTTAAAATGATGCCCTTGGGATTCATCTCTTTAAGCTTATCAAGCCCGATGTTATAGGGATGAATCTCGCAGTAAACGTTGCACTCACGAACACGTCTGGCTATCAGCTGCTTATACTGTCCGCCAAAGTCAAGAACTACAACCATTTCTCTTGCCATATTTTCTCTCTTTCTGATCTTTTTTCTGATGAATCATGTTCATGCTAAGTAAAACCTACATCGCACACACAATATTTTCATCACACCACTAAATTAACATATATGTTGACCTTAAAAATTGCAAGTAAAACCATTATAAAAAATGCATTAACTAACCCGTAATCAATTAACAGATTAGAAAAAACAACTCAAATCAGTCCGTTAAGCTCCTGATAAAGTCTCTTAGCATAGCTGTCTGTCATACCACATACATAATCCGTAACCAGAAGAAGCCTTAGATAAAGCTTTTCTTCCTCAGATTTTCCTTCAGAGTAAATCTGATAAATCTTCTTATAGTTGTTAGAGATAAAAGAAATCATTCTGGAATCAATAGGCCTTAGCTTTGAATCTGTGTCAAAATGAATTGCCGCAGGAACCAGTCTGTCCAAAAGATACGTCAGTATCTGATCTGCACTTACCTCTATCTTCAAAATTGGTTCTGAATTGAAGGCATACTTAATTGCTATTTCTCCAAGAGCATCAACGATATGCTTACCTTCGGCAACATGCTCTTTATTATCCGGTCTATCTCCCGAATTATCTCCGCCGTCATTGCTGTTACCAGCCTCTTCTTGCGTCTTACTTCCATAGACTTTACCGCTTCCTTCAAGAAGTTCACTTCCAAAGGAACCATCCATAATACTCTTGTAGTTTGCAGCAAAGCCCTCCGTAGCAAGATAAATGAGTTTACCCTGAACAGCAACAACCCAGTTCGAAACGGCATATTCACCCGGATCACTTACGCCAAGCTCGATACCTTTTCCATATCTGTATTTAAGTGAATCAAGGAGCTGTCTGTAGATTTTATCGGACTGATCCTCAAAGCATCTGCTCTCAAGCTCACGTACCAGCAAGTCAAAGCTAATGAGTCCCTTCTTATACGCATCCTCTATGTCGGCAGTTCTGTAAGCAATATCATCTGCCGCTTCAAGAATAAATGTAAGAGGATGTCTTCTTCCGTTTAATCCGCAGGATTCCTGAATATCATTAAAAAGCTCTCTGTCCGCATAATAATATCCCATCTTATGACAGCAGATGTCGGGACTCTTCTTGTCCACCTCAAGGGATGATACAGGGTACTTGATGATAGTTGCAAGCAGAGCCTTTGTCAGGTTCATACCATGCTCGTCCACAAGATAGTGAAGTTTTGATACCACGCGAAGCGCCTGGGTATTACCTTCAAAGTTATAAAAATCTCCCAGCATCTGAGGATTCAAAATCTCTGTTATAGGCTTACCTGAAAACTCCTGATCAGGAAGCTTGTTCTTGAACCACTCTCTGATAACAGTTTCGCCAAAATGTCCAAAGGGCGGATTACCTATATCGTGAAGGAGTCCTGCGCACTGTAAAATATCGCAGATATCCTGCTGATATGAGGGCAGAAAACTCTCATCCTTAATCTCTGCCAAAATCTTTCTGGCTATATTTTGTCCAAGTGACTTACAAAAGGAGGAAACCTCCAAAGAATGAGTCAGTCTGGTTCTGACAAAATCAGACTGATCTAGCGGAAAGACCTGTGTCTTATCCTGAAGGCGTCTAAAAGACGCACTGCCGATTATTCTGTGATAATCCTTTTCAAACTCACTGCGTAGATCATTTGAGCCTTCTCTCTTTTTTATAGATCTTACTCTGTCCTCGCAAAGCAATTTACTCCATTCCAAATCTCTATCCTCTTATATAAATCTTCTGATGGTAAGAATTGTTCTATAGGTTGCGTTTTCGTATTTTATTCCGGTACGGGCGGTACTAGCATGAACTATACGTCCGCCGCCAAGATATATCGCCACATGACCGCCGTAGTAGATAACATCTCCGGGCTGTGCATTCTCATAGGACACTGCCTTTCCGTATGCTGCCTGCGCATAGGATGATCTTGGCACACTGATTCCAAATGCCTGATATACCGCATATACAAAGCCTGAACAATCCGCGCCGTTGGTAAGACTTGTGCCGCCTGCCACATAAGGATTACCTACAAATTTACAAGCATAATTGGCTATACTCTGCCCTGTAGCTGAGCCTGTAGGTGCTGCAGGTTCTGCGCTCTTTGATGAGCTGCTGTCTGATGCATTACCGGCAGATGCAGAATCTGTATCAGTGTCTGCATCATCGTCATCTTCATCATCCTCATCAGTATTTGCCTTGGCAAGAGCCTCTTCTGCGGCCTTTTTGCTGGCTTCTTCGGCAGCCTTTTTCTTTGCTGCCTCCTCGGCCTCCTTAGATGCTGCTTCATCTGCGGCCTTCTTGGTCTTCTTAACTTCAGCTTCCTTGGAGTCAATCTTTGCCTGCAATTCCTTAATCTCGGATGTCTGCTTCTGAAGCTGTGCAGAATATACCGCCGCATCCTGTTTTGCCTTAGCCAGCTGTACATCAAAGTTGGCATATTTTTTCTTATAATTTGCAATAACCGTCTCTGTGTATTTCTGCTCCTCCTCCAGCTCATACTTGGAGGTTTCAAGCTCAGATTTGGCTTCTGCCAGCTGATCTCCGTATTCTTCTGCTGCATTTTTGGCTGCCACATATTCGCCGAGCTTTGTTCTGTCGTATTCATACAAAGACTCTACATACTCTGCTTTATTAAGAAGATCATCAAAACTCTGGGCCTGCAAAAGAAGCTCTGCATAAGTAAGCTCGCCCTTTTCATACATGTAGCGTATGCGCTTTTTCATAGCTTCGTAGAGCTCTTCTTCCAGAGCCTTGGCCTCGTCATACTCTGCCTGGGTCTGAACAATTTTCTCTTCAGTATCTGTGATGTCTGCCTGAATCAGATCGATACTTGTAAGAAGTCCCACAAGTTCTTCATTGGCAGCATCCAGCTCCGCCTGAATTTCTGCCTGTTCACCCTCTATTGCACTAATATTCTGATTTGCGCTGTTAAGTCCGCTCTGGCTACTTCTCTTTTCGGATTCCAACGCATCCTGTTTCTTTTCCAGTTCCTTCTGTTCTTTTTCAAGTTCCTTCTGCTGCTTTTTCAGCTCCTCACTGGTGGTCGCAAAGGCAAGTGACCCGGAATTAAAAAGCATCGTCGCAGCAAGTACTGTACATATATATTTATTAAAAGATTTGAATTTAAATCTTCGCATATTTCCCCATCATTCATGCAGATAGATATCCGCAAAATCTCCAACAAAATTTTATATCTAATTATAACATGATTAAGCTGTCAGCTTTTATCCTTATACATATTTCAAAAAAAATTCACATGAAAACAAAAAGAAAAAACTGTTGCCTCCTGTCAAGGAAGCAACAGTCATAAGATGCTAAAAAATTATAACTCGCAGTTACCAACTGTACGAGGGAAGGACTCAACATCGCGGATGTTGCCCATACCTGTCAGGTACATTACGCAGCGCTCAAAACCAAGACCGAAGCCTGCGTGACGAACTGAGCCATAGCGACGAAGATCAAGATAGAACTGATAATCTTCCTTCTTAAGTCCTAGCTCATCCATTCTCTTCTCAAGAGTCTCAAGATCATCCTCTCTCTGGCTTCCGCCAACAATCTCACCGATACCGGGTACAAGGCAGTCAGCTGCTGCAACAGTCTTACCATCCTCATTCAGCTTCATGTAGAAGGCTTTGATTTCCTTCGGATAGTCAGTTACAAATACAGGCTTTTTAAATACCTTCTCTGTAAGGAATCTCTCGTGCTCTGTCTGAAGATCTGAGCCCCACTCTACCTTATAATCAAACTCATCGTTATGCTCTTTGAGAATCTCAATTGCCTCTGTATATGTGATACGACCAAACTCGCTGTTTGCAACATTCTTAAGACGATCAATAAGTCCCTTATCTACGAATGAGTTGAAGAACTCCATCTCAGCAGGTGCATTCTCAAGTACATAGTTAATAACATACTTAAGCATTGCCTCGGCACAATCACAGTCATCCTTAAGATCTGCAAAGCACATCTCAGGCTCAATCATCCAGAACTCAGCTGCATGACGGGTTGTGTTTGAATTCTCAGCACGGAATGTAGGTCCGAATGTATAAACATTCTTAAATGCAAAAGCATAGGTCTCAACGTTGAGCTGACCTGAAACAGTAAGGTTAACAGGCTTGCCAAAGAAATCCTTGGTGTAATCTACTTCGCCTTCCTCATTCTTGGGAACGTTGTTAAGATCAAGAGTTGTTACCTGGAACATCTCTCCGGCACCTTCACAGTCACTTCCTGTAATAAGAGGAGTATGAACATATACAAAGCCTCTCTCCTGGAAGAATGAGTGAATAGCATATGCAGCCAGTGATCTTACTCTGAAAACAGCCTCAAATGTGTTTGTTCTTGCACGAAGATGAGGAAGTGTTCTAAGGTACTCAAGTGAATGACGCTTAGGCTGAAGGGGATAATCGGGAGTTGAAGGTCCCTCAATCTCTATTCCTGTAGCCTGCATCTCGAAGGGCTGCTTTGCATCTGGAGTCATTACAATCTTACCTGTAGCAATGATTGCGGCACCAACATTAAGCTTACTAACCTCTGCAAAATTATTAAGCTCATCAGAATATACCACCTGAAGAGGTGAAAAATATGTACCGTCATTCAAAACAATAAATCCAATTGTCTTAGAATCACGAATGTTACGAATCCATCCGCCTACGGTTACTTCTTTGTCTGCGTACTTATCCGGCTCTCTAAAAAGCTCTCTGATATCTGTCAGTTCCATAATATGCCTCCATATTTAAACATTAGTTGTTCAAAAATTATTCTCCATCCTCAGAAGCATCTGATGCTTCCTCAGTGTTCTCCTCTGCTGCAGTCTCTTCTGTTGCCTCTGCATCATCAGAAGGCTCAACTACATTTGCATTTGCAGCAAGGAACTCAATAACCTTCTTGCTAAGAAGGCTCTCTCTGATATTCTCTACATCAACAGTCTCTTTGTATGCATCAAGACTGTCTACCTTATCAGAATCAGCAGCGCTGGCATTTGCTGTTTCCATATCGGATGTAAGCTTCTCATTAAGCTCATCCTCTGTAACCTCAATGCCTTCCTGTGCTGCTATAGCACCAAGCATGATGTACTGCTTTGCAAGCTTAAGTGCCTGCTCTGCTTTATAATCCTCAGCCTCTCCTGAATATCCTTCCTGTGACATAAGCACCTGAAGTACTGAATCAGCTGTCATTGACTGTCCGTAGCTAGCAGAATAGTACTGAGCTACCTGCTCCATCTGATCTGCGTAAAGACCTGCAAATCTGTCAAGCATAGCCTGAGGCGGATTCTCAAACATGCATCCGTTTGTAGCTGCCTCAAGTGCCTCATTCTGAACAGATGTATCATAGGATGTCTGCTTATCCTCCATGAGTTTTCCTTTTATGTAATTGCTAAGCTCATCAACTGTAGATACGCCTTCGATTCCAAGAGTTGCTACATAAGCATCGTCAAAATCGGGCTTAATGAGAATCTTGTTAACTGTTACTGTAAAAATAACATCCTTGCCTGCAAGGTCTGCATTGCTGTATGAATCAGGGAACTTAAGGTTAAGATCCAGGGTCTGACCAAGCTCTGCTCCGATAAGACCATCTTCAAAGCCATCGATAAATGTGTGAGAACCGATGGTAAGATTATATCCCTGAGCTGTACCGCCATCAAATGCCTCTCCTGAATCAGCATATTTGCCGGCGTAATCAATATTAACTGTATCTCCTGTCTGAACAGCTCTGTCAGTTACTTCTACTGTAGCTGCCATTGAATTCTGTACGTACTGGATATAGCTAGCAACCTCATCATCAGTAACTTCAGGTGAAGCAACCTCAACTGTAAGATTCTTGTAATCTCCAAGTGTTACATACTTGGATACATCTGTGTCTTTTAAATATGCTGCGTTAGTATCATTACCTGCTTTTGAACATCCTGTAAGAGATGAAACGGTAAGAAGTGCCGCAAGCATCGCTACTGCCATCTTTTTCATAAAAAAATACTCCTCTATTACTTCCTATAAAAATAAACTTTTTTAATACTATCACAGAATTGACTATGATTAAAGTATTTTGTTGCCTGCCCGCTAAAAGAATGATAGAATACAATTTGCTAGTTAAATCAGTTTGTAGTAATTGGAGGTTAGTTTTGAGTACCGCAGCTATAGTAATGATAGTCATTTTAGTTATTTTGATCATAGCTCTTGTAGCCCTTACAATCCTTGGCAAGAGAGCACAGAAGCGTCAGGAAGAACAGCAGGCTCAGATGGAAGCTGTAAAGCAGAGTATTTCCATGCTGATCATCGACAAAAAGAGAATGCGAATCAACGAAGCAGGACTTCCTGCAGCCGTTATGGAGAACACTCCCAAGCTTCTTCGTCGTTCCAAGCTTCCGATCCTTAAGGTTAAGGTTGGTCCCCAGATCATGAATCTCGTATGTGATGAGAAGATTTTTGACTCTGTTCCTGTTAAAAAGGAAGTTAAGGCAGAAGTAAGCGGAATCTATGTACTTTCTGTTAAGGGTATTCGTGGAAGCAACGCTGCTCCCGAAGAAAAGAAGGGCTTCTGGAAGAATCTCGTTGCTAAGGCAAAGGAGAAGGCAGGAGCAAAGCCTTTATAATTTAGTTATGAAGCTGCTGCGAAGGAAATCCTTCGCAGCTTTTTTATGTTCTGCGTTTAGGGATCTGGATGCTGAATCCTTTCGTGCCCTACGCAAATTCATTGTGTAAATCAGCATTTTTTATTATATTAATGATATAGGTGTCAAAAGTCAAAAATGCGTACATGCTTGCATGTTAAGCATTTTTACTTTATGACCCGAACAAATATGAGGAATTAGCAATTTACGCAGTAAATTAGCGGTTTCCGAATATTTGTAGAATTGCGAGAGTTTCGAAGAAACGGAGCAATTCGTATATCATATGGTGTCAAAATTTACTTTTGACACCTACATCATATTAATAGTAAGTGTTTTACTTATTCTTATCCGGAAGGGAAATTCAATGATAACAAGAAAAGCATACGCAAAAATAAACTTAGGGCTGGATGTCCTGGGAAGACGAGATGATGGCTACCATATTGTAAAGATGATCATGCAGAGCATTGACCTGCATGACGAACTGTCCTTTGAAAATCGCGATGACGGACAGATTATCATCATGACAGCTAACCCCAGAATCCCCACAGATAAAACCAATCTTATTTGGAAGGTTGCTGCTCAGCTAAAAGAAAAATATGGCATAGAGAAGGGTGTTACCGTAAGCCTTAAAAAGCACATTCCCATGGCTGCAGGTCTTGCAGGCGGAAGTACCGACGGAGCAGCTACTTACCATGCGCTTAACGAGCTTTGGAATCTTGGTCTTAGCCAGGAAGAATTATGCCAGCTGGCAACTCCTCTTGGTGCAGATATTCCTTACTGCATCTGCGGTGGTACAGCACTCTCAGAGGGAATCGGTGAAAAGCTGACATTCCTTAGAGATATGCCTTCCTGCCACATAGTTATTGCTAAGCCTTCTATCGATGTCTCAACTGCATGGGCTTATACAACCCTTGATTCCAAGCCCATCGAGAACCATCCTGATATAGACGGTATGATGGAAGCTATCGAAAAGCGCGACCTTGCAGGCATCACAGACAGACTTGGTAATGTTTTAGAGCCAGTAACCGCTTCAAAATACACTGTAATCGAAGATATCAGACAGATTCTTCTTGCTAATGGTGCCATGGGAGCCAGAATGAGCGGAAGCGGCCCTACAGTATTTGGAATCTTTGAAAATAAGAATCTTGTCTACGCTGAGCATGCAGTAAATGAGCTTAGAAGCAGAGGAATTGCACCGGAACTGTACATCACAAAGCCTGTATAAAGGTAATGCCTATGAATGGAATAATTAAGATAATCGGCGCACACGATCACGGCGATGGAAAGCCTGAAATAGTAAAAACTGAATGTACCGCTTCCTGCATCACCGACGGAAACAGTACCCTGATTCAGTACTATGATCCTGCCGATGATGACAAGCTGCATATAAGGAATCATCACACCCTTATTATCGGTAACGGTAAGATCACCATGTCCCAGACAGGCTCTGTGAACTCTGAGCTGCACTTTGGTCTTGGCGAGACCTGCGAGACCGACTATCAGACACAGTACGGCATCATGAAGCTCACAGCCATCACAAGACACCTGATGATTGAAGAAACACCTAAAAAAATCTCCGTCCACCTCCAGTATGAACTAAAGGCTGACGGAGAAAAAATCTCTGACTCAAAAGTGAGAGTGTCCTTCACTTTTACAGAATAATACGAATTCATTTTATCGGAGCTTATTCTACAGCTCCGATAATTTCATTAATATTCTCAATTCCCTGCCCTGACATATAGCGCTCTATTCCCTCAATAACCTCTATTGTTGCATAAGGGTTATGGAAGTTCATTGCGCCAACAGCAACTCCTGTTGCTCCTGCAAGCATGAATTCTATTGCATCCTCAGCTGTTGCGATTCCGCCCATACCAATAACCGGTATCTTTACTGCATGCGATGCCTCGTATACCATACGAACCGCTACAGGCTTAATTGCAGGACCTGAAAGACCACCTGTCTTATTGGCAATTGCAAAGGTCTTTTTGTAAATATCAATCTTCATTCCGGTAATCGTATTAATAAGAGAGATTGCATCGCTGCCTGCTGCCTCTGCTGCTCTTGCCATCTCTGCAATGCTTGTAACATTGGGGCTAAGCTTCATTATGATGGGCTGTTTAGCGTGCTTTTTTATCTCCTTTGTAATCTCGAAAAGTGCATCGGGATTCTGTCCGAAAGCAATACCACCCTCCTTTACATTGGGGCATGAAACATTGATCTCAAGCATGTGAACGCTGTCCTGATCAGCAAGTCTTTCTACCACGTCCACGTAGTCCTGAGTACTTTTTCCGCAAACATTAACGATAACCTTTGTATCAAAGTCCTTAAGAAAAGGAAGGTCTCTTTCAATCATCACATCCACTCCGGGATTCTGAAGACCGATTGCATTAAGCATTCCTCCGTAAACCTCTGCAACTCTCGGTGTGGGGTTTCCCGGCCACGGCACATTGGCAACACCCTTGGTCACAACAGCCCCAAGTCTGTTAAGATCAACAAATTCCGCATATTCCATTCCGGATCCGAATGTACCGGAAGCTGTCATTACAGGATTCTTAAAGGTTACTCCCGCTATATTAACTGATGTATTCATATATTCTCACCACCTCTAAAACGATTTTTTTATCTAACTAAGTCCGTTCGGATACGTGGACCGTAATCGCCCAAAGGACGTGCGATAACGGTCCCCAGCTCTCCAAGTAACTGATTATCAAAGCTCAAGATCATCTGCATCAAAAACAGGACCATCGGTACAGATGCGGGCGTTCTTAACATGTGAATGATCGTCCACCTCTTTGGTCTTGCATATACATCCAAGACATGCACCTACGCCGCAGGCCATACGCTCCTCAAGGCTTATATATGCCTTCGCACCGATTTCTTTTGCATAAGCAGCCACGCCGCGAAGCATGGGCATAGGGCCGCAGGCATAAATGACATCAGCTTCTACACCATTTTCTTTGCAGGCATCAATTACATTTCCTTTGGTACCGATACTTCCATCCTCTGTAGCAATCAGAAGCTTTCCATAATTCTCAAATTCATCTGTAAGAAAAGTATCAGCATTCCTATATCCCATAACCATGGTTACAGACTCTGGTTTTGAAGCAGCATTCTCTGAAAGCTCCTTTGCAAGGCCAAGAAGCGGCGGAACTCCAATGCCTCCACCGATTATAACTACTCTTTTTCCTGCTGCCTTATCAAGAGGAAAACCGTTACCTAAAACTCCAAGGATATCAGTATTATCCCCCTCCTGATACAGAGCAAATTCCGCAGTGCCGCTGCCGGCTATCCTGTACACAATACGCAGTTCCTTATTCTCTCTGTCATATCCGCAGATACTGATGGGCCTTGGAAGAAGTGTGGACTTATTTTGGGGATACACACCGATAAACTGCCCCGGTTTTGCATCCTCTGCAAGACTTGTTCTAAGCCTTAAATCCATGATTCCTTCCGCAAGGAGCCTTTGCGAAATAACCTCTGCTCCGATTTTCTTCTTTTTAGACATAGTTTTCTCTCCTACTTTATGTTTATATCATCATGCTGAAAATACTACTTTGCCGCTGCATATCGTATAGTGAATTTTGCCGGGAACCTCTTCACCAATAAAAGGTGTGTTGCAGGCTTTTGATGCAAATTTTGTTCCAACTGTATAGGTCTCGTTTTCTCCAAAAATAACAAAGTCCGCGGGACCGCCCTCAAAGCACCTTCCAACAGGAAGCTCGTCATAGACATTTTCACCTGCGCTCTCATCTCTTATGAGGGTTCTGATTCTGTAAACCTCCGCAGGCTGACAGGTCATTCTCGAAATAAGTGTCATAAGATTCATATATCCCTTCTGTACCAGCTCTCTTATGCCAAGTCCAAGGGAGGTTTCAAGTCCTATTATGCCGCTGGGGGCTTTGGTTAATTCTGCTGCCTTCTCCGTCGCTGTATGAGGAGCATGATCCGTTGCAATAGTCTCTATTGTACCGTCTGCGATTCCTTTAATTATTGCTATCCTGTCCTCTTCTTTTCTAAGGGGCGGATTCATCTTAGCCATGGTGCCATGTTTAAGTACCGCACTGTCTGTAAGGGTGAAGTGATGAGGCGTAGCTTCTGCGTGTATGCGAGGGTTTGTTTTTCTTGCTTCTCTTATAAGCTCGACGGCTTCTTTTGTACTAATGTGCTGGACAGTTATCTCTGCTCCTGTTTTTCCAGCGATTTCAATGTCGCGCTTAACCATGGATATTTCTGCATCCCTTGGCGATCCCTTGATACCAAGACTCTCTGCTATATCACCTGCATTTATTCCATTGTCTGTTATATATGAAGGATCCTCTTCATGAAGACTCAGCACCCTGCCAAGCCTTGCCGCTTCCATGCAGGCTTTTTCCATGACATCCGGATCAGTTATGGGCTTTCCGTCATCTGTAAAAAGAACGATTCCTTCCCTCAAAAGACCTTCCATATCTGTAAGCTCTGACCCTGCCATATCCTTTGTAATATTGGCACAGGTAAAAACTCTTATTCCTGTGGATTCGCCTTTTTCAAGAGCATACCTGATGGTCTCAGGATTATCCATATGGGGATTCGTATTGCCCATCATGACTACTGATGTAAAGCCGCCTGCCTTTGCTGCATCTGCTCCTGTCAAAATATCTTCCTTATCTGTAAAACCGGGATCTCTGAAATGAACATGAGCATCCACAAGACCTGGCGCAACAACAAGACCTGCAGCGTCTATCTCTTCAAGATTCTCACTTTTCACGGATGCTGCTTCAACAGCCAAATCATGTAAGGTTCCGCAAAAACCAATCTTTACGATTCTCTCTCCGTCTACAAGAATATCCCTGAAATCATTTGTTCCGGACCAGGGATCTATCAGTCTACCGTTTTTTATAAGCAGCATTTATCAGTATCCTTTCTTTGTGTTATACTAACGTGGTATAGCTGAAATATCAGCATATATATAATACATAATTGGAGTGAATAAGTAAGTATGTTAAGGCTAATTTTTGTAGGTTTATTTTTATTTGTATTTTTTATTTTAAGCCTGGTAATGCAGTTAATTCTCTGGATTGTCGGTAAGTTCAATCCCATGGCTCAAAAGACCATGTCTCTTGCCATTGTAAGCAGAGCTTTTAAAATCGTAGCATTCCTCTCAGGAGTTAAGCTTACTGTGATCGGCGAAGAGAACGTACCAAAGGATATTCCGGTTCTCTATGTTGGTAATCACCGAAGCTACTTCGACATCGTTCTTAGCTATGCAAGAGTACCCAGAATCACAGGTTATATTGCTAAGAAAGAAATCAAAAAGGTTCCGATCCTGTCAACCTGGATGGTCTTCATGGACTGCCTCTTCCTTGACAGAGATGATATCAGACAGGGCCTGCAGGTCATCCTGACAGCCATCGATAATGTAAAAAAAGGCATTTCAATGACCATCTATCCTGAAGGAACAAGAAACGCTTCAGATGAAATGCTCCCCTTCCACAAAGGAAGCTTTAAAATTGCTCAGAAAACCGGTTGTCCCATTGTACCGATGACCATCAACAACTCAAATGCGATATTCGAAGATCACGCGCCTTTCATCAAGAAAGCTCATGTAATCCTTGAGTACGGAAAGCCGATCTACATGGATCAGTTAGAGCCCGAGGATAAAAAGAATATCGAAACCTATTGCTACAACATAATTAAAGAAACTTATGAAAAAAACAAGGTGGATGAGTAATCATTCACCTTGTTTTATATTACAATTTCGCTGTTTTCGCGCCGCCAAGGTTAACACCTTCAAGCACGTTTGTTTCAAACGAGAATACGATCTTGTTATTCTCTCTGTCCTGCTTAATTGCGATATCGATCATATCGTCAAGAAGCTGGGTATATTTCTTTCCAAGAGGCTCCCACAGATAAAATGAAAGTGATCCGGGAATAGTATTGATCTCGTTAAGATAAATCTTACCTGTTTCCTCATCAAGCATGAAATCAATTCTGGATACACCGCTGCAGCCAAGACACTTAAACGCATCTACAGCCATTTTACGGATCTCGCTTCTCTGCTCATCTGTGATTTCTGCAGGAATTTTTCTCTTAAGAGATGCCATTCCCTTGGAACCGCCGGTCTTTGCACCGCCTTTAGCGCCGCCCTTTGAGCCGCCGCCAATATACTTATCCTCAAATGAAAGAATCTCATCTGAGTTAATAGGCTCTTCGCACTCAGAAGCCTCTGCATTCTCATAATCACCGAGAACTGAACAGTTAATCTCCTTAAGCTTCACAATTGCGGGCTCAACAAGAATCTTTTTGGAGAACTCAAAAGCAAGCTCAAGGGCTTCCTTAAGCTCCTGTGTATTACCAGCCTTGGAGATACCGATACTTGATCCAAGGTTGATGGGCTTAACGATAACAGGATATTTGAAAGCATCCTCAATCTTCTTAACCAGTGCCTCAGCATCCTCGTAATCAACCCATGTATAGCACTTGCAGTCAAGAACAGAAATACCATTGTCCTTAAGAACTGTCTTCATTACATATTTATTCATGCCAACTGCTGATGAAAGCACGTCGCATCCAACTACTGGAAGACCAAGAGTCTGAAGGTATCCTGTAAGCACTCCGTCTTCCACGTTAGTTCCGTGAACAATAGGGAATGCGATATCAACAGAATTAATAACATTATTACCGAATTTCTTCATAGGATAACGAACAAGATTTACCTTATTACCATCCTTGATGAATACTACTCTTGTGCTCTTTTTAAGAAGCTCAGGAATATGTGTATATTCCTTGATCTTATCTATGTCTTCACCAATATAAAAATCATTATCCTTGGTTATATAAACCGGGATAACCTCATACTTATCTCTGTTAATATATCCGATAGCCTGGATAGCAGAGATAATAGAAATCTCATGCTCTGTACTTTTACCACCAAATAAAACTGCTAATTTAAGTTTCAAAAAAACACTTCCTTTCAAAAATTAACTAGGGTTCCCTAAAAGTATAGCCTCATCAGAAAAAATTTCAACCTCATTTATTTTTTGCAGGCATAAGCATGCACAAACAAACAGGTGACGAAAATATAAGAGGCAGCGCATATCTGCTGTAATTAACAGGACTTACTATCAGCATCAGAATAAAAATGAAAATAGGTACAAGAATTCCATTTACCGGTTTTCTTTCTCCGTCATTTTTATGCCATCTCTTTATGACATTATAATAGAGCAGATACGCAGGAATCCAAAAGCTGTAAAGCACCACCTGAAAAAGTATGCTTATGCCCGGCATATCTCTCAGTTCATAGTACCAGTCATCCAGTCCCATCCATAGTTTAGAAGGATTTACCTGTTTTACATTTTCAAAAATCCCCTCTGACATTGGTATTTTGTCAAAAATCTGTACGGAGGATACCGGAGCAAAAAAGTTACCGCAAATAGGAAGTATTGCCCTTAAGTATATTATTGGATGCTGTATGCCCTTCTTTATCCAGAACTTATAATAGGCCTTCATGTCTTCCTTTGTCGCATGAATATTAAAGGTGGCTTTTACAGGGTCAGTTGCATCAAAGGCATAATCGCTTTTTATTTTTTCATAGTCCAAAACCCTGCCGATGATCTGCTTATCGCCATCTGTAAGCTCATCCTCCCTATCTCTTACAAGTCTTGCGGTCTGCTGGAAGCAGGTCCCAAGCATCTCCTGCTTTCCGCCGGGATAGATATTAGCTGCGGGATAAATGACCTTAGGAACTATAATGAACCAAACAACAATGCACAGACATATGTTCATAAGAAAAACCATTCTGTTCTTTTTTCTGAAAACCAGATGCAAAAGGCTTGATAAAACCACCACATAAGCCCCGGTATTCTGGGTAAAGCACATAAGAAGAGAAGATGTGATCATGAAAATAATACCTTTTTTGGAGGATACCTCTCCGCCTTCAAGATATTTGTAATAGCCATACAAAAGAATCAAAAACAGAAGACTATGCACGGTATTTTTCAGCATACAGATTGTGTAATAAGAAATGAAGGGTGAAAATATAAAGAACAGCCTTACTACCTTTACCACAAATTGTTTAACTGCATCCTTTGCGTTATTTTCAAGATCTGTAAGAATTCCTGAAAAAACAAAGCAGGCTACAAGGGACTGTAAAAGGCAATAGATAAAAAGTCCTTTTCCCGGATCTCCAAGTATGACGCCGAGTTTAATAAATGCAGCAAACAAAAACGCTATAACCACAGGATGATGCGCATTCATAAAGGCATTGATCGTCTCCTGTCCCTCCACAAAGCCAAAGGGCACAGGGGATACACCATCAAAAACATCCCTCACCTGATTGATAGTGTCGTAATTTAATACTCCGGGAGCAAGAATAAGAAGATAAGGAAGATGGGCGCACCACATAAGAAGCGCAGACATAACCACCTTTTTCCCGGCCGGCTTTTGAATGGGTCTCGGCTTATATTTTGAGCCAAGATATTTTAAAGTAATAGTAGATGCAAAGAACAATAAGAAAAATGCCGCAAAACACAGCATATCCTTGACAAGCACATAGCCTGTCAAAAAGAAATGGTCTTCTACGGCATTAACATTTAATACGGTTATCAAAGACATACAAAACGAAAAGCATAAATCCATGAAGTCTATTTTTTTTTCACCCCTTAGCATCTCCCCAACCTCTTTTCTCAAGTGTAATTATCCGGAAGATCATTCTCCAAAAGAATGACCTTCTGCCTCCCCGCATCGATCTCATACATAAGATCGGTGGCTTCCTTTAGTGTCTCCTTTGAAAATAGTCTGTCCTCCGAAAATCCTGCTTCCAGAGCACCTTCCTTTATAGGTCTTGTGTGATCTATACCCACCAGGATGATATAATCCGCTGCCTTTGCAGCCTGTCTTCCAAACTCGCGATTATACTCTGCTTCCTTATCACCAAGCTCCACCATGCCCGGAGTTACAAGGATTCTGGTATAATCCTCAAATTTTGAAAGTGTATTAAGTGCCATTTTAGCACCCATCGGATTTGAATTATACGCATCGTCGATTATTGATACATTACCGTGCTTAATGAGCTCCTGTCTGTGAGGTGCAGGTGTTATCCTTCGAACTCCCATCTTAAGCTTGGAGAAGGGAATTCCCAAGGTATGCGCCATGGCTATAGCACCAACCACATTGGTTACATTGTGTTCACCAAGAAGCTTCATGCTAAATTCGGCGCTGTCCCCATTTGGCGCTGTAACTGTAAACGTAGCACCATCAGCACTGTATTTAACATCTGTAGCTCTGTAATCGCAGCCCTCCGACACACCATAGGTAATGACATTTTCATGCCTCATATTGGCAGTTATGATCTCATTATCACCATTTGCAAATTTCAGACCCTTGCTGCTCTTTTCCTGAACCGCATCAAAAAGCTCGTACTTGGTATCTATGATGTTCTCGATGGAATGGAAGGTCTCAAGGTGCTGAGGTCCGATGGAAGTCAGTATTCCATCATCAGGATGAACAATATCTGTTATTTCCTTTATGTCATGTACGTGCCTTGCTCCCATCTCACATATAAAAATCTCATGCATGGGAGTAAGGTTTTCTCTGATAGTTCTTACAACACCCATGGGAGTATTGAAGCTCTCAGGTGTCATAAGTACTCTAAATCCCTCAGAAAGCAGCGTCCACAGATAATACTTTACGCTGGTCTTACCATAGCTTCCTGTGATACCTATGATCCTAAGACCAGGATGCTCAGCAAGAATCCTCTGTGCATCATGGATGAACCAGTCATTTACTTTTTTCTCAATGGGCTTATTTATAAGATTGCAAAGAGCAATTACCAGAGGAAGAAGTCCCATGTAAACTGCGATGATGCAGTAAGCTGCCGCTCTGTTTCCAACCTTATAAAGTATGGCTGCTGCCACCACAAAAATAAGGAAAACAACCGCATATGTTACAAAAAGTCTCTGAACTCTCTTAGTTACCACAAATTTCTTTTTAGCCGGCTTTGGAAGATACTGAAGGATCATGAAGACAAGAAATGCCAGTGAAAGAATTCTAAGGACGTTCCCTGCCTTTGCATCAGCTATTCCTGCAAGGATAGTCACCACCAAAAATCCCACATGCAGACCATATCTTTGCGGTTTGGATCTAAGGAATCTGAAATATCCCTGAAACTGATAGGAAGAAAGCTGCAACATGTGGGAGTAATATCTAAGTCCCAGTACGGTTACAGCTATATATGCGATAGTAAATACTACAAAAATAAATGTATCCATTCTATTTTCCTTTTAAAAATCCACATTTAAAAAGCTTCCGAGTATCTTGTTGAAAAGGTACTGATTATCAAGGAAGGAATAATGTCCTGCCCCCTGAATAACTGCAAGTCCTGCTTCCGGCATAAGTTTTTCCATCTGCTGTCCGTCTGATAAAGGTGTCGCCGTATCCTGGTCGCCCCAGATAAGAAGAACAGGCATTTTTAGTGAAGGCATGTACTCCTGCAGATCCTCATTAACAACCTTTACAAGACTCGCTCTCATAACAGGCGATGCTGCAGCATAATCCGCAGAGCCAAATTTTTTCTGCAGGCTCTCAAGGGTGTTAGGGAAAGCCTTGGCAATGCCGGTATTAACAAGAATGCTCTTATAAAATTTATAACGCTTAGTCTTACTGCTCTGTTTTCCTGAAGGAATAGGCTTAATTCCTGCGCTGTCCGTAAGAATTACCTTTGGAATCTTAAAGCCAAGCTCATCCTCTGACTTTGTTCCGATCATTTTGATAATTACTCTTCCGCCCATTGAATGTCCAAGGAAAATCACTTCCTTCTCATCAGGGTAGAGCTTTTTTACAAAAGCAATTACAAAATCCACAAAATCTGCTACTTCCCAAGGCTCAGATGGCTCATCACTTTTTCCAAAGCCCGGCATATCCATTCCCACTACGTGGTATTTCTTAGCGGCAAATTTGATAACGCCGTCAAAAAGATCCACATTGGAGCCCCAGCCATGAAGCATCACAAGGAGTGGTCCCTGTCCCTCATCGCGATAATTTATTTTTAATCCGTTTATTTCAGTGTTCATAAATCTTATTCCTTAATAACACTAAGCATGAATATGAATTTTGCATTGAGAAGCGGCTGATTCATAATACCCATACCTGCATCTGTATCAAGGTAAGTCCTCTCGGTGTCATCAGTTATGTAGTTAACTGCTTCCGGGTTCCTGCCCATAAGGTAATGAGCATGATTCTCAATGATAGTCGTATATTCATAATTATATATGATATGGTCCGTAATTGTTATGGTTCTCATATCATCCAAAAGTGTGGCATGATCCTCGTCTGAAACCAGATACGCACTGTTCTTTGACGCACTCGCTATTGCCGATGCCTTTTTCATAAGGAGCTTCATTATCCTGTCGCACACATCCACATTCACCTTCTGGCTTGTAGATATGTAGGTCACTCCTCCAAGGAACACTTCCTCATCCTCTTTGAAAAGGCTGTCAAAATCATTTCTTTCAAAATAGGAGGTCAAAACCTGCTCGTAGCTTGATGAGCCTGTAGCTCTGTAAAGCTGCGCTGCAGCATGAAAACCTGCTGTGTTTTCTTTAATGTTCTCATTACCTGCAAATACGCTGTATGCTTTGTCGGCGCATTTAAGGCAGGCTGTTGCAAAATCAGAGTCAAAGCTCTGATACTGGTAACTAAAATCTGCAAGAAGTGTGGCAAAGCAGATGGTGGCTTCCATGGTGATAGGTGTAACCTCCACTTCTGCCTGCATAAGATCCTTACTCTCATCTCTTACGGTAAGCGCAGAACCATAGACACCGCCTGTCCTTTCATCCTGCATCTTCATAAGCCACTCTATCTCATATCTTATCTCATCGAGAAGATCCGGTACACCATTTCCGCTCTCGGGAATACCGGTATCATCCGTAATAGCCTTAGGATTCATCTCATAAGCAAGAAGCAAATTCTGTGCGATCTTACAGCCCTGAACCACATCCCTGTCAGCCTGGGAATTAAGGTGCCATCCACCTGTAACATCAATAGCCCTTGACGGATCCTCCTGCAAATGAGCCTCTGCCGTATGGCAGGCAAGATGGGCATCACTGCCTGCAAACTCCTCCGAAAGATTTGATCCGCATCTGTTCATGTAATAGGTCTTACATGCACTGTTAAAAATTTCATCATACAGATCGTTCTGAATTCTGAAGCTAAAGGAGCTTCCGATTATATCGGTGTAAATATAATAATTACCGTCAGTTATAAGATCAGAAAAATATCCAACCTTGATATTTTCATCTCCTGAACTGCCTACGCTCCGCATTTGACCGGTATACTCGAGATCATTGGTATCAAGATTGTAGACATAGAAAACATCAGGGAGTTCCTCACCCTTAAATACTACAGCCTTCTCCGCCCCAGTCCTGTATCCGTTCTGATCAACAAGCGCACCTGGAATCTCCGGTGGAACATCATAAACAATATTTGGAGCAGGTGTGCTTTGAATGTCAACCTGCTCTGTCTTTACTACATTTTCAATTACAGGTGCTTTCTGCCCGCATCCGCAGACAGAAGCCCCCATCATTAGCGCCATGAAAAGCGCAATCTGTTTCTTCATACTATTTCACATCCTGCGCGAATTATTTTTTCCTGCGCGATTGTAATTAATAAGACATCCGTCAAGGATAATCTCTCTCTCGTTATCAGTAAGATCGCCAAGAGTCATTGTGAACTCTGTAAGCTTTCCGTCTGAAACAGCCACAGCCTTGATAGTATCAGCCTTATCCTCTACAGCCTTTCTGATTCCCGGAAGGAATACATAATCAAGGTTCTTGAAGGGAAGATCGCCCTCCTTTATAAGAAGCGGCAGCATACCCCAGTTGATAAGGTTTGAACGATAACGCTTTGTAGCATACTCGTTGGCAATGTTAGCCCATCCGCCAAGCACCTTCTGGCATGATGCAGCCTGCTCTCTTGCTGATCCGTCACCGGGCTTAACAGCGAAAATTGTTGATCCGATTCCGGTATTTGCTGCGGAAACATCGGGATATTTTTCCAATACTGCCTTAATTACAGCTGCTGTCTCAGGAGTCATTCCATCAAAGGAAGCATCCTCACGTCTCTTTAATTCCTCAGCATATATAGCCTTTGCTCTGCCTACATACTCAGGATCTTTTCTTGAAAGAGTAAACTCAGCAAGTCCCTGAGGATTGGATCTGTAGGAGCTGGTCTCACCTGAAGGAATAAGCTCATCTGTTGTGGTAACAGGATCATGAATCTCTGAAACGACTTTGAGAAGCACGTTCTCTGTGAGCTCTGTCATCTTGGGCCAATCCTTGATGTTGGGACCAAACTGAAGCTCTACGCTGTCATCAGCAACGCCCTTTGAATCGAATACTCGGTTTGCATATATTTCCTTATCAAAGTGATATGTATACTTGTTGAACTTACCGTCAAAAGCAGTTGCAGGTGTAAGTACGCCCTGATTAGCTGCTGTTGCTGCGATTGACCTTGCATCCATAAGTGCAACTGATGCAATCTGTCCGCTCTGAACCTTGGAACCTTCTCTGTTGGGGAAGTTTCTGGTTGAATGACGTATACTGAAGGCGTTATTTGCAGGTGTATCTCCGGCACCAAAGCAGGGACCGCAGAATGCAGTCTTAAGGATTGCGCCTGTCTCAAGAATTTTGGCAGCTACGCCGTTTTTAACGATCTCCATGAAAATAGGTGTTGATGCAGGATATACGCTTAAGGTAAATCTGTCGTTACCTGTAAATCTGCCATCAAGAATGTCTGCTGCAGCGCAGATATTCTCGAAGCCACCGCCTGCACAGCCTGCGATTACACCCTGATCTACCATGAATTTGCCGTCTTTTATCTTTTCTTTAAGAGAATATTCGATCTTATCACCAAAGCTTACCTTTGCACGCTTTTCAACATCAGCGATGATATCTGAAAGGTTTGCATTGACCTCGTCGATCTCGTAGGTATTGCTGGGATGGAAAGGCATTGCGATCATGGGCTTGATCGTACTTAAGTCAACCTCAACAACGCCATCATAATATGCCACATCTCCGGGCTTTAATTCTTTGTACTCGCCGACTCTGCCATGAGTATCATAGAAGTTCTTAACCTCATCATCTGTCTGCCAGATTGAAGAAAGACATGTGGTCTCAGTGGTCATTACGTCGATTCCGATACGGAAATCAGCTGAAAGTGATGCAACACCGGGGCCTACGAACTCCATTACTTTATTTTTAACATAGCCGTCACCAAATACCTTACCAATGATGGCCAGCGCAACGTCCTGAGGACCAACGCCGTGCATAGGCTCGCCCTTAAGATATATTGCCACTACACCGGGCATTTTTATATCATAGGTCTGATTAAGGAGCTGCTTAACAAGCTCAGGTCCGCCCTCACCCATGGCCATGGTACCAAGGGCACCGTATCTGGTGTGAGAATCCGAACCAAGGATCATGCCACCACAGGTAGCAAGCATTTCTCTTGCAAACTGGTGAATAACCGCCTGATGAGGAGGCACATAGATTCCGCCGTACTTCTGAGCAGCTGTAAGACCATACATATGGTCATCTTCATTTATTGTTCCACCTACCGCACAAAGCGAGTTGTGGCAGTTGGTAAGAACATAAGGAATCGGGAACTTCTCGAGACCTGAAGCTCTGGCTGTCTGAATAATACCAACATAAGTAATATCATGGCTGGTAAGCTTATCGAACTTGATCTCAAGCTTGTCCATACTGCCTGAGGTGTTATGCTTCTCAAGGATTCCATAAGCAATGGTATTCTTTTTAGCTGTAGCTTTATCTGTCTCTTTGCCTGTCTTTGCTGCAATCGCTGCGGCTGCATCTGCATTATCAGGTATAAGCTCTGTTCCATTTATCAGATATGCACCGCTGTCATAAGTCTTAATCATTCCCGTCCCACCTTTCTCTAGTAACTATTCTCTATTATTATTCACTTTCTCCAAGGTATTATACTTTAATCTTGCATATTTGTGTATAAAAAAAGGAAGCTGTACACCGAAAACCATCGGTGCACAGCCTTGTGTATCAGATTTTTTCAGACTTTACTCATATCCAGTTTGTCGATATGCCAAATCTCATCCACATACTCCTGTATGGTTCTGTCTGATGAGAACTTTCCGCAGGATGCAGTGTTAAGAATTGCCATCTTAGCCCACTTTTTCGTATCTCTGTAGGTCTCTGAAATATTTCTCTGAGCCTCTATATAGGATTCGAAATCCTTCAATATGAAGTACTGGTCAGCCTTGTTTGAATTAATAGTATTAAGAAGAGAATTAAACAGTGGTCTGAACAGTTCTCTGTCGTTTGAGAAGGTTCCATCTACCAGGCGATCTAAGGTTCTCTTTACATTAGGATCCTTGTTGTAGATATCTCCGGGATTATATCCACCGTTTTTCTCATAGGAGATTACTTCATCAGAAGTCAATCCAAAGATAAACATGTTATCTTTTCCTACTTCCTCAAGCATTTCAACGTTTGCTCCATCAAGAGTTCCAAGAGTGATGGCTCCGTTTAACATCATCTTCATATTACCGGTTCCGGATGCTTCCTTACTTGCTGTGGAAATCTGCTCTGAGATATCAGCTGCAGCAAAGATAAGCTCTGCATTTGAAACCTTGTAATCCTCTATGAAAACAACCTTGATCTTGCCATTTATTGAAGGGTCGTTATTTACAACATCAGCTACAGAATTGATAAGCTTGATTGTAAGCTTCGCTGTCTGGTAGCCTGCTGCAGCCTTTGCACCAAAGATGTATGTCTTGGGTGTGTACTCCATATCGGGATGAGCCTTTAAAAGATCATACATATAAATAACATGCAGGATGTTGAGGAACTGTCTCTTGTACTCATGGAGTCGTTTTACCTGGCAATCGAAGATTGACTTGGGATCAACATCGATACCGTTATGCTCCTTGATATAAGCTGCAAGACGCTTCTTGTTGGCAAGCTTGATATCCATGAACTCCTTTTGAGCCTTTTTATCTCCCGCAATATCCTTAAGACCTGCAATAACAGAAAGATCTGTAATCCAGCTTTCACCAACATGAGCTGTTACCCAGTCTGCAAGTAACGGATTGGCATGCATGAGGAAACGTCTCTGTGTGATACCATTTGTCTTATTATTAAATTTCTCGGGATACATCTCATAGAAGTCCTTAAGTTCTCTCTTTTTAAGGATCTCTGTATGCAGTCTTGCAACACCGTTAACAGAATGACCGCCAACGATGGCAAGATGAGCCATTTTAACCTGATTGTCATAAAGGATCGCCATGCTGCGAATCTTATCCTGCACATCAATGCTTGGAAGGTTCGAGTACTGACGCATGATCTGATCAACGAATCTTCTGTTGATCTCATCAACAATCTGATAAATTCTGGGAAGCAGTCTCTGGAAAAGATCGATGGGCCACTTCTCAAGAGCCTCTGCCATAATTGTGTGGTTAGTGTAGCAGCAGGTTTTCATGGTTACATCCCACGCAGTATCCCATGGCAGATAATACTCATCCATAAGAAGTCTCATAAGCTCTGCAACCGCAACTGTGGGGTGTGTATCATTAAGCTGGAAAACAGCTTTTTCATAAAATCTGCTGATATCCTCATGGTGACGTAGATATCTCTTAAGAGCTGTCTGAACAGAAGCAGAGATGAAGAAATACTGCTGCTTAAGTCTGAGCTCTTTTCCTGCAATGTGATTATCGTTAGGGTAAAGTACTTCGCAAAGCTGACTGGCAAGATTTTCCTGTTCAACAGCCTTCTGATAATCACCCTTATCAAAAGAATCAAGCTCAAAGCAGGTGATGGGCTCTGCATCCCATATTCTAAGGGTATCAACTACTCCGTTACCATAGCCTACAATCGGAAGGTCATAGGGAATTGCACGAACTGACTGATAACCCTCCTGGCGGAACATCGTACGTCCTCTGTCATCAACAAAGGCATTAACATAACCGCCAAATTTTACTTCCTTGGCATACTCAGGACGTCTAAGCTCGAAAGGATTGCCGTTTTCAAGCCAGTTATCCGGTACTTCTACCTGATAGCCATCCTTAATTTTCTGCTTAAACATTCCATATTTATAGCGAATACCACAGCCATAGGCCATATATCCAAGGGATGCCAGGGAATCAAGGAAGCATGCTGCAAGTCTTCCAAGACCACCGTTACCAAGCGCCGGATCCGGTTCCTGATCCTCAATCACATTGATATCAACCCCCAGCTCATCAAGAGCTTCCTTAACGGGCTTATATGCCTGTAAATTGATCAGGTTGTTTCCAAGAGCGCGGCCCATAAGAAATTCCATGGACATATAATAAACAATCTTGGGATCCTGCTCGTTGGCTGCCTTCTGTGTGGACATCCAGTGATCGACTATCGCATCCTTGATGGCATAGGCAGACGCCTGGAAAATTTCCTGTGACGTAGCTTCTTCGATAGTCTTTCTGTAAAGAGTCTTTACATTATATAAGACACTTCGCTTAAATAGTTCCTTATCAAAAGATAGCGTTTTTTTCTTCATGAACTTCCTCCTCATAATAGAAGTATGTATAGAATAATTGTACCACAATTCGTCCACCTTTAGACGACATTTTATGAATAATAGTTTCAGCTTGTTAAAATGCGATAAAACTATTATAATGAAATGGATTGCGTGATAAGTTACGCAATAGACCAAGTAATAGCTTTATAGAAAGGGAGAAAAAGCATTATGAAAAAGTTACTTGCTATGATGCTTACAGCATCACTCACATTCAGCCTTGTTGCTTGTGGTGGTTCATCATCAGACAACACAGCTGAGACAGCTGCTTCAGAAGCAGCAAGCGAAGTAGTTGAAGAAGCTACAACAGAAGAGGCAACTGAGGAAGTTGCTGCAGAAGAGACAACAGAAGAGACAGAGGAAGCTGCAGAAGAGACTACAGAAGATGCAGCTCTTGACGGATCAGGCTACAAGATCGGTCTTGTAACAGACGTTGGTGGTGTTAACGACCAGTCATTCAACCAGTCAGCATGGGAAGGCCTTCAGCAGGCTCAGAAGGAGTTCGGTGTTGAGGTTAGCTACCTTGAGTCAAGCACAGACTCTGATTACGCTAGCAACATTGAGACTTTCATCGACGAAGATTACAACCTTATTATCTGCGTAGGTTACATGCTCGCAGATGCAACAAGAGAAGCTGCTACAGCTAATCCTGATGTTAAGTTTGCAATCATTGATGATTCTTCAAACGCTGATCTTGACAACGTTACATGCCTTACCTTCAAGCAGGAGCAGGCTTCTTACCTTGTAGGTTATGTTGCAGGTCTTACAACAAAGTCAAACAACGTTGGTTTCGTTCTTGGTATGTCATCTGAGACAATGCACCTCTTTGGTTATGGTTACGCAGCAGGTGTTCTCGATGCTAACCCTGATTGCACAATCCAGCAGATGAACGCAAACAGCTTTGCTGATTCAGCTATTGGTAAGACAGATGCTACACAGATGATCACAAACGGCGCAGACGTTATCTTCCACGCAGCAGGAAGCACAGGTCTTGGTGTTATCGAGGCTTGTCAGGAAGCTGGCGACGGCATCTATGCTATCGGTGTTGACTCTGACCAGAACTACCTTGCACCTGATACAGTTATCACTTCAGCTATGAAGAGAGTTGACGTATCTGTTTATGATTCAGTTAAGGGTCTCCTTGAGGGTACAATCAAGGGTGGCGAAGTTGTTTACGACCTTTCAGTTGGTGGTGTAGACATCGCTCCTACAACAACTCTTCTTTCAGATGATGTTATCTCAAAGGTAGAAGACGTTAAGGCTAAGATCATCAGCGGCGAGATCAAGGTTCCTTCATCTCAGTCTGAGTTCGAGGCTACTTACGGCGACGTTTACGAGTTAGACTAATAACTATCGAATCGTTGCCTATGGCACGTAAAGTGATATAATAATTATGAGGATACCGAACCGGGGGATTATGCCTTGGTTCGGTATTTTTGAGAATTTGTAATTATTCAGAATCAGGTTGATTTTTGAAATCCATTTACCCGGTCCTGAATAGCTATAAATTTGTATTTTTAAGGAAATAAAGGAGGCAACATGAGACCTATTTCCATGGAACGCGTTGAACAAACAAGAGGAGAAATCCTTGATATTATAAAGAGTGCAGAACTTACTCACGAGCAGAAAGTTACCTGTCTTGCCAACAAGGCAGATTCTCTTTTAGAAGTACTGGATTTACCTGAGGGACTTGATGAATTATTAAATGTTCCCGGCGATGAGAAATGTATATGTGATCTTTCAGAGGGTCACGCACCTCTTCGTCCCCGCTATATCACACCTGATTATTCAAAGCTTATGAAAGAGGGCTGCAAATATCTTAATCTTGATGCACCTAAGGATCTTTTCGAGGCACTTAATACTCTTCTTATCTTTTACAAGCATGTGCCCAGCGTAACCAATTATCCCGTATATCTCGGTCAGCTCGATGATCTTCTCGAGCCCTTTATTGATACAGTTCCTGAAGAAACAGCTGCTAAGCTTATAAAGATGTTTCTTCTTAATGTGGACAGAACAGTTCTTGATTCCTTTGCTCATGCAGACATTGGACCCAAGCCTTCAAAGACAGCACATTATATCTTCGAAGCAGAGAAGGTTTTAGAGGACGCTGTTCCTAATCTTTCACTTAAATATGACGCAGCAGTAAGTACCGATGAATATCTCAAGGAAGCTGTTGAGTGTGCGCTTACCTGCGCTAAGCCCAGCTTTGCTAATCACAAGATGTTTACAAGCGAGCTTTCAGAGAAGTATGTAATTGCCAGCTGCTACAACGGACTTTTACTTGGCGGCGGATCCTACACACTTTGCCGTCTTGTACTTGGAAATATTGCTAAGAAAGCATCTTCAATCGAAGACTTTAAGACCAATAAGCTTCCCTATGTAATGGACATCATGGCTAAATACATGGATGCCAGAATCAAATTTGAGGTCGAGGAAAGCGGATTCTTTGAGAATAATTTCCTTGCTCAGGAAGGCTTTATCAGCAGAGATAAGTTTACAGCGATGTTTGGTCTTGTAGGTCTTGCAGATGCTGTTAATCTCCTTCTTGAAAAGGAAGGTAAAACAGGCAGATACGGCCATGACGACGCAGCTAACCAGCTTGGCGTAGAGATCATGGAGATCATAAATGATTTTAACAACAATCACACTAACCCTTATTGTGAAGCAACAGACGGTCATTTCCTCCTTCACGCACAGGTAGGCCTGGCCGAGGATATAGGCATCACACCGGGTACACGTATTCCGATAGGCGAAGAGCCTGAGGAGCTTATTGATCAGCTTAATGTTCTCTCTAAGTTCCACAAGTACTTCCCTTCAGGTACAGGTGACATATTCCCTATAGATCTTACAGTACATCGCAACCCTGAGTACGTAATGGATATCATCAAGGGTGCTTTTGCCAAGGATCTTCGCTATATGTCATTCTATTCAAGCGACAGCGACGTAATCAGAGTAACAGGCTATCTTGTTAAGCGCTCTGAGATGATCAAGCTCGACAGCGGACATGCTGTAATTCAGGACACAACCGCTCTCGGTCTTGGCGCTTCTAAAAATGGTCACATTTTAGAGCGAAAGGTCAGATAATAATGGAAGCTCTTGTTACCAAAATAATACCTTTCAGCAGCGTTGACGGCCCGGGTAACCGCACTGCCGTCTTTCTCCAGGGTTGCAATATCAATTGCAAATATTGCCACAACCCCGAGACCAGAAAGGTATGTATATCCTGCGGAGAGTGTGTTTCAAAATGCCCCGCAGGAGCACTTTCCATGGATTCGGGGAAGGTCATATTTGATGCATCTAAATGCGTATCCTGTGATACCTGCATCAAAACATGTCCCCACGATAGCACCCCAAAGGCTGTCAGTATGACTCCGGATGCGGTATTTGAAGTTGTGAAAAAACAGCTTCCTTTTATCAGAGGTATAACTGTTTCAGGCGGTGAGTGTATGCTTCAGCCCGAATTTATCAGGGAATTATTTACTCTTGCCAAAAAGGAAGGCCTCGGAACTCTTATTGACAGCAACGGGACCATACCCTTTTCAGAGTATCCTGAACTTATGGAGGTTGCAGATGGCGTAATGCTCGATATCAAGGCATTTTCACCTGATGAGCATCAACACGTTACAGGCGCTCCCAACGATATGGTTCTTGAAAATGCCAGATTCCTTGGTGAAACCGGCAAGCTTTTTGAAGTAAGATGTGTTATTGCGCCTGATTTATACAACTGTGAAGAGAGTGTCAGACAGACAGGGGAATTTCTTCATCCCCTCTATAAGCTCCACCAATTTAGATTTAAGATAATCGCTTACAGGCCTATGGGCGTAAGAAAAGAATATTCAGACATGCGGGTTCCTACGCAGGAAGAGCTGTCAAAATATAAAAACATGCTGTCCGGCATGGGTTATGAAGACATAATAATCATTTAAGAAGGAGGTACTAGGATTGGAAAAGGCAAGCCATATGGACCCAAATACTGTAGTCATCGAAATGAAGGAAATTGTCAAGAAGTTCGGTGATTTTACAGCTAACGATCACATCAATCTGAAGGTACACAAGGGGGAAGTTCACGCTATTCTGGGGGAAAACGGAGCCGGAAAAAGTACGCTTATGAATGTCCTTTACGGACTCTATAAGCCCACAAGCGGCTCAATTTATGTTAACGGAAAGGAAACAGAGATTTCCAGTCCCCGTCATGCCATCGATCTTGGCATCGGTATGGTGCATCAGCACTTCATGCTGGTTCAGCCCTTTACCGTTACAGAAAATATTATTCTTGGCGTTGAGCCCCAAAAGGGTATCGTCATCGACAAGAAGCTTGCAAACCAGAAGGTTGTAGAGATATCTGAGCGCTACGGCATGAAGGTCGATCCTAATGCCAAGATTGAAGATATTTCTGTTGGTATGCAGCAGAGAGTAGAAATTCTTAAGGTTCTTTACAGAGGTGCAGATACACTTATTCTTGACGAGCCCACAGCATCTCTTACTCCTCAGGAAATTGATGAGCTTATGGAGATCATTCAGAACCTTACCGCTGATGGTAAGAGTGTTATCCTGATCACTCACAAGCTCAAAGAGATAAAGGCCTGCTCTGATAACTGTACTATTATCAGACAGGGTAAATACATTGATACCGTTAAAGTCGGTGATGTAAGTGAGAATGACCTTGCAGCCATGATGGTTGGCCGTGAAGTTAATTTCCGCGTTGAGAAAAAGGAACAGGAGCCCGGAGCTGTTGCTCTTGAAGTTAAAGACCTCCATGCCAAGGATTACAGAGGCGTTGAGATTCTTAAGGGCCTTTCAATCAACGTAAAAGAAGGCGAAATAGTTGGTCTTGCAGGTGTCGACGGTAATGGTCAGACAGAGCTTGTTGAGATCCTCACAGGCCTTAAAAAGGCTGAATCCGGACAGATCACAATGCTTGGAAAGGATGCTTACAACAAGTCACCCAAGGAAGTATTCGAGATGGGTATTTCCAGTATCCCGGCTGACAGACAAAAGCACGGTCTTGTTCTTGATTTCTCCATCGAGGACAACATGATCCTTCAGCATTTTGAAGAAGAGCCTTATTCCAGCAAGGGTATCCTGAACAGAAAAGCAATTCGCGAACAGGCTACCAGACTTATGGATAAGTTTGATATCAGACCTCGCGGTTCTGAAGAGAAGCCCGCAGGTACACTCTCCGGCGGTAACCAGCAGAAGGTTATCATTGCCAGAGAGGTTACAAACGACAAAGAGCTGCTGATAGCAGTAAATCCTACAAGAGGACTTGATGTCGGCGCTATAGAGTTTGTACACAAATACATCGTTGAGCAGAGAAATAAGGGACGAGCTATCCTGCTTGTTTCATTCGAGCTTGATGAGATTATGAGTCTTTCTGACAGAATCGAAGTTATCTTTGATGGTAAGATCACCGGTAGCGTCGATGGTAAGGAAGCAGATGAGAAGGAACTTGGATTCTTGATGGCAGGAGGAAAAAAGCATGAATAAGAAAAAAGGTATATTACACAGCAATGTACTTTACACTATCATTGCCATCATAATCGGTTTTATAATCGGTGCCATTTTCCTTGCAATCGCTAACATAAGCCCTATTGAAGCATATTCAAAGCTTCTCTCAAGCGTTGTAAGTAAGCCTAAGTATTGGTTCTGGACACTGACCTATGCAAGCCCCATTATCCTTACAGGATTGTCAGTTGCTTTCTCATTCCGTACAGGTGTATTTAACATCGGTGCTGAGGGTCAGTTTGTTGTTGGATCTCTTGCAGCAACAGTAATAGGAATACTCCTTGATCTTCCTGCTGTAATCCACATTCCGCTTTGCCTTATAGCTGCAGCTGCTGCAGGTTGTATCTGGTCACTTATCTGCGGAATCATGAAGGTTAAAAAGGGTATCCACGAAGTCCTTTCCTTCATCATGTTTAACTGGATCGCTTATTACCTTTCAAACTACGCAGTTAACACAGAAATTCTTCACAAGGTAGGCGGCGGTGAAGCAACAAAGGATCTGCATGAATCTGCAAGACTTCTTTTCCCTAAGAGCATAATCGCTCTTACAGGATGCTCCGCAGCAAATGCAGGTATCATCATTGCTATCGTTCTCGCAGTTGTCGTATGGATAATCATTGAAAAGACAACTCTTGGTTACAAGCTTAAAGCCGTTGGTTTCAACAAGTTCGCAGCTCAGTACGCAGGTATTGATTCCGATAAATCAATCCTTACAGCACTTGGTATCTCCGGTGCGCTTGCAGGTCTTGGCGGTGCTGTTCAGACCATGGGTATGGGCGGACGTCTTGCACAGTTTGCCAGCCAGGAAGGCTACGGATTTGAAGGTATCACAGTTGCTCTTATCGGCGGTTCAAACCCCATCGGAGTTATCTTCTCGGGTATCTTCTATGGCGCCATGAAATACGGCGGATCAAAGCTTACACTTATAAATGCTCCTTCAGAAATCATCAACATCATAATGGGTTGTGTAGTTATTTTCATAGCTATTGCTCATGTATTTAAGGCATTGCTCTTAAATCTTTCTAAGAAGAAGGAGGCAAAATAATGAATATACTTATTCAGAATCTCGGATTATTAATAAATGCAACACTTATAGCTACACCTCCGCTTCTTTTTGCAGCTCTTGGATCATGCTTCTCAGAGCGATGCGGCGTTGTAAACATCGGTATTGAAGGAATGATGACAGTAGGTGCTGTTGTTGGTGCTATCACTGCTCTTACTACTCATAATGGTATCATCGCTTTCCTTGTAGGCGGACTTGCCGGCGCACTGTTTGGACTCATCCATGCAATAGTATGTATCTCCTATCACGCAGATCAGACTATCGCAGGTACAGCCATTAACTTCATTGGCCCCGGTCTTGCTGTATTTGCCTGCAAGATCCTGTACAACTCATCTGATACACCGGCTATCGATTCAGCATCTAAGCTGCCTAAGATGTTCAACAACATGTTTGCAGCAGGAAGCTTTGGAAGTAACGTACTTAACGTTTATTCAATGGCATATCTCGTATTTGTAGTTGCAGGAATCTGCTGGTTCGTATTCTACAAAACAAGATTCGGCGCACACCTTCGTGCCTGCGGAGAACATCCGGAAGCCTGCGAATCCCTTGGTATCAACGTATATCTTGTAAGATATATCTGTGTTATCCTTTCAGGATTCCTTGCAGGTCTTGGCGGAGCCTTCGTAACACTGGCAACTGTATCACAGTTTAGACCTACAGTTATCGTAGGACAGGGCTTTATTGCTATCGCTGCTGTTATCTTCGGTAAGTTCTCTCCTGAGGGTGCCCTCAAGGGATGCCTTATATTTGGTGTATGTAACGGAATCAAGGCTCTTGCCAGCCAGGGAAATGTTGTTTCACCCAACCTGATCTCAATGATCCCTTATGTGGTAACCATCATCGCTCTTATCCTCTTTGTAGGAAAAGCTAATGCTCCCGCAGCAAACGGTAAGCCTTACATCAAATCACGCTAATCTATATAGAACATTTTTATCCGTGCCACAAGCTTTCCCGGCTTCTGGCACGGTAATTATTCTAAAGAAATAAGGAAATGATTATATGACATATAATGAATTAGTCGAAAAGGCGCTGGAGGCAAGAAAATTTGCCTACACCCCCTACTCGCATCACGCTGTAGGGGCTGCTCTTTTGACAGAAGATGATAAAGTATACACCGGCTGCAACGTAGAGAATGCAGCCTACACTCCCAGCAACTGCGCTGAGAGAACAGCTATATTCAAGGCTGTAAGTGAAGGCGAAAGAAAATTCAAAGCTATTGCCATCGTGGGAGGTCCTGACAATGCAGAGCATCTTCCTATCTGTGCTCCATGCGGAGTTTGCAGACAGGTAATAAACGAATTTGTTGATGCTACGACCTTCGATGTGGTTCTTGGTACAGATAACCCTGAAGAGACTGAGGTTCACAAGCTTTCTGAACTTCTTCCTCTTGGCTTTGGTCCCAGGAATATGAGTTTTCTTGAAAACTATTAATACTGAAATACAGCGAGGTAAAAAATGGATTTTAAAGCATTACCAAAAATTGAATTACATTGTCATCTGGATGGTTCTCTTGATCTTTTAACATCGCAGAAGCTCCTTGCAGAGCGGGGTGAAAGCTATGAGTTTGACGAGCTTGCCGATCTTATGCAGGTACCTGATTCCTGTGAGAGCCTTGCAGAATACCTTAAGAGATTCGATCTTCCAAATCACTGTCTTCAGGATGCTGAGGGTATAGAAGAGTCATCCTATGCTCTTGCAAAAAATGCTGCCACAGAAAACGTAAAATATCTGGAGGTTCGCTTTGCTCCTGCTTTTTCTACATCTAAGGGAATGTCCTTTAGAGACATTATCGAGTCTGTAGAAAAGGGTCTTAGCCGTGCAAGAAAGGACTTTGATATAGAGACAGGCATCATCCTCTGCACCATGAGAGGCCTTGATGAAGATCTTAATAAGAGCGTCGTTAAGATTGGAAGAGAGATGCTTGGAAGCGGTGTTGTAGCCTGCGATATAGCAGGTGATGAAGCTGCCTATCCTATCTCCATGTACGCTGACCTCTTCAAATATGCCAAGGAAATTGGACTTCCTTACACAATACATGGCGGCGAAACAGGTATTGTATCAAATATCACAGGTGCCATCGACCTCGGTGCAAAACGTATCGGTCACGGAATAGCAATGATTAAGGATCCTGACCTCATGAAGTTCTGCGGAAGTAACAAAATCGGAACTGAGATCTGCCCTACGAGCAATATACAGACAAAGGCTTATCCTCATATCGAGGACTGCCCTATTCTTAAGTTCATGGAGTGCGGAATTCCTGTATCATTAAACACAGATAACAGAACAGTAAGCAATATCACCTGTACTGAAGAGTATGAAAAGCTTGATAAAGCATTTGGATTAAATGAAGATATTGTCCGCAGAATCTATGAAGATTCCGTAGATATGGCATTTACTTCTGATGATGTAAAGGATAAGCTCCTTAAAAAGTGGGCTATATAAAAACAACATTTTCCATTAACGGTACACATATATAATCAATTATTGAAAGGAATAAAAAATGGATATTAAGACAATTTTGAATCACTGCGACCACACACTTTTAAAGCAGGAAGCTACTTGGGATCAGATCAAAGAGATCGCTGATGATGCTATTAAATACAACACAGCATCTATCTGCATTCCTCCCTGCTACATCGCTCGTGCTAAGGAGTACGTTGGCGATAAGGTACAGCTTTGCACAGTTATCGGTTTCCCTAACGGAAACATGACTACAGCTACAAAGGTATTCGAGACAAAGGATGCCCTTGCTAACGGTGCTGATGAGATCGATATGGTAATCAATATCGGTGAGCTCAGAGCTAAGAACTATGACTATGTTCTCAATGAGATCAAAGAGATCAAGGCTGCTTGCGGAAACAACATTCTTAAGGTTATCATCGAGACCTGCCTTCTTACAGATGAAGAGAAGATCAAGATGTGCGAGCTTGTTACAGAAGCTAAGGCTGACTACATCAAGACTTCCACAGGCTTCTCAACAGCAGGTGCTACCTTTGCTGATATCGAGCTTTTCGCAAAGCACATCGGTCCTGACGTAAAGATGAAGGCTGCAGGCGGAATCGGAAGCATCGCTGATGCTGAGAAATTCATGGAGCTTGGTGCTGACAGACTCGGTACAAGCCGCGTTGTAAAGATCGTTAAGGATGAGAATCTCCTTTAATTACCAAAGGCTAAATACAGCTATATAGAATAATTAAAGCCATACCTCTTAGCTCATAGTGAACTGAGGTATGGCTTTTTATTTATGATCCGATATTATTTACTTTTCCAAAGGCGATCATATTATCAAGCACAGCGCCGTAGTCTGTTCCTTCCTCCGGATGAGCGTGATAGATTCCATCTACCATATATCTTTTGCCGCCATTTTCAAGCTCCTCTATGACCTTGTATCTGTCTATATAAAAAGCTCTGCGGGATACTTTAACACCCTTAGCTACGCCCTTACATTCAGATAATGGACAATCAGGGAAGTTGATATTCAGGATTTCTCCAAAATCAAGATCCACCTCAAGGGCATCCATAAGCATGTCCCTTAAATAGTGATCTGTGACCTCGTGAGTCCCATTAAAGCCTTCTGATAATGCAATTGCATGATAGCCCTGGAAAGCAGCCTCAAATGCAGCTCCTGCGGTGGCAGAATACTGGATATCAGATGCCACATTGTAGCCAAAATTTATACCTGAAAGGACTACATCAGGTCTTTCATCCATTACACTAAGGCTTCCTGCTCTGACGCAGTCTCCGGGAGTTCCGCTGCAGGAAAATGCTTTTACACCTTCAACAGGGAAATCATGGGGATAGATATCAATGCCGTGCCTTAAGGTAATACTGTGGGAAGCAGCGCTCCTCTGGGAATCAGGGGCAATCACCCATACTTCGCCAAACTCAAGAGCAGCCTTAGCAAGCCTTATGATACCCTCAGAATCTATTCCATCATCATTTGTAATAAGTATTTTTCTCATCCACATCCTCCCAAATATTGCAGTTTCTAATTCTCAAGGTAATACAGCGAATGTTTTACTTCATTACTTGCTGTTCCAATCAAGGTCTGACTGTTTATCACCTTAAGCGCATCAATCACCGTCTGAATATAACTATCATCAGGCTTACCAACTACTATCAGCGCAAGCCTGTCTTCTGTGCTGATCTCTATATCCTTAACTGTATCCAAGTGATCGTTTCTGACAAATGTAACACTTTTAAAATTCTTAATCTCCTCGTAGGCCGGAGGGATTTTCCATTTAGTGTCATAGACCACAAGGCAGTCAAGATCACTATTATCTTTTGAAAACTCTATAAGCTCCGTTGTATTAAAATATAAACATGACCAATTTGAAGTCACTATTCCGCTTATAGAAATAATTATGGCAGAGGCTGCAAAAATCTGCAATTTCCACTTGCCACCCAAAACACCTGCAGTCTTATATATCAGTAAAAATAAAACAGCAAAGCTTATACCGTATATTGGATAGAAATATCTGGGGCTTGGCTTACTCTCCTGGGCTATTTTAAGTATGGCAAAAAAGTAGAGTGCTGTTGGAACAATCAGCAAAACATATCCTGAAAGTGTAATACCCTCAGTCTGCATTACACTCTGCTCCTGCTGCGCCTTTCCTGCTCTGCTTCTGATGATAAAAATAACTCCTGCCAAAACTCCCAAAACAAGAACTACAACGCCAAGATTACCAAGGAAGTCTCCGTTGATTACTGAAAGGAGCCTCTTAAAATTCGAAAGCATTCCTTCTCCGGAGGATGCTATACTCTCCAAGGCTTCTTTTCCTCTATATCCACCAAACATGTGGGTAAGCATTGCAGGGAAAATGGCTATTGCAGATAATGACGCTGCGGAAGCGGATAAAATAATTCCAAGAACATCCGTGAATCGTCTTTTTACCAGCAATATTATTCCAAAGGTGGTGAAAAGAAGCGCTGCATATATTGTTACATAATAATGGGTAAGCGCTCCGCAAAGCAGTGTAAGAGAAAGTTTCCCATAGAAATGGTAATCGTTACTCTTACTTCTGTCTCCATCCACGATCTCGTTTAAAAGAAGAAGACATATAAACATCGCCACAATATACATTCTGAAGTACGCAATGGCATTAAGGATTCCTGCTGAAATTACAAAAGCACATAGTATTACCGCCATAACCCTTTTGTCATCGAGAAATTTTCTCAAAAGACTATCCAGCATAATAAGGGATAGCAGTCCAAAAACAATATTTATAATGCCTGCATACCATCTGCTAAAGCTTCCCGGAAACAGCGAGCTTATCGTATGAAGAATGCTGTAATAAAGAGGCGGATGAACATCATTTTCCTGATTTATAAATACATTCTCATAATCAAATCTATGGTCAGTGCTTACTCCGAGATATTTTATAAACTGAGTATCTGAAGGAACATATTTTACGCCCTCATCAAGGGTCATCATAAATCCCTCTGTATGATTGGAAAGGCCATAGCTTAGCATCTCATCAACGTGATAATTCTTCTTGATAGCTATCACCGTGATCATACTGATAGCGAAAACCATGCACATCAAAATGATCCTGCGGTTGTCCCTTTTCTTTAGCTCTTTGGCGGATTCCTTTATTTTTTCCAATCCGCCCTTAAAGCTGTCCCGTATCATGTGAAGCAAAAGCACTACCCCATTTATGGCGAGAACTCCGCATATTACTGCCACAATGGAAGTTAATACTCCGGCTGTGATATGGATTTTTGCTGAGATTTTCTGAAGAAATACAAGATTAGACCAAAGACTCACAAAATGTATTCCCGCAAGTGCGACTATGACGACTCCCGGAATTAAAAGCCTCTTATCATAAGCCTTCATAGAATTTCTTATATAGCAGACTGCATATATTAATACCGCAAAGGCTGCGGCCACATATTTAATATCATGAAAGGATGCGACTACTATCAAAAATAATAATGAAATAATCGAGTATCCTGACATTACCTTGGATTCATTCATATATAACTCCCGTTCAACAGAGCCGATTTGGATTTTCATCCTATGCATATCTATATTTTACTTCATAGCACAATATAAAATAAGCGCCTTCCTCAAAAAGAGAAAGGCGCTTATGAATAAAGCTCTGTTCTCGTTTTCTGTGTCAAAACTACTCTAATAGACACTGAAAACTTCGTCAAGTATTACGATTTATACTCTCTCAACACCGATTGTTACTGTCTCGCCGTTGATATCCCATTCCTTGGAATTTGCCACATTGCTGTCATATACGATCTCTGTAGCAAGAACCTTGGTTGAGATTGAATCAGCATTTTCCTTAACAATTGAAGCAATCTTCTCATTGCCATTTACAGACAGCTTGATGTGATCCATAACCTCGAAGCCGGAATCCTTACGCATGGTCTGAACCTTACTGATAACCTCATACATGAAGCCTTCGTTGAGAAGCTCGTCTGAAAGGTTTGTATCAAGAACAACAGTGATTCCATGATCCTCTGTGCTCTCAAAGCCTTCCTTCTGAGCCATGTCGATAAGAAGGTCTTCCTCAGTAAGCTCAACAGCTGTGCCGTTTACCTCGAACTTAAGTGCTCCGTTAGCCTTAAGCTCATCCATAGCGTTGTTTCCATCAAGTGAGCTAAGGTGCTCTTTGATTCCGCCAAGAACCTTACCATACTTAGGTCCTACTGTCTTAAGCTGAGGCTTGAAGGTGTAGGTTGTGAAGTCTCTTACATCATCAGCAAAGACAACCTTCTTAACATTCAGCTCGTCCTCGATGATCTCCTGATAGAACTCTGATACAGACTTCTCAGCCTTAACATACATCTGTCCGATAGGCTGACGGTTCTTGATAGCAGCTGCATTACGGCAAGCACGTCCAAGAACTACGATCTGAAGAACCTCATCCATGTTCTCCTCAAGATCCTTGTCGATGAAGCTCTCATCTACTGCAGGGAAATCGCAGAGATGGATTGATTCAGGAGCTGTGCTATCACCTGTTCTTACAAGGTTCTGATAGATCTCCTCTGTCATGAAGGGAACCATTGGAGCTGCTGCCTTACATACGTTTACAAGAGCTGTGTAAAGAGTCATGTATGCAGAGATCTTATCCTGCTCCATTCCCTTAGCCCAGAAACGCTCACGGCATCTTCTTACATACCAGTTGGAAAGGTCATCTACAAATGCATCAAGAGCCTTACCAGCTTCAGGTATTCTGTAATTCTCAAGGTTCTTATCAACTTCACCTATCATGGTGTTCATCTTGGAGAGGATCCACTTATCCATAACTGTAAGCTTATCCTTCTCAAGACTGTATTTTGAAGCATCAAAGCCGTCGATATTTGCATAAAGTACAAAGAATGCGTAGGTGTTCCAAAGTGTTCCAAGGAACTTTCTCTGTCCTTCCTGAACTGTCTTACCTGCAAATCTTGAAGGAAGCCAGGGAGCAGAGTTGGTATAGAAATACCATCTGATAGCATCTGCACCGTACTTCTCAAGTGCTTCGAAAGGATCAACCGCATTACCCTTGGACTTACTCATCTTCTGTCCGTTCTCATCCTGTACAAGACCAAGAACGATAACATTCTTGAATGCAGGCTTGTTGAAAAGAAGAGTAGCCTCAGCGTGAAGTGAGTAGAACCATCCTCTTGTCTGGTCTACAGCCTCAGAGATGAACTGAGCAGGGAACTGCTTCTCGAAGAGCTCCTTGTTCTCAAAAGGATAGTGAAGCTGTGCGAAAGGCATTGCTCCTGAATCGAACCAGCAGTCGATAACTTCCTTAACTCTGTGCATCTTCTTGCCACACTTAGGACATGTGATCTCAAACTTATCTATATAAGGTCTGTGAAGCTCTGTTGTCTCAGCAGAAGGATCTCCTGAAAGCTCAGCAAGCTCTTTTCTTGATCCTACTGAAAGCTGATGTCCACAGTCATCGCACTCCCAGATATTAAGAGGTGTTCCCCAATATCTGTCACGGGAGATACCCCAGTCCTGAATGTTCTCAAGCCAGTCACCAAAACGTCCCTTACCGATTGACTCAGGAATCCAGTTGATCTCCTGGTTATTTCTGATAAGGTCATCCTTAACTGCTGTAACCTTGATGAACCATGAAGAACGTGCATAGTACAAAAGAGGTGTACCGCATCTCCAGCAGTGAGGATAATCATGCTCCATCTTAGGTGCTGAGAAAAGAAGGCTTCTCTTATCAAGGTCCTTAAGTACCTCGGGATCTGCACTGATAGCGCCCTCATCCATTTCCTTCTGAGTGGGCTTACATCTGTAGCCTGCAAAAGGTGTCTCGGGCTTAAGCTTTCCTTCGCCGTCAACCATCTGTACAAGAGGAGCATCATATTTTCTACCAACACGGGCGTCATCTTCACCGAATGCAGGAGCGATATGTACGATACCTGTACCATCTGACATTGTTACGTAGTTATCGCAATAGATGAAGAATGCCTTCTTGTGCTGTCTCTCTGTCTCATCAGCAGCGCACTGATAAAGAGGCTCATATTCTTTATATTCAAGGTCTGTACCTACATAAGTCTCAAGAACTTCGTAAGCCTTCTCGCCCTCTTCCTTCGCTAAACTGCCGAGTACTGTATCTGCAAGAGCTTCTGCAAGATAATATGTGTAGCCATCTGCTGCCTTAACCTTGATGTACTTCTCATCAGGGTTCACGCAGAGGCCGATATTTGAAGGAAGTGTCCAGGGTGTTGTGGTCCATGCAAGGAAGTATGCATCCTCATCCTTAACCTTGAAACGAACAACAGCTGTGCGCTCTTTAAGAGTCTTATAGCCCTGAGCAACCTCGTGTGAAGAAAGAGGTGTGCCACAGCGAGGGCAGTAAGGAACTACCTTGAAGCCCTTGTAAAGAAGACCCTTTTTCCAGATCTCGTTAAGAGCCCACCACTCAGACTCGATAAAGTTATCATCATAGGTGATGTAGGGGTGATCCATATCAGCCCAGAAACCAACTGTGCCGGAGAAATCCTCCCACATTCCCTTATATTTCCATACGGATTCCTTACACTTCTTGATGAAAGGCTCCATACCGTATTCTTCAATCTGCTCTTTTCCGTCAAGGCCAAGGAGCTTCTCAACCTCAAGCTCTACAGGAAGACCGTGAGTATCCCAGCCTGCCTTACGGGGAACAGTATAACCCTTCATTGTGCGGTATCTCGGAATCATATCCTTGATCGCACGTGTAAGTACGTGTCCGATGTGGGGCTTACCGTTTGCAGTCGGCGGTCCATCATAGAACATATACATCTCGCCCTGGCTGCGTGTATCTACGCTCTTCTGGAAGATGTCCTGATCTTTCCAGAACTGCTCAATCTTCTTCTCGCGGGCGACAAAATTCATATCAGTGTCAACCTTCTTATACATCTGAAACTCCTTTCAAAACTAAAAAACCCCCGTCCTGTAAAAAGGACGAGGGTCAAACTCGCTATACCACCTGTTTACGCATACTCCCCGAATTTACGGTTTTATATGATTCTCCATAACGGGGAGATTCCGTCGTAACTTACTGATTTAGATAGTTCGGTTACGCAGCTCAGAAGTGATTTTCCAAAGTTCATACTCGCACCTGCTCGCACCACCCGCAGGCTCTCTGAAGCTTTCAAAACAATGTACTGTCTTCGTCACAGCTTTTCTATTCAGTTATCCATAATTTTATTCATGACATTAAAAAAAGTCAAGATATTATTTTTCGTTCACTATTGCAGGCTTTCTCCTAAAAAACATCAGAAGATATCAATATATGCACCAATAAGCCGTATTTCCATCCATAATCAGCTGCTCGTACACATTGAAGCTGTCCCACTCTTTTCCTGCAAAATAAGCCTCCCTGACATCAATCCCGTCCATTTTGCTTTTCCTGAATCTAAGGTCTGTGGTTCCGGTATCCAGCTTATTTACATACTCTAGAAGACTGTAGGGGACATTGTGCATTACTCTCTCATTTATCTGACCCACCGTGTAATAAACATCATCGAAATAGTTGAGGGATACACTGTCCTCGCAGGCTGCTATTTCCTGTATAGTTGTACCTGTGGTCTTTTCATACTCATCTATTGCGCTAAGTACAGCTCTTGCACATGCGATATCCTCAGCATTTGAGATGTAATGATTAACTGCTATCTGCTGATTGGAAAAAATCTGTAACAGTACAGTACACAATATTACTCCCTGCATTACCGCGACAGCTTTTCCATCAAGCTGAGCAAATGATAGGAAAACAAAGCATCCAAGAGCTGCGTACAGCACAAAGATAACTCTTGGCGTATCTGCCTGAATAAGCGGAATTACAATAGCCAGGCAAAACATAATGAATCCTGCAAATAAGAAAGTCAATATCTCCGGCTTTTCATATATGTTGCAAATGACCATCAGCGCTATTGCTATGATTATTACCAGAAGATTAGCAAACCGCACCGGCAAAAGTCCGTTTCCGCTAAAGAAGAATGCTTTTAGTATATACAGAATATGAGCAAGTCTTTCATATAATGATTCATGCCTAAGAGTCTTGGGCAGGTCTGTAATTATACGTAAACGGTATACCACTCTTGATGTTATAAGATTAATAATTCCTGCCATTATGCAGCAAAGCGATGTAAAAAGACCTCGTTTGAACATTCTGGCAGTAAGGGCGTAGCCCTCATCGATGACAACAAATAAAAGGGCGTAAATAGCGCTTAGCATCACCGTTACCTGATAAGTAAACACAGCCATCAGAAGGAAAACTACGGCACCAAAATATTTTTTTCTGGAATACATATAGACAGCTATTGCAGAAAACAAAACGCCTATGCTAAAGGCAAAGCACTCGGGGAACATGAAATATTCCGAGTATAAAGTACTGATAAGGGGCAGCGAAAGAATAAATCTTCCAAGATATTCCCATGAAAGATCCATCTCCACTCTCTGTTCTCTGATCCTGCCTATAATAGCCTGCTGATATATAAAGGCAGTTGTAGCTGTGAAAAACAAAAAGAAAATGTAAGATAATCTGTAATGCTCCGGCAGAATAAAACCCAATTTATAAAGGCCGATTTCCACCAGGTATGAAATATATCTTGTATATGCGAGCTTTGATTCTATATTTATAAGAGGATTCAGATAATGAGTCATGGTGTCAGACTCAAATCCAAATCGATAAAAGCCCTGATACGCAATAACAACAAGAATAAATGTCAATAAATATGATGTTACAATGTCGGTCCGATAATTTCGCTTATTATTCATAACACTATTATCCTCTTTGCTTTATATCTGTCATTTCATCTGATCTTCCAAATACATAAGCAGCGAATCTATATTTTCATTTGTAATATAGCCGCCAAATTCATGGTACTCCTTTTTCTCGTCACTAAAAATACTATCCTCAATAATCATTCCGATATAGGGCTTATAGTGAGAAGCATCAAAATAATACTTCATGTCTGTAGTGTATTTATTTAGCCCGGAAAAATTGTAATATTCTATTTCCCGGGAAACAGCTCTTAGAAAATCAAAGTATCCTTTTGATACTGCCTCTGTATAAGTCGTCTGCAAAATTGGAGAGGTAAAAACTCTAAGTTCAATACCATTTTGTTCGCAAAGGCTTGCCAAGTCTCTTAAGGCACAAATACCTTCAAACTCCTCATCTCCATTAAATGCACCGCATCCAAGAGATGATTCCATCTTCCTTTCTTCTGTGGGTTCTTCAATTGAAAGATTCCTTTTTTCTACGCCATATTCATAAAACAATCTGACATTGTCCCTGTCCTCATCATCCTGAGTCAGGACATCCTTAAACACGGACATCTGCGGTCTTACTAATAAATAGTCATAGAAGAATCTTGCAGGATTTTTCGCATACTCCTGATATTGTTTCTCAATCATTTCGCCTGAATTGGATGAATAGGTATTGTACATGGATATTTCATCTATTCCCACAATAACCATTTTTACATCCACGCCGGAGGCCAAAAATGTCTTAACTGTCTCTAAATTATCCCTCGGGCATCCCATAGGGTAGGTCATGTTATACCAGCTTAAGGAAACGTCATCCAATTCCTGCAAAAGTCCGTCAGGTGGAAGATTCCCGACTCTTGATGATCCCAAAATAAAGGCATTAAACCTTGTGGGATTCTCTATCACATACCTGGTCTTTATGTAATTATCATTTTTCGCAGCCTCTGTAATTCTGATATTCCGGTAATGAAATACATTAAATACATCTATATAGTATGAAAGACCCAGATACAAAAAGACCGGAATGAGACATAAGCAAAGCTTTAGAAAAAGCTTTTTCATCCCAACTCTCCTCCTTTGGAAACTATTTTCTCTGTCATATTTCAAGCTCTATACATATTCAGAACTGATTATAAATAAAATTAACCTGTTCCGTGCACGAGAACAGCAAAATCGCCATGATCAGTGCATAGTAGCAACACCATCTGATGATAGGATTAAGACTCTTTACTATCTCATTTCCATCCTTTTTATATGTGATGTGGCTGATTACTCCAAAAATAAAAAGGCCTGAAAGTATCAGTAAAACATTGCAGTTTTCCGGAATCAAAAGCAAACTGCTAAGACTGCCAATTTCGCCAAGAGCAAGTAGCTTTATCTCATTTGGAATTCCTGCAAAGGAAATAATCGTGTTAACTGCGGAGCTTACGCTTGGAGCCGCAAAGAATATCCAGGCAAAGGATACTGCCATGTATGTGATAAAGACGTTTCCTTTATAGCCTTTTTTCTTTAGTGCCCTGTCAATGCAGACAAACAGGCCGTGCAGTATTCCCCATACCAGAAATGTCACACCGTTTCCATGCCAAAAGCCGCTCATCAAAAACACGCTCATGGTATTAACGTAGATTCTTACCACATTTACACGACTACCGCCAAGAGGAATGTATATGTATTTCTTTAGCCATCCACTAAGTGAAATATGCCACCTGTTCCAAAATTCAGCCACTGTTTTTGACAGATATGGATGGTTAAAATTACGGGTCAGATCAAAGCCCATCACTTTGCCGCATCCAACTACAATGTCTGAATATCCTGAAAAATCAAAATACAGCTGAAATGAATATAACAGCGCCGTGATAAGCAGTGCTGTTCCTGCATGCTCAGCACTTTGAGCATTTTCTTTTACGCCGCTTATATATAACGCTAAATTATCCGCCAGCACCAGCTTTTTCAGAAGTCCCCAGCCGTATAGTCTTATACCATCTGTAACTCTTTCATAATCAAAGGATCTGATTTTTTTAAACTGTGGCAAAAGAATTCCAGCATCCATTATCGGCCCGCTGGAAAGGCATGGAAAAAATGACACAAAAAGAGCCACCTGAACTATGCCCTTCTCACACTCCATCTCATTTTTATAAAGAGCGTAAAAATATGTATAGCTCTGCAATGTGATAAATGAAATGCCAAGCGGCTGAATAATATCGCTGCTACTCCAGCTTAAAAGCTTATATGCCAAAAGCGGCGCAAATAAAAGCAGGGTAAATATCCAGAAGGATCTCTTTGTTTTGGATATACACAGTCCGCCAATATAGGTGATAATTATCAGGTACAGATAGAACCAGATAAAGCTTTTTCCGGAATACAAAAAGAAAGCAACGCTGCCGGACAGAAGAATAAGCCTTGAAAAGGTATTCCTCAAAATATCATTTTTTATCAAATATGAGACCAGACATAATAATATACATAAACATATAAAGAAGGCCCCAAAAAGCTTTGTGTATACAAGCATATTAATCTAACCTCACAGGATTCTCCTGAAGAATATAGCAATGGAATTTCTGCATATCCGTACTGGTTTCAATAATGCCAGAAAGATTATTCTCATCAATGTATTTAAGGAAACTCTCATCCGTATTGTCCGTTGTGATAATAGCAACTCTCTCTCCGGCATCAGAATTTGGCGGATACCAGTCTGCACTGCTTAGCCATTTTATAGCGCAAAGGTTCGTCATATCTATCTGACAAACTTCGGTCTTCCCATTACCTGCCAGGGTTATAATCCCTGCATAATCCATAGTGGAATATCCTCTATGAACATTATTTTCTACCATCCAGTCCACGATTTTAACGTACACAGAGTCTTTAGAATTGTCGTTCTTTATCAGGTTCATATACACGCTTGATGATGAAAACACAGTACACGAAATTATTATCGCAAGAAAAATATTTCGCAGTACCATTTGGGATTCCATATTATCAAGCGTAATTCCAACTGACATTCCTACTGCAAAAAACAGGAATACAGAATACCTTGATGAAACATCAAAGGTTGTAAAAGCCATGGCTGTAACCATTGCAAACAATGACATCCAATGACTTGCCCAGAAAAATGCAGACTTCTGTGGCATCTTTTTTATAAATACATAAACAGAAAAGCAAACAGCTATCAGACAAACTGCCACAACAACCAACAGATACACCAGGTTTCCATTTGTATCAAAAAGATCAAATATAGAGGGAATAACCTCATTCACAAGTTTGGCAGGGCCGTTTCTTAAATTTCTTGAAGTACTGGATACTCCCTCTGATAAGAATTTACCTGAGATGTACGAAATTACTACCAGAAAACAGCACCAAAACAGTGGGAATAATTCCTTTAACTGGCACTTTTTCTTTTTGATCAGGATAATAAGCGTTCTAAGAATCTCTACACAGGTATATGGTAAAAAGACCATCAGAAGTCCGCGCATTCCCTGCATTCCCTGCACAATGGACAGTACCACGGAAATAATCAGATTAAACACAGGGATTCTTCCCTCAATAAAATCAGCATGAAAGATTCCATAAATGTAAAATGCGAAAAGAACCGGAAAATAATATCCGGCATATAAAATATACATTTCTAATGCGTCATGGACATTGAGCGTTAGGACAAAAGGAATAAAAGCAGCACACCACGCAGCAATACTACTCATTCCGACCTTCCTGTATAACGCAATCATTGAAATGATGATGAGAAGCCCACACACTGAACATGCAAGCCCCATAGAAACGTTAAGATTCCCCGAAAAATGATATATTATCGCCCCAAGGTTAGCCGGATATATTACCCTCTCCTCCGTGCTGATAAACCAGCTATCCGGCGTTCTCAAATTATTGTCCGATATTTCTTTTGCAAGTATCGCTTCTCCTGCGACATCGCCATCCATCCTGGCTGTATAATGAAAGACGTTCGCACAAAAAAATATCAGGAAGCCTGTCACGAACATTATTTTTAATAAAACATCGAGTACTTTCGAAAAAGTATTATTCATTTTTGCCTGCCCCAAAACGAAAAACATACGGATAAATACCAATCAAAAATGTAAGCACAATGAAATAACGAGCTGATCTGACAAGGTAAGCCGCTGTTGTGCCTGATGTCAAAAATTCTGTGGAAAATGGCATTTTCAAAAGCCTGTTAAGTACAAAATAAAGTGCCCCGCCGCCAAGCAATCTGGCAATGCAATGAACAGGCTTTGTGGTACTTTTGAAATCCACAAATCTTTTTTCAATCTCTATTCCAAGGAAGAAGCCGCCCATGATTCCAAGCCCGGAGAAATAATCCTCTGTTTTACAATAGAATATTCCAATACTGGCTATAAGAAAGAAAACCAGGTTGACCTTCCATCTGTTCTCTTCGCCGAATTTATCCATTATAAAAGGAACAGCGAAAACAACCAAAGCTCCGCATAACCAGCCTGTAAGCACGTCTGTGGGATAGTGTACACCAACAGAGACTCTTGAAATACCAACAAGAAGCGGAAGCACAAAGGCAAGGACTTCAAAAACTCTCTTCTTTGTATATCTTCCGAGAGTACCGTAGGCAATAGCTGAATTCATGGAATGACCACTTGGAAAAGAGTACCCCTGGGCCACCACATCATACAGATCTGCATCCGGCTCCACGGGCCTGAAACACTTAATCTCAGGATGCGCCATATAAGGTCTTATTCTTAAAAAGATATTTTTAATCAGCGGATTAAGGGTAATGCCCACCGCTACGTTTGTTCCAATATAAATTCCAAACTTTTTGTCATAGCACCAATACAAAAAGCCAAGTATAAGTATAAGGGCATATTCTTCGCCAAGTGCTGAAAACTGCGATACTATTTTTGCTCCTGTCTCTCCCAGAACCCCCTGAAGCCATGTCATTAGAGCGGGCTCAAAAGCAAAATAGAATGTATTACCCATAAAAATACCCCCTTAGAAAATCCTATAAACCTATTGTATCATACTCATGTTATACTTTTCGTGTACTATTCCTACATGGAGATATTTTATGAAAACACTCATCACCATAGACAATTATGAAGCACCTGAACTTTATGTTTATAAAGAACAATCTGAAGTTCAGCTGTATCACATAAACGAACCGGAGCCCGGTATTTTCATAGCAGAGAGCCCAAAGGTTATTGAAAGAGCTCTGGCGGCAGGCTATGAGCCCATATCGCTTCTTATAGAAGATAAGCAGCTCCGTCAGGAAAAGGGCGAAGCATCTTTACTATTGGATAAGATATCTGCTCTTTCCTTTGAAGTTCCTGTTTACACCGCATCTGATGAGGTACTGACAGGTATCACAGGCTTCCACCTGACAAGAGGTGTCCTTTGTGCCATGAAAAGAAAAGAGCTCCCTTCAGTAGAGAGCATCTGCAATGACGCAAAGAAAATTGCTGTTCTTGAAAATGTGACAAATCCCACAAATGCAGGGGCAATCATACGAAGCGCCGCTGCACTCAATATCGATGCAGTACTTTTTTCGCATGGGTGCACAGATCCGCTATACAGACGTGCAATCCGGGTAAGTATGGGCAATATTTTCCTTATGCCCTGGACCTTTTTACCTGAGGGCGATACTGTGGGACTTCTTAAATCCCTTGGCTTTTCCACAGTTGCCATGGCACTCAGGGATAATTCCTATTCTATCGATGATCCGAAGATCAGATCCAATGAGAAACTGGCAATTTACCTTGGCGCTGAGGGTGATGGTCTGATGCAGGAGACAATTGATGCCTGCGACTTTTGCGTAAAGATTCCCATGTCCCATGATGTGGATTCATTAAACGTTGCAGCAGCCAGCGCGGTGGCTTTCTGGGCTATATCTCACTGATGTTTTAGAGTTTAGAATTTCACAATCCTGTTTATTGTATTTAATACATTTTTCTTATCAAGGCTCCACAGCGGTTCAACAAGGAGTGCTCTTGGCCCATCTCCTGTCATTCTGTGGATAACGGTTTTCTCGGGGAGCATATTTATGCTCTCTGCTAAAAGCTCCACGTGCTCTTCCAAAGATAAAATATGGAAGGGCTCTTTTTTATATTCCTCATACATCTGAGTTCCTTTAAGAATCTGGAGATTCTGAAGCTTTATCCCGTCAAGCTCAGGAGAAAGGTTAGAGAGATAGCGGACAGTTTCAAGCATATCCTCCTTTGATTCCCCTGGGAGGCCGAAAATCACATGAACAATGACCTCTATTCCGATGCCCTTCAGATTTCCGTAGGCTTCTTCAAATACTGATAAATCATAGCCCCTGTGAAAATGTCTTGCGCTGTCTTCATGAATCGTCTGAAGTCCAAGCTCTATCCATACAGGCTTAATTGCTCTAAGTTCTTTAAGCATCGAGAGGACATCCTCGCCGATGCAGTCAGGCCTTGTGCCTATTGCTAGGATCACCACGTCATCTCTTTCTATGGTTTCTTTATATAAAGCCTTTAGTCTTTTAAGGTCCCCATAGGTGTTGGTATAGGACTGAAAATATGCGATAAATCTTTTGGCATCTGTCTTACTTCTGATACGCTTTTTGGCTTCCTCAATCTGAACATCAACAGATGCAACCTCTGCTGCAAATTCCCCTGATCCTCCTTCAGAACAAAATGTACAGCCACCTGTAAGAGGCGTCCCATCAGGAAGAATAATACTGCCATCCCTGTTAGGGCAGGTACAGCCGGAGGAAAGGGAGAGCCTATATATCTTTTCTCCATATTCTTTTTTCAGATAATCAGAAAGTCTCTGGGGCATGTTGGTAGGTCCTTTTCAATAAAAATTCACTTCATAATAATATCAAATTTCCTGTTGACAATATATATATGCTTCGTGTAATATATGTCTTGCGTTGTTAATTAAATAAATCGTTTGCGATAGTAGCTTAGTTGGTAAAGCGCCACCTTGCCAAGGTGGAGACCGCGGGTTCGAGCCCCGTCTATCGCTCTAGTTAAACCTCAGATTTTATCTGGGGTTTTTCTTTTTTCTATTGATTACCCACAAGGCTTTTTTGATTACCCTATTGATAACTATATTCAAGGGAATATCATTTGACTAAAATGCCTCTAAGACTTCTTTTGCTTTTTCTAGATCAAGACCTGTATAGTAGTTTTGATTAATGACCGCTGGCGTATTACCAAATAATTTGGATGCCATTAGAATATTTCCATTGCTTTGATTGATTACCTGGGTAATCGCATTTCTCCTGAAAGCATGAGTTCCACGGACAATATCTGAACGAACAACAATCCCTAACTTTTCACACATTCTTCGATAGAAGTTATATACAGTATTGTTTGAAATGACTTTTGTTTCAGTAGGAGCAGGAAACAAATATTCACTCTTGATTCCATATGCTTTATGAATCATGCGTAGCCTTTTAAGAAATTCGGATACATCTGTCGTAATAGGATAATGGCGATCTTTCCATGTTTTTGTATGTGAGACAATAGCATCATGTTCAGGTTCTTTAGCTGTCTTTTGTACAGTTATCTGTTCACGGTGAATATCCATATATCCATCATGAAAGTCTTCCCACATAAGTGGTGGTACCTCTCCACGCCTTAATCCACACATAATCTGTAACTCCAATGCATAAGCAGGAAAATAATCTGGTTTCTTTTTCTGCTTTTCTGCAATGAATGCATGTATTTTTTCCAGTTCCTGTTCAGTATAACCACGTTCTTCTGTAATACTGTCAGGCTCTATCATGTCCTTAAACTGTCCGAAATCAGCGGAAAGATAAGGATTTTTCTCAATCCATTCTTGTCTAAGCGCCAACAGCATTACATTCTTAATAATTCCTCTCATTGCTAACGCGGCTTTTTTTCTAAGGTTATACCTAGACAAATTATATTGGTATATTTCCTCAATATCCTTCGGTCTAATGGTATCAACAAATAGTTGTTCAAAATCAGTGCCTTGAAAAAATCTTTTATAATCCTGCTTATTTTTATTTACAGTATTTGATACTGAAAGACGTTTTTCATTATCCTTCGTCATTGATAACTTTCTTTCCTGGACCATTTCAAATACTTCCTTAAATCGTTTACGTGCATGGCCGTTAATGCCTTTTTCATAAGCATAAACTTTTTCTTTTAAGCGTTCCAAACTCTTGGCTTTAAACTGTCCCCTCCCTTCTGTTCGCCCAGCAATATTAATATGGTAATATCCGTCCGTCGACGGTTTGTATGGGAATTTGTAATTCCTAAGAATAATTTCTTTTTCCATAGATTCATACAAATTCCGCGCATCCTCAAGAGATAGTATACCACTTGCGAACTCTGAGCTGAATATTGATGAATTTGTTTCATGATTGTTTATTCGATAGGACATAAGCGTAATTTTTGCGACCAACATTCAGCGCATATCTAGGCTTGGTGTCCTCTGTCTAAAATGCTCGCATCTCCTTTTTATTTTGAAATAATAGTTGTAGTTTTAATCTTTAAATGGTACGTCATCTGATTCATCTGCATCTTTAAAATCATCAGCTTTTCCTTCAGCACGTTCCTTTAAATCTTTATAAGACTTATATTCTGATGAAGGTATTTGAAATGAATGGTAACCTTCTTCATCTTTCCAGTGATAGCAATAATCCGTAATCCTGCGAAGAAGTTGGGTTTTACTGTCAATAGTCCGATTAGGAACAGCAACCATTTCATCGTAGATTTCATCAGGTGCATAAATACTGGTAGCGTGTATTTCTGTCCATAAGCTCTGGATGTTGCAGTAACGTGCATGGATTTGTGTTTTATATCCCTGTAGAATCTGTAATAAATAGCCATACTTGAAACTATCGGTCTTAACCTCATCCAAGAAGACAACTTTTTGTGCCTCATATCCATCAAACAAAGCTGTACAATTGTTGCTATAATCAGATGCAAAAAACACTTCGTCTTCGCCATACTGTTCGCATAGCTGCGTATATGAAAAAGATTTGCCGCTCCCACTCGCGCCAAGATGCCATACTATCTTTATCTGACGCAATGGTGGTGTCTCTTTTAAACGCTTCGCAAAGAAACTTTTACGGATGATAGTTTCAAACTGGCGGAATACTACACTTTGTTGCATTATTTGTTCAGGACGCATACCTTGATTTATCATATCCTCAATCTGTATGAGCATTTCTACTCTATCGTTCGATAGTTTAAAGGTTGGTATAGTACCTTCCTCATAAAACGTTTCAGAAAGATTCGTTTCCTTCTTTTCCTTGTGACGTTCACCTTCTTTACGAATATAAGCACGACATTCTTGCGGCGATCCCATAACTTTTTCTTCTATATGAGAGTGTAGAAAAGCCCTCTGCACAGAAGACCAGCGCTTTTTCTTTCCCAGCAGTATATAGATATGTGTATGGTAATTTCCGCCACTTTCTCCGATTTCATCGCACATGCACCAATAAGTAAAATGACGAAATTTGGTGTGTATTGTGTCAATAATAAAATCATGGGTGTAACCATGCTTTTGTGGATTATTCAAGGTCAGAAAGAAAACCTTGCTTTGTTTATCATATGAAGATGATTTGTTCTTTTCTAATGAAGAGTTTTGAGCCAGTTCATCAGATCTGTGTTTTGTGAGATCGACCATTATTTGTTATCCTCCATACTACAGTTCTACAATTGGCAGAACTGCATAATTATCAGCTATGCCGATCTAATCGGCTTCTCTATATAAGAATGTGTTTTCACGGGGGTAATTAGGGAATAAAGTAAAAAAATATAAATTCTGAATTAAAAAGTAAGATAACAAGAACAAGCCCTGCACCATTAGATGCAAGGCTTATTTGCTAGACAACACTGATTTCAACATCGATACCCAAGTCTCTGATAGATACGATATATAGTCCTTGGAATAAATATGGATAAAATGCACGAACATACTCATATCCATATAGACTATTAAGTGTAACTAATGCAGCTGCTATGTCTTTATTCATATTAGACATGATCAGTTGCAATACCGGGCTCGGTAGTACCTCGGTGTTTATTTTTGCCAAGGTATACATATAGACTACTGTATTCTGCTTCAACCCCCACCCGTTACAGCGAATGGAGTTGAAAGTCTCTATGGGTTTAAGGTTCGGATAATAACTGTTCCTTAATCCTTCATAAAGATCATATCGAATCGCTAAAATATTATTAGCTGCGACTTGGTTTAACACAGCTTGCTGTTTCATTTGCGCAGATTCTGATATCTCTTGCTTAACATACTGATACGCCTGAGAAATCTTTGTTATTACACTGTGTAGATATTTGTTTTTTTCCATTGTTAATGCTCCTTTCCATGCCCAAGCCATTGGGTCTCGATAACTGTAAATCCTTCTGCTGTACCTATGTAGTTATAACAGCCTTTGTCGTAAACAAATTGGCGACATACACGAAGCTGTATTGGATTTACCAATACAAAAGGTTGCCCTTTGCGGAATTCCTCCAACAGTTTTGTATGAGCAGGAGTGTGAAACACTTTGTCTGCTTCAATAAATAGAGGAAATTCACATATATCACAGTTAGCAAGATATTTGTCAATTGCAGTGACTAAGACAAAGTCCTTTGGTAATCCAGTAACTTCATCGACAACAACACTAAATGAAGATATTGCTAACCATGTATTATGAGTAGGATTATAAGGAGAGAAATCTATGATTTCCCATTTTAGTTTATGTTCTTCCATAATGATTCCTTTCATTTTTGAGGGGCATAATAGCCCCTCATTTTAAATAAATATTGTTGGCTGAGGCCTATCAGGTTCATCATCTGGATTTTTAACCTTAAAGTCATGGGCGAGTAAATATAACCCTCTCACGTTTTTAATCGCCATAACCATCAGTTCTGGGAAGGTGACATATATAAAATCATTGTTCCGTATGAGGAATCTAAGGTCCCTATATTTGTTATAGAGAATCCTGTCCCTTGCATTAGGAATAACAACATTAACACCTCGGTTATCTTTGGTGATAATACGGATTTTGATATTCTCACCATCCCGATCAGCTTCTACTGCATGGAGCCATTCTGTGCCATCCTTTGAGAGCACATTTGCCTGAGTTTCTAACGATACACAGGGAAGTGTCGTATTTATATTCTTTGAATCAGCATTTGAGGGACTTAGCCCATCAAAATATGCTAATTCTGCCATCAAGTCACGGTCTTCTTTACATTCTTTTCCATATGAGTATCTAAAACAATGTTCCATAACTTTTCCTTTCATAGGTGGGCGGTCTGATTGACCGCCCGTTTGTTTACAGTTACATGATGACTTCATCGTCAAAATCTTCAACGAGATCTTCTACAGATACTATTTTGATATCTGTAGCCGTAGCGCTGATTCCTTGAATCAGGCGTCCAGTTTGACGATCAAGCATTGCGTAGAACTTGCCTACAAAGCCATCCAGAGTGACTTGAACCACCTTATCTTCGGATAGCGCAGTTTTTATCTGCTCTATCTGATCTTCGGTAGTCTTGGGTAGCTTCACTGTTTGTACCTCTCCACGGGCGGAGAGGACGTTGACCGCATAGCCCTCAATCTCTTGAGTAGGCTGGTTTGTTGCAGGGTCACGTTTAAAACGTGTTGCTACTCCGTTTGCAGTTACGTTTCTTGACTTTGAGCCAAGGGCTGCTGTCTGTGACAGCTTTACATTTCTAGGATTCACAGTTGACATAATATCATCTCCCTTCCATATATATTTCTGTGTTCCTACTTTTATAGATTTGAGGGAAACAAATTCGGGACTATTTCATTTTTTGAAACAAGATAATCTGTCTCCCTCTAATAGTTCATATTTACAACAGATAAATTCGGGATATTTTCATCAATCAACAAAAGGATCTCAAATATTTTATTCATATAAAGAATTACATTTTCTACGTTCCAATTCGGGAGCAAATGCCTTTTGTGTTCTTTTCACAAAGTTTTTCGTGAATTCCCACTCCATTTTAGAAATAGTGCACAAATGACTGCCTAGACGTCATTTTTAAATACCTACTCATCTATTAACGATGAGTTCTTTATTTGTACCTCAGATACGTGTTCCAAGGACTCTTTTTTATCTCCTTTTGTAATTAAAAACAAAAAGGAAATACAGAGAAATAAGTGGGATAGACGTTACATTTGTACGCATGGCATTCATAACAGTTATCGCAATATATGCCAAACAGATCATGACATTAAAAGTGACTTAATGGCGTTATCAATAGCCCTATAGGCATTCCATATCTCATAGCATCCTCTGTGTTTCCTCCTGATGCGTAAAAAAAGGAGGTATACATATGAGCATCAATGTTAAAGGAGTCACAATTAACCAGCTTACTGACTTGGAGCAGTGCCAGATTACTTTGGCTGAGTTTGCCAAATCATTGCACCCTGTGAAATTAAAGCATATTGGGTGCAATCAGCTACAAGCATCTTGTACTAAGGTCCTGTCAGACCAGCTATCTGTACTTGACTATTCAGGTACAGTCACTGTATATGACGAAGGGTACATCACGTATAGATTCGTCAATCAAAAAACCAAAAGACGAAACAGTGCAGTCATTGATCTGTTTAACGGAAAAATGACATTTCCGAATTTGTCAACGCAAAAAGAAATATCGATGAAATCGCTGTTATCCGACTATGGTCACATGAATTCGTATGATGTTGTTCTTATGCTCTTAGAGAATAGGGTAGAGAACAATATCTCCAGTCAACAGAAATCAAAGGAGGTCGTCAACAACAACTATGAATTCTTCAGACGTGACAATGGTATAGTCAAAGAAGAATTCGAAGCAGGATATCACAAAGATTATCTCACTTACAGAATTGAGCAAGCTGACCAGCAGGAAGCAAAATCTACAAAACAAGAAATACGCAGATTTTTCTTTTCTGAAATCAAAAATCTGTCTGATGCTCAGAAGAGTGTTATTAAGCTGATGTTGGAAGGGTATGATCAGAAAGAGATAGCTAGGCTGATTGGGAAAGTTCCAGCAACGGTGTCTGAAAGCAAGCTGAGAGCATTTCATAAATTACAGCTCGAATGGAATAGGACACATCCCAATAACTCTGTTCCTGTGATTGATATTAGTAAGTATCAGAAAAAGCACAGAGATGGGAAAAGGGATTTGGAATAATCCCAACAGAAGCTTTGTAAATAGTGGCTTGGGATAATGATGGGACAATGGGAAGAGGCTGAGGGTAATAGTAAACCTCAGCCTCCTATTTGCGTAAAATTGCCCATTGCGCTCGGCGCTTAACGGCGTCCTGTGCTCGGCGTCTCCGCGTTCGCTCCACCGCCTGCGACAAGAACGCCTACGCCTATCCGCGCGTGGGGCAATATTTTTGTGTTTGGTGATTGTAGTGCAAGTCTCATAAAATTATCTCCTTAGAATTTATTAAAAATATTTCTAAGCAGAAAAATAAGCCCTATCCTTATTGGATAGGGCTGTTATCTTAATGTTACATCTTTTTGAATGTGTACTTATTGTCTTTTGTAAATGCATCAGTTTTCTTCCAAGACTTTGTAACAAGCTTCTTGTACTCATTAAGCTTTGACTTAGGTACTTTAACTGTGATTTTTCGGCTTATGCCAACACTAACGGTGAATTCATTTTTCTTAACCCATTTATGACAACTAAATGCATTATTACCAATTTTCTTAAGCTTCTTTGACTTTATTACTACATTCTTAAGCTTACAACCTGCAAATGCTTCTTCACTTATTGTCTTTACATTTTTACCAATTGTTACTTTAGTAACATTAGTGTTTCCTGAAAAACACATCTTAGGTATTTTTGTTATGCCTGAGCCTATTACAATTTCATTTACTGTCTCATTAGCTGCGAATGCTCCTTTACCAAGCTTTGTAACTGTATCAGGGATTGTGATTTTTCCACTGATGTTCATTCCACTAAATGCCCCCTCGCCTATTTCTGTTACAGTGCTTGGAATCACTAAGCCTGTGAATGAGTTGTGGTAATTGGGAAATGTAGTATCACCTAGATATATACTTTCATCTTCACGACCAATTCTTGTAACTGTATATGTAACACCTTCATAAGTTACTGTAGCTGGAATGTTAAGAGCTGTATTCTCATATCCCATAAACAATGTGACTGCTGCAGTGTTATTGCTAAGCTTCTTATATCCAAAGTCTCCAACCCAGAACTCTGCAGGTCTACCTTCTGTATATCCTGTAGCATCCCAAATATTCCAGTAATCTTCTCTGCTTGAGTACCATAATTTACCTGTATTATGTTCTTTAGCCTCGACCTGAAGATTATTCACTGATAAACTGCCTATTAGCATTGCACCTGCAAGGGCGATTGTTGCTACTCTCTTAATCATTGATTTAATCATAACCTTTACTCCTTTTATTGAAAAATCAAATTTATTATGATTATACGTTTATTTAATAATCACTACATAGATATTACATCAAATCAAATCGCAATTGTTCATTTTATAGTCTTTTAATAAATCATCTGTAATACTCACAGAAGCCACCATAGTAATGGTAGATGAAATGTGAAAGCTCGTCTGATACAGAGTAGAGTGCGCACAGAATTAGAATGGAAAAAACAGTGAAGATTACGATTCCAATTATTCTTACGATTACCAGCGCTTTTATTGCCTTGGCTATTTCATCTTCTGTGAAGGTATCCTTTACATCGCTTAAGGAATTTTTGACAAGTATATCTAATGCAGTTATCTTATAGTTATTCATGGTTACCTCTTTTCTGAACAAAGATTATTGGTTGCTGAGAATTTTAAAACCCTTTAGCTTATCGGCTAATTTAGTATAGATTGATTACCTATATGATTACCCTGTGGATGCGAGGATGCGCGGAGTCTCCTTTCTTCGCGTGATTGAGCGATTATTTGGAATGGGTTCGAGCCCCGTCTATCGCTCTAGTAAAACGAAAAGCACATCCGTAAAGGATGTGCTTTTTGTTTTAGTGAGCGGCAGAGGGGCCGCTCACCCGCGGTGCGGGATTCGTATCTCCGCTTCGCTCCGGTCGTCGCAAAGCCGAGGTCCCCCGGACCTCGTGCGACCCGTCTATCGCTTGCATTGAAATGGTTCACTTATCCGCGGTGCGGGATTCGTGTCTCCGCTCCGCGTCTACTTTCCACTTCGGTCGTCGCTGAGCGCACATCCCCCGGATGTGCAGCGACCCCGGACTCGTGCGACCCGTCTATCGCATATATTGAAAGGACCACCAACTTCTCTCTTCTATAATCACAACAAAGGAGCAAGCACACGCAGACAACAATCGATAAATCTGTAAAAAATTCCATTATTTATGTTCTCAAGAGTTCTCTGAGTGCAGCTTTCAAGACTTGTCTCATAGTCCTTTTTCAGCGATTCAATTATATCTGCTTTGTAGAACAATGAATTACACTCAAAATGCAGGAACAGGCTGCGATAATCAAGATTTACCGTGCCGATGGTTGCAACCTTGCCATCAGCTATCATAGCCTTTGCATGGACGAAGCCCGGTGTGTATTCGTATATCTTAACCCCAGCCTTTAACAGGTCTCTGTAATAACTTCTGGACAAGCGATAAACCGCCTTCTTATCAGGAATTCCCGGCATGATGATCCTGACGTCGATGCCTCTTTCAGCAGCTCTAATGAATGCATCAAAAAGCGCATCGCCCAGCATCAGATATGGCGTGTAGAACCATACATATTCCGTAGCCAGGGATAATACCTCTGTATAAAAGACGTTACTTGTATGCTCTTCTCTCATAGGCGAATCATAATAAGGAAGAATGAATCCATTATCGTCTTTCACAGAATCTGAAGCGTCAAAAGATCCGATTTCCTCTTTATTTATCAGGTCTTTTGAGAATGAATTCCAGAATTCCACAAACATGAAGGTATAGCTCTTTACCCCGGCACCGGTGATTCTAAAACCGATATCCTTCCATTTTCCAAACAATTCCTTCTCGTTAACATACTCATCTGCCAGATTGACGCCACCACTGTATGCGACCCTGCCATCAATTACCATGATTTTTCTGTGATCACGGTTATTTAGCTGTGTTGTTACAAAGAAAAGCGGATTGAAGGGTATGCACTTGATTCCCTTTTGCTGTAAATCACGTATGTCTACTAAAGAATAGGTCGCAATACTTCCAAGGTCGTCATACATGACTCTGACATCGACTCCTGCTGCCGCTCTGTCAGCAAGAATGTCAGTAAGTGTATCCCAGAAAACTCCGCGCTGTATGATGAAATACTCAATGAAGATATATTTTTCTGCCTTTTTAAGATCCTCGCACATATCAGCGAACATATCCTCGCCGAAGGGATAATACTTGGATGTATCATTTGTCAGAAGCGGAAAACCTGTTGTCTCATAGATTCTCTTAACGGACTGCCCAAGCCTCAGGTCTTCTTTCTTCAGCTCATCCGATAAATCTTTTTCATCAACAAATTCCTGTACCGTCACTTTATTTGGAGCCTTCTCCATTTTTCTCTTAAGGCTTCTCCCTGTGCTCTTGTTTCCAAGGAAGGCATATAATATGGCTCCAAGAATGGGGAAGCCCAGTATGACCACAATCCAGAGTATCTTATATGAACTCTCATCCCGCCTCGAAATCAGAACCAGCACAAATATGACTGCCAAAACAGTAAACAGGATCTGTATGACATTGCCAAGATGCCCACCTACAACTGTATCCAGTCCTCCAAAAAGAAGTACATACCAAAATACCTGCAGTGCTATGGCAGGAACAACAAGAAGAAGTCGTCCTAAAATTTTTTTCATCTGATTCTCCTTTCTGCAAAGTTGTCTATATTATATCATCATAATTTACTATTTTACGTTTTTTGTTTTTCTTGAAGATTGCGCCTTTTTCCTGCAGTTTCCATCAAGTATAATATAAACATGCTGAAAAGAAGGGGACTTACATGAGTTTGAAAACCTAAAAATGTTGGGAGTGACGAAAGCTTGCATGTTAAATGGGTCAATAAGTCCGAGGCATTGGATATGGTGACATTTCCATTGACCAAAAAGAGACTTGAAAACATGTTGGCTGCGGATAATTGTGTAAGTTGCTTCAATTTCAACAGAGAACCTTTTGAGATAGTTAATGAAGAAAAATATATGGTTAAGTGATATGCAAAAGCCTTTTTATTACCCCTATTGATGGAGAATAAAATAGAAAATGGAAACAATATTTGAACAAATTGAGAAGAACATAGATAATCTGGTAACAAACAACGCGGACTGGACAGCAAGTGCAACCAGAGAAGAATTGGACGCTGCAAGGACTGGTGATCTGGTGCTTCATTTCTGGGAAAAAGAAGTTCCTAAGGAGTGGCTGGCGAACATTAAAGGCAAGAATGTTCTTTGCCTTGCAGGTGCAGGCGGTTTGCAGGCTCCGCTCCTTGCCTGTGCCAGGGCCAATGTAACGGTCATCGACATTTCCGATAAGATGCTGGACAAAGACCGAGAGATAGCAAAATCAGAAGATTTGTCAATCGAGATAGTTAAAGGAAATATGTGTGATCTTTCCTGTTTCTCTGATGATACCTTTGATCTTGTGATAAATCCGCCCTCTCTTATGTATATTCCAAACCTTAAGGTTGTCTTTGACGAAGTTCGCAGAGTCATAAAGAAAAGCGGCGAGTTTATCATTATGGCTCCAAACCCTATCAACTACGTCTGCGACTGGGTTGATGACGAAAATGGCGGATACTACAAGGCTGTCCACAAGATGCCCTGGTGCTCAAAGGATTTTGATGATTCCGATTGGATTGAATATGGTCACACCATGGAAGAATATCTTGGCGGCCTTATAAAAAGCGGATTTATAATCGACGGATATATGGAGTGTCAGAGAGAAGACATCACAGAGCTGATGTTCATTGTAAAAGCAAGGAGATTTTAAAATGACAAGAGTATATTTTGTACGACACGCTGAGCCAAACTATGATAATCACGATGACTACAATAGAGAATTAACACCAAAAGGAATGGAAGACAGGAAGCTTGTTACTACATTTTTGTCCGATAAAAATATAGATGTTGTACTGTCCAGCCCCTTTAAACGTGCAGTAGATACAGTTGCTGATTTTGCAGAGAAAAAAGGCCTTTCCATCGAGACGATAGATGCTTTCAGGGAAAGAAGGGTTGATAGCTGTTGGATTGAGGATTTTGCAGAATTTACCAAAAGGCAATGGAGTGATTTTGATTATAAACTCTCAGACGGGGAATGCCTTAGGGAAGTACAGGATAGAAATATTGCTGCTTTAGATACCGTGCTTGAGAAATATAAAGGTAAAAATATCGTGGTGGGCAGCCACGGAACTGCCCTCAGTACGATCATCAACTATTACGACAATTCATTTGGACATGAGGATTTTGAAAAGATAAGATTAGTCATGCCCTGGATTGTGGAATTTGTATTTAATGATAAAAAGTGTATCACCATAAACAAATACAATCTGATGTGATCGATCAACCTTCAATTTGAAATCTGATCAATCATGTATTTTGCGTACACTTTTGCGGCGCTCAAGTCATAAGTGACATCTGAGCCATCTGAGTACTCGCGAAGAGCATCTCTTATCAGCGGCTGATAGTCCTGAGGAAGGTTCTTTATTGCCCACTCTCCGCCTTCCTTTTTGGACAAAACAAGCTGCTCTTTCTTATACGCCAGTACCCTTGCCAGATTCAATGTGATGTACATGGTATTGGTCCCAATATCCTCAGGGGCTTCAGCGATGTCATCCCATATGGCATCCACATAATCCTTTTGGGGAACTTCTCCAAATACTTCTGCAATGGGCTGTCCGCATAAGCATTTTCCTCTTTTTCCAATGATGGTGAAATGCGCGGCCAGGTCTACGTCTGTACCATTCATTTTCTGAATATAATCTTCCGGATTGTCTCTGTACCATCCAAGATGCATTACAGAAAAATGAAGTTCAAAGGGCGTAGGATATACAAATGGCTTACATACAGCTTTAGTCACTACGCTCATTTCTATACCTTTGGCAGGTCCTTTTTCATTTAGAGAAACTACCATATCCATGACTTCACGCTTTGAAGCATCATCCATTTTTTCATTAACAACAATAATCAGATCGAGGTCACTCTTTTGGAGATTAAAGCATCCCATAACGTAGGAGCCATGCAGGTATATACCTACAAGATTATCCCCTAAAATCTCTTTAGTCTGTTCAACAAATTCATTTAAAACTTTTTCCATAACAACCTATTCCATAGCATGATGTATTTTTCGATGCATGGACCGTTCTCCCATTATGCATATCAAATACAAAGCTTTTCTTTTATTCTATTCTGTATATCAGCACTGACGCCTATGGCTTCAAAGTATTTCTCCGGCGTGCCGTACCTGTCTTCAAGCATTTCAAAAAGTCTGATCATATTGTTTCCATTAGGAATAACAATGTTCATATCAAGCTCGGGGAAATTCTGATGGATCAGCTCAAAACGCGGTATATTGTTTTCCTTTGTCCTCATGTAATCATAAATAATATCGCTTTTTCTGATTCCGCAAAGCCACAATATCATCGCCGATACCACTCCCGTTCTGTCTTTTCCTGCGGTGCAGTTAAACATAACTCCATACTTTGCTGAAGCCATTGTTTTGAATACCTCTGCGATTTTTGCAGAGTGAGCTATCTTGTAATAGCTGTCAGGCACTGATTCTACACTCTCCGGTATTCCGCTGCCCTCAGGAATGGGAATGTCATAATAATCAAAGCCATCTAAATCCGCAAGGCCATGGGGCTTCTTTTCCTTCTCGCCTGAAGACCTGGTGTCAATTATCGTAGTTATGCCTTTACTTTTTAAAAATTCGATATCTTTTTCTGATGGATAATTTGCTACGTCGCTCCTAATAAGGCGGCCGTACTTTGTATAGTTATCTGTTCCGTCTATCCGGTAGCCCCCAAGATCTCTTGTATTTAATGTGGTCTCCAAAAGAGAATATACCCTATTATCCCAGGCATTATCGTAGCTCTCGATCAGCTTACCGCCGTTTTTAAGGGCGTCCAGCTCCTTTGCACAAACTTCCACTGCCTCGCTAATGAACTCGTCAGCCATTTCTTTTGTAAAAAAGAAAATGTCCTCGTCCTCTACCTTCTCAAAATACCCCGCCATGGACTTAACAAGCCAGTCCGCATCAAAGGTGCAGATACTGTTTATATCCTCACTCTCAAAACCGGTAGGAGCTTCGATGTCGTTTTTTATGTTGTATTTTTCTGCGACATAGTGATTTATTATGGAGTAGTCCTTATGAAGCCTCTCAACATTGCCCGGAATCATGGGATTCCATTTGTACTTATCGTAAACAAAATGTCTGTAACAGATATCCTGTACCAGGTGAAGATAATATCCAAGGTACAGGTCATCGGTTTTCATCAATTCTCCAAACTTACTTCTGAAAAATTCAAAATCGTAAGACTTCTTATTTCGTCCCCAAATGAATTTGTTTAAATGTCCTGCTTTTCCCTGGCCTGCATCAGGCAGGATGGCGCCGAATTTAAGCCTGTCTGTATCTGAAAAATCAAAACGCTTTATCAGTTCGTATGTAACTGCAAGGTGCATAATACTAGATGCCATTTTTGTAATTCCTTCCGGGTTAGTATAGTAAAAGCGGATAATGTGCAATAATTCTTACACTAAACTTTTTTGAAAAAGCTGATCAGGGTATTACCACCGTCTGTGCTATATGCGAGTCTGATTGTAAAACATGGATTGTCAAAACCATCACTAAATTTCGCTGCAGTATAAGGGAAAAGGAGCGCGTCAGATGGAAGGCCAAGGGCTTTTCTATCATTTCTTAGTCCGCATCCTGAATACATCGTTCCGTTTTCATCAGGGAAAAATGCAGATATTCTTTAGAATACTATAGTATAGACCGAAATAATTGCAACCAAAAAAATTGAGTTATAGAATATTTTTTATTGTTTTTTCGTTTTGATAAAAAATCACAAAAAAGTATTGACAGAAAAAGTTTCTTACTGTATCATTTATTTTGCTGTCGCGAAAGCGACTTTACATATATGCGATAGTAGCTTAGTTGGTAAAGCGCCACCTTGCCAAGGTGGAGACCGCGGGTTCGAGCCCCGTCTATCGCTCTAAGAAGGAAGATCGAAAGATCTTCCTTTTTTCGCGCATATAACTCGAACCCGCTCCGCGTGTTCGCATCTCCGCTTCGCTCCGATCGTCGCAAAGCCGAGGTCCCCGGATGTGCACCGATCCGTCTATCGCTTGCATAGCGAATGGTTTAATTTACCTTCATTTCTTTCCCATTTTACATTTGTGTTGTTGTAAAAAGAAATCTCGAACTTTGAACTACTACCTATACAAAGGACACGTATGATTCATGTTTTTATACGTGCTTTGTGAGACAGGTATATAAGATGTAAAAATACATAGAATTTATATACCTTTTTTTTAACCACTGAGTGAGACAGGTATATAAGATAGAAATATTATGGTCTATTATATACTTTTTCTGTGCTTAATAAGTACATGTGAGTGAATGCTACAGGAAATAAAGGTCAAGTCCTTTATTGTGTGTAAATTACCTTTAGGTATCCAATTGTCAGGCCGCTAAAAGTCGTTGCTGTTCCTTTGCAATCTCTATCAGTTTCGCTGACGAGTTGTTCAGCTCATCAAAGTCTTTTCTGGTGAGTGATATCTTATTCTGAGCCATATACATGTCATTTTGCTCAAGTAAGACACTTCCCATGATTCTGATAATGGATTGTACATTTGGAAATACACCGATCACATTTGACCTGCGTTTTATTTCCTTGTTGAGCCGTTCCAGATAGTTTGTAGTTCTATAGAAACGTCTCATACGCTCAGGGAGTGCCATTACTGTCATTACGCTCT
>NZ_AUJP01000011.1 GCF_000424285.1 Butyrivibrio sp. MB2005 | reverse complement strand
GGTGTCAAACAATCTGACTGAACCCTTTGTCTGACACCCTATGCAGCCTCATTTAAAGTGAAGATTGAGGACTCATTTAATGTGCCGGACAACACTTCAAATGCATTTCCGATGACATTTTCCTCAACCGTTCTATACCGTGTAATAGTATTCTTATATTCGTCATCAACATTCATTTGAATCCATATAGAATAAACCTTACGAATTTTCTCATAATGACTTTTAATGAAGACCGTGTTCTTCTGTGCGCTTATCATACGGCTTACATAATATAAAGCTCTCTTGATAAGAGGATATGGTGGATCATCGTCCTTTTGCGCCTCGACATTCAAAATGAGATGAACCGGTTCCTTTGAGTCCGGTACAACTGCTGAGAATTTTATATCGTAATAGACTTTTCCCTCTTTTATCGAATTATCTTCTGTATTTTGTCCTTCGATTCTGCCATCCGGCAACTCCTCAAGATATTGAAGTTCGTCCTTATCAAGCTGATCCTGATCAACCGCAATCTTTGATACCTGCGGCTCTCCTTCAATGCATTTATTTGCTATTTGAGATATAGAAAACTGCGCAAATTCAGGAACGCATTCTTTCATGATCCATGCGAGTACCAGTCTATTTGACAATAATCTTTTCACACATTCATCATACTGCGCTTCCTTATTCGTAATATCTATAGTACCTGATATATCTGTCTGCTCAATCATTTATTTTCCTTTCTTCATAATACGGCAAAAAAGTGCCACTTTCAACAGCCATACAACCTTTGTATGGCCGCCATTATGCATAGTTTTGATATTCTGTATTTAAAGATTCCCTTTATTGAATATTTCAAATGATACTGGGTATTCTTTGGTGAAATAACCGAAAATCTTATATACTACTAAATCACGTGATCACGCAAAAAAGATAATACCACAAAACCGCCATTGGTTTATTAAGAAACACATACGAAATGTCTTAAGAAATGATTAATATAACTTAGGCCTGGCGGTTAGATAACCGCCAGGCCAAGAGCTTCGATTTTGTCGCGTTCTTCTGCGCCGCGGCGCATAGTATAAATTCTTGTTGTATTGACGCTGCTGTGACCTAAGATATCAGCTAAATGAATGACATCACTATATGCATCATAGTAGGTTCTTGCGAAAAAATGTCTGAAGTTATGCGGATATATTTTGTTTTGGTCGATACCTGCCTTTATAGCGATTTCCTTGAATTTGCGCCAGATATAGCTTCGGTGAAGCGGTCTGCCATTTCTTGAAATAAATATACTTCCTTCGATAATTTTGTTTTTCTCGCAATAGATAAGCAATGTTTTTGACAGAGATTCAGGTATCAGAATAATCCTGATTTTCCCCTTTAGACTTATCTGAATTCTTCCCCTTCTTAGGCCCTGCGGTGTGATATATGGAAGCTCACTGATCCTTATTCCTGTACTTGCAAGAGTCATCAGAATATATGGCATCCTTTTATCACTGATTTTCTCAGATGTCTCGATCATTCTTCTGTATTCATCAAATGTTATTTCATTATCATCAATTTGGAAGTTTCTCTTTTGGATGCGAAGTGATCTAAGTTTCCATTCAGGTATTCCTGCGAAACTCAAAAAAGAATTTATAGCTGCAATATTTCCATTTATCGTGCTAATGCTATAACCCTGCTTATGAAGTGTTTCTTTATATTCAAGAATCACAGCCTTTGACTTTATGTTTCCTCCACAGCAATTGCAAAATCTACAGATGCTGCGCACATATTTTCTGACTGTGGCTTTTGATTTCTCCATCTCCTGTAAATAATTCGCATAATTTGCGATTGTCTCATCATTAATCTGTAACATATAATTCTCCTCCTTGTTGCAGAAGAATTATAAGCTAAAAAGCTCCCCGGAATAATCCGGGGAGTCTAACAAAACAATAATCAGCTTAGAACCTTTTCTTTCATCAACTCATTATATATAGACTCTATGTCATAGTCAGGAGCGTATTTTTCTGCAATAGCGCAGATTCTTTTTATTTCATCTAAATCTTCTTCCAACCCTTCTGATATTTCAACAGCTGTTTTAGATTTTCTAAGCTTTTTGCAAACCTGTTTGACAAGATGCTGCAGTTGTCCTTGTTGAAGTCCTTGTTGAAGTCCTTGCTGTAGTCCTTCCTGTATGCCCTCTTTTTTGAACAAGTTCATTGTTTCTTCTTCATTATACTCACACAAAAGCATACTAAATACCTCCGATTTGTGAATCATCATAAATTGCCTAATAATAAAATCATCAGGCATGTCATCTATAGCTCTGCTAAGCGCAGATTCTATCTTTTATCATATCACGGTAATTAGCATGTATCACATGATTTTTCATACTAAGAATCTCTTTTACTTTACAACCACTTTAATCTTACATGTCTTTATAGTGCCGGCTCTATCCTTAACTGTTACCGTAATCTCACATTTACCCTTCTTTTTAGGTGTGATCAGGCCGGAATTCTTATTTACTTTGGCAACTGATTTATTGCTTGATTTGAAACTTATGTTCTTAATTGAGAAGTTGTATGGAAGCATAGCAAAATCAGTGTAGCAGCTGTACTTCTTACCCTTCTTTAAAGTGAGTTTTTTCTTTGATGCCTTTACACTCTTAAGCTTTATAGGATCAGACTGTACGGTTACTTCGCATGTAGCGCTTGCGCCGCCATCAGTAGTTGCGGTTATAGTGCATTTTCCCTTTTTCTTTCCTTTAAGAGTTCCGGACTGGGTTATGGTTGCTACCTTTTTATCACTTGTAGACCATGATATTTTCTTGGCATTACTCTTATAGGTGATATTAAATTGGTCGCCCTTGGCTATCTTTATCTTCTTTCGCTCAAAGCTTATGGTCTGCGGTTTCGGCAAAATGTCAGCAAGTTCTGCATCCGTTTTTCCAATGTATCTGTGAGAAGCTGCTGATTGCAACATTCCTGTGTAGGAGGTTGTAGAATCAGGAATGCCATCCTTATTGTCATCAAGGTAATATTTATAATCTCCTGAAAACATAATATTAACGCTCAGATTTTTAGGAGAATCTACGGTCGCAAGGGTCGGTATCTCATAGAATATGTAATCAGCATTGGATACACTAGCTGCATTAAAACCACTTAGATCAAGTGTTTTAAGAGAAATATTCTTACGGAACATATGTGATATGTTTGTAACGTTTGAAGTATCTATACTTCCAAAATCAACCGAAGCAAGTGATGTGCATTCATAAAACATGCTTGACATATCATTTACCTTGGAAGTATTTAAATTGCCAAAATTAAACGAAGCTAATGACTGACAATATCCAAACATAGAAGCAAAAGTCGTTGCATTTGAAGTATCAAATGTACTTAAATCAATAGACGCAAGGGCCGTACATCCATAAAACATACTATTAAAGGCCGAAACTTTTTGCGCCTTGAAATTCGGACCAAATGTGATTTTTTCAAGAGAAGAGCAATCTTTAAACATTGTTCTCATTTGTTCGCAGTTACTTGTATCAAAGCCGCTTAAATCCAAAGTCTTAAGAGAATCACATCCATCAAACATGCCCAACATATTTGTAACTTTAGAAGTATCCAGGCCTCTTAAATTGACAGATTCAAGTGAAGAGCATTCTGCAAACATCCTGCACATATCAGTTGCATTTGTAGAATTAATAAAACTCAGATCAAGACTCGTTAATTTTTCACACCCTTCAAAAGTGGCGACGAATGCCCTGGTGCTAGGGTTTAGCGGATCACTGCCAATCAGGCTGGTATCCAGATTATTAAACGTAATACTTGTAAGATTTCTGCAACCGTCAAATAAAAATCCCATGTCTGCTGCTTTGCAGCCCTGTTCGAAGGTTACGGATGTTATTTTCTGATTACCTGAAAACACACTACCAGTTACAACAGTTGTGTACTCAACTCCGTCTTTTACCGCTTTACTTGGAACTGTCACTACCGAAGCATTTCCGGTATATCTACGGATAAATAGATAATGATGGACACTGTCATAATCCGAAACATTAGTGGTATCTCTAATGGAAAATTCATTTTGCCAAGTAGTATCCTGCTCCTGCGCCTTCGTAATTTGCTTACTTAAGCAAAGCATAAACAAAAAACAAAAGCCTAATACCAACGGTTTCATCAGCTTTTTTGTAAAATCCATGGTTACCCTCCTCATAAAAAACATAAACACGGCATTACAGTAAATCTAAACCTAAGAATAGTGTGCACTATGTTGAACGACCCTCCAAATTTGGAGGGTCGTATTTGTAGCATATCTTGTATTTTAAATAGTATTATGCTTTTTCTTTAATCTTTTCGATTTCTTCTTTTATTCTATCTGATGTGAACTCATTTGAACGAAGTGCAACCTGTGCTTTGAGCATACGATTATGAACGTCGTTCTTTTTCTTGAAGAAATCAACAAGCTCTTCATCATTTATTCGAAGATATCCATCAGCAATAGCGCCGGGAAGCACAAATTTCTTAACAACGTCGTTGAACTGGACTTCAATGTACTTGCCATCCTGCTTCGCAATTTTGCCCTTGCCGAATTTCTCGTGCTCGATGTCTATTCCGACAACATCTTTATCGCCGAGAGTCTTATCCTCTCCGTCGATCGCACTTATCTCCTTCTCAAGACTCTCATGTTCATTAGAAAGCTCTTCTACTTTTTTTGAGTTCTCTTCCAGGAGCTCCTTGGTTCTTTTTGTCCTGGTCCTTGGTGAAGCAACCTTTACTTCCTTTTCCTCTTCTTCAAGATCTAAGCCCATTGTGCACCCCTTTTCCGCGATAAATGTGTTTTCAAAGTTTCAGAATATAACCGATATATTATATTTTAACTTATTTATTATCGTTTGCGAGTATCTTGAATGAGATTTCATAAAACTTTTATGTTTTATTGTTCAGAGGTAAGTGCGCTTGCAGCCTTGTTTCTTCTCTCATCATCCAGTATCTGTCCCCACTTATAGGGTGTTGCCTGATATACATAATAGTCGAGCCAGTTGGAATACAGGTTGTTGCAGTGTGATCTCCAAGTGAGCTTCGGTGTGTTATCAGGGTCATCATCAGGATAGTAATTTACCGGCACATGAATAGGAAGGTCTTTGCTGAGGTCCCTTATATACTCGTTGTGGAGAGTTAGTCTGTCATACTCAGCATGGCCCATTACAAATATGTTTTTGCCATCTCTTGACATGCAAAGGAAAACTCCTGCAACAGCTGACTCAGCAAGCACTACCAGATCGCTGCAGGAATGAATTGCAGATGCCGGTGTCTCAGTATGTCTTGAATGAGGCATAAGGAAAACATCATCAAAGCCTCGAACCAGCGGCACCTTCCTGTTTTCAACCCTATGCTCAAAAAGTCCAAAGAGCTTCTCAGGGAGTAATCTCTTTTGAATATGATAATGATAATAAAGTCCTGCCTGTGCTCCCCAACAAATATGGAATGTTGATGTTACATTTGTTTTGGACCACTCGAAAATCTCGCAAAGCTCCGGCCAGTAATCCACCTCTTCAAATTCCATCTGCTCAACAGGAGCACCTGTGATGATGAGTCCGTCATAGGTGTTATCCTTTAGTTCATCAAAGGTGTGATAAAACCTGTTAAGGTGGTTGGGCGATGTATTGAGTGATTTATGGGAGCTTACTCTCATGAAGGATACATCTATCTGCAAAGGCGTATTTGAAAGTGACCTGAGAAGCTGAAGCTCTGTATCTTCTTTTAACGGCATCAGATTCAAAATACAGATATTCAATGAACGAATATCCTGATGCATCGCTCTGTTCTCATCTACAACAAATATATTTTCCTTTTCAAGTATCTCCCTCACAGGAAGATCGTTAAGTATTTTAATAGGCACTTTACCAGTCCTCCGTTACTATTTTTTGTAGTATATCAAAAAAACATTCCAAGCACTATTTTCCAGATTAAGATGGGATTATTTTATCATCTCCAAAAACTCTGCTTCATCAATTACTTTGATGCCAAGGTCCTGAGCCTTTGTGAGCTTGCTGCCTGCAGCTTCGCCGGCGAGAACCATAGTGGTTTTCTTAGATACGCTTCCGGAGGCTTTTCCTCCGTTCTTGGTAATAAGCTCTTCTGCTTCTTTTCTGCCAAGTGTAGGAAGTGTACCTGTAACAACAATAGTCATTCCAGCCAGCTTATCGGAAGCATCCTCATCCTTCTCAACTGTCATGTTAAGACCGCTCTCCTTCATTCGCATGACAAGAGCTCTGTTATCCTCGTCATGGAAAAATTCATAGAGGTCATTTGCTGTGGTCTCGCCTATATCAGGCATAGATAAAAATCCATCAACAGTAATGCTAAACAACTCTGTAAAATCAGTGATATGCTTCATGATCTCTCTTGCTGTTGCTTTTCCAACATTTCTGATGGCAAGACCTGTAAGAAGCTGAACAGGGTTATTGGACTTTGATTTCTCAATCTCAGCCAGAAGCTTATCTGTATTTTTCTCTTTTCCGATAATGCCCTTTTCTATCATCTCATCGCGGTACTTATAGAGGTCGTAGATATCCGCATAATTTGACAGATAACCATCCTTAGTAAGGGCTTCTATAAGAGTATCACCAAGGCCCATAATATTCATGGCATCCCTTGATGTGAAATATGCAATTGTTCTTGTGACCTGTGCGGGACATGTAGGATTAACGCATCTGATATCAGCTGTATCCTCTTCTCTTACTAAGGGATGTCCGCAAACAGGACAGTTATGAGGTGCTTCGTATACAACCTCAGGCTCATCAACGCAGCCGTTAAGCTTAGGAATGATCTCACCTGATTTAAAGAGCTTGTAGGATCCGCCGATACCGATCTTCATATCTCTGATGTAGTCCTGATTGTGAAGAGTTGCTCTTGATACTGATGTACCGCAAAGTCTTGCAGGCTTTCCAGTCTCCTTATCATGGAACTGTCCTGTGAAGGTGAGCTTTCCTGTTCTTCCCACATCCACGAGAATCTCATCCATTACAACTATGCGCTCTTCCGGCGGATACTTATATGCTATATGGCCGCTGGAATATTTGCTTCCTGCAGGGAAATCATCTCTCCATACTGTGTTATCTACTTTAATAACAGCGCCGTCAAGATCAAAGGAAAGGTCTCCTCTTGTTTCGCCAATTTCATCTATCGCAGCAGAAACCTCTTCAAAATTCATGCACTTTCTATGGGCTACTACCGGTATGCCAAGAGCCTTAAGCTTATCAAGTGCATCACAGTGGCTCTGCATAAGCTCTGCAGGTCCGTCCTGAACATTGAAGATAAACATCTTAAGTCCGCGTTCTTTTGTAACCTTGCTGTCCAGCTGACGAAGGGTTCCTGCAGCAAGGTTTCTGGGATTCGCAGCAACCTTTTTGCCGAGCTTTTCCTGAGTCTCGTTAAATCTGTCAAAGTCCTCATGTGACATATAGACTTCGCCTCTAAGCTCAAGATAGTCCGCATCAAACTTGATCTCTTTTATTACATCGGGAATAACGAGGGCATTTATTGTTACATCTTCGCCCACCATTCCATCACCTCTGGTCTCAGCAAGAGAAAGCTTCATGTATCCTTCTTTTTCAGGATTCCTCTCATATCTTAAGGTCATGCTAAGACCGTCAATTTTCTGTTCGACTGAAAAAGCTGCATCCGGGTGTCTTGAATGAACCTTATTTATCCATGCTTCTACATCTGCCTTATCAAAAACATCCTCAATAGAAAGCATTGGAACATTGTGAGTTACCTTAACACCGGCTTCTCTCTTGGCTGTTCCGCCCACAATCTGGCTTGGAGAATCCGAGGTTACAAGCTCAGGATTCTCAGCTTCTATCTTTTTAAGCTCCTGCATCAGCTGATCGTATTCATAATCGGATATCTCCGGTGCATCCTGATTGTAATAGCGATCCATGTGATAACGTATTGTATCAGAAAGCTCTTTATATCTCTGTACTATTTCTTTTTCTGCCATAAAATCTCCCCTATACTTTTTTCAAATATCAAGTCCTGCGCTTTTGTATAAAGTCCGCAGTTCTTCTCCCTCCAGAACTCTGTGCTCTGAATAATTAAGTCCCTGTAACTCCACATTCATAATGCGGATTCTTTTAAGCTTAACTACATTATAGCCAAAAGCATCACACATTCGTCTGATCTGTCTGTTAAGACCCTGGGTAAGCACTATCTTAAAACATGTATCTGTAATCTTCGTAAGCTTGCAGGGTCTTGTAGTCTGCTCTAGTTCTGGAAGATAAACGCCCTTTTCCATTTCACGAAGGAATCTATCAGTGATCTTATGATCAACCTCAACAACATATTCCTTCTCATGCCCGTTGGCCCCCCGCATCATAGCCTGAATAAGATCGCCGTCATTTGTAAGAATCATCAGACCCTCAGAATCCTTATCAAGTCTCCCTGCATAGGTAACACGCATATCTACGTTAAGGTCTTCAATAATGGTTCTCTCAGCGTGGTCATCCTTCTCTGTACAAACAACTCCAACGGGCTTGTTATAAGCAAGGACAACCTTTTCTTCCATGGGTTTAATCTGCTTACCCTCATACATAACAATGTCGTTATCAGTGACCTTCATTCCCTGGGTAGCAACAACTCCGTTAACGGTTATTTTCCCATCATCGATAAGCTTGTCTGCATCTCGCCTTGAACAGACACCGCACATGGCTATGAATTTATTTAATCTGATCTCATTATCAGTGCTCATGAAAACCTCATATCAAAACATAATCAGCATCCAAATCAGTCTGTGCTTAAATACTTTTTATAAAAATAGGAATTCCTGTGATATAAAAAAGAAACGACCTTTTAGCCGTTCCTTTTCTGTTTTCGTATCAGAGTTTCCTTAATTTCTCAACTGCCTTTTCTTTTATTATGGTGTCGAAATTCTCATCCATGTGATAAATCGCAATATCCTTTGTGGTTACGAACTTACCAAACTCATAACAAATTGAAAATACAGAAGCAAAGTTTCTTGACTTCTCTTTTTTCCTGTCGCAAAGCATGTAATATTTGCCTGTGGAAGCATCCTTATAAAGTGATGTAGCTAAAGAATACTTCTTAGGTATCTGTTTGGAAAGCCTTATAACTGTTCTAAGTGAATCATATTCAAATACAAAGGATGTAAAGTTCAGTTTATCGAGCTCTTCAGAACGTTTCTTGTCCTTTTTATCCTTCTTGATCTTAGTCTTTCTGGAGTCGTTCTCTGTTATGAAAGGAAGCTCACCATTATTCTTATCTTCAACGGCATCTTCAACTTTCTTAGCCATATCTCTTACAGAACTTGTGAACTCCTTAAGATTCTGCAGGTACTCACTGAGCTTGGGAATTCTCTCTTCCTCAGATACATCGCCAAGTTCCTCAAGGAAATTCTTGGGAAGCTTAAGACCTGCCTTCTCTGTAAGGTTCTTAAGCATATCTGCAAAGGCCTCCTCAGCGTTCTCAGATAATGTAAGCGAAATCGAGTGATCGGGAAGAACTGTGATCTGCATTGGTGTAAAAGCACCTGTAGGCTTGTAATCAACTTCCTGTGCAGCTCTCTCCATTACGTCATGGAGGAAATCCATTGCTTCCTTACTCTTATCAAAAAGGTCCTCAAGCTTAAGGCCCTGCTCGTCCATATCATCTTCTGTGATTATGCAATTAACTGTATCCTTATTAACTCTTGTAAACTTCATAGATCTAATACCTTTAAAACTAAAAACAACATCTTATCTATTATAACACACTTTGTTTTCATAAGATGTATAAATTGTTCTTATAAGAAAATAGGCAAAATCACTGCATTTACGGCTTATTTCTTAGCAGATTCTAGGTAATCCCTCACCGTAAAGAGGTCCGATTATTCTCTCTCCGCCAATTCCGGTATGAAGAATAACTTTGCCATTATCTCTGGTGCTTACATTTCCTATTATGCAGGCATTTTCTCCATATTTTGCACCTCTTATAAGTTCAACTGCCTTGTCTGCGTCAGCTTCGTCGACTACGCAGATCATTTTTCCTTCATTGCCCATATAAACAGGGTCAAGCCCCAACATCTTGCAGAAGTCCTTAACTGCAGGGCTCACATGAATCTTATCCTGATAGATGTCTATTGTGCATTCGGATGCATTTGCAAATTCAGATAAAACAGTACCAAGTCCGCCTCTTGTTACATCGCGCATAGCATGAACTCTTATGCCGTTTGAAATAAGAGCGCTAACCATCTCGCCAAGAGGTGCATTATCTGACTTTATCTCATTTTTGATATTCATTCTTCCTGAAAGAATCGCTGCATGATGATCACCAAGGTTACCTGAAATAATAAGGGCATCGCCATCCTTGCAGCCTGCAGGAGAAAGAGAAACACTCTCAGGCATAAATCCAACACCTGAAGTATTTATCATTATTCCGCCAAAATCTCCACGCTTTTCTACAACCTTTGTATCTCCGGTTATTATCTTGATTCCTGCTTCATCTGCGGTAGCTGCCATGGATTCAATGATCTTATCAAGGTCATCCATGTCCATACCTTCTTCAAGTATGCAGCCACAGGTAAGATACTTGGGAACTGCTCCGCTCATAAGAAGGTCATTTACTGTTCCGCATACGGATAATCTTCCAATATCTCCGCCCGGAAAAAAGTATGGTGTTACAACAAAGGAATCTGTAGTAACAGCGATTCTGCTGCTTCCTGGTACAACCGCAGAATCTTCCATTCTATCAAGCACCTCATTTTTAAAGTGCTTTGCAAATATATTTGAAATAAGCTCAGATGTGGAAGCTCCACCGCTTCCATGCGCCATAGTAATTTTCATCAATTTCCTCTTCCTGAAATGTAATAATTATAACAGCTGCCCTCTGTAGAAACCATGCATGCTCCATGCGCATCTTCAGGTGTACATTTTTTACCAAATAAAGGGCACTCATTAGGTGCTATCTCACCTGTAAGAACTCTTGCACAGCTGCATCCGGGAGGCATGTGATCCTCATCAAGGCCATAGCTTCCTGCATCATACTGAGCATACTCGCTCTTAAGCCTCATACCCGATCCCGGAATCATTCCCATTCCGCGCCAGGAAGCATCGCAGGGCTCAAAGAATTTCTCCACAGCTTCCTTTGCTTCAAGATTGCCTTCGGGAGTAACTACGCTTTTGTAAAGGTTTTTAATGCCGGTCCTGCCCTTCATGCCGGTAAGTGCATATATTGCTGCAAGGAGCTGGGCTCCTTCAAAGCCTGTAACAACAAATGGCATTTTCGTCTCTTCTGAAAGCTGTTTAAATACATCGGATCCTGTAACAACAGCCACATGTCCGGGAGCGATAAAACCATCAATATTGTCAGTGTTTTTGCATACCCATCTGATTACCTGGGGCATGGTCTTAAGTGATGTAAGAAGCTTAAGATTATGAACATCTCTTTTAATAATTTCTTCTAAAACCATGGCATATACGGGCGTTGTGGTCTCAAACCCTATTGCTGCAAAAACATAATTCTTATCCTTATGCTCAAGAGCCAGTCTGATGGCATCCATAGGAGAATAAAGCATCTCCACACTGCCCCCAAGAGCTCTTGCATCAGCCAGAGAATACTTTGATCCCTTAACTCTTATAAGATCACCAAAGGTCAAAACTGTAGTATTCTCCTGCATGGAAAACTCTGTAAGTTTGTCAATTACTGCTGTTACAGTTACGCATACAGGGCATCCGGGACCTGAAATAAGCTTGATATTATCAGAGAGCATCCCTGGAATTCCGTTTTCTGAAATAGCTGCGGTATGAGTTCCGCAAACCTCCATGAATCTTACGGTTTCGCCATTATAATTTTTCAGTTTATCTTTTATTTCCTGTAATCTGTCCATATTAAATCTGAATATCCTCGATTTCACGGAAAAGATCTTCGAGTTCATCAGCCTCTGCATCATTCATGGTCTGAATTATGCATCCTGCATGCACTAGAACTCTGTCGCCAATTTTAACCTTAACAAGACCTGCCTCTGCCTCCACAGTATTACCTGAAAAGTCCACAGTTGCCTTTGTTCCGTTAAGTTCAACAACCCTACCGGGTAAAGCCACGCACATATTTATACCTCTTCTAAATCTCGTAAACCCTGCAGGTATATCTGACCTGCACTTATACCGCCGTCATTGGTCGGTAAAAATTTGTTTAAGTATACCATAAATCCATTTTCTTTTAAGAGCTTATGGAGCTTTGTAACAAGGAGTCTGTTTGCAAAAACTCCTCCGCTTAGGCATACATTGTTTATTCCCTTTTCATCTCTGATTTTAATACAGCTGTCAAGCGCTGCCTTTGCCAGAGTCATATGAAAAGCATAAGCAATCTCTCTTCTGTCCTGAGAATGACATCTATCTACAATATCTCTGATCAGTTCTCTCGTATCCCAGTCTGAATCGTTTATCGGGAACTTAAGTAGTTCTTCGTTTTCAGCCCTGCCCTCTGCATTACACTGCGCAATATATACTTCCGCAGCATTCTGCAAAGCTATGGCACACTCACCTTCGTATGAATTATATTCTGAAAATCCAAGGATATAGGAAACAGCATCGAAAAGTCTTCCCATTCCGGAATTCCTGTAGGTGTTGATGTTATTTGAAAGTGCTGCCTTTATAAGATTCAGATCACTTTCTGTAAGGGATGAAGGCTTGCTATTTCCAATCTCATCGCCAGGTGTAGAATGGTTTTGCAGTAACTCATTAGAATCAAGTCCTGCATCTGTCATGAAACATGCAGCCAGAATTCCTGCGTTCTTCATAGCTTCATCCTGACCTACGATGGGCACAGCTCTTAAGTGTTCACGCCTCTCGTATTCTCCACCTTCACATACCAGAACTTCGCTTCCCCAAATGGTATTATCTGTTCCAAAACCAGTTCCGTCAAAAGCAATTCCAATACAATCCTTAAGATCATTTTCTGCCATTACTGAGCCGATATGCGCATGATGATGCTGAAGCTGAATAAGTTCCTTACTGCCTTCAAGACTCTCGTAGAAAGCTTTGGCCTTGGCAGTTGAAACATATCCGGGATGCATATCACATATTACTATAGTCTTTGTGATATCAAGCCGGTCCACGCCAAAGATAGAAAGAATCTCTTTCAGCTCTTTTTCCGCAACCTTCTGAATACCAAGTTCATCCATGTCACCAAAGAACTGACTTGTGATAATCTTATCTCCATATCCAATAGAAAAAGTATTCTTTAAATCTGCTCCAAAAGCTATATATAATACCTTTTCTTTTAGCGGTTTATTCAGGAAAATGGGCAAAGGCACATAACCCCTGGATCTTCGAACAAATCTGTTAACATAATCATCGCCTGCCTTGACAATCTGCAAAACAGAATCATCAAGAGGTCTTAGTATGTCCCTCTTGTAATACAGAATTCCATCTATCTTATCAGCAAAACTATCAGCGAACTCTTCGTCAGATACTATCATGGGATGTCCTGACAGGTTACCGCTGGTTACGATGAGTGGTCCAAGCTCCTTAGTTAAAAGCACATGTATACCGCTTGCAGGTAAAAAAGCCCCTATCTGGTTAGAAATTCCGCATACATTAGATGCAAAACAATTCACATAATTCTTTTTCTTATCTAAAAGAACTATAGGCCTTGATGACTGATTAAGAAGCTTATCTTCTTCTGTATTTACACAGCAATACTCAGAGACTGCATCTACATTCTCGAACATCACTGCAAATGGCTTCTTCTCACGCCCTTTTATCTCCCTAAGTCTTTGAACCACTTTTTCATCATAAGGAAGTGCCACAAGCTGATATCCGGAAATGCCCTTTAGTCCAATGATTCCGCCATCTCTAAGGACTTTTATTGCATCTTGAACAGCATTTTCCTTTATACTGACTGTCATATCTTTCTCTTGATCAGCGCTGATATTTTCCGGATTCATGTGACAAGCATCTTTAGTAGTAGCCTTAAAAATCATCTGTGGTCCGCAGTTATGACAGCTGATGGTCTGGGCATGACGCCTTCTTCCCTTTAGATATTCTGCGCTGCATTCAGGGCACATATCATAAATATCCATAGTGATATTTTCCCTGTCATAGGGGAGATTCTTTAGAATACTGAATCTCGGGCCGCAGGAAACACAGCTGATTAGAGGATATCCGTATCGTCTGTCCTTCTGATCAAGCATTTCAGAAAGACAATCATCACAAATACCTATATCAGGTGGGAATACAGGAAGTGATCCTTCTTCGTCAAACCTCGAGCTTTGAACAATACGAAAACCGGAAAAGCTTTTATGCCCCTCCGGTTCACATTCATTCAAAATCTGTAGTGAAACATTTATAACGATACTTCCAAAGGGATAAGATACCTTAAGCTCATTTGCAAAGCTTTTAATGGTATCTTCAGGTCCCTCTGCAATTATTTCAACTATTCCGCCACAGTTTTTCACTTCTCCGCTTAATGCATATTTACTTGCAAGCTCCGCCACAAACGGTCTGTATCCAACTCCCTGGACAGCACCGGTGACGCGGATAAGTGCTTTCATAAATTATTCGTCCTTTTTAACTGCCTGTGCAGCTGCCTTAATAGCTTCGATTCCGCTCTTAGGAGCTTCTGCTTTAGCTGCAGGTGCTTCAGCCTTTGCCTCAGTAGCAGGTGCTGCCGGTGTAGCATTAGCTGCAGGTGTTGCCGGTGCAGGCTTTGCTGCTGCGGGTGCTGCTCCGCCTGCTGCGGCCTTAGCTGCCGCTGCGGCTGCTGCACGCTCCTTAGCTGCCTTCATAAGTGCTTCCTGAGCAGCAATAGCTTTCTCAGACTGCGGGAATGTCTTAGTGATCTTCTCACTTCCGGGCTCAGTAAACTGAGTATCCATTGAAAGACATTTCTTAGGGCAGTTATCTACACAGCTTCTGCACTGTATGCAGCTCATAGGTCTGATAGACCAGGTCTTAGCTGCCTTATCAACAGTAATCGCTCTTGTAGGACATTTAATTGAGCAAAGTCCGCAAAGAACGCATACATCCATATCATTTACGACATGACCGCGCGTGCGCTCCGGATATACCTTAGGTTCAAAGGGATATTTACGTGTCGCAGGCTTGGAGAACAGATTTTTTAAAACAGTTTTATTAAAATTAACCAGACTCAATTCTTCTTACCTTCTTTCTTATCTCTCTGTACAACTGATGCAAGGATCAATCGTAAGAACCAAAATCGGTACATCTGCAAGATCACATCCGGCAAGAACTTCTACCAGAGCCGGAATATTAGCAAATGTAGGAGTTCTTACTCTCATACGATCAACAAACTTGGTTCCGTTTGCCTTTACATAGTAGAGAGCTTCTCCTCTGGGCTGCTCGATTCTGGCCATGTATTCACCATTGGGGAATCCCTTAACAGGTACATCTACAGCGCCTGCAGGCATCTTATCGATACACTGACGCATGATATCAATTGCCTGATATATCTCTTTAATACGTACTTCTGTACGAGCATAAGAATCGCATCCTGTGCTTGTGATAGGCTCGAATTCGATGTCGCCGTATGCACAATATCCTGTTGAACGGATATCTCTTGCAATACCACTTGCACGAAGGAAAGGACCTGCTGTACCAAGAAGATCTGCCTTCTCAGGTGTAAGAATACCTACATCTACAAGACGATTTTTAACTGCAACGTCATCGATGAAAGGCTTACTTACAATCTTAACGCCCTCTTCAATGCTATCAAGTCTCTGTCTGAAATCCTTAAGCATATCATCGGGAATATCTCTTCTAAGGCCGCCGATCTTCATGATTGAAAAGATAACACGTCCGCCTGTTGCGATCTCAAACATATCAAGAATCTCTTCACGGATTCTCCAGCACTCCATATAAAGTGACTCAAATCCGAAAGCATCTGCAAGAAGTCCAAGCCAAAGCATGTGAGAATGCATTCTTGAAAGCTCAGAAAGCATTGTTCTTAAATATTTTGCTCTGTCAGGAACCTCTAAATCCATGATATGCTCAACAGCATCACAGTATCCAAGGCCATGTCCAAGTGAACAGATACCACAGATACGCTCTGCTACATATACCATTTCCTGGAAATCTTTTTTATCTACAAGCTTCTCAAGTCCACGATGGATGAAACCAATCTCAGGAATAGCCTGTACAACCTTCTCATCCTCAAGTACCAGATCCAGATGAATAGGCTCAGGTAATACGGGATGCTGAGGTCCAAAAGGAATTACACTTCTAGTTGACATATATTCTCCTTACTCTCACTGAATTATTTTAACAATGAAGTTACTCCTCGCGTTGCTCGAAGTAACACGTTCGAACCAGACTCGTAAAAACCTCGTCAGGTTCTCACAGCTACTTAAAAGGTGTTTCTATAGCAACACGGTAGAAGCTACCTTTATAATCAAGGCTAATCATCTGAATGTCCACTCCGAAAAGATCGTGGATCTCGTTCTCATACAAAAATGCACAAGGGAAAACACTACTGATACTGTTAATACTCTGATCCTCAGCAAGGATTATCTTAACCTGCTGAACCTCAAGTGCTTTACCAAATGTATAAACCAGTTCATATCCATCAGGAGTTCTGGTTGAGCACTGCTGCATCAGATGATATCCGTCGTGCTTAAGTCTCTGCGCCTCATCGATGATCTCTTCTGCCTTAACAATCTTAAACTCTGCATTCATCAGGCGTTCCCTCCTTCATCCTTTTTGGGCTCTGCAGCTTCAGCGGGCTTTGCAGCAGGTGCTGCTGCAGGAGCTGCCGGCTTCGGTGCAGGCTTAGCAGTAGCAGCTATCTTCTCCTCAGCCTGCTCACGAAGAGCCTCCTCAGTCAGAACTGCGTCATACTGTGTAGCAGGATCATAGTCTTCTGCCTTCATACGAACTGCAATCTTGCTGTAATCCACAGTACAGTAACCCTGTTTCATGGATTCCTTAACCTTTACTCTCTTTTCCTCAAGGATAGCAAGTGCTTTAACTACGCCATCGATGAGAGCCTCCGGACGAACTGCGCATCCGGGAACATATACATCTACGGGAACTACCTTATCGGAGCCGCCGAGAATATTATAACAATCCTTGAAGATACCTCCATCACAGGAGCATATTCCACAAGCGATAACTACCTTTGGATCAGGCATCTGATTATACAGCTGTCTTACAACCGGAGCTGTCTGTGCATTGATACCACCTGTTAAAAGAAGTATGTCTGCATGCTTGGGGTTACCTGTATTAATAATACCGAATCTCTCTACATCATAGAGAGGAGTCATTGTTGCAAGTACCTCTATGTCACAGCCGTTGCAGCTTGAGCCATCATAATGTAATACCCAGGGTGATTTTGAAATTTTCATAATATCTCCTAATCTCTTAATATTAGTTAATAACACTGAGGATAAGCAGGTTTGTGCCGGCTGTTACAAGGATTACTACCCATGATGAAACCAGCATAGCCATGTATTTCACACGAGGAAATACATTGTCGATAAACGTCTCCAACAGATAAAAAATCACACAAGCGACAATTGCGATTACATAGCTTACAGGGTTGTTGTAGATAAAGAACATAGCAACAATACCCATCATAAGTACCTGATCATACCACTCTGCTATCTCGTAAAGTCCAAGGTTGGAACCTGAAATATCAGATGTAAGACCCTTTACCATCTCCTGGTGAGCATGGTGTGAAGTACTCATATCAAAAGGTGACTTTCTGAACTTAATTGTAAGTATGAACAAAAAGCCGATAAGCATTCCGGGAATCTTAAACACTGCAGGTGCCTGTCCGGCAAGCATATCATTTACCATGAAGCTTCCGTGAACTTCGTAGAAACCGATAGCAACAAGAAGAATCATGGGCTCATAGCACATCATCTGAAGAAGCTCACGGTTTGCACCCATTGCACTGTAAGGTCCGTTTGTGGAATAAGCTGCAAGTACCATCATAACTTCGGACATTGAAAGAGCAAAGAATACAAGAAGCATATCTCCGCCGCCAAAGAACAATGCACCGGTAAAGATGGTGAATATTGTATAAGCTATAACAAACAGAATCTGAATACTATTAACAACAGTGGTCTGCTTAGCTAAAAGCTTGTAAACATCATAGAAGGGCTGAAGAAGCGGCGGGCCCTGTCTGCCCTGCATTCTTGCAGAAACGACTCTGTCGATTCCTTCCATAAGTCCGCCGATGATAGGCGCAAGTAAAATATAAAGAACTACCTTACATATTGTCATTACCATCAGATAGTACCTCCGATCACGATAATAAGCATTACGAGAACTATCACTGCAGAGATCGCAATACTGGGAGCAAGGAGCTTGTCCTCACCGAAATAATCTGTCATATACCAGTTTGACATGTAAAGTGCTCTCTCCTTACCAAAGGAGTCGATGTAGTGACGATCATCACCGGCATTTACACCGGCTACATAAGACATGGTCATCTTACTCTTCTTACCGATTGCAAGGAATCTGCTTCCGATCGGGATAATGAAGATCATAGTAACCATTATCATCATGATGATAACATCAGAGCCACCGATTACATTAGGTATATTCTTATGGAATGCCTCGTTAAGGATCGGCTGAATCATGTGATCTGACATCCAGGGGAATGCAAAACACATAACAACGATCATTGTTGTAAGAGGGAACAGAGAGATCATCTCACTTCTGGGTGTGATGTCCTCAAGTTCGTATGACTGGTGAATTACAGTACAGATCTTTCCAAGCCATTTTGCCCAGTAGAAAAGTGTTGAGCCTGAACCAAATACAAGGAAAAGAACAAGCCATACTGAATTGGAATCTACGAATGACTTAAGAGCTGCCCACTTTGATACAAGCATACCAAAGGGTGCCATAAACATACCGCAGATACCGATTATCATAATAAATGCAAGCTTAGGCAGCTTGATGATAAGTCCGTGCATATCCTCTACATCACGGCTGTGCATACAGTTCTCGATATCTCCGACTGTCTGGAACAGAAGTGACTTTGATACAGCATGGAAAAGAATGAGCATTGTTGCTGCCCATACACCCTCTGTAGTACCTGTTCCTGCGCAGGCTGTGATAAGACCAAGGTTTGAAATTGTTGAATAAGCAAGTACTTTCTTACCGTCACTAACAGTAATAGCAAGAAGTGATGCTGCGAAGAATGTAAATCCACCGATAACAGTGATCATTACACCAGTAAATGTTCCTGCAAGCATGGGTGAAAGGCGGATAAGCATGTAAACACCGATCTTAACCATTGTTGCAGAGTGAAGGAGCGCACTACTGGGAGTAGGTGCAACCATCGCTCCAAGAAGCCATCTTGAGAACGGGAACTGTGCACTCTTTGTAAGTGCAGCAAAAGCAAACAGTGTAACAGGAACCATAACAAGCATATTCTCTCTCGGAACAAGCTGTGTAAGTGCGCTGAGATTTGATACCTTAAGAGTCATGTTGCAATACATAAGACCAAAGGCAAATCCGCATCCGCCAAGAAGGTTCATCCATAAAGCACGGAAGCTGTTGTTAACTGCTTCTTCTGTTCTGGTGTAACCGATAAGAAGGAATGAACATACGCTTGTGATTTCCCAGAAGAAGTATATCCAACCAAGATTATCAGACACAATAAGACCAAACATAGCTCCGATGAATACAAACAAAAGAGCAAGGAAATAGTTTGATCTGTCTTCTACTTCAGTGTGGTGATTGTGATAATCCTTCATGTAACCGCAAGCATATATGCAGATAAGAATACCTACAATACCTACGATAAGGATCATAACAGCTGAAAGGAAATCAACTCTCATATGAGCGCTTCCCTCAAGAGCCTGACCTGTGAGATCCATCCAAAGTACAGGAAGTGTACCAAGCATGGAAAGAAGAATAGCATAATACTTTTTGTATTTTATGCTAAGGAAAACCACAATACACATGAGAAGTATCTCACCACCCATGATAATGTGGTCATAGACTGCTGTCTCAGTAAGAAAAGTGTTCTTAGTAACTCCCTGAGTTCCAAGTACCTTAGTTCCTACCAGGATTGCAGTGATCATGATGCTAAAGCCACCAAGACCGGCAACAATGTTGCGCAGTAGAGACGCCTTTTTGATACAGAACATAAGAACTGCCATCACAAAAGGAAAGAAAATCAGAAAATCTACTGCCTTAAGAATTTGTATGTTCAAGAATTCTCCACCCCTTTCAGGATAATTTAGTAATTAAGCAAATAATGCCTTATACATACTACCACAAAAACACTGATTATTGATTAAAAATTTGTTATAAAAATATCAAAAAATTATAGTATTTTTCAGCGAATATTTTCAATAATCATGTACAGTAAACGGTACAATTCCTTGGCATCATTCTCTGATAATTTAATGCAGCCTCCGATCTTCTCGGGGATGCTTTTTGCCTTACTCTTAAGAGCCTCTCCCTCAGGTGTTATTGAAACAAGAAGGTTTCTCTCATCATTCTTGGATCTTGTTCTCTTGATATAGCCCTTGCTTTCGAGCTTCTTAAGAACAGGAGTAAGTGTTCCTGAATCAAGGAACAGATTCTCACCAAGAGTCTTAACGTTCATCTCCTTCTTTTCCCAAAGTACCATCATGGCAATATACTGAGTATATGTAAGGTCAAGCTCATCAAGATAAGGCTTATAGTTCCTTATTATCTCTTTAGAACATGCATATAACGGAAAACAAAGCTGGTTTTCCAGTTTAAGCGAGTCAAAACTATCTTTCTTTACATTAGAAGCCATAATAAATCCTCTTTTCCTAATTGATTGTATGCAAATTATTTGCTACCTAGAATATAATAACTCTATTTTGTCATTTATTCAATGGTGATATTATAAATTTGAATATTGCGATAAACATTGAAAAAGACCTGCGCGAAACAGGTCTTTATTTTATCTGTTTATTTTGCAGAATGCTTCATGTTCTTGATAGGAATATTTGCATACAAAGCGGGAACTGTCTTGCTATCAGTTGTAGCACCTTCAGTATCCATCTGAGTAAACTTGATATCAAGTCCGCTCTGATCTACCTCTACATACTTAGAAAGCACTTCAAGAATATCATTCTTGATTCGTTCCATAATCTCCGGTGAACAGCTTGATCTGTCTGATACAAGCACAAGTTTAAGGCGATCCTTAGCCATTTCGCTGGATGACTTTTTCTTAAAAATATCTGTCAGCTTCATATCATCGCCCCCTTATCACTTGCGAAAAACACTGGCCAATGCAGCGAAGAATCCCTTCTTATCCTCAAGGTTAAGGAAAGGAACTGATTCTCCCATTATTCTGCGGCAAATATTCATATAAGCCTGACCTGCCAAGGAATTATCGCCTGCAAGAGGCTCACCGTTGTTAGTAGCTACTACTATGCTCTCATCATCCGGAACAACACCAAGAAGCTCAACAGCAAGAATGTCGATTACATCCTCAGCACTCATCATATCTCCGCGCTTAACCATCTCAGGGCGAAGCCTGTTTACGATGAGCTGTGTCTTGCCAATCTCATTAGCTTCAAGAAGTCCGATGATACGATCAGCATCTCTAACAGCTGATACCTCAGGTGTAGTAACAACGATAGCTCTCTCTGCACCAGCAATGGCATTCTTAAAGCCCTGCTCAATACCTGCAGGACAATCCATGATAACATAGTCAAATTCCTGCTTAAGTTCTTCAGCAAGCTTCTTCATCTGATCAGGTGTAACGCTGGTTTTATCCTTTGTCTGAGCTGCAGGCAAAAGGAAAAGTGTATCATATCTCTTATCCTTGATCATAGCCTGCTTCACCTTGCAGCTTCCTTCAACAACATCTACAAGATTATATACAATTCGATTCTCAAGCCCCATAACCACATCAAGATTACGAAGACCTATATCTGTATCAATGAGAACAACCTTTTTGCCAAGCTTGGCAAGACCTGTTCCAATATTGGCAGTAGTGGTAGTTTTGCCGACACCACCCTTACCGGATGTTACAACTATTACCTCTCCCATTTACTTCCTCCATACAAAATCATATTTTAATTATTCATACCAATTTATTATCTCGCATAAATGACGGTCCGTAAACATCCTTTACGACATGACCATTTAAAATGTAAGCCACCTCAGGGACTTTATCAACCACCTTTTTGCGGAATTTTCTTGTTTTAAGTTTCGGTCCTTTATCAGCATCAGGCGAAATTGCTATGGCGTTAGCTATTCTTATCTGTAAAGGATCCATTTCGAGAGCAAAAACATAGGTACTTTCGTCTCCACCGGCGCCTGCATAAACACTTCCTCTAAGGGCACCGAGTACAAAAATACTTCCATTAGAGACAACAGAAGCACCGGGTTTAACATCTCCAAGAATAACAAGACTCTTTTTCTCATTAAGAGTCATACCGGAACGCATACTGCCATAAATAATTCTGGCATCATCCCTATCCGGAATCAAATCCTGTAAATCATCAGCCGGTATTGTATCCTTTATTGCATCATAAACCTCAGACATGTCATATTGAGAAACACTGCTATTATCTGAAGTAGATGTAGCTGCTGAAGATGCAGTATCAGATGAAAATCTACTGAAAAGTTCGTCAGTATCAGGATCCTCGCAAATAACGCAGGTGATGGTAAGCTTACTGTTTTGAGTAATAATATCTAAAACCTGAGCAATCTCATCATCACTTAAAGCTCTGCCCTTTATGAGTAATCCTACACTTACTCTTCCGAAAAACGAAGAAGATTCGCGAAATTTGGAAGCAATATCCTGTGTGAGATTTTCAAAAGATATGTCTCTGTCAAGCTCAAGGATAATACCCGAACCGGTTCCTTTAATACTTACTGAACCCATCTGATTTCATAATCTCCCTTGAAACTTTTAGTATAAAAGCCCTTGCCGTCAAAAACGACAAGGGCATTTAATAACATATTCTATACAGTTAATTACTGCATACCAGCCTGCTTTGCAACTTCTTCTGCAAAGTTCTCTTCTCTCTTCTCAATACCTTCGCCTGTCTCAAAACGAACGAATCTCTTGATTGAAAGGTTAGCGCCGTTATCCTTAGCAACCTGTGCTACATACTGGCCAACAGTCTGCTTTCCATCTTCAGCCTTAACGAATACCTGCTGATTGAGGCAGATCTCTTTAAGCTCTTTCTGAAGACGACCCTCGAGCATCTTCTCGATGATCTGCTGAGGCTTTCTCTTTCCTTCAGGAAGCTCCTCGTTCTCCTTTGTAGCCTGAGCAAGAAGGATCTCCTTCTCGTGGTTTCTGAACTCTTCAGAAACATCGTTCATATCAACATACTTAGGATTAAGAGCTGCAATCTGCATTGCAATGTTCTTGATTGCTTCCTTGATGTTATCGTTAACAACATCTGTGTCAGCCTCAACAAGAACTGAAATTCTTCCGCCGCCGTGTACGTAAGGAACTACGATACCGTTCTCAGCTACAACCTTCTCAAAACGGCGAATGCTGAGCTTCTCAGAAATAACTGCTGTGATATCGATAAGTGCTTCCTTAACTGTCTTAGCAGAATCAACGTTCCAAGCTTCTTCCATGAAGCTGTCCATATCCTTAGAATCAGACTCTACAGCCTGCTTAGCAACTGCCTCAACGAATGTCTGGAACTGCTCGTTCTTAGCAACGAAGTCAGTCTCTGAGTTAACCTCAACAACTGCTGCTGTCTTGTCATCCTTAACAGCGATTCTTGTAAGACCCTCAGCTGCGATACGGCTAGCCTTCTTCTCAGCCTTAGCCTGACCGTTCTTTCTAAGGAACTCTACTGCTGCATCCATATCACCGTTAGTCTCAGTAAGTGCCTTCTTGCACTCCATCATACCTGCACCGGTGGACTCACGTAACTCTTTTACCATTGCTGCTGTGATAGCCATGTATTTATATCCTCCGCGAATAATATTATTTTTATCAATTGAAGCTTATAAATGGATTACTCCTCTGTCTCAGCCTCAGCTTCCTCGCTAACAGCCTCAGCCTGCTCAGCTGTAAGTGCCTCAGCACCCTGATTAGCCTCGATAACAGCATCTGCCATCTTACCAACAAGAAGCTTTACTGCACGGATAGCATCATCGTTACCAGGGATGATGTAGTCAAGCTCTTCAGGATCACAGTTTGTATCACCAATACCGATAAGTGTGATTCCAAGTGACTCAGCTTCCTGGATGCAGATTCTTTCCTTCTTAGGATCTACTACAAAGATAGCATCAGGAATTCTCTTCATATCACGAATTCCGCCAAGAACCTTGTTGAGCTTCTCATACTCTTTGTTGAGCTGAGCAACTTCCTTCTTGGGAAGTACATTGAATGTGCCGTCTTCCTGCATCTTCTCGAGCTTCTTAAGACGATCGATTCTGCTCTGGATTGTGCGGAAGTTTGTAAGCATACCACCAAGCCAACGCTCGTTTACATAGTACATACCGCAACGCTCAGCCTCTGTCTTAACAGCGTCCTGTGCCTGCTTCTTTGTACCAACGAAAAGAATAGTACCACCCTGCTGTGCGATCTCAAATACTGCCTTGTAAGCCTCGTCAACCTTAACAACTGACTTCTGAAGATCGATGATGTGGATACCATTTCTCTCTGTGAAGATGTAAGGAGCCATCTTAGGGTTCCATCTTCTTGTCTGGTGTCCGAAATGTACACCTGCTTCAAGTAACTGTTTCATAGATACAACGCTCATGTTATTACCTCCATTTGGTTAATCTTCCGCATATCTTTGCCTTGTGACCCGAAGGGGCGTTATTTCCTTCGGAAGGTTCACATCCTATCTTCATATCTAAAAGACACCGGATGAAAAGTGGATATGCGTGTTTATTTGTGACTCTGTGAAAAAATAGCACTAAAAAAGCCCATAAACTCACAGCTTCAATAGAATACCATGATTTTGGGCTTTTGACAAGACATTATTTTGTTATAATCCTAGCTATCTCTTCAAAAGATGCTCCTTTGGGTATCTGCTTGGTACCTGATCTGATCTTTCTGTCGAGACCTGCATTAACGAGATAATTGTTAAATGCAACTCCATCATCTATAATTCCTGCTTCTCTTATGATTCTGGCGCAGGTATCTGATTCGCTACCGCCCGGGATAACAACCACAACATAATTAACATCAGATGATGCAGGCTGAGCTTCAGCAGTTTCTACAGCTTCATTGGTCTGAGGCGCTGTAGATTCAGTCTCTGCAGGAGCTGCTTCTGTAGTAGCTGCTTCTGACGAAGTGTCAGTGCTTGCGGAAGCATCGGCAGCTTCACTTTCGGGAGTTTCTGCTTCACTTTCTGTTTTAGGTGATTCGTTTTCTGCAACTTCTACTTCAACAGATTTAGAAGCTGATGAGCTGCTCTCTACCGTTTCCGTGGATGTTGCCCCCGCTGCGTCGTCACCCGCGAGTGCAATATCCGGCTCGGCTTCAACGCTTTCGCTGCTTTCGCCAAGGTTGCTGCTCTCTTTCTCTTCTTCAACCACTTCAGGAACTGATTCACCTGTTTCAGACTCCCCTTGGTTGATTTCTTCAGATATTTCTTCTTCCTGCGTATCCAATTCCGTATCGGATGAAGTTGAATCACTTTCAGCAATCTCCTCTGTTAATCTGGCGGATTCTGAATACTGGGATAATGTATCCTCCGCTTCTACCATTCCAAGCTGTTTTGCTCTTCTTATTACTTCTTCATCACTTATCTTTGATGAAGAACCGGAAAGAGCAACTCCCATAATAATGGCTGTGAGTAAGACTCCTACACCCATTCCCCGTAAATAATACTTAAGCTTCATACTCTAGACTAATGCTCCTCACATAATAGAACTTCTATTCTTTTTATGCTTGCCGGCAAGATCAATAACAAGCTTAACCTCGCCAATACCAAGCTTTAATTCACGTGCTATAACAACTGCAGATTTTCCTGCCTTGTGCATATCAAGTATTCTCTGATTCCTTGATGCAGGATCTCCCGGCATAAGCTGCGGCTGCGCTTCAGCTGCTTCTGCCTTTTTCCTTGAGGCATCTGAAATGGAAACAACCTTTGCTCCGGAAATATCCTCTGCAGCATCTGCTTCTGGAATCTCCGGCATTTCGGTTACATCTCCTACAGGAGCTTCCTGGCTGTATTCCGGAGTTTCATTAACTGTCTCACTAATGTCATGCTCATATTCTGTATTAGCTACTTCTGATACAGGAGCATTCTCAGTTTCTGCAAAGGTATTCTCAGGTGTAATTATGTTACCGGGTTCTGAACCTATAACCTTATTCTGAGTCTTCTTCGCAGCTGCACTGTCTGCTCTGTCCAAAATATCAACAAGTGATGAAAACTGTTTGGTCTCTTCCTCATTCTCAGGCTTAACTACAGTTTCATCAGAGTCATCTTCATCAAAATATTCAAATTCTTCATTAGAAGTATTTTTATTGGAAACATCTTCTCTGATTACAGGATCATAATCAGGTGTCTTGTGAAGTACAGGCTCAGATACAGTATGCTCGAAAGCCACAGGCTCAGATACAACTACATTAGGTGTACTCTCTACGCGCATCGCAGCTTCCTTTGCAGCTCTTGCAGCCTCTTCTGCCTGCTCGGCGGTAAGTACAGCTTCTTTTGCAGTCTGCTTAACCTCTTTTGCAGCACGATTAACCTCAGAAACAGTGTTCTTGAGGTTTTTATGCTTATCATTAAGCATGTCATACATAAACATTACTTCATCATGATTCTTATGGATATCGTTCATGACAGTATCTGAATACTCACTTATCGCGGACATTTTCTCATTGGTAACTCTGTCCATTGCACGCTCAGCCTTATTGATGGCTTCCTCTGTGCATTCATCAAGCATCTCGTCAATCTGCCCCTGTGAATTACGAATTGCTTTTCTGACAAGATCATTGATCTTGGCTTCAGTCAGCTCGCTGTCCACCTCATTCAGCGCAGAGTTGTTCGGTATCAGATACCCTAATATTACCGCCAGGATTCCGACGATGATTAAAATAATTTCTGTAACACTTATCATAATATCCCCACTAGAAACCGTGTACCCTTCTCCCAAAAAGATACAAATATAAAAGTATTATAAAGTGTTCAGATTTTGAAGTCAAACCCTGAGGAAATATGCATATCAAGAGGCCTTCCATCGGACCCTATTAAGGTCTCGGAAAGTTTTTCTATATCTTCCTTGGTATGCTCCCTCTTTTTCTTTTCCCCCTTGCCGCCATTTCCGCTGTACTCATTTTTGCCTTTTTCCTTGGCATCAAATTTTTCCTGCTTATTCTGATCGGCATTTTCTTTTTCATTTACAGAGTTAGCTTTTTGATCAACTTCCTTGTCAAACTGAGTCTGGAAGGTGTTCTGATTTGTCATAGCCCGATTGTCTTCATTTGCTTTTATCTGCGCTATGTCATTTGTTCTGGCTATCGCCCCCTGAAAATCTATTCTTCCTATCGACATAGTTGCCTCCCTTCGCCTCTAACATCCCCTTTCTTACATAATTTATCGGCTACCTGACCCTTCTAGATTAGATAGCGCCTGTCTTTACGTAACCATCTCTCAGTTCAAACCTGCAATACTGCGACTGTGTCTTAAGTGTTGTGGTCTGATCCCCGATCTGAATAGTGGTTCCGGGATATGCTGTTCCTTCTACTATAACATAAGCATCCTTCGATTCAGCTAATTTTTGTTGAATCTCTGCCAGCTCAGCATTATTTTTCTCAAGCTGGGATGTAAGAACCTTATGCATAGTCATCATCTGCTGTGCCTGTCTTGTCTGCTCGGGAGTAAGGGTTGCGCCTGAGCGAAGCCTTTTGGTAATCGCATCAATAGTAGGTGTGACTGCTTCAAGACGTTTCTGAGAATCTGCTATAGCTTTTGTCAGTTCTCTTAGCCTTAACTTAATGCTGGGATCTGCGCCAACTTCAATAAGCGTACTTGCTCCCATTTCGCTTCCAAGAACCTTAGCTATGATCCTGTCAGTAGCCGTGCATCTCCCACCTGCAATAAATCCTCGTTTCCCGGAAACCCTTATCTCTGTTCCCGATGAAACCGTCGAATGCATAATGCTCTCACTGGTAATAGACCCCTTTGCATTTACCCTGGCATTTTCAATGAACTTCGTTACGATATTTCCGCCGGCGGATATATCGCCCTTGGACATACCGTTTATTCCTCTTTCGAGGATGATATCATTACCTGCCTTTAAGCTGGCACCTTCAACCACGCCTTTGACAATTATGTTGGCACCTGCTTTAACAGAAAATCCTGTCGCAACGGTTCCCTTAACCTCAACGCTGCCGTCATAGTTTATATTTCCTGTTGAAACATCAATGTTATCAAACTGTATTACGTTGCTGACAGTAACCTTTCCTTCTTTCACAGTTACATGCCCGTCAGCATCGGCATAAAGAACAAGGCCATCCTCTGACAGCTTTGTATTCTTACCTGCTTTTATCTTGGTTGGCTTAACAGGGTGGGGCTTTAAAATCTCGCCATAAATATTCTGCCCAGGATCTCCCGGATCCTCAGGCACAAGCATGGCAAGTTTATCACCCTTTTTGACATGGTTGATCATGTTCAGATTAAAGTAATCCACACTTCCGTCTTCACGCATAGTGGGCTGTGCACGAAGATTCATCTTGAAGTTGTACTCAACCTTAGCGTCGCATCCTTCCCTTGTTTTTCTGCCCTTTGCTATAACAAATTCCTTGCAGTATTCTCTGTTTCCAAAGAATTTCTGGATTGCTTCGGAGTCAATTCCAAAGGTTATCTCTCTGTAGGCAAGGTCCTGTATGAATTCCTTTGGTGTCATGAGCTCGCCGTCTTCAGAAGGAGCATAAAAAAATGCCGTGACTTGCATGCGGTCTCTGGAAATGGTGAGCTTATAGCTCTCCCTTTCCGGATATGTCGGTGATTCGTTTAAAATCACAAGCATACCGTCCGCATTAGTCAGGGCATCATTAAGAACAGCAGGAACAAAGCTGATTGCACGGTCATCAAGATACTCTTTTACAGCATCGTATTGAAGGGAATCTCCACCATCAGTTGGTGGATAAACTCTTATGCCTGTTTCTCTGCCACCTGTAACCAACTGAAAATAACCGTTCATAGCTTCCTCCTGGATTATAGCATTACCTTAATTCAGTCAAAATTCCTAAGTATTTTCCAAGCTTTTCTCTCATTTTCTGAAGTGCTCTTGTGTGCAGCTGTGATACTCGAGATTCAGAAACCTCAAGGACATTGCTTATTTCCTTCAGTGTAAGCTCTTCATAGTAGTAAAGAAGAATGACTTTCTTCTCTTTGTCAGTAAGAAGCTGCAAGCTTTCGGCAAGCATCTTCTTAAGCTCTTCTTTTTCAAGAGCTTCTTCGGGTTTATCGAAACTGGATGCAAGATTGTTGGTATCTTCAGGCACATCGCTTCCCTGTTCCATGAATTCATTAAGAGAAACAACGCCTGTCACCTTCATCTGGTTCTGCCAGTTAAGGTACTCATCTTCTGAAATGCCAAGCTTTGCGGCAATTTCAGAATCAGAAGCCGGGTGTCCCATCTCTTTCTCAATATCATGAATCGCAGCTTCTATCTTTTTCTGTTTTTGCCTGATAGTTCTGGGAATCCAATCCATTTTCCTGATCTGATCAAGGATTGCACCCCTGATTCTTACACTGGCATAGGTTTCGAATTTGACGTCCTTAAGAAGGTCAAACTTATCAATGGCATCAATAAGACCAAAGATGCCATAGCCCACAAGGTCATCATATTCCACGTTAAAACCCAAATACATGGAGAGTCGCCCCGCAACCAGTTTAACAAGCGGAGCATACTCCAAAATTAACTTTTCGCGAAGCTCAGGAGCCTTCGTCTTTTGATATTCACTCCAAAGCTTATTTCTTCCGGCTTCATCCATGTGTTAATTTTCCTTGTTAAAATTCTTCAGTATCGTCGATACCTACGAATTCATCGCTTTCCCCGAAATCCGCATAGTCATTCGGTGTATTTTGTAGTCCCTCCTCAGCTTCAAGGGCTGCCTGTTCTGCAGCCAGCCTCTCCGCTTCAGCCGCAGCCTCCGCAGCTGCAAGTTCGTCTGCCTCTCTTGCAGCTATAGCTTCTTCCTGAACGCTAATAGCATCATCTCTGGCCTGAACGAGGCCATTGAAGTGTGATACAAGCCACTCAAGAAGAAGTCCGGCTACAGTAAAAATGACAAGAGAAACAAAAAGTGTTGTAAGCCATTTCCCGATATCGTAATGCTGAAGGTAAGTGAAAATTGCTACAAACAAACTGCCTGACAGCATTACAAAAGCGGTTATAAGTCTTGTTTTTGGCGCTTCCGTCTTGACAATAACTTCAGTTCTTACATTTACTTTTTTCTCTTTTTCCTTTTTAGAATCTTCAGATTGTTCTTCTGATGTTTCTTCTAATTTTTCTTCGCTGTTTTCTTCTACTTTGCTCATATAGTCTTTTCCGGCTTACCGACAGCTCTTATGACAAAATCTCCATTTTCCGGGTAGAAAATAACCGTTCTACCATAAGATTCCCCTGTATCCTGCGCCAATATCGGAATATTCAACTCCTTTAGTTTTTTAATTGACGCTGCAACATTTCTTTCACCGACACGCATGGTTGCATTTGATGAGCTAAAAGCGAACATCTGCGCTCCACCTGCAATTTTGGCAACCAGTCTTGATCTGTTTGCTCCCTTTGCAACAACCTGCTTTATGAGTTCCTCAATGCCCGTGTCGGCAAATTTAGGAATGTTGGAGTTATTCTTAATTTCTTTGGAATCAGGTAGCATTACATGTGCAAGGCCACCAATTTTTGTCACAGGGTCTCTTACAGCTATACCCACACAGGAACCAAGGCCCAATGTCGTTATCCCGTCAGGACTTACGCAAATATTAAGATCAGCCATACCAACCTTGATTATTTGGCTCATGCATTAGCTCCTTATCCTGTAACTGTGATATCACCCATGCCAAGTGATGTCAGTATCTTACTGTAACCATCCATATCAGGAAGCAGGATAAAATATCCACTGAGTGTCTCTTCATCGAAGAAGCTGGTCTCGATCAAAAGAATCTTATCTCCCATCATGCCGAATTCTATCGCCGGAACTGAAAGTATTGCACCGGCCATATCAATCGCAATAAATGGAACAGAAGGCAGGAGCTTCAAGTTGGTTATCATTGACAGAGAGTTCAGATATGAACCTGTAATGATGTTTCCAACTTCCTTAATTGCTGAGAGCTCAGTCTCATCAAAAGGAACACTTTCATCCTTGTCTTTAATCCCCATGAGCATATTTACCAGATGTCTGGCAGCCTTCATTCCAAGCAGGAACATGATACTTCCGTTTATATCTCCCTCAACGCTAAGATATATACCGGTCATTATCTGCTCTGCTCCACCCATAAGGTCGCCAACATCCTTAAAGTCAAGAAGCTTTACCTGTGGAACAGACATATCCACCTTTGTATTAAGCATCTGTGCAAGTGCTGTCGTAGCGTTACCGGCACCGATGTTTCCAAGCTCCTTGAGTACATCAAAGTATTGACTGGACAGATTGTCCAAACTCATCTCACTCAAAGATTTTCCTCCTCATACTCTAGCTGTTTACGCTTTTACCTTGTCTTCCTCCATCTCAACCATGTTAAGATCGAGTATAGAAACGAGACCACCTTCATATTTACCTACGCCGCTGATAAAGCTGTTGATCTTTTTGCCTTTATCATTACTATAGGTAACCTTTTCAATGCTCTTACTTCCAAGCGTAAGTACCTGGTTAACCTGATCAACTATGATGCCGATAAGTGTATCTTCTTCTGCTTTAAGAATGATGATTCTGCTCTTATCGGTAATCTCATCCGGATCCATTTCCATTTTAAGTCTGAGACTCATTACAGGAACAATGACACCACGGATATTGATAACGCCTTTGAGATAATGAGCTACCTGAGGTACTCTTGTTATCTGCTGCATACGCACAATATTGTCAATGTACTTAATATCTATTCCATACTGTTCTTCGCCAAGACGGATAACTATATACTGAATAAGTTCACCCATGTCTTGTGTATCTCTAAGTTCATTCATAGTTATTTACCCTTTCCTGCGACTTTCGACGCAATAATCACAAAGCTGAAGGTTACGCGAGCTGGTTTGTATCGAGGATCAGAGCGATCTCACCATCACCAAGGATTGTAGCGCCGCTGATCATACGACATTTGCTCATATACTTACCAAGAGGCTTGATAACGATTTCCTGCTGTCCCATCAGTTCATCGATTACAAGACCGATCTGCTGATCACCCTTTCTGGTGATTACAACAACAAGATCTTCATCCTCAGCCTTTGTGCTTTCAGTTTCAAGAGCTCTGTTAACACGAATGATAGGAGTTACGTTGCCGCGGAGGTTGATAACTTCTTTGTTCTCAACTGTCTTAATGTCTGCGGGAGCAACATCCTCAATACTCTGGATGGAATCAAGAGGAATCGCATACTTCTCGTTTCCTACGATAACCATCAGAGCCTGTATAATAGCCAGTGTAAGAGGAAGTCTGATGATCCATGTACTTCCTTCACCGAGCTTAGTCTTAACATCAACTTCACCGGAGAGGGATTCAACCTTGGACTTAACTACGTCAAGACCAACGCCTCGTCCGGAAATTTCAGATACCTGCTTGGCAGTTGAGAATCCGGGATGGAAAAGGAGCTCAACAGCCTGCTTCTCTGACATGGAATCAGCCTGATCCTGAGTGATTACGCCCTTTTCAATAGCCTTATTCTTTACTGCTTCTGCATCGATACCATTACCATCATCACCAACCTCGATAACAACGCTGTTACCATCCTGATATGCATGAAGGAAAATCTGTCCTTCTTCAGGCTTACCGCGCTCTGCACGGAGCTCTGCTGACTCGATACCGTGGTCTGCACTGTTTCGAAGGAGATGCATCAAAGGATCACCGATCTCATCTACAACGGTTCTGTCCATTTCAGTATCTTCACCGGTCATGGTCAGTTCCATCTTCTTGCCAAGTGATTTATTAAGGTCACGGATCATTCTCGGGAACTTCTGCAGTACGCTCTCGATAGGAACCATTCGAACTTTCATGACTGATTCATGAAGGTTGGTTGTTACGCTTTCAAGATACTCAATCTGCTCATTAACTGATCCGCTTACTATTCCAGCTGAATTTGCTGCTGATATAAGTGAGTTCTTAGCGATAATAAGCTCACTAACCAGGTTCATGAGAACATCAAGTTTGTCGATATCAACACGGACTGTTCTGTTAACAACAGGCTTACCAACAGGCTTCTTGCCGCCAGCATCTTTTGCAGGTGCTGCTGCAGGCTTAGCTGCGGGAGCTGCTGCAGGTGCTGCCGGTGTTGCAGCTGCAGGTGCTGCTGCGGGTGCCGCTGCTGCAGGTGCTGCGGGCGCTGCTGCAGCTGCAGGTTCAGGATCTTCAGTACTTCTTGCAGTACTGGGATCAAATTCACCAATCTCACAATCCTCTATTTCAGAAACGTTCTTGACAATCTCTCTGATCTTGCCAACATCATCCTCATCAGTGGTTATGATCATGCTGAAGTTAAATTCAAATTTTTCGTCTTCAATATCCTGGGTAGAAGGTTCAGAAGCCGCAATTTCACCGATCTCCTCAAGTCCTTTGAATACGAGGAATGCTCTTGCTGCTTTAAGAATACAGGAATCCTGAATTTTGACATTGATTCCAAAGATTTTCTTGCCGCTTGCTTTTGCATCCTCAAGGCTGCCCTTAGCATCAGGATCAAGTTTGATCGCCCTGAAATCCTTTGTAGGATCAGCATCGGGAGCAGGTCCGTTTGCGGGAGCTGCTGCAGGTGCTGCTGCGGGTGCCGCTTCTGCTGCAGCGGGTGCTGCCTCAGCTGCAGGAGCTGCTGCAGGTGCTGCGGGCGCTGCTGCTCCGCCACCTGCTCTTATATCTGCAAGCGCTTTAATAAGGTTTGCGTTGGTCTCAGATCCTTCGTCCTGTGACTCTGTGATATTATCTACGTAAGCCTGAATAGCATCAAGACACTGGAAAAGGGTGTCTATCATACTACTGTCAATTTTGAGCGTGCCGTTACGCACGTCAGAGAAGACATCTTCCATATCATGGGTCAAATTCTGCATGTTTGTATAACCCATGGTTCCTGCCATTCCCTTCATGGAATGTGCAGAACGGAAGATATCATTAATAACATCCTCATTCTCCGGATCCTGCTCAAGCTGCATGATTGCATCATTCAGCGTCTGCAGATGCTCCTTTGATTCGTCGAGAAAGACGCCTAGATACTGAGAAACATCCATAATCCCTTTACCTCCATAAGAAAAGCGAACGTTTTCGAGAAGTAATCGGGAACCAGGCGTCGAAAAACAACACGGGAAGTTACATCTTAGTCTAAAGTCTTCGATGTAACTAAGTGGTACACCAGGTTCGTGAGGAACTTCATCAGGTGATCACTTAACTCCAACGTTCATTATTATTTCCTGGGCTACGTCATCAAGTGTAACGACCTGATTGACCAGACCAGCTGTTGCCACTGCCTTAGGCATGCCATAAACTGTGCAGGACGCTTCATCCTGTCCGATGACATGTACTTTTTTAACCGATTTCAGATTTTTTATTCCTTCTGTACCATCTGCACCCATTCCTGTGAGTACAACACAGCAAATCGTGTCGTAATCAGAATCCATGAGAGATTCATACATGAAGTTTGCACATGGTCTTACGCCCTCTCTTGTAGGACCATCTACATAGTGAATGGTGTGCTTGCCGCCGGATGTAATTATATGCATGTGCTTACCGCCCTTTGCGATATACACTGTACCAGCCTGAAGAACATCACCTTCCGCTGCTTCTTTTACACTTATCTCAGAAAGAGAATCAAGTCTTTCTGCAAGTGAAGCTGTGAAGCCTTCCGGCATATGCTGTACAAGTACAACCGGTGTTTTTAAGTTTTTAGGAAGTTTGGGAATAACCGCTTGAAGCGCACGAGGGCCGCCCGTAGAGCTTGCAATCGCAACGATTCGATTGCCGGTGACCTTGTCTGCATGCTTGCCGACGATTTCCACCACCTTACGAGAGGCTTTCATTTCATCGAGTGAGAAAGCCTTCGTACTTATCACAGGAGCCTTCGATTCGCATACCGCATCGAGTGTCCTGATAAGTGTTTTAGTGAAATCGTCGCCTCGGCATTCCGAAGCACGATCCGGTTTATGAATGAAGTCCAGAGCGCCAAGTTCAAGGGAATCCAATGTAACCTTCGCACCTTCTTTGGTGTCGGTACTACACATCATTACCTTTGCTCTGATCTTATTCTTATTGATCTCTTTGAGTAACGTAATTCCGTCCATACGAGGCATGTTTACATCGAGTATAACTGCGTCATAGGAATTCTTTTTCAGCAACTCAAGAGCTTCAATACCGTCTTTGGCCTTATCTACAACCTGAAATCTTGAATCTGAGTTTATAATATCACTAAGGACGGTTCTCATGAGTGCAGAGTCATCAACTAATAAAATTTTTTTCGACATTTAGTTTTGCTTCTTTCTAATTTTTCGTTCTTCCTCAAAGATAAAGTGAATAATATCTTCTCTGGAAGTCTCGTCAATGTAGGCGTACTGTATGCGGTGTTCATACAGTCCGGGCCTGTTTTCAAGTTCCTGTACCCTTAGTACGTTACACACCATTTCATACTCAACATTATTAATATTTCCTGGTAGTCTGTACGCACAATAAATCGTGCTGCCCTCCTCATATTGGAAGTTAGCGACAAATCGTAAACCACCACCACTGATATCTACTATCACGCTTCGCTGCAGCGGTTTGCTTGTGCCTATTAAAAGCCCCCAGTTTCTGCGGATGGCTTCTACCTCTTCCTCGGAGAAAATCCTGGATTTCAGTTCAAGTGCACAGCTAAATCTGTAATATTCTCGTCTTTGCAGCCTCTGCAGATTACTCAGAAGATCCAAAACAAGAATATAGACGTTGTTGCTTCGGTATCGGTCAACGATCCTTCCGTAACATTGGAACAGTCCTCTTGAGCTGTAGAAACACAGACTGTACTCCCCATCCACAGGAAGCAGCACCAATTTGCCTTTATCCATTGGCATCAGTACTTCTATCCTGTCCTCCGAGATTACGTCTGTAATCTTACTCAGATGGATTTTACGTGTGCGACTGTCCTCATCCATCCAGACCTTGCCGATTGCCTTTAGCTCGATTTTGTTACCGGGCGATATATAATCCGCAAGCATTTTCAGGTACCCCTCTTACCTTTATTTTATTGACCGGAATTTTGCTCTCCGGAACCTTTTTCGTTTAATTTCCTGCCTGTGATAATATGCGAGAAAAATGCAGCCATTCCGCGCGGCTTGATAATATCCGCTGCATTTTTGTCCGTAAGTCTCGCTGCAATCTGTTCAAACGCCTTCGCCGATTTTGCGTTGGGATACTGTATTGAAACAGGAGTCTGCTGCATAACGCCTCTTGCAAGACTCTGATCCTGTGGTATCTCTCCAAGATACGAAAGCGGAAGCTTCAAATATCTGGCAACAACAGCATTGAGCTTGTTAAAGAGCTGCTGTCCCTCTTCAGTGGAAGCTACCCTGTTGGATACAACCTTGATCATGGTGTTTTCCTTTGAAAATCTGGGCTGTTGATTAAGTGCCTTCAAAAGCGAATATGAATCGGTAATGGAAGTGGGTTCGGGAGTGGTAACAAGAATGATCTCACCACTTGCAACCAAAAACTCCATTACGGCATTGGAAATACCCGCACCTGTATCGATTATTATCGTATCTGCAATTGCATCTAGTTCTGCCAGATTAACAATTATATAAACAAGATAGTCCCTGCTTAAATCATACATTCCCGAGATTCCGGAACCGCCTGAAATAAATCCAACGCCTTCAGGTCCCCAGGTAATGATATCCTTTATATTTTTGCCCTGATAAATAAGATCGCTTAGATTATGCTTGGGTACTGTTCCAAACATTATCTCAATATTAGCAAGTCCAAAATCCGCATCAAGTATGATTACTCTCTGACCCATTCTGCGAAACTGTATCGCAAGATTGATAGCCACATTGGACTTACCTACGCCTCCCTTACCGCTTGTAACGGTAATTATTCTGGCAAGCGGCCTTGTAGGGGCATTTTCTGCCTTAATTATTCTTCTAAGCTGTTCAGCCTGATCCATAAATATACCTGTTTCTATTTTATCAAAATCTGTAAAAATGTCGACATTTTATTGTAAATTAGTATAGCGTTTAATGACCGCTCAATAAGCTCTTAACACTTCTTTGCGCATCAAAAACAGCAATATCACTGGGAACATTTTGACCATTTGTAATATAGGACATGGGAGCTCCCGTGTGCATGTGAATATTGTAAAGATTACCCGCAGAACTGGTCTCGTCCATTTTGGTGAAAATAAGCTTATAACGGACAAGCTGCGAATAACCATCTGCTATCTCTATAAGATCTCTGTACTTGGTGGTTGCGCTCAAAACAAGATAATTCTCTGTTTCTACAAGCTCTTCCAGGGCTTTGATAAAGCCCACCATATTCTGCTTCTGTTCCTCGTTGTGGAGGCTGTGACCTGCGGTATCCACCATAATGTAATCATAATCCTTGAAATCTTCTGCAGCCTGTTTAATCTCATCAACAGAATAAATAACACGGAAAGGGATCTCCATGATGGTGGCATAGGTTCTGAGCTGATCTGCAGCAGCGATTCTGTATGTATCCACAGTCAGAAGTGCAACCTTTTTCTTTTGATTGATTCTAAGTTCTGATGCAAGCTTGGCAATGGTTGTGGTCTTACCAACACCTGTAGGGCCTATGAAAATCTCAGCGATTGGTCCCTCGGATGACGGAGGCTTTATGGTATCAGCCGCACCAAATTTAAGAACCATTTTCTGATATACATTAGCAAGTACATAATCCATAGGAATATTGGGCTTGCTGACTTTTTCAACTTCATCTGTAAGCTGGTTGACATAAACCTCGTCAACCTCGCTCTCAATAAGCGAATTGTAAAGAACCTTAACAAAAGTAATTGTCTCTTCAGAAAGAGTATTACTCTCTTCTTTATCCTCATCCTTCTCATTTTTAAGGTTCTTCTCAATAAGGTTATGAAGACTGTCAAGCTTCTCCTCGATTGCGCTGTTATCTTCATTCACAGACTCAGTGACAGTCTTGGCAGGCTCTGATTCTCTTCTGTCATGGTTCTTGGAAGTCACCTCTTCGTGATCAGAAGCTCCCACCTTAAGAGGCGGAATCTCGCCTGATTCCTGGGCTTTAAGGAGCTTTTCACCAATGCTGGCATTAGATGGTTGGGCAGGCTTAACTGTCTTTTGCGGCTGCACATTATTGGGTCTTATGGGCCTTGTCACCTTGGAGGGCTCATCTTCAAGTGCTACCGTCACTTCTATTCTTGGCGGAGCAAAAATAGCAAAGAAGCCGCTCTTTTTCACCGGGCGTACATTCATTATGACTATGTTGTCACCCAGCTCCTTCTTCGCAATTTCCGTAGCCTCTGATTCAGTTTTTCCGGTATATTTTTTAATAATCATATTATGCCGCTACCATCCCAACTGACTGCATTTCAACATTAGGTTCTACTTCGTTGTAGGATATCACGATCAAATCCTTGTAATAATCCTCAGTCATTTTCTTAAAGTACATACGAACTATAGGTGATGTCATGATAATAGGCACTCTGCCTGCATCCTCAAGCTTCTTGGCCTGCTCACCAACTGATTTAAGTATTGCCTTTGTCCTGGCGGGATCAAGGGTGATATACGCGCCGGTCTCTGTCTGCTTAACAGAATCCATGATCTCTTTCTCAATCTTGGGATCAAGCGTAATAACACTGGTGGTCTCACCGGGATAGAAATATTTACTTGATATCGCTCTTCTAAGGCTCTGTCTCACATATTCTGTGAGGATATCACTATCATGGGTTGAAGGTGCATAGTCTGCCAGAGTCTCGAAAATAGTAACAAGATCTCTGATGGATATGCCTTCGCTGAGAAGATTCTGAAGTACCTTCTCAATCTCACCAAGAGACATAAGCTTGGGTGTAAGTTCATCAACAAGAGCAGGATTGTTCTCCTTGAGATTGTTGACAAGATTCTGTACATCCTGTCTGGTGAGAAGCTCAGCAATATGATTCCTGATAACCTCTGTAAGGTGAGTAGCAATGATTGAAGGCGGATCAACAACAGTATAACCAAGAGACTCCGCTCTCTCCCTCTGGCTCTCTGTGATCCATGTTGCAGGGAGGTGGAAGGAAGGCTCGTAAGTAGGAATACCGGTGATCTCTTCATCCGCATTGCCGGGATTCATAGCCATATAGTGGTCAAACAGAATCTCGCCATCGCTGACCTGTATACCCTTTATCTTAATTATGTATTGGTTCGGATTAAGCTGGATATTATCTCTAAGTCTGATAATAGGAACAACGGTACCAAGCTCAAGAGCAATCTGTCTTCTGATCATTACGACACGGTCAAGAAGGTCACCGCCCTGATTTACATCAGCAAGGGGAATAATTCCATAACCAAACTCAAGCTCGATGGGATCAACCTGCAAAAGACTGGTAACATTCTCAGGCTGTCTGATCTCCTCTGCCTGCTGCTCCTCCTCTGCCATTACCTCTTCCTCTGTATGAGCAACGGTCTTCTGTCTGTCCATCATAAAGCCAAGGGCTGCCACAAATCCGCCAAGAGGAATATAAAGAACATTGGGCAAAGGTGTAAGTATACCAAGGGCTGCCACAATCGCACCTACAAGATACAAGGTCTTGGACATGCCAAATAACTGTCCGATAAGGGCAGGTCCAAAATCAGCCTCTTTACTACCCTTGGTTACAAGGATACCTGTACTGAGTGATACAAGAAGTGAAGGAATTGAACTTACAAGACCATCACCCATTGTGAGGATTGAATATTTATCAAGAGCCTCTGTGATAGGAAGCTGCTGTCTCAAAACGCCCATCAAAATACCACCGACGATATTGATAACGGTGATAATAAGGCCGGCAACGGAATCTCCCTTAACATACTTCGTAGCACCGTCCATGGCACCGAAGAAGCTTGCTTCGTTCTGGATCTTCTCACGTCTCTCCTTAGCTTCCTGATCTGTGATAGCGCCGGTATTAAGGTCGGCATCGATAGCCATCTGCTTACCGGGCATAGCATCCAAGGTGAAACGGGCTGATACTTCAGCTACACGTTCAGAACCTTTGTTGATTACCATGAACTGAACAAGGATAAGCATCGCATAAACGATGGCACCAATGATCAGGTCACCTGCACCAACGAAGGAACCGAATACTTCGATAACCTTACCGGCATCACCACCTGTAAGAATAAGTCTGGTGGATGATACGTTAAGCGCTATTCTGAATATTGTGGTGAACAAAAGGATTGTAGGGAAGAATGACATGTCCAAAACTTCCTTAGAGAACATCGCCGTAAACAATATGACAAAAGAAAGTGACATATCGAAGGCGAGAAGGAAGTCCATCAGCCATGTCGGAATGGGGATAATAAGCATCATTACAGCCGCAACGAAATAAAGTGCAACGCCGTAATCAAATGCACGTTTTCTGATAGTTTCAAGGATGTTATTCATCTAATGCTCCCCCTTTCCCCATTTTTACATACTTATACACTTCTAGTATATCGCATACTATATCTTGTATTCAAGAGAAAAATGAAGCACAAGTATAACATCTATGTCAAAATATTAATTTTCGAGCAAATATAGTTTAAAAGCAGGCTCTGTGACCTTATACCCTGCCCTGAAGGTGATATACGAAAGCAAGGACTTCTGCGACAGCCTGGTAAAGCTCCGGAGGTACAAACTCGCCCACCTCAACATTTGCATAAAGCATACGTGCCAGTGGCTTATTTTCTACGATTTCAATATTGTTTTCCTTAGCTACATCTTTTATCTTCTGAGCCAGATAATCTTCACCCTTGGCAATAACTCTCGGAGCCTCGTCAAGATCGGCGTCATAGGAAATTGCAACAGCGTAATGAGTAGGGTTGGTGATGACTACGTCAGCTTTGGGAAGTTCTTGCATCATACGGCGCTGGGAAGCCTGCTGCATCCTTCTTCTCTGCTGGCCTTTGATCTGAGGATCTCCTTCAGTGTTCTTGTATTCATCTTTTACTTCCTGCTTGGTCATCATCATATCCTTACGGAATTTCCTGCGCTGGAAAATAACATCCGCAGCTGCGATTATGACATAAACGGCAGCTATTCTGATTCCGATATCTATGACCGTATGCCCCATGAGGCCGATCGCCTGTGACAGAGGCATATCATAAAGCGTAAAAAGCGATGCAGAAACACCTGTAAAATAGTTATATACAACAAAGCCAATGATTATTATTTTTCCGATAGCCTTGAACAGCTCAAAAATAGATCTTGTAGAAAAAATCTTTTTAAAACCGCTTATAGGGTTCAGCTTGCTCAGCTTTGGCTGTAAAGGTTTGGTAGTGATCTTCCATCCTACCTGCGCTATGTTTGCAATAAGTCCTATCAGAATAGCCGCAGCAAAAAAAGGAAATGCCAGCATAAACACTCTGACTAAAGCTTGATTCATTACGGTCTTAATATTTTGAAGCGGCAATAAGCCATCGTACATGGTGGTAAACTCCGGGATCTGCCCATACACATAGTTGAACATTCCCGTAAAGCTCTCTGCCATATATCCATAAAGGAGTCTAAGCAAAATAAAAAGCGCAAGAAGGCCGGCCGCATTTCCAACCTCACGGCTGTTCGCAACCTGTCCCTCATCTCTTGCATCCTGCAGCTTTTTAGCGGTAGGCTCTTCAGTTTTCTCACCGCCGGGGCCATCTGCAAAGAACTGCAGATCATAACAAAGAAGCATTTCTGTATTAAATTTTCCCGCTTCTTCAAATAAGATCATCAATAAATGCCCTCATAAGCACCTTCATATTGGTAAAAATAAAGTCAGATGCATTATATAAAAGTGTGCTGGTCATATACATAAGAGTAAGTCCCAAAATAAGCTTAAGCTGCATACCTACGGCAAACATGTTCATCTGAGGAGCTACTCTTGCAAGCACGCCTAAAATAACGTTAACCACAAATGTAACAATGAAAATCGGAAGACAGATTCTAAATCCAATAACCATATAAGCACCAAAAAATGTAAGCATGGAATCAAGAAGCTTATCCGAGTGGAACACAGCGCCGTTTACAGGAATAAGTGTAAAAGAATCAGCAAGGGCTGATACAAGATACCTGTAAAGACCGCTCACAAGCATCATTCCCATAAATGCATACTGATAAATACCTGCTGAAACAGATACCTGCTCTCTTGAACCGGGAGACATGATCTGAACCATGGACAAGCCCACCTGCATATCCACTACCTGACCTGCCAGCGTCGATATCATGGTGCAAATCTGAGCCGCATATCCAATTAAAAGTCCTGTAAAAAACTCCTTGGCAACAATTACGGTAAAGCCAAGTATCGTATCGTAATCCAGTGTCTGAACCGGCGCAGTACCATACAAAAGAATGGATAGAAACATGGAAAAGCATATTCTTACCCATTGAGGTGTATTACTCATACTGAAAAAGGGTGCCACATAAACAAACATAGTCACCCTTACAAGAATAAGCAAAAATATTTCAAGATCACCAAAGGTGAAGCTGTAATCTATCAAATCCTCTTACCCCACACCTAATGTATATACAAGCTAAAATCAGACCAGATTTTAGTTACATAGTTAGCAAGCTCTGTAAGCATCCAGTTACCAAGAACCATAAGTGCCAAAAAGGTAAGGATTATTTTGGGAACGAATGTCAGTGTCTGATCCTGAATCGATGTAACCGTCTGAAAAATCGAAACCGCAAGACCCACGATCAAGGACACCAAAAGAACAGGAACTGCTATTTTTATTACCATAAACAGGCCATTACCCATGATCGCAGTGACGTCATCAACTGTCATAATCCTCCTCCTTTCTAGTAGAACGTCTTAACAAGACTACCGATTATCAGATTCCAACCATCAGCAAGAACAAAAAGCAGAATCTTGAATGGCATTGAAATAGTCGTAGGCGGCAGCATCATCATACCCATACTCATAAGTACCGACGATACTACCATGTCTATGACGATAAACGGTATAAATATCAAAAATCCTATAATAAATGCGGTTCTAAGCTCGCTTATAAGAAAGCTTGGAATAAGTACCGCATTGGGAATTGTCTCAAGCTGACCATCCCATTCCATCTGATCGATTTCCATGAAAAGACGAACATCCTTGGTCTGAGTCTGACCATACATGAACTCTCTTATAGGTTTCATTCCAAGATCAAAAAGCTCCTGCTGCTCAATCTCTCCTCTCTCAAAAGGCTGTATCGCAGTATCATAGACCTCTGTGAGAGTGGGCTGCATTATGAAAAATGTAAGGAACAGAGCAAGTCCCATAAGCACCTGGTTCGGCGGAGCTGTCTGGGTAGCTATGGCTGCCCTTGTAAAATGCAGAACAATGATGATTCTGGTAAAACAGGTCATCATTATCAAAAGGAACGGAGCAAGGGCAATAAGAGTCAGAGTAATAAGAATTCTCAGAGCTCCGTTAATTGTGCCGTTACCATTGTCATAGGTTACCGTAACGGTATTTGCTATATTAAGTTCCTTTAGATCATCTGCATCCTTTGACTCTCCGGCTTCGTGAATATTGGTTCTTTCACTGTCAGTTCCTGTCAAATGCGTCTCTCTGTCCCTTGTGGGATCAGTCGTATGCGTATCATCCACATAAGAAGTGGATGCCTTGGCGGTTATGGGACTTATTCCATAACCAAAAAAAATCATAACAAAAGAAAGGCATAAACACAGAATGCCTCTCCTAAGCCATGATTCTCTCTTCTTTACTCCCCTAAAACTTTTCATACCTTACTTCTTCTTAAACCTGTCCATCATTTTACTAAGCTCCTTACTAAAATCAGGAATCTCAGCCTTTGTAAATTCCGGCGGTTTGTATTCATCTTGCGTTAATTCCGTAAGCAACGTCACACTGTCTTTACTGACAGAAATAACAAGATACTTTGATGCAACCCTGATTATCTGAATATATTTGGTATTAGATAATCTCTGGGTCTCAAGGATCTCAATATTTCCGCCTGCCACATTATTCTTCTGGTATTTGGCGATCCACATTGTTACATAATAAGTGGCACCAAGTACCAGAATAAAAATGATAAGTACAGTGATAAGCTGCGAAATAGATGCTACTGACATTTATTTTGCCTTTTCATTTATTGTACTATTTCAGTTACGCGGACGCCGAAGCTCTCCTCAATTACTACAACCTCTCCCTTTGCAACGAACTTGCCGTTTACGAGAACGTCAACGGGTTCACCGGCAACCTTCTCAAGCTCTATGATAGTACCGGGTGCAAAGTCAAGAATGTCAGAAATCGCTTTTGCGGTTCTTCCAAGCTCAACGGTTACCTCCAAAGGAACATCCTTGATAAGTCCGATATTCTCTCCGGCAGCCATTGCGGGATTGCCTCCTGCAAAGCTCTGGAACTGAGCCGGCTGAACATTCATATTCGGCATCATCTGAGGCATCATCATCTGAGGCATCATCTGCATGCCCATCTGAGGCATTCCCATTTGAGGCATACCCATCTGCGGCATTCCCATCTGAGACATATCCTGAGCAGGCATTCCCATATCAGGCATAGGCGCTGCTGCGGGAGCAGGAGCCGGTGCGGGAGCAGGTGCTGCTTCTGCAGGGGCTTCAGACTGATCTGCACCATCAGCACTTACAGTATCCTTAAGACTCTTAGCAAAGTCTACAGGATAAAGCTGCATCAGAGTTGAATCTACCAGATCACCGATCTGAAGCTTGAATGTAACTCTACAGAAAGTTCCTGTAAGGAAATCAGATATATCACTGGGATCATCATCAATCATATCAAGAAGCGTTGCAACCGGCGGGCTGATATCAACCTTCTGACCAGTCATGGTAGAAAGTGATGTTGCTGCTGCACCCATCATCTGGTTCATTGCTTCTGAAATAGCTGACAGCTGAAGTTCTCCAACCTCACCATCAGTATTGGTTCCGTCACCACCCATCATAAGGTCTGTGATAACCATAACGTCATGCTCTTTAAGTATGAGGATATTGGTTCCTTCAAGACCTACGGTGTATTTAATCTGAATGAAAACACAGGGCTTTTCATAGTTATCAAGCACTGTATTCCAGTTTGCAAGCTCTACCTGTGGCGTTGTGATATTAACCTTCTGATTTACAAGGGAATACAATGTCGTTGCAGAGGAGCCCATACTGATATTGGCAACCTCTCCAATGGCATCCTTTTCATCATCCGTCAAAAGACTCTCGTCAATTTCTGCGGCCTGGAAACCAGAGCCGCCCGAAGGAGCACTTCCTGCATCTGCTGCAGGGGCGTCTGCGGGAGCATCTGCCGGGGCATCTCCGCCTCCTGCATCTCCACCACCTGATGTGTCCATACCGGCGAGCAGGGCATTAATTTCGTCTTGTGAAAGCATTCCATCCATGCTGCTACTCTTCCTCCTCTCTTACTACCGACGTTATTCTGACGGCATACTTATCTTTCGTAGTTCCCGGCAAAGCCGTAAATTTGTAAATATCCCCTACATATACCTGCAGTTCGCTATTTACCTGATTATCAAGTCTGATAATATCGCCTCTTTGAAGCGATACGAAATCACTTACTGAAACATTACATTTTCCAAGTACTGCTTTTACAGGCACATCCACATGTCTTACAAGGAATTCAAGATGATCACCGTAAGTGTCATCATCATGCTTCTGCATTGTTGAGAACCAGAACTTGGTATTGAGCTTATCCATGATGCTCTCCAGTGTGAAGTAAGGAAGACAGATATTCATAAGACCTTCTGTATCACCTATCTTCATATTGAGAGTTACGATGGCGATCATATCTGTAGGAGATATAACCTGAGCAAACTGTGGATTAGTCTCAATCCTCTCCATTATGGGATTGATGGCTATAACGTTCTCCCAAGGCTCAACCATAAGCTGCATACATATAGTAATCAGCTTCTCAATAAGAGGCATCTCGATATCGGTGAAGGGTCTTGGTTTATCAATACCTGTTCCCTCTCCTCCAAGCATTCTGTCTATAAAGGAAAAACCGATATTGGCCTGAAGCTCCATTATTATGGTTCCCTGCAAGGGCAGGAAATTTATGATACCCAAAATTACAGGGTTACTAAGTGCATTACTAAATTCCGAATAGGTAACCGTTTCTGAGTTCGCAACCGAAACCTGTACGTTTTTTCTAAGATACAAAGGAAGTGTTGTGGACAACAATCTTCCATAATGTTCATAGATCATCTCCAGGGTTCTCAGGTGCTCCTTAGAGAACTTGGCAGGACGTTTGAAGTCATAGTCCTTGACCTTTTTCTCATCGGTAGCTGACATCTGATCTACGTCGAGTTCACCCGTATTAAGCGCCGCCAGTAGGTTATCTATCTCATTTTGTGATAATACTTCACTCAAGCGCAGACCACCTCAATTCCATAAAAACAACCATAAACTCTTTTCATACTCCCCAATAATTACTGATAAACCTTGCTGCTGAAGCTTACATCATATATAAAGCCTGATCCGAAGATCTCCTGGATCTCCTCAAGGAGTGTAGCTTTTGCTTCATCCTCATACTGTCTGATTTCATCAAGTGTATATGAGCCTATAACCTCTGTAATCTTCGACTTTATCATATCCTCATAAGTAGGAAATTTCTCAGCGTTTCCATAGGTCTCATAATCCGGATTGGATGTATCCATGGAAAGAACCACTGTAGCAAGCATGTAATGTGTTTTGCCATCACCGCTGTCCTTAAGGGTGATAGTCATATCTGCTATCGTATAGTTACTTACGTTTGCTATATCAACATTGCCCGTAGCAGATCCTGAAAATCCCTGACCATTTTCACCGCCGTTAGCTTCTATCTGCAATGCAGCAGCTATATCGCCGATGAGCTTTACCGCCTGGTTATTGGTAGTAAGTACTGTCAGCATCATAAAACCCGTCATAACAGTATTCACTAAAAGAAGTGCCAGGATAATAATTGAAAGCAGATTCTTTTTCATGTTTTTCTCCCTCACATTTTATGATTACCAATCCTTAATACATAGGACTTAAAGGATTGTAAATACGAATCTCTACTCGTCTGTTCTTGGAGCGTCCCTCAGGTGTTGAATTATCAGCCACCGGCTCATATTCACCTCTTCCTGAGTGCTTAAGGTTAGCAGGATCAAGAGTTGTATTCTCAACAAGGTAATAGAATACAGAAAGGGCACGGCCATCACTAAGCTCGTCATTATTACTGTACTTACCTGCTCTGTTCATGGGAACATTATCTGTGTGTCCCTCAATCTCTATGGTGCCTCCGGCATATCTCTCAAGTACAGCTCCAACCTTATTAAGGATTGTTTCAGCACCGGGCTTAAGCACCGCTTCACCTGAATCAAACAGGATTGCACCCTGTAGTGTCAGCTGAACAAACTGACTGGTGAAATTCACATCAATCTGGTTTGAAATATCCATAGCATCTAAAGATTCAGAAACCTGAGCTGCAAGCTGTTCGGAAGCCTTAAGCTGTTCCTGCTCAAGCTCTTCCTTGGCTTCCTCCGCTGTGGGGGTAGCTGCTGCGCTTTCGCTTTCAGAACCGGTACCTTCAGCATCACCCTCAGTCCCTGAACCTTTATTTTCAGCATCTTCCTCGGAATCTGCACCGCCGGTTCCGGGATTTATTCCTGATGAATCACCGTTTTCATTAACACCGGCTCCTCCGTTTTCACTGGCATTCTCGCCGGTTGTATCGGTAACATCTTCATTCTGAGAGCCGGACTGTGAAATACCCATTGAAATTATGTAATTGGAAAGCTCGTTGAGCTGTGAAATACCATCTCCGACAAGTGCTCCCTGTCCCAAAGCAGCTTCACCGCCATTGAAAATACCAAATGCTGAACTGAATGACGCAGCTATTTCTTCAAACTTGGCAGCATCCATATTCGCCATTGAGAAAAGCAACACGAAGAAACAAAGGAGAAGGTTCATCAGATCACCGAATGTACCCTGCCAGGCCGGCAAGCCGGGCTTTATTTCTTCCGGTTTTTTAGCCATTACTCTCCGCCTCCATCGCCTGTGCCATTCTCTGCCTCATAAGCTGCTCTGTTTGCAGGTGACAGGAATGACTTAAGCTTCTCTTCAGTAACACGGGGGTTCTCCCCGGCCTGAATTGACAAAAGTCCCTCTATGACAATACTTTTCATTGTATATTCTGCGTTATCTCTTGCTTTTAGCTTATTCTCAGCAGGGAAACAGAACCAGTTCGCAAGAACTGAACCGTAGAACGTCGTGATGAGGGCAACCGCCATGGACGGTCCGATTGATGACGGATCTGACATGTTCTGTAGCATCAGAACCAGTCCAAGCAGTGTTCCGATCATTCCCCAGGAAGGTCCCATACCTGCAACATCACCGAAGAATGAATAGTTCTCTTTATGTCTCTCGGACATGGCATCTATCTCTGCCTCAAGAATTCCCTTAACAAGCTCGGGCTCAGTACCGTCGACAATAAGCATAACGCCCTTTTTCATGAAAGCGTCCTCGATATTGCCGGCAGCTTCTTCCAGAGCAAGAAGGCCTTCCTTTCTGGCTGTATTGGAAAGATCTATAATCTGCTTGATAACAGTCTTGGTGTCATCAGCGGGCATTTTAAAAATAAGTGTGTAGGATTTAAGTCCGCTGATAAAACTGGGCAGACTTCTTGAAGCCAAAACCGCCATAAAAGCTCCACCGAAAGTTATCATGGCCGACGGAGCATCCAGGAAGTATTTAACACCCGTGATACCTGCCGAAAACACGATACTCAATATCATGAAAATGAAACAAAGGCCAATGCCAAGTATTGATCCTATATCCACTTAGTTTACCCCCTCATAAAAGTAATAGTAAAATATCGGATTATCAGCTATGTGATCCACTGCCCTGCGAATCACGTCGCTCATTACATTTCTTCATTATTTCGGAAATGGTCTCCTGAACTATGAGCTTCCTTCCGTTGGCCATTATGATAACGGTATCGGGATTAGCTTCCACCGTCTCTATAAGGTCTTCATTAACAAGTATTGCCCGGCCATCCATTTTGGTAATCTCAATCATTCCAAATCTCCGAAATTGAAACAAAATTACATTATTTAATAAGATAATTTCATTTTATCACGCTTTTTTCGTTTTTGTATGCATGAAATACCGAAAAACAAGGGATTTGCATTTTTATTTCAATTTTTTTCAAAAATTATGAAATAATATTTCATGCAATATCTTGTGCATAATATCAATTGCATTATACAACATATCGTGATTTATTTAAAGTTTTAATAACGTTTTTTGTCTCCGGAATTGTAAAAGGTAAATCTTTAATGTTTTTTTCTGATTAGTTTATCCGGTGTTTATAATCTTTTGAAAGAAATTTGAATTTGAATATGGTTTTTTTGAATTTTTATTTCATTATATATAGCATAATTATGAAATTAATTTTCAGAGCCGCAACTCCACCATCTCCCTTCAATTTTTCTAACCAAAACTAAATACGAAAATAGGCCAGGACCTGTATTGCCCTGACCTATTCTGATTTTGCCCCCTACCAGGTTCTCCTCTTCCGAAGAGGTTCTTCCTATTTTCCCCCGAACCTCTACGGGTGATTACCTATTATCTCTTAAGGTTTGTAAGCTCCTCAAGGAGTGTATCTGATACTGTAATGATTCGGCTGTTAGCCTGGAATCCACGCTGAGTTGTGATCATGCTTGTGAATTCACTTGAAAGATCTACGTTACTCATTTCCAGTACGCCGGTTGTGATGTAGCCACCATCTGATGTTACATCCTGAACCTTAGCTTCACCGGAGTTAAGTGTCTGGCAGTAGAGGTTGTCACCCTGCTTTTCAAGACCGGATGCATTTGCAAACTCTGCTGTAGCGATCTGTCCAAGAAGCTTTGTCTGGCCGTTTGAATATGTTGCGTAGATTGTTCCGTCCTTACTTACAGTCATACCATTCATGGTACCAACTGCTCTACCTGTCTTAAGGCTTGCAAGGTCACCCTTTACAGCTCCGATTGTGGATGTTGCCATGGTGTTGTAGTTTGTTGTTGATGATAAATCCATGTTAACATCTGTGAAGCCTGCCATCTTGGGCTGTCCGTCGATAACCGCATCCTGCTGGAAGTTAAGTGTGATCTTTTCTTCAGGCTGAACGATATCACCGGTCTTTGCGTTGTACTTAAGTGTAATGCTGTTGTTTACAATCTGAAGACTTCCGTCATCAAGAATGTGGTATGTAAGTGTCTCGTAGTTCTCTGCTGTTGCATCAGGTGTATAGTTATAAACATCTGCAAAGAAATCTGCTGTTGCTGTTGCATCATTGATTTCTGATACGTATCCTGTTCTGGGAACTGCATCATATACGATTTTGCCTTCTTCACTGGCATTTCTGAAGGTTGCTGTGGTCTCATCCACGTCAACTTCAAATGTGAGCTGTGTTTCTTTTGTGGTCTTTGTAATCTCGTAAGTATTAACACCGGCTGTATTCATTGTACCGATAGTGAGCTTAGAGCCATCTTCGCTGATTGAATATGTAACGTCATCACCTGAAGGTGTGTAGCCGTAAACAGCTGTGAGTATATTCTTCTGGCTGTTTGTAAGGTTTGCTACTGTACCTGTAAGCGGAACAGCTGTGTCAACTTCTGACTTGTTGTTTCTAAATACGATGTTTGATCCTGTATTCAGAAATACTGAGTATGCTTTGTCGTTTACATAAGCACCTTCTTCTGACTTGGTGGATGTTGTCTTGGTGATCGTCATCTCACCTGTATCCTTATTTATTGAATACTTGTATGTAAATGATGCATTTCCTTCTGTTGCGGGGATATCAGATGCTGACATTCCGTAGCACTTAAGAAGGTCTATTGATGTAGCGTCGTTTGCAAGAAGTGTTCCTTCAAGAGGATAAGTCAGATCATCACTTCTGTTATTGAAGATAGCATGGTTATTTGCTGTATCTGCCTTGAAGGTGTATGCTGTCCTACTGTAACCAACCGTACTTGAAGATGCGGATTCCTTAATTGTGTCCTTTAATACTGTGAGATTGCCATCTGCGATTGTGTATCTGTAGACATAGGTCTCATCGCCTGCTGTGTTCTGTGCAATAAGATCAGCTTTGTTGATACCCATATCTGCAAGAAGAGAATCGTCTGATGCCTGGCTGAGTGTTCCACTCTTGGGTACGTTTGTCTGTGATCCAAAGTTTACAGTGTTATCATCTGTTCCGGGTGTTGTAGAAAGATTTGTTGCATAGAATGCCTCATCGTTGGTGGTTGTTCTGGTTGTAACTGAAAGGCCGCCGGTTGTAGGATCTATGCTGTAAGTGTAGGTCTTAAATGTATTATTATTTACCTGGCTCTTGTAATCAGAACTCTTAAGTCCGTAAATCTTAAGTATCTCAGAAGGAAGTCCTGTTGAGAATGTTGTTGTTGCAAGATTTACAGTAATATTTGTTTCGCTGTTTGTGTCATTGAAGGTAATGGTTGTTCCTGTGCTGCTAACCATATCAAAAGGTGCCTGAACTGTAGCTGTCGATTCTGAGTATGAGTTAGTTGTAAGTGAAAGACTTGATACACCGTCACTTGAAATCGCATATGTGTAGGTCTTATCATCTGAAAAATCAAGACTTGCTACATCAAGACCAAACATTGTGTTCAGTACTTCCATCTGCTTATCGCTGAGCTGGTCTGCTGACTTTATCTCAACGCTTCTGGGTACTGTTGCATAGCTTGAATTGGTGTATGTTCCATAAGTGAAAGTTGTATCTGTTGATGCATTCTTGAAGAACTGTCCAAGATTTACAGATTCCTTATCTGATGCATCTACAGGGAATACGCTTATAGAACCATCTTCATTGATTGTGTAATAATCTGTACTTGCTACTGTATTGTCTCCGCCGAGACCAACTGTGAGGTTGTAAACATTCCTAAGGAGTGTGGGTGCCTTTTCAACGAGACTTGAGATGGATCCTGATGCAGGAATTCCGCTGTATGCGGTTGAACCTGAAGGATTTCTGAAGGTAACGTTCTTAGCTCCTACTGTTGCTGTGTAGTTAATTGTTGTAACTGTCTTTGTCCAGGAATTACGAAGTCCGTAGTTAGCTTCTTCGTTGTCGCCGTCTGTAAAGCTTACATAGCTGAGCTTTTCAGCGCCGATTGTATTTCCGTTAGAATCGAGGATGTCCTCGAGAGTCATTGTATATGTGTGCTCAAGATCGTTTACATCTCGAACTGCGAATTTTGCTGTATAGAGATAACCTAAGTTGTCATAGAACTCAAGAGTAACTGTTTTTCCGTTATCGCTTGTGATGTTTGTGTCGTGAGCATCGATATTTCCGCTTACAACAGCCTCTGTTGTTCCTTCCGGAGGATAAGTCATGTTTTCAGCACTCATAAGCTGAAGCTTGCCTACTCCACCGTTTGTGTTAACTGTGATTTCACCTGTTGTCTCATCTTCTACAGCTGTCCATCCGTATACGAAATAACCGGTTGACTGCATTGCCAGGTTGCCTGCACCGTCAATGTAGAAGGAACCGTCTCTTGTATACATGGTCTGGTTTCCATCATTAACAATATAGAAGGCATCACCGGTAATACGCATATCAAAAGGATTATTTGTTGTTTCTGTTGCGCCTTGCTGTGTGATGGCCGTAGCGATGGCACCGGATTTAGCACCAAGACCGATCTGTCTTGCGTTTATACCACCGGTAGTCTCGGTTGCACGGGATGCACGCTGTGTGGTCTGATACATCAGATCACTGAAGGTGATTGACTGTGACTTGTAGGATGTTGTATTGACATTGGCGATGTTATTACCGATAACATCCATTTTGACCTGGTGGGTCTTAAGTCCTGCAACACCAGAAAAGAGTGATCTCATCATAAGGCATGTCCTCCTGATTAGACATAAAGTCAGAGGGACGGGTCACATATTAAGTTGACAGTTTGGGATTTGAGATTTGAATTTGAATTCCTTCTGTCGGTCGGGAATTCTTTGACCTCCTTAGATACTCACCTGTCTGTGTGAGCTTACGGATGCTCTGCCCAACATCCTCGGTCCGGTCTGTTTTCTCGTATCCTTTTGTCTCCTAAAGTTATGCGATTACCGCTCCGTCTATATTGGTAAATACGTTACTGCCAGTTTCCTGACTGTCCATTGCTGTAACAACTGTGCTGCTTGGTACGTTTACGATGAATGCAAGCTGATCTACCAGGATAAGCGAGTCATTTATTCCTTTCGCACTTGCCTGATTCCTTGCGTTATTCAGGCGGTTCATCTGATCAGTAGTAAGTTCGATGTTACGGTCGTTTAGTCTGTTCGATGCATGCTTTGAAAATTTAACACCGTCCCTTGAGTTTTCGATCTGGCTGAGGATCTTACCGAAGTCTGAATTCTGTACGCCGACTGTTCCTCTGCCTTTTTCTGTTTTATTTATGGGATACTGATTCTGAACCTGCTCTATGGAAAGGAATCCGCTGTTATTATGAATCATTTACGGCTTTCTCCTTTCTCAAAATAAAACACAAAGTTCATTTGCTGTACCGATATATATTTCGGTCAAATAATCAAAAACATAACCATCTTTAACAAATTTTTTATATTTATTAAGCGGTTGTCTCTGATCCTCCTTCGTTGTTGCTTTCGGTATTTGTACTTTCTGTTTTTGTTGCTTTTTCAGCCTGCTGCTTCTCGTACTCTGTTTCATTCTTTACAGCTTCTGTTACAAGCTCATCTGCTCTTGCCTTATACTTTTCAAGCTCTGTGATGTACTTCTTGTCTACAAGTGCAATTGCGTCACTGGACATGTTCTGATAGAAGTTGTATGCCGTGTAAATATCATTTGCGTGTGTGTAATTCAGATTGTTGTAATCCGGGAACTTCTCAATCATTTCTACCAGATCATCTGCCTGATCATGAGCTTCAACGAACTTGGAATCTGCTACGCTACTAACAGTATCCATCTTGTAGTCCTTGCCATCGATGTTAAGGTATGCTTCTCCACCGCTGTAGGTTACATAGTCAACCTTGCCCTGAACCTTGTTTCCATTATCGTCGGTAACTATTACTGTTTTACCAACCATCTCGGACGCTCTGGACATTGCAAAGGATTCTGCCATGTTGGAGAGCTGCTCAACCTGCGTAAATGTTGCATACTGATTGATGTACTCAGTATTGGATGTAGGCTCAAGAGGATCCTGATACTTCATCTGTGCACAGAGAATGTTCATGAAAGCGTCTTTGTCATAACCGTTGGATGTTTTCTCCTTTTTTGCACTGGAGTTGTTGGTATCGACAACTTTTCCATTCTCTACTACTGCGTTAACACTCATCCTTGTACCTCCTGTTTCTCTTAAGCTGAGAAATCAACTGAGTTTCCGTTTATTGCCATCATCTCTGCTGTGAGTCTGTCGGTCTCATCTACCTGCTCTAAGCCTTCGATGCCTTCAGGTGTAATATCACCAAGTCTGATTCTTCTCATGGGCTTTCTGATGATGTTCTGATTCTCCTGATCTTCCTCTTTCTGGCTCTGTGAGTCATTAAGTGTCTGATCAAAACCACCTGCGTTGACTGTTACTTCAACTGCAGTTACCTTGATGCCCTGCTCATTGAATTTTTCCTGAAGCTGCTGAAGCTGGCTTTCAATAGCTGCTCTTACGTCTTCATTCTGAGTCATGAACTTGGCGATCATGTTTCCGTCTTTGGCCTGCTCGATCATTACGTTTACTGTTCCAAGGCTTGCGGGATGAAGCTGGAGTTCCATTGATGTTGATTCCGCTTTGATGTTGACCTTGATGAACTCAGTAATCTGATCCATGATCTTTTGTGTGTCTGCCATAGGTGCCTGCTGGGTCTGTGCTGCAGCTTCCGAAACCTCTGAAAGTGAAGAAGAAATCTGGTTGAAGAAATGGTTGAACATTGGTGTGTTCTGACCCTTTTCATCTGAATTTCTCTTGTTGCCACCATCATTGTTTCGTCCGAACTCTTCAGGAAGCTCAATTACTTCTTCTGCTACTTCAGGCTGTACAAAGGCTGTATTATCGGAAATCTCTCTGACAATTCCTTCCTCTTCCGTAACCTCAAGCTTTACAGGTTGCTGAACCATAACAGGTGCCTGCTCTATCTGTGCTTCAACAAGAGTCTCATTGAAGGTATTTACTACTGGCTCACCCTGTGCTTCTTCCTTGGGAAGATTCTCTGCGAACTCTTCAAGAGCTGCGCTTAGCTGTTCCTCAGTAAGATCGAATTCTTCCATAAGATCCTGTCTTGCTGTATACACCGCATCCTGCATATTCTGAACATTCAGATATATGTCTGCGTTGGTTACTACAGCCATTGCATCATCACCTGCTGTAAGCTGTCCGATAAGCTGTGACATATTAGCGGGATTAAGAATTGCGATATTTGTAAGACCAAGGGTCTCCATTGCATTCTGTATATCCTCAATGTCCAGTGAAAGCTCATCTGCAAGGTTCTGTAAGAGCTGCATCGCTTCATCGATAAGAGCTGTATTTAATGCATCGCTGTTTGCCGTAATCTCTGCATTTCCTTCAGCTTCTTCACTGATAACGATAACGCCTTCTTCAGCTTCTGTTTCCTGAGTCTGTTCTGCGACATTCCCGTTTTCAGCAGTGCTTGTAACAGCGTTGTTTTCTGTTACCTGTGTGTTGTCCTTTTCATCGGATACCTTAGCTTTGCCGTTCTTTGTGGCATCGCCGCCCTTTGAAGCAGCGTCCATCCTTTCTGTAGTCGCATCTGTCAGATCTGGTGTACGCTGATTATCAGCTTTTGTAACAGTCTGATTTAGAGTTTTGTTAAGAGAAGTAGTTACAGATGCAGCTTTGTTTTCGGTATTTGCCTGAGCAAGAGCTTTACGGAAGGCATCCTTAACATCACTGCTGACTGCAATTCCCTTTGCAGGTGCATTGTTTACGAGTGTATTGACGTTTGCAATACCAGGAATCGCGTTACTTATCATGTACTGCATTCCTCCTTTCTTTTATGTTTAGTATGCGCATACTTCTACAAAAAATATATCGGCCGTAGGGATAAAAACTTAACCCACACGGCCGAAAAATATTAAAAGATTATAAATTATTTAATTTCCTGTCGTTATACCGGAAACCGATGCGGTATGTGCCTTGGGCTCCATATAATCCGTAACCTTACCTGCATACTCTTCCGTCATCTTATCAAGGATGGCACCTCTGTTCTCAGCACTCATCTCCCAAAGTATCTTGGATATAAGTCTTACAGCATCACCGGTGTCATTCTCCATCATCTTATCAAAGATAGCCGCTGCTTCCTTGGCCTTCATGGATGAATATGCTTTTACATACTGTTCAAGCTCTTTGTCATCAGACTGCTTTTGAAGAATCTGAGCATATATCTGTGCAGCTATATCAGGTTCTATAAGCTCGTAGTATTTCTGAAATTCTGTAGGATCAGGCGCATTGTCTGCATAGACAATGTTCTTGTAAAACTCTTCCTTCTCTGCTTCAAATTGTGCCTGCTCCTCTTCGAAGGGCTCAAGTCTTGCTACCTCTGCCTGGAGCTTCTCATTTTCCTCCTGCAGGGTCTGATTGTCTTCCATTTCCTTTCGAAGCTCATTCTCAAGTCGCTTGATATAAATGTTTGCTTCTTCAAGGCTGTTGGCTAGTGCTTCAGTTTCACCGTCGGACACTGCAGTTTCAGGCGCATCTTCCTGTATTGTATAGCTTCCTTCCGGAAGTATTCTGTTTATTCCGGGGATATCACCTATTATCGGAGCAAGGACATTGGATCCGAATCCGCCAACATCCATTTTTATAAGCATGACCATAATTATCAGCCATATCAGGATAATGAAAAATGTTACAACAAGCGTAGCTACTCCGCCGCCGTCATCTCCGTTGAGCTCAGCTCTTCTCTCAGCAAGCTCTTCCTGGCGTTTCTTCGCAGCTTTTTTCTGCTCCTTCAGTTCTTTTCTGAGGGCTTTACGGTCTTCTTTTAATTTTTTTCTGGCGGCTTTATCATCACCATCCGGCGGTGGCAAAACCGAATTTTCATTAAGTATTTCTTCAGCCATTAGTTACCCTCTCTGGATCGTCTGGTATAAGTAAAGCTTGTTCTCTCATCCATTTCTTTGGATTCAGCTTCTTTTTCTTCTTCCACGTACTGTTCAAAGGCTCTTTCCCTGAGTCTTTCCTGCATTTTGCGCTCCTGAATCGCTCTGGTGAGCTTAATTCTGGCCATTTCATACCTAGCTTCATAGCGCTCTATGACATGCTCCTGGTCTAAGATCATGACTTCCATCTGCTTCTCAGCATAGTTATTATCCATGATGGCCTGAACATCCATAACGGCAGAGCTTCTAAGCATATAACCTTCCTGTATATAGCCTTGCTGGCGTTTTTTTAGTTCATTCAGAATATCCAGCTGATCGTTCAGTTCCTTGTTAGCCACAGAGAAATCAGATTTTGCCTGCTCTTCCTGCTGAATTCTCAGATTGAGGACACCCTGCAGTTTATAATTGAATCTGGGCATAAAACCTACCTACCACTAATCAGTCAGAGAACAGTCTCTCAAGCATATCAACTACTTCTTCATAGGAGAACTTCTCATCTGTCTCCTGCATCAAAAAAGCATTAACCGCATCTATTTTGGATACGGCATAATCAATATTTTTATTGGCACCGCTCTTATATGCGCCGATGTTTATCAGATCCTCAGCGTCATTATATGTTGCAAGAACATTCTTAAGCTTACCTGCAGCCTTCTTCTGCTCCTGAGGTGCAATAGCGCTCATACATCTGGAAATACTGGCAAGAACATCTATGGCAGGATAGTGATTCTTTTGAGCAAGCTTACGGTTAAGTACAATATGTCCGTCGAGAATACCTCTTGCGGTATCCGTAATAGGCTCGTTAAAATCATCACCATCTACAAGTACTGTATACAGTCCTGTAATAGAGCCCTTTCTGGATTTGCCTGCTCTTTCAAGAAGCTTTGGCATCTCCGCATATACACTTGGCGGATAACCTCTTGAAACAGGGGGCTCGCCACTGGCAAGACCTATCTCTCGCTGCGCCATTGAGAAACGTGTAAGTGAGTCCATCATCAAAAGAACATCCTTACCCTTATCTCTGAAATACTCTGCTATGGAGGTTGCAGTCTTGGCAGCCTTAAGTCGTTCTAGTGCCGGCTTATCACTGGTGGCAACCACCACTATGGATCTCTCCATACCTTCAGGTCCAAGGTCACGCTCTATGAACTCTCTGACCTCCCTGCCTCGCTCTCCAATCAGAGCAATTACATTTATATCTGCATTGGTATTCCTTGCAAACATACCCATAAGGGTTGATTTACCAACACCTGAACCTGCAAAAATACCTATACGCTGTCCCTTACCTACAGTTAAAAGTCCGTCAACTGCCTTAACTCCAAGGGATAATACATCTGAAATCGGATCTCTTGTCATGGGATCCGGAGGCTGATTCTCAACTGAATAGGCTATACCGTTTTCAAGATGAACACCTTTTCCATAGTTGGTACCATCTATTCTTCCAAGACCGTCCAGTGTTTTCCCAAGAAGACCCTCGCCCACATTAACTCTAAGTGGTGAGTCCGTATTCTCAACGATACTTCCGCTTCCGATACCACTTGTGTTTTCATAAGGCATCAAAAGTACATGGTTGTCCCTGAAACCAACTACCTCAGCCATGGTGCCTTTGCCGGATGGTCTTACTGTATCTTCACCCTCTTTTCTCTTGGGATAGATATAGCAGATATCACCCATTTTAGCTTCAGGTCCTGCAGACTCTATGGTAAGCCCAACAACATTAACTACCTTGCCTCTGACTTTATAGAACACGTTGTTGCTAAGCTTTTTGTATTTTGAATAATCAACAATACCGCTAGACATTAACGCTTACTCCTATCGTAGGAAAGAAGCTTAAGCTTCCTTGCAAGCTCCGATAATTCAACTCCAAGAGAGCAGTCAAAAACGCCTCCCTCGGATTCTATAATGCATTCATTTTCCTTCAAAAGCGGGTCCTCAATTATCTCCAAAGTGGAATTGGGACTGGCCATAGCCTCCTCAAGAGAGGGCTTCTCATCACTTACAAGATCGTAATCATCGGATGAGATGTGAAGGATTATACTGATTCCGCTATCCATCTTACTAAGTGTAGTTCTGATAAGATGGAGGATTATGTCCTTATTGTCCTTGAATTCAACATTGAAAACATGCTCATAAACACTTGTAAGAGCATCTACCATATCTGGCTCTATGGTATTTATAAGCTGCTGAAAATCTGCCTGAAGTTTATTTTTCTCTTCTTCTATCTCAGCCTGTGCATCAGCTTTTAGCTGCTCTGCCTCTGCAATTCCCTGCTGATAGCCTTCTTCATAGCCGGCAGCCTTGCCTTCTTCCTGGGCCTGATTCCTAATCTCCTCAGCCTGGGCCTGAGCGTCGGCTACTATCTGTTTAGCCTGTTCATCAGCCATTCTAAGCTGCTCATCAATCTGAGCCTGTATCTCATCCAGGTTAAACTGAGGTTCTTCGGGAATCATCTCCGAAGCAGGTGGCTCTTCCATTTCCATTCCAAGGTTCATATCCTCATCGGACATTCCCTGAGATTCATCAAAATATCCATCCTGAAACTGATTCTGCATGCCATCATCAGGCATAACCTCTTCCGACATCTGAGACATATCCGGCATCTCTGTCATCATTGGGTCAAAACCCTCGCCATCCATGCCTTCCATGAATTCAGGTGAACCGGCACCTATGATATTCTGACTGTCATCGAAGGCATCTATCTGATCATATCCGATACCCTCCGAAAACCCATCAGAAAAACCGTCGAACACTACGTCTTCGCCGTTTTCCTGTTTCGCCGCAAGAAGACGTCTGGCCTCTTCTTCCTGATGCGCCTCTATTTTTTTGTTTGCCAGCTCATTATTGTCGATTATGCGCTTTTCCGATTCATCGACCATGATCCAGCCGGCTTTAAAAAGATTCGACGAATTAGACAACCAGATCATCACCTCCGCCTCTGGAGATTACAATTTCTCCGGAGTCTTCCAGCTTACGGATAATATTAACAATCTTCTGCTGAGCTTCTTCAACATCCTTCATACGAACAGGTCCCATGAAGTCCATATCTTCCTTGATCATAGCAGCAAGACGCTTGGACAGGTTGTTGAAGATAGCGGTCTGAACAGCTTCTGTAGAGCCCTTACATGCAAGACCGAGGTCTGCATTATCAACATCACGCAGCACACGCTGAATAGCACGGTCGTCCAGAAGAAGGATATCCTCGAACACGAACATCTTCTTTCTGATCTCATCAGCAAGTTCAGGCTGCTCGATTTCCAAAGTCTCCATAATATGTTTTTCTGTTGCACGGTCAACTGTATTGAGGATTTCAACAACAGCATCAACACCGCCGACAACAGTGTAATCTTGATTAACAAGAGCTGAAAGCTTGGTCTCAAGTACTCGCTCAACATCCTTGATGGTATCAGGACTTGTTCTGTCCATGGTAGCGATACGCTTCGCAACATCTGCCTGTCTTTCAGGAGGCAGTGCACCGAGAATGAGCGCACTCTGTGAAGGCGACATATAGGACATAACAAGTGCGATGGTCTGCGGATGCTCGTCCTGAATGAAAGTAAGGAGCTGTGAAGGATCTGCCTTTCGAATAAACTCGAAGGGTTTAACCTGCAATGATGCTGTCAGCTTACTGATAACATCCATTGCCTTGTCTTCACCAAGGGCTTTTTCAAGAAGTTCCTTGGCATAGTTAATACCACCCTCAGCTATATACTGCTGAGCGAGGCAGATTCCGTAGAACTCTTCAATTATCGCATCCTTAACCTGAGGTGTTACGCTTCTGGTATTTGCAATTTCAAGCGTAAGTTCCTCGATCTCGTCCTCTTTAAGATGCTTGAATATAGCAGAGGACTTCTCCGGTCCAAGGGCAATCAAAAGGATTGCAGCCTTCTGAGTACCGGAAAGATTAGCTGTCAGCGCAGGATCATAATTTGCAGCAGGCATACCGCCGGGAGCCGCACCACCTGTACCTTCGTCTAAATCATCATCAAATTCTTCCCCATCTATTGCCATGGTCTCTCTCCCCTCAAGTATTTTTAGGTTCTTTACATATCATAATCTTCTTTCAGCCAGTTCCTAAGAAGGATAGCTGCAGCTTCCGGATTCTCCTCGATAAATTTCTCAATAAGACGAAGGGTCTCACTTCCCTCATCCATGGAAATCTCGGCAAGCTCATCAACAAATTCTTCAGGCTGCGACTCCAAAAGCTCCTCAACAGAAAGCTCCTCCGGAAGCTCTTCATCCTCAGCCTCTTCGATCTCAATCTCTTCTTTTCTGATTCTGATACTTCTGTAAATAACAAATCCAAGAAGTCCAAGAATAAGAAGAATAAGTATGATCTGAAGAATATCGGTAAATGACAACGCAGCAGCCTCGGAATCAAAGAACTCGGGCTGATCGTAAGCTGTCATTGAAATTCTGGTGGAATCGATACCGCTGGCCTTGGAAACGATATTGATAATATCATCAGAAACCTCAGTGGGAGTAACTCCTGTCTGTCTCTTGAATTCCTCCCAGGTAAGGTCACCGTGATCTTCAGGCTTATAATCATCCTGATTGTAGATGACGTATCTGATAGCCGTTACGGAAATAGATGATTCCTCATAATTGATCTTGCCTGCGGGAGTCTTCTCATTGGTGATCTCCTCGTTAGGAAGATAATCTCTTGATTCTTCACTTACGGTAGATGATGACTGCTCGTTATCCTGAAGCATGTACGTGGTCTCATCATCATTGTTGGTATCTGTTCCGGGAATACCACCAGTACCGTTGACATTCTCAGCATTATAAACATCCTCGTGACTCAGAACACCCTGTGTCTGATCATCTGCAGGATAATATCTGTGAGTTGTGGTCTCTTTATTTGAAAAATCAATTACAAGATTACTTGCAACCTCTACGCTGTTGTAAAGATTGGTTCCGGAAAGCACACGCTTTATCTCAGCACGAATCGCCTGCTCAGCCTTGGTCTTGGCTGTAAGCTGGGTACTTGCAAGACCGGAAGCAGATGCCTCTTCTGTTCCCGAGAACAGCATATTGCTCTCGCTGTCCATGATCACGATATTATCTGTGGTCTTATTACCAAGTGCAACAGAAACAGCCTTTGCGAGGTATGCTGCATTGTCCTCGTTAAAGGCATCGGGATCTTTCAATCTAAGTATGATACTTGCTGAAGCTTCTTCGTTTTTGGAAAGAAGCGTACCGTCATTGACGGGAATAGACAGTTTTACCCTTGCTTTCTCGATAGCATCGAACTCTTCAATAAATTCGTTCTCAAGCTTATCTTCAAGGTATTTTACATATCTTTTCTGCTTATCTGATTCTGTAGTGGAAAAGCTGGAATCAGTTACGTTCTCAATACTGTAAGATGTTGCCTGAATATCATTCTGTGCAAGAAGCAGTGTAGCTGTGGTCTCCTGCTTATCAAGTACTTCGAATCTAAGTACATCCTCAGACAACCTGTAATCTATATTATTTTCATCAAGAAGCTCTACAATCTCAGCTGACTGCTTGGTGGTCTCAGCAGTAACAAGTGGTACATACTTCGGTTGGTTCAGAACCGTAGCAAGAATAATAACCGTAAGGAGCACGGCAGCGACTGCAGCCGCCATCAGCGTCTTCTGTCTAATTGTAAAGCGTCCGAACCACTCAAGGATACGGTCCCTGAGCTCCAAAAGACGTTCTCGCATACTTTTCTCCTCCCATAAATGTTTTAGTTCTCTGGATATAATACGGATTGCTACGCAGCGAGCTGCTCTCGCAATCCTGCAGCCATTCGGAATCCGCCGTATCCGGCTACTTCCTCATGTCTGTTAGATTTCCAAGGTCCTAAGTTTCCCAGTGCAAGCACGGAAACTTAGGACTTTGGAAATCTTTATATCTGCATGTTCATAATGTCTCTATAGGCTGTTAGTAACCTGTCACGAACAGCAATGGTATACTGAAGTGCTGTCTCAGCCTTTTGCAAAGCAATACCGAGATCATGTGTGTTGTCAGTCTCGCCAAGAGCCCATTTAATTTCTTCGTTCTCGGCATCTGACAGATAGGCATTGGTAGTATTGATGTTCTCCACTGCCCTTGTGAAAATATTGGTAAAAGAGCCATCATTGCCGAATCTGTCCCCTACAGGATTGGTAATGGTGCTATATGCCTTCTCGGCATCACGTATAGCTCTTGAATGAACATTTCTAACCTGACTGATATCAATATCTGCCATAAATTAATCCCCCATGATTATTATGACTGAGCTATGGAAAGTCCCTGAGTCATCAGGAATTTGCTGGCGCTAAATGCCGTAGCATTGGCTTCATAGCCCCTCTGTGCATCGATGAGGTTGGTCATCTCAGTAACGATATCCACATTGGGATATGTAACATAGCCATACTCATCTGCATCAGGATGTGACGGATCATAAACCATCTTGTAATCTGTCCAGGTATCATCCTTTACAGAAGAAACCTTAACGCCTCTTCCGCTGTATTTATCCAGTCTGTCATTAAGTATCTTGGAAAAAGGTGTCTGCACACCCTTCTCTGTAAAGGTAACTACCTTTCTGGTATAAACATCGCCGGTAGCATCTCTTGTGGTATTGGCATTGGCGATATTCTCAGCAATAATATCCATACGGAAACGCTCTGCTGTCATTCCCGATGAATTTATGTTAAAAGAATCAAATATATTACCGGTACTAATCATAAGCCCCTCCTAAGATTCTGCTGCATTCTCACAGCTTATGAGCTCTTCATCGCATTCTTCAGATTGGTGAACTCGGAATTGATTCCAAGCATTACACCCTGATATTTGATCTGATTGGCTGCAAGAGTCACGTTCTCAGTATCGATATCTACGTTATTCCCATCCATTCTGTATGAGAAATTGGAATAATCTGTATATGGTCTTGCCTTCAGTCTGTTGACCTTAAGATCTGCCACTTTGGCGTCCATGGATTTATATCTGGAGTTGCCAAGAGCACGCTCAAGCTCTCTCTCAAACGCAACGTCCTCGCGCTTGTAGTTTGGCGTATTCACATTGGCAATATTGTTTGATAAAACTTCATTCCTGGTCCAGGATGCATCTGCAGTCTTATCAAGTACATTGATGTAATCAAAAGCGTTACTATTAATCATAAAAATACCCCCGTTCGCCTTTTGACCCTATCTACATATTACGTTCATTTTGTTCAAATTACAAGATGTATTGACAAAAAATACACTTCATATTGTGTTTTTTGTATGAACATCATACAAGGATTAGTAAATCCAAATATGGCAAAAGGGATTTATCAAAATAGATAAATCCCTTCATCATAATACTTCCTGTTTAATATATATCGGCCACAAATACGCATTTTATTACATCTGCGCTTTCAGCTTTTTGATCTCATCAAATACAACGTCGTTCAAAACCTTGATGTAGGTTCCCTTCATTCCTGAAGATCTGGATTCAATGACGCCTGCACTCTCAAACTTTCTGAGTGCATTTACAATAACACTTCGAGTAATACCTACTCTGTCAGCAATCTTACTTGCCACAAGGACGCCTTCCATTCCATCAAGCTCATCAAAAATATGAATGATGGCTTCCATCTCTGAAAATGAAAGTGTACTGATAGCAGACTTAACAACCGCAAGTTTTCTGCTCTCTTCAGCATTCTCTTCATTAACTGCTCTGAGCATCTCGAGGCCCACAACAGTTGTGCCATATTCACACAAAATTATGTCATCGATATCATAGGGCTCATTGCACTTATAGATAAAAAGTGTTCCAAGTCTCTCACCGGCGATTTCAATAGGTGTGATAATCGCCTGATATTTACGCATAACATCTCCCTCGAAACCAAGAGTCTCGAGGTTAACATTTTCCTTAGTAGACAAAACCGTAAGAAGTCGTTCATTAAGCATCGGATCGATAAAGCTGCCGACATCATCAACAATCAGGCCGCCAAGAGAATCGACGGAAGTAGTCTCACCGATACCAAGCACTTTTCCCTTCCTGCTTATAACAAGCATGTTGGAATTAAGAATGTCACACAGCACAGTGCAGATATCGTTAAAAACCACCTTGCCGGAATTACTGTTATGTAGTAATTTCCCGATTTTTCTCGTTTTATCCAAAAGCTGTACGCTACTCATTGGAATCGCTCCTTTTTTCAGAAAATGCTAGACGTTTTGCATAAATCTTCTACAACTAATGCGATTGTAACATACATATTGAACAACTTCAAAGTAATTTGTCGAATATTTTATTAAAATTAAATAAATTGTGAAAATATTTACTCGTCTGTATCCTTATCTCCGATATATCCGCACTCAGGATCATTGCAGACAAGCTTATTATTCTTTATAAGCATAAGGCCGCCACATCTGGGACAAGGCTTAACAGAAGGCTTCTGCCATACCATGAAATCACAATCCGGATTGTCGATACATCCATAGTAAAGTCTGCCTTTTCTTGTTCTCTTAAGAACAATATCCTTACCGCACTTAGGGCACATAACACCGGTCTTCTCGTAATAAGGCTTGGTGTTTCTGCACTCAGGGAATCCGGGACAAGCCAGGAATTTTCCATGAGGACCGTATTTGATCACCATGTTTCTTCCACAGTTCTCACATACAACATCAGAAACCTCATCCTGAATCTCAACCTTTGCAATCTCTTTTCCTGCCTTCTCAACTGCACTCTGAAGATCAGGGTAGAAATTCTCTACAATTGTCTTCCATTTCACGCTTCCTTCAGCGACGCCATCAAGAAGAGTCTCCATGGTAGAAGTAAATGTTACGTCAACAATCTGAGGAAATGCATCATTCATCATTCTGTTAACTGCTTCGCCAAGCTCAGTCACGTAGAGGTTGCGGTTTTCCTTGGTAATATAGTGTCTTGCAAGGATTGTTGTGATAGTAGGCGCATAGGTACTGGGTCTTCCGATACCGAGAGCCTCCAGATCATGTACAAGAGAAGCTTCAGTGTAATGAGGTGCAGGCTGTGTGAAATGCTGCTTCTCCTCAAACTCCTCAAGTACAAGCTCAGAGTTCTCATCAATTCTCTTTGCAAGAGTATTCTTCTCAATCTGATCATCTTCGTCGGTGTAAACATTCATAAATCCGTCAAAGACTGTTCTTGATGCAGCTACTGTGAATCTGTGCTCACCGGCATCAATCTTAACAGATGTGGTTTCATATTTTGCTGCAGCCATTCTGCTGGCCATAAATCTGCGCCAGATAAGCTGATAAAGTCTGAACTGATCCCTTGAAAGGAACTCTTTAACCGCAACAGGTGTATTATTTACATCTGTAGGGCGGATTGCTTCATGTGCATCCTGAATTTTAGCAGTATTCTTGCCGCCTGCGATTTTCTCAGCAAGATATTCTTCACCAAAAGCATCTACAATATATTTCTGTGCAGCTGCCTGGGCTTCTTCAGATACTCTGGTTGAATCTGTACGAAGGTATGTAATAAGACCTACTGTTCCGGCCTTACCCATATCGATTCCTTCATAAAGCTGCTGCGCTGTACGCATTGTCTTCTGAGTTGAAAAATTAAGTGCTTTGGAAGCTTCCTGCTGAAGAGTTGATGTAGTAAATGGAAGCGGTGCCTTCTTTACTCTCTCACCCTTCTTGATCTCAGAAATCTTGAACTTCTTACCCTCTAATTCCTTGAGAATAGCGTTAAGCTCATCCTTTGAAGCTATATCTACCTTTTTGCCGTTCTTTCCATAATAACGGGCTACTATAGGTTTCTTCTCACCTTTTACCTTAAGAGCAGCATCCAATGTCCAATATTCCTGAGGAATAAAGGAATTGATCTCATCCTCTCTGTCACAAATGATTCTAAGAGCCACAGACTGAACTCGACCTGCACTTAAGCCTCTCTTGATCTTATCCCAAAGAAGCGGAGAAATCTCATAACCAACCATTCTGTCAAGAACACGTCTTGCCTGCTGAGCATCAACAAGATTCATGTCGATGTCCCTTGGATGCTTCATAGCTTCCTTAACAGCAGACTGAGTGATCTCATTGAAAGTCACACGTGAAAAACGATCCTTAGCATCCTCAAGCTTAAGAGCAGTCATAAGATGCCAGGAAATAGCCTCACCTTCGCGGTCAGGGTCAGTTGCAAGATATATATGTTCTGCGTTCTTTGCTGCCTTTCTAAGAGAAGCAAGAACGTCGCCTTTTCCTCTTATAGTGATATATTTGGGCTCGAATCCGTGATCTACATCGATACCCATCTGACTTCTGGGAAGATCTCTGACATGACCGTTGCTGGCTGCAACCTCATAGCCATTACCCAGGAACTTTTTGATAGCCTTTACCTTAGTGGGAGACTCCACAATAAGCAGTTTTTTCTTCTTTGTTGCCATTTAATGCCCCTCGTTCTTTTATATAATAGTAGAAACTCGTTTTTTCCGTTTCATAGTTTCGTAATATACACTAAATTTTTTGTAAGTGCAACTATGTTTTTTCTACATATTTACAATAGATTAAAAAAGAACAAAGAATCAGGGCGCCGACCTTCAATTGATCGACGCCCTTTAGTTCTGAATTTCCAATGGACTGTTCTCCTTTGTAGAATTATTTTATTTTCTCGAATCCTTCATCACCGAAACCAGTTGCGCACCTGATCTCTGTCTACCACCGGCATCCGAATTACTCGCCGTTCCTGTGGTACCACGATTCGTTAGAAAAATAAGGGAACACTGACTCGAATTGGTGAAGCACTCGCCGCCTCATCTCGCCCTGTTCCTCAAAACAGAGGAAACCTCTTATCCTCGCTCCGGTAAAGCACTCGCTACCTTTGCTACTTTTGTTTCCATCCGCTTTCTTTTTGGTAATTATGATGATATCAATATCGCTTTAAATTGTCAACACATTTCCGCTTAATTAATATATATTTTAGATAATTTACACTTTTATAGCTAGTTATCTTATTATTCAGAATATACTGTACAATTCATTTAAATTTTGTGAATTATTATACAAAGTGTGACAAATAACCATTTTCCCTCAAATATATTGTATCTAATCATAATTCATGCCCATATTTAGTGTGCCTTCAATGCAAATACAAATATCAAATTGTAGTTGACATGATAAACAATAAACAATAAACTCAATAATGCAGACAGGTATTTGTTACTATAATTTGATAATTGTTCTATATTTACACACAATTTTTACGGTTTACAGTAACTTAAATATTTTTTTGATAACCTGCCTATGTTTAAAAGGAGACAAATGATGACTAAAGAAAAGAATTACTTGGACAATGAATTAACAAAAGGGAAGCTGACCACCATAGATATTTGTGAGATCGCAGCATTTGCTGCAATCATGGCGGTACTTGCACAGATTTCAATACCTATGCCATCAGGCGTACCCATGACATTGCAGACTTTGATCGTTCCTCTTGCAGGAATTGTTATAGGAAGGAAAAAGGGAACTATAGCCACTCTGCTCTATCTACTCATGGGAGCTGTAGGAATTCCGGTATTTGCTTCATTTCAGGGTGGTCTTGGCATACTTCTTGGTATGACAGGCGGATTCCTTATATCATTCCCTATACTGTCCTACACCGCAGGTCTTGGCCACAAGCTTGGAGTAAAGATACGCACATCATCTTCTAAGCCTGCTCTCTATTACGTAACTGTTGTTGCAGCCCTTATCATAGGTGCCGTCATCAATTACGCATTTGGTACAGTATGGTTCATGATCATTGCAAAGGCAGATCTTGCATATTCACTGGCAGCCTGTGTCATTCCTTTCATCCCTACCAGCATAATCAAAATTGCTATAGTAGCAATCGTTGGACCTGAATTAAAAAAGCGCCTCGATAAAGTACTGGTACATTAAATCTTTTCTACACTGCTTCGTTTTAACTACTGTAGCTATGGCGATAGCAAACAATAAAAAGACCTTCCATTTGGCTAATCAAAGCTTCATGGAAGGTCTTCTTTTTTATTTTGCTCTAAGCATAAGTTCTTTAAGTTCTGTGGGAGTAAAGCTATAAGCTGTTCCGCAGAACTGACACTTTATCTCAATATCCTCATTATCATCTATAAGGCTCTGCAATTCTTTTTTACCAAGAAGGACCAGTGCTCTCTCTACTCTGTCCTTATCGCAGCCACAGTGATACTCAACAGGTCTCGTATCTGTAATCTCCATTGAAAGTCCGTCAAGAACCATGGAAAGAAGATCCTCCGGAGTCTTGCCCTCTCTCAGGATATCTGTAACTGTAGGCATTCCCTGAATATTGCTTTCAAGCTTGGAAATTACTTCCTCAGTAGCATCAGGCATAAGCTGAACAATAAAGCCTCCCGCCTCCATAATGCTAAGATCCTTATTCACAAGAACTCCCAGACCAACAGATGAAGGGATCTGCTCTGATTCTACAAAATAGCAGGTAAGATCATCTGCTATCTCACCGGAGTAAAGAGAAATTGTTCCAACATAAGGATCCTTAAGTCCAAGATCTCTTGTAACAGTAAGTGTTCCGTTACCTACAGCTCCGCCTACGTTAAGATGACCCTCGGTGTTATTGGGAAGAACAACTGCATTGTTCTTAACATAGCCCTTTACCTGGCCCTTGTTATTTGAAGTAACAAGAAGTCCTCCAATGGGGCCGTCTCCGTCAACTGTTATTGTAAGTGCATCCTTGTCTCCCTTGAGCATATCTCCCATCATTAGAGCACCGCTCATAAGTCTGCCCAAAGCCGCTGAGCAAATAGGGCTAAGAGAGTGAATCTTCCTTGCTTCCTCCACAAGATTCCTTGAAGTAATTGCAAATGCTCTAATCTGTGCATTACCTGCTGTGGCACGCACCATGTAATCTTTATATTCCATAGATGTCTCCTAAAACTTACAGAAATCAGATAGTGATTCCATATAAGGTAAAAAACCGGCTTATTCAATCAGAATAAGCCGGTAACGCTTGTATCAATTATGCAAGGCTTGCTGTGATGATAGCCATAGAATAAACCTCTATAGCATTGCAGCCTCTTGAAAGATCGTTGATCTGTGCATTAAGTCCAAGAAGAATAGGACCGTATGCTTCAAAGTTACCCATACGCTGAGCAATCTTATAACCGATGTTACCTGCATCGATGTTAGGGAAAATAAATGTATTTGCATGTCCTGCAACAGGTGAATCCGGTGTCTTATTCCTTGCTACTCTGGGAGAAACTGCTGCGTCAAACTGAAGCTCTCCATCTATAGGAATCTCAGGATACTTCTCCTGTGCCTTCTTTGCAGCATTCTGCATCTTAGTAACTGAAGGGCTCTTAGCCGAACCCTTGGTTGAGAATGAAAGGAATGCAACCTTGGGATCAACGCCAAATGCCTTAGCGCAATCAACTGTCTCTTTGCAGATCTCAACAAGCTCGTCCTCTGTAGGATCGATGTTGATAGCACAGTCACCCATTGCTATTACTTCGTTGTCGCCGATTGCTGAGGGACGAACAAGAATGAAGCATGAAGAAACAACACTGTTACCGGGCTTAGTCTTAATGATCTGAAGCGCAGGACGAACTGTATCAGCTGTTGAATATGTTGCACCACCAAGGAGGCAGTCTGCCTTCTTCATCTTAACAAGCATTGTTCCGAAATAATTGGAATGAGAAAGAATCTCTCTTGCCTGCTCAGGTGTCATGCCCTTGCTCTTACGAAGCTCTACAAATTCATCTACCATTGCATCGAAATCTTCGTAGTTGGTAGGATCGATTATAACAGCTCCTCTGATGTTATATCCCTCTTCCTCTGCAGCCCTGTTGATCACATCAGGGTTACCAAGAAGAATAGGTTTTAAGAAGTTACCTGCAAGAAGTCTTGAAGAAGCCTCAAGAATTCTGGGATCTTCACCTTCTGTGAATACTATTGTTTTTGGGTTTGCTTTAAGTTTTGAAATCATCTCGCCAAAACCGTACATTTTAATTCCTCCTAATTATGAACATAGGTCTAAAGACCTGAAAACGTATTGTAAAAAATCACGCAAAAAATCACACGAGGATTATTTTACATCAATAATAATTCATACTCAATAATAGATAAAAAAATGTCAATCTAGCAAAACCACGTTATTTCTATCAATCCGGAAGGTCGATCTTCTTACCGTCTCTGTGCATTGAGAATTTATCCATAGGATAGTTCTTAAGATTCTCAAGAACCTTTCTGCCATCAGCCTTTGCAAGGAGGCTTGCTCTTGCCTTGGTAATCTCAACCTCTGTCTTATGCTTGGAAGGACCACCTACGCAACCACCGGGACAAACCATACCCTCGATGAAGTCCTCGGGGAGCTTATGCATCTTAAGAAGTGTAAGTGCTTTCTTACATTCGATACCACCGGCTGCTCTAAGAAGCTTAAGGTCTGCTACATCCTGGCCTCTCTCCTGCATACACTCAATAACAGCATTTGCAACGCCGCCGCTTGTAGCAAATCTCTTACCCCAGATTGAAGACTCCTGATAAGTGTCATCAACGGGTTCAAATTCAACATCTTTTGATCTCATAAGTGCTCTGAGCTCACCATAAGTTACTACGAAATCAGCATTGTTCGGCACTGTTTCATCCTGTGCCTCAGACTTCTTGGCAATGCAGGGACCTACAAATACTGTTACGCAATCAGGATCCTGCGCCTTAAGATATCTTGAAATGGCACACATAGGAGAAACTGTTGAGGACATGTTATTCTCAAACTGCTCCGGGAAGTGCTTCTTTAACATATTTATAAATGCAGGACAGCATGATGTCGTCATCTTCTTGCCCTGTTCGTAAGCTTCTGCCCACTCCTTGGACTCATAAGCTGCTGTCATGTCTCCGCCAAGACCAACTTCTACCATATCATTAAAGCCAACCTTGATAAGAGCGTTGCGAACAGCAGCCATAGTGATGTTCTCACCAAACTGACCCTCTGTAGCAGGTGCGCACATAGCGATTACCTTTTTGCCTGATTTGATAGCTTCGATGATCTGAATAAGATAAGTCTTAGAGCCGATAGCTCCGAAAGGACAGCTGTGGATACAATGGCCACACTGTATGCACTTATCCTCATTGATCTTACAGTAACCATACTCATCATAAGTGATAGCGCCAACAGGACAAGCCTTGTGGCAGGGACGTTCAAGATGAACGATTGCTCCGTAAGGACAGGCCTTTGCACACATACCGCACTCTTTACACTTTGCAGGGTCGATATGCATACGCATATCTCCTTCGTGAATAGCTTCGAATTTACATGAATTGAGGCAAGCCTTACCTATACAGAATCTGCAGTTATCAGTTACTGAAAATGCAGAAATAGGGCACTCATCACAAGCAGGATCGATTACCTGAACCACATTCTTGGAGCCCTCGTTATAAGTAGGTGCCTGACCGCATGCCAGTCTGATTCTCTGACGTACAATCTCTCTTTCCTTATAAACGCAGCAGCGATACTCCGGCTTGGGACCGGGAGCCATGTCATACGCAAGTTTATCCTTATGAGCTTCATCCAGCTCATCATTCCATGCGAGGCGACATACCTCTTCCATAATCTTGTGTTTAAAGCTTACTATCCCTTTGTCGTTTGTTACCATAAAATCTCCTATCTAATTCCTACCATTTATTAGTTACTACCTTAAAGCTTCACTTCTCTGCAGAAATCAAAGCCCTCCGCATCATGTGCGGTTATGAAAAGAGGATTTCTCCCCTGCTTTTCTCTGATATAATCAATTGCCTTCTGCCTTGTCGCAGCATCAAGCCCCGTAAAGGGCTCATCCATAATAAGCATATCAGATGGAATGGAGCATGCTCTGACGATAGCCACACGTCTTTTCATGCCTCCGGACAATTCTCTGACAGGCTTATAAATTGAATCCTCCGGAAGAAGTTTCTTAAGCTCCTCCTCTGCCACCTTAACGGAATTGTTCTTATTGACCATAACTACATTCTGTACTGCGGAGAAATTCTCACAAAGTCTGTCTTCCTGGAAAACAACTCCCGCATTAAGATATGCATATTTATAGTCACCCATCAGGTGTACTTTTCCTGAATCAGGCTGTTCAAGTCCCAGTAAAATCCTTATAAGAGTGGTCTTTCCTTTACCGGATTCACCTGTGATCACATATGAGTGGTCATTTTCTATCTCCAGATTAAAGTTATCCAGAACCTTCAGATCGCCATAAGACTTACATATATTCTCAAGATCTATAGTCATTTTACCATACCCCCTCTCTTAACAAGAGAAAGCAGAAGCATAACTATTTTCTCTGTGATCCATGAAACAAGAATAATTACAAAGGTCCAGGCAAAAACGTCTCCCGTATCCAAATATATTTTAGCACGATACAGGCCATTTCCCATAGACAAAAGTGGCTGTCCGATTACTTCCGCTGCGATACCGCTCTTAAATCCCATTCCGATAGCAAGAGACACAGCACTTACCAGTGACGGGAATACAGCAGGCATATAAATAAACCTGAACTGGTTTAAAGGCGGCATTCTGTAAACATGAGCCATCTCAAGGAGCTTTTTATCTGCCGATGTAAATCCGTTTTTCATTCCCACGTACATAATGGGGAATGCCACAAGCGCAGATATAAAGGTTGAAATAAAGTCACTTCCCACCCATATCAGTATAAGGATAATTATACTGGCAACGGGTATGGACTTAAGCGCAAGTACAAGTGGGGATAAAAACATATCCACCAGCTCATATTTATATGAAACAACGGAAAGGATCGCTCCAAGCAGTATTCCGATAAATATACCTGCGATTATATGCAGATATGATGCGGAAACAGACTGCCAAAACTCAGGCTCTCCCGACATTCTGATAAGTGCATTAAAAGAAGTGATGGGACCTGCAAGCAGAACCTTATTGTGAACTATAAGTGCTATTATCTGCCATACTAAAAGCCAGAAAACAGCAGCCACTACGTTTTTGATAAATTTTGTCATATTTACCTCAGCTTATAAAAATCATTATCCGGAAGCTGTCCGCCAACAGATTTGGGATCCTGTTCAAATAAAGTCTCAAGATATCCTGAAAGGATCTCTCCTGCAGCTTCACCTGTGATGCAAACGATGTTGCAGTTAGAAAGTGCAGCCTTGGCGATCTCCTTTTTCTCGATGATTCCGTATTCAGCAATAAGCTCTGCTGTACGCTCTTCATCGCTTGTGGCAGCAACTACACTTGCAACATGCTCATCTATGAAGTTCTCTACTTCATCAACGTGCTCATCAAGATACTCATTTCTTACAACAGTAACGCCTGTGATAAGCTGTGATCTCTCGGAAAGATTCTCCCACTCATCCGCAAGACTGAATGCAATCTTTACATTCTCATTTTTAATCAAAAGAGATGTCACGAAGGGCTGCGGAAGAACTGCAATACTTGTAGGATCATTTTCAAGTACAGCTGCAACCTCAGTAGCCTCTGACTTAAAATCAAGAGTGCAGTCAGTTACTTCATTTTTATCAAGAAGATATCTGATGGAATACTCAGGTGTTGCACCCTGACCGGTTGTAATAACTGTCTTACCTGCAAGATCTGCTACAGTTTTTACAGATTCATCTCCTGTTACGCAGTACAAAACGCCCAGTGTATTGATATCAACAAAGCTTATTCCGCCCTCTGTTTTATTATAAAGAACTGATGCCAGGTTGGCAGGAAGAAGTGCTATATCAAGATCTCCGGCCACCAGCTTGGATGCCAGTTCATCGGGCTGAGTAGCCATCTCGAACTCATAATTACCGGTAGTCTTGCCCTCCTCAGAATCCTTCATCATATTTACAATGCCCATGGTTGTGGGGCCTTTAAGAGACCCTATTCTGAGAAGCTCAAAGCTTCTGCCATCATCTGCTATCTCTTCTTCAGCTACTTCTGTAGCCTCTTCTTCTGTAGCCTCTGCTACCTCTTCTTCAGATACCTCTGTAGCAGCATCAGAAACTTCGCTCTCTTCTGACTCCTGCGCCGGCTCCTCAGTAGCCTCAACTTCAGCTACCTGCTCTGTAGCATCAGATTCAGATGCAGTATCTCCCGCAGAGCCGCAGCCTGCCAAAGTAGCTACTGTAAGCGCAGTTACACACAGCATAGATAAAATTCTTTTTTTCATAAAATCCTCCTAATGTAGTTCATATCCAAAGCCTCAAAAGAACTTCACAAAGTTCGCCATATCCTCTCCGGACATAAGCTAAAATATTATATCACAGAAATGTGATTTCTTATTTAAAAATTGAATATTATCTCATATAATGATAATTACTGATAAATCGATAAACTAAGAAATTGGGGAGGTTCACTTAATGGGGAAAAAATCCATAAAAGAAAACAAAAATATCTTTTTCGAAAGTCGTGAGGAAGCCGGACTTACAAGAGCACAGGCCAGCGAAATCCTCGGAACTATAAGCGAAAGCAGACTTGAGAAAATGGAAACCGGTAAGACAACCATCTACCCCGAAGATGTTGTTGAAATGGCAAGAGCATATAAAAAGCCCGGTCTTTGCAATTATTACTGCACACATGAATGCCGTATTGGTAAGGATTCAGTTCCTGAAGTAAAGGAATCCACACTTTCAGAGATAGTTCTTGGAATGCTCTCTTCTCTTAATGCCCTTGAGAGACAGCGCGAGAGACTTATTGATATCACTGCAGACGGTGTAATCTCAGATGATGAGCTTGATGATTTTGTAGATATTCAGAAACAGCTTGAAAATATCGATATGACCGTTGAATCCTTAAAGCTCTGGGTAGCAGGTACCATCGCAGAGGGCAAGATCAATAAGGAAAAGCTTGAGGCCCTAAAAAAATAAATTTCACAAAATCACGAAACCCGCATCAAATGCGGGTTTCTTTTATTCTATCAATAAATTCTATTATTCATAGCACTTTATAAGCTCAGCGATTTCATTTTTAAATCTCTCTGTTACTTCAGAAGGACCTATGATCTTAACATCTCTTCCAAGAGCAAATATCCACCCAAGGAACTGATCACTTACTGCCACCTCTACTCTGGTCTGGGACCATCCTTCTTTTTTGGCACTTATGATGTGAATATCCTTGCCGAATCTGTCAAGGAATACTCCCACAAGCTTATTATTGAATTCAATATCAACCTCTGTGGTCTTTCCTCCAAACATTCCAAAATTCATTTTGGAATATGAAGCCATATCCAGATCCTTAAACTGCTCGGCGCCATCTCTTTTAACATCAAGGAGTTTAATACTCCTCATCTTATCTACACGATAGTGCTTAATCTTCTCATCCACTGAATCAAAAGCGATCAGGTAATAATTCTCATCATCAAAGGTAAGTGCCCATGGACTTACTTCGTAGCGGCCTTCCTTTCTCGGCACCATCTCCTTTTTCACATTCCACTGAAGGTACTCGAAGGTGATCTTGGAGTTACTGCTGATGGCCTTGTGAATATCATCCACCACGTAGTAAATACTCTCATTCATGGCTTTGATTCTGCCCTGAACCACAACCTGTCTCTGAAGCTGAGCCGCCTCATGAACACTTACAAGATCCATGAGCTTTTTGATAAGAGCTCTGGATTTTTTCTCGGTTATGAATTTGGATACCTGAATTGAATCCACAAGGAGCTTAAGTTCAGGTAATTCAAACTTTTTGGTCCCCACATGATAAAGGGTATTTCTGCCCTCCTGTTCCTTAAGCACCTCAATGCCAAGATCTTCTAAGGTCTTGATATCTTCGTAGAGGCTCTTTCTCTCTGCAGATACATCATATTTGGCAAGCTCTTCTATAATCTCAGGCATAGTAAGATAATGATTGTCATCTGTTTTCTCCACCATGAGTTTTGCTAGATAATAGAGCTTAAGCTTCTGGTTTGTTCCCTTTGGCATTGTATGAGACCTCCAAGCTGATATAATTAAATAGACTAAATTCATTATAAAAAACTACCAATAAGGAGTCAAAGCAAATGAGCGCTGATTTTGAGCAAAATGTAAGGAATAAGTACAAGGAAATCACCAAGACTCTCATAGATAAAAATACAAGCATAACCACCATGGAAAGCATCACATCCGGGCAGATCGCATCTCTTATCACCGACACAGAAGGAGCCTCAGCCATTTTAAAGGGCGCCTTTGTAACCTATAGTAATGAAGCCAAAATCATGCAGGGCGTACCGGCCGAAGTAATAGAAAAATACGGCGTATATTCCGAAGAAGTTGCAATTTTCATGGCTATGGAATGCAGAAAAGCTTATAGCGCTGACATAGGAATCGGCATAACCGGATCTGCAGGCAACGTTGATCCCGCCAATAATGACAGTGTCCCCGGAGAAGTGTATTTTGCAATTGACTGCGATAAAAAAACGCGCTCCTTCAAGGCAGAACTTCCGCCCATGGAAACGCGTCTTATGTATAAGCTTGCAGCAGCAGATTTAGTTGCGGACAGACTACTTGAATTACTTCCCAAAATCAATTCGAAGTTTCAATAAAGCTCTGTATATAGTCCGCTGTTTTAGCCAGTTGCTCTTCATTTGTTATTGTGGGAATGCCGTCACCTGACTGTATTCCGTAGCACCCAAAGTAAGAATGAATACCGCCGTCTATAATTACTTCCTCAGAATCGGCAGGCCAGTATTTCTTACTGTTTTCATAGTCCTCTTTATTTATGACACCATCATTAGATGCAAATATGGAAAGAAGTCGCAGATCAGTATCAGAAAAATCTTCCGTAGTATATGATGCACAGAAAATCATTCCGCGATAATTTCTGTCGCCACTCACTTTGGTATTATCAAGATTCTCTTTTAAGTACCTCGAAGCGGCCACACCCCCAAGGGAATGTCCCGCCAGATACCAGTCCAGCTCTTTCGCCCTGCGAATATCCTCGTCATAACCTCTTGTAAGGATATCAGCTGCATTAACCCTGAGAAGAGCCAGATTCTCAGGCATCTTCGGTAAAAGACAGATATACCCTCTTGAACATAGCTCATACATTAGCGGCGCGTAAGCATTATATTCCACCTTACCACCGGGATAGAACATAATAACAGCTTTTGCCTCTGTCTGCTGAGGCAGAAAAACAGCCCCGTTTTTATCAGAATATGAATGAACCTGGTCATCAAGCAAATTCTCAATAGTGCTTATTATCATGCTGTCTGCTCTATAATAATTTGATGTATAAATTTTAAAAGCCACAAGAACGCTAATAACTATCACAACTAAAAAAATAGCTATCCCCAGAAGGCATTTCTTTAATATGCGTTTTGTGCGACTCTTCTTTTCTTCCGTTTCCTTTGTCATGTTAATTCCTATCTGAATAAATCTGTACAAGTGTTATAATACAAATTAAATCAGGGCATGGCAAGGTCATTTTATGAAAACAAAATCCATCAGAATAATTTCATCCTTAGTAATTGTCATATCGCTGGCTATCCTTATCATATGCAATAAAGATTATACTTATGATAATGACAACCTGCGTGTTTTTTATAATGCTCTAAATGACGATGAAAAAGAAATCTATGAAATGTTCCACGATCTGGTCATCCATAAAAATGAGAAAAACTATCAAAGAGTTCTGACTCTTCCACTTACTACATACTATGAAAAAGGCGCATCATATTACTGGAACATCTACTATGCCATGTGCTATGACCACCCTGAGTACTTTTTCTTATTGACGGGCAGTGAGCCCCGTATCACATCTTCCAAAGAAAAAGCGGACAAAACCGTTACGATCACTTATTATCTGAGAAAAGCTCCTGCCGGCGAAGACAGTATGATAGCTGAATTCGAAGAAGCTGCGGATAACTTCTTAAAAGACATAGATCTGTCAGCTCCTAAAAAAGAAATAGAGCTTGAAATACACGATAAGCTAATTGACCTTGTAACCTACGACTACGAGCTTAATTCCCTGGATGCTGCAGAGAAGGCAGGTGCCCTTGGTTCAACTGCCTACGGAGCGCTGGTACGGGGTGATGACGGAACAAGTAATCACGCAATATGCGGCGGCTATGCCCTTGCTTTCGAATACCTTTGTCAAAGGGCCGGCATACCCTGCGGCTATGTCACAGGTATCGCAAATCCTGATGCCGATGATCCTGAAAGCTCCGGTTTTCATGCCTGGAATATTGTATATATTGATAATAACTGGTACGAAGTGGACACCACCTGGGACGATTTTGATATGGATTACAAAATTGAGAGCCCTGATCTAAGATCAAAAATGCTTGCCGATGACAATACCATGTATGCTCTTCGCCATCATTTTTACAATATTAATCCCGCAGAGATGAGGAATCTTCCTGAAAGTGACGATACGGTTTTCACTATACCTGTTGATGTAAAGGTAAATCCCAGGCACGATTCATATCATCTACGGGGAACCTATGAGCTTGACAAAACAGATAATATCTCCATGTTCCTTAATTCCCTCTTGCCGTGACATACAAAAAGCAAAAGCATTTTTTGATAATGGCACGCTAATTCTTGCTGCAAAGCCAAAGCTATGTAATAATTGTTATGTTGTGCACAGCCGCGCAGCGTGAAATTGTCAGCGCTGATATTCATCACATTCTCGGCGTTGAAGAACAGGAAGGTATTTCTTTTGGCACTTATACTAATCAATCAGATCATCACTATGTTCATCTTATCCGGCATTGGTTTTATTCTTTTCAAAGCCGGCAAGCTCACCCTCGAAGGCAGCAAGAATATCGGTAATATCCTCATATTCTTATCACTGCCCTGCGTTATTATTAACGGATTCAGAGTTGAGAGAACTCCCGAGCGTATCACAGGATTTCTTCTGAGCATCCTGGCTGCGGTTGTAGCTCTTCTCATTGCAATAGCTATTTCAAAGCTCTTTTTCAAAAATGATGAGATCGCCGCATTTTCAGCATCCTTTTCTAATCCCGGATTCTTTGGCGTTCCCCTTATTGTGGCATCAATGAGTAACGGCGCTGTGTTCTATATCGCATCATTTATTGCATGCATAAATATTCTTCAGTGGTCCTACGGTGTATCTCTTCTGACCCACGGTAAGTCAGGATTTACCGTTAAAAACCTGCTGAAGGCGCCTTTTGTCTATGCCACAATAATAGGTATTGTATTATTCCTGACTCAGCTTCAGCTTCCGACTATCATCGATAAATGCATAGGCTTTTTGGCAGGACTCAATACACCTCTTGCCATGTTCACTATTGGTATCTATCTTGCTCAGGTGGATATTGTAGACATGCTAAAAAGAAAAAGTGTTTATGTTACCGCTTTGGTAAGACTTGTGATAATTCCTCTTGTTACACTGGCTGCACTGTGGGCTATTCCTTCATCTCTTACAGAAATGAAAATTGCTGTACTCATAGCATCTGCCTGCCCCGTAGGTTCAAACGTAGCTGTCTATGCACAGCTTCACAATTCAGACTATGGCTATGCAGTAGAGGAAGTCGTGATTTCAACACTTCTCTCCGTAATCTCCATTCCGCTTATCGTATATCTTGGAGAGATGCTCTTTGCCATCTAATAAAAGCTCAAAGCATACGCATTTTGGCTCACATAAAGAAACAGCGTCGGTGATTTACTGGCGCTGTTTTACGTTATATGTATTATTCATTTTAAAATCATAATCCCGGGTATTATTCTACTGTTTCAGCTGTAGTACCGTTCTTAGAAGCATAATAGTCTTCGAAAAGCTTATTAGCTGCTGCTAATGTATCCTTACTGATATCCGGCAGATCTCTGCCCCATTCCTTTGTAGCAAGCTTGAAGCCCTTCTCCATGGCCGCCTGCATCTCTTTCATCTTATCTACATCATCTCCAGCAAGAGCTGATGCAAAATCGAACAGTCTCTGAGATGTCTGTTTTACGCCATAGTAACCATCCTCAGAAATATCCTCCTGAGCCTGAGCCTTTGTTGCAGCATCAACTGTGAAGTCGCCGCTTGCCAATATCTTCCAGATGCTGTCGCCTGTAGCAGTACCATAAGCGCCAACCTGACCTGTAAGTGTCTGGCGTACGATATTAAGGAGCTGCTGCTCTCTCTGCTCTGCATCTGCCTTAAGCTGATTTACGATAGCTGTTCTGTCCTGCTTGTTCATGCGGTTAATGCTATACAGATTGTCGCCTGTATTCATTCCTTTTTCATAAACAACGCCGGATTCCTTCTTCGCAGCTTCTTCCTTTGCGCTCTCTTCAGCTTTGGGATTTTCTTTTACTTTCTCGTCTGACTTTATCTGTTCCTGAACCACATTCTGCGCTGTAACAGCAGAAGCGTTACCGATTCCACCTACTTCCAATGACATCTTATACACCTCCTTGCTCTTTCTTAATAACCAGTTTGTGCAGATTTTCTCCCCCCGTCTGATCTTCCTGCCATGCATATGATCTGCCCTCCATATCCATATTTGGAAAATCCGCACAACATAAAGGGACTCCATTCCCTTCTTTAGTCTATTATCGGATATTTTAGCCAAAAATTGACCCCTTTTAACAAAGATTTAATAAAAAAATAATAGATTCCTGCTTTTCCTCTAAAGTCATTCTAAACCAGGTCCTCGCAAAACTTTTTTCACAAAAACATGAAACAAAAATATGAAATAAAAACGGCTCAAACGAGCATGTCGTTTGAGCCTTACTATAGACATTATAAAATATCAGTTTCTGGCATTCGCAAGTACATGAACTGAAAGCTGAATCTTGGGATTCTTCTTATTCTGAACAAGTACACTTACCTGAGTCACCTTTCCAAGATCAATTGTTTTGCCATTCTTATAGTTCTTTCCTTTTTTTGTGTTGTAGTTGTAAGTAAAGAGACCTGTAACCTTCCAATCACCCTTAGCTACAGCAGAAACCTTTGCTTTTCCTGAAAGATAATCGCTGGTATTTGAATGTTCGCCAAGTTTTCCTGCATATTCCTTATTACCAATCTTAAATGACTTCAAGGGATTCTTATATTTTACAACATGCACATTCATTCCTGATGTATAGGTCTTGTTACCACGCTTGACAACTACTGTAACCTTGGTATTTCCGGTCTTCTTAGGTACTACTCTAAGAGCCGGTAATCCGGTATCGTAAGCTTCAGCTGCTTCGGCAGTTGCAACCTTCGCATTGGAGCTCTTGGCCTTTATGATCCTGTCTCCCTTTTTTACATAGGTAATAGGATACAGTGATGATGACTGTCTGCCTTTCTCCAGCCACATTGAACTTTCCTTATAAGTTAAACCGGGGTTCTTGGATGCCGCCTTAGCACCTGTTGTGCTGAATACAAATACCAAAAATGCAGTCAGCATGATAAATAATGACTTCTTCAGAACACTTAATACTTTTCCTTCTTTCATATCCTCTCTCCTTTAGCATAAAAGTATTTCGTTTATCTATACACTGTAGCAAATACAGTATACGAGTCCATTATATGATATACGAATTGCTCCGTTTCTTCGAAACTCTCGCAATTCTACAAATATTCGGAAACCGCTAATTTACTGCGTAAATTGCTAATTCCTCATATTTGTTCGGGTCATAAAGTCAAACTGCTTAACATGCAAGCATGTACGCATTTTTGACTTTTGACACCTATATCATTATATATCAATATTGCATTTTTATCTCTACTTTTATAGGCGGTTTAACCAGTGATTTAAATGTCTCAGCATCTGATTTTTTGCCGACGATACTTCCATAATGTGTAGGTATCGCAACTTCCGGTCTCAGGATATTTATAAGCTCAGCCGCCTTCTTGGCATCCATTGTATAGGTACCGCCGATGGGAACAAGAGCTATATCACATCTGACCTTCTGCGCCTCCTTGGTAAGGCTGGTATCTCCGGCCACATAGATTCTCTTGTGATCAACTCTGAAAACATAACCAACAAATCCCGCTGACTTGGGATGATATGGCTTAATATTGTTATAAGCAGGAATTGTCTCAAATTCCAGTCCATCCACTTCTTTGTAAATACCGGGTTTAACCACAATAAGCCTATCCTGGTCATGAACAAGCACATTGGCCAGCTTGCCAATCTTCTCAGGAACTATGAGAATAGTACTGTTCTTTCTAACTTTTTTGATGTCATCATTGGAAAAGTGATCGCTGTGATCATGAGTAATAAAAATGTAATCAGCATCGTGAGGCTCGTCCTTCATCTGAAAAGGATCAACGTAGATAACGCCGTGCCTTGTCTGAATACGAATGCTGCTCTGAGTAAAAACCTGTATATTTTCTGTCATAAAACCTTCATACCCCTCTTTGTTACTTCGTAGCGTTATGAAGTAAACACTACAAGAGGTATTTTATCACATGTTAAGCCACAAGATAAGGGGGTTATTTAACATCTATGAAGATTACACGTCACATTCAAGCTGTTCCGCTTCAAAGCCCACTGAAATGCCCTGGATTCCATCTCTCTTCCATGCAGCAAGAACTCTCATTACAGGGATCGTGTATTTCTCCACATCCACCTTCATGATAAGCATTATTACCTGATTGTGATTATGCTTTAAAACTACATCGCTGCTTCGAAGATTAGAAGTTGCTACATCCATGAATTTCTCTGTAGCATCGGACAGCTCCTGTCCTTCGCTTCCAGTAAGTGTAAAGATAACCATCCTGGTATCAACCTGGTAATTGGAAATCAGTCTCACCATAAATCTGTATACAGTCTTAAAGCTGTCGGTATCAGTTACAAAAGCTCCTCGTGACTGATTTCTTTCTCCGAATATCATTTTCAGATTCCTGAAATCACTGATAGCCGCTTCAGACTCAGTATCGGAATCCTTCTCATAGAAATGCGTGCAATGCTTGCCTTCCTGCTTTGCCTTATAAAGTGCAGCATCTGCTTTTGAGAAAACAGTAATATAGTCCTGGCTAAGGTCCCAGACCTTGGTGGCACCGCAAGAACAGCCAAGAGGAATGTTCATATCCTGGCCCATGTAAGTCCTTGCTGCCTCTAACAATTTTTCATTATAAATATCCACCTTCTGCTCTATTGCAGTTATGTCAAAAAGATTTTCACAGAAAACAACGAACTCATCACCACCGATTCTTCCGGCGATATCATTCGCACGAATAGATGACTTTATAAGCTCTGAAAAGACAATCAATATTCTATCGCCCATCTCATGACCATGGATATCGTTAATAAGCTTGAAGCTGTCAAGATCAAGCACCAGAAGCATGCCACGCTTTTTACTGACAATGTCTCCAAGAATCCTCTCAGTTGTGGCTTTATTATAAAGTCCCGTCATGGCATCCAGCTGAGCTTCTTTTCGAAGACGATTGTTCTCATCGACATTATCGAGAACTCTCTCTATACGCTTAAGAAGAACCTCGGCTTTTATGGGCTTTCTGATATAATCAGCCGCACCAAGATCAAACCCTCTGCTTTCACTCTCATCACTTTCATCTGAAGTAATGAAAATAAAGGGCGTATCAGCATCACTCCTTGAGTGAATCGTACTCTGGAGCTCGTATCCGGACATTTCCGGCATGCGAAGATCCGTAAGAACCAGATCGGGCTGATCCTTAAAGTAAAGGTCAACCGCCTCCGCGCCGGAATGCGCAAGAATGGTCTCATAATAGCTACCAAGAGCACGTTCCGCAAGCATTAGCATTATTTCTTCATCATCAACAATTAAAATTTTTTTCATATACTTAACCGTTATGATTGATCTGCTTAAATTCAAATTATTTCGTATAGATATTATTCATTTTGTATTCCTGATATCATATTTCTTCTAGTTTATAGTACCATATTAAGTAAATTGCTTTTGTTAAAATTGTATAAATCAATTCTAATAAACTTCTCAAAATAAGCCGAAAAAAAGCAGCTCTATGATCAGTCGACCACAGAGCTGTTTCCATCAATTTCAAATCTTAAATTATCTCCAGAGTGTCCAGAGGAATACATAAGCGCCGATTACAGCAGCAAGTGTGAAAGGAATACCGATTCTGGTGAAATCCTTAAAGCTTACTTCATAACCTTCTTTTCTGAGCATTCCTACGCCTGCAATATTGCAGCTTGCTCCAACGGGAGTAATGTTTCCTCCAAGTGTTGCTCCGCACAGAAGGCCAAAGTACAGAAGGCAGGGATTAACTCCGAGAGTTGCTGTAACGGATTTAAGGATGGGAAGCATTGTTGCAACATAGGGAATGTTGTCGATGAATGCAGATATAAGCACTGATCCCCAAACAACTATTGTGAACAGTGCAAACAGGTTATTGCCGCCAACTGTTACGATGAGGTTTGCAAGATCGTTTACAAGACCTACGTTCTTAACTCCGCCAATTACCATAAAGAGGCCTGTAAGAAGGAGAACTGTATCGTAGTCAAGGCTCTTAACAACTCTCTTAATTCTCTCAGCATCGTGATCCTTAAAGTACTCCCAAACCATACCGATAAGTGAGCAGATAAGGCAGATCATACCGTTTGTGATCTCGGGCTTTTCAGGAATAAATGAAGCAGCCATAAGAAGCACTACATGAGCAACCATCATGATTGTAGGAACATAGTCTTTTACTACTGTCTTCTCTGTTGCTTCAACGGGCTCCTTATCCTTTCTGAATAAGAACATCATGATCGGAACCGTAAGAAGTGCACCAAGCTCAACTGCAAAGAAAATTCCAAGGCGTCCGTCCATCCAGAAGAAATCATTGAAGTCCATGTTGGCGTACTCTTTTGCAGCCAGCATGATGGATGTGGTATCACCAACCAGTGTTGCAGCTCCCTGAAGGTTTGATGAAACTGCGATAGAAATGATCATGGGTACAGGATTGATCTTAAGCTTTTTACAAATAGCAAGACCAACGGGCGCTACCATGAGAAGTGTTGCCACGTTATCGATAAATGCAGATATCAGGCCTGAGAAAAGGGACATGAATATGGTAACCCACATAACGTTAGGAGCCAGATCCATAAGCTTTTCAGCGATAAGATTGGGCATCTTGGATTCGATAAAGTAGTCAACAAGAAGGAGCGTTCCAAATATCATTAAAAGTACGTTCCAGTCAACTGCTGTTCCAATCTGAGAAACAGGAAGAATTCCTGTAGCCACATAGATAGCAGCAACGATCAGTGCAGTAACTGCTCTTCTCTTGGGAAAAGCTATAAGGCACACATACATTGACACAAATAAGATGATTGCAAGTGTTTTCATTTTCATTGTCCTTTCAGTTTTAGGGTGAAATTGTTATCAGCTACGCATCTCACGAAGTGCTTTTTTTATCTTACGGATAAAATAGGATTTCGCTCGCGAAATCCTGGCGCGCGAGCGGTATTGCGAAGCAATAAACTTCATTTCCGCGAGCTGCGCATCCTCACGAAGTGTTTTTTTATCATATAGGAAATCCAGAGGAATTTCCTATATGATAAAAAAAGACCTTCGCTGCATTGCATTTGCAGCGAAAGTCTCGTTAATTACAGCGTATCCGGGGATGAATCCCGTACTGACGAATATGCAACATGCCAAAGCATGATAACTACTCCCTTTCACTAAAAAATAAAATAACAGATTTAGAATTTAGTGTCAATTCATAATACTGCGCATGATCAGATGAAAATTCGTCAGTAAATTGTTTTTTACATGTTCTCACTTAAGTATATCGAAACTCTGCTCTGGATTATATCTGCAACCTCTTCGGCAGTCTTTTGTCCTTCGAAGAAGGCGCCAACCTCTTCTTCGATTATCTCAGAGATCTTGTCATTGGACTGATCAACCTTATCAACAGATTTAATAAAGGAAGCCAGACCTTCTGCTTCTTCTTTTGAGAGCTCATCTATCTTGATCTCAATATCACCTATTCCGTAGTAGCTCTCAGACAGCTCCTTCTTACCTTCAGCATTAATAAAGAAAGGCGGTTCCTGAGCGAGGCTGCACATCTCATCAAAGGCCTTATTACTGATAGGGAAGCCCCACTTTCTATCCTTCACAGTATCCTGGAAATCATCAGACAAAAACTGCTTAATGAACTCCCAGCATATTTCCTTATTGGCACAGCTGGTACTCATTGCAAGCTGCTGCAAAGGAACTATATAAGATTCTCCGCCATCATCTGTGGGATATCCGTTGTACACTATTTCCTCACCAAAATATCCTCTTGTTGAAACCTGAAAATCCTCAAAGGATGACAGGTACTCACTTCTAAGAAGGGCCTTCTTTTCACGGTACATGGTCTCATACTGTGAGTAGTCATAGTCCTCAGCCTCAGTAGCAGGAAGCTCCTTAATATATTCAAGAAGCTTTATGAATGCAGGATTTTTAAAATCACAGGTTCCTTTTTCATAGTCAATGAAGCAGCTTCCGCATCTTGAGTAGTACATATATCCATAATCTCTTGTGCTGTAGCCCATCATCATTGTAGGATCGATGTTGTTTTTTTCGCAGATGTCCCTGAAATTATTAAGGGTCACCTTTTCATCACCAACCATACTCTTAGCAGCGCTCATTGTATCTATATAGAAGCTTGGTATGATCATGTAAAGCTTATCATCTCTTTTGCATGCATCCATAATATTGGGAAGATAATTATCAAGGGAGATATCGGGGTCCTTCTCAATATAGGAATCAAGAGGTTCTATAAGTCCTTTATTTATATAGCTCTCGTAGGGAATATAGGAACTAAGAACAAATATATCAGGCGTATTTCCGCTGGTAACATCAAGGTTAAAGGCCTCCGTTACCTTCTCAAGGCCTTCCATATCGTCACTGTAGGTATCGCTAAAATAATCCTTTATTTTGATGCAGTAATCATCATGAAGCTGATTGAATTTAACCACCTGTTTTCTTACATCATCATTGATAAAAACTGTACCAAGAACTAATACTTCCTTATCCTTGATATCCTCCGGGGCAACCTTGGTAAGTTCATAGAGCCCCATATCATCACTACCCATGGAGGCATAAACTACAAGATTGCCATTGTCTTTTTCATAGATGTATCTTATGTACTCTATAAGCAGATCCGAAGCTGTGAGATCGCAGATCTTGGTAGGCTCAGTATCTCCAAGGTTGTATGCCATTATGGCATCACTATTCATGTAGTAAACATCAAAGCTTTTGCCGGGATTTAGCTGATCCCCACCATAAACACCCTCAGGATAAGCATTTTCTATTTTATTAAAGACTTTAGCAGCCTTATCGAACTTTGATATCCTATAGTTCCAGTCTTCATCGTTGTCCTGAAGGTAGAGTTCTCCGTCTCTTAAAACAAAGAGGGATCTCTCATAATAATACTCTTCCTCATTACCGGAGCGTTTGCCATATTCAAGCATCTCTCCATCTCCGGTTTCAGGATTATAGATAGCAAAGCCTGACTGAGACGCAGTAACTACTCCAACATCCTTAACATAAACTAAGCTGTTGAGATTGCTGCTCTTATCCTCTTCTACAAGCTTTTTCTCCCAAAGCACCTCCCCCGAAGGAGCAACCTTAACTATAAGAGTGTTGTTTTCTACGGTATATTCTTCGTCGGATTCAGATTCTTCTGATATCACGTCATCATCCTGACTTTCAGAGTCCTCTGCTGTCTCATTTGAAGAATCTTCAGGATTCTCAGAAGCCTCTGTGCTTTCTGCAGACTCTTCTGATTTCTCTGTATCATCACCAATTTCTACAGTTCCGCTGACATCACCATCTGCATCTTCAACATTTTCTTCATCGTCAAATGATTCCTGATACTCGTTTTTGGTGACGTAAATATTCTCAGCATCATCGCACGCAATGTTGCCATAGTAACAATCCGCCGATGACTCTAACTTTACAAAATCCTCGGCTGTCCCATCCTTAAGGCTAACCCTCTTAACGGAACATTCTGTGACTACACCGTATTCAGATGTAAGTATATAAATATAATCGCCGTTTCTGCAAAAACTCTCAATATTTCTTTCATTTGAAATTGCATCATCTACGGTACTGAGGCTATATACGTAGTTTTTATCATCTTCGCTGATAGTCTTTTTTTCTTTGTTTATGACCGGTTCATCCTTTTTACCACAGCCGGCGCCAAAAACCATACAAAAGCAAAGCAGTGCTGCCACTCCCCTTTTAATATTTCCTTTTCTCATCCCTTTTCCCTTTCAACTTCCCTTAATACTCATATTTATGAGTTAAATCAAACATCCTCTTCCTCATAACAAAAGCCCTTTTCAACACCTCTCTTTGCTTCCCCAAGCAGCTGGATAAGGAGCCTTACAAGACCTGTTATAACAAGGTAACTGCCTACTGTTATAGATTTCCTGATGGACAAATTCATAGGCGATGTAAACATTATTATGCCAACATTCAGCGCAATTACCGCAACGAATATCATCCAAAATCTGGCCAGCAGAGACATGGTCTTCCTGTTTTTTATTACATACCTGACACTTGTAGCGGCAAGTGCCAAAAAGGCTACTGCCACAAGAACATTGGTCCAGGTTGGAATCCTCTCAAGATTCGAAAGAAGGAACACCATAAAGCACATGATGACCATCCAAAATATCATCCTGCCACGTTTCAGTACGCCGTTTTCTTCTCTCATTCCGGACTTTATAAGAAAGCTTCCGCTCCAGATAATACCAACAAAAGCAATAAGAGCGCCAAGCAGGTTATATACATTCTCCGGAATTGCAAAAAACAAAAGTCCCAAAAGAATCAAACTAATACTGATAATACCCTGCTGGGATTTTATTGTTTCCACAAATCTAAGCTTTTCAAATCTGCCCCAAAAGGTACTTATAAACTTTCCAAATACAATCTTGGTCTTACTCTCTGAATTAGCCATGGACAAAAGAATTGTCCCAAAGCCATGCATTCCGCCATCCTGAATATCCTGAATACTGGTAGCTCCGCCTGCTTTTAAAGAATCGAAAATATCCTTGGTAAAAATCTCACGCTGCTCCATGGAATTAGACTCAATCCAGTCATCAATTATGCTGTTATACATGACGCTGTTTTCATTGAGGTGCTTTTTTCTCTTGAAATGATTGCCGTCAACCTGCCATGTCATTCCCGTATGCTGGGCAATTCCCTTAGCTTCACTTCCGATAATTATGTGTCTTACATTAGGCTCAAAAAGCATACCAACAATGCAGAACTCAGGTACGATGTGAGTAAGTCTTAATCTTATGTTTTCAAAACGCTCCTCATCCAAAAACTCAGAACATATTCCCGGACCATCATTACTGTAAATTTGCTTTATTCTAATCTGCAACGTATCAGAAATATTCATAGACGCATAAAGAGCAAGATTTCCGCCCTTGGAGTGACCACCTACAAGGAAATCCCCTGAATATTTCTGCATTACATTACTAAGATAATTAAGAGCTTCCTTCTGCGCAGGAATCTCCTGAAAACTGATCATGAAATCCATTCGCCAGTCATCTATGTCGTAGCCTGTTCCGCGATAGGAAACATATCGTCTTCCATCAGGGAGCCTTACTGTCATGGCTGTTACCAGCATATTTTGAGACATATCATTTATGTCCATAAAATCCGACAGCAAAAGATCACTAAAGCGCCTGCTTTTTGCCATATAATAAAGCACCCAGTCGTACTCTATTCTGGACATATATTTGGGATCATGTTTTTCGAAAAATGCAGCTGCAGCATCCTTAACCTTGATGCTGCCACCGCTCATATATTCAGGCACAATACCCTTAAGATCGCTGTATACGACAAGTGACAAAACGAGATTATCAACTTCGTTAAATGGTGATTCATCAAATGTAAGATCGCCGCGCCACTTCAAATAGTTTATTACATTAGCCATAATCAATACCTCCGCCCACATGTTTATTTTACAACAAAATATCGTTAATGTGAGCGGAATGAAATTTTATTCATAGGCTTTAGTTTTTTCAATTATTTCCTGTAATCCCTTTGGCATAGCACTGATATCATTTATTACAAGATAGTCAGAGTTATTACCGTTTATGAAAAGATCTACATAAACACTATCATTGCCTGCGTGCCTCCAAATGGAATTGGAATTAATCCAGGTTGATGTGCTGTTTTCAAGAACAGCTTTTATCTCCTCTTTATCCGTTGTATCCCATCTGTCGTATACGTCGTCATTCTCGTCATAGCACTGAATACCAAGCGTATTTATGGCATCAATATCCACGATCCAATCTGTAGGTATGGAAATCTCCTCAAGAACTTTTCTGGCCCCGATAAAGGAAGGATAAAGATAAAAATTGCAAATCTCTAATCCATAGTAATAACTGCTCTTCGACAGGCCTATCACCATTGTAGGATAAGAATCTTCAAGTTCTTCAAAGGGCTGATTTTCTATATCGCTCTTAACAGCCTCCAAAAGCCTTGTTCTGTCCTCTCTTGCAATCTTCACTTCATGGCTGCCATTGATGTCATAGTATTTCACGGTATCAAAATCATCCTCGGAGATATCCATTATCTGGAATAAACCTTGCTTGAAATCAGAATCATCAAACAGAGCTTTTACACAGGTCTTATTGGCAGGATCACTTAAGTCTACTACAAAGCTCCTGTATATCTTCCTGCCATCTTTCATCTCCCACATAATATCGAAGGATCCATACAGTTCACCATCATTCCGAGCATTATCATATGCTTCACGATTGAAGATAAAGCTGTTATGGTACTTTTTGGCATGTTCCACTCCGGCGATAAGGAGTGGTTCTATTATCTCCATATTTGTGAGCTTCATGTTTTCAAATATATAGTTTTCAGGCATTACACTGTTTTCGCTATCATCCGAGTACTGTAAGCCGTTGTAAACATAATTCTGTTCAATAGCGTAAGTCTTTACCCTGTCAGCTCTTGGAATCCAGGTCTCATATCCAAGCGGATCAAATACGAAAATTATGACTATTAAACCGGTAACTACCGCTGATGCAATCAGTGATCCAAAATGAGACAGACATGCTTTAAAATCGAACTCATAAATTGTCTCAATGACGGCATGACTCAAAACAAGTCCGCAGATAATGCCAAATATCAGCATGCTGAATTTTTCACCTATGGACTTAAAGAACATCCCCGCATAAAGAGAAACCACAACAGTAATAGCACATTTTATGTAGGGCTTTGTCTTTTCAAATGCCATGGAGCTTCCTGCTGCTTCCAAGGGTCTTATCTTCATAAGTGCTCTGCAAATAATGTAAAAGATGATGCACAAAGCGATTATGATAAGAGTTTTTATAAATAATGCACTGTTAAACAGCATATAGTTTTTGCGATTAACATCTGAAAACAGCGCCAAATACATTGCAATGGGCGATGAATATTTTGCATAAGGCGGCTCCTGATTCCAATAATATGTCAGGAAAAATGCCTGTTTATAAACCTCGATGATGTACACTGTTGCAGGACCACCGACGAAGAATACAAAAATTGCCATAAATGCAACAACTATATGTCCGGTCATCACGCAGGCCAACGTACTTGTAAGGAAAATCAGCGTATATGTGGAAATTATAGTAACCATCAGCCCCAGGAGCTGTGGTAAAAACGATACCAAAAGATATCCTTTTGCTAAGCAATATATAATAACAAGCATATCAAAGATGATGTAGGGAACAGCAAAAATCCCAATACCGTTAAGGCAGACAGCCCCAAACAGCTTCTCTCTCTTTACCGGAAGTGCTCCGTAAAGGTCGCACATCTTTGAATCGAAAAGGTATCCATAGCCCTGAACAGCATTTATTATTGCAAGGCACACAACAAGAATTCCTATCTGCCATGACAGACCACCTGCCATTTCAAAGCATGCAAGCCTTACGTCTTCTATAACAGTTCTTCCTTCTGCAAGCCTTTGCTCATATCTCATAACCGCAAGATATGCATAAACAAGCTGTCCAAAGAAGTTACCTGCCAGGCAAAGAGCAATGGGCCACAGTCTTCTTTTTCTGTTCTCTGAGCATAAATCAGCAAATAATCTTTTTGATGTCATAGCCCTCTACCCCCGTTTCACTAATAAATATTTCCTCCAGAGAAAGAGGCAGCATCTCCATGAAAATAGGACTTTCTGCCCTAAGAGTCCTCTCTATATCATCCTCACTTCCCCTGATTGTAAGGACATAAAGCTTTCCTCTGTTCTCGCTTGTAATAACCTTAAGCTCTTCAAAGGTACGATTTCTGCTCTCATCATCTCTGAAAACACACTGAACCTTGTGAACATCAGCTCTTGCATCCTCGATATTCTTGGACAAAATAATTCCGCCCTTATGAAGAAGTCCTACTGTGTCGCAGATATCCTCAAGCTCTCTAAGGTTATGGGATGCAATTATCGGAGTAAAATCCCTGCTCTCCATATCTCCCGCAAAAAGGCTCTTTACAGCCTGTCTCATTACAGGATCAAGTCCGTCAAAGGTCTCATCGCAGTACAGATATCTGGTTTTGGCGCTAAGTCCAAGGATTACGCTGAGCTGTTTTTTCATACCCTTTGAAAAAGTATTTATCTTGCGCTTTTTCTCAAGGCCGAACTTATCCATGAGATCATTGAATCTGTTCATATCAAAGCTCTCATATATTTTCCCAAAGAAAACTGCCATATCTACCGGTGTGGTGTTTGCGAAAAATGCCACATCATCAGAGATATAGAAAAATTCCTTCTTAACCTCCGGATTCTCAAAGACCGGTCTTCCATCTATTGATATTGTCCCCCTGTCAGGCCTTAGTATTCCCGCAGCCATTCTAAGAAAAGTACTTTTTCCGGCGCCATTTGTTCCAATAAGTCCAAATACCTGACCGTCCTCAATTTTCAGATCGATACCACTTATCGCAAGTATGTCGCCAAAGCTTTTCGTCAAATTTGTAGCCTGTATCATCTGTTCCCCTTTCTTACTTTTCCTCATCCTTCTTCAGATGTTCCATCAGCTCTTTCTCAGTAATTCCAAGCTGAAGTGCTTTCTGCAATAGTTCATCAAATTCCTTCCAAAACTCACTTTTCATCTCCGGTATCACCTCCGATATTCCTGATGCAAATCTTCCTCTCCCCGCAACTGAATAGCACAGTCCCCTCTGTTCTAAATTGTCATACGCTTTCTGTATGGTGTTGGGGTTAATGGAAAGATCCATTGCAAGTGAGCGCACCGACGGCAACGCTTCATTTGCTTCAATGATGCCGCGCAATATTAGTTCAGACATCTTATCTGAAATCTGCTCGTATATCGGCCGCTTGTCCCTGAAATCAATTTCAATCAGCATCATTTCCTCCTGTTCCAACATCTGTATCTACTGTACTAATCCATCTAGTACACTTAGTATAATATTATAGGGTGCCGACTCTGTCAACACCCTAATATATTTAAATTTTTAATTTAGTCTTTAAATTTACGAAGTTCCGATACAGCAAGAGGTATTGTTATAAAGAGAGACAAAATATCCGCACATGCCTGAGTAATCTCAACTCCAAAAATTCCAAATATCTGAGGCAAGATAAGAATCAGCGGAATAAAGCAGATTCCGTTTCTGGCAGATGAAGTAATGGATGCCTTAACCCCCTTACCGATGGACTGAAGCATCATATTAGATATTACCAGCACTCCTCCAAAAACAAGAGTAGCCGACTGCCACCTGAGTGCCACTGAGCCTACTGCTATAACATCCGGATCATCACGAAAAATTCCTATTACAGAAGGTGCAAAAGCAAAGCATGCAGCACCTACTATTGCAAGGAATATTGTGGAATACTTAACGCAAAAGAAATATCCTTCTCTTACTCTCTTCTTTAGGCCTGCGCCATAGTTAAAGGAGCACACAGGCTGATACCCCTGGCCAAAGCCAATAAGAGCAGACATAAGCATCATCATAACTCGTGTTGTGATAGACATGCCGGCAATAGCAGCATCTCCGCCAAAATATCCTGCCATCTTGTTCATAAGAAGTGATGATACAGCAGCCATGCCCTGTCTAAATAGTGAAGGCGCACCGCCGTTGATGATTTCTTTTATGTAATGAGGATTGATTCGAATGTTTTTGAATGAAAGTCTGATGTTTTCACCCTTGCTTGAGCCTATAAGAAGCACAATAAAGCTTGTAACCTGGCCCATTACCGTAGCTATAGCTGCGCCCCTTACTCCCAGATGGAAAACAAAAATAAGCAGGGGATCAAGTGCCATGTTCATTACTGCACCGAACATTAAGCCAACCATGGCATACATGGCCGCTCCCTGGAATCTGAGCTGATTATTTATTACAAACTGACCTATCATGAAGGGTGCACCGATAAGAATTATTCTCATATAATTCTCGGTATCAACAAGAGTAGTCTCAGTTGCACCTATCATAAGGGAAAGCTCTTTTACATAGACATTACCTACGATTGCAATAATGACACCGATTATAAGTGCTATTGCAAATCCAGTGGAAGCCATCTCATTTGCTTCCTTATGCTCACCTGCTCCAAGCATTCTTGAAAGATAATTGCCTGAACCATGTCCGCAAAAGAAGCCTGTAGCCTGAATAAGCGCCATTATTGTGAAAACAAGACCAACAGCAGCTGTAGCCTGAGTTGATATTCTTCCCACAAAGAAAGTGTCTGCTGTATTGTATATCGCTGTTACCAGCATACTGATGATAGTGGGCACCGCCATAGTAAGAATGAGCTTCGGTATCGGTGTCTGTGTCATCATCTCGTATCTTTTATTATTTGCCTGCATTTAAAGTACTCCCCAATCTTTCTTAATACCCTCTCCCATAAGAAAAATCATAATTTCTGTCTGATACGCCGCTGTTTAAAGTTTTAAACTTAGGATTTTTCCTAAGGCTCAACCGAACAGCTTGCGCTTTCTGTCAATCATCTCATCGATCTTCTCGATGTAGAGCTTAACGTCCTTTACATTATCACAGCGCTCTATTCTGCCATCGCCGTAAACCCTCTTAGTAACCGTGCCTGCTCCCAGGGCAACTATGGACTGAACCTCTTCCATCATGAGAATATTGTAGATTCCGGCCTTTCCTTCCTCAGCGTAGCCGGTATTTTCAAGGTTACCGGAGATGTTCTTCTGGCGATACATGTAATAAGGAGTAAGTCCCATTTTGGCAGCACCTTCTCTTGCTATATCCATCATGGCACCGGTATCTCCCTCAAGGAAATATCCGTTAGTCCTTATATGTTCAGCAAGCTTTGAACCACGCTTTACAGAAAGGCTGTGAACCGTAAGATCATTCGGTCTTAACTTCCCGATTTCCTCCATGGTATGGCGTACGTCACTTTCCGTCTCGCCGGGAAGACCAAGGATGATATCCATATTGATGTTATCAAAGCCCTCTTCCCTTGCCATATTATAGGCATCTATGAACTGAGCAACGCTGTGGCATCTGCCTATTCTCTTAAGAGTATCATCACTCATGGTCTGAGGGTTAACGGATATTCTGTCTACTCCGCACTCCTTCATGGCACGCAGCTTTTCTCTAGTAATAGAATCGGGTCTTCCTGATTCCACAGTAAATTCGCTGCAATGTGACAGATCTACCTTATCCCTAAGATATCCGATAAGCCTTCTCATCTCATCAGGCTCGAGAGTTGTGGGCGTTCCGCCACCAATATAGACAGAGTTGAGCTTTTTACCTGCAAAAGCCTCAGCCACATAATCAATCTCTTTTTCAAGACATGACAGATAGGTGTCCACTGTCTTTTTCCATGCTGCAATGGGATAGGATGTAAATGAGCAATAAAGGCATGTGGTTGGACAAAAAGGGATTCCGATGTACAGACTGTAATTATCTTCAAAGTCTATGCTATCAAGAATCTTCTTCTCTCTGACTGCTATGTTATAAGCCAGGTCCATCTTCTCATCCGATACAAAAAAAGTGCCGCGCATATAATCGCGGATTTCCTTCTCGCTCTTATTTTCATATATCATCTGCATGGGAATTCTTGTGGGTCTTATACCAGTAAGAGAGCCCCAGGGCAGCGACCTTCCGGCCTTTTCACATAAGCCCTTATAAAGGAGCTGCTTAAGTGCATTCTTAGGTGTTGCAAGAGATGCTTCCGTGCCGTTGGTTGATGCTGAAGCATCGGCATTATCTCCTCTGTCACACTCTGTGCTTTCAGACTTATAGCTTCCATCTTCCTGAAGAAATGAAATATCGATATGTCCCTCATCTTCAAGTAAATCTATTCTTATATCAGGCGCATTATCAGTTTCATCTGTATTCTCTCTGGATTCAAGCTCCTCAGTGGTCAAAACCTGCACATCCTCTGCCGGATAAAAAGCCTTAACTAAAGAATGTATGTCATATTTAAATTTATCTTTATTCAAATTTACCAGTATCATTTGCTTAACCTTTATTCATATTGATTGTGAATTACATTGAAATGAGAACTATTCGTTCTTTTCGCAGCAATTAGTGCTCATATTTCTTTTAAAATTGCATCGATTTGATGTTTTTTTAATCTTCCGCAGCATTCCACGCTCATTATTACATCGACAAGATGCTCTCTTTTCACTTGCGCAGCATTCTCCACTTAGTTGTTACAGCGACTTGACACTTTTTTATCTATTCCGCTGTAATTTGTACTCATTCCATTCAATAAATTACAGCGACTTGATACTTTTATTCTTTCCCGCAGTAATTTAAGCTCACTCCATTCAATAAATTACAGCGGCTTGATTCTTTTAATTCTTTCCCGCTGTAATTCACTCTATTATCACTCAAAAAAATTCATCCATAATAGACCTAATAATCTGAGCGATGTTTAACCAGGAATCTTAGAGATCTTCCTGTTAACTGTTATAAAAACGAGTTGTACATTTTCTCGTCACCGATGGTAGTAAAACCGCCGTGCCCCGGATAAACTACAACATCATCCGGCAAAGTGAAAAGTTTTTCGTGGCAGGATCTCACCAGGGTACTCATGGAGCCTCCCGGGAAGTCAGTTCTTCCAACTGAGCCCTCAAAAAGCGTATCACCACTTATAAGAATCTTGTCATCCTCAAAATAAAAACAGCAGCTTCCTTCTGTATGTCCGGGAGTTGCTATGAGCTTGAACTGTAGCCCCGCTGCTTCGCAAAGAGCCCCATCCCTCAGAAACTCATCCGGCTTAACAGTAAGATTCATGCCATAGGCTGCAGATAAATTGTACTCGGTATCCTCACAGAGCCTCTTTTCCTTCTCGTATGCATAAACCTTGGCACCGGAAAGCTCAGCCAGCTCCTTCACTCCGCCTATATGGTCAAAGTGCGCATGAGTAAGATAGATGGCGTCCACCTTAAAGCCTCTGTCTGTCAAAGCTTCGTAGATTTTATCGCCATAATCCGCAGGATCAAAAAACACCACAGGAGTAGGATCGTCATATTTTACTCCCGGCTTGTGCTCTCTGCCATCCTCTTTATAAACAAAATAGCAGTTAGTCTGCACCATACCAAGGAGCATCGAACCAACTGCCGCTTTTCCTATCTCTTTATTATTCATTTGAATTCCTCGTAGTAACATATAACTCTTCGGAACCGCAGCAAAATCTTACTGCAATTCCGAAGCTATATCTTATTATCAAGTGTAATGTACCAGCAACATCAAAAGCATCAACCGGTGGTTCTCTCTATGTCGATAACACTTTCGATATTTCTGATCTTATCAACAATCTCAAGAAGCTCTTCTCTGCTTGCTACCTGGAATGCTGTTTCCATGGTTGCAAGTCCCTGCTTACTGGTGCGGGTATTCATAGAAATAATATCCACATTCTTCTCAGTAAGAGCCCTTGAAACATCAGCCAGAAGACCTGATCTGTTATTGGCAAATATGTTGATTGTCGCAACATATTTTTCTCCCGGAGCACGGGCTTCCCATCTGGCTTCAATAAGCCTTGTGCGGTCTTCCTTCTGCATGGCTGCAACATTCACGCAGTCTCTTCTGTGAATTGATACGCCGCGTCCTCTCGTAACAAATCCAACAATCGGATCGCCGGGAACAGGATTGCAGCACTTTGAAAAACGAACCGCAACGTCATGGATGCCTTTAACGATAATGGCATTTCCACTGCTTGAAACCCTGGGAGTTACACTGCTCTCTGCGACAGCAGCAAGAACCTCCTCATCGGTCATGTTCTTCTTGTTGTCTTTCTCATAAAGCTCTAAGAGCTTGTTAACAACCTGTCCTTCTTTTAATCCGCCGTGACCTACAGCAGCAAGAACAGCATCCCAGCTGTGGAAGCCGTATTTCCTGACTATAAGCTCCTGGTACTCGTTCTTCATTATGCTGTAAAGATCGATACCCTTTGCTCTGCAGTGTTCAAGAAGAAGTTCCTTACCTTTGTTGATGTTCTCTTCCTTGAACTCATTTCTAAACCACTGATTGATCTTATTCTTGGTAGACGTACTGCCAACAATACTGAGCCAGTCGCGGCTTGGTCCTTTGGAATTCTGGCTGGTAAGAATCTCAATTCTGTCACCGTTCTGAATTCTGTAATCGATAGGCACAAGCTTGCCGTTTACCTTAGCGCCGATCATCTTGTTACCTACAGCGCTGTGAATTGAATAGGCAAAATCAATTGGAGTCGATCCTGCCGGGAGATTCTTAACTTCACCGTTGGGAGTAAAGCAATATACATCCTCTGAAAACAGGTTAAGATCGCTCTTAAGAAGATTCATGAATTCCTGGTTGTCTGACATATCCTGTTGCCATTCAAGAATCTGTCTGAGCCATGTGAGCTTCTCTTCTTCCTGTCCTTCTGCATGCTTACCATCGGATGCTTCCTTATACTTCCAATGAGCTGCGATACCGTATTCAGCAGCACGATGCATGTCATAGGTTCTGATCTGAATCTCAAAAGGCTGTCCGGAAGTACCAATAAGTGTCGTATGAAGCGACTGATACATATTGGGCTTTGGCATTGCTATATAATCCTTAAACCTTCCGGGAATAGGCTTATACATCTCATGAATAACACCAAGTGCTGCATAGCAGTCCTTTACGGAATCTACTATTATTCTGACAGCGAAAAGATCATAGATCTGCTCTAAGGTCTTACCCTGATTATGCATCTTCTTGTAAATACTGAAAAAGTGCTTAACTCTTCCGTTTACTTCGCCCTTGATGCCTGCAGCATCTATGTGGCTTCTGACTTCCTTACAGATCTCCTCAACATATCTCTCGCGCTCAATCTTGCGCTGAGCAACTCTTTTAACCAGATCATAGTAAATGTCCGGCTCAAGATATTTAAGAGAAAGGTCATCCAGCTCGATCTTAATCTTGCTGATACCAAGTCGTCCTGCGATGGGCGAATAAATATCAAGAGTCTCCTGAGCAATTCTCTGCTGCTTCTCAGGAGGCATGTGCTTAAGCGTACGCATATTGTGGAGTCTGTCGGCAAGCTTAATCAGAATAACCCTGATATCCTTTGCCATTGCAAGGAACATCTTCCTGAGATTCTGTGCCTGCATCTCCATCTGATCCGGAGTCTTATTTACATAATCTCCTGACAGCTCAAGGAACTGCAGCTTGGTAACACCATCAACAAGAAGTGCAACATCGGCGCCAAACTGCTCCTCCACCTGCTCCTTGGTATAGATGGTATCCTCCACCACATCATGAAGGAGGCCTGCAGCAATTGTTTCCTTATCAAGCTCGAGGTCTGCAAGAATAATGGAAACGCAAAGCGGGTGAATAATATAAGGCTCACCCGACTTGCGTCTCTGCTCCTTGTGAGCTTCGTACGCTGCCTGATAAGCCTTCTCAATAAGCGTAATATCATCGGATGGGTGGTATCTGCGGACGCGACTAATAAGCCCTTCATAGAGGGCTTCCGGTGATTGGAACTCATCTATCGCTTCTATTTTTCCATCATCGAAATCAGTCTGTCCCATCTTCCATACCATCCTAAAGTAAAAATTCAAAAGTTAATAAGCCGGTACTAAAACAGATATCCTAACCGGTAAAATTATTTTCCTTCGTAAGCAAGTGCAGAATAAAGCTTGTAATCGCCAAGAGCTGCTCTGCCGTTAAGTCCCTTAAGCTCCATGAGCACAAGAACACCTGCAACCTCGCCGCCAAGTCTCTCGATCATCTTGATCATAGCCTTAATAGTACCACCTGTTGCAATAAGGTCATCAACGATGATTACCTTCTGACCGGGCTTAATGGAATCCTTGTGCATCTCAAGTGTAGCTGTACCATACTCGAGCTCATAATCCTCAGAAATGGTCTCGCAAGGAAGCTTACCCTTTTTGCGGATCATTACAAAGCCCTTCTTAAGGTTGTAAGCAAGAGCTGTACCAAAAATAAAACCTCTGGACTCTGCACCTACAACAACGTCGAAATCAACATCCTTTACAAGATTCTGCATCTCATCTATAGCAAGCTGAAGTCCGTCAGGATCCTGTACCACTGTTGTGATGTCACGGAACATGATGCCCGGTTCCGGGAAATCAGGTATAGTTCTTACATAATCGTCTAATGTTTTCATTATTTATTACCTCTTCTAAAAAACACTGATAGATATAGTTTTATGGTAGTGTTTCAATTAACCTTATAATTATAACACAATTTTACGCAATTAACCAAAAAAGCGCCACAAAAATGGCGCTTTTTGAAACTCATTCAAAAATACAGGCTTATTCAAGGTTAAATGTGATGGTATCTCCTCCGAGAGTACCGATAAGCCCCAGTGTATCCACAGTTTTTACCTTGTCCTGATTCATCTGTTTGATAAGAACCATGTTCTGTTTAGCTCCTGCAGGAATGGTTCCCGCAAAGCTGCTGAGGTCATCATCAAGCATTGTCACATTGGTATATCCCACGTTTGTTCCGTTGAGAATTACCTGAAAATGAGGATTAGCCTTGACCATATCCACAGTGACATCCATTCCGCTGGTATTTATAAGCTTAAAATTCAAGACAAGAAGCTTATTTCCCTTTGTGGCTGTAATTGAGAAAACATCATTCTCATCTGCGTAAGAACCTACGACACTGTAGCCTGAATATGTAAGGAAAATACCCTTGGATATCTCCTGCCTCATTCCATCAACAGTTTCATCGGTCTCAGTAGTAAGAGATTCTCCCTCAGAGGAATCGTCTGTAGGAAGTGTTTCTTCAGTGGGCTGATCCGCAAGAGATTCCAAATCCTCTAAAGAAGCATCAGGAACACTTTCTTCCGTGGATGCACTATCTGATGCATCAGTTTCTTCGCTTGAATCTGCTTCATCGGAAGCATCGGCGCTATCCGCTTCGTCTGAATTCTCAGCGCCTTCAACGCCTTCTTTTAACTGATCCTCATATTGATCCAAAAGCTCATCAACATTATCGTCTTCGCTACCATCTTCAGATGATATATCAACCTTCACATCTCCGTCTTCGGTTTCAGGCTCTGTAATATCATCTGCCTGAGCAACCAGTTCTTCATCTTCAGAGAGTTCTTCTGCACCTTCGCCTGCATCTTCTACTGTTCCATCACCTATGTTCTCGGCCAGCTGAGCATCTCTCTCCGCCTTGGCAGCTTCACGTTCCTCTTTTTCTATCTGGTGCTGCATCTCCAAAGCGCTTATGGATGATAATCTCTCAACACCATTATTGGAGTACTTCATCAAAAGACCAACAGCATACTGTACCGTCTGGTTATACTCTTCCTCTGTCATCTCGGGAAAAGTAGAACCGCAGCCTGTAAGAAGCAGTGAAGCTATGCACCCCGCAGCTATTATTTTCATAAAACCTTTTTTACTCATAAACTGCCCCCTGTTATAGTTCTAAATGAGTTAAACGGTTTCAAGTTCAAACCAAAATTCCACTCCGTTATCATAATTCCTTACACCATACTCCTGGTGCATGGATTCCATGATCGCCTTGACTATTGAAAGGCCAACACCGCTACCGCCATATTCGCGGGTTCTTGCCTTATCAACCTTGTAAAACTTTTCCCAAATATGTTCTATGCTGTCTTCAGGAATAGGCTCTCCTGTATTGAATACAGATATTCTCACCTTTCCTTCCAGTTGCTCCAGCTTTATCTCGATAATGCCTTCTCCATCAAGGTGATTGAGGGCATTACTGTAATAATTCATGATTACTTCTTCAGTCTTAAATGCATCTGCCCAGACATACAGCGGAGTATAATCTGCCATTCTGACAGTGGCATTTTTCTGCTTCGTTAATATTTCGGCAGATTTTACATAATTCTTTAGTACCTGAACTATATCAAAGCGCTCCATTTTCACTACATCATTTCCAAATTCCAGCTGATTAAGTGTGAGGAGCTTTTTTACCAGGGTATCCATCTTGGAGGCTTCATCCTTGATAACATCACAGTAAAACTTCATGCTCTCGGGATCATCTATAACGCCTTCATCAAGGCCTTCCGCATACCCCTGTATAAGGGCAATAGGAGTCTTAAGCTCGTGAGATACATTTGATAAAAACTCTCTTCGCATCTCATCTATTTCTTCCTTGCGGGCTATGTCCTGCTTTAGTTCGTTATTGGCAGTCTTAAGCTCTTTTATTGTAGTTTCAAGGGTCTCAGAAAGCTCATTTATATTATCTCCAAGAATATCCAGCTCGTTTTTGTTCTTTTCCTTGGAGTGATATTTAGCCTCAAAATTGAGATCCTTCATTTCGCTGGAAATATCACTAAGCTGCAGTATGGGCCTTGTAATTTTATTAGTCAGATAGATGAGCAGCACAGAACCTATGATAATTGCAGAGATTCCCACAAAGGTCATGAATCTGTTGAAAATTCCGATACTCTCTCTGATTCCGGCCAAAGCACATCTAACCATTACGATATATCCGGAATCTATGACTCCCCAGATTTCAAGATACTCGGAATTAGTTCTGCTATCCATCTCAATCTGAACCGTATAGGTATCGGTTTTCTCCAAAATATCCCTTTGTGATGGCACCTTTCTTCTCATGGTATCACCAATGAGATTCTCCCAGAGAACAGAAGCCATATAATCCGCATCGCTTGAAGATGATTTTATCATCTGAGAATCTGCATCCAGAATGATCAGCTCAATTCCGTATCTGTCGCAGATCTGCTGAAGCTCGATGTCATACTCTTCCGTGGTAAAGCTTCCGTCATCAGAGGCATCATCAATGTTACTGTAGGCCTGTTTTACAACCCTAAGCTGATGGCTTAAATATACCCTCTCCAAAAATGCCTTATTTATCACAAGACACATAAAGATCATCCCTGCCATAACAAGGATAAATAATATGCTAAACTCAAGGCGCAGAGATCTGCGTACCTTCTTCTCACTTGCGTTTTTACTCATAACTGAATTACATAGCTTTCCTTATACTTTCTGTTAGTATAATCTTACCACTTACATAAGCCCTTTTTCAGTTTTTTCACAATAAATTCACTATTTATCAGTAATTTTTATACTTCTGCTTTTCAAAAAACTCATCTATGTTGGCAATAAGCTCAGCCGGAGGCATGGTTTTTAAGAGATACTTCTCAGGCTTTAGTGCAAGTACATTCATAACGCTTTCCTTATCGCCCTTGACCGTCAAAAACATTACTGGAATGCTGCTTGTTGCAGTTTCGCTCCTAAGCATTTCAAGAACCTGGGGCCCCGTTGTAACAGGCATTTCATAATCAAGAAGTATCAGATCAACCTTATTTTTAGCAAGAAAAGTAATGGCATTCATTCCGGAATTCACCATGAAAACCTGATATTTCTCAGAGAGCCAGCTTTTTATAGTCCTAAGCATTGTGCCATCATCATCAACTACGAGGATCCTCTTTTTCTGAAGTCTTACTTCTTCCTGCTCGACAACTGACATCATCTGTCTGCCAAGTTCTTTGACATTAACCGGTCTCTCAAAAACCGCAGCAAGACGATCTCTTGAAACCTTCGCCAATATTTTTTCTATCTCATCGGATGAGCCAATGACGCTTACTGAAATATCATCCTCTACAGTCTTATCCTTCAGATATACGAAAAATTCAAGCATATCATCCACATTTTCAATATAAATGAGATACACCGAAGGCTTATCTTCCATTCGTTCTATCTGCGTGACATCGGGAATAGCTCTTATTACTTCAAAACCGCACTCCTTTAGCTCATTCGCTATAGAAGTAACCATGAAGCTTTTTTCACTACCAATAAGTAATACTCTTTTTTCCATATTCTGCCCTCATATTTAGTAAACTCAGAGAATCTCCAATAGTGCATCCCTGTCTACAGCAGCCATCAGCTGCTTCACTTTACCAAATTTATCCTGCAAAGAAGCAGGTATACTGTAGCCTTCAAGCATCTTCATTATGCCATCTGCTGTATCAAAATCATAAGCTTCCAAAAGCTCTTTCATATCAGAAAAGGCATTTCCCAGTTCTTCTTCCGGAATCTCGGGAAGATCCTTATTTTCATCAGTCTGCACTGCAGGCGCAAGTTTATCCTTATAGCTCCTGTATAGAACCAGTAATTCTCCGCTCTTATTCTCTATCTCTGACTGATTTTCATCATTGCCGCATTGTTCGAGGTATGCCGCTTTTTCTGACAAACCCATAGCCCCGATCAGTCTTGCTGAGCTTTTAAGAGCATGTACTGCTACAGTGAAGTTCCTATAATCCTTTGATTCTGCAAAGTTTTCAATGTCCGATGCTTTCGAATCGATAGCCAGGTAAAACTCATGGATCACATCTGTAAGGATATCAAGACTTCCACAGTTTTTAATTGCCTGCTCATAATCAACGCCCTCAAGTTTATTGTACAGGTTTTCGCACTGATCTTCCTCTTCTTTATTTTCTTCTCCTGTCTTGACTGACGCTTCATCCGGAATGGCATCAAAACCCTCATCACCCGGATGAAGAACTTTCTCCTCCGGTAGATAATGCTCAAGCATTTCTTCTAAAATTATGCCGTCCACCGGTTTTGATAAATAATCATCAAATCCTGCCTTCAGATATTCTTCCTTTGCGCCTTCTCCCGCATTGGCTGTTAGTGCTATACACGGAACACCAAGGTTTTGATTTTGGTCCAGCTCCTTCATGGCGGCAAGAGTTTCTATTCCATCCATGCCGGGCATTCTGTGGTCTATAAAAATGGCATCATATTTTCTTACCTTTACTTTTTCTAAAGTTTCAGGTCCACTCTCTGCCGTATCAATCTGAATCAGTGTAGCCTTTAACAATCCCTTAACTACAGTAAGATTCATGGGCGTATCATCCACAACTAAAATTGCTCCATCAGGTGCCTTGAATCTTTCATGATATTTTTCAAGGCTCTGAAGATACTCTTTATACTTCTTTTTAAAATCGCCAATTTCTTCCCAGGATACAACCTCCTGTTTTACCTCGAATGAAAAATCAGAACCTTCTCCATATACGCTCTTTACCTCAAGTCTTGAATCCATAAGTGCAAGGAGCTTTTTGACAATACTCATACCAAGTCCTGTGCCCTCTATGGATCTGTTTCTGGTCTCCTCTATCCTCTCAAAAGGTGAATAAAGCTTGTTTATATCTTCTTCCTTAATGCCGATGCCGGTGTCCTTTACTCTAAAGCCCAGCATAATATTGATATCATCTACTTTTCTATAGCCAACTTCCAACGTCACGGTTCCTTCTTCCGTGTACTTAACAGCATTTGAAAGGATGTTAGTAACGCACTGCTTAATTCGTATCTCATCACCAATTAGCTGCGTAGGGAGCGTCTCATCAATATTCAGCTCAAGCTTAAGGCCCTTATCCTTAGCCTTTACATCCACCATATTTATCAGGTCATTTATGGTTGATCCCAGATGATACTGCACAGGAAGTATATCCATTTTTCCAGCTTCTATTTTGGAAAAATCAAGGATGTCATTGACTATACCCAGAAGCGAATTGCCTGCACTTTTCACATTGCTTGCATATTCTAAGATCTGATCATCCGAGGCTTCTCTAAGAATCATCTCATTCATTCCAAGAACTGCATTTATAGGAGTTCTTATCTCATGTGACATGTTTGATAGGAAAGAAGATTTTGCTTCACTGGCCTTTTGAGCAACTTCAAGTTCCTTCTCAAGCTCCTGCTCCTCCTTGATTCTGCCGATATAATCTTCAACAGAGTGCACGGTAGTCTTCATGGATTCATGCAGAATCTTTATCTCATCCCTTGAACCTACGATTATCTTGTCAACCTTATGTCCAACTTCCAGCTTCATGTCATCATCTGCATTGGCATATTCAAGCAAAAAATCCGACATGTTTCCAATAGGTCCACCAATAGTTACCTTAGTGAAAAAATTGGCAAAGGCCGCCATAGGTACCCCGACGCAGAGCATAAGAAGAATCATCTTTATATCAAAACCAAGAGCCACATAATCAAAGGTATAGTCCATATCCTGAATTTCAGACAGGAGCTTTTCTCTCTGATAGACTAATGTGCCTTTTCCTTCATTATCATTTGATTCAGCATCATCACCTGTTTCGACATCATTTATATCTGTGCCGGTACCGGTTTCTTCTGAAGCTTCATCGTCCAGAAGTGACTGCTCAATTGCTTCATTCCTCTTCATTCCTCCAACGAACATATCTTTAAGATCCGGGAACAAAACCATCATATAAACAGCAACCGCCAGACCAAGAACAAGCTCTACCGCTATCACAATAGTGGATATCTTTACACTCAGTCTGGTTTTCCTAAGATTTTTCTGAAGTTCCTTATTTTCCTTAAAGGCCGTGGTATAAGAAACGCCTATAGGAAATATGATCTTAAATATATCAGGGAGTTTTCCAAAAAGAAAATAACAAAAGACAGCGACAAACAGAATTGTCACCATATCTCGTGTGAAATAATCAATTATATTACCGATGTTTTCAAAATTATACTCGTTAGTCTTTATTACAGAAAGACACGCAAACTCAGCAAGTGAAGTGGCGCACAAAGTGCATAATGCCGCCACAATGGTCTTTTTTACTTTAGCAAAGAAACCGTACTGGGCAAAAAGCGCAAAGCATAAGGTCGCCACCAGATAAATTGCCATATTGTAGGCTCCGGTTGGTGACAACACAAGAGTCGTGACAAATGACATGACAAAGGAAATCATACCAATAAAATATCCGTACAATGCCCCTACCATAACGTACGGAAAAAGAGAAAATGTCAGATAAATATTCCCGTCCCTTGAAAACATGAAGGATTCAGAATTAACAGAGGCCTGAACACACAGAGTTGTCAGTCCTGCCCATACTAAAACTGATAAGACATTGCAAATAACTCGCAGTTTCTTCGTATTTTTCTCCATAATACCTCACCGGGAAGCAGTACCTTCAATAATAAAACATAGTTATTTACTTCTATCACACTTCGAATTTATACCCCATACCCCAGATAGTCTTTATGAGATCGCCCTTTTCTCCCATTTTTCCGCGAAGCTTTTTCACATGGGTATCAATAGTTCTTGCATCCCCAAAGTAATCATAATTCCATACGTTATTAAGTATTTTTTCTCTTGATAATGCGATACCTTTGTTCTCGATAAAATATGTGAGAAGCTCAAATTCCTTGAAGCTGAGCTCTATCTCTTTTCCATCGATCTGAACGCTGTGTGCTGCCTTATTTATAACAATTCCGCCTGCCTCAATGATGTCCTCACTGGTAACCTGCGTGGTTCTTCTAAGAATCGCATCAACTCTGGCAACAAGGATCTTGGGACTGAAGGGCTTAGCGATATACTCATCTACACCAAGCTCAAATCCCTGAAGCTCATCCCTCTCTTCAGTTCTGGCGGTAAGCATGATGATCGGCACCTTGGAATATGCCCTTACCTCGCGGCAAACCTGCCATCCATCCATTTTAGGCATCATTACATCAAGGATAATAAGAGCTATGCCATTCTGATCCTCAAAAAATATATCAAGAGCCCTCTGGCCATCCTCTGCCTCAATTACATCGAAATTGCTTTTAACAAGAAAGTCCTTAACAAGCTTTCTCATTCTGGCTTCATCATCTACAACCAATATCTTTAATTTATCCATTTTATTCTCCATCTATTTCGGATCCATATTCTGTATCGTCCTGTATATTCAGATCCCTCTCTTTAATTCTGACTGCCTTCTCTCTTTCCTTTAAAGACTCCTCCCATTCAGCAAATCTGTTGGTAACATTCTGCTTATAATTGATGATATTATCAGTCTCTGACATGGCTGCAATCACAAACATGGTCACAACCAGCGCCACAAGAACTATATTCATAGCAATCAAAAGAGCCATGGCAAACTTTTTGTCCATTGGTGGCTTCTTTTTGGGCGGAGTAAAATATCGCTCCGGATGATATTCATCAGGAAGCTGCACATTGGTAATCTTAACTTCTATGGGAATAGGCGTAAGATCATCATCTGAAACTCCTGCCGCAATTAACTTTTCACGAAGCTTTGCAAGGTACTCCCAGCCAACGGGCGTTGCGAAAATCTTGTTGGAAATAGCCTTCTCATAGACAGCCTCCATATCAGAAACCTTTGCAGAGGTCACCTTCTGTTTAAGTATGCCTATCTTCTTTTTATCCAGCTTTGCCTTTTCAGCGTCCTGGACTGATAAAAAGATATAGCCCTCCACGGTCAGTTCTTCGTCGGTTGGTCTGTTGTTAGCAGGCTTATTCTCTTCTGATTCCTTCGCAGTTTCTGCAGAACCGTTCGTTGCCTCAGAAGGACTCTCAGCGTTATCCGCCACAGGTTCACCCTGATTTTCTATATTTTCCAGTTTTACTAAAGCATCATCTGCCATACTCTACTCCATAAGCCGCGATAAATACGCTGACGCTTCTGGCCTTCATTCTCCAGTTAGGAACCGATAAGGGCTTAGGCCTGTTATAGAAATAATGTCCGTCCTCTGCTGCTGTATCAACTACAAGTGTCCAATATGCACCATCGGGCGGTGTGGGAAGTGTGATCTGTATATCCTCCCAGAAGGAATTCACTGACATGATCACGATATCGTCATGTCCCTTTTTCCTTACAAATCCCGCATACATGACTGTGATAATCTTTGTATTGTCATTTATATCTGTATTAAAAGGATTGTCTGTAAAAACAGAGATATGCGGAAGTCCGCTGACAGCCGGCTTGAGATCTTTTCTGATCGCAGGATGTTTTCTCCTGAACTGTATCATATCTCTGTAAAAATCAAAGAACGCCTTGTTCTTGGTATGAAGTTCCCAATTAAGCCAGGATATCTCATTATCCTGACAATAGGCATTGTTATTTCCGTACTGAGTATTGGCAAACTCATCGCCCTGAAGGATCATGGGCGTACCGCGGCTGCACATAAGAACAGAAATGGCATTTCTCATCATCTTAAATCTGAGGTTATTAACTTCCACATTATCAGTCTCACCCTCTGCTCCGCAGTTCCAGCTTCTGTTATCATTGGCACCGTCTGTGTTGTTCCATCCATTGGCTTCATTGTGTTTTTCATTGTATGCAAACATATCATAGAGGCTAAAGCCGTCGTGACAGGTAATGAAGTTGATTGATGAATCATAGCCGGCATAGTTATTGCCATACATATCCATGGAACCTGTAATACGTCTTACCGCATCAGGAGCTGCCCAGTAATCACCCTTAAGGAAGGATCTAATACTGTCTCTGTATTTGCCGTTCCATTCTGCCCATCTGCCCCAGGAAGGGAATGAGCCTACCTGATACATTCCGCCAGCATCCCAGGCTTCCGCAATAAGCTTTACATCGCCAAGGAGCGGGTCAAAAGCAAGCCTGTGAAGAAGCGGTGGCTGCTCCATAGGTGCACCGTTAATATCTCTTCCAAGAATACTCGCAAGATCGAATCTGAAACCATCAATTTTATATTCCTCTACCCAGTAGTGAAGACAATCTACTATCATCTGCTGAACGATGGGATGATTACAATTAAGAGTATTGCCGCATCCGCTGAAGTTATAGTAATCCCCGTCGGGAGTCAGCATATAATAAATATTATTATCAAAGCCCTTAAAGGAAATGAAAGGACCATTCTCATTACCTTCAGCAGTATGGTTAAATACAACGTCCAGAATAACTTCTATTCCGTTCTCCTTAAGGAGCTTTATCATCTCCTTAAGCTCGAATCCCTCTTTATTATATTCTGTGTTATAGGCATAGCTGGTGTTTGGCGCAAAGAAGCTAACGGTATTGTATCCCCAGTAATCGAGGACTGTTCTGCCATTTACAGTTCTCATATCCCTGGTCTCATCAAATTCAAAGATAGGCATAAGCTCAACGGCTGTTACCCCTAGCCTCTTGAGATAATCAACCTTCTCCATTACGCCTGCAAAGGTTCCGCGGCACTTTACCCCTGAAGATTCATCCTTGGTAAAGCCTCGAACATGCATCTCATATATTATGGAATCGCTCATGGGTGTCTTAAGCCAGGACGCCTCTCCCCAATCAAAATCATTTTTTACAACACGGGCATGATATGCCCCTTCGAATTTGGTAGCCTGCCCCCAGATTCTTTGACCGACAACCGCTTTGGCATATGGATCCAAAAGGACATGGTTGTAGTCAAAAAGGAGGCCCTTTCTCTCATCCCAGGGACCATCAACACGATATCCATACTCAAGATTCTCAATCTCAAGACCGAATACGATCATTGATCTAACTTTTCCTATTCTGTATTCCTCAGGGAAAGTTATAGAAGCATAAGGTCTGTCTTCACCCCTGTGAAATAAAAGCAAAGTAACCTTAGTAGCTCCATTAGAATAAACAGTGAAATTGACGCCATCAGGAAGAACTGTAGCGCCATTCATACCATATAAACCGGGGCGCACACGAAAACCATTTATAATATCAACAGCAAGGAGCTGTCTGTTCTCTTCAGATCTTCGCATGTCAGCATGCCATAATCCCGGTACTGCATTTATTTTTGTTTTCTTATTAAACTCAGCCATAAGTGCTCCGTATTATAATAGCGTTTTCTTATGCTTTAAGTCAGTTACTCCTACCCAGTACAAAACATATATAGTCATTATACTACAGTGAACGTAAAAATGGTTATTTTATTGCGATAAACAAATTTTCCACATTGTAATAATATTTTGAAATAAAAATGGCATTTTATATTTAATTTATGATTTTTTATTTTATTAATATGGAATCTCCAAAGTTTTGATGATAATATTTAATTACATAATTGATATAGAGGTACTGAAATATGATTTCAAGAAAAAGTTTATTATATACAGCAATATCATTTACAATTTCCGCACTTCTTATGAGTGGTAATGCTTTCGCAGCAAAAGCAGCTACAATCTCTGATGGATGCATAGAACTTGTCGGTAAAGAAAATCCCGTTTTTGATACTTCCCTCCTTTCAGGTGATACATTAAAAAATGGTGTCACAATCAAAAACAGCTCCTGGAACACAGATCTTATTGTAGTCCTTGGTGATGAAGAAGTCACAATAAGAGTTGGTGAAGAACTTGTTTTAGATGGCGACTGGGTTATGGAAAGCATCGAAACAAGAGATTTATACTCTGATAGCCAGGACGATGAAATAACAGATACAAATTCTAATGATACTGAAGAACCTTCCGATTCAAATTCTGAAGAAACTTCCAATTCAAACAACGAAGAAAACAACGATTCAAACACAAACGATAACAACGATTCAAATACAAACGAAACATCTGACGACGAAGACATCACAAATAATGATGATACAGTAAGTAACAACGATAACGCAACTAATAACGACGAAGTTGTAAACAACGATGATAACACAGACAACAATATCTCAAATGATATTAACTCAGACGATAACGACGAGCAGGAAACAAATAACGAAGCAGCAGATGATAACTCAAATGATGCTAATGCAATCACAAAGAATTCAGCAAAGGATGATGAAGTAACTAACGACGAAACATCTAATGGTTCCGACACTTCCGCAGAAGAAGATCAGGCACCTAAGGCAGAGGAAATCGGATCAGTAATAATCGACCTTAGTGGCGCTCCTACAGGATATGTAGTAAGCAGCAATGACGAAGCAACTTATACAGGTACAACAGCTGACAAGCACGCAAGATGCGTTAAGATCCTCGACAAGATTGTAAGCCAGAGCGGAAAAACTTACACAGTTACAGCTATCACAGACGATGCACTTAAGAATGCAAGTGGAAAAGAGCTCATCATCGGAAAGAGCATCAAGAACATCGGAAAGCGCGCATTAAAGGGTGCCAAGTATAAGAAAATCACAATCAAAACATCCAGCAATGGTTCTCTCTCAGTTGGAAAGAACGCGTTCAAAGTAAAGACAAAGAAAGTAACCATCAAGTTACAGGGCGTTAAAGGAAAGAATAAGACAAAGGTTATCAACAAGATTCGCCGCCAGTCAAACAAGGATGCAATCATTAAATAATCGCATACAAAATTCAGGGCTATGTCCATTGTGAATATAGCCCAATTTTTATCTATATCTATTTAGTATGTAACCTCGCCATCATGCTGAAGCAGATTAGCTGATTGTACACCTTCGATATCCATAAGATTTCTTACCAGCTTGCCACCTTCACTTGTTCTAAGTTCCAATGTAATATCCAATGTAGATGATGTCATGTTTCTAGATTTTACAGAGAAGTGTTTAACAGTTTCCCTAACACATTCAAGAATCTTATCTTCTGAATCAATATCATTGCAATTTACCACCAATATCATAGAGGCTTTTGCCACCGGAATATTATCAAGCACAACTATTGCTACAGTAATTGTAATAGAAAGAATGATTGCAAATGCTGCATAACCGGCACCACAGATTATACCCACCGATATGGACCAGAAAAGGAAAGCCAAATCCATTGGATCCTTGATAGCCGTCCTGAATCTTACGATAGAAAGAGCACCGACCATACCAAGAGATACAACTATCGAAGACTGAATGGTAACTATAATTGCTGCCGTAATAAGCGCCGTGCACACAAGTGACAAATTAAAACTCTTTGAATAAAAAGTCTTTCTGGTAACAAGTCTGTATACCAAAAAGATATATAAACTGATAAGAAGCGTCACCGCCAATGCTACCAGTACTGTCTTTATTGAAATATTAGCACTTGCATACCCTTCCAAAAACGATCTCTTAAAAATATTTTCCATGAAACAATCCTCCTACAATTTATATTTTCTACATAACGAATATTTGCTATAAGCAGTCTGCCGAAGATTTTCAAGCTGACACGCCCGAAATATAGTATCCGGTATGAATTCATCCCACTTTACTTCCATCAGATGCTGACCTTTAGGCATAACCGGGCGCTTGGATATATCTTCTTCAAGGAATCTTCTAATATCTTTTGATGAATATAGATTCATATCAAGAGTAACTCTGACATTCCCAAGCCTGTTGACATAAGGCATTCTGTCGTATCCCACTATTATCTTAGGCTGCATCATATGAGTCATCATCTCAAGTGTCAATTTCTTTAGAACAGTAGGCTGACTTCCTAAATCCGTTAATACTTCTCCGTTCATGAGTTTTACACATTGTTCAATTGTAAGTGGACATGATTTTTTCTGAACTTTATCATGCTCTTTCCTTTTGCACTCAAGAGTTATTCGAGTTGAATCACAATTATATATGCGTATTCTGAATTTCTCTCGCGGAGCAACACCGGCAATATTTTCTTTTAAACATCGATCATTATAGTCATCAAAATACAACGAACGAATACTATATATTCCATCCTCCGATGCATGTGAATCGAAAGGAATCAAAAATTTTAACCGCTGTTGTAAAAGAACTATTTGCTGATCAGATACCAGGTATTTATATTCATGTCTGAATTTATCTGACATTCTTTGGCTCTCCTATAGTTCAATTGCCTTTATAGATTGAAACATTTTGAGTTAATCTTGAATCTGGATTAAAGTTGCTTCCATCTGATGCATTTATCCATGTATCAAAATCAAAAATAACACTATCCTCAGGAAAATCTATATTACCTTTTTCATCTGCAAAATACAGGTAGTCAAGATCCTCCCCTTCAAAAAGCACCCTTAGTATATTTCCTCCAGAATTATCAATAAATGCCTTATCCAGATATTCTGCATGTCTTAAATAGATATCATTTAATTTCTGATACTCTGCATCAATATCTGTGTAATGGTACATACTTACCCATCTCATTGCATTCATTCTATTGGATTTATAAATCTCATTCTCCAGTTTTATCACTTCATCTATATAATCATATGCTATATCTTTATATTTATCAGAATATGCTGTTATAAGATAATCTCTAACTGCTGAATTTTCAAAAACTCCATCATACCAAGAAAAACGCCTAAGAGAGTATACGGCCTCAGCACATGATCTGTTTGCAGCCAAATCATAGTCCCATACAGGGCCTGAATACAATCTCCCATCTTTATAATAAAAATATAATGAGTTAATATCTGTATTGCATGCAATCTGCTCTATAAAGTATTTTCTCGCAAAGGACTCCATATCAAGCTGATCAGGAACAATATTAGAGTTCAGCCCATCCTCTATTTTATTTAGAGTTTCAGTTATAGATGCTAATGACAAATCACTCATATTACCGGATTTAACAAAAAAGCATTGTCCGGACTCAGTGAATACCGATGTTTCTTTTTCATCCCCTCTAGCCGTCGCTTGAAGCAAATAATCATTATTTGTATTTAAAACCACCTTACTATCTGAGTTCTCAATTTTATCACATGCAAGATATATTCCTAAATATTCGCCATCAACATATAGCTCTGCGAACTCAGATGAAGGAGACCACTTTGGCTCAAGCCTTTTTGCAATATTCAAAACACTTTTGTTTCTAATATTAGTTACATCTGCCTGATTAGCAATAAGAGCTATTCTATCAGCTTTTGAAAGCCCAAGAACGGATGTCTCTTCGTTAAAAATTAGTGAAAACGGCTTTTGATCAGTCCATGTCCAATCCCATGTGGTATTACCGCGTCCTTTTATGTATGCTTTGTTATCAAAATAATCGATTTTGCCACCTTTATCAAAAATAGTAACAGCAACAGGTTCTTTATGATTTTTATCATTGTACACTTCGTTCATACTGCCTGTGGCAGTAGTAATAAATATTGAAGGAATCTGAGAGCCCTGCATTATATAAAAATCAAGCTTTTTCCTGTTAAAAGTAATTGAATGCCTTTCATCTAAGCTAATTTCTGATAATGAATCCCCCGATGTATATTCATTTCCATCAATAAGTATTTGGGGAGAATCCAAAATCAGCGTTTCAAGTTCAGCATTACCAGGAACAAAAAGATAAACAGACCATTTATGTTTGAACGACTGAATTGTAGTTTTGTTACCCGATGACATAGTTACCGAAAATGATATTTGGGAATCATCACTATATCTCCATATCAAAAATAGAATTGGCAAAGATATAACAAAAAGAATTATTAAATAGATGTACTTTTTTATGAATCTTTCCACTTGAGCACTTCCCTCTTATACAATCATCAACGTGTTGAATTTTAACACGAAAGTCTTATAAACGAAAGTATAAAATTACTGATCAAAATGTCATAACGCAAAAGGTCTACCGCAGTTTATGCGGTAGACCCATATATTAACAATATTATAAAAATATTTATGCCGGATATGCCCCGTTCTTAGTGTCAGCTTCTGACATATCCACTTTTTCCTGCTGTGCCATACGATATTTGAAGAAATCAGTAGCAACCTGAGGGAACAATGCATAGGAAAGAACATCCTCATCCTGCTGCTTCCAAGGCTTAACCTCTTCCTCAAACTTAGGAAGTCCGGGCGCAAGCTTATCTGCAGGTCTGCAGGTAATAACTTCTCTGTCGCCGATGATCTTCTTCTGAACTTCAGGATTGAAGGGTTTGATTGTCTTACCATACTCACCGGCAAGGAGATCCTTTGTCTGGTCGGTAGCAACCTTATATCTCTCACCCATAAGTACGTTCATAACAGCCTGAGTACCAACGATCTGTGAAGAAGGTGTAACAAGCGGAGGCTCACCAAAGTCCTTACGAACCTGAGGAATCTCCTCAAGTACTGTATTGTACTTATCGCTTGCATTCTGTTCCTTCAGCTGGCTAACCATGTTGGAAAGCATACCGCCGGGAACCTGATACATAAGAGTCTTGATGTTAACACCAAGAACCTTAGCATCCATAAGTCCGCTGGCAAGGCACTCTTCTCTGTAAGGTCTGAAGTAATCAGCGATCTCAGCAAGAAGCTTCTGATCAAGACCTGTATCGAATTCCTGTCCCTTGAAGGCTTCAACCATAACCTCTGTAGCAGGCTGTGAAGTACCAAGAGCAAAAGGTGAAATAGCACAGTCGATAATATCAACGCCCGCCTCAGCAGCCTTCATGTATGTCATGCTTGCAACACCTGAGGTGTAGTGTGTATGAAGATCAATAGGAAGTGATGTAGCGCTCTTAAGAGCTTTAACAAGCTTCTCTGCCTCATAGGGAAGAAGAAGTCCTGCCATATCCTTGATACAGATTGAATCAGCGCCCATTGACTCGATATCCTTGGCAATGTTCATCCAATACTCTTCTGTATATGCATCACCAAGTGTATATGCAAGAGCGATCTGAGCATGTCCGCCCTCTTTCTTGGTAGCCTTTACAGATGTCTCAAGGTTTCTAAGGTCATTCAGACAGTCGAAAATACGAATGATATCAATACCATTTGCAATTGACTTCTGAACAAAATACTCAACTACATCATCAGGATAGTGCTTGTATCCAAGAATATTCTGTCCACGAAGAAGCATCTGAAGCTTGGTATTCTTGAAACCATCTCTGAGTTTACGAAGTCTCTCCCAGGGATCTTCTTTAAGGAATCTCATGGAAGCATCGAATGTTGCGCCTCCCCAGCACTCTACTGAGTTGTAGCCAATTTTATCCATTGTAGGGATAATGGGAAGCATCTGTTCTGTAGGCATTCTGGTGGCAATAAGTGACTGATGTGCATCACGCAGAACTGTCTCTGTAATCTTAACTGGCTTTGCCATAATTTTTTCTCCTTTATTATATTATTGATTCACGGATTTCTTCGTGCTACGCACTCTCGAAATCCTACAAGCATTCGCAATCCATGCTATCGCATTACTTGCTCATGTTTGTTTAGTTATCAAATACATATGAAATTGTGCAAGCACATTTCATATGTGCTTGATAACAATAATCAATCAGAAAACTCCAAATACAGCCATAAATGTTCCTGCAACGACTGCAGTACCAACTACACCTGCAACGTTAGGACCCATAGCATGCATCAGAAGGAAGTTACTGGGATCGTACTCAGCACCGACTTTCTGTGAAACTCTGGCTGCCATAGGTACTGCGGATACTCCGGCTGATCCGATAAGAGGATTAACCTTTCCGCCTGTGATAACGCACATAAGCTTACCAAACAGACATCCTGCCGCAGTTCCGATAACAAAGGCAATAAGACCGAGAACAACGATCTTGATTGTTGTGATGTTAAGGAATGCCTCAGCACTTGTTGTTGCACCTACAGATGTACCGAGCATGATAACTACGATATACATAAGTGCATTAGATGCTGTCTCCTGAAGCTGACGAACAACGCCACTCTCTCTGAAGAGGTTACCAAGCATAAGCATACCAATAAGAGGAGCTGTTGTAGGAAGAATCATACTTACAACGATAGTAACAACTATCGGGAAAAGAATCTTCTCAAGCTTGGATACCGGACGAAGCTGCTGCATACGGATCTTTCTCTCTTTATCCGTTGTAAGAAGCTTCATGATCGGGGGCTGGATAATCGGTACAAGTGACATGTACGAATATGCAGCAACCGCGATAGGTCCGAGAATTGTGGTCTGGTTAAGCTTTGTAGCAAGGAAGATGGATGTCGGTCCATCTGCTCCACCGATGATAGAGATAGCTGCAGCCTGCTGATCATTGAAGCCCATGGCAATAGCCATGAAGTAAGCTGAAAAGATACCAAACTGAGCAGCTGCTCCCATCAGGAAGCTCTTAGGGTTCGCAATAAGGGGACCAAAGTCCGTCATTGCACCTACACCCATGAAGATAAGTGAAGGCATTATAGCCCACTCATCAAGTAAGTAGAAATAATACAAAAGACCGCCTACGCCATTTGATGAATTCTCGATTGAAACCATAATATCAGGATAGATATTAACAAGTAACATACCGAAAGAAATAGGCACCAAAAGAAGCGGCTCGAATCCTTTGGCAATAGCAAGATACATAAAGATAAGCGCTACAACAACCATTATGTAGTTGCCGGGTGTCATAGTTGTAAACGCTGTCTGTTGCCAGAGATTCGATAATGTGTTAGCAATGTAATCCATTTAACGACCTCCGTTTAGTCTCCTTTTTCTTAGTTCATTGTTGCGAGAACGCCACCGGCTTCAACCTGATCGCCAACTGCAACGTCGATACTTGCGATTGTTCCATCCTGAGGAGCAACCATAGGAATCTCCATCTTCATGGACTCCATAGTAATAACTGTGTCGCCCTTCTTTACAGCCTGGCCAACACTTGCATCAATCTTAAGAACCTTACCTGCTGCACCGGCTGTTACCTTAACGCCGCCTGCACCTGCAGATGCCTTCTTAGCGGGAGCTGCGGGAGCCTTAGGAGCAGGAGCTGCTGCTCTGGGTGCTGCTGCAGGAGCTGCTCCGCCTGCACCCTCTTCTACTGTTACGTCATATACGTTTCCGTTAACGGTAATTGTATAGTTTTTCATTATTTATATCCTCCTAAAATTAGCTAAATCCTTATGCTTTTTTCCAATTCCCAGTGGGTCTCTTGCGAATAGATCTTACAACGTATCCATCCGCTGATCCGCTGCCTTCATAAGCAGCAATGGCTGCTGCAATAACTGCTACGAGTTCTGAATCATCAGAAAGCTCTTCTTCCTTATCAGCGATCTGAGCGGTTACATTTTCCATTGACTTCTGAGTAATCTCTTTGTCAGTCTCAGGCTTCTTCTCACCGATCTTACCGATAAGCGGGAATAAGGAAATAACTATTGCGATTATTATAAGAACAGTAAAAGCCATTCCCATTCCAAGAAGTGTATTAAGTCCTGCACTCTTAAGCTTCTCGCCAAGTGTATGATTTACATTGACTGAAATAAGTGTAGGATTGAGGTTCCTGTCCAGGCTGTACTCAAGGATCGCTGTATGAGCGTTAGGACCTGTACCCTCTATGATAGAGTCTACAAAAAGCTTCCCTTCCTTGTTTACATAGAACTCTGTGCTCTTAACACTGATATCATCAGCAAGGCTTCCCATATCGTGATAGCCGAGTTCATCAACTGCGTCGAACCAGTTTCTATAACCTGCCTTGATGATGTCGTAAGTCTCTTCATCAAACATGCTGGTTATATCATCAAACATTCTGTCTTCAAAATTATCAGGTGTTACACCGTCTAAATACCATGCCTCAAACCATCCATCCTCTATGGTGTCAGCAATACTTGAGAGAGTATCCATAGTGAATGTCTCTGCGTCATATCTACTGCCGGCCACCGTATTTTTCTGAACGGTCTCGCCACATGCTGTAAGCCCAAGTATGCAGATCAGCGTTACACCTAAAGCAAATATCTTATGCTTCAAGATTCGCTACCTCCTTATACTGTCGTATGCTTCTTAGCAGGACGCTCATCGCGCTTACTGTAAAGCATGTCAAATGCTCCGATAACATACTTTCTTGTATCAGCTGCACTAATGATAGTATCTACATATCCTCTTGCCGCTGCACTCTCAGCATTATTCTGAAGCTTCTCATAAGCAGCTGCTGTGTCAGCAACTGTAGCTGCATCCTTACCATCAGCGATGATCTTAGCAGCAAGTGAAGCCTCCATTGTGCCAATCTCTGCATCTTCCCAGCAGAAAGTCATGTCAGCACCAACAGCCTTGGAGTTCATGATCACATAAGCACTTCCAAAAGCCTTACCTGTGATTACATTTACCTTGGGAACTGTAGCGTTTGCAAGTGCTGCAACAAGCTTACCTGCATTCTTAGCAACGTGTCTCTCATCACACTTTGTAGCGCCAAAACCTGCTACATTTGTGAATGAAAGTACGGGGATATCAAAAGCATCACAGAAATTAACGAGATCTGCAGCCTTGCCACAAGCATGAGCTGTGAGTGATCCGTCAAACTTCTGAGCAGCTTCGCCCTTTTCATCATAAACAACACTTCTGTTAGCGAATACACCTACAGTTGCGCCGCCAAGCTTGATGAATCCTGTAACCATATCCTTGGCATATTCTCTCTTTGTCTCAAAGAAAACGCCATTGTCTGCGATCTGGCTAAAGATAAGAGCAGGATCTTCTACAGAACCGTCGAGATTCTCACAAGCACGGTTAAGATCATCTGCACACTCATCAATTGAATCATTATCTTCATTATTGGAAGGAAGGAGTGAAACGAGCTCGCGGATCTGAGCAAAAATAGTCTCCTCATCACCTGTTACATCAACACTGCCAACCTCTTCACTCTGCCACTTAGCAGAAGAAGTATCGCATTTTTCCTTGCTGTTTCCCGGAATGCTATTAGGTGAGTTTACAAACAGCTTTGCTTTTTTCTCTTCCATGAATGTAAAGTCTGTTACTTCAGGGAAAAGTGCAAGGCCGCCGCCACATGAGCCAAGAACGGCTGTGATCTGCGGAACCACACCTGATGCATCGATCTGTTTACGATAAATCTCACCGAATGCATTAAGCGCATCTGTTGCCTCCTGAAGACGAAGTCCTGCAGAATCGATAAGACCGATAACAGGTGCTCCCATCTTAAGAGCTAAATCATAGAGACCAGCAATTTTCTTTGCATGCATCTCACCAACAGATCCACCGAGAACTGATGCGTCCTGTGCATAAACATAGACGAGCTTACCGTCTACAAGACCATAGCCGGTAACCACACCATCTGAGGGTGTCTCTGACTGCTTCAGATTGAAATCAGTGTTTCTTGCTTTTACAAGAGCACCAATCTCAACGAAACTGTTTTCATCAAGCAGAGAAACTATTCTCTGGCTTGCCTGAGAAGAACTACTCATTTCTTCACCTCCGTAATATATTTAAATAACTTAACGTAAATCAAAAACACGTCAGAATATAGTATAGCATAAAAAAAGGACTTGGAGAATACTCCAAATCCCGATTTTATGCTAATTTCACAGATTTTTGTTACTTTTTTGTCAGATATCAAGCTTTACACTTATCTCCTGCTCAGCTTCCTGTTTAAACTCCTCTACACGAACTGCATCAAGGGTAGGAAGTTCATCAAGAGATTTAACACCAAAGCTTCGAAGAAATTGCTCCGTTGTGCCAAAAAGAAGAGGTCTTCCCGGAGCATCAAGTCGTCCAAGCTCCTGCACGAGATTAAACTCAACAAGACGGTTTACCGCATGATCACTGTTTACACCTCTTATTCTCTCCACATCAAGACGAGTAATTGGTTGTTTATAAGCAATAATCGAAAGTGTTTCCATAAGAGCATCTGTAAGAACAACCTTCTTAGGTGTCTTTGCCACCTTTATAAGATACTCATACATCTCGCTTTTGGTACAGAGTTGGAAAGAATCTTCAAGCTCGATAAGGCCTATTCCGCTCTCTTCCCTGCCATATTTTTCCTTAAGATATTTGATCTGCTCTCTGACATCAGCAAGATCCTGATCAGTTGCATTACATAATGCAGAAACACTGACAGAATCACCCATAGCAAAAAGGATTGCCTCAATCGCAGCAGCTCCCTGTTCTTTTGTCATAACTTACTCCCTCAGTTTTATTTGGCGGTTAGCCGTACACATTCGACGATATCATGATCTCACCAAAGTTTTCTTCCTGCTCAATTGTCAGTTCACCTGTTTTCATGGCTTCAAGAATAACCATAAAGGTAACGATAATCTCAACCTTACTGTGCTGCTTCTCAAGAAGCGCTCTGAAGCTGAATCTATTGTGTTCTCTGATAAAGTTCTTTACATATTCAGTCTTCTGGTCGATATCAACAGCTTCCTTCTCAATCTTACCGAATTTACTTCTTATAGGGTCAACCTTATCCTCCTGCCTCTTAAGTAGAGCCTGGAAAATACTGTTGAGTTTGGCAAGATTAGCATCTCCGATGAGCTGCTCATAATCAAGTGGTTCCTCATAGGTCATTACTTCATCCGGAATATTCTTCTTCCTGTAAAGATGAGTATCCGCATCCATCTGCCTCTCTCTGAGTTCATCCGCCATGAACTTGTACATCTTGTATTCAAGAAGCTTCTCAACAAGCTCTGCTCTTGGATCCTCTTCTTCGCCCTCTTCGTTAACCTCTTTGGGCAGAAGCATCTTGCATTTAATATCCACAAGAGTGGCAGCCATAACAAGGAATTCACTGGTAACTTCCATGTCATCCTTTTGCATGGCTCTGATATATTCCATATATTGTTCTGTAATAACCGCTATTGGTATATCATAGATGTCTATTTTGTTTTTATCTATTAGATGAAGCAGCAGGTCAAGTGGTCCCTCAAAGGCCTGCAGCTTTACTTCCAGTGCCATATACTCCTCACAAAAAAATCATATTTTCAGGTAATACGCATCAGCTTTTCTTATCTGACTTAACTCTTATAACGCACAATTCACCCGGATTATTAAATCTTATAGGAACAGTGTGCATTCCAAGCCCACGGCTAAGAACCATGTATTTATCACCATTCTTAAAAAGTCCGCCATCATACTTAGGAAAAAGCATAAGTGCCGGCGATAACACTCCGCCAAGAAACGGAAGTCTCGCTATCCCACCATGAACATGTCCCGAAACCGTAAGATCAGCACCCCACTTACAATATTCTTCAAAATAAATGGGATTATGAGCAATCAAAAGCTGATATCTCTCGCTGCAGGGCACTCCGAAAAATCCATTAATATAGTCAACATCCATTTGGGCCTTAAAGAACTTCTTAAAGTACTCATAGCTGGTCTCAAGACCATGTATCTCCATATTGTATTCTTCAAGATAAGTGCCTGTATTTCTAAGAAGCACAACGCCAAGATCTGTCAGCACCTTTTCATAATTCAGATAAGCTTCTTCTCCCTCGCCTCCTATAGCCCAGGTCTTATACTCATGATTACCGTTAGCCGCATAAACAGGATATTTATCTACTATCTTGCGAATAATAGACAAAACAGGCTCAGGATTGAGTTTATGATGCGAATTCTGACCGGTTATCATATCTCCTGCCATCAGAACCATATCCGGATGAGCTGAGTCTATTGCCTCAATTAATGCTCTGTTACCATCCCCATAATCCTTCTCATGGAGATCGGAAAGCAAACAGAAAACAGCATCTTTTTCAATTTTATCCGAATGAATTTCATATTCTCTTACCACAAAATGAGTCATATCGTGGTATATGATTGCTATTACTGCGGCAATTATCAGTAGCAGCGCAATAAGTATAATTTTTATTGTCATAAGATTCCGATAAAAAAGTCCTTGATTAAAAATAACCAAGGACTTCTCAATTTTGATTAATTATATTTACGTTTTCTTGCTGCTTCAGACTTCTTCTTACGCTTTACGCTTGGCTTCTCGTAATGTTCTCTTTTACGAATCTCCTGCTGGATACCAGCCTTTGCACAGCTTCTCTTAAAGCGACGAAGCGCGCTGTCTAAAGTCTCGTTTTCTTTAACTATTACTGTTGACATCTCTACTCTTACCCTCCCTTCAGACCCTTCCTTAACGGGGTTCAGGGTTATTTGCTATGTTGTTTTAGGCTAATGCCCACATAACATTACAAATTATATCATATATTTCTGTGGCGTCAAGAAGAATTTAACATTTTATTGAATTCTCTAATCGGCCGGTATATCTTCAGGTGAATAATACCCCTTTACCAAAGTGAACTGTGTCAGTAAATCACTGATCTGCTCCGGCGAACAGAACATCATTACATCTATAATAGACAAATTTGGCACAAAATTATCTGTAAACTGCTTATATGATAGGTTCTCATTTGTCTTAACAAAGCTCAACGAAATGCCATTCTCTTCAAAAAATTTCTGGAAATAAAGCTTTGTTCCACCTATGGCATTATAGTATTCATCAGCATTTCTCTGTTTACAATAAGCAACAACCTTATATTCTCTCTTATATTCTGCATCCAATTTGGCTTGTGTTGACGATCTTAATATAGGTGTTGTAATGCCAAGTTTAGAAGCTGTACAGCGAATCGAATTCTCAAGAAAATCCGCAAGATTGCGTCCATCATCAGTCAACCCAAATTCCAGAATTTTTGCAACATGATTATAGGTATTCTCAAAATATGGAGCCTTCGCATAGCTGGTTTTCAATGTTTTTAGCAATTTGTTAACACCATCATTATCAAGCCCATGTTCATGGTCACATATATATTTGTTTTGAGATGCCTTTCTCAACGGAATCCCAAATTTTAGCGATTCACCATCATATAGTATGGAATTCCTATTTATATATCCGTTTTTAATATAATTTATGTCATCTACAATAACATATTCATCGACTACATTCATCAATTGCCAATATCCAATGTACGGAAAAAAATATGGCTGCATTACTCCAACTTTCATAAAGCAACACCTCTTGATCAATCAAAACTCTTTATATTCATATCTATAAACCATATCATTACCCAGCTCATCTTCAACTTTAATGTGCTTATTTATAAAATCAATTTTACCAGCAACGTTACGCTTTTCTGATGAAAATACTATTCCGGTTAATATCTGTCTCATACCGCTATTATCCTGTATTATATCCCCGACTTTCTTAATGTCATTCATTTCAATTACCGGAATATTCTCACAAATTATATCTATCCCATCAATACAGCCTATTTTTCCGGGTTTTAACCATATAAAATAAATAAACGATTGATTATTCTTTTCATTATTAGTTAAAGCCTTAATATCATATTCTACATCTCTGCTTAATGAGCTTCTAATCATATGTTCATGCAAGATTAATTCATTTATAAAATGACTACCGGGAAGTCTGTAATTCATCTCCATAACTGCAGCTTCATCATCATTAGCAAGTATTTGTACAAATCCTATACCACTATTACATTCCAACTTTTGAAATAGCATTTGCAAAGGTATTTCCCATTCATCTTGCAGCTTTCTGGAATATGATGTCGGATTAGCCCCAAAGATCATTGGGTGTCTATCAAGTTGATCTCCATATGAATCGAATGCGGTAAAGAAAATCGGTCTTCCTTTCGAAAAGAGATATATCAAGCTCACCTGCAATCCTGAAATATATTTCTCAACAATTACTTTTTTCGACATGGACTTCGAGTATGCATCTCTATATCCATCTACTAATTCTTCTTTGTTCGAACATATATGCATTCCAATACTGGAACAACTATCTACCGGTTTTACAACAACCGGATATTCTATTTCTGAGAAATCTTTTTCATTGAAATCAATATTCAGTTTATAGTCTTTAGCAACCGGCAGACCACACTCCTTGCATATCTCTTTAAATTTTCTCTTATCATTGGTGTATTCCCATGCCTTATCTCCAACCCAGAATGGAAGATTTAAGCGTCTACATAATTCTCGAACTGCTCCTGAACATACTTCGCTTGCACCACATGATATACCATTTATTCCAACATCCTTTGACCTTTTTTCTAATGCATCAAAATCCATAACGCTTATATCCCAGCACTCGTCAGCCAGTTGTTTCGATTTTGATTCTTCAGCAGCTCTATTATCAGTTATTATGGTATATATACCTTTATTTCTAGCAGCTAATATCAATTGTGCAGTATGTACGTTATCTCCTAAAAACAAAATCTTATCCAATATATACCTCTAATCATGTAAAAAGCATTTCCAACTTGTTATTTTAAGAATTTTATTTTGCTTCTATGAATCTTTTAATCCATCATCACTGATTTAATCCATAGTTTAAAATTACTAATATAGAAACCTGAAGGTGCATTGTAATCAGCCTTGAGTTTTTCTTTAATCGCTTTTATTTCTTCCCTTGAAAACAAATTCAGGTTTTTGTATAGCTTATCCAACTCATAATCTCTTCTGGAATCAAAGTTAAGCTTAAGTTCCAGAGCTGCAGCCATCTTTTCCATCCTTTTCAAGCCATCAAGATACTGCATTAAGTTTTTCAAACTATAATAATCATTTTGAGAAGACCATGATCCACTCTCAATATTCATCATTCTTCGGTAAGCAGCAAACTCTTCTCCGAAATTATATGTTTTCCCGCAACCCAGCATACATAGAACCATATCAATGTCTGCCATTCTACTCACATCAACATTTGCTTTCTGAAATTTATTCATTATTTCTGTATAATCCAGAACTCTAAACATGGATGTGGCAGTCTGACCGGGAAGAATATACTTTTCAAATTCTTCAATTGTATAGTCTCCGAGATCAGATTTAAATATGTTATATGCCTCTATTTCGGGATGGCGAACTTCATCATCATCTACGATAATACACTTTCCATAACATGCATTATAATCTTTGTTCTTATCAAGAAAGTCCGCTTGTTTTTGAAGCTTATAATCATCTATCCAATAGTCATCGCCTTCTATAATCGCTATAAATTCTCCCTTTGCATGAGTCAATAGTTCAGGAATATTACCATATATACCCAGATTTTTTTCTCTTAAATATGGAATTATGATATCCGGATATTTTTCTGCAAACTCATTAACAATCTCTGCTGTTCCATCAGTTGAACAGTCATCACCAACCAAAACCTCAAAAGCAAAATTCGTTTTTTGAGCCACAATACTCTCAAGAGTATGTCTTATATATTTCTCCTGATTGTATGTTGCTACAATTACACTTACTTTTATACTCATTTTCATCAATCCTTTATCGAGTTTTCTTCAAGAACTCTGAGTATAGTACTACTTATTCCATCCGTATGTTTCAGATAAATAACATCAACCCCATGTTTTGCTAGGGCTTCTTCTGTAGCATTCCATCGAGGGCTTCCTTTCCAGTCATCGCCAATAAATACTGCATCAAAATGAATACCCTTAAGTATCTCTTCTTTATCTAGAGAGTTTACAATAATAACCTCATCAACAGCTTTCAGGTTAGCAACTATTATTGCCCTTTCTTCCTGGTTGATCACAGTTCTTTTTTTCTTATATTCTTCAACCAGTTTGTCAGAGTTTACGCCTACAATTAGGAAATCACAGAATTCTTTTGCATGGTTTATCAGATTCAGATGTCCGATATGGAACATATCAAAAACTCCCTGAGTATAACCAATCTTATATTGCTTCATTGTTATTCCATTTCCTCTCTTAAATCAGCTATTTATAATTTCCTCAAAAATTGCCTTACCAATCTCCCCGGTTTTTCCGGGAAGAAGTTCTTTTATAACATTATTCCTGATCGTCTGCTTACTATCATGACCAGATTTCAAAAGTTCAATGTACTTAACAATCTCGCCAAAGTCATCCGCATTATATGTAGTTGCACAGATCTTATTACCTTCTTCATTAAGATTATCTGCCGTATCACAATATATAATAGGCTTACCCATAATATAAAATTCAGCAATAAGTGACGTGTAATCAGCTATCAAAAGATCTGCTTCTTCAAGTGTTACAGAATAATCTTTTCTTTCATCTATCTCAATATTCGATGCTTCTTTGCATTTCTTTTTAAAAGAATTAACCTCTTCCTCAGTCATAATGCCATTTGAAATATAACTTGAAAACATTAAGGGATGAGGTCTTATTATCAGCTTAACATCTGTATGTTCATAAAAGTAATTAAGGAATTCCTTATAGAATGTCATAAAATGACTTGGCTTCTGATCAGGCTTATCATCTGTAGCCCATCTTGGCATCCATGCAACTGTATACTCCCTCTCATCATAATTACGTTTGGCAACAGAGCTCTTAAACATATCAAATCTTGAAAATCCAAGAAACTTTAATCTGTTATTTACAAACTCCCTTCTATAGAAAGGCTGCTCCTTGGCATACGCATTTTTTCTGGATTCATTTGCAAAAAAGATTCTATGCATTGTGTATGTAAAGTTCTCAGGAAGCACAATATTAAGCATCTTATCTCCCAACATCCCATATGCATACGGAAGATAAAAGCATTTAGCATATCTACAAACGTTATAAGACTTGTACATTTTAGGCGTATACTGATTGTATGACCTCATATATATTACGTAATCTGGATCATATTTCCTAAGGTCAATCCAATGTCCATCCTCTGTATTGGCTTTGACTACATCTATACCTTCCATCTTTAAGAATTCATATGAATCGTTATATTTTGTTGCAATGTTTATGCTGTCATCTTCGAAGGCTTTATACTGAGGAACAGCAAAAACTATTACATTGAGATCTTCCTGTTTTTTTGCTTCATCATAGACACTCTTAACTGAGCTCCAGGCCTGAGGAAAATTTACAAGAAAGATCATAGTCCTCTTGTCCTTCTTCTTTCGGTTAACAGCCTTAACCCCCTCATTATGACGGGAAGTAAGTTTACAGTATCTGCCAAATGACTTCACAGCCTTACCTGCATTTCGTATTGAAGGCGGAAGTTTTTCTTTTATGCTTTGCATACAGCATTTCTCCAATTATCAATTTATCCAACATATTCGATGATTTCTATTAAGGAATAAAGGATGCTTCATCGCTTTCAAATTATATTAAGTGAAAACAAAGTGAACTTTATATTATCCTTAATTCTATTAAATCGCAGATTCTTATTGCTTAGTTTAAATATTGTTCTGAATTTGTGCCTTACCTCAGAAGCCTTTTCTTTCTCATTCCAGGCAATGCACTCCCTGTAATAAAATACCATAAGGGTAAGAAGATCATATGTTACCAGGTAACTTAATTTGGTATCATTTTTCCCTATAATAAACTCATATCTGTCAATTGCCGCTTCATAATCTCCTGTGGCAGTCTTGAAACTTCGGGTGCCTGTAATTCCATCATTGCTTATGTAATATGTATATCCATAAGAATTAAGATAAACAATTTTACCCGCATTATCCAGAATGTGATGCATCAGCCTCTTATCTTCATAAGTCACACCCGGCTTAAATCTCATATTATCGAAGACTTCTCTTTTATATAACTTATCCCACAGAACAGTTGTCATGCCCCTATGAATGCTGTCAAAGAAATTATCGAATACTCTTACATGCGATGCTCCTTCATAAACAATGTCCCTATCCGGTACTGTAGGAAGAGTTTCTACGCCATCTTTAAGAAGAACATAGTATTCGCAAACTATATCGGCATCATACTCCCTTATTTTCCCATATAATCTCGTAACCATTTCAGGATCCATGAAATCATCGCCATCGCACCATGCGATATATTTCCCATTAGCTAAATCAAGTCCTGTGTTTCTTGCTACTGAAACACCTGAGTTACTAATATGCTTAACCACTATCTTATCCATATATTTTTGTTTATATTCGTCACAGATGTCTGGAGTTTTATCTGTAGAACCATCATCTACTAAAATAATCTCAATATTTTCATATGTTTGTCCGACAACAGAATCAAGTGTTCTGCCAAGTCTGCTTTCACAGTTATAAACAGGCATAATAACGGATATTAATTCACTCATCCAAGCCTCCGGTTCTCATTTTTCATAATTTATTCTATAATTCAGAGAATCGGTCTTATTTTACCCTTTGCTATGTATTTTAACAATATAAAATCCATAAATAACTACCAGCGCTCCCATATAGTCGCATCCTTGACAATCTGACTTGATGAGAAATAACATATAAAAAGCAGCTAACTAAATCAGCACTCACTAATTTATTAAAGTGATAAATAATCATGAATAATACTATTACAACAATCATCCCATTTTATAATTCAAATACTGCATTAAAAATAATGCTGGACAGTATTCTAACCGGCATTTTAGTACCTGATGAGATTCTCCTTATTGATGATGGTTCCGATGATATCTCTGTGTCTATTGCACAAGATTACGCGCAAAACAATTCAAATATACGTTATTTAAAAAAAGAGCATGGTGGAGTATCAGCTGCCCGTAATCTTGGTATAAGAGAAGCAACCGGAGACTTTATCAGTTTTCTAGATGCAGATGATTATATTGAGCCTGATATGTACTACGAAATGATGAATGCAATATCAAGCGGTTCTTACGACGGATGTATCTGCGGATATTTCACCCATAAGGATGATATTACAACACCTTATTCCGAAAATCATGATTCTCCTATTTCTTCTGCAAAAATAATAGAAGGAATGTTTACTGATGATAATATTCGTGGTTTTCTTTTTACAAGACTATTCAGAGCAAAAATAGTTAAAACACATGCCTTTAATATAAAAATCAAAATGTGTGAAGATCTGCTTTTTCAGTCAGAAATTTTCTCTCATGCAGATTATAACTTTGCTTATGTTTCAAAACCACTATATCATTATATTCAAAACAGCTCACAGGCTACTGCCACAAAGAACTTTTTCGAGGATGGCCAGTTTATCTATAAACCTGCATTTAATGCAATCAAAAAGCTCATAAATACAGATTTTGTAGATAAGAATTATAATGATATACTCGAATTTAGTATGTACTCGCTAATAACCAGCTATAAAGGAAGTTCTGATAAATCCAATCTTAGAAAACAGATTCGAATGCTCCAAAAAGAACTTGGATCAACACCTTGTCAGAACAAAAAACAAAGGAGACTCCTATATCAATATTGCCCGATTTTAGCGAGCCTAATCATAAAATAGCAGCATTCAGCTTCTAAACGAAAGGTAAAAGAATGAACAAAAACTATTTAAAACCAGCCACTGCCCTAATAGCGCTTTGTGGTATTGGTGCTATATATATCGGTAATGGTTTTTTATCAGATTCATCCAGCTACCATAATGGTTTTAGCATATTATCATTTAATAATTTTCGCAAATCCGACTGGGTAAGCGGGCAATCCGAAAAGCTTATCTGGAAGCCAGAAAATGTTAAATATAAAAACGGAAAACTAGTTCTTTCTGTAGACAGCGACGGCGATATAAGAACTGGCGGCGAAGTTTTCAGCAAGGAATCCTTTGGCTATGGCATGTACGAAGTAAACATGCGTCCTATTAAAAATCCAGGTGTTGTTTCAGCCTTTTTTAACTATGTGAAGGAAGATGATACCGGTACAGAAATAGATATCGAATTTTTGGGATATGATACGACCAAAGTTCAATTTAACTACTATACAAACGGAGTTAGTGGAGAAAGGTACCTTTATGATCTTGGCTTTGATGCATCTGAAGACTACCACACCTACGGCTTCAACTGGATGAAGGATTCAATAGTCTGGTATGTAGATAATGAGCCTGTTTATGAAGCAAATAAAAATATTCCGATATTGGAAGCTCCCATTGCCATGGATGCCTGGCCAACCGATGATGCGGAGTGGGCTGGCGAATATGATGGAACAACTCCACTCTACGCATATTACGATTGGATATCTTATACAGCTCCAGACAAAACGATTCAAAAAAATGACTAATGTAACTTAGCAAGTAGAATAAGCGATTTATATTTCATTTTTTGCTTAAATGTCAGAACCTGATAGAATTCATCAAATAATTCCACAAGTCTCTTTAAGGCAGGCTCCGATATTTCTGAGCCTGTTTTATAATATGAATAAGCTTTATAAAGTGCATTTGATAAAGTCTTATTTGCAAATTTATAATCCCCATCAGCTGTGGCCATACGAATTCTCTCTGCATAAGCATCAAGCACATCGAGATGTCTTACATTTGTCATATTCTCAGAGCCTGTAATACTCTGCTCATTGTCCCTATAAATATATCCTCTATCCGGTATATAAACAGCTTTTGTCATTCTTGACAAAATATTATTAATAAAAAACTCATCCTCATGGAGCCTTCCTTCGCAGAAATTAAGTCCCTGCAAAAGCGACGCCCTGTATAATTTATTACAGGCAATAACAGCAAGTATATATTCTCTTGAAATCTGGTCTGATAGCCATCTTTCCATCTCCCATCTGTCCATGATTAGTTCTTTGCCAGGAAGATTATCTGAATGCGCCATCTTTGTGGATTCCATATCTGAAAAAACAAAATCCGCCTTAGCTTCAGTAATAGTCAAATATCTTTTTTCAAGGTAATCAGAGTTAATCGTATCATCGGAATCAATAAAAATAATATATTCCCCGGTTGCCCATGTTAGTCCAGCATTTCTTGCACCGGAAAGGCCTCTGTTTTCCTGATGAACAACCTTTATTCTATTATCTCTGCACGCATACTCATCACAGATATGACCGCTACTGTCTTTTGAACCATCATCTATAAGTATCAGTTCAAATTTCCTATAAGTCTGAGCAAGTATGGAATCAAGACATTCTCTTAGGTATTTTTCTACGTTGTATACCGGTACTACTATTGAAATCATAACGGTTAATATAAACACTCCTTACTTATAGAAATTTGCAACAGTCATCTGCCAATAAGCTTTTTAAAGGAATCTTTGGTCTTCATAAATCTGCTGAATATTCTTCTTCCAAGCTTAACTCCCAGCACCCTGTTTAACATCTGTCTTATCTTTGCGTAAAATTCTGTATTCTTCCCGTGCCAACTTTCATCAAAATGGTGGATACTAAATGTATTTTGCGAAATTCTTAAACGCCCGGTATCATAATCAAGAGGGCAGAAATAGTCTATCGGAAATATCTCAACACCATCTACAGTCTGCCTTGAACCATCCTGCTTTAAGCCATGTCTTAAAAGAACCTTGGTACGTTGTTTGGGGCTCTCAATATACTCTTGAATTCCATCAATTATTTCGTATGGTTCTTCGCCATCATAACAATCCAACATCTCTTTAAATATGGGCATACCGGGAGCACATCCAAATCCCTGACCATCATTTACAATTTCTCTATTCTCAAACCCTATAAACGCTTTATATTCGCACAATGGTGAAAGATCTTTTAATACCTCTACATCTGTATCAAGATAAATTCCTCCATACTGATATAAAACATCAAGCCTGGCATAATCAGATACAAAGGCCCACTTTTTATCGTTATAGGCTTTTTCCATATAAGGATGTTTATGGATATCATAGTTAGACTCATTCCACTCTTTTATCTCAAAATTCGGACAAAATTTGCGCCAACCTTCTAAATACTTTAGAAATGATTCCGGTTTTGGCGCTCCTCCCATCCAAAAATAGTGAATAGTATGAGGAATATATTGTTTATTGTCCATTATTCTTCTCATCTCTTAATCTGATCACACTTAGCCTATACTTCTTCGGAAATAGAATAAGCTTAAAATAATCTTTTTTCTGGAAACTATCAAGCTCTGTAAAATACCTGAAATAAATCTCCTTAGCCCGCTTTTGAAAATATGAATAAAGCTTGTTTTCTTTGATAGTCTCATCTGTATACAGTACCATAAGCTCTTTCATACTTTCGAAAAACGAGTAAAGCATGTATGTCATAAGCTCGCCATACATCATGCTTTCAGAATACTCAATTCTATCCTTATATGCATCAAGTAAATCAAGATGCTTTAGATTCTGCGCTTTTCTACCAGCAGTTATACTTCCTTCCCGAATTCTGTAATGATAAAGGCAATCCGTTATTACAGAGATTGAGTCAGCCTGTCCAAGAACTCTATGGGCAGTATGCTCATCCTCATGGATTTTCCCCTCCGGGAACCTGGTATTCTCAAACAATTCCCTTTTATAGAGTTTGTTCCATGCTATTACCAGTAATACATTCTCTTTTGGAAAAATATCGCTAAGTATTCTCATTGCAGCATATGGTGAGATTACACTACTTTCATCAAAAGTGACGGAATCTGTCTCCATCTCTTCTTTTTTATAACCGCACACTGCTATGTCAGAACCGTTTTCTCTGATTGACTTATAAAGCTTTTCTATATAATCTGGCTCCACATAATCATCAGAATCCACAAAAGCAAGATACTGTCCTTTTGAATTATCTATTCCCGTATTTCTTGCTGCTGACAATCCTCCATTTGCCCTATGTATATAAAGGACATTAGAATTTCGCCCGGCATAATCTCTTGCAATACCCCCGGTATTATCAGTAGCTCCATCGTCCACAAGGATAATTTCTATATTCCGGTAAGTCTGTGCTAAAAGAGAGTCTACACACTCTTTTAGATAAGCTTCCACATTATAGCAAGGCACAATAACACTGATAAGCGGATCCTCTTCCGATGTATTATTAGTATCATGAATATGCTCTATAATTTTATTAACCAGCAAAGGTTCCCTGTTATAAGATATTTTCCTTGCAAAAAAAGCTTTTGAATTCTTAAGCTCCTCAAGATCATCGAGAGTGTACTCATAAGGACTTCCCCTTAGCCAGTCTATTTCACGAAGCTCCGAATCCTTAACCCTGTCATGAAAAACCGAATTCATTGCCAGCGTCGGAATTGCGATTTCATCTGAACCATTTGTAAGGTGGTAGATTTTTTGCAGTTTTCTCTCATTCTGAATAATATACTCAGCCAAATTATGAGTGATAGAAAACCATTGATGCCCCTTATAGAACTCCATTCCTTCTAGTTTTTTTAGGCGATCTATCCCATGCTTTTCCTGATAAAGCATAAATTTATACTGAAAGCCAACAAATTTGCGCATAAATTCCAGCTTTTTACCGGGACCTTCAAAAGTATCTTTACCTAAAAACCTAAGAAACGGAAAATAGTATTTTATCTTATATATAAAATCATCACCATCTGTTCCGTTTCTATGTCCGGCAACATATTCCCCATCAGCCTTTTCAAAAAAACCATGAATCGCCTCCTGCCTTTTTAAAGGAAAATCTACGCCTGATATAAGATGGTAATACGAGTAATGCCCTCTTACAGCTTCCTTTAGCATTTTAATCTCACAATCGGTAATGCTGTATGTTCCCCAATATATCTTCTTTCTGGGAACAAAAGTAATACCTGAATGTTTTAACCAACCGGAGATTTGAGCTTCATCCACATATTTTGTTTTTTTATCTATATGAAGAAAAATATCGTTTCTTTCATCGTCAAGCTCAGTAAGAAGTTTTTTTAGCATATGAAATTCGTTATGAGCCATTATAAGATATGCGTGTTTGTCCATTAATCTCTTCCCTAATAAGGCATCCTCCAGTCCTTCAATAAAGGTCTTTGTCTAAGTCCTCTGTATAAATCATATATAAGTATTTCCAATCTGTCAGATATGGAAAAGCCCTCTATACCCTTTTGTATATATTGATGATATCTGTATTTGATCTTTGCAGTTTCTACTGGATATAAACCAATAATTTCACTTTTATTTACAGATAATTTTCGATATATACTTGCAAGAAAATCCACATCAGTTACCTTATCCATTACTTCCATAATCTCAGAAGGAGTATGTCCTATATATGAATTATCCATAACTCTTACACAGATGAGCAAAAACTTATCAATATAGAATGCTTTCCTCGCATTTTGGGAATATTCATAAACATCTTCGAGAAGTAGAATATTCTCAGAAAGAATTCTTGATAACTCCTTATGCCTTCCCATTGCAGAATCTTCATGTATAGCATACCTTACGCATCTGTCATCAATGCAGTTTATCTGTTTTGCATACATAGCATATTTAAGATTAAATGCAAGATCTTCCCCGATGCGGCATTTTTCTGAAAATTTGATATTATTATCCTTTATTATGTCTGCCCTAAAGAGCTTATCAAAAACTTCAAAACCAATATAGTATTTCAAAAGATTTTCTGTGATGAAATCAAGTCTCTCATCATCAGATGAAAAATTCCATATTCCTTTTATAAAGTTGTAGTCATCCAGTCTATTTCCTGAATCATCCCACCTTGAATATTGGCAATTAACCCAATCTGAGCCGGAGTCTTCCATAGCTTTCACCAATACTTCTATGGCATTATCTTCGATAGTATCATCAGAATCCACAAAAAAAACATACTCCCCTTTAATATGCTCAAGACCGATATTTCTGGCAGAGGATACTCCACCGTTTTCTTTATGGATCACAGTAAGTCTGTTGTCATTTTGAGCGCATTCTTTTGCGAACTCGAGAGTTCCATCTTTTGATCCGTCATCCACAAGAATTATCTGAAGATTCCCATAGCTTTGAGCAAGTATGGATTTTAAATTCTTTTGTATGTATTTTTCTGCATTATATGCAGGAACTATAACAGAAACCAGTTTACCGTCTCTTCTCATTTTAACCATTTATAACCTTTTGGGTTATCTCCCTGACCGCATTCTCATATCCACCCTTAGGTGGTAGAAGGTCAATAGCCAATTGTTTTGCGTATTCATTAAGTTCCGAGTCTGCAAAAACATTCTCTATCATCATTCGAAGGTCACTATCCCTCGTAAAGGATGGACATCTTTCTTTATATTTTGCAATTGTTGAATTTTTCCAAACCCTATCCGTCTGAAAATCGCTGAGTAAAACAGGTTTTCCAGCCAACATAGCCTCCTCACAAAGGGTAGAATAATCGCAAACAACCATATCTGCAGCTACCATAAACTTAGTACTCGGATCCTTTGGATTTCGGATTATAAAACCTTCTTCAGCAAGAGACTCTATATAATCTCCAAGTGGTTTTATGTTCTCATCATAAATAGAATATTCCTTGGGATGAATGGACAAAATGAATTTATATCCATTTTTCATCATTTCTCTCGCCTGATCTATCAGAGCATCCCCAACCCGGTGAAACAAACTGTCTATCCCCCAGGTTCCAAATACAGCTATTAGCTTCTCCTCATCCTTAACACCAAGTTCTTTCCGATATTCGGATTTTTTATTACCAAGTTCAATAATATCTCTGGCATTTTTATATCCTGTATGACAGATATTTTCGTTGGGATATTCTACTGTCATTACAGCCGCATATCGCTTATTAGGTTCAAACATGGCACTAAACAGTCCAAGCCCCTCTTCATATGCATAAAGGGTTTTTCCTTTATCATAGCTAATCATATGAAGGCCATGATTTATGTAAATTAGCTTTTCATACTCTCTGTTATAGTACAAAGGAGCAATGGCATCTGCACATACAACAAGATCCCATGGCATAAAAAGCGCCTTAAATCTGCTTTTTATAAGTTCAACCCCATCCGGTACTTCAAAGTTCCATAAATCAGGATAGAAAATAAACAATTTTATACCATCCATTTCTCTGACACACCTGTAATAGTCCATAATATGTGGCTTCATGGTATTACTTTCGCAGTATAATAAAATATACTTATTTCTTGTGACATGACCATGGATAAATCGCATAGGTCTTCTGAATTTGTAAAAATTGTTTTTATAATATGTCTCTTTTTCTTTTAATTTTTTAGCCTTTCTTATCCGTCTATCTGTATTAAATCCGGCAATTAACTTTCTTCTTCTAAAACCAAGAGCAGCTTTTACTGTTTTATAAAAGATCTTTATTTCCTTTTTGGGACCGATATCACTAATTTCAGATTTAATTTCTCTAAGAAGCTTATTTTCCCCGGAAGCCTCCTCTAATTCCATGAAGAGTCTTGATTTTTCATAAACTATATACTCTTCTTTTTCTATATCAATTATCTCTTTGGCCTTTTTATCATTTACCTTTTCCCTAAGCAAAATCTCATATATATTAAACAACTGCCTTTTTTCCAGTATACGCTCACATGCCGAAAGAATTGGCGCGGGTTGTGAGTAAAAAGCTGCCATCATGCTGTCGGAAAATCTAATATTTTCACAAAGGCGCAGATAATTCAGTAAAAAATCATATTCCCAAAATTCCTTCAAACTATCATTAAAATGAATATCTTGTTGATGAACCAAATCAACAGATAAAATCTTGTTCCATATTGATATATAACCAATATCGCCATTGTGATCATGTAGTGCGCATACATAATCAGCGCACTTAACCGCTCTATCACCAAATTTATGTAATGAAGTAGTATTCCATTCTATACTTTCATAACTAAGTACATATAAATCCGAGTTTTTCTCATTGCTCTTTGATATATCTATGTTATCAAAAGCCTTATCCTTTAAAATTATCCATGGAAAAATAAAGAGCACATATCCGCTCTTTATTTTTGTAAGTGCCCTATTGAAAATATCCGGATAACTGTTTCCTCTTTCAACCATGGTCTCAATATTAAATTTATCTGTCCATTGATTTTCTGATGCTTTAATACACTTACTTAAGTTCTCATCATCGGCACCAATCAAATCAGGAATAACAATATGCAAATTCATCAAGACACTTCTTACTCCCACGAGAATATACTCAGATTAAAAACGTTTCTTTCCATTCTCCGTATATCGAAGCTTACATATAAGCTTACTAAAAAAGAATTTACGATTTACATATTTTTGATCAAATTTACGTCCCTTTAATGGTCTTCTAAACACATAGGAATAATAATTTGTAGTTTCCCATGACACCATATCAACAATCTGAAATCCCATTTTAACGTATGATTCAACCAAATCTGTGGCAAGAGAAGAAGTATCACTCATCCAGGAGTCGACTTCCCGTAAACTTTTATCTTTCATAGCTGTAATAGACATCATTGCCAAGACATTTGTTTTTCTGTAGTCGGGATGTACCGCCATCTGTTCTACATAAAGGTAATGGTCATCTTCATACCATTTTCTTGGTTCTCCATCATGTTTATTTATTATTTTTCCGGCTATTGTACCAACCAATTTATTATCTTCATTGTAACAAAGACCAACTATCCTGCCATCCAATCTCCTTTTGGTGTCCTCAACGGTCTGAGTCGCCGCAAGATAATTCCTTCCTGCCTCCAAATGTTCCTTGTAGCTTTCATGTAATAATTTTGTTATTTCCTCATATGGAAAATCTTCAGTTTTTACTTCATATCTCATTTTGGGCATATATCTCATCTCCACACTGATATTAGAATTCATTCATAAGAACACGGACTTCATCATCATTTATAACTCTGGTCTTTTTATCAGATATTCTGTAAACCCTATTACACATAGACAGTACACTAGGTCTATGTGTAGTAAGGAGACAAATTCTGTGAGTATCAGCAGTCATAAGATTCCTAAGAACTTCTCTCTCCGTAACAACATCCAATGCGGATGTTGCTTCATCAAGAAGAAGTATCGGAGTTTTTCTAAGAATAGCTCTTGCTATAGCAAGTCTCTGATTCTGACCTTCAGAAAAACCAAGACCACTTTCACCGATCATATGGTTTATACCATCAGGAAGCTTTTTAACAAAATCGTATGCACATGACATCCTAAGTGCTTCGATAATCTCTTCATCTGTTGCATCAGGCTTTATGATTCGCATATTATCTGCAATTGTTCCGGACATCATCGTATTGCCTTGCGGAACATAAGCAATCATAGATCTTGTAGGAGTTCCCATGTGAATCTTTTTGCCATCTTCCCAAATAAGATTAGCATCACCTGACTGTGCCCTGACTATTCCAAGCACAAGTCTTAGCATAGTTGTTTTACCTTCTCCTGAAGGTCCTACCATGGCTACAATCTCACCTGAACTTGCTTCAAGGTCTGCATCTTCAAATATATTTGGACCTGTATGATAATGGAAAGATATTCCATTAAGCTTTATGGACATCTTTTCACCCTGATGTGAATCAATAATAGCCTTTTTCTCGGGTGAGATCACAATATCCGGTTCATCCGGTATTTCAAGTAACTCTTCTATTCTCTCAGAAGCAGTAATAAATTCCACCAGTGTAGGCATAAGAGAAAAGAGATTTGAAAGTGCGGTAGCAGCTGATACAGCCAAAGCTGCCATAGAGGCAATATTTCCAACCGTAATATAGTTAGTATGAACACGATATATCATCCATGCTCCAGCAATAACTATTGTGATAAGTCCCAGAGCCTGTGTTATAACCCAGGATATCATGTACATCAAATTAGACCTGATATCACATTTTTTACGATTTTCGGCCCTTTCATCCATCTTCTTGTGAAATACATCAAATAAGCCAAAGGCTTTTACGGCCTGCATATTATGAAAAGTCTCTTTATTAAGAAGCATGATATTTGACTCAGCTTCTCTTCCTTTTCGCTGACTCTCAAGTACTTTACCTGCAAAAAGTTTAGTTGAAAGATAAACCAGCGGAACCGCCAAGACCATAACAATAAGTATTGAATAGTCAAAATATACAACAACCGCTACAGCAGCGAATATCTTAAAGCCATCTGCTAAAAATGTCGGTAAAAGGCCGTTAATATTACCTGCAACAGTGGTTGCATCCTTGCTTAGCCTTGTCAAAAGATCTCCTGAATGATGTTTCTCCAGGCTTTCCCAATCAGCATTAAGAGTCTTATCATACAATGCCAACGTCAGATTCTTATGAATAGCTGTATAATTAAATACATTAAGTCTGTTTGTTATATACGTGACAATAAGTTTAACAACAAAGCAAGCCACAAAAATAACGACAAACCTAATAAGGGTAGTCATATCATCACTTACTATATAGTCAATTACGCTACCTACGGCATATGTCAGCGACAGATCAATCAATGTCTTAACTATGATAAGTATTGCATAGCCTATAATTCTTAATCTGTATTCACTAAAGAGACTAAATGTCCATAATATCTGCTTTAATCCGCCCTTAAATGATTTTTCTTTCAAGTTATACTCCTTCAAACCCCTAAATATATTTTATCTTCTATCAGCCTTTCATAATCTGATATATACTTCTTACAAAATAGAATACTTCATACCTTCCGGTTCTCAGGCACAAGTACCTTATTCTGCCTATCTTTTTAGCCTTATAAACTTCCATTAGCATTTTCTTGAACTTTGGAGAACTAAGCTCAGCCCTAATTATATGTTTCCGTAGCTTGTCGGTTCCTCTAAAGTGTTCATAGTATGTAGTAATTCTGCTAATCCAGTCTGTAATATACATAGCCTTAAGTACAAGGATATTGTCTTCAGTAACATGCTTCTGCTTTTCCTCCCAAGCTATAAGGCGCTCATAAATCTTTTTTGTGTCCTCAAGATCACTATCATGATAGGTCAGAGAAAGGCTATTGCTTACCCTCTTTATGTAATGGTATAAGGGTCTGTTTATCATTCCTAAATCACCATCACATACATCCAGATAATCAAGATTGAACTCCAAATCCTCACCTATGTTGATACGCTCATCAAATCTTAAATCATTCTCCTTAATGAGCTTAAGGTCGTAGAATTTATTGGTCACAAAATTAAATAGTTTAAGCCATGAAAGTGCCGATACTGCATTTCTGGATAATAAATAGTTTTCACCTTCAATATACCCATATCCGGGCTCTAGTATTGATATTGTAGTGTCAACATTTTTATTTATCTCATTATCAAAAAACATACCGCAAATTATAAACGCCGGTTTCCTTTCTTCCCAGGATTTATCAGCATTTATATAACTCTCAATCATATCTCTTTCAGGATAATCATCTGAATCCAAAAAGACTACAAAATCCCCGTCTGCATGTGCTATGCCATAGTTTCTTGAATATGAAACTCCCACATCAGGATTACTAAAAATTCTTATTCGTTTATCCCTACCGGCATATTCACTGCACACATCTATTGTGGCATCCGAGGATAGATTATCCACAATAATTATCTCCAGGTTCTCGTATGTCTGAGATATAGTGGCATCAAGACATTCCCTTATGTACTTTTCAGAATTATAAGTCGGTATGATAACCGACACCAAAGGCTTCTCACTCATCATCTTAATATCTTATATATCTCCACAACCACAAAGCTATCTGTTTTTTTCTTCCCATTACTTTAGGAGCGTTTGAAAAAGATATGCTTTCCTTGTACAGTTTCACTAATTCATTTCTAATCTCTTTTTTCTCTATTCCTCTATATGAATACTTAATCCACTCAAGAAAGGTTATAAGACTATGCTGTTCTAACTCTGTTTCTTTCAATCCTCTAAAATATTCGACTCTGTCTTTTGATGCTTTAAGGAAATATGCATATCGTTTCTCAAGATCCTCATGCATAATACTCTCATCTCTTTGATAATACTTATATAAAGGTTCCGGCATATATGAAACAATTCCTGCTCTGTATAAAACTTTATAGGTGGTTGCTTCATCTTCATTTTTATCACCCACAGGAAATCTAATACCGTCAAAAAGTTCCTTCTTATATAGTTTATTCCAAGCGACAGTGCAAATATCATCGCCACGCATCATCTGTATTACAGCCTCAGAGCCACTCCATCTTCCAAAATTTGCCGCTGTGAAAACTTCAGCCTTACCATTTCCACCAAAGTAATCATCAAATACTTTTGCAAATCCGCATGCAACCACGTCTGCATGATCCGCTTTCATTTTTCTTAGGAGTTTTTCCAAAGCATCTTTTTCAAGGAAATCATCACTATCACAAAAGAAAAGATACTTTCCGCAGGAATGATCTATACCTGTATTTCTAGCTCCTGAAAGTCCCATATTTTCCTGATGAATCACGACTACGCGTTCATCAGTAGCTGCAAGTTTATCACATAGCTTTCCTGAATTATCAGTTGAACCGTCATCTATCAGAATGATTTCCAATTTACTATATGTCTGGTCTGTTATTGAATAAAAGCACCTCTCCAAACAGGAAGAAACGTTATAAACCGGCACAATAACTGATATAATATCCTCTTCTTCAAAGTGTCCATCTATTATTTCAATAAGATTTCCATAATAATTTGATATATCGTATTCTTTTATGTCATGAGCCCTTTTATAAGCTTTCTCCTGCAGTTCCTCTCTTAAACCTTCATCAACAGAAATCTTAACCATGGCATCTGCAAGACTACTACTCAAATCATAGTCTTTATTAACTATAAGTGCGCCATCACCAACTACTTCAGGCAATGCACCGGAATCTGTTGTTATAAGAGCCATTCCTTTTGCAATCGTTTCAAGTGCCACAAGCCCAAAAGGTTCTTCATTTATTGTTGGCATAACAACTACGTCATATTCTCTGTATTTCTTAGCCATAACAAAAGTGGGTACTCTGTTTACGCAGTTTATTTTGTCCGGATATTTTGAAGCTATTTTTAATATGCTTTTTTCATATTTAGTCTGTTGTTCAGAAAAGCCTATAATATCCAAGCTGTAATTCATATTCTTCACATCCGGATTATGCAAAAGCTCTTCGAATGCAAGAACAAGCTCCTTAACGCCTTTATCAGGTATTATTCTTCCGGTATAAAGAAATCTAAAATTATCAGAAGGAGCCTTTGTACATCTATCATACCTGGACATATCTATCCCATTATTAAGAATATGAACAACTGCATCCTTAGCAAAGCTATGAACACTATCCATCATGTATTTGCTAACTGATATAAACTGAACTCCGGCTTTTACCAATCTTCTAATATCATCAGGGCTTCGATAGATATCTATATCATTATGGATGTGAAAATATACAGGGCATCCACTTTCCACGGAACATGCATCTAAGATTTTAAGAGCTGTAGATGCTATGTTCTCAACTATGACGCAATCATAAATGATACCGCATTTCTCTATGTTCTTTACAAATGTTCGACAAATAAACTTATCCATCCATCTTCGAGAATTGCAATTTGGAATTCTTCTGTACATCTTATCTCGTAAATCATCCATAATTCCTATGATTTTTGAATTATTAATTGACATAATATTGCAATTTTTATAATGCGTATCGTCAGTTTTTTCATCACTGATTGTGTAAAGGTCAATTAAATAGTTTTCGTTTAATTCATTGTATTCAATTATTCTTGTTATAAGTTCCTCAACAGCTCCACCCTTAGTAGCAGGAACCGGGAGTATACATGGGGCTATAATTGCAATTCTCATCATAGTACTAAACTCTATTACTATTCATTACATGTTATAAAATACTTTTGAGCAAATAAGCTGCTTTATAACTCCATAATTGCCTGAAATACTCTGTCACAATTATGCTTATCTCGTTTTGTAAAGAACTGAGAAATCCTGTCGTGATACTCACTACCTAGCGTGCAATCATTTTTAAGACTGTTTTCTATCTGTTCCAGCAATTGATCCTCGTCTTCCACAACCGGACCAAACCCATCCCGTTTATAAGAAAAATATCCTTCCGGATAGTGATTCTTTCGAAAATCTGCTTCATCGAATTGGTAATAAATAACAGGCTTCTCCATATAAACAAAATCAAAAAATACACTGGAATAATCAGTTATCAACAATTTTGATTCGATCAATAATTCCTGCACATCATATTCATCTATTGGAGCGATTTTTATATTCTTACAGGTAGTGCTATATGAACTCAAGAAATGTTGCATTTCATAATGTGGATAGAAAACAAATTCATACCCATATTTTTCCAATAAATCATCCAATTTTCTATTGTTCAACAAGCTTTGATAATATTGATAATAAGATGTCTTAACAAAGTCATCTGCATTATGACAATGATCTGCAATATTTTTACGCCATGTGGGCATAAGCAGAATTTGCTTTTTAACCCGATCAGCGCAATCGATCAAATTGTCAAATCGACATAAACCAAGAAGTTTTACTGTTCCATCAGGATGACCATAAGTATCACGAATAAACTCATATTCCGGTTTCGCTGATGTTACAAATATATCCAGACTCACATAAGGATAATGATTCATCCACATATCATCTTTGATAACACCATGCTGTAAATAAATTTTCTTGCCACGAATTATGTGTAATCTGTCTAACCACACAAAAATTACAACGTTAGGAGTAAATCCCATAATATGAGTACTCACGTTGTATTTGGAAACACCTAATAATATATAATGTTTTAAACTTTTAAATTGTACAACGTTACCTAATCTTGCAACCTTTTCATAGTCAGATGATTTCTTATCGATAATATAGTAGCTGTTTATCTCAGGATGTTTTTCTTTAATATATTTATAAAAAACATACCCATTATCCCTTGCATCTATCCCTCTTTCGGAAAACAACCAGACATTTCTATAATCTTCTGAAAAAAGCATTAAGATATTTCCAATTATTGTCCCAAGCAGCCACGCAAAAAGATACCATACTGCTAGAAAAGATTTCAAAAAACGGCGTCTTATAACTTCCATAATGCTCCCATTTTTCCAGTTACAAAATTTAAATCAAATTAAAAATCTATCTTACAACAATGCTATTTTGACCTATGTTAACATTGCCCTTCTTAATAATATAATTATCTGCTCTTTGCGGAATAACCGTAATATTATTGTTTTTTACATCAATATTATTTGCACCATCATATGCATAAACAAGATATGCCCTCATATCGCTTCTAAGTATAGTACATTCTATTGTATTATTCGAAATCTCAACATTTGTAGATGAACCCACCTTTGCAAATATGCAATCGGCAGTTAATAACGCAAGATTACCTGAAAATATCAGGCCATCAACTCCCCCATTATTTTCAAAGCCCAGGGTAATACCAACATTATTTATATAATTATTTGATGACTTATAAAACTTATTTCCTGTAACTATTACGTTAGACATACTATTATTTGATGAAGAATGTGTAACGTTTGAAAATACCGCAAAAACCTCATCTCGACCTACATGGTAACACGTATTATTTGTAAAACTTATGTTTGAGCTGCCTTTTCCAAAAAGATCTCTTATCTGACAGCACAGTCCTGCATAAGCATCAGCCTCGTCAATCATAAAACAGTTATCAATACTAACATTTTTACAATTTGCATAAATGTCCAGATTCGAATACTCAATTTTTCTGGTTGGATTGGAAGCCATTACATCGTATGGTATGTAGAATTCACAATTTGTGATATCTACTCCATTTGAATCCATGATTCCCATCTGGCTTTTAAACTTATGAGTATGGGTCTCTGCACACTCAAGCTTTAATCTGTCTATGGAAATATTATCTGCTTTAACAATAAAAAACCATTCTTTATAATCCGCATTAAAATTATCATTTGTAACTAAAGTACTATAATTACCTCTTATAGTAACTCCGGGCTTGGTCATGGTTATATGAGAATTACATGCATATCTTGCTTTTGGGAATTCAATAATACTATATCCTGAATTCAATGCCTTTTTAATAATACCGGCATCATCAGTACTTCCATCACCCACTGCTCCAATAGCCTTGACATTTACAACGCCTCCTGAAAATACAGGATTGGCATAAAGTCCTGATTCCAATTGAACCGATCCGAATGAAGATGTCTTCTCAATATTGTAAGTAGCGCTGCCACCATCTCTTGCAGTATAATAACCGGCTGTAGTAACACATGATCCAACACTAAGATGTGAGCTTTTCATCTCTTCAACATTTCTGAAAGTGAAGTCTCTATCATCAGGCTCATCATTGCCACTTTCAGTTATGGGTTCATTGCTGTTTCCTGTTCCTGACTCCGTTCCGCCAGTGCTTTCGGATTCTGTTTCAGTACCGGCATTACTATTTCCTGTTTCAGTGCTATTTCCGGTTCCTGTATGCGTTTCAGTACTACCGTTATCGCCTGAACTGTTTTCACTATCTATCTCAATATCTGTATCAATTTCAGAAACGCCTTCACTCTCAGGTGCAGGTAATAAGTTCATCACAATTACGGTATCATTTTTTTCAGCAGAAAAAGAACTGATACCGGCAAAACCCACACCAGCAATAAGAATTATTAGCAAAGGAATCAATTTTTTATTAAATTTGAATTCCCATTTTTTCTTACGGCGTTTTCGATCATTCATATTAATTCTCTCCTAAATAACGCTGATTAACATGACGTCTGAAATATTCCATATTATTGGGCAGTGTGTATAACCCAAAATACATGAAAGGTATTGCTGTCACCGCTGCTGTATATGTGTAAAGCATGTTGAACATTGCATTAAAGCCGAGCGTAAAATAAAACACAAACAATGGAACAAATGTATTCTTTGCATTATTTTCCTTATTACGATGAACAAAACTAAAGAATACCACGAAGTATAAAATCACACCCAAAAGTCCATTTGTGCATAAAAGGTTAATCACATCATTGTGAGCCCAAATCATAGCAGCTATTGTACCGTAGTAGTTCAATAAATAGATGAAATTAACACCATTTCCAACAAATTTTTTCCAAATAGGAAGGCTCCAATATCCCCGAAGATCTTCAAGCCAGAATATGCTTCGCCCATTTGAAAGGGTAGCCCAATAACCAAAGTAACCCTCTCCTTGAAAAGATTTGATTATCTTTGCTCCTGATGGACTAATTAATACGAGAGCCACGGCAATAACCATAAGGGGCAATATTGTAATGTAAAAGGTCCTCTTATCTTTACAGGATATATAATAAACCGCCACTACAAAAACCATTCCAATTACAAGGTACGTTCTTGTTCCGGTTAAAAGCATGCTTACGATAGGGATGATGTACCATAATAAATATGATTTTTTATTTGTCATTATGAACAAAATAGTCACATAAGCCATAATTGCAAAACAAGTCATGGCGAATCTATGTAACGCATTCGAAAACGAAAGGAAATAAACTCCGCCCCAGTTACGTATATAACTTCTTGAAAAAAAGAATGATACAAATACTGATATCTCCCAAAAGAGTGTAACTCCTTTCAGCATGCCAAAATTCTCAGCTAGCTCACGCATAAGGTCGCGGTAATTGTTAGCGATATAGCACATAAAAACAAACCAAAATACAAATGATGTAATCGGTGTAGTATTATGCGGATGTCCTGTAATGATAATGCAAATAAGTATCAATAGTATTCCGCTAATTAAATAAAATACATCGATAAAGCGTATTGGTTCCAAAAGAAAGCCACAAAACATCAATGCCAGAATTCCCAATGCCCACAATCTATTTAGAGGATCTAATCCGGGAAGCCCCTGATAAAGCGTGGTAATAGGAAATGCCAGCAAAGAAAAAAGCAATATTTTATTTAGGGTGAATTTTATAAGCATAACTATCCCTTAAATTTGTTTTTAAATAAGCTATTATTTCTTCCTGTTAGCATAAAGACCATAAATTAGTGTTACTATTATAGCCACAGCACACACTACCAAAATAACGATAAAATCTATGCTAATATTCGTTTCTTCTGTTAAATTTTCTATTTTTTCAAAATCAGCACTAGATACAGATATAAGAAAACCATCTTCTTCTGACTGAATAGCATTACCCTTATCGTTTGTATAAGAATAACTGATTTTTATTATCTTGTTTCCACTACTCAGGAATGATACAGGAATACTTGCTTCGCCTTCTTTTCCTGCTTCAATATTACCCAGAAAATAATTCTGAGTTCCTGACATATCACCGCTAAGATGAGCTGTAACATTATATATATTTCTTGATCCAGTATTAAGATACTTAATGTTAAGCCTTGTCTCCTCACCGGAAGAAAGTGTCATTTCTTCAGTTACTACAGAAGACAAATAAATAGGGAGAAAAATCTTCATGCTATTGGTAAGCACCCCGGGATTACTGGTATCTACCTTATATACGTAGTCTATCTTTACATCAAGTACATAGTTACCAACTTTTCCTTCTGCAATACTAATAGGTATCTCTATTTCTTTTTCACTTCCAGCCTCAACTGTATCCACAAATATCTGATTAGAGTAACCTGATTTTGGTAAGAAAACGCTACTATCACCATCAACTGTAATCATTACATTTGTAGCATCAAGCTTCTGATTCTTATTCTCAATTTTAAGAGTAATTACGCCGCTATTACCCGCAGATAATCTATTTCCACTTATGCTATATCCGCTAAGTGCAAGCCAATATGTATCCTTGGCAGAGACTTTGGCAGCATCGGCTTTTTCTTCATTTGCAGCAGTATCTTCACTTGTCTTTTCTGTATCCGCTGTTTCTTTGCTTGTTTCCTCTGTATCTACAGGTTCTTCCGTTTCTGCGAAAACAGAAATATTATTAGAAAATAACAAAGTAAATAATAAAGCAGCTATACTAAATGATCTAATAAATCTATTCATAATCAGCGTTTCCCTCCGTTACCACGCTTAGCGCCGGCTCTATATTTCTTCTTCAAGAAATAATCATAATTGGAAATAACTTTTTTATATGTACGCTCATCCAGCCTATTTACAACAACACCAAGAACATTCGCGCCATCACTTTCAAATGTCTTTCGAGCCTTATCTATTGTACTGCGTGATGAATTGTGCTGAGCAGCAACCAAAACCACAGCATCTACCTGAACCGCCAAAATACTACAGTCGACAGATGATGTAAATGCAGGGACATCAAGGATCACATAGTCGTATTCCTTTTTCAGATTATCCAAAAGCTCCTGCAAATTTGCAGAACATAATAAACTAACCTGCTCTTCTCCACCTTTACCATTTGAAATATAATCCAAATTCTCTACATTAGTTAAAGAAATAAGATCCTTTTCAGAAATGTCTCCTTTAAGATATTCATAAAGACCTGATTCACCATTTTCACCAAGTCTTTTAAATGACACCTCTTTGCGCATATCACAGTCAACAAGAACTGTTCTCCAACCAGCGTTGGCCATGGATATCGCCAATTCTATCGAAGTTGTAGTCGTACCCGTTCCCGGCTCAGTTCCGCATATCATAAATGTCTTATAGCCAAATTGCCTGTTCTTTAAGTGAATAGCTACTGCCAGCCTGTCATATGCATCCGTCACCTTCGTATTTTTCTGTCGATATAATTCCTTATACATCATCTTTTATACCTCTCATTTATTATCAAAATCCGGAATGACGGCTAATATTTCAAGTTCGCCGTCGCATGCGGCATCCTCTATACGATACACTTCATCAGTCAGAATACCCTTAAAGAAAATGATCATTATCGGAATAATCATTCCAATAAAAGCACCAATTACTCTGATAAGATTTTTTTCATTTCCGTTTGAAATATATCCCTTCTGAGCAGAATCCAATACCTGAACGGTATTTCCCCCAGTCATACTCTGCATTTCTATAACAAATGCGTTCGCCACAGCATTTGCAATTGCAACAGCATGTTCAGGGCTTTCTGCTTTGGCTGTAATATATATTTTCTCGCTCAGTCTTGAAGAATTAGTAGCTGTAGTAGACGTACTAATCATGCTCTTAATGTCGTTGGCATCATACTCATATTCTCCTGAAAGATATGTAAGGGCTATCTCTGCTACTTTTCTACTGGTTGCAAGATCTGCATAGGCACTAAGTGCCGACGCTCCTGTAAGTGAATCAGAAAGCGATTCATAAGCCATACTAAACACTATAGTAGTAGCTTCATATGTCTTAACAACAGTAGCCTCTGCATACACATTGGCAGCTGCCAAAAATGCCGCCATAGAGCATACAATGATCCACCACTTCTGCAAAATAGAATTAAAAATCTTTGCTATGTCAATCCTAATCTCTTTATTCATAAACTCTTCACTCCATATAACATTTCTTAATGTTCTTACTGCTTTAACTGAGCTGCAATATCTGCATCTACAATTTCTTCACCGGTCTTATCTTTCAATTGTTCCATTGACTCCGCAGACAAACCGTTATTAACTGTAGCACACAAATCACATGTACTGCAATTATCAAGTTCCTCTTTAGTAACTTTACCATCTCTAAGATCTCGCACAATCTTATTCTCATACATACTGTACTTTTTCTTAGTCCAGAATTTAAGTTTATGAGTAATAACCCACCATGCAGGTACCCAAATATATTTATGCATTGCAGGTGAAACAGATCCTATCATCCAGCAGTCTCTGTCACAACATCTTACCTTCTTACGGACTTCCTCTGCTGCAGGAGAACTCCACAACTCATCCCAAGACTGTTCATTCAGATTACCCATAACTTCTTTATCTTTTGTTCCATTGCATGGCATAACATCCCCATATGGATCAATGAAAAATGTATCAAAGGACATATCACAGGGCAAAAGTCTCTTTTGACCATAAATATAGTTTATAAGTCCATGGTTGAAATATGCCCTAAACCACTTCTTGGGACTCTTACTTGCAAGGAGTTCATTTACAAGGTTCTCAAAGTTCTGGGCTACCATTGGTCTGTCTTTAATGATATTCTTAGCTTCAACAAAATAGAAACTATTATGAAGGGATGCTGTCGCAAACTCCATTCCCATCTCATCCGAAAGCTTATAAAGAGGTACCAGATCCGGAGCGTTCTTATCCTGAACAGTCATGCCGAAACCTACATCTTTCATTCCCATCTCGCGAAGGGTCTTGAGCGTCTGATATCCCCTCTGATAACCGTTTTCCAATCCCCTGATTTCATTATTAGTATCTTCCAATCCTTCAATCGAAATACGGATTCCGATCTGAGGGAATTCCTTACAAAGATCAACTATTCTATCTGTAAAGAAACCATTCGTTGAAATAACTATTCTATCTGATTTCTTATAAAGCTCACGCACTATATCCTTGATATCGGTTCTGATGAAAGGCTCACCGCCCGTAATGTTAGTAAAATACATCTTGGGAAGTTTTTTGATCGTTTCTATCGAAATCTCTTCCTCCGGCTTACTGGGTGCTTTATATCTATTACACATAGAACAGCGTGCATTACATCTATAAGTAACAATTACTGTTCCATTTAACTTCTTTTCTGCCATTATCGCTCCTTATATTTCTCATCTATTTTTTATCTTTGTGATTAATCAAGTATTTTCAGACCAATACCTTATTTACCTGTTTAAGAATCATGCCTGAAACATTGTTTAACAAATATGCGATTATCATTGTAGCAACCATACCTGAAATAATAAATACACTTGAACTATTCCAAAAATCAAAGCGACTAAACAAATGAAAAACGCCCAAATGAACAAGGTATATTTCAAAGGATATCTTTCCAAGGAAATAATTAATTCTATTACCAAGTGCAACTCTGGTATTAAATACCAGAACAAATAAAGTTATAGCTAATCCCAAAATTATTTTAAGAAGATAATCGCCGGCTATGGGTATCGGCTTAAATCTTAAATAACTGACCCCCAGTATTCCTGCAATACAGCAGCTGATCAATAGTTTTATCTGCCATTTTTTAAGAAAAAAAACGGTAAATACATCTCTTTTTGATGCAAGTAATATGCCCCATATAAAGCCAAAGCATTCAGTTGCCCAAATGGTACTTTTATAAATACCATTTCTGTTCAGGGTATACATTATAATACTTCCTATTATTACAAGTAAAACCGTTAGTATTTTTGCAGAATAGCTCTGCTTAAATATCAAGTGAGATAACCAAAATGCGAAATAGCATGCAATAAGCCATATTACCCATCCGTTAATAGTGAATAGATTCTTTAGTGTAATTGCATCACCAAATACAATCATATTCAGAATCGCAAAAGATAAATTGATAAGTAATGAAACAACCAGCAGTTTAGGTAACCTTTTTCTCCAAAATTTTTTTATTTTATCAGGATCCTTGTCATGAGACAATGTCAATCCATAAGAAGATGTCATGAAGAAAAAAGTAACACCAATATAAGCAAAACTACCTATCATATCCTGTATTCTGTTGGTGTAAGCAGCAGGAACATGTACCAATATAACTATCAGACACCAAAAGCCTCTCATGGCAAGAGAGTTCTTTGCATCAAAAAAGCCATCATTTACTTTCACTAATTTCGCCTTATATAATATTTCAAATAGTAAAAAGGCCGAAACCAAAAGCATCAAAAAATTATCCATTGTATATCTTCAAAACCTTTTCCAAATACTCCTCTATTGTATCAAAGCTAAGTTCTTTACAATTCTCATGCATTCTCTGCATTTTGCTATTATCCTGCCACATACCATGTATGGTATTACATAGAGAATCAACATCTCCGCTTTTAAACAGCACTCCTGTCTCGCCCTTCCTTATGAGCTCCGGAATGCCACCAATATCCGCACCTATTACCGGAGTTCCAAAAAGTTGTGACTCCATAACGGAGAACGGGCAGTTTTCATACCATTCGGAAGGATATACAGACATTTTTGCTTTTCTAATAAGGTCAGCAAGTTCCCTGCCTGTTTTAAATCCAACATTTTTAATGTTATCCACACTATCAAGCAGCTTTTCCAAAGGCCCCTTCCCGGCAAAAACAAAGTCTATCTCAGGTAGTCTCTTAGCTGCTTCTATCAAAGTCCTTACGCCCTTTTCCTCTGAGTATCTTCCAAAATAAAGAACGTAATCTTCCTTTGATACTTCTACCCAGGGAATCTCATCTATAAAATTGTGTATGGCTACTGTCTTCTTTGCAAAAAGAGGATTAGTATCCAGTTTTGCTTTCATAAACTCGCTGCAGCATATAAATGTATCTATATATTTATATGCCCCATTCATCTTCCAAAATGAAGCTTCCAGAGTCCCGATTAAACTCTTTGCAGTACTTCCGTGTATGCACTTACCCTTAGTGCAGTTCATGAAGCTTCCTGTAAGGCATTTTTCACAGTTTTTATGAGTACCTGGATTGTTGCACATATGATTCGGGCACACGAGTTGATAATCATGTGCGGTATAAACAATCCTGCATTTACATCCTGTCTGCTTTCTCCAGTTAACTATTTCCAGAATAATTGATGGCGTAAGCTGGTAATTGAAGTTGTTAAGATGTACTACATTCGGCTTAAAATCATCAAGGACAAGCCTTATCTTCTCTCTGGCCTCTTTTGAATAAATGGTCTTTAAGGGATACGTCAGTTTTACCAGTTTCGAAGCATTATGGAAATCCATATCTGAAGTATATGCACCTGCTCTGTTAGAGACACATCTTCCATCATGTTCCATTCCAAAATACTGAACTTCATGCCCTTTTTCCATAAGAGCATCACCCAGCTTAAATATATATGTTTCAGATCCTCCATTAGGATAGAGGAACTTATTAACCATAAGTACTTTCATTTACTATTCTCTCGTCTTAATTTTAAAAAAATAATTATAATTACTGATCCTATAAATGCGCCAAAAGTGTTCGTCAATAAATCTGTTAGTTCAAAATTGCCGGTTGAAGTAATAAACTGTGTTATCTCTATAAGGGCGCTGGTTACAAAACCAGTCAAAGCCGTTCTTACCATCATATGATTGCGTTCCTTTAAACGCAATGTATTCCCAACAAGAATACCATATGGAACAAATAACAAAATATTAAGGATACTAAATGCGCTCCCCCATACAGTTGGCGCATGCCCCTTTAACCCAAACCCAAGATTTATATCAAGATCAAAACCATATCTTGATCCGGGGGGCCTCCTAAGTATGGTCAATGATAACATAATAACGAGATAAGCCACTATTAACATGGCACTTATAACTCTTTTATAAGCTACACCTTTCATCTTATGCAGGAAAATACCTACAATCAAAACTATGACGACAGCCAGAATAATAAGACCAATTGTACCTATAGGACTTATACCCTCTGTTTCCAACTTAAGTACATTTTTTAACGTATCTATTTTTCCATTCCCCATTTTAAGGACCTTATATGTTAAACCTTATTAAGTCTCTCAACATTAAGAATCGCATCAATATACAATCTCGCGCTCTCACCGGTGACCTGCTCCCAGTTAAATCGTTTATCGCAGTAATTCATTATCTCTTCATCAGTATGGAATATCTCAGGATTCTTTATGCATTCATTAAGCTTTTTTGCAAGGTCATCCACATTGGATTTTTCAAAATACTGAGCATATTCAAGGGCTGCCTCGGAATTTTCCGGTATATTGCTGGCAAGACATCTTCTGCCATAGCTTAAGGCCTCCAAAAGGCTTATAGGCATACCCTCCACATCACTTGGAAGTACATACATATAGCAGTTACTAAACAGCTCTGCCAGAACATGCCCCTGAACAAATCCGGTCATTATAATGCGCTTGTCTTTTTCAGCATATCCCATTATTTTCTTTACATAGTCATCAGAATGGCTTCCGCCCCCTGCTATAACAAGCTTCATATCTGTATCAACCTTGGAGAACGCCTTTACCAGATAAGATATTCCCTTCTCAGGAACAAGTCTTCCAAGGTACAGTATGTATTTCTCTTTCTCAAGCCCGAACTTTTTAGTAATAATATCCGGTTCTCGAAACTCATTCTTATTAACGCCATTAGGAATATAAATGGTCTCTCTGTGATATGTATCCAGAAAATACTGCTGTACATTTGCAGACAATACTATAACCTCATCCGCATATCTGGCTGCTATATATTCCCCAAATTTGAGGAATTTAGTCGCAAAACCTCCCCACTTTGAACGCTGCCAGTCGAGTCCATGGATCGTAGCGATAGTTCTGATTCCAAAAAAATGCGGAATTATTAACATGGCACAGGGGCCCTCTGCATGATAATGAATAACATCATAATTTCCAAACAATGCCATAATGGTAGCTAAAAAAGAATACACAACAGCATTTAGTGCCTTCACATCAGGAGTTGGTACCTGAACAATACGTATGCCCTTGTATCTTTTGAGCTTGTGAACCTCTTTATCGGCATTTTTATCAGCGACGTTTTTTCCTTTTCTATTGTATGCCGTAACCGAGTGCCCCATCTGAACAAGACGGGTGGATAGTTCCTCAACAACTATCTCCACGCCACCTTCTCTGGACGGTATTCTCTTGTGTCCGATCATTGCAATTTTCATGTTGACGTTTTCCCAAATGTTCTAGTACGAATTTTCGTGTTTAAACAACTGCCCCACAGTTTTGATTATAATCTTAATATCAAGCCAGATACTCCATTTATCAATATATTCAGTATCAAGTTCAACCACCTTGTTAAATTCTGTAACACTGCTTCTGCCACTAACCTGCCACATTCCTGTGATTCCGGGTTTAATACTGATCCTGCGCCAATCGTGCATTGAATATAATTCCACTTCTTCAATAGTCGGAGGTCTGGTTCCAACCACGCTCATAGATCCAAAAAGCACATTAAAAAACTGCGGCAATTCATCAATACTTGTCTTACGGATAAACTTCCCCACTCTTGTTACTCTGGGGTCATCCTTTATCTTGAACATCATGCCATCCTTGACATCATTAAATTTCTCCAGTCCCGGTTTTAGCTCCTCTGCATCAACCCTCATGCTTCTGAATTTCCATATAAGGAAATGACGACCATTTTTGCCAACGCGAACCTGTCTGAAGAAAACCGGACCAGGCGAATCAACTTTGATAGCAATAGCAGTAATTATCATTATTGGAGACGTTAAAACTATAATTATCAGAGAAAAAATAATATCAAACCATCTCTTAAATAACTCAGCATATCTGTTCATAGTAACAGTATGGAAAGTCAAAATCGGATATGTACCAATACTGCTTACAAAAGAAAATGCCTTACGTCTTCTGAAGGTATCAACCACTATACGACAGGTGACACCCATTTCAATACATATATCTACGTATTGCTGCAAAAGAATGATATCCATATCTCGCTTTTGCAAAAAGAATACCTGATCAATATTATACTTTCTAATAATTGCCTCAAGATCCTTTAGCTTACCAATATACTCAATTGACTTATCATTATCATCAAGACTGATATATCCTATTTCATTTATCTGAACTGAGGTCTTCTCAAGAAAATATCTGAATTTATTATATGAATCCTTGCTTCCTACATATAACGCTCTCGGAATATGCTTACGCATAATAAAACGGTCAACTATTCCTCTGAAAACACATGTCTCAATAACGATCAATGCATATGTAACTATAGGGAGCAGAACTATAAGTTCATTTTCAGCATATTTATCAAAAGAAAAATAAAGCAAGCTGTATGCGCATAAAAGAGCACAAATATAAGCAAAGCTTTCACGTCTCAGGATTCTGTCATAGTAAAAGAAAAGCGTAGTATTATATATATTAAATGCCCTGTTAAACAGCAAGAATATCAATACTGTAATCACATAGACCGGTATAAGAACTTTTAATTCCTCTTCAGAGAATCTGACATTGCTACATATTTCACAGGATATAAATAAAGCAATTAGTATCGAGATTATATCCAAAATAATATGAATTATATCAAATGATGCCCCCGAATTTGATCTATTCATCTCGTCAACAACTCCAAACTCTCTTCCTTAAGGTCACGCCATAAATTGCGTACAAAAGATTATGATGCAAATAAAACCAATATTACCATAATTATATAATCTTGAAAACCAAAAGTCAGTATTTGCAAGACACTTTCAAAAAATATAATATTTTAAGAAACTTTTTCAAAAATAACGATATTTAATATTTTTATCTATTAAAAACAGCTTGCTTTCGAAATGAATAGAAAGACAAGCTGTTTTTTCTTGCATTTTCTCTTATTTTATCTGACCTTCAAGTGCTACAGAAACTTCTGCAATAGCATCCGGTATTCCGGCAGGATTCTTTCCGCCCGCCTGAGCCATATTGGGACGTCCACCGCCGCCACCACCGACTTTACCGGCAATAGCCTTTACAAGATTTCCGGCATGTGCACCTGCAGCTATAGCTGCATCTGTTGCCATGGCCATAAGGTTAACCTTACCATCGTTCTCAGAGACAAGAACAACAACACCTTCGCCAAGCTTACCCTTAAGCTGGTCACCGAGATCTCTGAGGCCATTCATGTCAACGCCCTTTACGCTCTGAGCAATAAGTTTAACACCCTTAACTTCGATGACACTATCCATTACGTCACCAAGAGCTGCCTGAGCTTCCTTACTCTTAAGAGACTCATTCTCACTTCTAAGAGCTTTAAGTTCCTCCTGAAGCTTCTTTATCTGAGCTGTAATATCAGCAGGAGCTGTCTTAAGAGCCTTAGCAGCATCTCCAAGATTAGCCTCTACGTTCTTGTAGTATGCTCTTGCGTTATTGCCTGTAAGAGCTTCGATACGACGAACACCTGCAGCAACGCCGCTCTCTGAAAGGATCTTGAACAGACCAATGTGGCTGGTGTTAGCTACATGAGTACCACCACAAAGCTCGATGGAGAAGTCGCCCATGTTTACAACTCTTACTGTCTCACCATATTTCTCGCCAAAGAGAGCCATAGCTCCTGTCTTCTTGGCCTCTTCAATAGACATTTCCTTTGTAACAACAGGAAGTGCCTCTAAAATCTTAGCATTAACTATCTCTTCAACCTTCTGAATCTCATCAGCAGTCATAGCCTGATGATAGCTGAAGTCAAATCTTGTCTTATCAGGATCCTGATATGAACCGGCCTGCTCTACGCCGTCACCAAGAACCTCCTGAAGTGCCTTCTGAAGAAGGTGAGTCGCAGAATGGTTTCTGCAGGTTTTAGCTCTGTTCTCAGTATCAACCTTAAGTGATACCTTGTCGGAATTCTTGAAGCTTCCGCTTACAACCTTACCGACATGAGCTGTTCTGCCGCCGGCCACCTTTATAGCCTCAGAAACAACAAACTTTGCGCCATCAGCGCCAAGGATCTCACCGATATCACCTACCTGGCCACCCATTGTGCCATAGAATGTAGTCTTATCTGTGATAATTGTGCCCTGCTGACCCTCTGTAAGCTCATCTGCAAGAGCCTCAGCACCTGCCATTGCTACAACAGTGCCTTCGCAGTCAAGAGCTTCATATCCAAGGAACTCTGTATTTACAGACTCATCGAGGTTATCAAATACACCTGCACCTGTAGTGAGGTTAGCTGAGAAGTTCTGGTTCTCTCTTGCCTTCTGCTTCTGCTCTTCCATGGAAGCCTTAAAGCCTTCCTCGTCAACACCAAAGCCTTCCTCCTGTGCAAGCTCAACTGTAAGCTCTACAGGGAATCCAAATGTATCATAAAGGAAGAATGCATCCTTTCCTTCGATTTCCTTCTTACCCTCAGCAGAAGTCTTATCAAGAATCTTCTTGAACTCCTTCATTCCATTCTCAAGAGTAGACTCAAATCTTGTGATTTCTCTCTCAAGCTCAGTAAGAACGAACTTCTGGTTCTTGTTAAGATGCTCATAGCTTTCTTTATACTCATCGATATAAATCTTTGCTACGCCAAGGATCTGATCCTTGTTGAGGCCAAGAGTTCTTGCATGTCTTACAGCGCGGCGAATAAGCCTTCTAAGAATATAGCCTGCGCCGGTATTAGAAGGAAGAAGCTTAGCTTCATCTCCGATGAGCATTACAGATGTACGGGTATGGTCAGCGAGAATTCTCATGGATCTGGTTGTCTTCTCATCAGCCTCGTACTTGATTCCGCTCTCTTTCTCGATATATGCGATTACAGGAGCGTGAAGATCAATCTTATAAACATCATCAACGCCGTTAAGGAAAGCGAGAATACGCTCAAGTCCCCATCCTGTATCCACGTTCTTCTGTGAAAGAGGTGTAAGATGACCGTCATGATGCTTCTCATACTGCATGAAAACATCGTTACCAATCTCAGTATATTTACCGCAGTGGCATCCGGGACCGCAATCAGGGCCACAATCCGGAATATCCTTTACATAGAACATCTCACTGTCGGGGCCACAGGGACCATATTCAAGTCCCCACCAGTTATCCTCGGCAGGAAGATAGAAAATGTTCTCAGGCTTAAAACCTGACTCAATACGATATTTAGCGCCCTCTTCATCTCTGGGTGCATTCTCATCACCTGCAAAAACTGTAGCTGCGAGGTGATCGGCATCGAATCCGAAAAGCTCAGTCAAAAGTTCAAAGCTCCACTGGCAACGCTCTTTCTTGAAATAGTCGCCAAGAGACCAACTTCCCATCATTTCAAAGAAAGTACCGTGGCTCTTATCACCTACTGAATCGATATCATTGGTACGAACACATCCCTGAACATTGCAAAGTCTTGTTCCCATAGGATGCTTCTTACCAAGAAGATAAGGCATAAGGGGCTGCATGCCTGCAACGTTGAACATAACACCTGTTGATCCGTCGGATACCAGTGAAACAGCGCCGCAATCCACATGTCCACGATCTATATAGAACTGCTTCCATGCTTTACGCAGTTCATTAGCTGTAAATTGTTTCATCTTAAAACTCCTTATATTTACTTCTACTTAGAAGTCAAATTTATCACTGAAGAATGCTTCAAGCTCATCGATAGCGATACGCTCCTGCTCCATGCTGTCACGGAAACGTACAGTTACCTTGTTATCTGTCTCTGAATCAAAGTCATAGGTAATGCAGAAAGGAGTACCGATCTCATCCTGTCTGCGATAACGCTTACCGATGTTTCCTCTGTCATCAAATTCGCAGTTATACTTCTTAGAAAGCATAGCGTAAATCTTCTCAGCACCTTCGTTAAGCTTCTTTGAAAGAGGAAGGATACCAATCTTAACAGGTGCAATAGCAGGATGGAAATGAAGAACTGTTCTCATATCGGGAGCCTCTTCTGTTCCAAGGTTCTCCTCGTCATAAGCCTCGCAAAGGAATGCAAGAGTTACACGGTCTGCACCAAGTGAAGGTTCAACAACGTAAGGAATGTACTTCTCCTTGCTCTCATCATCAAAGTATTCCATAGGCTCACCGGATGTCTCCTGGTGTCTTGTAAGGTCATAATCAGTTCTGGAAGCAATACCCCAGAGCTCGCCCCAATCTGTGAAGGGGAATGCGTACTCAATATCTGTTGTGTGATCGCTGTAGAATGAAAGCTCTTCAGGATCATGGTCACGGAGACGAAGGTTCTCTTCCTTGATTCCAAGTGAAAGAAGCCACTCATAACAGGTCTTTCTCCAATACTCAAACCACTCAGTCTGTGTGCCTGGCTTGCAGAAGAACTCAAGCTCCATCTGCTCAAACTCTCTTGTACGGAAAGTAAAGTTTCCGGGTGTGATCTCATTACGGAAGCTCTTACCAATCTGGCAGATACCGAAAGGAATTTTCTTACGTGATGTACGCTGTACATTCTTAAAGTTTACGAAAATACCCTGAGCTGTCTCGGGACGAAGATATACTGTGTCCTTTGCATCCTCTGTTACACCCTGGAATGTCTTGAACATAAGGTTGAACTCTCTGATGCTTGTGAAATCATGCTTTCCACATGAAGGACAAGGAACGTTATGCTCCTTGATGAAGTTCTCCATCTCTTCATGAGACCATCCATCGACAGATGTCTCAAGTGTAATTCCATTTTCTGAAGCAAAATCCTCGATGATCTTATCTGCTCTGAATCTCTCGTGACACTCTTTGCAGTCCATAAGAGGATCTGAAAAGCCGCCAAGGTGTCCTGATGCAACCCATGTCTGAGGGTTCATAAGAATAGCACAGTCTACACCTACATTGTAGGGATTCTCCTGTACAAATTTCTGCCACCAGGCCTTCTTTACATTGTTCTTGAATTCAACACCAAGGTTTCCATAATCCCATGTGTTAGCAAGTCCGCCATAGATTTCACTTCCGGGATAGATGAAGCCTCTGCCCTTGGCAAGGGCAACGATTTTGTCCATTGTCTTTTCATTTGCTTTCATAGATACTCCTCTTTCTGAGCAATACGCTCACATATTTTAATTAAGAGCAATATGCTCATTTATTACTTATTCAGAACGATACAGCTAATGCTTCCGTCAGCTGTTCCGGAAAGATCAGCCATCTGCTTATCCAAAAGGCTTACTCCGCTTGTCATGTACTGAATTTTATATGGAACTGCCACAACAAACTTACTGCCTGTAATAACAACATGTTCATCAGAAAGAGCCGCAGCCTTTTCTGAATCAATCGGATTGCCATCACTGTCAATGAGTGAATTCACATTGATCTGCCCTGTAAGGATAGCCTCAGACACAGTCATATATGAAAAGGTCTCGCTGTTAAAAGCAGCGTAATCTCTTGAATCCGCAAAATCAATCACCATTTTCACTTTGCCGTCTTCACTCTCCAAAGACTTGAGTTCTGCGGTCCCTTCTCCGTTCGCAACTACAAATGCATTTACTTCATTCTCAGCCATGGATTTTAGCTCATTCACATCGTAGTAGCTCTCGGTGAAATCCTCGATAACCGTGCTTTCTACCGTTCCATCTTTATTGACTAAGATAGATGACTTATCAAGCTTTGATACATCCGCCCCTTTCCCGCAACCTGCAAAAACAAAAGCTGCAGTCATAATAACAGATGTAACAACTGCTTTCCTTAAAACTTTATTACTCACTAAAACACCCTCTTAATATAAGTAACTATTTGGTCTGCGCATAAATACGCGCACACTTACATGATTATATACCGCCTTTTTACGTTTTTCAAATCAGATCTCATAGATTCCCTTAAACTTTTCTTCTATATAATTAAGGAAATCGTCGGCGGTAAAGTCTCTTCCCGTAATATCCTTTATCCATTCAGACGGAGCCAGGTGATTAGCCTTCACAAATACATTTTCCTTCATCCAATTGTTGATCGTCGCAAAATCGCCCCTCTCAACACAGCCGTCTATATCAATCTCATTTTTCATGCGATTGTAATACATTGCATTGTACATATTTCCAAGAGCATATGTAGGGAAATATCCAAATCCAAAAGTCCAGTGTACATCCTGAAGGACACCCTCTCTGTCTGTTTCAGGAGAAATGCCAAGGTACTCCTCGTATTTTTCTTTCCATCTCCTTGGTACATCATCAATGGAAAGCTTGCCTTCAAAAATTTCCTTCTCTATCTCATATCTGATTATTATATGGAAGGTATAGGTGAACTCATCTGACTCTGTTCTTATAAGTGACGGGCAAACCACATTGAGCGCTTCATAAAGCTCTTCCTCTGAAACTCCCTCCATAACATTAGGGAAAATCTCACATACCTTAGGATATATCAGCTTAACAAAAGCTCTGGATCTTCCAAGTCTGTTCTCATAGAATCTGGAAACTGATTCATGCATTCCAAGAGTCTTGTTATCGTTGATGAAATGCTCATAATCATCCTCTGGCTGAAGCATCTCAAAAAGTGCATGACCTCCCTCATGGATTATAGAGTACATACTTGCTGAGAAATCAAGTGGATAATAATGAGTTGTAATTCTGGTGTCATTTTTGCCGATCCAGTTGGTAAAGGGGTGTTCTGATGTGCTATAAGCACTTCTTGACCTGTCAAAGTTAAGGATTCCCAGCAGAGCTTCTGTCATGCGCCTTTGCTGCACCTCAGTAACCTCGATATGCATAAAGTCTGTTCTTATCTTCTTGGGACTCTCCATAATTTTCTTAAGAAGAGGAATAAGTCTCTCTTTACATTCATCAAAGCACTCGTCCAGTATCTTTGATGTAATGCCTATTTCATAATCATCAAGAAGAGCATCATAGATGATTCCGCTGGCAGGCTTCTCATCTCTAAGCTCCACCATTTCCACGTTGATTTCCTTAACCTTCTGAAGAGAATCCCTGAACATAGAAAAATCAGAATTCTGTCTTGCACCGGTCCAGTCTACAAAAGCCTTGTTATAAATTAGTGAATATTCCATATTCTTTTCAGGTGAAATATTCTTGGTCTTTGCATAGGATCTGTGCTGACTCTCTACGCATACTCTGTCAGGTTCAGAAAGCTCATCCCTGTGCTCATAGAGATATTCAGCATTTTCAATAAACTCAGGTGCTTTCATAAGCTTAAATGCCTGATTTCCAAGGAACGCGCTTACTTCTCCCTCATCCTGCATTCCCTTAGCAGGGCAGATTGTCTCCTGGTCAAAAGAAATCAATCTTGTTGCATGGGCATAGATTTCTGCCTCTTTAAGTACGTCCCTAAAAGCCTGTAATTTTTCTTCCAAAACCTTATCCATGTCTACCTCCATATCTTCCTTTATTTATTCCATGTCTTTTTCAATCATTCTAATCATCTCAAGACTGTTTAATTTTCTGTCAATCGAGCTTTTTCTGTAAACATCGCAGATATGATCAAGTTCTGTCAGAACATCTCTGCTGACCTTAAAGGTAAAAAGCTTCTCTATAGGTGTATTCCAGATAAATTCAAGTGTATATGTTGTTGATGCTTCGTAGCTTCGATCCCTTGGCACTCCGGGAAATTCCCCTTCAAGCATAAGAGTTTTTATCTCAAAAATAAATCGTACAAGCCTGTTATCTATAGAATCTTTTTCAAGAGCCCTGAATGACATGTATAAAAGCTTCAGAATATCTTTTTCGTCATTGTTCTCTCTTGTGTAGTAGTCTGCTATCTCCGCAAAATACGTGGCATAAATGGAGCAGTCAAAATCTTTCCTGAAGCCCTCAAAAAAATTCTTTATCTCAGCATCCCTGACAGTGTATGAATTTCTTCCAACAAAAATCTTAAAGCTCCCAAAACAAAAAGGCTCGACGACACCTGATAACTGATTCCCCGGTCGTCTTGCCCCTTTTGCAAAGGCTGTAATCTTACCTTGTTCGGATGTAAGGATAGTCACAAGGAAATCATTCTCCCCAACCGGGGCTCTTTTTATAATCATTCCGTTTACAGTGGATAATTCCGTCATTACCTTGCTAAATCCTCATCCTCCGGTCGTTACATTACTTGGGATTGTTATATCCAAAATTCTTCATCTGAAGTGAGTCATTTCGCCAGTCTCGTCGAACTTTTACGAAAAGCTGTAAATTAACTCTGCATCCAACCATTTTCTCGATATCTTCTCTTGCCTGGCTGCCAATCTTTTTAAGCATGGAGCCGCCTTTTCCGATAACGATACCCTTATGTGAATCTCTCTCGCAGATAATGGATGCTTCGATATCCATGATATTATCCGCAGCATCTACATTTGCTGCATCCTCCGCTCCTCCTGCAAGAGCTGCCAGCATGGCATCAAGATCAGGAGTTCCGTCAGCATTTGAAACTGATATAGGACCTGAAGCTGCATTTGCTGATTTCTTTGGTGGATGTACATGCTTTGATTTTTTCTTTTTGGCAGGTGCTGCCGCCTTTCGTGTCTTCATGGTCTCAACAGTTACGGCGATACCATGAGGCACCTCATCAGTTAAAAGTCTAAGAGCCTTCTCACGGATAATCTCCGCAACGATTTCCCTCTCAGACTGATTAGTCAAAACCTCATCATCATAAAAAGGATCACCATAAGGAAGTCTGTCAAAAATGATCTGCATAAGATCATCTAAGTTCTCACTCTTAAGAGCAGATACAGTAACTATATCCGCATAGTCCATTTCCTTTTTATATGCATCGATAAAAGACTGCAGATCAGCTGCATCAACGGTGTCAATCTTGTTAATTACAAGAATTACCTGCTTTCCGCATTCGCGGAGCTGATCGATAATCATATGCTCACCCTGCCCGATAAAGGTTGAGGGCTCAACAAGCCAAAGAATAAGATCAACCTCTTCCATAGTCTTGGTTGCCACCTTAACCATGTATTCTCCAAGCTTGTTTTTGGACTCATGAATACCGGGAGTATCGAGGAAAACAATCTGCCCTCTCTCATCGGTATAAACAGTCAGAATCTGGCCTCTTGTGGTCTGAGGCTTATGTGAAGTAATGGCAATCTTCTGACCAATAAGATGATTCATAAGCGTGGATTTACCCACATTTGGTCTGCCTATAAGTGTCACATATCCGCACCTTAATGCTGCATTATTATTATTCTGATTTTCCTGCATAAATAAGCTGCTCCACTTTTCCAAACATATCTTTATTTTCTTCGAGCTTGTTACCATCACCTACAACGCAGATACAGTCATCTTCCATGAAAGCATCAACATATGCTGCAAGGCTTCTTATCTTTTCCTGATCTGTAGAGATAAGGTCATCCCTGTCCTTCTGAATATCCTTCATATCCGCATGGCATAGATAAGCGGTAAGACCGTAAGCTCCTTTTGTGGCAGGAGTCTTGGGTGTATCAAGTTCGCTAATGGCACCGATGATGAACTGTGTAATTGTTCTCTCATCTGCCTCAAAGGTTCTAAGATACTCGGAAGCCTTCTCAAATACTTCAACACTTCTCTTAAGATGAGGATCTCTGTAGGTTGCAAAATATGAATCACCATTCTTGGCAAAGCCGCTCATGCAGCCGTATGCCCCGCCCAGCACTCTGATGTTTTTCCACAGATAATCGTAAGCAAACATAACCTTGAGAACCCTAAGTGAACCGTCATACTTAAGTCCCTTGGATGCGTAATTACCGGCTCTGCATACATACTGTATCTGTCCTGCAGTCTGGAAGCCCTCATTAAGCTTATTTGGAACAATTGTAAATCCGCTTCCATCAAAATCCTCAGTGTGAAGACCTGCAGCAAATCCCTCTATTCTTGAGCTTACTCCGTCATATTCCTTCTCTGAAGCTGTGTAATCCACCATAAGATTCTCTGCTCTGAAAATAATGGTAGATAATTCCTTCATATATCCGATAATCTCATCAGCTGCCTTTTCATCAGATGAGAATTTCTCTCTGGTCTCTTCCATCATACGGTATCCACCGATTCCGGAAGTCATATCAGAAAGCTTTGCCGCACTTGAAACGTATGACATTGCCCTTAAAGCTGCGCTGTGATGGCCTGCTGCAGCAAGCTCTGAGCGAAGTCTTGAACAGTTCTCGTCCAAGATCTCAATAATACGCTTCTTATCATCAAACTTTGTACGCATAAGAATCTCAGTAACAAGCTCAAATGCATGACCAAGCTGAGGATAAAGCGCTTTTACAGTGATTTCAAAAGTAGTCCTGAACTTGCTGACATCCCTTGCATCAGTATATGTACTGATTGATCCGTTAATTCCGCCGGTCTGAAGATTTATCTCATTATACAGATCACTGTAGGAATAATTCTCAGTATCCATAAGTCCCAGAAGAAGCTTTAAAAGAGGTGTATAAGGTAAAAGTCTGTCAGGAACCTTAGTCATATCAAAAACAAAATTCAGATATCCAATGCCATTTGTAAATACATCATGAAATAGAACCTTCTGCTCACCTACAAATCTCTCTTCATAAATGAACTTATCAGCTTCCTTCTTCATATCTTCTCTTGTAAGAAGAGGAATCTTAGCAAGATCTTCAGGACTGTCAGGTTCCTCCTGATATGCCTTAAGCTCAGCTGTGTTCTTAACAATAGCCTGAATCTCTTCTTTGCTTAAGGTCTCTTTATACGCCTTAAGCTTCTCCTTAAGCTGCTCTTCCTTCTCCTCTGTAAGTCCCTGCTTGGGAGTTGCTACAAGAGTTGTGCAGTGAGGATTATCAAGAAGATATTCCTGAATAAGTCTTTCAAAATATCCGGTCTCTACTTCCTTTTTCAGCTCTGTAAAGGTCTCATTGGCCTCAATATTGATCCAGGGCTTCATGTCATCATAAAGCCAGCTGTCCAAAACCTGAAGGCCATAGAGAAGTCCCTTGGGGAATCTTCCAAAATCAGCCTCTCTGTACTTGAACTCATCTGCATTGATACCAGCCAGTAGAGCCTTTTTATCTATTCCGCTCTTAACCTGATCTCTGAGAACGTCCTCGATTGTCTTAAGGAACTCGTCTCTCTGTTCAGGATTAGCGTTCTTTGCAACTATTGAAAATACCGGCTGTCTTACGCCGTTGTCGTACTCACTGAAAATCTCACTTCCTATTCCCTTATCGGTGAGGGCCTGCTTAATAGGCGCACCGGGGGCAGAACAAAGCGCATAGTCAAGAACATCAAATGCGATATAGAGCTTGGGATCAAGACTGCTTCCAACTGCATAATTAAGAGTCAGATATGTGTTATCCTCTGTGGATTCGCCCTTCATAATAGGGAACTGGCTCTCAAGATATTTTCTGCCATCAAAGCTCTTCTGAAGCTCAATCTCAGAATCAACAGTGATCTTATCAAAAGCTGAAAGGTAGTTTTTATCTATATAATCGAGTTTTTCTGCCATATCCATGTCACCATAGAGATAGATATAGCTGTTTGAAGGATGATAATACTTCCTATGGAAATCAAGATAATCATCATACTTAAGCTCATATATCTCATCAGGATCTCCGCCTGACTCTATTCCGTATGTGGTATCAGGAAAAAGTGATTTCCTTATATCTCTGGCAACAACTTCATCAGCAGATGAAAAGGCGCCTTTCATTTCGTTATAAACAACACCATTGATGGTGAGGTCATCATCCTCATTCTCCATCTCATAGTGCCAGCCTTCCTGCTCAAATATCTTTTTAGTCTTATAAATATTGGGATAAAAAACTGCATCAAGATAAACATGCATCAGATTCTGAAAATCTGTATCATTGCAGCTTGCCACGGGATAAACAGTCTTATCCGGATATGTCATGGCATTTAAAAATGTGTTAAGAGAGCCCTTTACAAGCTCTACAAAAGGATCCTTAATAGGGAACTCTTTTGATCCGCAAAGAACAGTGTGCTCGATTATATGCGCAACACCTGTAGAATCCTTGGGCGGAGTTCTGAATCCTATATAAAAAACCTTGTTATTATCATCATTTGAAAGAAGAGCAACTCTGGCGCCAGTCTTTTTATGTCTGACAATATAGCTCTCAGAATTAAGATCATCTATTCTTCTTTTCTCTAATACCTCGTAAGCGGCAAGGTCTTCAACTCTCATTCGTGTTCCTCGTTCTTTTTCTTACAATTTACTGCCATCGGCAGCGTTTATATCTAAAATCAAATATCAAAATCATCATCGGGGTCGATGCTGATATCAAAGTCATCTTTCTTAGCTTCTACAACCATTTCCGCCTCATCAGCAATTTCAGTTGCTTCATCGGCTATTTCATTCACTTCAGGCTCTTCTGTGTCATCCTCAGAACAAACAACCTTCCAGCCGGTGTTTTCTTCCTTCTTACCAACCGAGAGAATGCCGATGTTCTCCATCTCAGGTCTGTTCATGTTGAAGTTGGGAACAAGATTCTCCTCGTCCTCATCTCCTGTAGGAAGCACCATACCCTCAGGAACAAAGCGAGGGGTCTCATCCTCCGCTGGCTCAGCCTCGGTTTCCGGCTCAGGCTCAGCTTCGTTTTTCAGCTCAGGCTCAGCTTCGTTTTTCAGCTCAGGCTCAGCTTCAGGTTCTTCAGCTGCTTCTGTAGCTGATGCCTTCTCTACAACCGGCTGCTTATCTTTGTAAGCAAAGCATGATACTGCGCAGCCCACAAGAATACTAAGCATCAGGAAAAGATACATATCATAGTTGATCACCGTGCTTCCACAAACCACTGAAAGAACGCATGAGACTATTGTGAAGAAAAGCCATGGTACTATTCTCTCGTTTCTCTTTGAGAAAATAAAACCAAATATAACTGCGATAGCACCGCCAAGCATTCCAAGTGAGATCACAAGATTCCACCAGGATGCTGAAACCGATGCAAACCATGCACTGTTGTTTATTCCATAAAATTTGTTTGCATACTCAAAGAAGCTTACATAAAAAGGTCTCATACCTCCAATGAAGTATACTGAGCATCCAAATGCAATAAGTCCTGCCAAAATAAATATAATGACATCGACAACTGCCGATTTAAATGAAAACTCTTCCTCGTCGCTAAAAAGTGCTGTGATCATGAAAACAATAACCGCTACAGCTGCAAGATCAACATATACAGCAAAACCTGTAAGTGCACCTGTTAAGATGCCAAAGATCACATGATAGGGCTTTATGGAATCTGACCTTGAAACACTTTTTGCAAACAAAACAACCAACATAGCATCAAGCATTACAAGTGCAAAAAACATATTTCCTGCATACACATGCTTAATGGATAAACCAAATAAGGGAATTGCTACAGTAGCAATGGATCCCGCAAGCGCTCCAAAAATTCCTATGGAATTCCTGAGTGCAAAGTATAATGCAATAAGCATTATCATCCTAAGTACAAGCTGATAAATCAGAACAGATTTAAGCTCATTGCCAAGAAAGCTCATAATAATATTGAGTCCTGATACATAGAAGCTACCAAGAATGCTGCCAGGTACAGCTTTTACGCCATCTTTTGTTACAAGGGCACTCTCAAAGAGCTTCATATCTCCGGTTATGGGCATAATACCGTTTATGTACCACGTATAAACGCAGCCTCCTGCGATAAAAAGGATTATCGGGAGTATTATCTCCGGTGCCCATTTTATATCCGATCCGGAGTTTTTATTCAAAGCTTTTCCGATGGTAATACCAACTGCCGAAACAACCAGCGCTATTACTGCAAGCGCCGCTACTATCAGAGCTGTCACCATTCTTTTGTCATAAACAGGAAAAAGCCCTGAAATAAAGCCTGTAACTCCTGTAGCAAAGATTATTCCTACTGTATAGATTACGAAGACACAAATCCCAATCCATGTCTTTTTAAGCTTCATCTCAAGACCTCCCCAAGTCCCAAAGTATTATGAATTTCTGTTAACGTTCCGACGCCCCAGCACATTTCATGTCGGGTCCTGCCAAAACTCAGTGTATTATTTACTCTGCTGCACTGTCATCCCAGTTGTGATAAACAGCCTGTACATCGTCATCCTCTTCAAGGATATCAAGAATTCTCTGAATGCACTTAACGTTGTTCTCGTCTGTAACCTCAACGTAGTTCTGAGGAATCATTGTGATCTCAGCTGATGCAGAAACGATCTTCTCCTTATCAAGAGTCTCAACAACGCCCTGGAAAGCTTCAGGAGTTGTAAGGATCTCATAGCTGTCATCTTCCTCATTGAAATCATCAGCACCTGCATCAAGAACCAGCATCATAAGGTCATCTGAACCCATAGAGCACTCTTCCTTATCGATGAGGATCTGACCCTTCTTATCGAACATGTAAGATACACAGCCGGGTGTTCCAACGTTACCGTTACCCTTTGAGAAAGCTGCTCTTACATTAGCTGCTGTACGATTGATGTTGTCTGTAAGTGTATCAACGATGATAGCTGTGCCGCCGGGGCCATATCCTTCATATGTAAGTGTCTGATAGTTAACGCTTCCGTCAGCACCTGCAGCCTTCTTGATACCACGCTCAATAGTATCGTTAGGCATGTTATTTGCCTTTGCCTTAGCGATTACCTGTGCGAGCTTGAAGTTATTGGACGGATCAGGGCCGCCCTCCTTAACTGCTACTGCGATCTCACGTCCGATAACTGTGAAAATCTTACCCTTGGCAGCGTCATTTTTCTCTTTCTTATGCTTAATGTTCGCAAATTTTGAATGTCCTGACATATTGTCCTCCTAAAAATACTAAATTGCTTTATATTCCTGATCGTCTGATTCTTCCAAGGACTCATCATCCTTTATCTTTTTAACCAGAACGCTTTGGATCATGTGATTTTTGACCGAAAGAATCTTGAATGAATATCCGCTTATCTGTGCAGTGAAATCCTCATTCTCTTCCGGAATTCTGTCGAGCCTTGAAATCAAAAGTCCGTTTACTGTCTCGAACTCCTCGTCGTCAAAGGTAAGTCCGAATTTCTCCTCAAGGTCCTCAAGTGGCGTCTTGCCTTCAATGATAAACTCATCCTCATTGGATGTAGCCTCGATGTAATCCTCTTCCTCGTCATACTCATCCATGATATTACCAACGATCTCCTCGATGATATCCTCCATGGAAACAAGTCCCGCAGTCTGTCCGTACTCATCTATTACGATAACCATCTGCGTCTTTGATTTTTGCATCTCGTGGAAAAGAGTATCAATATTTCTGGTCTCCGGAACGTTCTTGGGAGAACGAAGGAGTCCTCTGGTCTTCCTGAGCGGTGTATCATCATCTATATGCTCAGAAAGTCTTTTCATTGCATCCCTGATATGAAGGATACCAATGATGTGATCAATATTATCAAGATAAACAGGGAATCGGCTGTTGTTCATATCAAGCATGAAGTTTACAGCCTCTTTTAATGTGGTATTACCGTCAATACAAACCATAGCCTTACGATTGGTCATGATATCCCTGGCCTGCTTATCAGAATATTCGAAAATATTACTGATCATGTCAGCCTCGGAATCCTGCAGAACACCCTGTTCCTGACCTTCCGAAACCATGGATTTGATCTCTTCTTCTGTGACATCATTCTCATCTGCTTCCCAATGAAAACCAAAGAGTCTGAGAATAGCCATAGCAGTGAATCTGACAATCCCGGTAAAAGGACTGAGAATCTTTATGATTGCACTGATTGCTCCTACGCACACAAGAGCCCATTTCTCAGGGTATCTCGCGCCAAGCTTCCTTGGTATCAGCACGCCTATGGTAAGTACTACATACATTAGAACCATAACCGCTACAAAATAAGAAATAATCTGTGCAGCTACAGTATTCTGAATATAACCGCCTATGAGTCCGAATGTGAAACTGCTAAGCTCCCTGACATAGGTAAGTCCGAAAAACATATTAACAAGCAATGTTACCAGCTGGATGGTATTGATATATCGTCCCGGATGATCCAGGATTTCAAGGATTTTCTCAGCGTTCTTGCCATTTCTCTTGATGAGGTGGGCAGAACCGTTATCGTCCTTATCTTTATCCAGTCTGTTAATGTCTTCAGGCTTGAGATTCTCAATAGAAGCACCAAATCCGTAAAAGAGCACATCTATGAGTATCATGACTACAAATATCAGTAGAAAAGCAGTGGCAGTAGGCCCATCGTCGTCCATTAAATTTCATCTCCTTTTATTCATGATTGCAAAATGCGTCAAGTTAAAATATAGCATTTTGGCGCTTTTCCGTCAAGAAATCGGGCTATAAAAAGGGACTCTTGTATATAACAAATAGGCAGAGGATTCTCTGCCTATTTACCACATCCAAACCATATTCATTTTCTGTCTAAATAAATGTCATGTAACACCTTGGCAGAGTCGCAAATGTCATAGCCTTTTTTACGTATATCTATACTCCTGTCATATCTGTTTTCCAGATCATGACACTGGCAATACTCAAAAATATCGTCAGCCCATTTACCGGCCCCGTCCTCAAGATCCATAAAGAAAGCTTTCTCTGTAACCGCTGCCTTTCTAGGCACATTGGTAGAACTCCATACAGGCAGATCCATGGCCTGCGCCTCAATTGCTGAAATGCCTAATCCCTCTGATAAGGACGGAAACACAAATGCATCCATTGCGCAAAGATAATACTCTATCCTGTCGTTGGCATCAATAAAAATAATTGATTCTTCTATCTCAAGCTCCTCACTGTATTTGACAAGCTCATCTTTAAAGCTACCGCTTCCAACTATCAGAGCCCTAACTTCAGACTTCTCTTTTAGTATTTTAACAATATCAAAAATAAACTTCTGATTCTTGATATAATCGAGCCTTCCCACCGTACCAATGACAAACTTCCCGTCCAATTCCATGCTTGATCTCGCTTTTTTTCTCAAGTCAGAAGAAAAAGTGAATTTATTCAGGTCGATGCCATTGTACAAGAGTCTCACATCTGAATGACCAAATAAATGCTGTGCTGCTTCAACAGAGCATGAAAGCTGTATATTTGCCAGCCTGTCATTTGCTCTTTGATAGAATTGCTCTCTTCTGCCGTATGGTACGGAGGACCTTTTACTACCGTGAGAATGAGCAATTCTCTTTTTTACACCAAATACTCGAGCAATAGCCATAGATATGAACGTTAATTCCAATCCGCCGGTATTGCAATGAATCACATCAAACTTTCCTTTTGCAATGATTCTCAGCAAGTCCCATGCTATAAGCTTCCTTCGATATCTGTCATGTTCTCCCAACACGATTTTAACGCCATTTTCTTCATAAAATCGGTAACAGCCTTCGTCAGCAACATTCCCGAAAGCATATAACGTTATGTCCAATCTACTTCTATCCATTTTGGCTAGTAGATTATTTATAAGCACAGATACACCGCCAAAATGAACATCACCATAAATAACTAAAAGAATTTTGATTTTTTTATTTTTTTCTTTTATCCTCATAAGATTAGTTATTCTTTCTGTTATGAAACTTAACCAATGAATCCTTAACAAAAGAAGCTGCCTCAAGTTTGAAAAACATAGCTCCGGATACATAAACTATTGCACCTACAACAATCTGAATAATCAAAACGACTATAACCGGCAATGTACCTGGCAATGGCAAAAGATAAACTACCGCCCCCATCACTACGGCCAGTAGAAACGACGGTAATATATCTCTGATCTGCTCAAAGTAACTATAATTGAGCAGTTTTTTGTTGGGGAATGAATTTACAACACTGGCAAAAATAGTGTAGAATATGCCTCCCAAACCAATTGCAAGTACACTTATATTCATTGTGGCAAGCACTAAAAGTAGTCCTGTTACCTTTTTAATAATCTCCAGTTTAAGAAAAATATCACTTCTGCCCTTTGCTTTAATCGCATTCAGATTGGCCGTCTGGATAGGCTGCATTCCTGTAACGAAGCAATAAATATATAGATACGGCAAGCTGGGCAGCCATTTTTCTGTAAGTAGCAATACAAACAACGTCTTACCTGTAGCCATCAATCCGATCATCATCGGCCACATAATAAAGCTACTGGTCATAATAGAATATCGTGTCATTCTCTTGATACGCTGTTCATCATCCTGAGCCTGCGACATTACAGGCAAAAGCACACTGTTTATTGAAGCATTGATATTGTTTGCAATAAAACTTGGGAATGTCTGACCTCTGTTAAAATATGCCAAATCCGCTTCCGTATACACTTTACCAATAATAAGCTGTCGTATGTCATTGTATACTGTGTTTAATAAATTAGAGGCAAGCAGCTTCCATCCATAGGAAAAAAGCCCTTTAAGCCTCTCAAAAGAAAAGATAAATTTTGGTCTCCACTTTACTGTAATCCACAATACAATCGTATCAATAAGAGCATTAACAATATTCTGTGCTACAAGCGCCCAAACACCAAATCCAGCATAAGCAAGTATAATTCCTACAACTCCCGCTGATACCGTTCCTAAAAGAGTTGAAAAGAAAAATTTCTTAAAAATAAGCTTTTTTGAAACATAAGCCTGCTGAACGTTCTTGACTCCGGAAATAAGGACTGTAACACCAAGTACTCTGATAATAGCTGTAAGTGAATCATTTTCATAATATCCAGCTATCACAGGTGCCAAAAAGTATATACCCAGATATACCACACAACAGGAAATAACGTTGCATATGAATATTGTCGAAAAATCCAGATCGTCTGCATCCTTTTTTTGAATCAAAGCGTTTCCCAATCCGCCATCAACAAATACCTGAGATATAGACAAGAAAATTGTTACAAGTGCTATTACACCATATTCATCCGGTGATAATAATCTTGCCAAGACAATCGTAACAATAAAACTTATTCCTTGTGCACCGCAGCGCTCCGCATATCGCCATATCAAATTTGATATTGTTTTATTTCTAATATCCTTTTGTTTCTCCATACAGTAATAATAGCTCCCTAAACAACCATCTTTATGACAGGTTCCATATTATTCCCTCGATTTTTATGCTCACTATTAATAACATATGTGGTGTAATTTTTCCACTGCCATTATTCTCGGACTTGAAAAAAGGAGGCTTAATTGCCTCCCGTGAAATTTTATGCTCTGAATTTTTTCTTAATTTCGCCGTATTGTACATTTATCTCCTGAAGTGCTGAGGTGTCGCCGTCCATATTGTCCGGGTGATAGAGCTTTACAAGCTGTTTATATTTCTTATCAGCTGATTCCAATGAGTTGCAGCCGGCAAAGAAGTTGAAGTTGCCTGCGGGTTCGCTCTTAGGGGACGTACTACGGTTATTAGATTGCTTATTGCGTCGGTAAGTTTTATCCTCTATGCGATCATCATATTCTTCGTAATCTTCATATTCTTCATAATCGTCATAGTCCTCTGCTTCTTCATCATCTTCGTAGTAATCCACATCGTACTCATCATCATAGTCCTCATCGTATTCATCGATATCATATGTCCGCGAATGCCTTCTGCGATTTGAACGAGGTCTATCATAATATTCATCGGGTTCATCCTCGTAATCATCTTCATACTCATCATCTTCATAGAATTCCTCAGGTCTGCGGCGTGCATTCTCGGGCTCTTCATACTGATTCTGTCCAAAGGTGTCATCCTCAAACTCTCTGCTATGGCGGCGAAGCCAGCTGTTGTAGTTTTTCTGATCAATTTTATGTCCTGCTCCCGGAAACAACAGCTTATACCTGCCTACGGCCATATCCATAAACCCTCGTCCTGTTATGACAGAACCAAATAAATAAATAGCCACATCTGCAAGAAGCGCAAAAACAAGAAATCTTCCGCAGAACGAAAAAGCACTTGCCGCAATCAATATGAAGCCTATGGGGATAATAAGAATTAATGCAAGAAATAACAGTACGAAAAACATCATCGTCCCGCCGTACTTTGACATCAATCCCAGATAATCGGAAGCGACTTTTACAAGCGCAGCCCTTGCAACACCTGAACTTATCCGAACAGGAAATGCTGCCAAAAAGCCGTCACCTGCAAACAATGACACTATTAACAATATCAGGAAAACCGAATAGACAAGCGCTGTAACAGGAAGCGCAACAAAAAACATGCGCAGCAGACGGAATATCTGGCGCATAAAAAATGAGATCATCTCAAATATATTCTTAAAGATCCAAATTAGGATCCTGGTAACAAACTCAAAAAATACCGAAATCATGCTTATATTTTAGCGGAGTTATTACAGCTCCGCCATCCCCAATATCTTTCCACCTCTCTCATACAGTCTCGGAACTCTGTGATTAAGATCACAGGCAAATTCGTAGTTGAATCTTCCGCTGATCTCGCCCAGCTCCTCGATAGTAATCTTCTCTGACTCTTTTTCTCCAAATTCCTTCTCGCTCTCGCCGATAAGGATAACTTCATCTCCCTCTTTTGCATTGGGAATATGGGATACATCCACCATAAACTGATCCATGCAGACGCGGCCAAGGATTCTGGCCTTCTCACCATGAATCAGCACATATCCCTTGCCACCTGAGAGGCTTCTTGGATAACCATCGCCGTAACCAACAGGAATAGTTGCAATACGCATTCTCTTATCTGCTATAAAAGTACCGCCATAGCTTACAGGTGTGCCCTCAGGAATATCCTTTATAAATGAAATATGCGAATACAAAGATAACGCAGGTCTTATCTTTATCTTATCCCTGCTTACTTCATCTGATGGCCACATGCCGTACATGGTAACACCGCAGCGCACCATATCCATGTGTGCTTCGGGCATCTCAATTATGCTGGCACTGTTGGAGCAGTGCTTTATCGGAATGTGATACTCGGTCTCTTTTTCTACCCTGTTTACGAAATCCTGAAACTTCTTAAGACTCTCATGGGCGTTGGTAAGGTCAGCCTCATCTGCCCTTGCAAAGTGTGTAAAAATACCCTCAACTTCGATTCCATCTGTTGCCAGAGCAGTCTTAAAAAGAGAAAGTCCCTGATCATCAGGTCTTACACCTATTCTGCTCATTCCGCAGTCAACAGCCACATGTACATGAAAAACTTCGCTTCCGCCCTGGCCTCTGCGCTTTTTAACGCGCTCAGAGAGCTGCTTTAACATATCATATCTAAATACTGCAGGTCTGATATTTTCCTTGAGCATTCTGTCGTAGGCATAGGGAAAAGTGTATCCAAGCACAAGAATAGGCTTGCTTACTCCTGCCTCTCTAAGCTCAAATGCCTCCTCAGCTGTTGCTGTGGCAAAGCCCCATACATAGGGCTCCTTCATGAGCATTCTGGAAATCGGCACAGCGCCAAGTCCGTACCCGTCAGTTTTAACAACCGCGAGGATGTTTGTTCCCCGCGGCATTGCATTGTACATATTTTCTACATTTGAATGGATAGCATCCAGATTGATCTTAGCGTAAACTCTTGAGTATTCTTCCAACATTGTTACTTCAAAACCTCTGTCTTATCAGCAAAAATATCCTGAAGCGCTTCTGAAATATCTCTTGCAGTCATGGCACATTTTCCATGTCTGTCAGCAGCTATATCTCCTGCTTTTCCGTGAAGGAAACATCCGATTACGGAAGCACTGAAAATATCTTCATATTCGCGGCAGCACAGTGCACCAAGAAGCCCTGCCAGCACATCACCGCTGCCTGCAGTGGCCATACCATCATTTCCGCTGATATTAATATAATTTCTATTGCCGTCAGTGATCACACTTCTGGCGTCTTTACATATGATACTCGCATCAAAATCTTTTGCAAGTATGCAGGGCAATGTCAGAATATTCTCCCTGCACTTTTTAAGGTTCTCGCCCGCCAGTCTTGAAAACTCGGCCAGATGCGGTGTAAGCACCTTATCCCCACGATAAAGCCTGAACTTATCCCTAAGCTCCTTATCATTTGCAAGAATACTTATAGCATCCGCATCAAGAACCAGCTTTTTATCAAGGCCCTTAAGCACTGTCCTCAGCAGCTCTTTTCCTATCTCACCCGTTCCGATACCGGGGCCGCATACCACAGCATCAGCCCAGTCAATAGCCCCGGGCAGCGCATCTCTTATCTTTTTCAAAACATCGGTATCATCTTCGTCGTAAACATCTGACATAGCTTCAGGGAGAAGCGTCTGCACAGCGCTAAGATTAGCTTTTTCAGTAAAAATTCGAACCATTCCGGCGCCGCTTTTTAGGGCACTTTCAGCAGCCATAATGCATGCACCGCTGACACGCCTGCTACCTGCCACAATAAGCACCTTTCCGAAAGTCCCTTTATTTCCCGAAGGTGACCTCTTTGGAATCAGCTCGTTAACAGAGGCATTTCTGTCTATGTATTTGTACGCAGGATAATCAGATAAAAATCCATCCTCAGTTATTCCAACTTCGAAAAGCCTAAGCTCTCCCACATATTCACTGCCAGGGAAAAGAAGCTGACCAAGCTTTACATATTCAAAGGTAACTGTCATGTCCGCTGTTACGCAGCAACCGCAAATCTGACCGTTATCCGAGTTAATACCCGTAGGGATATCAGCTGCGATCACGTAGGGTCTCTTTTCAGACTCAGCGCATACTTCATCTATCAGCATAACAGCCTTCTCATATTCGTCGCCAAGAGACCTGCTGCAGCCTGTTCCAAGCATTGCATCGATAACGACGTCACTCTTTTTTACAAGCCACTTGGGGTTATCTGCTTTTTCCAAATAGTAGGCTGGTACTCCATATTTCCCTGCGATACTGACCTGTCTTTTAAGGGCGTCGCTCTTTCTGCCCTTTTTGTGATTCACATAAAGAAGCGCCACATCTATTCTTGCCTGATACAAAAGTCTTGCCGCAGCAACTCCGTCGCCGCCGTTATTCCCTGTACCTGCAAACACAACTACGCTTCCGCCCTTAGGGCATTTTTCTATGGCAGCTTCACATAAAGAAAGCGCCGCACGTTCCATAAGGACATCCTGAGGAACGCCGAAATGCTCAATTGTGGTGTTATCACATCTTCGCATTTCCGCGGCATTAACTGCAAATTTTGATTTTTTATCAAGTATCTGTAAACTTTTCATCTTCAATGACTATTCCATTCTCAACTCTCATCCCATCCTTAGGAATCACGGGATGACGTCTCTCAGGGTCATATCTAAGATCAAACAGGTCTATTACTTCCGGTCCGAAAATATCATGCATGTAGGAATAAACATTGAAATTCTCGATTTCCTTTTCCTGCATGCGAACGATATTTTTCTTAAGCTGCACCCTGACCTTGGATACCCACTCATCTATGGCCTGAATCTCAACCGTATTGGCATCCATTCTGCCATAAAAAACGTTCATGGTCTCAACCATTAGGTCAACATCTGTCTTGTAAATCTCTCTTGGAAGCCCCAGCATTTCGTCTTCGCATTCTTCGATCTTCTCGTTGCTTTCCTTGATGAGCCTCGTGTGGTCATCAATCTGGGCTTCGATCTTTTTCCTCTGCTTCGGATTCTTATCGGCATCATCCCTCAGCATAACTATCTCGCCAAGAAGCCTCTTTTTAAGACGCTTTATATCCTTAATCTTTTCCCTGGTCTTTTCCTGCTTATCCACAAGCTTATTAAGCTCAGCCTCAAGTTTCTTTATCTTATCTGTCTTGGGACTCAGTATGAAAAGCTTCTGCCACCTCTCATCCTTGGACAAAATAGGAATGTCCTTGCCGATAAGGGCTTCCGAGTAATTATTTGTATCTTTTGCCATAGGCATTCCCCCGTCATAAGAAAACGGTTACTTTCTGGTCTTTACCTGACTCTTCTCATATCTGTCGATTCCATAAGAAAGCTTCATAAGGGAATCAGATAAATGAACGTTTTCAACCTGAACATTCTCAGGAACATCCAGGTCCACGTGAGCAAAATTCCAGATCGCTTTGATACCGCAATTAACCAGTCTCTCTGCCATTTTGACAGCCTGGTCCTTGGGAATTGCAAGCACAGCAATCTCAATCTTATTATCTCTTACAAACTGCTCCATCTCTTCGATAGGACGAATTTCGATATTTCTTATTTTCTTTCCGTGAAGTTCGGGATTAAGGTCAAATGCACCTTTGAAAATAAATCCTCTGTTGAAGAAATTATTGTAACCTGAAAGCGCCTGTCCTAAGTGGCCTGCGCCGATAATGATAAGAGTATGTTCTCTTCCGAGACCTAAGATCTTACCGATCTCATCATAAAGATATTCGACATTATACCCATATCCCTGTTGCCCAAAACCTCCGAAATTATTAAAGTCCTGCCTTATTTGTGAGGCTGTTACTTTCATCAGATCACTGAGATCCTGAGAAGAAATTCTCTCGATTCCCTGCTCCTTAAGTTCTCCCAGATATCTGAAGTAGCGCGGCAGTCTGCCGATAACTGCCTGCGAGATTTCTTTCTCCGCCATACTTCCTCCGTTGTCATTATAGGTATTTAGTTCTATATAGATTATACTATCTGTTAAAAATTAGTCAATCTGCGAACTCTACATTCAAAAAGTTTCAAAAATACTGAATTTTTCTTTCAAAAACAGGCATATTTCGGTTTTCTTTAAGAGCAAGTTTATAATATTTTAAGGAATATATTTTATAATTCTATTGTCTGTAAATGGGTGTTCTTACAGACTGTAGAGGTAGAAATATATGGGAATGTCAATTGGCGGAATAAGTGGATATAGTATGTATCAGACACAGCCAATGAATTATGCTCTCTCCAATCAGGCACCGGTTTCCGATGTTTATGATGAGCATAAGGCTGTTGGGAACATATCTACAGTTGCTCCTGTGGTATATCCAAACGCACAGGAAGTAAAAGTTGGCGAAGTTGCCAGCACAGATGGTCAGGAAGAGACCCAGAGAGTAAGCCAGCAGTTCAACAATATCGCATCAAAATATAACGGCATGACAGTTGGCTACGGCAGAGATATGGGTGGTTATTCCTATAGCCAGGTCGGTAGTTCATTTGATGCATTTGCCTGAAATTCGAACATTATAAAGCAGAAAATAAGAGCATTCGTAAGACTTAATCCTGCGAATGCTCTTTTACTTTTACTAACTTATTGCTTCTAAATACTGCTTACGCGCAAGGATTTCTCAAGCGAAATCCTATTTTATTCACTAAGCTCGGCCCATTCGTCATAAAGAGCGCTTAGTCTCTCCTCGTTGGCGCCAAGCTCATCAGATAGCATTCTCACTTTCGAAAGATCTGTTGCTACCTCAGGATCAGATAGTTCTTCGTTGATCTTCTCATTCCTCTCCTCAAGCTTTGCAATTTCCTCTTCACACTTCTTAAGGGCCGCTTCAATCTTACGCTTTTTAGCCTGTTCTTCCTTTTGAGCTTTCCAGTCAGCTGCTCCTGCGCTCTCCTTCTGGGCAGGCTGTGATGAACCTGCAAGCTTACCAAAGGAATTGCCCTTGGCAGCATCCTCAGATGCCATCTCTATTCCTCTTCCAAAGGAAGATGCACTGCCGCTTTCATTTAAGATTCTTGCGGTCTGCTCCTCGCAGTGCTCAAGGTAGTAATCATAGTTACCAATGTAACCGATCATTCTTCCATGGGTAAGATCAAGGATTCTGGTGGCAGTCTTATTGATGAAATATCTGTCATGGCTTACATATAAAACAGTACCCTCGTAGCCGCTTATGGCATCCTCCAATATCTCCTTACTGGTGATATCAAGGTGGTTTGTAGGCTCATCGAGAATAAGGAAGTTGGCATCTGAAAGCATAAGCTTGGCAAGAGATACTCTGCCCTTCTCACCGCCTGAGAGGTCTCCGATTCTCTTAAATACATCATCACCTGTAAACAAAAATGCAGCCAGAGTATTTCTGATCTCTGTATTGTTCATGGATGGATAAGCATCCGAGAGCTCTTCAAAAAGAGTCTTCTCATTGTGAAGTACCTGATGCTCCTGATCGTAATATCCTACATGAACCTTCACACCCAGTGTTATTTCACCGGCATCAAGGGATTCCATGCCATTAATTATCTTAAGCATTGTGGTCTTACCGGTTCCGTTGTCACCGATAATTGCCACCTTCTCACCGCGCTTAATTTCAAAGCTTATATTCTCAAACAGCTTCTCATTACCAAAGGATTTGGCAATAGAGTCAACATTCATTACATCATTACCGCTTACGCAGGAAGGAGTAAGAGTGATTCTCATGTCATCACGAACTTCTGTGGGCTTTTCAAGACGCTCAATCTTATCAAGCATCTTCTCTCTGCTCTCAGCCCTTTTAATGCTCTTTTCCCTGTTGAACTGTCTTAGCTTGTCAATGACCTCTTCCTGATGCTTAATCTCAGCCTGCTGATTGAGGTATGCCTTAAGCTTAGCTGCCCTGATCTTCTCACGCTTATGTGCATAGGCTGTGTAATTACCCTGATATACCTCAGCACTTGTTTGATCAATCTCAATTATCTTCTGTGCTATACGGTCAAGGAAATATCTATCGTGGGATACGATAAGTACAGCACCCTTGTAATTCATAAGATAACCTTCAAGCCACTTGATGGAATTCATATCAAGGTGGTTGGTAGGCTCATCAAGGATTATCAGGTCAGGACTCTGAAGAAGGAGCTTACCGAGAGCCACTCTGGTCTTCTGACCACCTGAAAGAGTGGAGATTCTCTTATCGAATTCCTCTTCTGTAAAACCAAGTCCCTTTGCAACGCCTATTACTTCACTCTCCCAGGCATAGCCGTTTTTAAGCTGAAACTCGTGATTCATCTGGGCATAACGGTCCATCAGTCTGTCCAGCTCTTCGCCTCGAAGCACATCCATCTGTGCCTCAGCACTGCGAATCTCCTTTTCGAGATTAATAACATCTCTTTTCATCTCACGAAGTTCTTCGTAGATACTGTGAGCGCTGTCGATATTCTGATTCTGTGCAAGATATCCAACTGTCACATCCTTGGAAAGTGTAACTGTTCCGGTATCCGGAGTCAGCTCTCCAATAAGCATTCTGATGAGTGTAGTCTTGCCTGCACCGTTAATTCCTACTATTGCTGCTTTTTCATTATCCTCAATATGAAAAGACACTCCTTTCAGAATGTCTTTTCCGTCAAACGACTTTGAGAGATCATGACAATTTAAGATCATTGTGTAAACCTCTGATTTTCAAAAACTTATCTGTTAGATACATATTTTTCGTATCTATCATCCCTGATAACACCGCTAAAGTTAAGGCCAAAACCAAAGTCATAGGTATTACCTACAGAATCAGTGTAAGGAGTGTAATCAAAGGGCTTATCCTCACAGTGCTTCTCAACTGTTTCCATATCAGCAGGAAGCTGAACTGGAAGCATTGCTGAAGGCTCTGCGCCACCGCTCACGATGGTAAGTGTAGCCTTTGTCTCAACTCCAAAGTTAACAAGGATCGCATCTGCATATTTCTCAAATTCAGAAACCATGCAGGGATTATTCATTCTGATAGATACAATGACGGGCTTATCACCCATCTGCTCTCTTGCCTTGATTACAAGATCAAGATCGCTTTCGTTGGCAGGTGTATTGGATTTTCCTTTGTATGTTCTGTTATTTGAATCCTCTCGGAAATCTCCTCCTGCAATGCTGACCTCTCTTGCAGCATCTGCTGTATAAGGTCTGTACTGAAGGGTCACAGGTCTATAGCCTGTCTCCTCTGTATATCCGTCACTGATAGGACTTTCAATGAAGCAAATAGCCATATCTGCCTCTGCAGGATCATCCGTAACATCATAGAAAGGTATTACATCTGCGGGATTTGCTCCCGGGATATCCATGGCAGGCATCATATCTCTCATGAAGCCCTTATGAGCATCGATATGTCTTCCGGGGATGTATACCTTCTTACGTCCGCTTACAGGAAGAACACCGTTGTTCTTAACCATTACGATACTTCTAAGCTGAGCATCGAAGCCCTCTTTTACGAACTCATCGCAGCCAAGTACTTTCTTACTCTCCTCGGGATCAAGATAAGGATTCTCGAAAAGTCCGCATCTGAAGCTGTTTAAAAGAAGTCTTACAGCACTTTCCTCAAAGCGCTTTCTCATGGCATCCTCACCATGACGCTCGCAGCCTATTTTATAAGCTTCAAGAATAGGCTTGATATTATTATTGCCGCCAAACTGGTCAACACCGTTCTCGATGATGCAAAGGTGTCTCTCTGCCTCGGATAAATCCTCTGTACCAAAGCATCTTGAACCAAAGGAATCAAGCTTTGAATTAGGATCCTGTGTGATGCCCCAGTCTGTACATACTACGCCCTTATAACCGTATTTATCTCTTAAAAGATCACCGATTATGTATTTGCTGTAGCTGTTTCCTACATTTTTTCCGGAAGGATCAACACCGTAGCTGACTGTATAATAAGGCATTACTGCTGAAGCCTGCCCTGTTTTATCCAGTTTAAATGCACCCTCAAGGAAAGGCTTTAAGTGCTCCTTAAGATTGTCTCCCGGATATACAGCAAACTTACCGTAAGCATAATGTGCATCTCTTCCTGCCTCGCAGGGGCCGCCGCCCGGCCAGTGCTTAACCATGGCTGCTACACTTGTCTCACCCCAGCCGTCTGCCTCAGGATCATTCTGAAGACCTTCACAATAATTCTTGGCATACTCTGTTACAAGCTTGCTGGAAGGACCATAGGTATCTGATACTCTCATCCATCTGGGCTCAGTTCCAAGATCAATCTGAGGTCCCAGCTCAGTTGTAATACCAAGTGCTCTGTACTCTCTTGCCGCAATACGGGCAAAGTTCTTTACTGTGTCAGCTGAAAATGTTGCTGCAAGGCCAAGTCCAAGGGGCCATTTACTTGTGCCCTTTGCCTCCGTCTTAAACTCAGCAGATGCACTGCCTGCGCCGTGTCTTGGATCAGTACTTGTATTTACAGGAATACCATGAGGCATCTCCTCACAAAGTGCCTGCATTTCATTATTCCATTTAGCTGCAATTTCGCCGTTCTTAAGAACCATGGCAAGAACATATCTCACATGATCCTCAGTAAGAAACTTCTTTTGCTGATCTGTAAGCTCCCATTCATCAGCGCCGCTCTCTGCAAGAGTCTTACCTCCCCTATAGGTTGCAGGGAACCAGCCGCCACCCTCAGCGGGAACTATCTGATGCGCACTGTACATCATAAGACCTGCGATTTCTTCAACAGTCATCCTTGATGCCAGATCCTTGGCTCTCTCCTCGGGAGAAAGTCTCCAGTCCTCATATGGAACAAGCTCTCCTGTGCGCTCAAGATCTCTGAAAAATAACCCATCCATCTCAATGACAGGCGCACTTGTAACACCCAGTGTGGGTCCGCCCTCATTTTTTACTGTCTTAAAATTTGCCATACCCTAAATACCTCCTAAAATACCTTCTCAGCACATTTTAATACATTTTCCCATTAATTTATATTGTATTTTGCCTTCTTTTCTTCAGTGAGCTCAGCTCCGGGGAACTGTCTTTTGGCCTCTTCCACAAGCTGCTTGTAGTTCTTATAATAAGTCCTCTTAACCTCTGTCTGATCACTGCTTACAAGAATTGAATTGTTGCTCTTTAAATAAAACATACCCTCCTGAGCAAATCCAACACATCCATACCCTTTTGTTTCATAAAGCATTGTGCCGTAACCAACTGACAATGCCATAAGGCCATCCTCTTCATCACAGATGATCTGTCGTACTGTTGCTGAAGTGTCAATAGACGACGCAGTGCATTCATTTTCTATGTCCCAGATACGGATCTTATAATCATCTCCCTGCATGATTATATGAGTGCCGTCATCTGTAAATCCGATAAATGCGCTAAGATATGACTGAAGCGGAATCTTTGCCTCGGTCTCATAGTTTTCAGTACTTACAAGCCTTACATATCCATCCTTACAGCAGATAGCGATATGCTTATCATCCGGACTAAGTGCAATGAAATCTTTGGTGTAGCTGTTAGCTACCGTGCTCAGATTCTCGTCCTTAAATTCCTTTGTGGTCTTGCCTTCAATGTCAATCTCGTAAAGAACATCTTTACCCTCAGATACATAGAGTTTCTTATGGGCGGAATCCATAATCACTTTACCGATAGTTGATTCGGTAGATGCCTCTATCATTACCTTTTTGGTATCAAGGTCAACAGCAGCAAGATCCCTGGCATTCCATAAAGCAGCTCCTGTACCGTCCTTTGAAAGTGTCATGTCATATGTATACATATCAATGCCCAGCTCTTCAAGGGTGATCTCTTCACAGGTACCTTCATAGGGATTGATTATCCAAAAGCTGCGCTTATCCTGCAAAATAGCCTTATCATTAAATAGATGGACACTATAGATAAACTCTCCCTCATCAAAGGAATAGATTTCTTTTCCATCCTTATCATAGAAGTTAACATTGGTATATTCGCCATAATCGGTAGTTGCAAAATATAAACCATCCGGCGATGTCATGCTTGGTGTTTCTTTTCCTTCAAAGGTAACAAAATCTTCCAGATCAGGTGCGTCATGCCACGTAAGAACATATAACTCCTCAGCTGAATAAGAACTAAGTATTATCTTATCCTTAAAAAGTGAGGCTTCTTTAATGGCAAAATTGGTTGGAATCTCAAATTCTGAATAGATTCGACCTTCTACAAAGTCAACAAAATCGATATTACCCTGTCTGTATCCAACCCTTCCATAGGGAGAATCAACGGTCATTGCAACCATTGTGGCATCTCCAGGAAGATTAAAGGTCTTAATAATGTCACCTGTATTCTCATCAATAGCAAAAGCATATGTAGCAGATGTGACTAAAACATAACTGTTTGTTACGCCGTTTTCTGTATATGTATTGGATCTGATATTTGCATAATAGGTCAAAAGGTTCTTGTAGTTGGCATCAAGCTGTTTTGACCAAACCTTTTCATAATCAGAGTTAAAGAGTTCCACAGTAAGCTGTGTGACTCCCTCACTGATCATATCTTTATTGCCATAAAGTGTGACTATACTGCCGTTTTGTGTAACTGTAAAATCAAGATAAATTCCATCTGAGACCTCAACACTTCTGTAGGTATTGTCATTTAAATCAACTATCGCAACGCAGGCTCCGTCTGTATCGCTATTGTCTCCACACACATAGAACTTATTATATTCCTCTATGTATTTACCTTCCGATCTGAAGTAAGCACCTGTATCATTGTTAAAATATGCTATCTCAGAGCCATCATTGGTATCAATGATGCTAATGGACCTAAGTCCCACAAGAATCAGCTTACCTTGTTCAGCGCAGACTTCACACTGTACGATAACGTCATCAGTCTTTAGCTCATATAACTTATTGCCGTCAAAATCATATTTAGTGACATTGTGCTCAGCAGCCACAAATAAGCCCGTACTGTCGGCGTCAGCGTATTTGATATCCTCATAGTAATTGAAATCATCTATGGCAGGCTCAATCTGAGTCATAAGGGACCAGTCCTGTGCATCCCATACATAGACCCTGCTTCCTTCATCAATTGTCACAAGCTTTGATGAATCATCTATTCTCTTCATATATTTGACAGGAAGCTCATGTGTAAGCACTCTGTCCACAGTAAAATCATTTGAATTACTGTAAGCATATAATACCTTTGATAAAGCATACTCTGCATCTGCCACATACGGTCTTTCATTATCTTCTGAAGGAAGTCCCTCGATTGCCACCAGAGCGGCATCCTCACGGGCTCCCTGATCAAGAAGAGTAAGGGCTTCTTCTGCATAGAATCTGGACTGATTTTCCAGCTTTCCATCGTATTGTATGGATATCTCCTCTGCCAGTCTTGATTTTTCATCCGCCAGCTGTTTCATCTGCTCAGCCACATTGGCGTTATAGATACCAAAAGCAGTTCCGGCAAGGGTAAGTCCTGATGCAGCAAGTCCGAAGATACTGGACATTCTCTTTATTCTTCGCTCTCTGTCACGCTGTTTAAGCTCATCATAGGTACATCCGATGATAGGGGCAGCAAGACGAAGTATCTCTGTCTTGAACTTTTTGTTTATCTCCTTCTGAGTTGTTCCTCTTACATCAGCCGCAAGAGGCTCAACGGACTCTCCGTTCTCATCAACAAGGAGCTGTGCAGGGAAGCTGTCTGAGGGTTCTCCCTCAACGAGTACAGCCAGAATATGATTCCTGCCATGCATTTTTATAAAGGTCTCGATCTCCTTGCAAACCCAGTAAGATTCAGGAGTTCTGGGTGAACAGATAACGATCAGGAATTCTGATTCGCGAAGCGCCTGAGAAATATTATCATCCAGGTCGCTTCCGATAGGCAGTTCTTCCTGATCCCTGAAAACTCGTCCTATTTTATTTTTGCCTGTCTTTTGTCTTACTCCCTTGGGAATCTTATATGTTTCAAGCCCGGTGTGAACTTTTTTCGCAATCTCCATGTCACCGGGTGTGTGTCTGTAGCTGATAAATGCAGCGTATCTCATTATGCCTGCTCCTTGATATATGTTTTCTTAAATACTTCTTCTGCGATGACATACATATCGGAGTGGTCATCTGCTCTTACAACCAGATAATCACCCTCTGTACCGAGATAGTATTTTTCCGGATCCCACTTAGTAAATACCTTTACCCTGTGGTCCAGCTTTTTGGCATAAATGCCGCATCCGCCCCTTGATACACAGCTTCTTGCAAAAGGCAGAATCTTTACTCTCTCACCGCTAACATGATTCATAACTGAAGGAGCATATTCTCCCGGATAGACATACTCGTCATCCGAAAGAGTGTAGTTTTCGTCAAATCTCTTTTTCCTTATGGGATAAACCTCTCCATCAATACCGATTATTATAAAAATATCCTCTTCAACAATAGTATCTATATCGCCTTCCAAAGTACGGATCATAATCTTGGTTCCGGGCGCAGCAAGATCTACAGCACGAACAAAACCAAGAGACAGTTCCTTCTTGATATAGTGCTCATACTCAGAAATATCTTCAACTTTCTCACCTGCAAAGATAATCTCAGAATTCTCAAAATAATCTTTAAGCCTGTCGTCAAGGAAGCTCCTGATGGAAGCATTGTCATAGCTTATACCGGCTTTTTCAAGAAGGTCCTTTTTAAGAAGTCCTCCTGCCTTAATTAGATGACCACCACCGCCGCCATATCCGGACGCAAGAAATGCCGCAAGCTCGCTGGCCTTAATCTCTCTGACACAGCTTCTTACGGATATCTTCACGCCAAAGGGCATAACACTGTAAACAAGACATGCATCTATACTGTCTACTTCAAGAGTCATGTCGCTGATGATACCAAGGATATTGGGATCACAGGGCTTGGACTCAACGATGGCATAAAGCCTCTTCTCGTCATAATAGGCATGCTTTAGAGCATCGCCCGCTATAACCAGCTCGTCCTTGGACAAATTGGAATTTTTGAAAAGAACTATGTCAGCCATACGGGGTCTGGCATAATCTCTAAGGTCCCTGTCAGAAGGGTGAGATATCTCTTCAAATCCGCTGGTATCGGTCATAAGACCGTAGTAAAGCGCTGTTGCGATATTCACATCTTCATTGATATCTATGTCTTCCAGCTGCATAAGCTCATAGATTACTGTTGAGCAGGAGCCGTAATTACTCCTAAGGGCAGCCATTTCCGGAAGCGTACCGGATATCTGATGATGATCAATAGTCGCTATATTCTCAGCATCAAAATGCTTAACATTACTCTCACCATACTGGCAGTCTACTGTTACAAGCAGCTGCGGAGGTTTAAGCTCATTTACATATTCTACGGGAATACCAAGATTTTCTTTCATGAGAACAAGATTGCTCTTACTTATGGGAGATCTTCCACCATATATGAATCTTGCATCTTTTCCATGTTTTTTCAGATACCACTTAAGGGCATAGCCGCTGGCGAGGGCATCAGCGTCAGGATTGTCGTGACATTGGATTACAATGTCATCGAACTCCAACAGATCTTTAAGACAAAAAGCCATTGTATTTCTCCACTCTATTAAAACTGTCTATAGGGCATAAATAAACACGCATTTTTCCCCTCAGCTTATGCGTGTTTACTATCATACCTTATTAAATTATTGGAGCATTGTCAAAGCTTATTTACATTGATTCGTAAGTATTTCTGATAGCTTTGATAAAGTTCTCGGAATTAAGTTTTTTTGCATTTGGATTAGAGGTAATAAGGAGAAGGTCTCCTGTCATCTGACCGCTTTCAATAGTGGAAAGTGTGGCCTTTTCCATCTTGTCAGCCCAGTCGATAAGCCCCTGAATTCCATCAAGTTCTCCTCTTTTTCTCATAGCGCCTGTCCATGCAAAAATAGTTGCTACAGGGTTGGTGGATGTCTCCTCACCCTTGAGATACTTGTAATAGTGTCTCTGAACAGTTCCGTGAGCTGCCTCATACTCGTAGATTCCATCGGGTGAAACAAGAACTGAGGTCATCATTGCAAGACTTCCGCAGGCAGATGAAACCATATCGCTCATAACATCGCCGTCGTAGTTCTTGCAGGCCCAGATAAAGCCGCCCTTGGACTTCATTACACGAGCAACAGCATCATCGATCAGAGTATAGAAATACTCGATTCCTGCCTCATCAAATCTGTTCTTATAATTCTTGGCAAAGGTCTCATCGAAAATCTCTCTGAATCTGGCATCATAGGTCTTACTGATAGTATCCTTTGTTGCAAACCAGAGATCCTGCTTGGTTGAAAGGGCATATTCAAAGCATGCCTTTGCAAAGCTCTTTATTGAATCATCCTTGTTGTGCATTCCCTGAATGATTCCGGGGCCGTCAAATTCCTGAATTGTCTGTCTGATCTCTGTTCCGTCAGCACCTGTGAAAACAAGCTCAGCTTTACCTGCTCCGGGAACAGCTATCTCAACATTCTTATAAACATCACCGTATGCGTGACGTGCAAGAGTAATGGGCTTCTCCCAGGTCTTTACATTAGGCTCTATTCCCTTTACAAGGATAGGTGCACGGAAAACAGTACCGTCCAGCATTGCACGGATTGTTCCGTTGGGACTCTTCCACATCTTCTTAAGGTCGTACTCCTCAACACGTGCAGCGTTGGGTGTAATGGTAGCGCATTTAACAGCTACGCCATATTTTTTTGTGGCATTGGCACTGTCAATTGTAACCTGATCGTCAGTCTCATCACGATATTTAAGACCGAGATCATAGTATTCACTCTTAAGCTCGATAAAGGGTTCAATCAGCTCTTCCTTGATCATCTTCCAGAGAATTCTGGTCATCTCATCGCCGTCCATCTCTACGATGGGTGTTGTCATCTGTACTTTTGCCATTTCTACTCCTCCCGGTCAATTGTTTTTGTAGTTAAGTAAACCATTCTTTACCATATTATCATAAGCACTGCGCATATGCCTATTGGCAAATTCCTCAGCCTTATCGGGGTTCTTATCCCTGATAGCTTCCATTATTGCTCTGTGTTCATTATTGCAGTCTTTGCCGCGACTTCCCGACAAGGTCTTTTGCCTGATCCTCCAGACATACTGATGATAATCCTTCAAAAGATGCTCCAGCATTTTGGAATTGCAGGATTCATAGAGTATTGTATGGAAACGGTTATCAAGCTCGGCGAGCTGCTCCTGATGTCCCTTACTCTCATGAAAATCTGCCAGATACACGATTTCTTCAAGCTCTTCCATCTGTTCGTCAGTTATATTATCGCAGGCCCATCTTGCGCAAAGCCCTTCAAGCTTGGACCTTATCATATAAATATCGTGAATATCCTCAATACTTATACCTACAACATAGGCACCTTTGTTGGGAATGATCTGCACCAGGCCCTCAAGCTCAAGCTGACGAAGTGCTTCTCTTACAGGAGTTCTGCTTACGCCAAGCTCCTTACCTATGGCAACTTCCTTAAGCTCCTCACCGTCAGAGTATTTTCCATTCAGTATATCATCTCGTATTCTGTTAAAAACACGGCCCCTCAAAGAATATTTATCTGTAACTTCCTGCTTTAAATCTTTATTATTCATAAGCCCTCTCTTACAGCGTTTTAACGGCTCCGTCTGTAATCTCTATTCCGATAAGTTTGGATACCTCATCAATCTTGCTTGTAAGCTCCTCATCATACATAACGGTTACACGGCCGTTTTCATACTCGCCATCTACCCACTCCTTCAAGAGCTGTACGATCTGAGCATCTTTTCCAAGAGCCTGATCACCCTTAAGGTGATAATGAACGTTGATCCAATGTGCTATTCCTGCAAGACCTGATGTGTTGGAAACAGCACTTACCGGAGGTCTTCCAAGGAATTTATCAGTATCAAAAATATTGTATATCTCCTCATTCTTAAGAAGTCCGTCAGCGTGAATTCCTGCTCTTGTAACATTGAAATTCTTACCTACAAAAGGTGTCTGAGGCGGAATATGATACCCAAGCTCCTTCTCATAATAACGGGCAAGATCAGTAATAACCTGAGTATTCATTCCATTAAGAGTGCCCTTAAGCTGAGCATACTCAAAGATCATAGCTTCAAGAGGTGTATTTCCTGTTCTCTCTCCGATTCCGAAAAGTGAAGCATTTACACCTGAGCAGCCATAGAGCCATGCAGTGGTTGAGTTAGTAACAGCCTTATAGAAATCGTTATGTCCATGCCACTCAATAAGCTCACTGGGAACACCGGCATTGGTATTTATGGCATAAATGATACCCTGTACGCTTCTGGGAATAACAGCACCTGAAAAATTAACGCCATAGCCCATGGTGTCGCAGGCACGAACCTTAATAGGAAGTCCATACTCCTCACGAAGCTTCATAAGCTCAACGCAGAAAGGTACTACGAATCCGTAAATATCGGCTCTTGTAATATCCTCAAGGTGGCATCTGCAGGCGATTCCCTCTTCAAGGCAGTCTCTGATTACGCTAAGATAATGCTCCAGAGCCTGCTTTCTTGTCATCTTAAGCTTTAAGAAAATATGGTAATCAGAACAGCTTACAAGGATACCTGTCTCCTTCATGCCAATCTCTTTTACAAGCTTAAAGTCTTCTTTACTTGCACGGATCCAGCTTGTAACCTCAGGGAACTCATAGCCTCTCTCCATGCACTTATAAACCGCATCTCTGTCCTTCTTGCTGTAGAGGAAAAATTCACTGGCTCTGATCATTCCGTTAGGACCGCCAAGCTCATGCATCATGTCGTAGATTTTTACAATCTGCTCAGTGCTATAAGGCGCACGGGACTGCTGTCCATCCCTAAAGGTGGTATCTGTGATCCAGATATCCTTGGGCATATTATGGGGAACGATTCTGTCATTAAAAGGAATCTTTGGTACCTCATCATATGGGAACATATTCCTGAAAACATTAGGTTTTTTAACATCATCAAGAATATACATATGCTCTTCAATCTGTAACAGATTGTTGTGCTCATTCATAGTTACTGGCCTGTTCTGAAATGTCTGATCCTGCATTTTTCCCTCCTGTAGTTGCGTTAACTTCGCACCGTTTTGGCCTGCAAACATGTATATTCCACTCAGCTGGCGCTCTCGCTCTGTAAAAAACGTAGCGGTACTAAGGCGTCATAAAACGCCGCCTAAGAACCGACGTTTTTTAAAGCAGCTTCGTGGAACATATATGTTTTCCGGCCCCACCGGCGCTAAATAAAATTCAATCTATTAGATTTTTTCTGTGATTGTAAGATTGGTTATACGACTTAATTTCAATCTTGCGTATCATTGTATACAATAATACCATGTATGTCAACGCTTTAAAACGTTAAAGTATCAAAATGTAATATCCGCCATTCACGAACATATATTTACAAACTTTTAGCAATAACAACAAAATACCATAAGCACTTTCTTATTAAAAATATAAAAGTGCTTATGGCATATAAACTTAGATTATCCAATTTTTTATTAAGTGAACATTGCGTTTTTACAACTATGCCAAATTTTACTTTTGCTTGACCTTAATCGAGTATTTCACACCAGGATTACTATATCCAAAAGAATTATACAATCTAATATAATAGTAGCCATTTTTATTTGCCTTAATTGTCACTCGCCCTTTTTTCTCCAGCTCATAACCGGCACTACTATATTTGCTTCCATATTTCCTTGCATCCTTCTTTTTAGGATCATATATTTTAATTATTGTAGAAGTAGCTGAAAAATCGCTATAATTTCCTAAACTTATAACATATTTCTTACCCTTTTTTACCTTGAATCTAAAAAAATCCTGATCCATATCATTGTTTTCACCATAAACGGCATTATACTTTTTCTTCAGCTTAAGAGTTGTTGCTTTTTCATAACTATCATTATTCTCAGCTTCCCAATAAGGATTTGCCACAGTGTTAATAGATATAGTACTGCTAATACCGCCTGAATATACTACAAAGGAGGGATCAAATCTCAGGATATAAATGCCGCTTTTTAAACCAACAGTATAATTATAACTACTTGTAGGTATATCTCTTTGGCCGGTAGTAAGACAATCCCAAACCGCATTTCCACTTGAATCGTACATATAGAGTTTATATGACGCAACCTCACCATAATCATCAAATGGTTTAGTAGCATTTATAGATACATAACCATTTTGTAGCATTGTAAATGATGCATAGAAATTCAAATCATCATTATATCTGGTCCATATTTTTGTATAAGATCTACCTGTCCCAAAATTCACCGGATTGTACATCGTTCCTTCAGGCGTAGCTGCTTAGACATCATTCCGTATACATAAAAGCATAGTCATAACAACGATAAAAACAATACTTCTCTTTATAATCTGATTCATATTTTCCTCCTAATATTTGATAAATCCTTATTACACTACTAATCATGATTCATAAGCACCGTCGCTAAGTAAGATTATCTTGTAACTAAACCTATTCCTCAACAGTGAACACTACTCTATTGGAGGTCCAGAAATTTGCTACATATTCAACTTCTACAGTTGTAGCATTATCAGGTACCATGTATGTCACTGTTCCCTTTGTTTTTCTTCCAGCAGACAAGGTTGCACTGATTCCATCATCACGCCAATAAGCCTGTTCACAATTTACTCCATCAGCATAACAATCAAAATCATAATATGTTACTCCCTGATCTGAATCACCTACATTTTCGAATTCAAAAGTACATGTAATATAGTGATATCCAGATTTAGGCTCTGAGAATTGACTATATGATGTATCTTTCTCACAGGAAATATATGTAACATTCATTTTTGATGACTCAACAATACTTCCTACACTATAAGCATCAGCAGACGCTGCCGTATTAGTCTTAGGTGTGTAGCCCGAGTCCTTTTCTCCATCATATATAAACTTGATCTTATCTGACGTGAACATATTAGTTGTATATTCAATTTCTATTTCTTTTGCATCAATTGGAACCTCAAATACAAGGATACCCGAAGTTGTTCTACCAGCTGACAAGGTAGCGGAAAGTGACTCATCATTTCCATAATGCATATCACAAGCATAACCATCTGCATAGCATTCAAAACTATAGAAAGAAACTGATGCATCTTTTGAATCTGAAATATTTTCGAACTCAAATTTTGCATAAATGTACTTCTTTCCATCTTGTGGTTGCATATACTCATTATCTTCATGGTAATCACCAGAAGATACATAAACTATACGCATATTCCCATCTTCAAGAATATCTCCTACATGATACTCAGTCTTTGCTTCTTTTGCTTCGGTTTCTTTAGCCTCAGTAGATGCTGTTTCAGTACCAGCAGACTTGGATTCTTCCTTTTTATCCGCAGTCTCTACTTCGCCAACCTTCTTCGTATCAGTATTTTTACTTCCGTTACTACCTGCACCAATTAAAAGAACTAATACTACAAGAACCCAAAACCACCATTTTTTATAGAATGGTTTTTTGTTCTTCCCCCCACAATGAGGACATACTTTTGCACTGGCAGCAATTTCCTGCCCACAATGTTTACAATTAATCATTTTAGCCATAAAAAACCGCTCCCTTCATATATGATTTTTGTCAGATGATTAGTTCTGACGTAAATGGATTTTTGAGAATTATTGCATTTGCCTATATCGATATATCGCATCTTAATCTACCTTTGCCTAATCTCGACTAAACTATTGTTAAACGGAGGCAAATCAACTAATGGATAATGATAACGAAAAAATCGCCAATAAACTAAGAGAGTTACGTTCTATTCATGGATATACGCAAAGTTATATTGCTGCCAATATTGATGTAAAACAACCAACCTATCAGCAGTATGAAGCTGGTAAACGTACCCCAAGCATTATTTCGTTATATAAACTTGCCAACTTCTATGGTCTTACAACTGATGAGCTATTAAAGCTCTGCGTTCCACTCGATAATGAGATATATTTTGATGCTCCTGACTATACATCTCGTACACTCGAAGAAGCCGAGCTTTCTTCCTTCAAATCAGATAGTCGTCATTCTGGATTAAACAATCTGGAACTACAACTCCTCTACTACTTTTCTAAATTAGATAAAGAATCCAAAAATGAACTAATTGAGTTTGCACAATATAAGGTATCAAAATTAAAGCATTAGGTTTCTAGTGCTTTTTTATTTCTAAAGCTTTGGCAAATAAGTAGTAAATTTCCATTTTCTGTTATATATCTATAGGCGTTTGTTATATTTTGATTTTATCAATGCAAAATGAAACTATAGTTAACTCGCACCTAAAAAATCATTATTATTTTATAAACTATCTATAAATGTCATACAAACGGCACAATGCAGTTTATCTCAGTTTGAAGAGCTTTGCTCTATGAAATCGCCCATCGGTTCATTTTCGGGTATTTTAGGTGAGTGTCTGTTTTTCTTATGGAGAAAGACGCTTTCACTCATGCGGAGAAAACTGTTTGCAGCAGGCCGCTTCAAAGTGTAAATAATCATGGTCATAGAGCTTGCGTAGCAAGCGGCAAAACAAATAAAGCAGAAAATCCTGAGCTTGCTCAAAGGATTTTCTGCTTTTTGTTGTAGGCGCATTGCGCCGTTATGACCATGATAAAGTCAAATACCTATATTCGGCCTGCAAGTTTTTTCGGAGCATGAAATAGTGAAAGCGCCTCGACATTAGAAAAACAAGCGAGCCTAACCAACCCCGAAAATGAACTGATGGGCGATTCATATCTAGCGAAGTTTGAACTGGTTGATCATTCTGTTGAGGTCTTCGGACTGCTCGGTAAGTGTCTGGGATACGTTGCTGGATTCCTGAGCGGTCTCAGAGTTGCTCTGAACTACTGTGGAGATCTGGTCGATACCTTCGTTGATCTCTTCCATGCTGGTGGCCTGATTCTGTGCCATCTCTCCGGTTTCCATTATCATGCCGGTAATTTCTTCAACTGATGCCTGCATCTGCTGAAGGGCATCTGTTGTCTCTCCAACAACATCATTACCGTTTCTGATTTCTTCCATTGTATCCTGAATAAGCTGATGAGTATTCTTTGCAGCCTCAGAACTCTGACTTGCCAATGTGCTGATTTCTTCAGCAACAACTGCAAAGCCTTTTCCTGACTCTCCTGCTCTTGCAGCCTCGATAGATGCATTAAGAGCAAGCAACTGAGTCTGCTTTGCAATAGATTCGATTGAATTGGTTACCTGCTCAATCTCGTTGGATGCCTCTGTGATCCTTACCATTGCATCTGTTACAAGATGCATCTTACGAGCGCTGGCATCTGCATCCTCACGAACCTTCTCTGCCATCTTTCTGGATTTCTCTGCTGTTTCAGCCATGAGTTTTGTCTGTTCTGTAACTGTATTAACAGATGCTGTCAGCTCTTCAACGGCTGCAGCCTGATCTGTAGCGCCTTCTGCCAGATCAGTAGCCCCTCTGCTCATTCCACTTGCACCCTCAGATACGTGGTTGGACGAATCCTTAACACGTGAAAGAGTATCTGAAAGAGATTCTGTGATATTATTAAGAGCTTCCTTTATAGGAGCAAAATCCTCTTTATAAAGCTCGGGATGAAGCGTTCCCTGTGTAAAATCGCCATCAGCGACAATCCTCAGGGTTTCTCTGATATCAGCAACAATACGTTCAGTGATTGATGTAGACTCATTCAGATCCTTGGCAAGTCTGCCAAGCTCATCTCCTGATGTGTAATCAATGTTGATATTAAGATTTCCTCTGGACATATCGTCTGCAGCCTTTGAAATCTCTTCAACAGGTTCAAGAATAGACTTGGATAGTTTTTTCTTTACGTCAACGATATAAATCATAACCATGATAACAATGATTATGGAAAGCGTTGAAAGCACTATACCCATAATGAGAGCAGCTCGGTATGCAGATGCCGCTGCTTCCTTTGAACCTGAAGAAACGCTCTTAAAATCCTGTACCGCAGCATCAATGGAAGGATACAGTGTATCATTGAAATAGTAGAATATTTCTTCCGAGGTTGATCCGTCGGTGAACATATCACCAAGCGTCTTTCCATTTTGCTGTACTATCTTAAGATCATTTGACACTGCCGTTAATGCTGAGGTATCATCCAACACTGTCTCAAGATTAGCAAGGTTAGCATCAAACTCAGCGAACTTTTCCATAGCTTTTCCAAGCTGTTCCTGACGAATTGCATCATCAGGAGATGAAAGTGCCCACAGAAAAGCTTTGGATAATGCCTGAACATCAATTCTTATCTCTGCCTGGTAGGTATTCATTGTGTAGTACTTACGATAAATTGTTCTTACTGAGATAAGAGCTGCAAGAATGGTTATCGCCAAAATTGCTGCCGTTGTGCAGAACATAATGATTATCTGTTTGAATGTGGAGTCGAATTTCTCCTTAACACTCAGATCATGAATTTTCTTCTCATCAACACGTACAAGATTTATCACGCTCATCGCCGCCTACTCCCTTCTTAAAAGAAAAATCACCTTCCTGAAATTTGACAGCATAGTATTTATGCATAATTTAATTCTACACAAATCAAATGAAATAAACATACATTAATATACGATTTTCCAAAAATTTAAGAATTGCTAAATACATATTTCAAACAAAAAATAATGAAGATTATATTTTCTGTTAATCTGAGAATTACAGATCTTTTTTGCAGATATATTCCAATAAATCATAAATAAAATTTAATAGGAAATCCGCAGGAAGCTATAAGAAAAAGAACAGGCATGACACGTAGTCAGCCTGTTCTTTTGCAATTCATTTTATTTTGTTATTATTTCATAACGATATTTACAATCTTGCCTGGAACATAAATCTCTTTGATGATATTGCCATCAAACTTACCTGAGATTGCTTCTCTTGCTTTTGCAAGAACATCATCCTTAGGATCATCCTTGCCGATTGAGATTGTAGCACGTACCTTACCGTTAACCTGCACAGCGATCTCTACAGTGTTCTCAACAGTGAGAGCCTCATCATACTCAGGCCATGTCTGCTGATAAAGTCTGCCTTCGCCACCGATTCTCTGCCAGATCTCCTCTGTGATATGAGGTGCTACAGGATTGAGCATAGTGATAAGTGTCTTGTACTCAGCCTTAGTAACAGCGTTCTTTTTATAGAAGTCATTGATAAGTGACATCATTGCTGCGATAGCTGTATTGTACTTAAGATTCTCAAAATCACTTGATACCTTCTTGATGGTTCTGTGCATCTCACCCTTAAGGTCGTCTGAATATTCATCGCCATCTACAAGAATATCCTGAAGCTTCCATACTCTCTCAAGGAATCTGCGGCAGCCCTTAACGCCATCCTCAGACCATGAAGCAGCAAGGTCGAATGCTCCGATGAACATCTCATAGGTACGAAGTGTATCTGCACCATAATCCTCAACGATATCATCAGGATTAACAACGTTACCACGAGATTTACTCATCTTCTCGCCGTTTTCACCAAGGATCATTCCGTGACTTGTTCTCTTCTGGTAAGGCTCGGGAGTTGTTACAACGCCCTGATCATAAAGGAACTTGTGCCAGAATCTGGAATACAGAAGGTGAAGTGTTGTATGCTCCATTCCTCCGTTGTACCAGTCTACAGGCATCCAGTATTTAAGTGCTTCCTTGCTTGCAAGCGCTTTATCATTAGTAGGATCTGTATATCTAAGGAAATACCATGATGAACCTGCCCACTGAGGCATTGTATCTGTCTCTCTCTTAGCAGGACCTCCGCAGCAGGGACATGTTGTATTAACCCAATCTGTCATAGCTGCAAGAGGTGACTCACCGTTATCTGTAGGCTCATAGCTCTCTACCTCAGGCAGAAGAAGCGGAAGCTCTGACTCATCAATTGCTACATATCCGCACTTAGGGCAGTCAACAATCGGAATAGGCTCACCCCAATATCTCTGACGTGAGAATACCCAGTCACGAAGCTTGTAGTTAACCTGTGCATGTCCAATCTTCTTTTCCTCAAGGAAGGAAATCATCTTTTCCTTGGCATCCTTTACAGAAAGACCGTTGATGAAATCTGAATTGATAAGTACGCCTGTAGCCACATCCGTAAATGCTGCTGCGTTAACATCTACCTCTTCACCGTCCTTGGCAACAACCTGGATAATAGGAAGACCAAACTTCTTAGCAAACTCCCAGTCTCTGTCATCATGTGCAGGAACCGCCATGATAGCACCTGTACCATAACTCATAAGTACATAATCAGAAACCCAGATCGGAATCTCTTTGCCATTTACGGGATTGATTGCCATAAGGCCGTCAATCTGAACACCGGTCTTATCCTTTGCAAGCTCTGATCTCTCGAAATCAGACTTCTTGGCAGCTGCTTCTCTGTATGCAATGATATCATTCCAGTTAGCAATTCTGTCCTGATACTTATCAAGATAAGGATGCTCGGGAGATACTACCATATATGTAGCACCAAAAAGTGTATCACATCTTGTGGTATAAACTGTCAGATGGTCCTCTGTATCCTTGATCGCAAAATCAACTTCAGCACCTGTACTGCGGCCGATCCAGTTCTTCTGAGATACCTTAACTCTCTCAATATAATCAACACTATCAAGTCCGTCGATGAGCTTATCAGCATACTCTGTGATCTTCAGCATCCACTCACTCTTTACCTTACGAACTACTTCAGATCCGCATCGCTCACAAACACCGTTAACAACTTCCTCGTTAGCAAGACCAACCTTACATGAAGTACACCAGTTGATAGGCATCTCCTTCTTATATGCAAGGCCTTCCTTGAAAAGCTTTAAGAAAATCCACTGAGTCCACTTGTAGTAATTAGGATCAGTAGTGTTGATCTCTCTTTTCCAATCAAAAGAATATCCAAGGGAATGAAGCTGATCCTTGAACTTCTTTACATTGTTTGCTGTTACGATCTTGGGGTGAATGTGATTTTTGATGGCATAGTTCTCTGTGGGAAGACCAAAAGCGTCCCATCCCATAGGATAAAGAACATTGTAGCCCTGCATTCTGCGCTTACGTGCAACGATATCAAGCGCTGTATAAGGACGTGGATGTCCTACATGAAGTCCCTGTCCTGAAGGATAGGGAAACTCAACCAAAGCATAATATTTGGGCTTTGAGTAATCATTTGTAGCTGCGAATGCATCCTCATCATCCCAAATTTTCTGCCATTTCTGCTCGACTTCTTTGTGATTGTATAACTCTGACATTTATAGCACCTCTTTATATGGATTTTCGCGAAAATAAACTTTTCAAATTTTACCATATAAAAGGGGCTTATTCAAGAATTCCGAAATTTTAATCCTATAATTCAGGATATCATCACTTCTTATTAAAATATTTACTAAGGTTTTCTATAGGCATGGGTTTTGCATAGTGATAGCCCTGAATATAGTCAAAGCCTCGCTTTATACTGTAATTCTTCTGAAGCTCATCTTCTACACCTTCTACCAGTGTGATGAAGCCGTTCTTCTTAAAGGTATCAATCATGTAAGAAATGATATCCTCTACTCGTGAATCCTGAATTGACTTATAAAGCAGGGACTTATCGAACTTGATAGTCTGAACCGGCACATCAAGAACACGCTCCAAATTGGAATAACCTGTGCCGAAATCATCCATATAAAGCTGAATGCCTTCCATGTTAAGCATATTCATATTGTGCTTAACCGCATCATAGCTATCCGCCATCATTGATTCTGTAAGCTCTAAACGAATCTTCTTCTGGTCGATATTGTAGGTATGGATGATATCCATAATCTCTTTGTAGAATTCTCTGTCCACAAAATCCGCTGTTGAACAGTTTATGGTAAGGGCATCAAAATCATATTGCTCTGAAAGTTCTTCCACAGCTTTGCAGACCTTGTGCATCATAATAACGGTAAGGGAATGGATGCAGCCGGTGTTCTCAGCAATCTTAATGAATTCATCCGGAGGAATCATCCTTCCGTCTATGCAAAGACGCATAAGAGCTTCCGCTGATCTGAAGCTTTCCTTTTCAACACTGTAGATAGGCTGCGCGTAGCACAGGATTCTGTCATCATCAGGATTCATCTTTGCTCTGATATCAGCCAGTGTCTGCTCGATATTATAGATATTATCATAAGAGCGAAAATCGTTTCCGTTAGCAAAAACATACACATTTTGTCCATCCACCATATATTTTTGCTTTATGTATTTCATGAAAAACTGAGTCCATTTATTTCCCTGGGCCACAAAACGCCTGCTATCGCCACCGATACCAAGGAAATAATGAATATGATCAATATCTGTTCTGCAGAATTCATCCAGAATATCATGCATCTGATCCGCGTAGTTTTCTGCATCAGAGCGTTCCTTTACCTCCATAATTGCTATGAAGGTTCCGTAATTTACACGGTACATGTGGATGTTTCTTGATATGCGCTCAATTTTCCTGCAAACATCCGCGAGTTCAAGTGTAAGAACCTCGTAATTGGGATTTCTGGAATTTCCAAGGAGCTGCGGAAACTCAATATATGCCAGGTAGAACACTCTTCCCATTCTGTTGTTTGTTATGAATCTGCTCTCCATTGCCCCCACATTCTGACATCCGGTGTCTTCATCATAAGGGTTTGAATGGAAAAGGAGGTAAATTGCAATAAAGGGCATAGTATAAGTAGCTGCACTGAAAATTGAATTTCTGTCCAGTATCTGTGCCATAAGTACGACAAACTCAAGAGGAATAACTATATAGATTCCCCTCATAACTATTCTTGAAATGGTTGCCCTTCTCTGGAAGCACATAACAAAGCATATGGTTGCACAGATCATACCGGCTATGCAGTAATATCTTGTGAAATGTGTAATATCGATACCATCTGTTCTAACATAATAGAAATTTTTCATTGCAACCTGATAGATTGCACCTGAAAAATAAGCTACTGCAACAAAAATATAAATCATTACAATAACGTCGCGCCTTTTTATCCTTCGCTCACTCATAAGATTTATATAATTGAAGGTATCAACAAGAATAAAAGAATAAAGAATAAGAAATACTATCAGCAGTACTGTGAAGGAGCCTCTGCTATAATACTCGGTATTGCTGGCTATCTCCACGATTACGATCATTAAAATGGTGGCAATAATAGAGGTAAAATTGCCCCATACAAGAAAACTAAAGGCTTTGGATTGCCTGGGTTTTGTCAGCGACATAAAAATAAGAATGAGCAGCGAAAGAAAAAGGCTCGCATACTCACCTACAATCTCATATCTCAGAGTGCTCTGTATTCCAAACATCGGCATGATTCAACCCTCATAATTATCAAATTAAAGTTAGCCTTCATTTTAAATATCGTAGCATAATAGTATCAACTCACATTAAACAAAGGCTAAAAAAAGTATAAAAAATAGGGCATCATCATAAGACGATGCCCCATAAAATACTTAATTAGTCTTCTATTCCGTTTTCTTTAACCTTCTCTGCTCTTGCAGCTACTTCCTTCTCCTGAATGTCTGAAGGTGCCTGCTCATAGCGTGCAAATGAATATTCATAATCACCTGCACCACCGGTCATTGAACGAAGAGTTGTGCAATAGCCGAAAAGCTCCATCATAGGAATGTCAGCTTCGATAACCTGCTTGCCGTTACCTGTAGGATTCATTCCGAGAACGCGGCCTCTTCTCTTATTGAGATCGCCCATTACGTCTCCGGTATATGCATCCGGAACAGTAACCTTAAGGCTTGCGATAGGCTCAAGGAGAACAGGACCTGCTTCCATGAAGCCCTTCTTGAATGCATTACTTGCTGCAACCTTGAAGGCCATTTCTGAGGAATCTACCGGATGGTATGATCCATCATAAAGAACTGCCTTAACGCCAACAACAGGATATGCTGCAAGAGGTCCTCTCTGTGATGCCTCGTTAATACCCTTTTCAACAGCCGGGAAGTAGTTCTTCGGAACTGCTCCACCTACAACCTCCTGCTCGAAGGTGTAAGCCTGGGTATCATCACCTGAAGGTGAGAAACGCATCTTAACGTGACCATACTGACCATGTCCACCGGTCTGCTTCTTATATTTGTACTCAACATCTGAAGTCTTGCGGATAGTCTCTCTGAAAGCTACCTTGGGCTTATCCAGCTCTACCTCAACCTTGTACTCGTTAAGGAGCTTACTAACTGCGATATCCAGATGCATGTCACCCATACCATAGATAAGTGACTGACGGTTCTCAGCATCATTTACAACCTTAAGAGTCGCATCTTCAGCTGCAAGCTTAGCAAGAGACTGAGCAATCTTATCGATATCAGCCTTATTCTTTGCCTTATATCTCATGTATGTGTAAGGCTCAGAAATATCCATCTTAGCATACTGAACAGGATTAGCCTTGGTTGAAAGGGTGTCACCTGTACTGATATCAAGCTTCTGAAGAGCACCGAAATCACCTGCATGGAGCTCGGGAACTTCTATTGTCTTGTTACCCTGCATTACATAGATCTTACCGATCTTAAGCTCTGTATCCTTGTTGGAATCGTACATAACATCATCCGTCTTGATAACGCCTGAACGAACCTTGATCATGGAATACTTTCCAATGAAAGGATCCATCATGGTCTTGAATACGAAAGCTGTCTTGGGCTTTGCAAAATCGAAGTTAGCTTCGAAGATCTCATTGGTCTTCATGTTGATGCCGGCCATCTTGCGGTTCTCGGGAGCGGGCATGTACTTGATGATATCATCAAGAAGTGTATAAACGCCCTGAGCGAGAATGCTTGAACCCATCTCGATGGGAACGATAGAACCGTCACAAACGTTGTTACGAAGTGCGGAACGAATCTCCTGCTCAGAGAATGTCTCTCCGCTGAAATATCTGTCCATGAACTCTTCACTGGTCTCAGCAACTGCTTCCATAAGAGTATCACGATACTGACTTAAGTATTCTTTATTATATTCAGGAATCTCGCACTCAACTGCTTCCTTGCCTTCCCAACGGAAGCCCTTCTCCTGAATAACATTTACATAACCTACAAACTTCTCATTCTCACGAATAGGAAGATTGAAAGGTGCAATCTTCTTTCCATATTTATCTGTAAGATCCTGAACTACCTGTCTGTATGATGCATCATCAATATCCATGTCGGATACAAAGAACATACGCGGTATTCCGTATTTCTCACAAAGATCCCATGCTCTCTCGGTTCCAACTTCAACGCCGGCCTTACCTGAAACTACGATGATCGCTGCATCTGCTACGCTCATTGCTTCCTGAACTTCTCCGACAAAATCGAAAAATCCGGGTGCATCAAGAAGGTTGATCTTGTGATCATCCCACTCAAGCGCAATATTTGTTGTGCTGATTGAGAACTGACGCTTCTGTTCTTCTTTGTCGAAATCACTAACGGTATTTCCATCAGCTACCTTACCCATACGGGATGTGATACCTGCAAGATATGCCATTGCCTCAGCTAGAGAAGTTTTTCCTGCTCCCCCGTGACCTAAGAGTACGACATTGCGAATTTTGTCACTAGTGTAAACTTTCATCTCTGTTCCTCCAGTAATTTATTTCTTTGGGTAAAATGCTTGAGAATATTCAGATTTCCCCCAACCCTATAGAGATATTTTACTAAAATTGTGCATACAATACAAGTAATTCAAAACAATTTGCACAATTATTGCTTTTCACACTTTAACGTGTTATAGTGATATAGATTTCGCCAAGCATTTGGCAATGTCAAAGAGAAAAACTCGAGGTAAATTCAATGAATGCAAACGATATAACCTGTGGTTTTATCGGTCTTGGACTGATCGGTGGATCCATGGCAAGAGCTCTGAAGGAGAAAGCACCGGGGATGCGCATAGTTTCCTACACTCCCCACCGCGAAACCTCTGAAAGAGCCAAGGCTGACGGTATCGTAGATGAGATAGCGCCCGCTATAGATGAACACTTCACGGGATGTGACTACATTTTTTTATGTGCTCCCATTGAGAGAAACAATGATAATCTTTCATTATTAAAGCCGTTTCTTGATAAAAAGACCACTTTGTCTGACATCGGCTCAGTAAAAACAAGTATCCACGAACACGTTAAGGAACTGGATCTTGAAGATCAGTTCATAGGCGGTCACCCCATGGCAGGTACCGAACGTATCGGATATATCAACTCCAAGGCTTCAATACTGGAAAACGCCTATTATATCCTAACTAAAACAGAGAAGACCTCAGATGAGCGTCTTGAAAACTACAGAGAGCTTGTTGAACTTATGGGTGCCACTCCTCTCATCATTCCTTATGAGCAGCATGATTTTGCAACCGCAGCCATAAGCCATGTCCCCCACGTAATAAGCGGATGCCTTGTGAATCTTGTTGAGAGAAGCGACTATTCAGACGGTCTTATGAAGACAATAGCAGCAGGCGGTTTTAAGGACATCACAAGAATCTCTTCCTCTTCGCCTGTTATGCTCCAGCAGATATGCCTTACCAACAGAAAAAATATCGTGACACTGCTGAACAGATACATAAGCTATATAAAGGAAATGAAAGACGTAATAGATGCGGCCGACGGCGATGGCCTTATGGAGTTCTTTTCATCTGCCAGAGAATACAGGGATTCCTTCAACGATCTCAACAGAGGTCCCATCAGGAAAACCTATATCACAAGGGTCGATATTGCCGACGAGCCCGGCAACATTGCTTCTGTTGCTACTCTTCTTTCTGTCAATGGGATCAACATCAAGAATATCGGTATTGTTCACAACAGAGAGGACGAACACGGAACTCTCAGCATCGAGTTTCATGATGGAAAAGCTATGGAAAAAGCTGTACAATTATTAGACAATCACGGATATCCATCCGCCAAGTAACTGCATAATTTTCTTAGACATAAATGAGGTGCAATCCATGATAAGTATTGAAAAAAGTTCTAAACCGTTAAAAGGACATGTTTATGTCCCGGGGGATAAATCCATTTCTCACAGAAGCGTCATGTTCGGCGCACTGGCTGAGGGCACAACTGAAATCACAGGTTTTTTGGAGGGAGCAGACTGCCTCTCTACTATTGATTGTTTCAGAAAGCTCGGTATACAGATAGAGCATACTCAGCGTCCCGTTCACGGAGTTCCCACCATAACCGTTCACGGCAGAGGCCTTCACGGGCTCTCAGCACCGGATACAGGACTTTTTACAGGCAACAGCGGCACTACCACAAGACTTATTGCCGGTATTCTCGCTGCTCAGCCTTTTGATACTGTGCTCACAGGTGATAACTCCATCGAGCAGCGCCCCATGAACAGAATCATCAAGCCCCTTACCCAGATGGGAGCTGACATATCTTCACTTAAAGGAAACGACTGCGCTCCTCTTATCATCAAGGGAGGCAAAAGGCTTCATGGTATCACATATCACAGTCCTGTCGCTTCCGCTCAGGTTAAATCCAGTATTCTTCTTGCAGGACTTTATTCAGACAGCGATACCGTAGTTTATGAACCCGCTCTCAGCAGGAATCACACAGAGATAATGCTAAGAGCTTATGGTGCAGATATTCATAATGAAGTTGATGTAAAAGGAAGCGCCGCTGCTATCCTTCATCCCGGTTCACCTCTTAGAGGTATCAAGGTAAATGTACCCGGAGATATTTCTTCAGCTGCATATTTCATTGCTGCAGCTCTCCTTGTTCCGGGTTCAGACATTGTGATCCATAACGTTGGAATCAATAAGACAAGATCAGGAATCCTCTGCGTACTTAAGCAGATGGGTGCAGATATAGAACTTGAGAATGTGGATGAATCAATTGAGCCAAGAGCTGATCTTCACGTTCGTTATTCACAGCTCCATGGCGGAGTAAACGGCAGATTCGAGCTTTCAGGTAAGCTTATTCCTACAATGATAGATGAGCTTCCAATCTTTGCTGTTGTTGCCGCTTCCGCAAACTGCACCACCATCATCAAGGACGCTGCAGAGCTTAAGGTCAAGGAATCAAACAGAATTGATGCCATCTGCAACAACTTAAAACTTATGGGCGTTGATATAGAACCCACAGATGACGGAATGATCATTAACGGCGGACGTCCTTTTGTAGCAGCAGACATAGAAACAGAGGGTGACCACAGAATAGCCATGAGTTTTGCAATCGCAGCTCTCGCAGCAAGCGGTCAGACCAGAATCATTGATGATAAATGCGTAGGTATCTCCTATCCCGCTTTCTTCAATGATCTTAAGAGACTTTTACAGTAATCATTTTTTGAGACCTGCGGGTTCTCCTGCAGGATACAGTGAATATAACGGAATAAAAAAGGAATGTTGCATCTGAGAATTTTCTCTCTTAGCAACATTCCTTTTATTTACATAAATTTATATCAGTCTCTCTTAAAGATATCTCTTGTGTATACCTTATCCTTTACATCATCAAGACAGCTGTCATAACGGTTAGCTATGATTGCCTGGCTTTCCTTCTTGAATTCATCAAGATCATTAACAATCCTGCTTCCAAAGAAAGTAGTTCCATTCTCAAGAGACGGCTCGTATATGATCACTGTAGCGCCTTTAGCTTTAATGCGCTTCATAACTCCCTGAATACTGCTCTGACGGAAGTTATCGGAATTACTCTTCATGGTAAGTCTGTAAACTCCTACCACAACCTCATGCTCAAAGCTCTTGTCATAGCTTGCGCTGTTACCGTAAGCACCGGCTATATCAAGTACTCTGTCAGCAATGAAATCTTTTCTGGTCCTATTGGCATCAACGATAGCTTCTATAAGGTTCTCAGGTACATCTGAGTAGTTAGCCAAAAGCTGCTTGGTATCCTTGGGAAGACAATATCCGCCATATCCAAAGGAAGGATTGTTATAAAAATCTCCTATTCTGGGATCAAGGCAGACACCTCTGATAATGCTTGCTGTATCAAGCTCCTTCATCTCAGCGTATGTATCAAGCTCATTGAAATATGATACTCTGAGTGCCAGATAAGTATTGGCAAAAAGCTTAACTGCCTCAGCTTCTGTAGTGCCCATGAAAAGAACATCTACATTCTCTTTAAGTGCTGCTTCTTCAAGGAGCCTTGCAAAAGTATGGGCTGCTTCTACAAGCTTTTCATCCTTCTCATCCATACCCACAATGATTCTGCTGGGATAGAGATTGTCATAAAGAGCCTTGGACTCCCTAAGGAACTCCGGACTGAACATTATCTTGTCTGATCCCATCTTCTCTCTCACCTTCTCGGTGTAGCCAACAGGGATCGTGCTCTTAATTACCATGAAGGCATCAGAATTAACCTTCTTTACAAGATCGATAACTGCTTCAACAGCACTGGTGTCAAAATAATTCTTCTTGCTATCATAATTGGTAGGTGCTGCAATAACTACAAAATCAGCATCCTTATAAGCAGCCTCGCCATCTGTTGTAGCAGAAAGCTTAAGCTCTTTTTCCTCAAAATACTTCTCAATATACTCATCCTGAATCGGAGATATACGCTTATTCAGCATCTCTACTTTTTCAGGGATTACATCAACAACCGTAACCTGATGTCTCTGTGAAAGAAGTGTTGCAATTGAAAGTCCTACATATCCCGCACCTGCAACGGCAATCTTTACATCATCAATATTTTGCATATTCACTCCTATTTAGGGTGCCTGGAGTTATTCTTCTCCTGCAAGCGTCTCCTGTACAGTCTCATATACAGAAATACGCTGACGGTCATATTCCGGCATTCCAATAAAGATAGCACCATATTCATATCCATTCTCAAGCATGGTGCCTCTTACAATTTTGATAAATACATGCAAGACTTCTTTGGTCCAAATGGTGATATTTGCTTCGTAATTGTCACCCATGACCAGCTGAACATCAGACATAAAGCCCATTCCTGCCCTTGAGCAGTTCATAATGGAAATAGCGACAGTCTCTGCATCACCGTCACCGCCTCCATACATTGACTTCATGATAAGCTCACCTTCAAGATCAAGTCTCTTGTATTTTCTTCTCTCGTCCATAATATCCCCCACATATGTATTTTAATGAACTTAGCAATACCATTATAAATATATCTTAGCTTATATTTCATCGTCCGTAAAGAAACAAGCATCGCCAAAAGAGAAAAATCTGTACCTGTTATCTATTGCTTCTTTGTATGCATTAAGCACATGTTCTCTGCCTGCAAGAGCAGATACTAACATCACAAGCGTTGACTCAGGGAGATGGAAGTTTGTGATAAGGCAGTCAGTCACCTTGAATTTGTAGCCCGGATAAATAAATATGGATGTATTATCCGCACACTCTTCGATGTGACCATTCTCATCCGCTGCACTCTCTATGGTTCTGCAGCTGGTGGTACCGACACATATTACTCTGTGGCCGCCTTCTTTGGCCTTATTGATCTTATCTGCCGCTTCTTTTGTAACCTGATACCACTCTGTATGCATGTGATGCTCAAGTACATTGGTAACCTTTACAGGTCTGAAAGTACCAAGTCCCACATGAAGTGTTACATAGGCAAGATCTATTCCCTTATCCTGAATCTTCTGAAGAAGTTCCTGTGTAAAATGAAGTCCCGCAGTAGGTGCTGCAGCTGAACCTTCATACTTGGCATAAACTGTCTGATACATGTTTTTATCCTGAAGCTTATGCGTGATATATGGCGGCAGTGGCATTTCTCCAAGTCTGTCAAGTACCTCTTCAAAAATACCCTCGTAGTAAAACTGAACGAGTCTGTTTCCCTCTTCCACGATATCAAGAATCTTTGCTGTAAGACTGCCGTCACCAAAGGTAACTTCTGCTCCCGGCCGAAGCTTTTTGCCGGGCTTTACAAGAGTCTCCCAAATATCATTCTCTCTTCTTTTCAGAAGAAGTATTTCAACGGCAGCTCCTGTATCTTTCTTGGTTCCAAGAAGTCTTGCGGGAATAACCTTGGTATCATTAAGAACCAGGCAGTCCCCCGGATTAAGGTAATCTATGATGTCATGGAAAATCTTATGGGCTGTCTTACCTGTCTCCTTGTTCATTACAAGAAGCTTACAATCATCCCTGGACATGAGCGGATCCTGGGCGATCAGCTCCTCCGGAAGATCAAAATAATAATCACTTGTGCGAAGGCCCAGATTAGGGTCCTGCGCATTATTTTCTGTAGTACTCAATATTTTCTCCTAATATCCCTCATCCGCCCTTCGGGCACCTTCTCCCCAAGGGAGAAGGCTCTTTTCTTGCCCTCCCCCTGGGGAAAAGGCTCTTTTCCTGCCATCCCCCTGGGGAGAAGGCTATTTTTTTGCCTTCCCCCTAAAGGGGGGGGGGAAGGTGGCACGAAGTGCCGGATGAGGGTGCTTTACATATTAGTCATTCCGGCCTTATTTAAGAATGTCTTATACAGGCGGAGCGCCTCATAGATATCAGCCTTGGATGTTGCTTCATAAGGAGCATGCATATTAAGGACTGCTACGCCTGCATCGATAACATTCATTCCATAAAGAGCAAGGATATATGCGATAGTTCCGCCACCGCCTACATCAACCTTACCAAGCTCTGCCATCTGGAAGTCAACGTCATCCTCTTCAAAGATGCTTCTGAGATGAGCGATGTACTCAGCATTAGCATCATTTGAGCCTGATTTTCCACGGCTTCCTGTAAACTTACTAAATACAGGGCCATAGCCAAGGAGAGATGCGTTTTTCTTCTCGAACTGGCCTGCATACATAGGATCAAATGCAGCATTAACATCTGATGAAAGCATGCATGAATTTGCAAGGCATCTTCTAAGTTTAAGCTCTGAGTAATCACCGCAGAGATTCATAAGCTCAGCAACAGCGTTCTCAAAGAATTTACTCTGCATACCGGTAGCTCCAACGCTTCCGATTTCTTCCTTATCAACAAGGATGCAGCAGCCTGTTCTCTTAAGATTCTTAACACCAAGAAGTGCTTCCATTGAAGGATAAGCACATACTCTGTCGTCCTGACCGTAAGCAAGGATCATTGAGCGGTCAAAACCTGCATCTCTTGCTTTTCCTGCAGGAACGATTTCAAGCTCAGCTGAAAGGAAGTCTTCCTCTTCGATTCCGTAAAGGTCATTAAGAATGCCAAGGATTCCGCGCTTAACAGCACCTGAAACCTTGCCGCTTACTTCCTTCTCTTCCTTCTCATATGCTACTGCATACTGCTGACCGTCTGTAAGCTTTGTGTTCTTCTTTTCAGCCTTTTTCTTTTCATCGCTCTCAATTACAAAAGGTCTGCTTCCAATTACAAGATCAAGAGCCTCGCCCTCAACTACTGTAGCAGCCTTCTTGCTCATAAGATCGCCTGAAAGGTGAATGAGAAGATCGCTGATGAAGAATACCGGATCGTCCTCGTCCTCACCTACGTTAAGCTGTACTGTTGTGCCATCCTTCTTAACTACAACGCCGTGGATTGAAAGCGGAATTGTAACATAGAGATACTTCTTGATACCGCCATAATAGTGGGTATCGAGATAAGCAATATTTGTATCCTCATAAAGTGGGTTCTGCTTTACATCCATTCTGGGTGAATCGATATGAGCACCTAAGATGTTCATACCTGTCTCAAGTGGATCAGAACCGATCTGGAACATAGCGATAGACTTATTCATCCAAACGCTGTATACCTTGTCACCCTTCTTAAGCTTAGTGTTCTTTCCGATAAGAGTGTTAAGCTCGCGGTAACCTGCTTGCTCAATCTCGTTGACAATGCTGTCGATAGCTTCACGCTCTGTCTTGGCATTATCAAGGAATGTCTTATAGTTATCTGCAAAAGCTTCGAGCTCTTTAAGCTGCTTTGCATTATATTTTGTCCATATATTTGTTCTTTTCATTGTGTACTCCTTTTTCCCTCATCCGCCCTTCGGGCACCTTCCCCCAAAGGGGGAAGGCTTTTTAGCCTTCCATCTGCACTACGGGCACCTTCCCCCAAAGGGGAACACTTTTTAGCCTTCTCCCTTGGGAGAAGGTGTCAGCGAAGCTGACGGATGAGGGTTTTAATTAACTTCTAAGTTTAATATTAAGGCTCTCAAGACCGTTGAGAATCTTCTTCATAGCACCGTTTACTTCGTCATCTGCAAGAGTCTTCTCTTTGTCTCTGAAGGCCAGTGAATATGCCATTGACTTGAAGCCCTTCTCTATCTGTGATCCTTCATAGATATCGAACAGCTCAAGTTTCTCAAGTTTCTTACCACCGCGCTGTCTGATCATCTTCTCGATTTCGCCTGCAGTAACAGCTGTAGGAACAACCATTGAGATATCACGGGTAACAGCAGGGAACTTAGCAATTCCTGTGTATACACGGTTGTAATTTGCGTGAGGTACGATTGCAGGAAGGTCAAGAACTGCAATATATGTTCTCGTTCCGATTCCGTAGTTATCAAGAACCTCAGGATGAACTTCACCAAGATATCCGATGGTCTCACCCTTGAATGAAACTAAAGCCTGGCGACCGGGATGAAGGAAAGGCTTACCAGCCTTAGCATCATACTCAAGATCATCAGCCATGCCGATCTGTCCAAGGAACTCTTCAACAGCACCCTTCATTGAGAAGAAGTCGCCCTCTCCGTAGAATCCGAGAACAAACTGTGCTCTCTCATCGGGAAGTTCCTTAAGAGGAAGCTCCTTTGCAACGTAGATATTTGCTATCTCATAAAGCTTAACGTCCTTATTTCTGCGCTTGTAGTTTGTAGCAAGGCTTGTAAGGATTACGTTAAGAGGAATTGTTCTCATAATAGAGAAGTCTTCTCCAATAGGATTTGAAATTGTAATAGCATTTCTCTCAGGTGCATCCTGCGCCAAAAGAAGCTTATCAAATACCTTGGGACTCTCAAAAGAGTATCCGTATGCCTGTGAAAATCCGCAGAACTGAGCCACCTCTCTTGCTGTCTTCTCAACTGTCATCTTGAAGGTAAGCTTACCAGTTGTAGGTGCATTCTTGGGAAGCGTTGAAGGAATCTTGTCATATCCCCAAAATCTAGCAACTTCTTCTGCTATATCGCACATACCGATAAGATCCTGTCTGAAGCTGGGAATGATGATCTCATTTGCCGCTTCATCATAGGAAAGCTCTTCTCTTGCGAAAATATCAAGCATTGTCTGTCTGTCAATATCTGTACCAAGAAGCTTGTTGATCTTCTCAGGCTCAAACTTAATTCTGTTAAGAGGCTTGATTGGAGATTTAACCTCAACAATGCCCTGTGTAACCTTACCACAGCCGAGCTCGTTTACAAGCTGGCATGCACGGTTGATAGCATCCTCTGCATTGTTGGGATCAAGACCCTTTTCAAAGAATCCTGATGCATCTGTACGAAGTCCGATTCTCTTTGAGCTCTTACGGATGTTGGGTCCGTTGAAGGTAGCTGCCTCAAAAAGAACTGTAGTAGCATCCTCTGTGATCATAGAGTTCTCACCACCCATGATACCGCCGACAGCAACTTCTTTCTCGCCGTCACAGATCATGATTACTTCACTGTCAAGAGTTCTCTCCTGTCCGTCAAGCGTTACAAACTTCTCGCCGTCCTTAGCGCGCTGTACGACGATCTTATTACCAGCGATAGTTGAAAGATCAAAAGCGTGCATAGGCTGACCATATTCAAGCATTACATAGTTTGTGATATCTACGATATTATTGATAGGTCTTACACCGTTGGCAGCAAGTCTTCTCTGCATCCACTCGGGTGAAGGTCCGATCTTAACATCTTTTACTACTCTTGCGCAGTAACGTGAGCAAAGGTCTGTATCCTTAATCTCAACTGAGATATAATCAGAAGCTTTCTCATCTGTCTCCTCAACCTTAACTTCGGGAGCCTTGAAGGGAAGCTTGAATGTTGCAGCTGCTTCTCTTGCGATACCAAGAATGCTGTAGCAGTCTACACGGTTACTTGTTACCTCAAATTCAAATACAGTGTCATGAAGTCCGAGAACCTCTACTGCATCTGCTCCTACCTCTGTATCCTCGGGAAGGATGTAAAGTCCGTCCTCAGGAGCATCCGGATAGAAATCCTTTGATGAACCAAGCTCTTCAATAGAGCACATCATACCGTAACTCTCGATTCCGCGAAGCTTACCTGCTTTAATCTTAATTCCTTCTTCGGGATTAGGGCTTCCGTCATGTCCGCCGGCAACTCTTCCTCCGTCAAGAACAACAGGAACCTTATCGCCTTCCTTCATGTTCTTAGCGCCTGTTACGATCTGAATCTTCTCTGATCCAATGTTCACCTGACAGATAACAAGCTTATCAGCATCGGGATGCTGCTCGATCTTGTCGATCTGACCTACTACGATTTTCTCTAAGTTTTTATCGAGGCGATGGAATCCCTCGCCCTTTGTTCCGGAAAGAGTAAGTGCATCAAGGATCTCCTGATCACTTGCATTTAAATCCGGTACATATGCTTTTATCCATGATAATGATGCGTCCATTCTTAACCTCCCAAATTAGAACTGCTCAAGAAAACGAATATCGTTCTCGTAAAGTAATCTCATGTCATCTATCTCATATTTAAGCACTGCGATTCGCTCGAGACCGAGACCGAATGCGAAGCCTGTGTACTCTTCGGGATTGATACCGCTCATCTCAAGAACGTGAGGGTGTACCATTCCGCAGCCAAGGATCTCAATCCAGCCTTCGCCCTTACAGAAACGGCAGCCTTTTCCGCCGCACTTGAAGCAGCTTACGTCCATCTCAGCAGAAGGCTCTGTGAAAGGGAAGTGATGAGGACGGAATTTAACCTTAACATCCTCTCCGAATATCTCCTTTGCGAACTCAGCAAGAGTTCCCTTAAGATCTGCAAATGTGATGTCCTTATCGATTACAAGACCTTCAATCTGGTGGAAGCTGGGGCTGTGTGTTGCATCAACCTCATCTGCTCTGAATACACGACCGGGTGCGATCATCTTAATAGGAAGCTTACCCTTTTCCATCTCATGAACCTGAGTGGATGAAGTCTGTGTACGAAGAAGAAGGTCTCCTGTTATATAAAATGTATCCTGCTCATCCTTTGCAGGGTGGTCAGCGGGAATGTTAAGTGCCTCGAAGTTATAATAATCCTTCTCAACCTCAGGACCCTCAGCTACTTCGTAACCCATTCCGATGAACACATTTTCTACATCCTCAAGTGTAATAGTATTGGGATGACGATGTCCTACATTATTCTTCTTTGCAGGAAGTGTAACGTCTATTGTCTCGCTGGCAAGCTTTGCCTCTCTGGCAGCTGCTTCCATTTTCTTCTTGGTATCCTCAAGAATATTCTCAATCTCCTGGCGAACATCATTTACCATCTGGCCAACCTTAGGTCTGTCCTCAGGTGCTACGTCCTTCATACTTTTAAGGATACTTGTAAGTTCACCCTTTTTGCCAAGGATATTAACGCGAATGTCGTTAAGCATATCAAGACCTTCGGTCTCTTCGATCTGCTTAAGTGCGCTCTCCCTGATTTTGTCTAATTGCTCTTTAATCATGTTTACCTCCTGAAAAATAAAGATAAAAAAGTCCCTCACATCTTTTAGATGTAAGGGACGAATATAATCCGCGGTACCACCCTGATTCCTGCCACAAAAAACATGGCAGACACTTAATTTCATTAAATTGTAGCTCCGATGCGAAATTTCCGAACTGTCTTTACCTGATGAGCTCTCAGCCAGTGACTCATCTCTCTGGAATAGGAAAACAGAACATCCCGGGGCAAGCCCCACATCCTCAACGCTCTTCACAATAGTTTAACGATGGGATAAGGAAAAGTCAAGCAAACTTACCTTTAAATTCTGAAGCCTCAATCTGCCGGGAACCAGTCATCCCTGCTCTCGTCATAATAGTATAGCTCATCCGCATCTTCATCATAATAATAGGTCGTATCGGTCATATCATCATAGAGATACAGGGTTTCATTTTCATACAGGTACCAGATTTCCTCTTCATAGTCGTAAATCCAGTTATCTGCCGCCCACTCATCTCCATAGCCGTAATAATCGCCGGTGTCGTAATCATATCCATATTCGCAGGATCCGCCACCGCTTATATTACCACCGTACTCATCTTCATAGGCGCCCCAGCCGCCCCAGCTATCTTCAAAGCTGTCGTAATCATAGTAGTCGTCATAACTTACCGTGTATACAAAACCTTCAAGCCAATCTATATAATCTTCATCAAAATCTATATCACTATAAACACTTCTTAGCTGGTCATAAAAATATGAATCGCCGTATGGAAGAGATACAGATAATCCGGTAAGCTCGTTTTTATCTGAGGTATGACCATAGTAGGAAACCGCTGCCTTCAGGGCTGACATAAGTTCTTTTGCTTCACTGCTGCTACTGTCAATACCCTCCACCAGCGCCAGTATGTCACTTATGTAATAATCAGACAAAGTAACATCACTGTCATCTAATCCCCACATATCCCAAAAGCCTTTGCTCATGCGACCCTTGGCCATGTGATTTTTACTGTAGTTCTTATTAAGGAGAGCTTCCTCATTCTTATAGGCATAAGCTTTCCAGGCTGCAAAAAGATTCCTTATGGTGGACTCGTTAAAAAGTCCAATGCAGGCAGAATCTCCGATAAAGCTGTCTTCGTTATCGCTTATGATGTCATCAATTATATTTTTACCAAGAAGAGGTGCCGATATGCCGGGATTCTCCTCAAGGTTCTTCATCCAGGCTGTGTAACTCCAGCCAAGTCCCGATTCAAAATCCTCTGATAAAAGCGTATATCTGCAAAAGGGTGACAGTGCATAGCAGGTCTCAAGATTGGCCATAATGCAGCAGTCCATACCGATAATGTCAAAATATATATCACTGTGCTCAGAAAAAGCTGCTGCCATCTCAGCAATGGTAAGACTTGACTCCTCCGGCTGCCATTCATCATATCCAAATCCGTATACCGGACCGCCGCCGTGGTTCCAAAAAATGAAAATATAGCGTTCCGCAGAATAGTTATCTTTGCAAAAGCCGATAAATTCAGACAAAGTATCCTTTGATGTACAGTCAAGCTGTCCAAGATTATCCCTAACAAGCGTAAGATCGCCGTTCTCAATTTTATAGGTCTGGGCTGTATTTGATGAAATGCCATAATTCTGCCACTCCTTGGTTCCCATGGTCTGAATTATTACATTTACATTATCGCCTATTCCGGATGAAATCATCTCAGATATGTCATCCGTTGCTTCTCCTGCGTTGGTCTCAAGATCTGAACCGTTCATATAAATCATTATGGTAGCTGATTTAGCCTCTACGCCAACCGAGATAGTCTCTACTTCCGAAGGCGCTGCATCTGCCGGAGTCTGTTCTACCACAGAGCTCTCAGCAGATGCACTTTCCTCAATGTCTGAAGTAACCTCCGCCTCTTCTCTTGGACGGTCCTCTTGTTCCTCATCATCCGGCATAAGCATAATTATTATGAACAGTACGCCAAGTACCGCCAGTATTGTAACAGCGATCTTTTTTAATTTACGCCACATAATCCCCTCATTACTTGAATTTAGCCTTCTTTGATGCGCCGGCCTTTTTCAGCATACTTTTATAGGAAGATCTCTTGCTCTTTGGAAGAGAGAACTTTACCTTCTTGGGAGTAGCCTTAAATGCATCATAACCCACACGCTTAAGCTTAGTGCTCTTTATTGAAAATGATTTAAGAGATGTGCAGTTCATAAAGGCAAGCTGCTCGATATACTCAACTTTTGATGATATCTTTACGGTTGCAAGATTTGCACAATCTCTGAAAGCGCTGTCTTCAATACTTGTTACTGACTTAGGAAGACTTATGCTTTTTATACCTGAAAAAGCAAAGGCAGAACTACCGATTTTGGTCACTCCATTAGGTATCTCTACTGTATCAAGATTTTTACATCTGCTAAAGGTACTGCTCATTATTCTTCTCACTTTAGAAGGAACCTTTAATGTTGTGATGCCTGATCCGGAAAAAGCAGAGTTTCCAATATGATAAATCCCGTCAGGAATATTTATATTTGTAAGAGATGTACAGTCATAGAAAGCATATGCATCAATATACTTTGTTGAGTTTGGAAGTACTACTGTCTGAACGCTGCCTGCATTCTGACAACCATATATCCTCTCTATACCCTCTGAATATATTACCTTCTTAACATTTTTCTTATCTTTGAAAAGATTGTAAGAGATAGGCTGGCTCATGTCTTCATAGAGATGAAGCTGTCTGCCGTTGTATGTAATTGTTTTAGGAATAGTAATCGTAGCAGCATTAGAGCGAAGCTTAGTGATTGTAAATGCATTGCTGTCCGGATATACATAGTACTCAAATACAGAATCCTTATATGGAAGCGAGAACTCAGCCTTTGCTTCTATCCTTCCCGGTCCTGCTATAAAAAGTAAAATGCACGCAAGTGCGCCTAGAATGCCTAAACTATATTTCTTCATTTTGTTTTTCATTTGTTTCCCTTTCAATATTAGTCGTTACGCCAGATTTTGGACCCTTTTTTAGATACTTCCCACACAACAATATTATGGGCGGTATATGTAGTACCGTTCTTTTTATACTTGGGTCTGATGGAAACGTAGTATGTCTTATTTTTCTTTATCTTTTTCTTGTGGCACTTTTTGATGGTGACTGAATCATTTTTACCCTTAACGGTAGCTGCCTTTTCATAGCCACTTGTTCTGTTTTCAGAAATATAAATATCATATCCGGTGGCGCCATCTACCTTATACCAGGATAAAGAAAGCTTTCCGTTTTTGAGTGTGCATGCTCTTTTCTTGGCACCACGTACAATATCGGGCTGATCAATGATGTAAGTGGTAACACTCTCACCGTAATAATCCTTTGAGTTGATTTCAGCTACAGGTGTAAGAACCAACTTCTTAACACTGGGAAAATCCTTATATTTTGTATAAAAATCAACTGTACCAGCATAGGTGTTATTGCCCACTCTACCCTTGTCAACAAGCTCATCCTCAGCGTTGTAAAGTGAATACTTATATTCGTTGACACCGGATCTGTAGTCCACCTTCAAAGTAGTACTAATAGTACTGTATGCATAAGCCTTTACTCCTGTCGGCTTATCAGGCAAAGTAGTTATCTTATGTCTGAATGTATCATGCTTGTAGTCGTTATATCCAAAACATATATAATAACTCGTTCCCGGCTTAAGATTATTGAAGGTATAAGTATTGCCTGAAAGCTTGCAGGAAATACCATTCTTACTATTAGCCTGCGCATCGGCTGCATCAGCTGCTTTAATAGTCTCCATACCTTTGGTAATCTCACAGATACCATAGCGGATCGTTTTTACTTGCTTTACTAACTTCGGGTGTAACTCAACAGTGACAGAAGTCATAGTCTGATTTATTTGCGCTATGTCATCCACATCCATAGCCGCTTCAGACTTAAAGTTTGTGGTCATGAAGACCATGATGATTCCGATGAACATCACGATACGTGAGAGCACAGGAATCAATTTAGAAATTCTCCCCATTTCTTTCTTCTCCTCCTTATATAGACATATCTCTATGTCATATTGTCCCCTCAACCGTTTTATTATACTTTAATTAAATTGATAAAAAAATAACTTTTTGGATTTTTTGATAGTCAGAGCTTGCATTAAATTTTTTGTCATGCTATTATCTTTCTCGCATGTTTAATGCATCTTGTTTATCTATTGCAGATACTTCTTCTGCAGGATTTCAAAA
>NZ_AUJP01000010.1 GCF_000424285.1 Butyrivibrio sp. MB2005 | reverse complement strand
TAAAACCGAATAGTACGGTCTTCAACATTTTGACTGGATTATATCTGATTCTGCCAAGCTTATGCTCTGGCACATTTTTCAGATACTTCTCAAGATTCATACCTCCCACGAGTTCGTCAAAAGTAAAAACCGGATCACAGATATCCAAACAATCTGAAATAAAAAATGGTAAAACGCCCTGATTTATAGTATTATAAGAATTGGTTTGATTGTTCATGGTAATATTTTACCATGAAAAAAGAGAAGTAATCGGCTGTTTCCAGCTATTACTTCTCTTTTTTTCATGGGCTTATTATTTCACAGCCCCATTTTGTACATTTGTAAAAATGATATAGTTCCGATGATAGGCGAAATGATGCTATAATATCATAAGATATACGGAAATAATGAGACTTCATTTATTAGGTGAACAAAAATGCTAAGAATATTTTTTGGTGAAAAAGAAGATGTAATGCATGGACCATCATGGTTCAGATTCAATTATGATGAAGAATGGCTGGCAGATCCTTTTGTGGAAGAGATGATGACTGATATAGATAAGTCACATTATAAGGGAGGACAGCTGATAGAAAGTGATGTTTTAGGACCAATTCCACCAGAGAAACTATCCGGTGGATTGCAAACTCTGATTTGCATTTATAAAAGACCTGATCTTGTTTTTAATGCCACAAGCTGTGGCGAAAACTGTGCAAAATGGCTTGCAGAGATTGGCAGAAGAGAGGATATCACCATTAATCTTAGGTATTATATGCCCTTTGATGATTGCAACGATATAGAGATTGAAATTCTTAATGATAATATCAAAGTAACAAATGCCAAGGATTATATGCATGAAGCATTAAAATATGTTTGATGACTAGGAAGTATTTTATATATGAAGAATAAACATCATGTAGTTGTTGAATCAAAACGACTAAAATATGAATTTGATATAAAGAGGAATATTACTGTTATTCAAGGCGATAGTGCTTCTGGAAAGACTACTCTTTTGGATCTATTGGGGACGCATTCTAGATATGGAAAAGAGAGTGGCATTAGTGTACAGTCAGATGTTCCTTGCGTGGTATTTGGTGGAGATGCTAGTCTTTGGAAGACTATTTTGGAAGTTTATAAAGATAGCATAGTGTTTATAGATGAAGATTATCCATTTATATATTCCAAAGATTTTGCAGAGTTGGTACAGGCTTCTTCAAATTATTTTGTTTTGATTACAAGACAGCCTCTATATAATCTGCCGTATAGTGTTCAGGAAATCTACGGCATCAGAACAACAGGTAAATACCACTATCCAGAGCAAGTTTATCATGAGTTTTACAGAATTTATGATGATTCAAATGAAACACTGGATAAAGAAGTTCTAGTGTTGGTAGAAGACTCAAAGTCGGGATATCAGTTCTTTTCTAAGGCATGCAAACAAGGCGAGTGTGTGAGTGTAGAAGGAAACTCACAGTTTGTTGGAAAAATCGAGAACGCCGAAGAAAATAAGAAAGTGGTTGTAATTGCTGATGGAGCAGCCTTTGGTGCCTATGTTGCCAAGGTCACTACTATAGCTAAAAGTAGAAAAGATGTAATGCTATATTTCCCAGAGTCATTCGAATGGCTAATTCTCAAATCAGGAGTAATTGGAATTAAGGACTTGGATGATATACTTGCTGAGCCTGAGAAATATATTGAAAGCAGGGAGTTCCTTAGCTGGGAGAGATATTTCACTGATCTGCTTATGACAGCAACTGCTGATGATAGCATTAAGAAATATGATAAGAGCCAGTTAAAGCCTTATTATATTGAAGGCAAGAACAAAGATGCTATTATCGCTGTTTTACCTGAAGAGTTAAGAAAAATCATGGGGTAAATAGGACTTATTTGTCCGCTATTTCTTAACCCCTTCATCCCAACTTGTGAAATAGTGGTGGGATGCTATATATAGATTGAGGTGACCACAGAAGAACTTAGGAAGCACTAATGTGTAATACTAAATGATGAATGAGAGGCATTCTTTTGTAGAGTGCCTCTATAATTTTGTGCGGAAATACTTGATTGTAGCTATTGTGTATGCTGGAAAGCCTTGCTGTGCTATGATTATTTAGTGCGGAAAGTACGCAAATTTCCAAGGGAGAGAATGCATGACAGATTTTACAACGATTACAGCTTGTGGGGAGTGTTGTGTAGGTTGTCCGAAAAAAATCGAAGGCTCATGCCCAGGGTGCATTGAAGCGGATGGATATGTACCAGAATGGGCGGGTTCAGGCAGATGTAAAGTTCATGCCTGTGCTAGAGAGCATGGCGTACAATTTTGTGGGCTTTGCAAGGAGTTTCCTTGTGAGAAACTGCCTGCAATGATTTCATGGAATCCTAACATCATAAATCACCTGACAACGCTGAGGGATGAGTATTTAAATGCAAAGGGAATTTCTTACGGTGAATAATACGTTAATTGTTGGACTCATCTAAGTATCTATGGAATGATGATTCGCCGCTTTGGTTCAGACCACAGCACAGGAATGTTGACGCTTTTAGAAAAGAGACATATACACATGTTGTAGGGCATACTCCAGTTGATAAGATCTATGAGGAAAATGGATTTATCTCAACGGATGTATTTTCTACTTATCGAGACGGACGGCAAATCGGTGAATCTGCGATGGTAGTGATTGATTCGGTATCGAGGGAGTTTGAGAAGATAGAAGTGTAAAGGGGCGCCAATGATATATTTTACAAGTGATTTACATCTTGGGCATAAAGGCATCATAACCATGCAGAACAGACCTTTTGAATCTGTAGAAGATATGAACCGGATACTACTTACAAACTACAATGCAGTTGTCGGTAAGGATGATACTGTCTATATTCTAGGAGATATTTGCCACCATATGAGTGTCGATCAAGCCAACAGTGTTATAGCTAGAATGAAGGGCAAGAAATATCTGATAAATGGGAATCATGATAAAAAATATGATCCAGCATTATTTGAAGACATAAAAGATTTCATGACGGTTTCACTTAATGGAAGATATTTCGCACTTATGCATTATCCTATGCTGTCATGGCCCAAGAAAAACAGCGGAAGTATTCAGCTACATGGGCACATACATGCGAGAATGGATTATAACGAGCAGAACAGGAACGAAGGTGTGCTCAGGTATGATGTCGGAGTGGATGCAAATAACTTTTATCCTGTGTCGGTGAAACAGATTATTGAGTTCTTTGGCAGTTGTTCGGAAATTCCGAATAACTGATTTGAAGTATGTTATGTTGTCACGATCTTTGCATAATAATTGTGACAGCTCGTCAGATAAGCTATAGAATTTATCTGACGAAAATGGTGAGAAATCTTGCAAATTCGTCAGATAAACTATATAATTTATCTGACGAAAGGAATGTAAGATGAGAGAAAAATATCAGATTGAAATAGAAAAAAGAATAGAGAATTCCAGCTCTGGCTATGCTTTTTCGGCTATAGATTTTATTGATATTGCTGGAACAGATCCTACCAACAAGGCATTATCGAGGCTTGGTGAATCTGGAACAATCAGGCGGGTCATAAAGGGAATATATGACAAGCCGTCTTACAGTAAGTTATTAGGAGAGTATAGTGCTCCTAATATTGAGAAAGTAGCAGAAGCTATTGCCAGAAAACATAACTGGACTATTGCTCCTTCAGGAGAGACGGCTTTAAATTATCTGCATTTATCTACACAGGTACCTAATACCTGGAGTTATATAAGTGATGGCCCATATCGTAAATATGAAATCGGTTCGTATCAGGTTGAGTTTAAGCATTGTGCCAATAAGGAAATATCTGGTAAAAGTTTCATTACGATAGCTGTCATTCAGGCAATTAAGTATATAGGTAAAGATAAAATACAGCAGGAAGATATAGAAAGATTATCAAATGTGCTGTCGAAGGCGGATAAGGAAATTATACTTTGTGAGGCAATAACTACGACAGCGTGGATATATAAAGTAATAAAGGAGATATGTATTAGGTGAGAAATGTATCATTACTCAGTAAAGAGGACAGGGAGGTCCTTTTTTCTCGTACAGCAGAGAAAATGAAAATGCATCCTTCTATTGTTGAAAAGGATTTTTGGGTGTGTTTTATGCTGGACCATCTATTTCATGATTGTATATATAAGGATGCGTTTGTATTTAAGGGAGGAACAAGTCTTTCAAAGTCCTACCATGTTATAGAGCGATTTTCCGAAGATATCGACCTGATATTGGATTGGAGAAAACTGACAGACAATACTAATCCTTGGGATGAGAGATCCAAGACAAAACAGGATCAGTATAACAAGGAAATAAATGCTCATGCGGCTTTATTCTATAGTGAAGAACTGGTTCCAACTTTAAATAAAGAATTAGCATTAAAACTTGGCAAGGGAGATTGGATGGAAGTTGATGCCAATGATCCTATGGTTGTGAATTTTAAATATCCAAGAGATTTTTCTATGGATTATTTAGTGCCTGTAGTCAGATTAGAGATAGGACCACTGGCTGAATGGATGCCATCTCATGTAACCAGAGTTGAGCCTTTTGTAGCAACAGAGTATCCGAATGCTTTTGAACAGAAAACAACAGATATTCTGACAATAGATGTTGAGAGAACCTTCTGGGAGAAACTTACAATACTTCATAAGATGGCTAATTTTCCGCAAGGAAAGGTTCTGCCTAGAAGATATGCAAGGCACTTATATGATGTTTATAGTATGGCAAATAGCTGGGTGAAAGAATCTGCCTTTGCTCGTAAGGAATTACTGCAGAAAGACGTTGTATTCAAGCAGAAGTTTTATTATGCCAAGAGTGCGCATTATGAAACAGCGACACTCAAAGAAATTAAGCTGATTCCTGCGGATTATATTATGGAAGAAGTAAGAGCGGATTATTCAGCTATGAAGAATATGATCTATGGTGCCTATCCTGATTTCGATAGTATATTGAACTGCCTTAATGAATTGGAAGATGAGATTCACAACCTGTAGGATTGGAGACTTATTACTATGACTGATACTAATGGCGACTTTGTAGAAGAAATCCGTTCAGAACTCATCAAAGAGGGATATTCTGGCCAGGAACTGCAAAAAGAATTTAAGAGCAGACAGGCGAAAGTAAGGCCTGCAGTTGAGAAAATGCTGGATGATGCTCACAAGATGGCAACTGGGGAGGTTAAATCAATGTCTTATGATGAAGTCTTCGGTGGGGAGTAACGTTTGGGGAACATAAATCCCTACGCACTGCATAAATCTTTAATGCAAATGCAGACTGATTCTGATTTTAGCACATACTTGGGGTGCGAATACATCCGTATGTACTAAGGAAGATGTAGCATATACAGTAAATATCAGGAAAATGTATTTGCTTAAATTTTTAACACCCATAATCATTATTTTTTCCAAAGGGTGATACAGTATTACTCCGTATATGTACATGCAAACATAGATGATTACGCATGTTGAGACTGTAGTATTGCTGACAAAGACAACCGCATAACCATGCGGGGTTGAGGGCTGTTTAGAAGGAAAATGGTCGACTAAAATCGAAGCAAAAAATATGTACTTTTGGCGGACGATGTACATTGGGGGATAGGTAAAAAGACCTACCTGCGGACAATGTTGTTGTACTCAAATATATAAGGATTTTACATCGTACGCCAAGATGTATCTTGATGGCCTTTGAGGTATTTAACTCCGCGGAGAGGTATCGAAAAGAGACAAAGATATTGGCGGACATAGAATAGACTTAAAAACTGTAGGCTTTGGTCTGCAGTTTTTTTGAGGAAAAATTACTATAGAATAATTAGAAAAAGATAATTTTGCTAACGATTATTCATGGTTGTTGAGGAAATAATTATGAGGCTTGCAAAATATGCTGATGATGTAAAACTGGAAGTTCTTCCTGAGCCAGATGCGTTCCTGACTCAGAAGGAAATAAAAAAGCAGTACAGAGTTTATATCAGAGAAGTGCAGAAACTGCTCAATGAGAAAGATAATAATTCCATTGAATATACTTTTGCGTGATGATATCATAACCGTAGTGGCGAATTATAATATATTCGTATATACGGAGGATGTATGACTATAAGCGAGAGAATATTCCAAATACTTAAGGAAAGAGATATTTCACAGGCATCATTCTGTAAGATGGTTGGTCTTTCAGGAAGTACCGTCAGTGATTGGAAAACCAAAAAGACCAATCCATCCGCGGATAAGATAATGGACATCTGTAATGCTCTCGATATAACACCTGAGCAGCTCCTTACCGGTAAAGACATAGATGATGACTATACCAAGCATACTGATATGGAAGTGAGCTTCGAAGATAAAGAGATTCTTGTTGAATACCATGAGCTTGGAGAGGAGCAGCAAAAGAGAGTTTTGGCGTATCTGAAGACTCTAAAAAAGCTGGAGGATTTGGAGAATATCTGAACTTGATGTCGATTTTTTTGACTTCAAGCGCATTGACAATGTCGAGCCTTCAAGGTGCAAAATAATCACCTTGAATAATATAAAAACACCAATATTCGCAGGCTTGGGATTGGCCGTGTGTTGAGACGTTTAGAGTGAAAAAATAATATATGCTTTTGCGGACGATTTTTTCGACCGCAAATTGTGAAAGGACAATTATGGCTCAAAAGACGAAAAACGAACTGAGAAATGCTGAACTGGAAAAATCAGAGATAGCTGTGATAGAGGTTACTGAGCAATACTTAAGGGAGCGACTGTATGATATTAGAGGGCGCAAGGTGATGCTGGATGCTGATTTGGCTGAGATATATGGATATAGTAATAAACGATTCAATGAGCAGGTGCGTAATAATATAGTTAAGTTTGATTCGGATTTTATGTTTGAACTTACTGAAGAAGAAACGGAAGATTTGCGGACGAAATTTCCGACCGCAAATATCAGTGCAAAGAGCAGATATAATCCTCATGTCTTTACAGAGCAAGGGTTGTATATGCTTATGACAGTTTTGAAGGGTGAACTTGCAACGAAGCAAAGCAAGGCTCTTGTGCGTACTTTTAAAATTATGAAGGATTGCATTATTAGTAATCAAGGACTTATCGGTCAACGCGAAGTTATGCAGCTTTCAATGCAGACTTCGGAGAACACTTTTGAAATCAAGAAGCTCCGCATGGATCTCGGATCTGTTGAGAAGCAGATGTCTGATGTTATGGATCAGCTTGGTGAGGTTGTGACGAAATCAGATCTGGCAGACATGATGAACAGCTTTGTAAATGATGAAGACAATGGCTGGCTCATGTTTAATACAAAGTATTCCAGTGCTGATGTGGCATATTCTTCTATCTATGGTCAGGCAAAGAAAACGATATATCTTGTGGATAACTATATTGGGCTTCGCACACTGGTATTACTGAAGAATGCTGCGCCTGGTGTTGATATCAATGTTTTCAGTGATAATGTGGGTGTAAATAAGTTGCACAACATCGAATTTAAGGATTTTTGCAAGGAATACCCGGGCCTAAAGATTTCTCTTCAAAAGACAGGAGGCATCTTTCATGACAGGTTTATAGTACTGGATTATGGGATCAAGGATGAAAGAGTATTCCTTTGTGGAGCCTTTTCTAAAGATGCAGGAGCAAGAATAACAAGTATAGTCGAAGATTTTGGAATTCAGAAATAGGAAAATAACGATGCGGCAAAAGGAGGGGACGGTAAATGACCACGTTCAGAAAAGCTGAAGTAACTGATGCAGAGGTGCTGGTAGACATATATAACTCTTCGTTTTTTGATGATTACGTAAAATATGGCGAATGTCCGGCATATGGAAGAACAAAAGAAGTGATGGAGCAGTCAATAATTGATTATCCTAAATTCCTGATCATTTTTGATAACAAACCGGTTGGCTGCATTTCATGTAAAGAGTTGGAAACCGGAAAATATGAAGTCGGATGTTTATGCGTTATTCCGGAGTTTCAGGGAAGAGGGATAGGAACCGCTGCAATGGAATTTGCAAAATCGTTCTATTCCGATTGGAAGCAGTTCACGTTGGTAACACCGGTGGACAAAACACAAAATGTCAAATTTTATACAGAAAAATGTGGCTTTGGTATTCGGTCCGAAGAAATGGATGGAAATGTTAAGGTCATCAGATTTGTATTGGAAAGATGAATAAAGTAAAGGGAATCAGGAATAAAAAATGATCAAACTTGAAACAGAAAGATTATACCTTAGAGACTACGAAGAAGCTGACTTTGAGGCATATTACAAATTGAAAACCGATGAAGAGACTATGTACTATATGCAGGATATCAAGCTTGATGATCGCGAGTCAGCCAGGGCTGAGTTTGAGGATGTGCTTGCGGACATGGAGAGTGAACATAGGAAATTTTATTTTCTTCATGTTGAATTAAAAGATACTCATGAACAGGTGGGCAGCATAGGTTATACATTAGTGGACGATACACCTGTGGGAAAGATTGTTCATCTTGGATATTTTACTTATCCAAAATTCTGGGGGAATGGATATATTTCAGAGGCGCTGAGGAAACTTCTGGAATTTGCATTTACCGAGAATAATGTGTATAGAGTTACCACAGGATGCCTTAAAGAGAATGTCCGCTCTGAGAGAGTCATGCAAAAGAACGGTATGATAAAAGAGGCAGAGCATATAGATTATGAGTGGCATGATGGACAGATGAAAACTCGCCTGGAGTACAGACTTTTGAAAAAGGAATGGAACAAATAAAGAAAAGCAAATGCGTGTAAAACAGGTCTTTATCAGTGCAAACTCAGGCCTGTTTTTGTGCGTTGTGAAATAATATGATTATGAGAAAGTTAAGGAATGGGTATTGTAGGAGGCAGGAAAATGGTAGTAAGTAAGACAAAATATGAAGCTTCGGAAGCGGAGATTAAGGAACTGTTTTCTTTACATAAAGTTGGTAACGTAACAGAAATTGCTACTCTTGGAGATGATGGAAGGTGAGCCCTTGTGGGCCATGAATTTTTCAGAAAAAGAATACGAAAATGTTCAAAAGCAGAAGATCGGCATGCTCTCCAAAATTCATAGAATTACAAACGACAGATTTGGCTACATGCAGATGGGACTTATGGATTCATGGTATGAAGCCCTTAAGCACATGGCATTTAGCCTGGTTAATGACTGCAAAGAACTTGGAAAAGACACTCCTGATGGGGAGAAGTTTTTAAGCCTTATTGATAAATATGAAAAGCTCCTCAGAGAAGTACCTTGCAGAATGGTGAATTTTGATCTCTGGGATAGCAATGTTTTATATAATGCTGGGATAGGAAAAATCTGCTGGATAGATCCTGAGCGCGGTTTTTGGGGTGATCCTGTTGCGGATTTTATCACACTTGGCCCCGGACAGAAGTCGCCGCTTTCTGATAAGCAGAAGGAACTTGATATTTATAATGGTATGGCAAAAGAGAAGATTCGGCTGACTAAAGAAACAGAGATCAGATATGCGCTGGCGGTTTGCTACCTTGCGCTAATTGAAGAAGTGGAAAAATATGTCAGATATGAAGAAGATGATCCCACTTACATCAGAAATACAGTTGATGCAAGAGATATGTATGATATGGCATTTGGGATCCTTTGACCTTTGTAGACTTGGTGAATAGTGATAGAATATTTATGTATGAAAAAGGCAGAAATATTCTATTTGTAAATGTAGGGGGAAATTACAATGCTTCGTATAGCAATATGTGATGACGACAGATCGGATAGAGAGCGTATTCATAGATTTGTTACTGAGTATCTTGAAATAAAAAACACACAGGCAGAGGTAAGGGTATTCGATCATCCTGATAAATTGATTCAGGAGTGCGAGAGCTTCAGACCACAGGTATATATTCTTGATATTGTAATGCCTATGGTAACCGGTATCCAGGCAGCGAGAGAACTGCGATGGAATCAGCCTGATGCACAGATTATTTTTGCCACATCTGAGAGTTCATTTGCGTTGGAATCCTTTGACGTAAACCCAATAAACTATATTGTAAAACCAGTAGATAAAGAGAAGCTTTTTTCTACATTGGATCTTGCTTTGTCCAGAATTCAGACTGATGACAGGAAATCCGTTATGGTCAAGATAAAAGGCGGTATGTGCACGTTGAGACTCGATGATATAATGTACATCGATTACCGCAATCATGTGGTTACTTATCACATGGCAAATGGGGAGGTCGTATCAACACCCACACTTAGAATAGGATTTTCCGAATATATGGATGAAAATCATTCTGATCAGGATTTTATCAGATGCCATGAATCAATCAGCGTTAATCTCGAAGCTATAGATAAATTGACAAAGACAGACATTACGCTGAGAAATAAAGAGCTTATTCCCGTATCAAAGAGCAGATATACCGAGGTTGCGGACAGATATATGGATTTCAGACTATAGAGGTGACAACTAATGCATGACTTTCTTTTGTATGCGATCATTATCAGTATATTTGGTATGTTCTTTGAGGGCTATATCATTTTCAAAAACCTCAAGAACAAGCTTCATGCATATCTTTTTCTTAACTGCATTGTGATGCTTGTAAATAATATAGGCTATCTTTTGCAGCTCCTATCAAAAACAGAAGATGAATATATTGCAGCGCTGAAGTTTTCTTACGCCGGGAGAGTATGGATAGTATTCTCTCTTTTTCTGTTTACGGTAGAGTTTTGTCATGTAAAGGTTCCAAGTTTTTTTATCAGAGCATTCATTCTCTTTAATACATTTACTTATGTAGTGGTGTTTACGCTGGAGAATCATAATCTTTATTATTCCAAGATGTGGTTTGACAAGGACGGACTTTTCCCGGTTCTTTTGCATAGAAATGGAATTGTTCATTCAATCTATATGCAGGTTCAGGCCATAGTTATTCTCATTAACTTTTACTGGCTGTTTAAAGAGCTTAGAAGATATAAAGGCAAGATAGCAAAAAAGCGTGCGATGATAATTATTGCGGGCTTTGTTGTTGAGTCCGTTCTTTTTATCTGCCAGATTACACATGCATTCTTTGTTACATATTTCTTTGATATTTCTGTATTTGGAAATGTGGCGGTTACAATTTCCATGTTCATCGCTATATTCAGATTCAATCTGCTTGGAATCATAGATATGGCAAGGGAATACATAGTTGACAGACTTTCCGAAGGCGTTATTGCCGTGGATGCAGATGACAGGCTTTCCTACTACAACGAGCATGCAAAGGAGCTTTATCCTGAGATTGTAAACGATCCGGAGGGGGTAGTTAAGCAGCTTCGTGAGGCTATTGTGAAGGGCAATACCCTAGAGATCGGGGACAGATTTTTTTCACCTGAGGAAAAAGAACTTTATGCAGAAGGTGAAGTTATCGGTAAGCTGTATGCTCTTGTGGATACCACAGTTTTAAAGCAAAAGGAGTATAAACTAAAAGCTGATGCAGCTATGCTGGAAATGGCTGCTGACAGTATGAAGGAGCGCCTCCATGCAACGGAAGAGATATTAAGCCAGGACAGAACCATGAGACATGACCGCAGACATTTTGAGGCTCTGGTTTTATCTCTGATTCAGGATGGAAAGGTGGACGAAGCAAGGGAGTGCCTTGAAGAGCGCTTATCACAGGAACCCCGCACGGGCTTAAGATACTGTGAAAATCCCACAGTTAATGCGGCTATAATGCATTATGTAACCGTGGCTGAGCGAAATAATATAAATGTAAAAGTGTCGGCTAATATTCCATTTAAGCCCGGAGTCGATGAGATGCAGCTTGCAATTGCGATCAGTAATCTGTTTGAGAACGCAATACATGCTTGCGAAAAAGTTCCGGAAGCCGAGCGCTTTATTGAGATCACTGCTAAGTTCAAGCAGCAGCTTCTGTTTGAGATTGTTAATTCCTGTGATGGAAAAACAGAGCTTAACGAGGAGGGATATCCCGTGACATCCGAGGTAGGGCATGGCATCGGAACCCGCAGCGTTCTTGATTTTGTAAAGAAGTCAAACAGTGAGATAAGATATATTACAGAAGATAATAAGTTTAAAGTACGAATGATGGTTGGTTGAGGAACTATAAATGTTCCGGGGAGACTGGATAATGAAACGAGGAATATTGTTTCTTCTTACTATGATCATGTGTCCGATTATTATGTCAGGATGCGGGATGCAAAAGCAGAGAGATGTTACTACTGTAACCTTCCAGACCTGGAATCCGGCGGACACAGGACCAGACAGTCCGATTTATAAGATCATAGATTCTTTTGAAAAAGAAAATCCTGATATTAAAATTAATTATGTTTTTGTAGGCTTTGGAGATTATCAGGATCATCTTCGCGTAGAGCTGATGGGAAATAACGGACCGGATGTATTTGGAATTCCTTCGGGAGTATTTTTTGATACATCAAAGGTCTTTGAAGAAGAGCTGACGCCCTACTGTGAGGAAGCCTGGGGATCTGACTGGCAGAGCAAATTCTTTGATTCATGCATCACAGCGGTAAGTGATGAGCATGGGGATATATACGGACTGCCTCTTGGGCAGACCTACGCCGGGTATTTATGGGCTGACGTGAACATGCTAAAAGAGTATGGCTGCGAAGTTCCAAGAAGCTACAAAGAAATGCTGGAAACATGTTTAAAGCTTCGGGAAAACGGTCAATATCCCATGGCGATCGGCGCCAAAGATGCATGGCTTAGTCATGATGTGTGGATGTCCATAGCCGCTGATTGCGACAGGGACGCATTATATGATGCCATAGAAGGCAAGGGCAGCTTTGAGACAGAGCCCATTATTGAATCCTTCAGGATTTGGCAGGACAGCTTCACTAACGGAGTATTTCAGGACAAAGCCATAAAAATGCCACTGTACGATACCGTTAATGACATGTTCCAGAAAGAGGGAAGCATTCCGATGTTTGCAAATGGTTCCTGGGCTATGAACATGTATACAATTAGCGATGAAAAGACCCAGAAAAATTTCAACGGACAGGGAGCAGACCATGATATTTTCCTGATCGATTGGAATGACGATGGAAGAGTGTCTCCGGTAACAGCTGCTGTTGATGTAATTCTTTGCCTTAATCCTGAGTCCAAGGTTAAGGAAGCGGCATTCAAATGGATGGATTATTTAGTTAACGAGGGCCAGGAACTACTGGTAAATCAGTATCTGGAATACATGCCATCCCGCTCGGATATGACATTAAATGTTCAGGGATTAAATGAGGATGGACAAAAGAATCTTGAAAACATAATTGAAAACGGAAAGACAAATGTCGCAGGCCCCCGAATAATAAAATATGAAGATCTGAGTCTTGCTGTCAGGGATGCTTTGGAGGATCTTGCTAAAGGTACTATCACTCCGGAGGAAGCAGCTGCCAGAGTGCAGGAAGTATCACGAAATACAATACGTCAATAGCCCTCTTTTTCGGGAAACCGAATTTACGAATACAGTGAAAAACAGACCAGATTCGGTGCACGATAAGGTCTGTTTTTTATTGCATGATAGAGTAAATATATAGAAAAGTATTAAATGCCAGGAGGAAAGAGAGGTTTATGGAAAAAAAGGCAAATAGATATGAAATACCCAAAAGAGATGGAAGTGTATGGCCGGATGACATCTGCCCGGCATATACACCCAGGGAAGATGCCATTCCTTCAATACAGGGCTGCTGGTACTGCAAATATGCAGATTTCCATCTCAAAGAAGAACGTGCACTTGAGGTCGGAATATGCAGCTGGCCCAAGAAAATAATAGATTAGGGAAATAGTGATATTCAGTTACTGCTATACTTTCTTATCCTAAGTGGAATATCATGTTCTTTGGACAGGGCAATGCACCTGTCTTTTTCCTCTTCCGGAAAAACATCTACGATAGACCAGCGGACATCGCCGATAACTTCGCGGGCCCTTTTTGTGAATTCGAGCATGTTTTCATAACCATTATCGAGGGTAGGTCTTGTTACCTCCTCATATTCCTTTTTTGAAGGCGCGTTAAGACTTACAGAGACGCTGTCTATGACCGTTGCTAATTCAGGGACTATGTCACGACCGTTTTCTGCTGAACCCTGGCCATTAGTATTGAGCCTGGTTTTAAGACCTTTTTCTTTTTTGGCATAGGCAGCAGCATCAAGAAGAATATCAAGCTGGCAGGTGGGTTCACCGTAGCCGCAAAAGACAAGTTCCTTATATCCTGTAAAATCAAAGTTTTTAATTGCGTCTATAACCTCTTCTTTTGAGGGATTAACCTGATGCCACAATGTGTCTGCATCACCAACACCGTCTTTTACAAATCTGATGCAAAAAGTGCACCTGCAATTACATTTGTTAGTTATATTGGCATACACGGAATCTTTGTATGTATAGATAATATCAGCCATTTACTGCCACCACCTTTGATTTCATTTTAACTCTGTCAAGAGTCTGTCCAAGAAGCAGGAAAAAGATCATACTGCCACCGGATTGCACCAGGCCTCCCGTGAAGCCGGATAGAAGAGCTGCTTCAAATCCAAACATGATTGTAAATTCTGCTGTTTCTGTTTTTCATAGTTAGTCCTCCTCTTACAATATGAGCATTTTTAAATTTTTCTCGTATTCAACACCGGCATTAGGTGACGTAGCCGGGGATGTATCTTTTACAGAAGTGTATATAAATCTGCTTGCAAGATCAGCCGCATCGAAAGCGCTTTTCCCTGATATAAAAGCTCCGAGAAATGCTGCGGCAAAAAGATCTCCTGTACCTGAATAATGAACTCTGTTACTTTTGGAGGAAATGAGCCGGCTGACACCATTTTCCAAAATATAGTTACCAACTTCGTCATCATCTTCCATGGGAATACCGGTAACTGTAATAATTTTTCCCTGATCGCCGCCAATCAACATGGATAATCTGCTAATCTCGCTGATCAGCTTTTCGCTCTTTAGCTTCATTATGGTTTCCGGGTCTTCACCTGCAAGGAGTATCAGCTCCGTGAGGTTTGGAGTGATTATGTCAGCTTCTTTTGTCATTTCACGTATCGTGTGAAGCAGATCCACGGAGAAATTCTTATATGTTTTCCCATCGTCGCCAAGCACCGGATCAACAAGTACAGTAGTGTTATCTGTCTTGAACTGTCTTATAAAATCTAAAGAGTTAAGTGCCTGCGTTTGGCTCATCATAAAGCCTGTTATTATCCCCTCGAAGGTTTCTGACTGCTTTTTCCATTCCCTTGTATATTCAGGTATGATGCCTGTCAGGTCCTTGCTGTAAAAGGAAGGATATCCTGTCTGAGCGCTAAGTACTGCGGTAGGCACGGGACAACATTGTATTCCCATTGCAGATAAAACAGTCATATCCACTACCAATGAACATTTCCCAAAACCTGAAAGATCATTTATTGCTGCTACTTTCATGAGTTCTTTGCTCCTTTATCGCTTTGCTTTGATAAAGAATATATTCCAAAATTTGGTATCATTGAAATAGTCAGTTTTGATTATTTTATTAATACCAGATTAAAAAGTATTGTTTTTACTTCCCAAAAGTGATAGCCTAATAATTAGTAAAAAGAAAGGCACGCATCATGCGTGTAGGTGAAGAAATGAGATATTGATAATTTGATTTGGTTAACGCGAACGAAGAATTTGAATGGCCCAGAGGGGTTTGTTTGTGTATGCCGAATTAGATTATCGTATTCGTTTTGAAGCCGCCCACAGGGATGCTCTTTTTGGCATATATCGGGTCTTCATTTGTACGTATAATCTGCTTTCGGCATAAAGCAGATTTTTTTGTGCCATTTTTTTATAACGGAGGTGGTGTGTATGGCACAAATACAGGTGATAGACCTGACTTTTTCTTATGATGGAAGTGCAGATGATGTACTTCAGGATATTTCATTTAGCATTGATACAAATTGGAAGCTTGGACTTATTGGCAGAAATGGAAAAGGTAAAACTACGCTGCTTAATCTTTTCATGGGAAGATATGAGTACAGAGGAAGTATTAAAGCCGGTACCCGTTTCGATTATTTTCCTTACAAGGTAGACGAATCTGATTATTCTCGGAACACCATAGACCTTTTGGAAAAATGGAAACCGCAGATTGAGCAATGGCAGGTGATGATTCAGATGAACGAGCTGCGGATGGATTCGGAATGTCTATATAGGCCGTTTGGAACGCTTAGCTTTGGTGAGCGTACAAGGGTCATGCTTGCGGTACTGTTTGCAGCAGAGAACGAGTTTCTTTTGATTGACGAGCCCACTAATCATCTTGATAGCAGGGCACGGGATATTGTAAAAGACTATCTTTCCTCTAAAAAGGGCTTTATTCTGGTATCCCATGATCGAGATTTGCTTGATGGTGTATGCGATCATGTGCTTGTAATGAACCGGTTCACGATAGAGGTCCAGGCAGGCAATTTTACGACATGGTGGGAAAATAAAGAAAAGAAGGATATTTTTGCCAAGGCGGAAAATGAAAAGCATCTTAAGGAAATCAGTAAGCTTAAGGTTGCTGCTGACAGAAACAGCAGGTGGGCAGAAAAAAATGAAAATACAAAGATAGGATTCGATCCCATCAAGGAGCATGACAGAAGCATAAGTACCAGGTCATTTATCGGTGCGAAAACAAAAAAGATGCAGTCCCGGGTAAAGGCTGTAGAAAAGCGCATAGATCATGAAATTGAGGAAAAAGAGGGATTGCTTCAGGATATTGAGAAGGTTACGGATCTGAAGCTGGAACCTTTGACATTCCATAAAGAAGTGCTGGTAAATGCAATTGACCTGTCCCTGAAATATGATGATGCTGAAAATGAGTTGTTCTCAGACCTTCGTTTTCAGGTAAAGAGAGGAGATAGAATAATCCTTTCAGGAGAAAACGGGTGCGGGAAGTCCAGTATATTAAAAGCTGTATTACAGAGAATAAATGACGGAGAATACAACCATGATTTGGGATTGTCTGTAGCCGGTGAGCTTAGTGTTGCTGCCGGTATGACAGTTTCGTATGTAAGCCAGGATACATCATTTTTATCCGGCTCTCTTAGGAAGTTTTGTGAGAAAAAGGGACTTAACGAAAGCTTATTTCTTGCAATTCTAAGACAGCTTGATTTTGGACGTGAGCAGTTTGTAAAGAACATGGAAGATTTTTCAGAAGGCCAGAAAAAGAAGGTCCTTATTGCAGCAAGCCTGATAACACCGGCGCATTTATACATATGGGACGAGCCTCTCAATTTTATAGATGTATTCTCCCGTATGCAGATTGAAAAACTTATCCTGGAATACAAGCCAACCATGCTTCTTGTTGAGCATGATGTGAGATTTCAGGAAAAGGTTGGCACCGGCGTAATTACAGTAGGAAGTGCCTTAAAGGACATGGTCGGGACGGAGTTATATGGCCCAATAGAATTTAGAGGGGGAGCCTATAATGTTCTATAATGCGAAAAATGAAAATATCCAACTGGATGGTTCTGACTGCGATTATATCAGTTTTGGAACAGGAAAAGAGAATCTTATTATGCTTCCCGGAGTTGGGGATGGATTTAAAACAGCAAGAGGTATAGCAGTGCCCTTTGCTTTTATACTGGATTATCTTACAGCTCTGTGACACTGACATGTTGACATTAGTTTTATTCACGTGTATATTGAAAAAATATTTTTCGAGGATATGAAATGAATTTATTTTTATTAAACAGCTTAAGACGCAGACAGAGAAGACATAAGTTCTTGTAATCATTGCTTAGAAAAGCAACAAATATTATTCCTCTGCACCTGTCAGAGAAATCATATCTATATGCTTTAAGATTCCAACATCTTCAAGCAGTCTTATCATACGGTAAACTGTAGCAGTTCCGACGGTGCTGTCCTTGGAAACTACCTTGTGGTAGATTTCCTTGCAGGAGGCACCGTCACTGCTGAGGATTATATCCAGTATGAGCTTTCTTTGTTTGGTTATTCTAAAACCATTATCCTTTAATAGAGATATTACATATTCATTACTCATCAAGGCCTTCCTTTATGAAGCAGCTGATCTGCTGCGGGCTGTATTTACTACCATCTGAGATAAGCATCTGCCTCCGGACAGGCATTTTTTGTAGATCTCAGTACATTTTCTGTAGCTTGAAAAAGTCTTTTCTGCTTTTTCCTTATCACCATAAACTTTCCAATAGCCAACGCATTTAACGCCCTTTCTTGTGTCCTCCATGAAGCCTTTAACATCTACAGGAGGATAACCCAGGAAAAGACCAATCTCATGGGGGAAGGATCCATCATTATGAATGTGGTGAATGAGGTGAACAATATCACTTTCTATGGAGTTGCAGCTATATCCTTTTTTAAGAAGGATATCCTTAGCTTCTTTTGATGAAAGGTCAGCTTTTAGTTTGTCCGGGCGGTATAGGTAGAGCAGAACATTTTTCTCTGTTATCTTAAGCGGAATGGCACGAAGCCCCTTTTCCGTAAAGCACTGATTTAATTCACAAAGTTCTTCCTTTATATCTGATATAAGACTTCTGTCTATTGTAAAAATGTTTCCCGTTTTAATTCCTGCTAATGTGGGTGAGCAATTCTCAACTATGATATTATCAGGCATTATTATGGCTCCTCCGATAAAAAATTTTAGTAAAGCGTTAGCAATTGCTAACGAAATTATAACCTATTGTAATTATGTTAGCAATAGGTAACTTTAAATAGCGATGAAACAACATTCCATCGCATAATATTTTTTGTTATCTAATTGTGCAAAATAAGTATTTAATGGGCGATTAAGATGATGTATAATTAGCGAAAACTTTTAAGTAAATGTAGAGGGATTATATGAAAAAAGCAACCAGAATTTTGACGGTACAGTATTCTTTTTTGCAGCTTGGGTATTGGGTGGACTATCTTTTAATATCATCCTTCGCAGCTGTTCTTTTGATGTCGCGAGGCTTCAAGGCCTCTGAGATAGGTTATGTAACAACCATGGGCTCTGTTATGGCAATATTTCTTCAGACCTATTTATCATCTCTTGCTGACAAATCCAAGAAGATCACTTTGAAGCAGATATTGGGGCTTATGATTGCCATGGCTTTTCTGGCAGCAGGAATAGTCTGGCTTGTGCCATCGTCTCATGTGGCAACCTTTATAGGTATGTTTACAGCCTTTGGTGTGACCAGCTCCATATCGCCGCTGCTTACAGCACTTTGCCTTCAGTATAACTATGCGGGCTACGGTGTGGACTTTGGTATAGCAAGAAGCCTTGGTTCCTTTGGCTATGCGGCAGCAGGCTTTGTAATGGGTCAAGTCACAGAGAAATTTGGAGCAAATATCATACTTCCGATTTTCTGCGTGGTTTATGTTCTTTTGATGTTTACACTACTGTCCATGAGAAAGGTTGATAACAATAACGATAAAATGGAGAAGCCTGAAAAGCCCAGCGGAATCATAGAGTTTTTCAGAAAGTATCCGAGATATGATGTTTTTCTTATAAGTGTAATGCTTATTTATTTCATGCAGATGATACTTGGAACCTACATGATATATTTTGTAAAAAGCTATGGCGGCGCAGAAGCGGAGATGGGTACGGTATTATCTGTAACCGCATTTGCCGAGATGCCGGCAGTTGCCTTTGGAATGTTTTTCTTAAGGAAATTCACAGCACAAAAACTTCTGAAGGTCACAGCTATAGCAGCTTCAATAAAGTTCATTTCAATGATCTTCATTACTGATATAAAGGTGTTTATTGCGCTGATGCTGATACACTTTTTCTACTCCGGAATGTATATGGTTTCATCAGTGTATTTTGCAAACTCCATAGTTGATGATTCCGATGCCGTAAAAGCCCAGGGTATTCTGGCTGTGGGAATTACAGGAGTTGTTGGAATCGCATCAAACATTATCGGCGGCTATATGCTGGAGTTTGTATCAGTAAAGGCGGTTACAGTTCTTGGAGCAGCTCTTGCAATAATCGGAACTGTTACCATGTTCCTTGCAACGGGAGAAAAGATTCCAAAGGTTAGTCAAAAAGCAGCTAAATAAACAGAAGATAGAAAAATGGCGTCCACACAAAAGTGTGAGCGCCATTATTTTTGGCATTATTGTATGTACACGATGGCTGTTTTTCTAAAGGCTGTGATTATCCTTGATATCGCGGAATATATAAGTCCTGCGCCGTAGATGTAAACAATCACAGACAGGGACTTAAGCATATAGCCTGCAACAAATGCTGCAATGGCAATAGCTATATTTATGGCACCGGAGGTGAATTTGAATCTCCAGGAAGAGGACATACGCTTTGATTCAAGAGCTCGCAGGATGTCAACAACCCCTGAAAACATGTGGATTATAAGCATATACAAAATAACAAAGCTATTAGAGTTATCTGCTACGGTTAGTGAAAAAATCCCAAGATCAAATATTATGACGCCGGTATACAGAATACTCCTGCCGCCTACCATGTGTTTTGCCATGGAGAAGTAGTAGAATATATTTTTAAGTCCATATAAAGTCAGCGACATACTCAGTATAAGCACTATCAACGGTATGCCATCTTCAGGGATCCATACTATGCTTATACTGCCAATGATCATTATAAAGGCTATAAAAATATTTTTAATTCTTTGAAAGGCTGTCATCGTCTGCCCTCCTTAACTGATCTAAAAGCTTTCTGTAATCAGCAATTCCCCTAAAACCTTTTTTGGCATAATCAACTGAAAAGCCTGCCAGTCTGTTTCCTGATTTATAGATTGCGTTTGTGACCATACTCTTTTGACCAAGAGCAGCTATTATAAATCTGCCGATAAAGGTATCATCGATTTCTTTTGGTGTGGCCATATTGTATTCTTTCAGGTACTTGTTCACATTGAAGAACTCTATGGAACAGCCGGAAAGCTTTTCGCCAAAGGCTTTCCAGTCTCTGCTGGAATCAAGCTGCCGTTTTTTTATAATAGATTCAATCTTTTCCCTGTAAGGAGCTATGGCGTCAAAATCATAGGTGTCTGCCACAAAATCTTCCCGCTCTCCACGCAGATATTTCATGGCTTCTATCATCTGAGTGAAGGCGTGAAGGTAATCTGAAGGATTATCTTTTATTATCTCATCGTAGTCACCCCAGGCAGGAAGATATTTATACCTGATAAAGCTGTAGTCCGGAAGGTGGCCTGCCCTGCCGTGTCCAAGATTCATAATTGAGCTTTCTTTATTCTGATAAAGGCTGTTGACGTATATGGACTCATTAAGATTATCAGTCATGGACGGATTTGGTTTGAAGGTTATGCGACGCTCAAAGCATCTGTCACCGTCAGGAATGAGTTCAAAGAAATACCTGTCTGTATTATTTATGACAAGAGACGGAGTTCCTGCAAAGTAGCGGTGTGCCCAGGTGTCAGCAAGAACGTGCATAGCTATGCCCACAGCCTGAAGCGAATTGTTTTTTGCACGTTTGACTGTGTTTACAAGGAGCTCGCCGTTTGTATTACAGATCAGTCTGTACTTATTCAGATATCTTTTTGAGCAGCCCTTCTTTTGGGCATAAAGATCTCCCGGAAGAAAATGAAAGGAGGACCAGATTCTGGTGATGTTCTGAAGACTAATTATATCTGATGACGCATCCGCCAGCTCAAGCTGCAGCTGAGTTGTTGCAGCAGAGAGAGGAGCTCCCAGTCTTGATAAAAAAGTCTCTGTACACAGATCCACAAATTGAGCGCTGTAGCATATATCCATGCATTCTTCGTGCGAATAGCCTGCAAGGAATGCTGCGCAATATGTCGCATAGTAGTGAAAATCTATTTGCATGACAATACCTCACATAGTCTTTTTATGTTTTACCGCGTGCTTTTCACCTCGAAGAATTCGGAGCTTCCTGGTGGATGAAATAAGCTCTATCATCATGTAAAGTGAAGTTGAATCTACGAGGAAGGATGCAACAAAATCCGGAATATGTTCGTCGATATTCACATTTAGGACGGAGCTAAAAAGAGTTAGTGCATTGATTATTGTCATTATTATGGCTAAACAATAGAAAATATTGTCTTTATGATAGTTATTTGCTTCGAAAATAGCGGCTCTGCCTATGTAGATTTTAATAAGGAGATTTGTAACTCCAAAAATCATGAGAAAGAGCCATGAAAAAATCAGAGCAAAACGGGCTTCAAATTCAGTGCCGGTCATTCCCATTGCATCAAAAATATAACCCCTGCCAAGCAAATAGTAGAGGTTTATCTTGATCACTTCCCACAGACCAAAAGCGATGACACCCTGCCCTGTTGTTGCCAGAATACTTTGCCTGCGTCTTATTTCTTTATCCATATTTACACCCTCAATAAGAAAAATCTTTATACTTTATTTTAAAACGAAATAGTATAATTTTAAAGTAAATAGGACCTGTTTAATCAGACATATTCAGATATCGGAGGAAGTAAGACATGAGTATTAGGAAGGATTTAGTCAGTCAGCAGATGAGAGAAAAGGCACCGGAACAGGATCCGCTGCGTCTTGGTACCGGTTGGAAAAAAGAGGATCTTTCCAAGCCTCAGATATATGTTGAAAGCAGCTACGGCGACAGTCATCCCGGAAGTGTTCATCTTAAAAGGCTTTCCAATGAAGTGATAAGGGGAATTGAAAGTGCAGGTGGTCACGGCGCTGAGTATTTCTGTACAGACATGTGTGACGGCGAAAGTCAGGGGACAGACGGAATAAACTACAGTCTTGCAAGCCGTGAGATGATGGCGGGAATGATAGAGATACAGGCAAATGCAACGCCCTTTGACGGCGGCGTATATCTTGCCAGCTGCGATAAATCTGTCCCTGGAAATCTCATGGGTATGCTAAGGGTGGATATGCCCTCAGTATTTGTTCCGGGCGGTGTCATGAAAGCCGGGCCCGACATGCTGACTCTTGAGCAGCTTGGAATGTACAGCGCCAAATTTGAGAGAGGCGAGATCGGGCAGGATAAGCTTGACTGGGCAAAGCAAAATGCATGTCCCGGCTGCGGTGCCTGCTCATTTATAGGTACAGCTTCCACCATGCAGATAATGGCTGAGGCGCTGGGATTGGCTCTCCCTGGAAGTGCGCTTTTGCCTGCGCAGGGAGAAGTGATTATGGAGAACGCATACAGGTCAGGACAGCGGGTAGTAGAGATGGCAGGGGATGATGATATGCGACCATCCAAGCTTCTGAGTCTTGAAAGCTTTGAGAATGCAATTCTTGTTCATGCTGCTATATCAGGCTCTACCAACTGCCTTATGCATCTGCCTGCCATAGCCCATGAACTTGGAATAGAGATAGACGGTGATACCTTTGACAGGCTTCATCGCGGAGCACATTACCTTCTTGATATTCGTCCTGCAGGAAAATGGCCTGCAGAATGCTTCTACTATGCAGGAGGAGTGCCTGCGGTAATGGAAGAGATAAAGGATCACCTGCACCTTGATGTAATGACGGTTACAGGTAAAAGCCTTGGTGAAAATCTTAAGGAGCTGAAGGAAAGCGACTACTACGAAAAGTGTGCAGAAGGCCTTAAGGAGTTTAACAACAGATACAACGTCAAGGCTACAAAGGAAGACATTATACGTCCCTATGACAAAGCAATCGGTACAGATGGCAGCGTTATCGTGCTAAAAGGTAACCTTGCTCCTGAAGGCGCTGTAATAAAGCATACAGCATGCCCTAAGGAGATGATGAAGGCAGTTCTTAACGCAAGACCCTTTGACAGCGAGGAGGAATGTCTCGATGCTGTACTGCATCACAAAGTGCAAAAGAACGATGCTGTTTTCATAAGGTATGAAGGCCCTAAGGGAAGCGGCATGCCTGAGATGTTCTATACCTCGGAAGCCATAAGCTCAGATAAGGAGCTTGGAAAAACGATTGCGCTTATTACTGACGGTCGCTTTTCCGGAGCATCAACAGGACCTGTTATCGGGCATTGTTCACCCGAGGCAGCAGCAGGCGGACCTATCGCCCTTGTGGAAGAGGGTGATTTGATAGAACTTGATGTTATGGAAAGAAAACTCAATATAGTCGGTGTAAAAGGTAAGCGTAAGACTCCGGATGAAATAGATAAGATTCTGGATGAGCGAAAAGCAGGCTGGAAACCGGCAGATAGCAAATATAGGAGAGGAGTTCTCAAGCTTTTTGCAGATCATGCTGTTAGTCCGATGAAGGGTGCATATTTGGAATAAAAGATTAAAGTTTTCTAAAAAACGCTTATATAATCTCGATTTTTCATTCTATACATTATAATAAAATTATATAAGCGAGAATATGTGGGGGATTTTATGTATGGAACATTTTGATTTTTTTCTGACAACAGGTTTTCAAGTGGTATTTGGGTATCTTTTACCTGCAATCGGAAGTGCTTTGATTTTTTATAAGTGCGGAATTAAAAGAAGATGGGCGTTTGTACCTTTCATTAGAGAATACCTGCTTGGCGTATGCGCTGATAAGGAAAGGGAAGGCAGAGTTTATTTAGGACTTGCCGTAGCAGCTGCTGTCATGTCCGGTATAGCGGATCTCATGGGGCAAAAGGTCTATGCAATCTGGGCGCTTCTTCAGGTTGTCTGTTTGTCAATAAGGATTGCTCAGCTGCTGTATTCAGTAAGAATCTTTACAGCGCTTGTTAAGGTATTTGGGAAATCCAAAAAGTGGGTTTTACCAATGGTGTTATTCGAGGGTGCGGTTCTTATTTATTGGGGACTGTCACCTCAATATGTGCCCAGGAAAAAGGTTACAGATAGAGAGATAGAGGCGGAAACCAAGCTGCTTGGCGCAGATGTTCAGAGTATCCTTGATGGACTTACTGTTAATATAAATGAGAGATCAGTAATTGATTTCTTTAGAAAAAAAGTACTTCTTAAGGATATTCATATGTGCATTCCAAAGGGACATATGGTGCTGCTTCTTGGCGGATCGGGTGCCGGCAAGACCACATATCTGAATGCGGTCACAGGTTATGAAAAGGCTGATGCCAGAATAACTCTCGGTGAAGATGATGTTTATTTTGATTACGATAAGATGATGTATGATATCGGATTTGTTCCCCAGCAGGATCTCATGCGAGGTAACGATACTGTAGCTCTTACTTTGTCGGATGCAGCCATGTTAAGGCTTCCTTCAAGTGTTTCAATGGCAGAGAGGAAAAAGCGTGTGGCTGAAGTACTTGAGCAGTTTGGACTTACCACTGTTAAGGATAATCTTGTAGAGAAGCTTTCCGGAGGTCAGAGAAAAAGACTTTCGATAGCAATGGAGTTTATTTCCGATCCCACACTTTTTATTCTTGATGAGCCGGATTCAGGATTGGACGGCGTAGTGGCCCGCTCGCTTTTTGAGAAGCTTCGAAGCATAGCAGATGAAGGGAAAATAGTTGTTGTAATCACCCACACTCCGGACAGAGTAATTGATCTTTTTGATGATGTTATAGTTCTTGCCAAGGATGCCGGAAGAACGGGAAGACTTGCATGGTATGGTCCCGTGGAAAAGGCGTATGAATTCTTTGGTAAAAATTCCATGGAGGAAATTCTCTTATCCATAAATCAAAAGGACGAAGGCGGAGAAGGCAGAGCCGATGAGTTTATCGAAAAATATGCTGATTATATGAGAGCGGAAATGGGGTGAAAAACATGAAAAAGAAAATCAGAAGAAGAGGACGTTTTTCACAGACCATTATCTATCTTGGTAAGCTTTTCAGAATGTTTCTGTTTCAGAATGACTGGAAGGTTCTTCCCATGTCTGCGGTTATAGCAGGACTTGTATGCTTTGCTGTTGGCGGAAATCTCTATAAGACAATGGAAGGCACCCTGATGGGATCCTTTGCTATTTCATGTATCTGCGTATGGAACGGATTTTTTAATTCCATCCAGTCTATCTGCAGGGAGAGAGCTATTGTCAAAAGAGAACACAGATCGGGACTGCATATATCTTCTTATGTTTTGGCCCACATGATCTATCAGGCGACCTTGTGTATTGCGCAGGCTGTGATAACCATATCTGTATGTGATGCCATGAAGGTTAAGCTTCCAAATGAACCACTTGTTACCCCTTATCCTATTCTGGATTTTGGAATAACACTTTTTCTTATTACCTACGCTGCGGATATGCTGGCACTTTTGATATCATCCTTTGCAAAAACTACAACAGCAGCCATGACAATAATGCCCTTTATGCTTATAGTACAGCTCCTGTTTTCCGGTGCATTTTTCAATCTTCCGGAACAGGCAATGCCATTAACCAATCTCACTGTGACAAAATTCGGCCTCACATCACTTTGCGCACAGGGTGATTACAATTCACTTCCGATGGTATCTATCTGGAACAGCGCAGTTAAGCTTAAGGGGGTAGATGTAGGAGGAGAAAAGCCAATTCAGGAGGCTCTAAAGGCTATAGAAGAGAATGGTTCAAGAGAAGAAATTTTGATGAGAACTGCTGAATATAACCAGAATCCTGCTTACGCTTTTGATCCGGATGTAGTGGTCGGCTGCTGGATGGCACTGATTCTATGGTCCATCGCATATATTATTGTAACTATAATAATGCTTGAAAATATAGACAAGGATAAGCGGTAAAGAAAGCTAAACAACCCCGATTTGAAAATCTAAGGGGGATAAGTAATAATTATCACTAACTATAAAAACATCTAAATTTTCAAATGAGCATTGGGATGATAGTATTAACCCAACAGAAACGAAGGAGGAAACAGATGATGACAAAGACATGTATAAAAAATCAAATGAAAATGTGTTGTCGAATGTTGAACTCCCGGGCATGTAATGCGGTTGATTACCTGGCTCATTTGTCAGGCAATCGTATTCAGTAATCTGTCATTTCAGATTCGAATTTACCGATGCCCGGGGGAAACCACTCCGGGCATTTAATATGTAAGAAAATCTTGATTTGTCCGGGGGACAAATATAAAATAATAAACAACTTTTATCGTTTATACGATTTATGAGAGGAGACGTTATGAAAAAGAAATTTTTTGGAAGATTATTAGCCGGAACACTGACACTTGGACTTGGTGTTGCTTCTCTTGCAGGATGCGGCAAGTCAGACGCAGGCACTGAAGCAGGCGAAGCTACAGAAACTTCCACAGAAGCTTCCACAGAAGCTTCTACGGAGGCAGCTGCAGAAAGCACTGAAGTAGCTGATGCAGGCACAGAAGAAGCAGGCAGCGATGAAACAACAACTTCATCAGACTCAGCACTTGACATTGTTCCCGGAAACGGCGAAACTATTAAGATAGCAGCATCGCCTATCCCTCACGCACAGATTTTGGAGAAGGCTGCTGAAATTCTTAAGGAATATGGCTATGAGCTTGAAGTAGTAGAATTTGAGGATTATGTACAGCCCAACCTGGTTGTAGAGTCCGGCGAATTTGATGCAAACTACATGGAACATATTCCGTACCTTAACAGCTTCAATGAGGAGCAGGGTACTCATCTGGTGAGTGCAGGCGGAATCCACTATGAGCCCTTCGGAGTTTATCCCGGAACAAAGAGCAGTCTTGATGAAATTGCAGACGGCGACCGCATTGCAATCCCTAACGATACTACTAATGAGGCAAGAGCACTTCTTCTTTTACAGGACAATGGAATCATTAAGTTAAAGGATGGTGCGGATCTTACAGCTACTGTTAATGACATCGAGGAGAACACATACAACATCGAGTTCGTTGAGCTTGAAGCAGCACAGGTTGCCAGAGTTACTAAGGAAGTTGAGTTTGTGGTACTTAATGGTAACTACGCATTAGAGGCAGGCTATTCAGTAGCAAAGGATTCTATCGCTTATGAATCAAGTGATTCAGTAGCAGCTAAGACATACGTAAACATCATTACAGTATACGAAGGAAATGAGACCCAGGATAAGATTAAGGCTCTGGTTTCTGTATTGAAATCAGATGATATTAAGAAATTTATTGAAGATACCTATGACGGTGCAGTAATTTTCTTTGAGGATTAAGATTAAGTGAGGGAAAGCATACGACTTTCCCTCTTTTTTATTTCGCTAGCGAAATTATATTTTCATATTTAGTATTGGGGAGCATGTATGAGTGTTATTGAAATCAAGAATCTGACGAAAAAGTTTGAGATTGACGGGAATACCGTCGTAGCCCTTAACAATATTAATCTTAATATTGAAAAGGGCGATATTTTTGGAATAATCGGTATGTCCGGAGCGGGTAAGTCTACTCTGGTAAGATCCATAAATTATCTTGAAAAGCCTTCCGAAGGATCGGTTTATGTTGATGGTGTGAATCTGGGCAAGCTTTCAGAGAAGGAGCTTCGTAAGACCAGAAGCAATATTGGAATGATCTTCCAGAATTTCCATCTTCTTGAGCAGAAAAATGTAATAGACAATATCTGTTTTCCTCTTGAGATCCGTGGCGTAAAAAGAGCAGATGCAAAGCGTCGTGCCAAGGAGCTTTTAGAGCTTGTTAAGCTTGAGGAAAAAGAAAAAGCATTCCCTTCTCAGCTTTCTGGCGGACAGAAGCAGAGAGTTGCTATAGCAAGAGCACTTGCCACCAATCCCGAGATTCTTCTTTGTGATGAGGCCACAAGTGCACTTGATCCCCAGACAACAGCATCTATTCTGGAGCTTATAAAAAACATCAATGAGACTCTTGGTATCACTGTTGTAATCATCACTCATCAGATGTCGGTTGTAACAACCGTTTGTAAGAGAGTTGCTATTATTGACGGCGGTAACCTTGTGGAGGAAGGTCTTGTTGAGACAATATTTGAACATCCCAGGACCGATGCCGCCAAGGAACTTATTTCCGGTAAGAAGATAAGCTACACACCTATGAAGGAGCTTATTGCAGACCGCAGAATCCGAATTGTATTCAAAGAGAATACAGCATACGAACCTGTTATTGCAAACGTGATTCTGAAGGTTCAGGCACCTATCAACATTTTGAAAGCAGATACAAAGGATATCGGCGGCAGAGCTGTGGGAGAGATGATTCTTGGTCTTCCCGATGATGTAGAGAAGCAGGAAGCTATTATTACAGAGCTTAAAAATGCAAGACTTATAGTAACGGAGGTAGATTACAATGAATGAAAAGGTTGTAGAGATGATCATACAGGGTATAGGTGAGACCCTTTATATGACCATGGGTTCAGTTATCATTGGTTACATCCTTGGTCTTCCTCTTGGAATACTACTTTATGTCACAGGTAAAAAGGGACTTAAGCCCAATCCCATAGTTTACAGAACGCTTGATTTTATTATCAATATTATAAGAAGTATCCCTTTCCTTATTTTGCTGATACTTCTTATTCCCTTCACACGATTTGTTGTTGGACAAAGCTATGGTTCAACAGCTACTATTGTTCCACTTGTAATATGCGCGGCACCTTATATTGCCAGAGTTGTGGAATCCTCACTTATGGAGGTTGACGCAGGAGTTATTGAGGCAGCAAGATCAATGGGTGCCAGCAATTTCCAGATCATTACCAAGGTGCTTCTTGTGGAAGCAAGAACATCTCTTATGATGGGCTTTACCATTACAACAGGCCTGCTTCTTGGATATTCAGCAATGTCAGGAACAGTCGGCGGTGGCGGACTTGGTGATATTGCAGTTAGATATGGTTACTACAGATGGCAGACAGATATCATGCTGATCACTGTAATTCTGCTTATTATTATTTTCCAGATCATACAGAATATCGGAACAAAGATTTCAAATAAATTCGACCACAGAAAGCGCTGAAAAATAGTCTTTATAGATGTGAGAAGAGTAGTATATTATATATTGAAACATAAATTGTATGCAAGATATATACGGAGGGCTGGTACATGAATGAGTTTAGATATTATGCACCTACAGAAGTAGTATTTGGAAAAGACGTAGAGAATAAGACCGGAGAGACTGCTGCGAAGTATGGTAAAAAGGCTCTTCTTGTTTACGGAAAAGAGAGTGTGGTAAAGTCCGGACTTCTTTCCCGTGTTCAGAAATCACTTGCGGATGCCGGTATAAGCTATGAGGATTTTGGCGGAGCAAAGCCCAATCCCACACTGGCTCATGCTGAAGAGGGTGTTCAGAAGGCCCTTGATTTTGGTGCTGATATGATCATCGGCGTAGGTGGCGGAAGTGCCATCGATACAGCAAAGGCTATAGCCCACGGTGCTGCAAATCCTTCCGAGAAGCTTTGGGAGCTTTGGACCAGAAAGGTAGAGCTTACAAAATCACTTTCCGTTGGAGCGGTTCTTACTATGGCTGCTGCAGGCAGTGAGATGAGTGATTCAGCTGTTCTGACCAATGAAGAGATTGGCAAAAAAGCAGGTATCAACACTGATTTTAACCGTTGCCGTTTTGCGATTGTTAACCCTGCTCTTGGAAGTACACTTCCTAAGTATCAGCTTGCTGCAGGAATCACAGATATCATGATGCATACCATGGAGAGATATTTTATCCCCGGTATTACTTGTGATATGACAGATGAAATCGCAGAAGGTCTTATCAGATGTGTTGTTAAAAATGGTAAGAAGGTTCTGGAGAATCCCGGAGACTTCGATGCTATGGCAGAAGTTTTCTGGGCTTCATCACTTTCACATAACAACCTGACCGAGTGCGGAAGAGGTAAGGATTTCTCAGTACATAAGCTTGGACATGCCCTTTCTGCAAAATATGATGTGACTCACGGAGCATCTCTTTCAGCAGTATGGGGTTCATGGGCGAATACTCTTTATAAGGATGCTGTTCCGAGGTTTGCACGCTTTGCCAGAAGTGTATGGGGCATCGAGGAAGCTGATGATGTGAGAGCAGCTGAAAAAGGTATCGAGAGCACAGTTCTTTTCTTTAAGTCAATCGGTATGCCAATCAGTCTTAAGGGATTTGATATTGATCCCACAGATGATGATTTGAGAGCTCTTGCGATGGATGCCACTATGAATGACAGTGTTAAGCTTTCTAGAATCCGTCCTTTGGATGCAGAAGCTGTTTATAAGATTTATAAGGGTGCTCTGTAACCCGGCTGAACTTTATATATGGGAACGGTATTGTAAATTAAATGACAGATAATAAGATTTTTGAAAAGGAGTCTTCAGAAAAGAATGACTCCTTTTCACATGACAAAAAACTGATAAGTGCGTTGTTACTCCTCCTTGCTGCAGTTGTATGGGGAGGAGCTTTTGTTGCACAGTCCCTTGCAGGAGCTGAGATTGGGACTTTTACCTTTAACGGAATAAGATTTATCATAGGCGGCTTATGTATCCTTCCTATGATGCCAAAGCATAAGCTAAGTAACCTTTCCGGTTCAAAGGAAAACATTATAGGTGCTGCGGTTTGCGGTGTTGCTCTTTTTCTTGCATCTACGTGTCAGCAGGCGGGGATAGCACTTGGGGCTGATGCGGGTGAAGCAGGATTTATTACGGCCTGCTATATCATAATGGTTCCGATTCTGGGTATCTTTCTTGGTAAAAAGTGCCCCGCGAAAATATGGGTGGCAGCCGGCATTACCATGGTGGGATTGTACCTTCTTTGTTTTTCTGATGTGGGACAGGAGGGGGCAGTAGCAGGTTCCGGGATTGCTGTTCTGATAGGGCTTCTCAGAAATATTTTTTCCTGGACAGATCTTTTGCTTCTTGGATGCGCATTTCTTTTTTCAATTCAGATTATCTGCATAGACAGATATTCACCGAGAATGCATCCGATTACGCTTACCTGCACTGAGTTTATGGTTAGCGGCGTATTATCACTTATCTGCGGCTTCTTCTTTGACTTTCTGCCGGATAAGCAGGGATTTGTCACATCGCTTATGACACCGACTGTATGGATATCAATTCTCTATACGGGAATTCTTTCAAGTGCTGTGGGATATACGCTTCAGACTGTGAGTCAAAGAAAGCTTCATCCTGCGGTCGCATCTCTCATCATGAGTATGGAGTCTGTTTTTGCTGCTATTTTTGGATGGTTGATTTTGGGACAGGTAATGTCAGTCAGAGAGCTTATAGGCTGCGGCCTGATATTTGGGGCAATCATTATTACGCAGGTTGAAATATAAAACTGCATTGAGAGAAATAAGAAAAAAACAGGTCCGGGGATTATGGGCCGGATCTGATGGTTGGGGAGTTTTGAAATGAAGGTATTTGTAAAAGATAAACAGTTCTATAAAATGCTGGTGGCATTTGCGCTTCCTATTGCGCTTCAGCAGCTTATAACCGTTGGCGTAAATATGGCCGACAATATCATGCTTGGACAGCTTGGCGAAGCACCTATGAGCGGAGCAACTCTTGCCAACAATTTCATCACCATTTTCCAGATTATGTGCATGGGACTTGGTATGGGAGCCAGTGTTCTTGTCAGTAGATTCTTTGGAATGAATGACAGACTCAGCATGAAAAAGTCTGTAAATATCATGTTCAGAATGCTCTTTATTGTAGCTACGTGTTTTTCAATGGTAACAGCTCTTTTTCCTGCAGGTATCATGAATCTGTTTACAACGGAGGAAGAGGTTATTCGTCAAGGTACGGGGTACCTTCTGATTTCCATCCCCTGCTATTATTTAAACGGTTACGCGGTTACATCCAGCATAATGCTTAGAAGTGTAGGAAAAGCTAATATCCCGCTTATTTCAAGCTGCTGTTCTTTTTTCATAAACATTTTTTTTAACTGGGTATTCATCTTCGGAAAACTTGGTGCACCTGCTATGGGAGTAAACGGTGCGGCTCTTGGAACACTGATTGCCAGAGTTGTTGAGTTTACTATAATTATGGGCTTCCTTTTCTTTAAGGATACCAACATCGGACTTCGTATTAAGGACCTTACTCTTTCCGTAAAGGATCTGATCGGAGAGTATATCAGAATCTCAATCCCTGTTCTTGTGTCTGATACACTGCTGGGACTTGGTAACAGTGCGGTCGCTGTTGTAATGGGACACATCGGTGCAAGCTTTGTTGCAGCCAACTCCATAACTACGGTCGTAATGTCTCTTGCCACAGTTGTCATTCAGGGTATCAGCCAGGCCAGCTGTACAATCACTGGAATTACTCTCGGAAAAGGCGAAGTTGAGAAGGCAAGAGCTCAGGGCTATACTTTTGCAGCGCTTGGCTTTATAATCGGTGGTTTTGGATGTGTTCTGATTCTGGCTATTTCCAATTTGATCGTAGGAGCATACAAAATTGAGCCTGAGACAGCAGTGCTTGCTAAGGATTTAATGCATGCGGTTGCGCTTGTAATCTGGTTCCAGGCTGCCAACAGTATTCTTACAAAGGGGACACTCAGAGGCGGCGGAGATACAAAGTTTCTTATGGTTGCCGATATTATTTTTCTCTGGATATGTTCAATTCCTCTTGGAGCCCTGGCAGGACTTGTATTTAAGTGGCCGGGATTCTGGGTATATATAATGCTTAGGATCGATCAGTTTATTAAGTGTATTGTTTGCGTAATTCGATTAAGAAGCGGCAAATGGATAAAGAAAATCAAAAATGCGTAACCTTTAGCTGTTTTCCTGATTTTCGTTTTATATCTGAGATGGATAACGAAGCCGGTTTCGAAAGGAGCCGGCTTCCTACACGTCTGCATATACCGGCTTTATCCAAAGCCTCCCCTATGAAAACACATTGATTTTCCGACTGCGGAGAATCTGCTATGGAGTAGAGACCATCTGCAAGGTCAAAGCGAAGTGTTTCGCTTCCAACAGGGATAGTACCTTTTGCTCTTGCTATGTGACCAAGCTCTCCTCTAAGGCAATCCTCAAGCAGTGTTATAAGCTCGCCGGGATTAGTGAGTTTTGCATCATTTATAGTAATTTGAGAAAAGGATGTCTGCTCATCTGATGATTCTGTTGCTGTCACCTCTTCTCCGGGAAGCGCCATTATGCTTTTCCACCAGGATTCTTCCTGAGCTGTGTAGTGAGTGCTTATGATCCTGGCTGTAGGGTTTATACTGCGGACAGCATTTTCAGTTTCCGAAAGGAGATCGGGAGAATCATTTTCACATTTTGAGAAGATTACGATGCCTGCATTTGCTATCTGGTCGGTGTAGAGCTCTTTCCACTGACTCATATTCTGCCTGGAGCTTCTGGGAGAGAGAACTACTATAGGGTTAAGTATCGATATATTGCCGTGAAGGATAGGCTGAAGATTACTTATGATACTGCTTAGCCTGCCTACTCCTGTAGGCTCCACGATAAGATATTCCGGTGAAAGCCCTGAAAAAATCGTAAGTACAGAGTTAACAAAGCTGTCCTTCATGGTGCAGCAGACACAGCCCTCCATAAATTCCATTATTTCGAGTTTCTTTTCACTTGTATCAGTGCTTCGAAGCTCTTTAGCATCTATACTGTTATCGCCGTATTCATTTTCAAGCACAACAGGTGTAGTACCGGTGCGGCGGATGAGTTCTTTTATAAAAGTGGTTTTTCCGGCACCCAAAAAGCCGGAGACTATAAGAATATTCATATTTTCTAATGTTTATCAATTATTGTTTATTTGCTGTATAATGTTTACTAATAGAAGGAGCGGCTGGTTAAAGCCGCTCCTTTTCGCTTGCTTTATATTACGGATTGTTATCAAGGATAACAACGGGCTTGATAAGATCAGCGGGCTTATCCTTCATAAGCTGTAATGCTTCCGGAATGTGCTCCCAACCATGGAATACATGTGTGGACAGCTTACTTACATCTAGCTTGCCTGATGAAACAAGAGCACCGAGTTTCTCCATGCGGAGACGTCCGCCTGGCATAAGACCACCGTTGATCTGCTTGTGACCCATACCTACGCCCCATTCTACGCGGGGGATAGTGATGAAGTCACCGCTTCCAAGGTAGTTAACGTTACCGATTTTTCCACCGGGCTTAAGGGACTTAACAGCTGACTCAAAAGTCTTAACGCTTCCGCCGGCCATAACAACGCGGTCAACGCCCTTGCCGTTTGTAAGTTCCATAACCTGATCTTCGATAGAGCCGTTCTTGTAGCTGATGAATTCGTCAGCACCATAGAACTTAGCTGCTTCGATACATGTAGGACGAGTACCAACAGCGAGGATACGTGAAGCACCACGCATATGGGTGCCGGCAACAGACATGAGACCTACAGGTCCGATACCGATTACAAGAACAGTATCACCAAATTGAACATCAGCCAGCTCTACGCCGTGGAATCCGGTAGGAACCATATCGGAAAGCATACATGCGTCCTCAAGGCTCATACCCTCAGGCATGTGAGCAAGGTTACCGTCAGCATCGTTTACATGGAAGAATTCAGAATCAAGACCATCCTTGAAGTTAGAGAACTTCCAGCCTGCCAGCATTCCGCCGGAGTGCATTGAGAATCCGCTCTGAGCTTCAAGAGAGTTCCAGTCAGGTGTGATAGCAGGTACGAGAACCTTATCACCGGGCTTGAAATCCTTAACTTCTGAACCAACTTCAACAACTTCTGCGCATCCCTCGTGTCCAAGAATCATGTTGTGACGATCGCCTACAGCACCTTCCCAAACAGTGTGCACATCGGATGTACAGATAGCAATAGCCAGTGGCTTACAAATGGCGTCCATGGGTCCGCAGACAGGGCGCTCTTTTTCAATCCAGCCGACTTCGCCGATTTTGAGCATTGCAAAACCTTTCATACTGTTTTCTCCTTTATTTTATTTTGAACAATTATTTAGCATGATTTTATGATATAGAATGCAATTTGACTATGTCAAGGAAAGACAGTGTCCTTCTGCTTTTTCGGAGCATTGCACATAAAAGGACAGCAATAATTGTAGGGTTTTGCCCATTTACAATTTGGCAAACAGCAATAGCAATTATTCGAAGATGCTGATATAATGATAAAACATGTGCATTGGAGGTAAATAAAATGAGAATTGCAGTAACTTATGAAAATGGTCAGGTGTTTCAGCACTTTGGACATACAGAGAATTTCAAGATTTATGAGGTAGAGGATGGAGAGGTGAAGTCCTCTGAGATCATCGGATCTGATGGACAGGGCCATGGTGCTCTTGCAGGTCTTCTTGATAACAACAGCATTGATGTGCTTATCTGTGGTGGTATCGGTGGTGGTGCCAAGACTGCACTTGATGAAAAGGGTATTGAGCTCTGCGCAGGTGCTGAGGGTGATGCTGATGAAGCAGTAGCAGCATACCTTAGAGGCGAGCTTGTAAATACAGGTGTTAACTGTGATCACCACGGCGAGGGACACAGCTGCTCAGATCATCATGATGAGGAAGGCCATTGTGGTCATGATGAAGAAGGTTGCGGTCATGAAGGCGGCTGCGGCGGTTGCAGCGGATGTCATTCATCTGCTCCTCAGTTTGATGGAAAGAATGTTGGTAAGATCTGTAAAACACACTACAGAGGTACTTTTAACGATGGTACCCAGTTTGATTCATCCTATGACAGAGGAGAGCCTCTTCAGTTTGTATGCGGCGCAGGTATGATGATTCTTGGCTTTGATAAGGCTGTTGCCAATATGGAGGTTGGAGAGAAGATTAACGTACACCTTATGCCTGAGGAAGCTTACGGCGAGGCTGATCCTGAAGCCATCTTTACAGTAGAAATCGCTGAGATGCCGGGCTCCGAGGATCTTACAGTAGATCAGCAGGTTTATCTTCAGGATATGTACGGAAGACCGATCCCTGTGAAGGTTGTAGCCAAGGACGAGAAGACAATCACATTCGATGCTAACCACGAGATGGCAGGTAAGGAATTGAACTTTGAGATCGAGCTTGTTGAAGTACAGTAATTTAGCTGTAAAATTATAAAACGAAAACTGATTTTTTAGTCCTATGCTCAGTTATGAGCATGGGATTTTTTCGGTTTTATCAGGGAATTCTTCGAAAATATTTTCGTAATATTTTCGTATTTTAGATGTAATAAAGTATTCTTTTCTTGGATTATTTCGTGTATTATTATTCCGTCAGATTTTTGCAGGGTAAAGTTTGGGAAGGGGACTAAAACATGGAGAAAATTTTTATTAATCAGGTTGGATTTTTGCCGTCAGGTGAGAAGAAGGCTGTTTTAAACTTTGACAGTCCGGAGTTTAAGCTTGTTGACGAAAATGATCAGATTGTTTTTGAGGGAAAAACAAGTCATTTTGGAACTGATGATATTTCAGGTGAAGATACCTACGTTGCTGATTTTTCTGATTTCGCAGGTCAGGGCAGATATAAGGTAGAAGCAGGAGATGTAAAAAGCACATGCTTTGATATTTCAGGTAAGGCTTACGATAAGCTGATGCATGATATTTGTAAGTGTTTCTACTATCTTAGATGCGGACATGGTCTTAGCAAGGAGTTTGCAGGTGAGTACTATCATGAGCCCTGCCATCTTACAAAGGCTACGGTTTATGGTGAGGATGTAGAGCCTGTTGATGTTTGCGGCGGCTGGCATGATGCAGGAGATTATGGAAGATACTCCACAGCAGGAGCTACAGCTGTTGCCCATCTTCTTTATGGTGTCAGATTTTTTGAGAATCTTCTTAATATTAATTTTGAAATCCCTTCCGAGAAATGTGAAAAGGGTCAGTATCCCAATATTTTAGCTGAGGTAAAGGTTGAGCTTGATTTTCTTATGAAGATGCAGAGGGAAAACGGTTCTGTGTGGCACAAGGTTACTACCTTTAATCATGCTGACTTTATTATGCCGGAGGATGATAAGAACGAGCTTTTCCTGTTCAGCGTATCTTCTCTTGCTACAGCTGATATTGCCGGTGTATTTGCGCTTGCTTACACAGTCTACAAGGACTATGACAGTGAATACGCTAAGCTTTTGTTAGAAAAAGCAATTAAGGCATACGAGTGGCTCAAGGCCAATCCGGAGCCTCTTCTTTTCAAGAATGCTGAAGGCTCTAATACAGGAGAGTATCCTGAGCCGGAGGATTTTTCCAACAGATATTGGGCAGCCTGCTCTTTATATGAAGCAACAGGTGAAAAGAAGTACTATGATGATGCTCTTATATTGAAGGAAAAGGTCATCGCTTACGATAAGGAAGATTCCTTTAAGTTCTATCAGGGCAATATCTTTACATGCTTTGGATGGACAGATGTGGCTGGTTTTGGTTCGCTTTCTCTTCTATTAATGAAAGAAGATAACGAGCTCAAAAAACTGGCAAAGGACAGCATCATCCGGGAAGCTGACAGATTATGTGAAAATGCAGGGAAAAACGCTTTTAACCTTTGCATGCTGAAGGGCGACTTTATCTGGGGCAGCAACATGGAGCTTCTAAAATATATGATGGTAGCTACGGTTGCGAACTGCCTTGATCCTCAGGAAAAATATAAAAATGTGATAACTTCAGGTCTTGATTATCTTCTTGGTTGCAACAGCATGGATGTGAGTTATGTGACAGGAAACGGAGAGAAGGCTTACAAGAATCCTCATCTTCGTCCCACAGCAATCGACGATATCGAAGAGCCCTGGCCGGGGTTGGTTTCAGGTGGTCCCAATGTGGGACTTCAGGATGAAAGAGCGCAGACACTTCCCAAGGATCTGCCCCCAATGAAATGCTATTTAGATCACATTGACTGCTATTCATTAAATGAGATTACTATTTACTGGAATTCACCTCTTGTATTCGTAATGGCAGGTCTTCTTAAATGATTTATGCACCCTTGGATATTCAAATATCCGGGGGTGTTTTCATGTAAAGTTTTCTCAGCTTTTGACGATATATTAAAGGATATGATAGAGCATACCCAGATAGAAGCGGCTCCCACACTGGATATTCAGGTGTAGATAAAAGGAGGATTTTGCTGGGCAGGCGGGATTTATTAAATATAAAATAACAATAAACTGACATTTTATGTTCATTTAATAGTATATTGACGACATAAATGTATAATTTAAGTGCAGGGTATTTAGTCCTGCATCTATTTTTTATTAAGGGGGAACTTATGAGAAAAAGAATATTTGGAAGCATATTGATCGTAGTGGTTACTGTTTGCTTAATCTGTGGCGCATGCGGAAAGAGTAATACCAAGGCTTTGGGTGAATATTGGTCCGCGGATTCTGAGGCAGCAGAAAGCCTTCGCAGTTATGTGGCAAAGGTTACGAATAAAAATGATGCTGAGAATTTTATACCCCAGGAGGATCGTATAGCTGTCTTTGATATGGACGGTACACTAACCTGTGAGACCTTCTATACCTATTATGACACCATGATGTTTATAAACTTTTGCCTGACAGATCATCCGGAAAGAGTCTCAGATGAGCTTAAGGCAGCGGCTGCGGAGATTATGCCGGGATATACGGCAGGAGAAGAACTTGCTAGGAATTTTGCCAAGGCCTACGCAGGAATGACTGTAAAGGAGCTGTATGATTATGCTGTGAAATTCGGTCAGAAGCAGACAGACAGCTTTGAGAATATGCGCTACATTGACGGATTTTATCTGCCGATGGTGGAAGTTGTGAAATACCTTTATGACAATGGTTTTACTATTTATGTGGTAAGCGGTACTGAGCGCACAACTACAAGGGCAATCGTTGCAAATTCTCCAATCAGTGAATATGTATCTCCTGCCCATGTGATAGGCACAGAGTTTGAGGTTAAGGTAAAGGGGAACGAGGATGTCTCCTCCAATATGGACTTTAAGTATGCCGATGGCGATGAGCTTGTTTTTACAGGCGAATTCATTCAGAAAAACCTTAACGCGAATAAGACGATCTGGATTGAACGTGAGATCGGACAGTATCCGGTTCTGGCCTTTGGAAACAGCGGCAGCGATACCAGTATGATGAACTATGCGCTGGATAGCAGAAATCCCTATCCTTCAGCAGCATATATGATAGTTGCAGATGATGATGTTCGTGAGTGGGGAACTCAAGACTGGGAAGAAAAATCCGCAGGCTACAGGGAGCAGGGATATGTTCCGATTTCCATGAAAAATGATTTCCTTAAGATCTATCCTGATACTATAAAAAGATCTGACATACAGTATGTGGAGCCTGAGGCTGATGCTAATGCAGCATAGTATTATCCTATAACATCAATATGCAAAGGAACGGTAATTCATGTCAGAAATTATTAGAGCTCATCTGAATTTTAAAGGTTATGTGCAGGGTGTAGGTTTTAGATATACCGCATACCACACAGCAACCATGTACGGACTTACCGGATGGGTGAAAAATGAGTGGAACGGCTCTGTAACTGTGGAGGTTCAGGGAGATCCGGACACCATAGATATGTTTATTCAAAAGGTAAAGGATGGACGTTTTATAGAAGTGCTTGATATGACAAAGGCGACCATACCACCTGAGGATGAAAGCAGTTTTCAGATTAAGTATTAGATATGTTTTCATGATTATGTAACCGGACATATGATCGAAGAGTTCATTATCGATGTGCAGAGAAAGGAGGGTAATCGAATGGAGACGGTTTTAGGATTACTAATCCCATTTGCCGGGACAGCCCTGGGCTCAGCCGGAGTTTTCTTTATGAAAAAAGAACTGGATGATAAGGTTCAGCGTGCACTTACGGGCTTTGCCAGCGGAGTAATGGTGGCGGCCTCCATATGGAGTCTTATTGTTCCTGCTCTGGAACAATCTGAATCTATGGGAAAGCTCTCTTTTCTTCCTGCGGTAATAGGATTCTGGTTAGGTATTCTGTTCCTGCTGTTTCTCGATAGTGTGATCCCTCACCTTCACATGAATGCTGAGAAAGCAGAGGGACCAAAGGCAAACCTAAAGAAAACAACAATGATGGTTCTTGCGGTTACTCTTCACAATATTCCGGAAGGAATGGCAGTTGGAGCGGTTTTTGCCGGACTACGTGCAGGCTCTGCTGCGGTTACGGCAGGAGGTGCACTGGCACTGGCTCTTGGTATAGCTATTCAGAACTTCCCGGAGGGAGCTATCATTTCGATGCCTCTTCATGCTCAGGGCCAGAGTAGGTTCAAGGCTTTTATGGGAGGTGCTTTGTCAGGAGCTGTTGAGCCTCTTGGAGCGCTTCTTACAGTTTTGGCTGCCGGATTGATTGTGCCGGTGATGCCTTATCTGCTTTCCTTTGCAGCCGGAGCAATGATGTATGTGGTTGTAGAGGAACTTATTCCAGAAATGTCTGAGGGAGAACACTCAAATATCGGAGTATTGATGTTTGCTTTGGGATTTACCCTCATGATGACCCTTGATGTGGCTTTGGGATGAATGAAAATGAAGGTTACAGCACTTTGGCTGTGAAACCGATAAATTTGAAATGGCATTTCAAGGGTGCCACACAGTATTGCACCTAAGCTTGGTCCAGTTACACCTTGCAATTGTAGTCATCCTTGTCCTTATGGTAATGGCAGAACGTTTTGCTTTCCCTGCTATCAGAAGCTTGTTGCTGACAGCAGAAGTAACAGGTATGGCAAATGGCCTTAGTCTTTCTCATGCATAAATGACTTGCATCAGGTCAGTTCATTGTTTCTTCGATATATTTCAGAAATGCATTGACTGCATCTGACTGTGCTTCTCGTTTCTTCCAGATCAGCAGAGGCGTAGCCCATTTGCAGGGAGCAATCGCAACGAACGTGAGTCCTTCCCTCAGGAGGTCCGGATCTTCGAAGCACAGCATGGGGCCAAGCCCCTGCTTTACAAGCTGGATGGCATTATGTGCCAGGGTATAGACAGCGGCTATGTCCGGACTTTTGGAAAACCAGCCGGTCAATTCCCTGTAATATACCTGATTTTCCGGAATGATCAGGGATTCCTTTTCAAGGTCTTCGACTCTGATCTGTTCCCGCAATGCAAGAGGATGGTCATTCTTTACTAGAACACCCCAGCATGCTTTTCCCGGGTACTCCAGGCTTTCGAAGAGCTCTGTACTGACGGATCGGGTCAACAGCCCCAGATCAAGGACTCCTTTTTCCACATCCTCACGGATTTCCTCGGCATTTCCAGACTGAATATGAAAACAGATTCCGGGCTGCAGGCGGCGGAAGTCCCGGATCTGTTCCGAAAGCTTTGAAAAAGCCGGGATCTCTCCTGATCCGATGTATATATCACCTTTTAGAAATTTCGGATCCTTTTCCCGGTTAACTGCTTTTCTGTAGATTCTCAGTATATCCGATGCTGTTTCCCTGAACTGCCTGCCTTCATCAGTCAGAGTTACAAATCTGTTCGTCCTCAAGAACAGCTGCCGGCCAAGCTCATCTTCCAGTTCCTGGATCCTTCTGGAGACTGTTGGCTGAGACAGATGCAGCAGTTTCGCTGCCTTTGTGATATTTCTTTCTTCTGCTGCCATCATAAAGATCTCAAGACTTATCATATCCATGCATATGTCCCCATGCTTTCTCTATAGTGATACAAGTATAGCAAAGTGAGCGGTTTATCACCAGTCTGAAATTTGATTTTTGTATGACAGACTATTTGAAATTGTTATTTTGCATGGATCATTGGAGGAGTTATAATGTATTCATCAAGTAAAGAAAAGGAAAGGAAATCTGAGATGATCTTATTTTTTTCAGCAACCGGAAACAGTCTCTATGCAGCGAAGCAGCTGGATCAGGAACTTGTCAGCATTCCCCAGGAAATGAAAAAGACAAACCGGCATTATACTGCCGATAAGATCGGGATTGTCTGCCCGCTTTTTGAGTTTGAGATCCCGCCTATGGTGAAGGATTTCATCCGTGATTCAGAATTTGAAACAGAATATTTTTATCTGGTTGTGACCTACGGCTGCCATCACGGTGGGGTTGCCGGCCGTACCCAGGAATTTCTTTCATCTATCGGGAAAAAAGCGAATTATATCAATACCATTATCATGCATGACAACGCAATTATAGTATTTGATATGGATCAGCAGAGACAAATCGAAGGTGAAAAGAAAGTTGACGAGCATCTTGCACTGATCAAAGCTGACATCGATACAGAAAAGCACTATATTCAGGCTGCGTCAAAGGAAGAAACGGATTTTTATAATGGCTACATGCACTTCAAAGAACAAGCCGGCCCAATGTATTCCTTCCCGCTTTACCGCGTAGATGAACGCTGCGTCGGCTGCGGTACCTGCAGCCGTATCTGTCCACGAGGATGTATCCGGTTGGAAAACAATCGCCCGGACTATAATTACACGAATTGCATAAACTGTATGGCATGCATCCAGGCCTGCCCTACAAAAGCCCTGCAGTTTGCCACAGTAAAAGAGCCCAACCCGGAAGCCCGATACAGAAATGTTCATATCACACTGAAAGAGCTTATAGAGGCTAATCAGCAGTAATGGTGTTCGTAAAATTCAGGACATCATGGAGCAGGAGGGGCGAAAGACTGCAACAGGGCTTACCAGATGGCAGTCTGCTTACATTAATAGAATGCTTAGCAATCCTTTTTATTGCGGTAGAATCGTTTATCGTAAAGGATGCTGTGGCACCGCTTTATAATGATGAAGGCATATTGGTAATGAGTGTTTATGATTTTCTTCTAAATCCAGATAGCATGGAAATCTAAATGAATGTATCTGAATAAAAAAATAGCATCCCTAGGCGTAGTTTCATATAAACAAGATTAAAACACCAGAACTTTGAGCCATATAATCCTAATGGGGTGTCCCCTAGGTCCATTACTGCATGTTTTTACAAATCCGTCCTGACATGGTAATATATATTCGCTGTGTCAGGACTATTTTTATGTCATAATAGATAAATGGTGTCCGGCGTGGTGCTTGGTACAACAAGCTGAGATAACAAATGGCTTAAATAAAGCATTTTTAGAAGGAGATATATAAAATATGAAACTAGGAATCGTTATTTGAACGCCTTTTTCATATATCTCCATAAAAATCTATAAAACTCTCTAAAACTCTCTAAAACCGCATAAATACTTCGCTTGCGGGAATTCCACCTCGCATAAAACTTGTTAAAGATTCATATATTTCATAAAAAAATGGCACTCGTCTGGCACTCGTTTTTGGGTAATCCTATGAGGGATTATTTCATGCCATTTTAGGTTACTTTTTGGTTGAGAGTCCCAAATTAGCAAAATCATAATATGAATGATATTTTTAAAAGCCAGGTTCATAGTAGCCTGGTTTTTATAATGCCATAAAATGTCCAAATTATAGAATTATCACTTATATTTAATAATTCCTACAGACATTATTTATATGTTGTAAACTATTGTATTTTATACTAAATAGTAGCATTACACATATTGACTGATAGGAGGTTATTTGATCATGAGTAGAACCGATAAAACCGGAAAAAAAGAAAAAGTAAAGGCCATAAGCGTCAGGTTGTCCATTCTGTTTGTGGGGCTTCTTGTGCTGAGCATTCTGGTAAGCGAAACCATCGTGATTGCCATGGGCTACGGGCTTGTCAAGAATCTTATCGACTCCACTTTGACTAATAAGGTTTCAAGTGATGCCGGTGAGATAAACAAAGAGCTTAATGCAACATTCTATTACCTAAATGGTGTTGCCGATGCTGTTGAGCAGAATCAATATAACAGCAACGATGAGCTTATGCAATATATGATAGGAACTGTAGGCAGATATAAAATGCTTCCCACAGGAGCTTATATTGCGCTAAACGATGAAACCTTCATCTATCCAAGCCAGCCTGATTTTCAGATGGAAGGCATCACTGAAAAGCCCTGGTATACACAGTCTTTAGGCTATGACAACAGTTGGTTCTACTTTTATGACGTCCCATATTTTGACACAGTAACAGGTGATCTGTGTGCGACAGTTATCAGACACATTCATTTAAAGGACGGGCGTGAGGGATGCTTTGCAGCGGATATTTTCCTGTCAGGCTCTCAGGAAAGTCTTAACCAGATTAAACTCTATGAAACCGGTGGTGCGATGTTGCTTACACCTCAGGGACTCATTCTTTCATACAGAGATGATCCTTCATTAAACGGCAAAAATGTTTCCGAACTTTCAGACAATGCATTTATTACCAATATAGGTGCCATTGTTAGTGCTGATGCCGCGGATAGTGAAAGCGACACAGGTCCTGTTCACTCATTTAAGGCAGATGGACAGACCATCTATTCAGTAACATCCAAGGTTAGCGGTACTGACTGGAGAGTTGTTATATATGCAAAACAGAACGAAGTTCTGGCAGTATTAAATCAACTCATTTTAGCTCTTGTAATTGTATCCTTAGTATCGATTGTTGTGGTTATTATCATAATCTCTCAGGTACTTCAGAGGATGATCAAGAAACCTGTCACAACCCTTACCGAAAACATTGAAAAGATTTCGAGCGGTGACTTTACAGTTGATATCACCACTAAGGGTGATGACGAAATTGCTTACATGAACAGAGCTATGGGAGAGTTCATAACAGGTATGCGCTCATCGCTTACAGAGATAAAAGATGTATCTGGAAAGCTTATGGGTGATGCACAGAATTCCAAGGATACAGCAGAGAATCTGGAAGAGGCCGCTAACAATCAGTCCGCAAGCATGACTCAGATCAAAGAAAACATTGAAAATATGGCCAGCGCCGTAAATGAAGTTGCTGAAAATGCAACCGTTCTGGCTCAGACCGTATCCAATGTTACAGATCAGGAAGCCCAGATTGAAGCTTCTATGAATGAACTTGTTAAAAAGGCTGAAAGCGGTCAGCATGATATGTCTAACGTAGCAAACGGAATGTCCGACATCGTTGACTCCATGAAGGATATGGCAGATGCCGTTAAAAACGTTGACGAAGCTGCCGATAAGATCAATCAGATCATTGACCTTATCAACTCTATTTCCTCCCAGACCAATCTCCTTTCACTCAACGCTTCCATCGAGGCAGCAAGAGCAGGTGAAGCAGGAAAAGGATTTGCGGTTGTTGCTTCCGAGATTGGAACACTTGCTCAGAATTCAGCAGATGCTACTAACCAGATCGGTGAAATTATAAAGGATATGTCCCAGAAGGTGCAGATGCTTTCTGAAAAATCCGAGACCAATACTACTCTTATCAATAACAGTGCTGAGACCGTAAATGTTGCAGCTACAACCTTTAAAGAGATCACTCAGGAATTGTCCGATGCCAATGATATCCTTGTAGAAATGGCCGAGCAGATGAACAAGGTCAATGACGTTGCTACCAACATGGCTTCAGTATCTGAAGAGCAGTCCGCATCCACACAGGAAATTGCAAACAACGTTGAAAGAGTAACAGCTGCAGCTCAGGGCGTTGCTTCATCATCTGAAAATGTATCCTCCGCTGCAACCTCTGTTTCTGACGCGGTTGATACCATCAATAATAACCTTGAAAGATTCACAATAAGCTGACTTATGTAAATGAGTTTTTGAAGAAGTCCGTAAAGATCTTCTAAATACCATTAAAATTTAAAAATCCCACACCCTTAAAAGTATATAAGAGTGTGGGATGTTTTTTCATTATTTTTGAACATGCTGCAGTGATGTGGCGAGGTCTTTTTGCATAAAAATGTGTATAGAAACAAAAAGTCACTCATAAAAGCGCGAAGAGTACATAGTGCTTCTAAGATTTTCCCAACAGTGTCGGAAAATTTGATCTGTATCGAACAAAAATGCGGAATCCGCAAAAATGTCGATTAGAGTATTGAATAAGCTATTCCTATGATGTAAAATTCTATTGAACAAAAATGCGGATTCCGCATTTTTGTTCAATAAGTAATGGGCGGAACAATATGGAAATACGTAGAGATATATATTTGAATAAGCTTATTTCAAAAAAACATAACGGACTAATTAAGGTTGTAACAGGTATGCGAAGATGTGGGAAATCGTACCTTTTATTTAATATTTTTAAAGAGTATCTGGTAAATGAAGGAGTTAATGAAAACCATATTATTGAGATTGCATTTGACTCTTTTGAGAATAGAAAGTATCGAGATCCTGAAGTTTTATTTCCATATCTGATGGAAAAAATCGCTGATAATGAAATGTATTACGTTTTATTAGATGAAGTTCAGATGCTCGATGATTTTGAATCAGTTCTTAATAGCCTCGGAAGAAAGAAAAATGTGGATGTATATGTAACGGGAAGTAATGCCAAGTTTCTGTCAAAAGATATTATTACTGAATTTCGTGGACGTGGGGATGAAGTTCATATGTATCCGTTAACATATAGTGAATTTATGAGTGTATATGACGGTGACAAGCAGGAAGGCTGGAGTGATTATGTGCTGTTCGGTGGGATACCGCTTGTGCTAGGCTTTGAAACGGCTGATCAAAAATCTGATTTTTTAAAATCTCTATTTGAGGAAACCTATATTTCTGATATTACTGGAAAAAATAATATACGAAATAAGGCAGAGTTAGAAGAACTTCTGAACATTTTATCCTCAGCAATTGGATCGCTTACGAATCCAAGCAAGTTATCTGCGACTTTTAAAAGTGTTAAAAACAAGACTATAAGCAAAGAAACCATAATCAAATATATAGATTACCTTAAAGATTCATTTCTTATTGATAGTGCAATTCGATATGACATCAAGGGTAAAAAATACATTAGTACTCCATCGAAGTATTATTTTACCGATCTGGGACTTAGAAATGCGAGACTTAATTTTAGACAGGTGGAGGAGACTCATGCAATGGAAAACATTATATTTAATGAATTAAAAGTTCGTGGATATAATGTGGACGTTGGTGTTGTTGTGATGAATGAAGTTGACAAAAATGGTAAGAAGATCCGAAAACAGTTGGAAGTGGATTTTGTCTGCAACAAAGGTTCAAAGAGATTTTATATTCAATCAGCCTATGCATTGCCTGATAAAGAAAAGATGGAACAGGAACAACGCTCATTAGTGAATACAGGCGATGGATTTAAAAAAATTATTATTACAAAGGATGCTGTGGCACCGCTTTATAATGATGAAGGCATATTGGTAATGAGTGTTTATGATTTTCTTCTAAATCCAGATAGCATGGAAATCTAAATGAATGTATCTGAATAAAAAATAGCATCCCTAGGCGTAGTTTCATATAAACAAGATTAAAACACCAGAACTTTGAGCCATATAATGGACCACAAACCCCGTCCCCTAGCTACGGCAACTAGCTCATTTCACGTGTTGTCACGCCTGGTTACATATCTTCATTTTTCCTAACAATTCCCAAATCTTAATTTTACATAATTTCACGTAAATTCACGTGAAGAAGGAAATGCTGGTACATAGCTGGCACAAATTTGGTACATAGAAGTGTTCCTACGCCATTATAGTTTGGTAAGCCTAGGAGTGATAATTTCACCGGGTTTTTTGAATTTAAGGGCAGTTATTTCGAAAGAGATAGCTGTCTTTTTTACACATGATATAGTCAATACTGTATAATTGAATTTGCTTGATAGAAATATTTGGAGGCGAGATATGAGCAACCTTATTAAAATTGATAATGAATATAAAAACTGGATTACAGAAGTATCAAAGCGTTTCAGACAGACCCAGCTAAAAGCTGCTGTGAAAACTAATAGTGATATGCTCAGGTTCTATTGGTCTCTTGGTAGGGATATTGTTGGATTGAGCGAAAAAAATAATTACGGATCTGGCTTTTATAAAACTATTAGTGAAGATTTGAAAGATATTTTCCCGGATATCAAATCGTTTTCGCCTACAAATCTTAAATATATGCGATATTTTTATGAGATGTATCCGGAAGTTTCAAATCGTCAACTGGCTGTTGACGATTTTGAAGATGCAGAGAATCGTCAACAAGTTGTTGACGATTTGGGGCAGAGTATAATTTTTCTTATACCATGGGGACACCATGTACAGATACTTGGAAAATGTAAAAACAATCCCCAGAAGGCACTGTTTTATGTGAAGAAAACATTGGAAAACAATTGGTCAAGGGATGTACTCTTGAACTTCCTTGATACTGATCTATATGAGAGGCAAGGTAAGGCGGTAACAAATTTTGCATTAACATTACCGGCAGAGCAGAGTGATCTTGCGCAGGCTATGACGAAGGATCCATATAGATTTGATTTTTTAACATTGAGAGAAAAGTATGATGAGAAAGAGCTTAAGGATGCGCTTATAAACAAGGCTGAGAAGTTCCTTATGGAACTTGGTACAGGCTTTGCATATATGGGTCGAGAAGTCAGGATTGAAGTAGGTGATACTGAGAAGTTTATTGATATGCTCTTTTACAACACCAAGCGACACTGCTATGTAGTTTTGGAAGTGAAAACGGGCAAGTTTGATTCTTCATATGCTGGACAGCTTGGTACATATGTTGTAGCAGTAAATCACCAGATTAAGGCAGAAGAAGATAATCCAACTGTTGGCTTGTTGATATGTAAAGATCTTGACAAAGTAGAGGCTCAATATGCGTTGGAATCAAGCAGCCAACCTATTGGAGTATCCAGTTACGAACTTTCAAAGTTGGTACCGGAAGAATTCAAGGGAAGTATGCCAACTATTGAAGAGATTGAAGCCGAGTTTGGAAATATTGATTGAGCTTAGGACGGCTTAAAAGTGTCTTAGGGGAAAAGATGGGAAAAAGTGAAATAGTATTATTCGAGACGAAGGATAAGAAGGTGAAGCTTTTGGTACCAATTACCGGGGATACGGTATGGCTTACGCAAAACCAGATGGCGGAACTATTTTCAACCACAAAGCAAAATGTAAGCTTACATGCGAATAATTGCTTTAAAGAAGGAGAGTTGGATAAGAATTCAGTTGTAAAGGATTTCTTGACAACTGCTTCCGATGGGAAAAATTACAGAACAAAGCATTATAATCTTGATGTGATCATTTCTGTTGGATATAGGGTTAAATCTCAGCGAGGCACTGAATTTAGGCAATGGGCCAATTCAGTGCTAAAGCAGTATATTATAAATGGTTATGCTATCAATGAGAAAAGACTTACTGCACTTCAGAAAACTGTCGAGATTCAGTCTAAAATGTTGGCTGATACGTTAGAAATAGAGCAAAAAGAAGTGCTTCAGGCGGTTAATCTATATACAGATGCCCTGGTGCTTCTTGATCAATATGATCATCAGTCTATTGTGAAGCCGGAAGGAGCAGCTCCAATCTACAGAATCACTTATGCTGACTGCAGAGAGATGATCAATCATATGGAGGATACCTTTAGATCCGACGTGTTTGGCGTTGAAAAAGAAAATGGTAAGGTAGAAGGCATATTAGCCGCAGTCTATCAGGATGTTTTCGGAGGAGAGGTATATCCGACGCTTGAAGAGAAGGCTGCGAATCTCCTTTATTTCATGATAAAGGATCATCCGTTTGCTGATGGCTGCAAGCGAATAGCTGCGTCATTATTCCTGGAGTTCCTTAGCAGAAACAAAGCATTGTTCAGAGACGGACACAAGGTTATCAGTGATGGCGCGCTTGTTGCTATTACTCTTATGATTGCAGAGTCCAATCCGGAAGAGAAGGAGATTATGACAGCTTTGGTTATGAACTTGCTTAAAGTTTAATGCTTTTTACAAATCCGCCCTAACATGGTAATATATATTCTGCCGTGTTAGGGCTATTTTTATATGATAAAATGGTACTCGATGTGGCACTCGATTGGTGCCTGTATAGACAGGTATATGTTACAAATGGCTTAAAAAAGAGCTTTTTTAGAAGGAGAAATATAAAAAATGAAACTAGGAATCGAAAGACTTCTCCTTTATCACGTTTAGTTACATAAGGTCACGCGAACCGTTATTTCGCGATTGTTTGGAAACTATAATTACACGTTTCGCTACATAAATTCACATTAGAAAATGACAATTGGTGTAAGCCTGGTGTAGCGCTGGTGTATGAACTGTTAACCGGACATCATCACGCAGAATAATTGAATATTGATTTACATAAAGGGCAGTTGTTCGTGAAACAGAACAATTGCTCTTTTTCTATGCCCCAAAACGGGTGCAACTATATTCAATTCACAGGAGGACACAGAATGAACTACGAAGAGTTCAAGGAAAATCTTGCAAATGATGTTAAGGAACAGATGGAGGCTAGATCAGGCTCCGAGGTTACTGTTTAAACAAGAACAGTAGAGAAGATGAATGAGACTTATGATGCGCTCACAGTTAAACCCGAGGATAGCATCATCGGGGTAAACCTCAATATCACAAAACTTTATGAGGAATATGAGGATGGAAAGTCACAGCTAAAAGCTATATACAAAGATAATGCAGATACCATTGTCGGTAATATGGATTCGCAATTGTTTCTTGGTGGTACTGAGCAGACTACGCTCAAGGATCTGAATCAGATTTTGGGCAAGGAAACCATCGATATGTACAATACCGGTGAGAGTAAGGGTAATAATCCTTCGTATTCCATGAACTATCAGAAGACCGGAAAAGATCTTATGACCATGGATGAGATTGCAGTAATGGATGGGGGAAAATGTATTCTGCAGCTTCGAGGCGTGAGACCGTTTTTCTCTGATAAATATGATGTAACCCAGCATCCACATTATAAGGAGACAGCAGAGTATGATCCTAAGAACGCATATGATATTGTGAAGAATCTCAATCCCAAGATGTCGCTTAAGGATGATGACTTGTATTATGTTGTGGAAGTATAGTATTATCAGGAAATAAGCTATTCAACGAAAAAAAGGATACGTTAAAATATTTGTGTGTGATTCGTTGACGGGAATAATGAATAGCATTATACTATATATGAATAGAAAAGTTATGTCGGGCGCAGCTCCTGGCTTCTCCGCTGCGGAGACGTTAAATATGAGCAGAATAAATATAGCTGCATAATTAAAGGGTTCTGGCGACAGAACCCTTTAATTATGCAAAAAGGTGGAAAATGTTTAGTTGGGATGAATTAAAAGAATTAACTATCAAGCCAAAGATTAATGATATTTCTTTGGATTGTTTATCACAATACTATCAGAATTATTTGTATCCATTTATTTATGAATATAATATATCTGCTGACTCAGGAGAGAAAAAGACACTCAAGCTTAGTTTTGAAAAGAAGAATTTTTGTCATCTTCTTGGTATTGAATCAATTGCCAGGGGGCATGTTAGCAACAAAGAACTTCAAGCATATAAAGGTGATATTGGATGGGACAGTATAAGAAATGGGGATTATGAATTATCTGATCTTAAGGCTTTGAATGGTAATAAATTTAGAAGTGTTAAAGCAAAGTTTGTATATTTCTATTTGCTACCAAAACTTGCCGAAAAGCCAAATGCTGTTCTTTTTGATAATTTGAAAGTAATTGGTGGTACATCTATAAATAGCGAGATTGTATTTTATAGTAAAGTTGAAAAGGATAATGCAATAATACATTTAGGTATAGATTATGATAAAGGAACATCTTTCTATTATCCTAGATCATTCTTTGTAGAGAAGAAGAGTGTTGTTGATGATGACATATATATATCTTCTCAGGAGAGTATAGAAGTAACGGTAAAGAATAGAATAATTACATTATAGAAAACTGAAAAATATCATTACATAGACCAGCAAAAGTCGGAGACGTCCGATACTTACTGGTCTATTTTTATGTCCAAAATCAGGTGCACATGGAAAAGGGTATAACGAAACTATCAACCATATTTTTATTTTTAGAAAGGAGAGTAGTCCGAAAACTTGCGCAGTTTTTGGATGAAGGTAGGTATATGAAGGGTATGACATGGATGAAGTATAGAGTATGAAGGTAGAGTATGAGGTGCAGGTTTCGGGCGTGGGATGCTCGGTAGATCTTACTACAAAGGACTATAGCGAATCGCTTGTTTTATATACCATGGGATGGTATTTAGCGGAGCTTACAATAGTCGTAATCTACAAAGTGGGTGGGCAAAAGGGGAAGGTGAAATAAATAATTCATTTCAACGCAGAGTTTTTTAATAATAATTTCAGAGATATTTTCTTATGGGAATTTGCGGAATTTAGTAAAATGGTTGTGGTAATCTAGTTAACATAAACCATTTATCTCAGGAGGTAATTATCAATGAATAAAAAATCTGCTTTTGAAGTATACCTGTCTGCGGTTTTTAAATGGGGTATTACTGCACTGGTATCGGCCTGTATGTTTGCTACAGCAATGTTCATAGTAGAAAAGACAATTGGCTTTTATCAGGTTATCCCTTGGATCGCAGTAATAATTTTCGGTATCATGGATGTGTGTTTCTTTATTACAGGAATGCTGATTCTTAAGTCTTCATTTGATGAAGATGGATATTTAAAAGATGGAAAACTTCAAATAGGAAAGATTTTCTGCTCAGTTGTTCTTATCCTTCAGTGGAACTACATTATTTACATGGTTCCGACCAGAACATTCTGGGGATTTTTATGTTTCTTCCTGATACTTATCGGATTCTTTATGGATATTAAGCTACTGTCCGTTACCGGCAGTATTTGTATTGTTTCTATGTTTATTGCATGGTTTGTCAGAGGCACAGCTCTTTTGCCAGTAAAAGACGAACTCTTTATTACAGATGTAATCATGTGTGTTGTAGGCCTTGTGCTTTCGTTAGCCGGCCTTGTAATGTTCTTATTCTTTGTTTCACACTTTTTGATTACTGCCAAAAAGGATGAGCTTGAAGAGAACAACAGGCGTGTTACAGGTGTTATGGATGCTGTTCGTTCAATATCTTCCAAGATGGTAACTGCAGGAGCAACTCTTTTGGATATCTCATCAAGTGAGAGCGCTTCAGCAGAAGAGCTATCAGCAACAAGTGATGAGCTTGTTAAAAACAGTAATATTCTTGGTAATAAAGCAGATGAGAGTATGGCAAACTTGTCAGAGCTTAATGATTGCGCAAGCATTGTAGAAGAAAATGTTGAGACTGTTGAGAAGACATCTGACAACCTTCTTAAGAAGTCAAAAGAAAATGAGAAATCATTAAATGATCTTCAGGGGATAAATTCTGAAGTTTCTGATTCTATGGCAGTTACAACAGATATTGCAGACAGACTTCTAAAGGCAGTAGAAGAAATTGGAACAACGCTTGAACTTATTCAGGGAATTTCGTCATCAACAAGCCTTCTTGCTCTTAATGCTTCAATTGAGGCCGCAAGAGCGGGTGATGCTGGAAAGGGATTTGCTGTTGTAGCAACTGAAGTTGGTAAGCTTGCAGAAAACACGCAGAGCTCACTTAAGGACGTTGGTGCAATAATTGAAAGAGTTCAGAAGAACGTAGAAGAGATTACAGGACAGGTTGAGATAAATGCCAATAAGCTTGCTGAACAGAATGAACAGTTTAAGACAGTATTTGGCGACATAAGTGAAATGACTACAATGCTGAATGATTCGGTTAATGCAATTGAAGAGATGAATGAGGCACATAAACGCCAGTCAGAAATCATCAAAAAAACTGTTGAGATTAACCAGAATATCGCAGAGAGTATCAGAAGTGAGAACGAGCAGTTTGTGGCTATCAGTACCATGGCTGGAAATAATGCTACAAATACTGAGCATGTTGCACAGCAGGCTAGTGCAATCAATGACATGGTTGATGAGATTAATCGTCTTCTAAATAATTAAAAAGATGTGAGTGTCAAAAGACTGTGCCTTCTAAAAAAGAGGGCACAGTCTTTTTTTTAATACGAGGAAATTGCGCCTTGTCGGCGCAACCTTGAATTAAAGGCCCGGACAAGACCGGGCCATGCAAAGCGGAGGTATGCAGAGTATTATTATCAGTCTACCTCATCAAAGAATTCATCATCTTCGTGCATAAAGTAAGAAATTTTTCACTGACATTTTTAAAATTCATCCCGTATAATTGAGGATGAGTTATTTAACTTATACTTAGTAAATTCGCCGGAGGAACGAGATTCATGAAATTTGCTATGTTACTGTGGAGTTTTGGATTTTTTGAATAACTGACATATCTTTTAAATAACAGAATCAATGTAGCAAAGGAGATTATAGATATGGAATTTAATAAAGTTATTCAGAAGAGAGAGTCTGTTCGTAAGTACAGCGATACAAAGCCAACAGAAGATCAAGTGAAATATATTCTAGAAGCGGGGCGCTTAGCACCAACAGCTTTTAATAAACAACCACAACGAGTGTATATACTAAAAAGTGGAGAAGCTCTTCAGAGGATGGACAGTGTTCATCCATGCCGTTATGGAGCACCGATGGTAATTCTAGTATGTTCCGATAAAAATGCTGCAAGTAATTTTCAGGGTGGAAATAGCTATTTGACAGATGGTGTTATTGCAGCAACACATATGATGCTGGCAGCAACAGATATAGGATTGGATACATGTTGGGCTGGAGTGAATGATGTTCTTAAAACACAGAAGGTTTTTGACCTGCCAGAAAACATCTATCCTATTTGTTTCCTGGATTTGGGATTTCGCGCTAGCGATTTCAAAGGTGTATCTAGCGATAAAAAAAGGAATCCAATTGATTCAATGGTAACTATTTTATAAAAAATTGCGGCGTAGCCTTAGGGCGATTGTAAAGCAGGAGTCATAACCTGCCGCCGTATTTACTCCTGAAGAGGAGTATAGCGGAAAATTCCGCGTTAATTAATGCAGCGCTGTGTCGGAAAAGTCACTGCATGTTTTTACAAATCCGTCCTGACATGGTAATATATACTCGCTGTGTCAGGACTATTTTTATGTCACAATGTGTCATAACGCATAATTAATACAAAAATGGTGCCCGGCGTGGTGCTTGGTACAACAAGCTGAGATAACAAATGGCTTAAATAAAGCATTTATAGAAGGAGAAATATAAAAAATGAAACTAGGAATCGTAATTAAAAGCCAGTTCCTAGTATTTCCTTATAATTCTTTAGAAGTTGATAAATATAGGCATTAGCAGATTTATGATTGATTTCTAACTAGATGGATTTGCTTATAAATCCTTGTAAAACAAAATTGATTGTAACACTAAATGTAACACTGGACAGAAGTCTAAATACAGGTATGTTTATTTGATTATAAAGTTCACCATTTAATACTGGGTGCTTGGATAAACATATGATGATTTGAAAAAGAGCTTCCAAGATGGAAGCTCTCTTTTATATGATTTTTTTTGTTGTATTGATGATTTTGTCTTTCCAATTAATTACCGATTTAATGGATTTCTTTTCAAATATTGAAATGTATTTTTCCATATAATCATAATTGATGGTTTCGTCTTTATTTATAGGTATTTCTATTTTTAAGTCTTTAATCTTATTCCAAGTAGCCATTTCGTCATAAGAGAAAATTTTCTTGAAATATTGCATTTGACTAACTAGATAAAGACCAACTTTATCGTTTTTGATTATAGAACCAGATAAAGAAAAAACATGGTTATGAGTCGCCATTTTATATTTGAATGGTCTAAAATACACATTTCCAAAAAAATCCACAGTTATTGTGTTTGCAGCAAAAATTTTAGCAGGACGAGAAGTCTTCCCTTTTATACCATAATTTTGAAGACCTGAATTTATAAAGTATTCACCCTTTCCATCGATATCTTTTTGCTGCAAGTCAACATCACCAGTTTCTGATGTAAATAGCTCAGAAAGAGAGAATTGCTTTGTTAATGGTTTTTCTGAAAATAATTGTTCTTCAGAGGCTGTTATTTGATAATTATCTAGTCCGCTTGCTGATAAGTAAGCGGAGAGTTCACGTATACGTTCCTCCTCGAGTTCACGTATACGTTCCTCCATGTATGTATAATCAATTTCATCTGATGAATTAACAGGTAACTCAATATAGGTGTTTTTTAGTGCTATTTTTGTTGCTTTCTCATTATAAGCAAACTTCTTTGTGATGACTTTTTTAATGCAAGTTATGATATAAAGTGCATTTTTTTCGTTGAGCTTATCAGATTGAAGAACGCTAGTAGCACCGTGTCCATCTTTTAAATAAAATGGTGTTTCAAGATACACAATGTTTTGATTGTTGGAGTGTATTAAAATGGTAGGTTTTCCATCTTTGTTATTTAACACATTAGGAGTCAATGTTTCGAATGAAATGATTCCATTGTTAATTGTAGCCTGTCCGTAAAATGGATATGAAAAATCGCCTTCAATAGTAAGCTCATTTAGTTTTAATGGGTCGATTTCCTTTTGTGACTGCCATTGTAAAACATCGGAAATTTTAAAAAGCTTAGTTTTCATCTGACATTTCACCTTTCATAATCATTGAGACTTTCCAACTTAGATATTCTTTCACAACATCCATGAAATCATCTTGAGTAGGAACAGTGTCTATTTTTTGATGCTGTTTGTATGTCCAATCGTTTCCATCTAAAGAAATAACATCTTCGGTGTATTCATCCTCTGAAAAATAATGAAGATAAGACTTTCCATATAATACAAGGTTAACGATTTCGTCATATCTTTCGATGGCATGGTCTGTGTTTTTGAGGTTTGTTTCTAGACTAGATTTTTTTCGGTTTTGTCTAGTATAACCGTCGTTTGAAAAGTCGATGAATTTAACCATTTGCCTCTTATCATGTGGAACACCTACATTGAAGACGTATATAGCAGTCTGAACGCCAGCTTTTCCATGGAATATATCTGACATATGTATGCTTGCAAGAAGCGTATTCTTTTCAAGAATACGCTTTGTATATGGTAATCCATTACCACTACCAGCATTTTCTTGAATGAGAATTACAGCCCTTCCATTTTTCATATTATTAAGTGCTTTTTCTACAAATACAAAACCTTTACCTGCTGCAGAATATGGTGGATTAAGTAAAAAAACGTTTGCTGGATATGGCTTGTCTTTTAAATCACCTTGTTCATAAATGCCTTCATATTCAGTCAAACTATCTTTATGAATGATGTTTGATGAACCATCGCCCATAAGAATCATATTTAGTACAGCGAGTAAATAAATATCTGAACGTTTTTCTATACCAAGTAATTGCTGACATTTAATTTGTACAATTTTTTTCTCTAATTCTTTAGGACTTTTAATTTTTTCTTCAGCATCCTTAATCATTAGTTTCATTGATGAAATTAAGAATCCTGCCGAACCAGCTGCGTAATCCCAAACATAGCTGTCTTTGTTTACTTGAGCAAGCTTTGCCATAAGTTCAGTTACATATCTAGGAGTGAGAACAACATCATTTTTATCGCTATCTGGAATATCTACCCAAGCATTTAATACATTGAAAAGTCTACCAGTAAAATCAAGATGTCTAGCAGATGTAAAAATAGGCATTATATCGTTTTTGACACTTGTATAAACTGTTTTTAATTTGCTTTCACCATTAATAGTCTTCCATAAATCTGAGTAGATAAATACTCGTGAGAGGTCATTTATAATCATGGCTTTTTTCTCTTTAGGAAGATTTCTTTCTTCGAGGAAAGAATCAATCTTATTAATGATTACTTGACCATCATTTGTTTTTGAACCAGATTCACCTTTTAGGTCAGATATTTCGAGTGGAGAAACTTTTCCTTCTACACCGAGGGATGCCATAATCATTCCAGTGACTAATTCTACACGGGAGCCGACAGATATTTTGAGGTCGTCCTGCATAACTTGATTTAGTTTTTTTAACTTTATTTCAATTTCATTTTCAAATTCCTTTGCCTTTGCTTCTAATTCCTCTTCTGTAAGGCTGGACTTATCGATTTCATCAATTAATTTATCGATGTTCTTTGGTAATAAGAATGATAAATCTGCATATGACTTTAATCGTTTTGGAATGCAGTAGTTATCAAGTGATACATAGTATGTTTCAATTTCTATAATTCGTCCGCTTGGCTCATCATAACCATTTAAGCCTATGGCAAGTACTTCCTTGTAACTAGTGGAATTATTTATGATTGCATTAGCGTAATGAATGGCACCATTTACAGCATATTTATTAATGTTGGTGAAATTTGGCGTTCCATCTTTTTTTACATTATCGACATCGCCAGAAGCTGTTAGTTTTTGTAAAGCTCCCTTTGTACCTTTCACTTCAATCATTACAGGAATTTTTCTTAGTGATTTAGTTTCTATAAATAGTTTAATGTCTGGATAGTTAGTACCAGAACCACCACTTTTAGAAGGCGCAGTTTTTAACGCATTTTCAATTTCGGGATTGATGCTTTCTGTCTTTGTGTAATATTTTGTTTTTCCTAATTGTTTTTTGCCCCAATCTTCAATTTGTTCTTCAATACTTTTTGCCATGAATAAGGTCTCCTTTATGAATGTTGTTATAATATCTAGTAATATATAGCTATGACTTCTTGATGAAATCCAAATCTTTTAACATTTTTAGATAAGCAAAGTACCGTCTGTTTGCTTGAATTATGCGTTCTTGTTCTTCTGGTGGTAAATTAATAGTAGGGTCGTATTTATCGAGCAATTCATTGTCGCTAACGTCAAATGGTACATTTTTGAGAAATGTAAGGCATTCTTTTATTTTGTCTGTATCTATAAAACTGTTTGAATTCGATGAGTATTCTTTTAGTAGCGTTTGTAGTATTACATGGTCTATTTCTGCTTGCGTTGCTTCTATAGTGTCATCTTCTTCATAAAAATCTGATTCTTCATAGGTTCTTATATAATCATATGGTCTGAGAGGATTGTTACACCAGTCATCAAATGAAGGGGTTGGTGCCTTCGCGTTTTTGTTATGGATTGCGTGGCATAAGAGTTGGTATTTCTCCCTTTTGACTGATTCAGTATCATCAGGATTATAGTACTGTTCATAGATTGCTCCTATAATTGAATTATGTTTTCGCAATGCTAAATCAGATTCCAAAATTGAAAATTGATTTTTTAAATAATCATCGATTCTCTTATTGATTTTATTATGCTTTGAAGCATCGACATATTTATCAAGGATTTTTTGACGAATAGTGATGTATACAAAAGCATCCTTTTCAATTTTTGAAAGTTCATTCCAAGTTTTCCCAGCATAGTTTTTTTCTAAGTGTCTTTTTACAAGACTTCTAATTTTTTCTTTTGTGGGTTTTGATGCTTGTTTAAGACCGTATATTTCAAAAACTACGTCGTAAACAGTTTCGATTTTTGACATATTTTCTCCTGAATGTGATTAAAAATTTAAAAATATACTTTTTTAAAAATGCGATATTTATAGATAGTATAAGGCATATTTGATGAAAATGGAATGATTTAAATAAATATAAATGTACTTTTTAATCGTGCTATTCTTTTATCAATCAAAGAGCTCATTGATTAAATAATAAAGGAGGTTTTCGATATGAAACCAACAGTTTCTTATTTTGATTCGGAATTCCAAATGGGTGATTTACTTACTCATTACAGAGTACCGTTTGAAGAGTTCACTGACGATGAACTTGAAAGTCTTCGTAACAATCTTATTGATTACATGAAGTTTCGACCATGTGAAGAAATAAAAGTAGATTTGAAATCTATCTACTTGCTAATCAAAGGTGAAGACGAAGCAAGCATGTTACTTTATTATCTTTAATTTTGGAGGAAAAGATTATGGCATTACAGAATTTATATAAGTTTGCCCGTACAGTAATTGATGCGGATAAACTTCTCGAAGCTTTTCATAATGAAATGCTCGTTGTTGCTTGTAGAGATTACAGTGACAAGAAAGGTGTTTTGAAGGATGGCAAAACCCTTACATTACAGGTTCTTTATGATGATACGGATTATGGTATCAATAAGAAGACAGGAAAACCTATACAGGACAATGTTATGCAGAACTTTGATGTAACTGTACTGGGTTGCGACACTGATTTTCAGAGGGGCGATAAGGTGGCTCTATTCGATTTTGATGAGGAACATTCTTATTACATCGATAATAATTTGATTCTTAGATTTAATAGTTGTAAGAAGCTTTCCTCGACAGGAGCGTCTGGGGGCAATGCTCCTTCAGTTCCGACAGGATCAGCAGGAGCATTGTCTAAAGGTTTAGGCAAGCTACATGCGTAAGCAACAAGCTACGAGACTATTGTTTTTAATCCTTTCTATTTCAATCCTTGCGTGTGGTCTCGGCGCAAGGATTACATATAAAAAACTGAATATTGTGGTATTGAATTCTTTATCAATGGCTATGTTTCGTATAGGTATAGTGTTTTTAGTATCTGTTGTTATTGAGTATATGCTTGCTCATAAAATACATAAGGGATTCAAATACTTTTTTCGACATGTGATTGTAATGAATTCATTGGAATTGCAAATGATAGATGCAGGCATCTATATACAGAGAGGGAAAATATTTGAGTTGCCAAAGATAGAGCTTTCTTTTGATAAGCGACTTGATAAAGGTATTTTGAAGATTAGGAATTCTATTAAATTTGATAAGAAACTTGATGGCATGTCTTTATCGTCAGCGTTGGAAAGATATATTGTTGAACGTCATTATATGACAGATGATGGCAACTATTATATCTATGAACTTTTAGATGGCTCTATTGATTTCAAAATGAAATTCAATTCTTTTGAAGAGTATATTAAGCACAATGAGGCTATCCCAACATATTCCTTGTTTCTTGATAGGAGAAGCATAGTTAAGTTGCAACATACTCTTTTGGTGGGTGTGACAGGAAGTGGGAAGACTTATTGTTTGTATAATTTGCTTTTGCAATTCTTTAATAAATCCATTCCTTATGTGATTTATTTTGCAGACCCTAAAGGAAGCTCTCTTGCTGTGATTGGACAGATTATAGCACCAGATAAGACTGCTGTAGACATGAGTAAGATTATTGAGCAGTTGGAAGAATTTGTCTTTAAGATGCGTGAGCGTAAAGAAGAAATCAAAGAATTGCTGAAAAGCAAATTGGATGCGGATTATTCTGATTTTAATAAGTCACCCTATATATTCTGCTTTGATGAGTATGCGAGTTTTGTGTCTGTGTTAGCAAATGAGGATAAGAAAACTCGCGACAAGGTAAATGGACTAATGGCAGAAGTGATATTGCAAGGCAGACAGTTAGGATTCTTCATGTTCATAATAATGCAGAAGTCTGATGCAAACTTAATCAGTACATCTTTGAGAGATAATATTCCGTTAAAGGTTGTGCTTGGCAATTCGGAACAACAGACCTATGTGACAGCTTTTGGTACGGGAGTAGATATACCGAATCGTCATTATAAGGTGGGCGAGGGGGTTTTTACAGAGCCAGTGATTGCTTCTGAGCCGAAACTTTTACAATGTCCTTTTCTTAACTTTGACATATTAGAAGCTGTGAGAAAGGCAACCCCCGTGATGTAATCACGGGGGTTGCTGAAAAGGGCAAGATAATTATATATGGATGCAGACCCTTAGAAGGAAGGTGGTGTGATTGCTTGAATTAGGGGTTGATGAAATAACTTTAGTTCTTCAATTGCCTACTGTTAATAAAAGCTTATTATCAGTATCAGATTGGAGAGATATTGCAGAATATCTAATACATAAATTTGAAAAGAAGTCGGATGTATTAAATATTTTTGGTGAAAAAGAATCAGAACCGAAATCACCTGCAGGATATACAGTGGCTTATAAGTATGGAGAGCATAATTTTTATTTTGCAGTAGCTTATCATGAATTCATGATTGATATGGGGGTTGTGATAAAGTTTTCTGCTCAAGCGTTGGATTTCTATTTAGAAAGTACAGGTATAAGGGTTTATCAATTCCTTCAAATGGTGTCATGTGCTGATTATGAGCAAAGACTTTCGAGGATTGATTTGACGGCTGATTTTATTGATGAAGATGTTGATATATCTGAAATCTATCAAACTTTAATGGATAAGAAAGTTGCTATATTTCGTGAACAGTACAATGCAAGAATTGGAAAAAAGGAATATAGAAAAGTACCAATGAAGTTTAAAGGGATTATTACAGGAGAAGAGGTTGGAACAATCTATGTAGGCTCAGAGAAATCAAATTCTCGATTGAGAGTATATGATAAGAAAACAGAACAGATTTCTAACAAAGGTAATAAGTTAGATAAGGCGTTGCAATGTAAAAACTGGGTGAGATTTGAAGGAGTATTTAGAAATGAGTATGCGCATCAATTATCTAGTGCCTTGATGAATATACAGAATGATGATGAATTTGGAAATCTTATTGCTTCGACAATTTATCAAAAGTATTTATTTATGCAAATTGATAATGGTAAAGCAGATGCTCCAACATATTACGCTCAAATGATAATCGATTGTGTTTATGATAGCAGTTTTAAACTGAGAGCTTCGCTAACAAGGAATTATGAACTTGCAAAGAACATAGCTTACATTTTTTATGGCTCTGGTGTTATGAATACTTTTTATAAACTAAAAGAGTTTTGGGGAATGGATGCTGTTATGTGGGTACTAGAGTACATTGCTGAAAAACTTCAAGATGATTATATTCCAAACGATGATTGTAGATATTGGATAAAGAAGAATAAGACGGATTATTTGAAGGATTATCCTGATTTTAATAAATACGTAAATGACAATCTTACGAAATTGCTTTAGAAAAAGGATGGTGGTTAAAAATGGAAAAAGAAATACCAATTTGGGAAAAGTATCTTCTTACCATTGATGAAGCTGCTTTGTATACAAATGTGGGGCAAAATCGATTGGCTGAAATGCTTAGAAAACCCTCATGTAGTTTTGTCCTTTATTGCGGAAGGAAGAAACTTGTGAAACGCAAAGAATTAGAGAAGTTTTTGGATGAAAACATAGAACTAGATTAAAGAAATGTAACACAAAGAAGCTTATATATGGTATTATATAAAATACTGTATTTAGGCTTCTTTTTTATTGAAAGGAGCTTATTATGGGAAAAGACTTAAAAGGTAAAGAGTTGGGCGTAGGTATTACCCAACAAAAAAATGGTCTTTATAATGCAGGCTTTGTAGATAGGTTAGGAAAAAGGAGAGTAAAGCGTTTTAAAAAAATACAGGAATGTAGGAAATGGCTTGATGAAGCAAAGTTTATAGATGAGCATAGTAGCATAACAGAAGCTAATTCTATGATGGTGGATGCTTTCTTTGATTACTGGATTTCTATAAAAGAAAAAACAGTAAGACCCAATACTGTGAGGAATTACAGAGAGCGTTATCATAGAAATATCAGCAAGGTTATAGGTAAAATGCTTCTTGTTGAGGTTAAGCCCATTCATTGCCAAAAGATTTTTAGTGATATGGCTGATGAGGGGTATAAGACAACAACAATGTACCAGACAAGAATTGCATTATATAATATGCTAGAGTTTGCCAAGGAAAATGATATCATTATTCATAATCCTTGCAAAAAGTCGGTGCGAAGCGATATGGGTAAACCTTCTGAGAAGAAACATGCGTTGGAGATTGTTGAACAGCAGAAATTCTTGGAATATGCGCATGGGCGAAGCTACGAGAATCAATATAAATTCATTCTGCAAACTGGTCTGAGAACTGGTGAACTTGTTGGATTGAAATGGAGTGATATTGATTTTGAAAAAAGAGTGCTAACTATTAGCAGGTCTATGGAATATAGACATTCTTCGAAGATTTGGAGAGTGGGAGAGCCAAAGAGTGCATCTGGTTATAGAACAATACCTCTTACTGATGAAGCCATAAGGATATTAAAAGACCAAAAACTAAAGAACAGTACAATTAAAGTAATTCCTATTGAGTGGAGAGAGTTTGTATTTCTTTGTCGTAAAGGAACACCGATAAAGAATAGTACTTATGATACTGGACTGTATAAAATATGTGAAATGGCATCAATTAAGCCATTTGGAATGCATATTTTGAGACATACATTTGCTACTCGGTGTATTGAAGCAGGGATGAAACCGAAAACACTTCAAAAAATCCTTGGACATTCTAATATAGGAATTACAATGAATTTGTACGTAACAACTACAGAGGATGAAAAGCAAAAAGAAATCGAGCTTGTTGCAGAAGCATTGATGGTTATGTAACTTTATAAAAGTCCTTATAATTATCAAAACAATGTAACACCAATTGTAACACCAAATAATTGGAAAGCTTTGAAAACCTTGTAAAATCAATACTTTTAAAGGAGATACATAGAAAATGAAACTAGGAATCGTGGGGCTTCCGAACGTCGGAAAGAGTACCCTTTTTAATTCACTTACAAATGCAGGAGCACTTGCTGCAAACTATCCTTTTGCAACAATTGATCCCAATGTGGGAATCGTAGCAGTGCCGGATAAGAGACTAAAGCTTCTTGGCGACCTTTATAATTCCAAGAAGGTTACACCTGCAACAATCGAGTTCGTTGATATTGCGGGACTTGTTAAGGGTGCATCCAAGGGTGAAGGACTTGGAAACCAGTTCCTTGCTAACATCCGTGAGACAGATGCAATCGTACATGTTGTAAGATGTTTCGAAGATCCCAACGTTGTTCACGTTGATGGAAATGTTGATCCTGCAAGAGATATTGAGACAATCAACTTAGAGCTTGTATTTGCTGATCTTGAAGTTCTTGAGAGAAGAATTGCCAAGACCACCAAGGCTGCAAGAATGGATAAGAGTGCAGCAAAAGAGCTTGAGCTTCTTAATAAGATTAAGGAAGTTCTTGAAGCCGGCAAGATGGCAAGGGAACTTGAGCTGGATGATGAAGATGAGAAGGCTCTTATGAATTCTTATGATCTTCTTACATGGAAGCCTGTAATTTATGCAGCAAACGTTAAGGATGATGATCTTGCAGATGATGGTGCTTCTAACCAGTATGTGGCAGCAGTTCGTGAGCTTGCTGCAAAGTCAGGAAGTGAAGTATTTGTGATCAGTGCTCAGATTGAAGCTGAGATTTCAGAGCTTGAAGCTGATGAGAAGGCAGAGTTCCTTGAGAGCCTTGGTCTTAAAGAGTCAGGTCTTGATAAGCTCATCGCAGCAAGCTACAGAACTCTCGGTCTTATGAGCTTCCTTACATCCGGAGAGGATGAGACCAGAGCATGGACCATCAAGATCGGAACAAAGGCTCCTCAGGCAGCAGGTAAGATTCACACAGACTTTGAGCGTGGTTTCATCAAGGCTGAGGTTATCAATTACGAAGACCTTCTTCGTGAGGGTTCCATTGCAGCAGCAAAGGAGAAAGGCCTTGTCCGCATGGAAGGTAAGGAATATGTAGTACAGGACGGAGACGTGATCCTGTTCAGATTCAACGTGTGATAATTTAAAGCATAGCAGCAAAATATCGAAGGTACCAATGCAAGACAGATTGCCGATTGGTACCTTCTTTTAGATTATTTAATCCCAAAGAAAGAGGTATATTATGAACACTACAAAAAACACAGACTCTAATTTAATGAAATACCTTCGCTGGGTATTTATCATTGCATGGACAATGCAGGTTGCCGTATGGATGCTATATCAGAATGGAGGAAGGTCTGAAGGGCAGCTTCTTATGGCTGTTATGATGTATGTTCCATTGATTGCGGTTCTTATTTCCGGAGAAAAACTTAATGGAATGGGCTGGAAACCCAAATTAAAAGGCAATATAGGAACGCTCCTTTTTGCATGGTTTGCACCGACAGTGCTCACAGCAATTGGCGCGGTAATATACTTCCTGATTTTTTCAAAACATCTTGATCTGACCGGACAGTATATACTCTCTGCATCGGGAGATGCCGGAACGGCTGCTCTGAAGGAACTGGATAATCAGGGTATTTCCTATTTTCAGTATATTCTGATCACATCTGCCAGCGCTTCGCTGTATGCGCCTTTTCTGAATATGTTTGCTGCAATCGGTGAGGAAGCAGGCTGGAGAGGATATATGCAGCCGGTGCTTAATGAGAAATTCGGCAGAACAAAGGGAATCATAATAGGCGGAATAATCTGGGGCATGTGGCACTGGCCGATTATAGGGCTTATTGGATATGAATACGGCTCCAACTACTTTGGATATCCTGTTACCGGAATGCTGCTGTTTTGTGTATTCACAATTGCCATGGGTATCTTATGTGAGATGGTTTATGAAAAAAGCGGATGTATATGGTTTCCTGCGATTTTGCATGGGTCAATAAATGCAGCTGCAACAATTCCGATAGCGCTATGCGTGCCGGATACCGGAAGCTTCAGACTTTTAGGACCTGCACCAAATGGCCTTCTGGCAGGGCTCCCGTTATTTATTGTGGCCGGACTTGTATTTAAATCAAGGTATGCGAGCAGTAAGGAAAAACAGTCTGAGTTTTGATAAAACGAACAAATACATCCGCATGAAAGTTCCGGCATAAAAGTTTATAAAAATTTAGCAATTTACAAAAAATATCACTGGCACAATATATGTCGGCAAAATGTCGACAAATACAATATCTTGTATGGGCGAGCCTCCCACCGGACGGTGAGGGGCTTTTTTGTGCCCAAAATCAGACAAAATGAGCTTTTCGCAAGGTTGTTAAATGAAAAAAAATGGTTTATTATACATGTAGGTGGTAAAAAGTGTCACAAAGTGGTGAAATGTGGTAGAGAATAATGGGAAAGGCGTACAAGGGCGAATATAGCCATTCAATCGATGCAAAAGGGCGACTGATCATCCCGGCCAAGTTTCGCGACCTGCTCGGAGAACAGTTCGTTGTAACAAAAGGCTTTGATGGATGTCTTTTTGCGTTTGATCAGGAAGGCTGGGACGCTTTTGAAGAGAAGCTTAAAGCTTTGCCCATGGATATACCCGGAGCCAGACAGCTTGGAAGATTCTTCATGGCAGGAGCAGATGATGTTGAACTGGATAAGCAAGGAAGAATCCTTCTTAAATCCAACTGGCTGACCCACGCTTCCATAGATAAAGAAGCTGTTGTTGCAGGTGTCGGCAATCGTGTCGAAATCTGGAGCAAGGACAAGTGGGAGGAAGCTACTACTTTTGATGATATTGACAGTATTGCAGCCAAGATGAGCGAGTACGGTTTGAGCATCTAAACCGCAGCTTTTGAGTCCGGAGCATTGCGCCCGGTACAAGGGAAGAGAACAAATGGAATTCAAGCATTACTCAGTACTTCTTAATGAAGTAATAGATAATCTGAATATAAAGCCTGATGGCATATATGTAGATGGAACACTGGGCGGTGCCGGACATTCCAGCCATATTGCCGAGAAACTCTCTGATAAAGGAAGGCTTATCGGTATAGATCAGGATGAGGATGCTATCAAAGCCGCCAGTGAGAGACTTAAGCCCTTCGGCGACAGAGTGACCATCATCCGCGATAATTACGAGAATGCAGTAAGCAGAATAAAAGAGCTTGGAATAGACAGCGTTGACGGGATTCTGCTTGATCTTGGAGTCTCTTCATTCCAGCTTGATAACGAAGAAAGAGGTTTTACCTACAGATTCGATACTCCGCTCGACATGAGAATGGACAGAAGACAGGAACTCACAGCCGGAACAATAGTAAATGAATTCTCTGAAATGGAGATTTTTCATATTATCAAGAATTACGGCGAGGATAAATTCGCCAAAAATATCGCCAAGCACATAGTTGCCAGACGAAGCGAGAAGCCGATTGAGACTACTTTTGAACTAAATGACATCATAAAGGCTGCCATTCCTGCGAGAATGAGAGAAAAGGGAGGACACCCCTCAAAGAGAACTTTTCAGGCTCTCAGAATAGCTTGCAACAGAGAACTCGACGTCCTCGAAAACTCTCTGGATGGAATGATAGATTTTCTCGCTCCCGGCGGAAGGATATGTGTAATAACCTTCCATTCGCTTGAGGACCGAATTGTTAAGAACAATTTCAGGAAAAACGAGAACCCATGCACATGCCCTCCGGAAATTCCGATATGTGTATGTGGCAAAAAATCAAAAGGCAAAGTAATTACACGAAAGCCTATCCTGCCTTCGGAGCAGGAACTTGAAGAGAATAGCAGAAGCGCCAGTGCAAAGCTTCGCGTATTCGAGAGAAGAGAAGAGGCGTAAGAGCCGATCATTTCTTATGGGGGAACAACAAAATGACTAGACGTTAAATCCCATTGCGCTAATTTTTAGGGGATTTACGAGGGGTATATTATGGAGAGAAATTACGTTTACGGTAACACCGTAAGAAAACAGAATGAGCCTGTCAGAAGACAGGAAAGGGAAGTGCCGCTTCACGTTCAGAAGAGAGCACAGGCCAGAAAAAGAGCGCACAGAATGAGTCTCCCTACACTGCTTGGACTTTCACTTGCAGTAGTACTTGCGGGCGGCGTACTTTCTATGTATATAACACTTCAGGCTGATATTAAATCCAGTGTAAAAACCATATCAACCATGGAGGCCAGATTAAATAGTTTGAAACAAGACAATGATGAGGCTTATAATAAAGCGGTTAGCAATCTTGATCTTGAGGAAATAAAAAGAATCGCCATAGGCGAATATGGTATGACTTATGCTACTGAAGGACAGATTGTTACTTATTCCGGTGGCGGCGGAAACGACTATGTAAGACAGGTTGCACCGATACCGGATGGAAATTAAGAGGAATGCCCGGAAGTAAGTTATGAGTAAGAAAAAGAACACCCAAAAATTCACATTGGCAATGAAAAAGAAGCTGGCAGTACTTTTTGCAATTGTACTGCTAGCTTTTGTACTGCTTGGAGTCAGGCTTTTTGTTATAACCAGAGATAACGGGAAAGAATATGAAAAGCAGGTTTTATCCCAGCAAAAATATGACTCATCAACAATTCCCTTCAGAAGAGGCGAGATTGTGGATGCAAACGGAACGGTTCTTGCTTACAGTGAGAAGGTTTACAACGTAATCCTGGATGCCAAGATCATTCTTTCTGATGAAAAGTTCTTAGAACCTACAGTTGAAGCGCTGGTTTCACATTTTGGCTTTGATGAGGGTGAGCTTAGACAGTACATCAAGGATAATCCTTCATCCCAGTATTACACACTGGCCAAGCAGCTTTCTTATGATGAGATCAGTGAATTTCAGTCCATGATAACCTACGGTACTGATAACTATAATAAGCTTATCCAGGGTGTGTGGTTTGAAGAAAACTACATCAGAAAATATCCAAACGGCTCAATGGCAGCCGATGTTGTAGGCTTCACCACAAGCGATAACAACGGAATTTTCGGACTTGAAGAATATTACAACGATGAGCTTAGCGGATCAAACGGCAGAATTTACGGCTATCTTGACGAGGATTCCAACCTTGAGAGAACAACAATTCCTGCAATTGACGGAAACACCATAGTTTCCACAATTGATGGCAATCTCCAGTCCATAGTTGAGAAGCATCTTCGTGAGTTCAACGAGACATATAAAGACAGTGCCCGTGAAGGAAACGCTGCAAATAATGTAGGCTGTATCATGATGGATATCCATACAGGAGATATCCTTGCTATGGCCAGCTATCCTACTTTTGATCTGAATGATACCAAGAATACAGATAATCTTATCGGTATGCCGCGAGTTGATGAAAACGGAAACAAAGTTGCCGGAGAAAGTATATATGATTCCGGTGTGTACATCACTCAGGAAATGCTTGATGAAATGAGCGATGAGGAGAAAATGTGGAACCTCAACGCTCTATGGAGGAATTTCTGTATTTCCGATACTTATGAGCCCGGTTCTGTAGCAAAGCCTTTTACTGTGGCAACAGGACTTGAAGCAGGCAAAATAACAGGTAATGAAGTATATGACTGTAACGGTTATCTCGAAATCGGCGGATACAAAATCCACTGCCACAACAGATACGGTGACGGCGCTGTTTCTGTTGAAAGAGGTATAGAGATTTCCTGTAACGTTGCCATGATGAAAATCGGTCAGGTTATCGGCCAGGATACTTTCTGTAAATTCCAGAAGCAGTTTGGCTTCGGTCTTAAGACAAACATTGATCTTGCGGGAGAGGCCAGAACAGAAGGCCTTACCTACACGGCTGAAAACATGGGATCCACAGAACTGGCAACAGGTACCTTCGGACAGGGCTTTAACGTCGATATGATCGAGATGATCTCTGCTTTCAGCTCACTTGTAAATGGCGGCAATTTTTACGAGCCTCACATTGTAAGCAAAATTCAGAATTCATCCGGTGCTACTGTTAAGAGCATCGAGCCAAGAATCTTAAGACAGACAGTTTCTGAGTCTACCTCAGATAAAATAATTGAGTATTGTAACCAGGTTGTAGCCGGGGATGAAGGTACAGGTAAAACTGCAAGACCTGCAGGATATATGATCGGTGGCAAAACAGGAACCGCTCAGACAGTACCCCGTGGAAACAGACAGTATGTCGTTTCTTTCATGGGCTATGCTCCTGCAAATGATCCTCAGATTGCAATCTATGTTGTAGTAGACAGACCAAATACAGTTGAGCAGGACGATGCAAAGTTTGCTACAAGAATAGTAAGAGCGGTCCTTACAGAAGCGCTTCCTTACCTTAACTTCCCTATGACAGAACCTGTTACAGAGGAAGAGCAGGCAGAGCTTGAAGCACTCAGAGAAAAAGAAATCATGATGAGTGCTGCCCAGGAAGCAGAGGTTGTGGAATCCGAAGACGGCGAAGAAGGCGAAGCTGCTGAAGGTGCAGAAGAGGCTACAGGCGAGAATGCCGAAGGCGAAGAAGGCACAGTAGAAGGTGATGATGCCGATGGCGGCGACGGAATCTGGGAAAAAATTCCTGAGGGCGAAGAAAAACCTGAAAATGCAGGCGAAGCCGAGGATGAAAACAAGGAACCTATTTGGAAGTCATTTGAAATGGATCCAGAAACGGGGTATTATATTGACCCGGAAACAGGCGGATTTATAGATCCGGAAGACGGACATATGATCGGCGGAGATCCGCTTCCTGATTTTGGTGAGTAAAAGGGGAAATATTGTTATGAAAGCACAGGATTTAAAAGGTAACAAGGTACTTATAATCGGAACAGGTATTTCGGGTATCGGAAGCGCGAAGCTTCTTGGAAAAGCCGGAGCTGTTCCTGTTATCCTTGATGAAAATACCAAGGTATATGAGAGAGAAGTAAGGACAAAGCTTGAGGGATACACCGGAGAAGAGCCGGAGATAATAATCGGTCAGCTTCCCGATGAAAAAATAAAGGAAATCGTTCTTGTGGTACCAAGCCCTGCTGTACCCATGGACTCACCTATAATGCTCAGACTTAAAGAAGCAGGAATCCCGGTATGGAGCGAGATCGAACTTGCTTACAATTTTGCAAAGGGCAGAATGATTGCGATCACAGGAACAAATGGAAAAACCACCACAACAACACTTGTGGGCGAGATAATGGCTGCTCATTTTGCATCCACTTATGTGGTTGGAAATATTGGATATTCCTATGCAGAGCGTGCTCTTGAGATGACAGACGACACAGTATCAATAGGCGAGATAAGCAGCTTCCAGCTTGAAGCTGTTGAGAATTTCCATGCATCCGTTTCTGCGATTCTCAACATCACACCGGATCATTTGAACAGACATCACACCATGGAATGCTATGCATCCATGAAGGAGAATATTACCAATAATCAGACAAAAGAGGACACCTGTGTCCTTAATTATGATAACGAATATACAAGGGCTTTTGCAGACAGATGTCCTGCTAAGGTTGTATTTTTCTCATCTGCATCAAAGCTTGAAAATGGCTATTATCTTGCGGATGACGAGATCATGTATGCAGAAAACGGAAGTTCAACCTTTGTTATGAATGTTCATGACATGAATCTTGTGGGCACCTGCAATTATGAGAATGTCATGGCGGCTATCGCTATGGGCAGAGCCATGGGCGTGCCTATGGAGACGATTCTTAAGGCGGTCCATGATTTCAAGGCGGTTGAGCACAGAATCGAGTTTGTGGCAACCAAGAACGGTGTGACCTACTACAATGATTCCAAGGGTACAAATCCCGATGCTGCCATCCAGGGTATCAAGGCAATGTGCAGACCCACATACCTTATCGGAGGAGGCTACGACAAGGGCAGCGAGTATGATGAATGGATAAATGCTTTTGACGGAAAAGTGAAAAAGCTTGTTCTTATCGGAGCAACAAAGGAGAAGATAGCGCAGTGTGCCGATAAAAACGGTTTCCATGACTATGTTTTCATGAATTCTTTTAAGGAAGCGCTTAAATATTGCAGCGATAATGCTGTTTCGGGAGATGCGGTTTTACTTTCGCCCGCATGTGCAAGCTGGGATATGTTCCCCAGTTATGAAGTGAGAGGTAAACAGTTCAAAGACTATGTAAATAGCCTTAAATAAACCTTTGAGGGGAGATTTATGCAGGCAGCCAGAACCATCGACAGACCAAAGAGAGAGCTGTACGTAGATTACAGTATGATATTTATCGTACTGTTTCTGCTTGCTTTTGGTCTGATCATGCTATATTCAACAAGTTCATACGAAGCGTCGATCGATTATCATGATTCGGCGTACTATTTCAAGAAACAGCTAGGCTTTACCATATTCGGAATAGGTGTAATGGCTGTTGTTTCAAGAGTTCCATATCGTATTTACAAAAAGTTTGCGGTTTTTATGTATGCATTTGCAGCGGTTATGGTACTTCTTGTAAAAACAAGTCTTGGAAAAGAGGTAAACGGTGCCAGGAGATGGCTCAGATTCGGACCTTTGGGTATTCAGCCCGCAGAGGTTGCTAAGCTGTGTATGATCATCGTTATGGCTTCGTTTATCGCTGCAGCCAACAGGAAAATAGCCACGACCAGAGGCTTTTGGACCACGTTTTTGATCCCTGCTCCAATCAGTATTATGGTGTGGCAGATAACTGAGAATCTAAGTTCAGCCATAATAATTTACGGAATTACGTTTTTGATGCTCTTTGTTTCAACTCCGGGATATCGACGATTTATCCTGATTGCTACGGGAGCGGTAGGCCTTGCGGCGATAATCGTATTCGCCATTGCCAAGGCCGGATATAACAGTGAACTAAACTTCAGATTTGTGCGAATTCTTGCATGGCTTGATCCGGAAGCCTATGTAAACGATAAGGGGTATCAGACCCTTCAGGCTCTTTATGCCATCGGCTCCGGCGGAATTTTTGGAAAAGGCCTGGGGGAAAGTATGCAGAAGCTGGGCTTTATTCCTGAAGCTCAAAATGATATGATATTCTCTATTATATGCGAAGAATTGGGGCTTTTAGGCGCCATTGCGGTTCTTTTCATGTTTGCGCTGCTTATATGGAGAATGGTCATTGTAGCCAATAATGCACCGGATATGTACGGGGCTCTCCTTGTTATAGGCGTAATAGGTCATATCGCGCTGCAGGTTATCCTGAATGTGGCGGTTGTGACCAATACTATTCCCAACACGGGTATTACTCTGCCTTTCATCAGTTATGGTGGTAGTGCGACGGTATTTTTGCTGGTCGAAATAGGAATAGTGTTTAACGTGGCGAGAAATATTGAACTTTGAGTAGAACAAAAAGATGGTAAAAAGACGAAGGCGTGTAAAAAGATATAGGGAAAAGGCTCCCCGAATGAGCTTTGGGGAGCTGTTTATGTTACACAAAAGTCTTTTCATTCTTGGCGCTTTTGCCATTATTCTTCTGATAGCGATTTTGTCTGCCGCCATATATATTTATAAAAATTATACGGTTGTAAATACATATGTTGACGGAAATACGCATTATACCGACCAGGAAATAATGGATATGGTCATGGATGGCAGATTTGGTCATAACTCCATCTACCTGTCCTTTAAATACAGGGATAAAGCCATTACAGGTATCCCTTTTGTTGAAAAAATGGATGTTGAGGTCGTTTCACCTGACACCATCAAGATAAATGTGTATGAGAAGGCTGTTGCGGGTTATGTTAAGTATCTCGACAGATATATTTATTTTGACAGGGACGGAATAGTGGTTGAGACCTCCAGTGAGCCTTCAGAAGGCGTTCCGCTGGTTTTGGGCCTCGATTTTGACTACGTGGTGCTCCATGAGAAGCTTCCCGTTGCAGATGACAATATTTTTGCAGAAATTCTCGATGTTACACAGGTTTTGACCAAATACAATCTGGATGCCGACAAAATATTTTTTGACAGTGAATTTCACATTTACATCTATTTCGGCTCTGTAGAGGTAAGCCTGGGAACTAATGAAAATATTGATGAAAAAATCATACAGTTACAGTACATTTTGCCGAAACTTGAAGGGAAAAGCGGCATATTGGAAATGTCAGATTACGATGCAAATACTCAGAACATAACTTTTGAGGAGAAAAAATAAAAATTCTATGTTGTAAAATTTCTAAAAAAATTATAATATAGTTTAGGAGTTTTAGTTATGAAGGAGGAGCACTATCTTGCTTGAAATAAAGTCAAACGAGGCAGAATCCGGTGCCAAGATCATAGTTGTTGGGGTTGGCGGTGCAGGAAATAACGCTGTTAACAGAATGGTGGAAGAAAGTATTTCCGGTGTAGAATTTATCGGAATTAATACAGATAAGCAGGCGCTTCAGCTTTGCAAAGCACCTAAGCTTTTGCAGATCGGAGAGAAGTTGACCAAGGGCCTTGGTGCGGGAGCCAAGCCTGAAATCGGTCAGAAAGCAGCTGAAGAGAGTCAGGAGGAGATTACCGAAGCTCTTAAGGGAGCAGACATGGTATTCGTTACCTGTGGTATGGGTGGCGGTACCGGTACCGGTGCAGCTCCTGTTGTTGCCAAGCTTGCAAAGGATATGGGTATTCTTACTGTAGGTGTAGTAACGAAGCCTTTTGCTTTCGAGGCAAGAGTTCGTATGCAGAACGCACTTAATGGTATCAATACCATCAAGAATAATGTTGATACTCTTATCGTTATTCCCAACGATAAGTTACTTCAGATTGTAGACAGACGTACTACTATGCCTGATGCTCTTAAGAAGGCTGACGAAGTACTTCAGCAGGCTGTTCAGGGAATCACTGATCTTATCAATGTTCCTGCAGCAATCAACCTTGATTTCGCTGACGTACAGACAGTCATGAAGGATAAGGGTATTGCTCATATCGGTATCGGATCCGGTAAGGGTGATGACAAGGCTACAGACGCTGTTAAGATGGCAGTTGAGTCACCTCTTCTTGAGACCAAGATCAATGGTGCGTCCAATGTTATCATCAATGTATCCGGTGATATCTCTCTTATGGATGGTTCCATTGCAGCTGATTACATCCGTAATCTTGCAGGTGATGATGCTAATATCATCTTCGGTGCTATGTATGATGAGACTATGTCTGATTCCTGTAACGTAACTGTTATCGCTACAGGTATCGAGGATAAGAACAACGGACCTTTACCCAAGGTTACAACTCGTCCTCAGGGAGCAGCTCAGCCTACAGCTACACAGGCAGCTCCTGCACAGACAGCAGCACAGCAGCCCACAGCTCAGACGGTAACTCCTCAGACAACTGTGCAGCCCACAATCAGTACTCTTGAGAATGCTCATACAGCTCAGGAAGTGACAGCACCCAAGACTGCTCCTACACCGGCACCTACTCAGCAGGCAGCTAAGCCTACATCAGGTCTTAGATCTACACCTGAGGTACGCAGCAGTGTAGCTCCCAGAAGTCTTACAATTCCGGATTTCTTACAGAAGAAATAATAGATAGTGTTTAATGAATATATAAGAACAACTGCAAACCTGCAGTTGTTCTTTTTTACACCTTTCTGCATGATATTTTGTGTGGATTATTACGAAAAATGGTGTTACAATAACTTGTGTGGGTAAATTTTGCGAGCCCCAAATATTGACATTGGTTGTGTGCAATACACAGAAAGGTTAGTGTTATGAAATGTCCCTTTTGCGGTAAAGACAACACTCGGGTAATTGATTCCAGACCTGCTGATGAGAATACTTCCATCAGACGCAGACGTGTCTGCGATTCATGTGGTAAGAGATTTACCACCTATGAGAAGGTCGAGACTATTCCTCTTATTGTTATCAAGAAGGATAATAACCGCGAGCCTTATAATCGTGCCAAGATTGAGGCCGGTGTTTTGAGAGCTTGCCATAAGAGACCTGTCAGTGCTGAACAGATTACCCAGATTGTTGATGCTGTTGAGACAGAAGTATTTAACCTTGAACAGAAGGAGATACCCAGCCGTATTATCGGTGAGCTTTGCATGGAAAAGATGAAGAATCTCGATCCTGTTGCTTATGTAAGATTTGCATCTGTTTATCGTGAGTTCAAGGATGTTAACACCTTCATGGATGAGCTCAAGATTGTTCTTGAGAAGGAAGAGGAAGGCGTTATCACTGACGCAACTGATAAAAGCACACCGCTTCTTAAAAAAGAATAATAGTGCCCTTGACACGTGACCTATCTTTCCGTATAGTTTATAGGCGTGGGTAAAAGGTGCTTAAACCAGGTGCCTGAATACTCGGAAAAATTTAATACAGAAAGAAGGATTGTAACATGATGAAGAAAAAGATTGAGAGGAAAAGAGGCCTTTCTATTCTCTTAGTTGTGTTGACGACACTGACTCTTACATTGGGCGGATGCTCAAGTAAAAAGGCAGACGATTCCAGTACAGATGCGAATGGACAGACTGCAGATGCCAGTTCAGAGGTGAACGGTGAAGCAGGTAGCGAAGATGGCACTGTATCAGCGGAAGATCTTTCACAGATTACTATCGGTATTCCTCAGGATATTGACAGTATGGACCCGCATCTTGCAAAATCAGCGGGAACCAGAGAGATACTGTTCAATGTTTATGAAGGACTGGTAAAGCCCGATGCAGATGGTAATCTTCAGCCTGCCATAGCCAGTGACTACACAATTTCAGATGATGGAAAGACTTACACTTTCACACTGAGAGATGGAGTTAAGTTCCATGATGGATCCACGGTTACGGTAGAGGATGTAAAATATTCGATTGAGCGTAATGCCGGTACCGATGGAAGTGATCCGTTGATATCGGCTTTTTCTAATATTGAAAGCGTTGAGACACCGGATGAGTCCACTATTGTACTGACACTTAAGGAAGCAAACACAGAGTTCCTTGCATATATGATAGTATCTATCATACCTGCATCTAATGAGGATCCTGAGGGTAATCCTATCGGAACAGGCCCTTACAAGTTTGTATCCCGTTCTCCTCAGGAGAATGTCATTCTCACAAAGTTTGATGATTACTGGGGTGATGCAGCTTACATCAAGGATATCACTCTCAAGGTTGTAGCTAACTCAGATTCAATCGTAATGGAGTTAGAAGGCGGCTCACTTGATATGTACGCACGTGTAACAAGTGCTCAGGTTTCACAGCTTTCCGATAAGTTTGATGTTTACGAAGGAACCATGAACCTGGTTCAGGCTCTTTACCTCAACAATGCAAAGGAGCCCTTTAACAACGTTCAGGTACGTCAGGCTCTCTGCTATGCAATTGATCCTCAGACAATCATGGACTTTGTTTCAGATGGTAAGGGTACAGAGATCGGAAGTAGTATGTTCCCTTCATTCGGTAAGTACTTTGATGAGAGTCTTAACGACACATATAACCAGGATATAGCTAAGGCTAAGGAGCTTCTTGCAGAAGCAGGATATCCTAACGGCTTTGATTTCACAATCACTGTTCCTTCCAACTACACACAGCACGTTGACACAGCACAGGTGCTTGTTGAGCAGTTCAAGGAGATCGGTGTAAACGCTACTATCCAGGAAGTTGAATGGAATACATGGCTTGATGATGTTTATACTAACCGTAACTTCCAGTCAACAGTAGTAGGTGTTGATGCTTCTACACTTACAGCTTATGCGCTTCTTTCCAGATATGGTTCAGATGCACATAACAACTTCATCAACTTCAGCGATGCTGATTATGATGCAGCTCTTGCAGCAGCAGTTAAGGCAACTGATGACGCTGAGAAGACAGCTAAGTACAAGGAATGTGAGAAGATCCTTTCCGAGAAGGCTGCAAACGTATACATTCAGGACCTTCCTGAATTCGTAGTTCTCAATAAGAATTACACAGGATATACATTCTATCCGCTTTATGCGCAGGATTTTGCAAAGATCAAGCCTGCACAGTAATGACTGCTTAATAAGAGCAGGGATTCAATAATTTTGTAAAAAGAGGAACACGCATATGAGATATATATTGAAAAAGGTTTTAAGCATGGTGCTTACTTTGTTCGTTGTATCTCTGTGCGTGTTTTTAGCTTTCAGCCTTATCCCCGGAGATCCTGTAACCAGAATGTTCGGAACAGAGGCTACACCGGAGCTTATAGCTCAGTACAGAGAGAAGATGGGACTTAACGACCCGCTTCTTGTGAGATATTTCAGATGGTTTACTTCTTTTATTCAGGGAGACATGGGTACTTCTTATGATTACAAGATTCCTGTAGCAGGAATGATAGCTGAGAAGATACCGATCACTCTTACTTTGGCGATTATGTCATTCGTAATCATGGTTCTTATTTCAATTCCCCTTGGAATATATATTGCCAAGCATGAAAACGGAATCATGGATCATATCATTTCAATATTAAATCAGATAATAATGTCGATCCCGCCTTTCTTTTCAGGTATTCTCATAACCTTCTTTTTCGGAGTTATATTGAGGGTATTTAAGCCCGGCGGTTTCGTTTCATATACAAAGGATTTTGGAGCATTTATTAAGTATTTGATTCTTCCTGCGGTTGCCATTGCTCTTCCTAAGGCTGCTATGGCAACCAAGCTTCTCAGAGGTTCGGTTATTGAGGAAGCGGGCAAGGATTATACAAGAACTGCTTACAGCAGAGGAAATACAACCAATGCGGTGCTGTACCTCCACGTGCTTAAGAATGCCATGATTCCCGTAGTTACTTTCATGGGTATGGCTCTTGCAGACATGGTTGCGGGAAGTATTGTTATCGAGCAGGTTTTTGGTATTCCCGGAATCAGCAGGATTTTGCTCACGTCCATAAACAATAGAGATTATCCCGTTGTCGAAGCCATTATAATGGGCATAGCGATAATGGTTCTTGTTATAAATCTTTTGGTTGATATCATTTACAGGATCATAGATCCCAGAATCGAGGTGGAGGAGTAATGAAAAGATTTTTAGCACTTTTCAGAAAAAACAAAGCCACCGGCAAAAGGAATTCATACCTGATTTTGGGATGCATATTTACAGGTGTGATCCTGCTCATGGTTTTAATAGGAATTTTTTATATGCCGTATTCACCCACCAAGATGGATGCGTCCTCCAAGCTTCAGGGCTTTTCCTTTAGGCATTGGATGGGAACTGATCACATGGGAAGAGATGTTCTTAGCAGAGTTATGTACGGAAGCAGAGTGACTCTTGCAATTGCGGCATCCACCATTGTTATCGGCGCCGGACTTGGCACTATCATTGGGGCTCTTACGGGATATTTTGGCGGAATATTTGATGAGATCAGCATGCGAATCATTGATGCCATGCTGGCTTTCCCAAGTATTTTGTTGTCTCTTGTGTTTGTCAGCCTTTTTGGAACAGGTACATATCAGGTGGCTGTGGCTCTTGGTATTTCCTTTGTTCCAAGCTTTGCAAGAATTGTAAGGGGCGAATTCCTTAGAAGTAAGAACATGGATTATGTAGAAGTTGCAAGGCTTCAGGGCGTATCAGACCTTCGAATCATTTTTGTACATATATTGCCCAACACTGTGGGTGTCCTTATGTCATCTATTATGATCGGCTTCAACAATGCGGTACTTGCTGAGGCGGGACTCAGTTTCCTTGGAATAGGAGCACAGCCGCCTTATGCCAGCCTTGGAAATATGCTCTCGGATGCGCAGAGTTATCTTTTCAACAGACCAAGCTATGTTATCAGCATAGGTGTCGTGATAGTAATTATGGTTTTGGGCTTTTCGTTCCTCAGTGAGGGAATTAAGAGAATCTCAAATTATTGATTCAGACCTGTAAATTTAGGAGCATTTACATGGAAGTTATTTTGGATGTAACAGATCTTCATATTGAGTTTCATGATCATGATAAGCCTGAGACTGTGGTTGAGGACTTTGATCTCATGCTGGAAAAGGGTGAGATCGTCGGTATAGTTGGTGAGTCCGGATCAGGTAAGAGTATGAGCGCCCTTGCAATTGCAGGACTTCTTAAGAGACATGCCCTTACCAAAAACGGAAGAATCATGTTTGACGGACATGACCTTCTTACCTGTGACCGTAAGATATTAAGGTCATATCAGGGAGATGAGATTTCCATTATTTTCCAGGAGCCTATGACATCCCTTAATCCTGTTAAGAAGATTGGCTGGCAGGTTGAGGAATCCCTTAGAATCCATCACAAGGAGATTGATAAGGCTACCAGGAAAAAGAAAGCTATTGAGATGATGGATGCCGTGGGCCTTCGTGAGCCGGAGAAGGTGTACGACATGTATCCCCATGAATTATCCGGCGGTATGAGGCAGAGGGTTATGATCGCAGCAGCAATGATAGCAGAGCCAAGAATACTTATAGCCGATGAGCCTACAACAGCCCTTGATGTGACGATACAGGCTCAGATAGTCGATCTGCTCAGGAAGCTTAACAGGGAAAAGGGAACAGCTATTATTTTCATATCACACGATCTGTCACTTATCAGACAGCTCTGTCAGAGAGTAATAGTTATGCAGTCCGGCAATATAGTTGAGACCGGAAATGTTGAGGAGATATTCAGAGCTCCCAAAATGAGTTATACAAGGAAGCTTATAGCAGCAATACCGCAGATTGATCTGTGAGGTTTTTGTATACAGGAAATAGTATGGAACAGAGAAGAGTAATTCAGATAAGAAATCTGAATGTTTATTACAAAAATCATAAGAAGACACCCTTTAGTAAGGACAGAATGAATCATGTATTAAAAGGTGTTGATCTTTATGTTTACGAGGGCGAGATACTGGGACTTGCCGGTGAGTCAGGCTGCGGTAAATCTACCCTTGCCAAGACTATTGTTGGCATGAACAAGATTTATGACGGTGTGCTGAGTCAGACATATTCTGATCCGCAGATGGTTTTTCAGGATCCATATTCATCTCTTAATCCCAGTAAGAAGATTGGCTGGCTTTTGGAGGAACCTCTTAAATCCGATAAGAAGTATAAATGGACAAAAGAGGAGCGTGAAAAAAGAGTTAAGGAAATTATTAAGGCAGTGGGTCTTACGGAGAATATGCTGGATAGATATCCTTCCCAGCTATCAGGCGGACAGAGACAGCGTATCAGCATAGGAGTTGCTCTTATGAGAAATCCCAAGGTGCTGGTGGCTGATGAGCCTGTTTCTGCATTGGATGTTACGATCCAGGCCCAGATACTTGAGCTTTTGCAACAGCTTCACAGAGATATGGGAATTACCATTCTTTTCATATCTCACGATCTTAGGGTTATTTACCAGATATGTGACCACGTTGCCGTAATGAAAGGCGGAGTTATTCAGGAGTACGGAGAGACCAAAAGTGTCTACAAAAATCCTTCTTCCGAGTACACCAAAGAACTTTTGCGAGCAGCCGGAATCAGAAAATGATGTTAAATTTCATTTTAGCTATTAAGCTTTGAAACATTCTTGCCGATATAGCTTATAGATGCGGGTCAGTTATTGAATCATACCATGTTTTAAGATAGAATATGATGGTATGAAGAAAGGAGGGGGCCATGCGTTTAGACGGTTATAAGGTAGAAAACGCATATCTGAATACATCTTATGATAAATCAATAGCTTCCCCCGGGAATGTTGGATCTCCAAGATATGATGCACCTTCATATCAGCCTGAACAGGGCGATAAGAAACCTGTTGCAGATGCTGTGAAGGAGCCTGAACAGAAAACTCAGCGTAGAAATTCTTCGCTTGATAATATTCAGATAACACTTGGTAATAGAGACAATTCTTTAGTTGGACTTGGCAACATTGGGGGCATTCAGTCAGGAGTTATGAAAAAGGCAGTTTCCACGATGCAGAAGGATTCAGTTCTTCACGAGTATCAGTACTTCGTAGGAAACGGAGCTTTGACTACAGGTAAGAACACTGACGTTATTCTCAGCGATGAGGATGGTACAGTTATAAGAAAATAAATTCAGAAACTTTTTCGAGCAGGATTGAACTTCCTGCTCGATTTTTTTATGCATATATTGTAAAATTTGTCCCATGAGACATTTACTATTCCCGAGTGATACCTCGGATTCAACTTTTGAAATTCCATTTGAAGAACTTTATGAAAAAGGTTACAGAGGAGTTATTTTCGATATTGATAACACTCTGGTTCCTCACGGAGCACCGGCTGATGAGAGAGCTGTGCTGTTTTTTAAGAGACTCCACCAGATAGGCTATGATACTGTGCTTTTATCCAACAACAAAGAGCCAAGAGTAAGCTCTTTTGCTGATGATGTGGAATCAAAGTATATCTACAAGGCCAATAAGCCTATGAAAAAGGGCTACATGAGGGCTATGGAGCGCATGAACACGGAGCCTTCCAATACACTTTTTGTGGGAGATCAGATTTTTACAGATGTGTGGGGGGCTAACAGAGTGGGAATCCGCACATATCTTGTGAACCAGATCGATAAGAAGGAAGAGATCCAGATAGTTCTGAAGAGAAAAATAGAAGCTGTGGTCCTGGTATTTTACAAGCTTCATCTTCATAAACAGAAGAGAGCTGAAAAGAGGAGAAAGCATCAGGGCACCGGTGGGAGGATAAAATGAGAAGAGACATCTTGGGAACCACCAGGGTTTGCGGTCTTATAGGTAACCCTGTTCATCACACAATTTCGCCGGATATTCACAATACTCTTGCGGCAAAAACAGGAACGGATCTGGTATATGTTCCTTTTGAGGTTCAAAACGATAAGGTGGGAGATGCAGTTAAGGGAGCGCTGGCCCTTGATATTTTGGGGCTTAATGTGACTGTTCCCCATAAGAGCGCTGTTATTCCATACCTTTCTGATATCGATCCTGTGGCTGAGAGAATCGGCGCTGTTAATACGCTGGTCAGGACAAAGGACGGCAGTGGTTATAAGGGATACAATACCGATTACTATGGCATCAAGAAATCCTTTGAACATGAGAAGGTTAAGTTAAAGAATAAGTCAGTCATAATCCTTGGGGCAGGCGGCATCAGTAAGCCTGCAGCATATCTTTGTGCTAATGAGGGGGCTAAAGAGGTGTTTATTCTTAACAGAACCCTGGCAAACGCAGAGAAGGTGTGCAGTGATGTGAACGATTTTGCCGGTAAAGAGCTTTGCAAAGCCATGGAGCTTTCAGATTATAAAAAGCTTCCTTCCGACAGGACATATATTTGTTTTCAGATGACATCAGTAGGACTTATGCCAGATTCTGATAAGGCTGTCATTGAAGATCCTGATTTTTACAGCCTGATCGAGGTTGGATATGATGCGGTTTACAGACCCTTTAAGACCAAATTCCTTCGCTGCTGTGAGGAAGCGGGATCCTACGTAATAACAGGACTAAGGACTTTGCTTTATCAGGGTATTTGTGCCTACGAGCTTTGGAATGACACTCAGATCTCCGAGAAGGACTGCGAGGAGGTTTACAGAACCCTTCTGAAGACTCTGCTTAATGGCGAGAATATCATTCTTGTGGGCTTTATGGGCAGCGGCAAAAGTGCTGTTTCAAGAGCTGTATCAAAATTCTTTGGCTATGATAAAATCGACTCCGACGCAGCTATTGAGAAGGAACAGGGCAGGAAGATTAAAGAAATTTTTGCCACAGAAGGTGAGGAATACTTCAGGGACACAGAGACCAGGTATCTTGAAAAGCTCATAGAATCCGGCAGGAAAAATATGGTGCTGGCTGTGGGCGGAGGGCTCCCTTTAAGAGCAAAGAACAGAGAGTTTCTTAAAAAGATAGGCACTGTTGTTTATCTGAAGGCTACTCCTGAGACAGTATATAAAAGAGTAAAGAGGGATACCTCAAGACCACTTCTTAATACTGATGATAAGCTTACAAGGATCAGGGAACTCCTTGATTCAAGGAGGGAGATCTACGAATCCGCTGCGGATGTTGTAGTTTCAACCGACGGGAAGAATATTAAAAGAGTAGCGGTAGAGGTGGCAGAGACTGTTCTGTAAATATCATTTGGGGAGATGCGACTTATGAAGATACTTGTAATAAACGGACCAAATCTGAATTTCCTTGGTATCAGAGAGAAAGCTGTCTATGGAAATCAGGATTATGATTATCTGCTTAAGATGATAAGCGATAAGGCAAACGAGCTTGGGGCTGAGGTTGAGAGCTGGCAGTCCAATCATGAGGGAGCTATTATAGATAAGCTTCAGGATGCATATTTTAACGGCACTGACGGAATCGTAATAAATCCCGGCGCATATACACATTACAGCTATGCAATACATGATGCCCTTAAGAGCCTTGAGAACATCATAAAAGTTGAAGTTCATATATCAGATATTACTAACAGAGAGGCTTTCAGAGCTAATTCAGTTACAGCCCCTGCCTGCGATAAACAGATTTATGGACATGGACTTGACGGATATCTTATGGCCATGGATTATATAGCTGATATCATTAAAAAATGATAAAGCTTTGAAAAAAGGGTATTGAAAAAAAGAAAACATTAGTATAATATTATGTAGTTGTTTGATTTGTAATTATTAGGAGGATTTTTATGATTTCTGCAAGTGATTTCAGAAACGGTATGACTATCGAAATAGATGGTAATGTATGTCAGATAATCGAATTCCAGCATGTTAAGCCCGGTAAGGGAGCAGCTTTCGTAAGAACTAAGCTTAAGGACATCATCAATGGTGGTGTTAAGGAAACAACTTTCCGTCCTACTGAGAAGTTCCCTGCTGCACGTATTGATCGTAAGGATATGCAGTATCTTTATGCTGATGGAGATCTTTTCAACTTCATGGATAATGAGACTTATGAGCAGATCTCTCTTACACAGGATCAGGTTGGCGATTCAATGAAGTATGTTAAGGAGAATGAGACAGTTCAGATTCATTCTTACAATGGTAACGTATTCGCTGTTGAGCCTCCGCTTTTCGTAGAGCTCGCTATTACTGAGACAGAGCCCGGCTTCAAGGGCGATACAGCTACAGGTGCTACAAAGCCTGCTACTGTTGAGACAGGTGCTGTTGTTCAGGTTCCTCTCTTCGTTAACGAGGGTGACGTGATCAAGATCGACACAAGATCAGGAGAATATCTCTCCAGAGTTTAATTTACCGTTTTTCTGAAACATAATGTATAGACTTGTAAGGCAATGAAGAATTTAGATTTTTCATTGCCTTTTTTGTCGTTATTTTTTAGAAAAAGGAGAATTTTAGGTATGAAAAAAGAAGAATTTTTTGAAAAGGTATTTGAGCGCATTAGCGCATATTATGGTGACAGCGCAGATGTTTCTGCACATGAAGTGTGTAAGAACAACGGACTTAAGAAGTATGGCCTCTGCGTAAGGAAGAACGGTAGTAACTGCGCTCCAACAATATATTTGGATGATCTGTATCAGAACTATATGGGTGATGAGAATGTAGAGGCTATGGCCAATGCGGCGATTGGTATTTTTAATGAACATCTTGTTGATAAAGAAGTGGATGTCTCCTTCTTTGAGGATATAGAAAAGGTGCTTCCAAAGATTTGCTTTAAGCTTATTTCCGGAGAGAGGAATGCAGAGAGACTTCAGGAATTGCCGCATCGCATGATGGGAGATATAGCCGTGGTCTATATGGTGTCACTTGAAGTTGCAGGAGAGAGTGGCTCTGTCCTTATCACCAATGAGCATGCAGATATGTGGGATGTGTCCGAGGAGGATCTCTATGAAGCAGCCATGGACAATACTCCAAGGCTTTTTCCTGCGGCATGCTATTCGATGTGGGAGTTCTGTGCAAAGCTTGCAAAGAGTGGCACAGAAGATACCAGGATCGGTTATGAGTATGAGTGTGATGATGAGTTTTGGGCACACCTTCCGGATGACGGATTTATTGTTGCAACCAACAACAGGAAGATTCAGGGTTCAGCGGTAATTCTCTATCCGGGACTCCTCAGGGATGTTGCAGAGAAGTATAACAGTAACTTCTATATTGTCCCCAGTTCCATCCATGAGATGATACTTTTACCGGAGAGATTTGCGCCCGGAATAGAGGAACTCAGAAGCATGATCAGAGAGGTAAATAACAGCTGCGTTCCGGATGAGGATTTTCTTTCAAACAGCGTCTATTACTATGATAGGGAAGATGAAAATAATGTGAAAAAGGTTGAACAAGCAAGTGGGGCTATGGTATTATAATCGGGTACGTAATAAATCCGTAACATTTTCCGCACCCGTAGTCTAATGGATAGAACGGAGGCCTCCGACGCCTTTAATGCAGGTTCGATTCCTGTCGGGTGCATATTTTACGAAAATGTGGCGGTGGATAAGGAATTAAGAAATGAATTTTAAGAAAATGAACTTTAAAGGTAATAAGAAGGAGTCTAATCCGTTCGCAGCACAGGATAAGAGGACTTTTTTTGAGTACATCTCAGATAATAAAAAGCTGGTAATGCCGCTTGTTCTCGTGGTGGCAGTGGTTCTTACCATTGTACTTGCCCTCAAGGCAAACAAGAGTGACGTGGCTACTGAGCCTGAGAATGCAGTTACATCAGTAGCTGAGGATGGAAGCTATATAGTTCCTGAGGTAGAGCTTGAGAAGAATGCGTATGATGATGTTAATTCGCTTATGAATACGTATTTTAGTGCCTATGCTTCAGGTGATATGGATACTCTCAAGTCCATTTATCAGGGCCTGGAGAGTACCGAGGAGCTTAGATTAAGCGAGGTTTCCAAGTATATCTCAAGTATTCCTGTTGTTGATGTTTATACTAAGCCCGGTCCTGTAGAGGGAAGTTATGTGGCTTATGTTTACACAGAGGTCCTGTTTGAAGGCTATACAACCGCGCTTCCCGGAATGCAGACTATGTATGTTTGCACCAATGAAGCAGGTAATCTCTATATTAATGGAGATGTGGTTGATGACCGTGTGACAGATTATATCAGTAACATTTCATTGCAGGCGGATGTGGTTGATCTTAATAATTCTGTAGCTGCGCAGTACAACGACATTATCGCAGCACATGAGAATCTTGCTACATTCCTTTCGGACATGAGTGCCAATATCCAGGTATCTGTTGGAGAAGCCCTGGCAGCAATTGAGTCAGGTGAAGTGCCTACTGCTGAGACAGTTTCTGAAGAAGGAGAAGCACAGGAAGGCGAGTCTGCAGAAGAGACTACTGAGGAGACAGCAGAGGCTCAGGAGACTGATGCTGCAGAGGCTGAAACTACAGAGGAGACTACAGAAGAGACTGCAGAAGAGAGTACTCCTGCAGTAACCAAGATAAAAGCTAAAGATGTAGTAAATATCAGAAGTTCTGATTCCGAAACAGCTGATAAGCTTGCCAAGACTGAGATTGGTGAAGTATACACACAGCTTGAAGCACGTGCAAACGGATGGAGTAAGATCGAGTACAATGGCGGCACCGCTTTTGTTAAAACCGAGTATTTCGAAGAAGTAGCAGAAGAGGGCGATACCGCTGAGACTGAAGAAACTACAGAAGAGACCACCGAGGAGACTACAGAGGAGACTCAGACTGAAACCGCTGAGAATACCGAGAATAAGTCCAAGGTTGATTCCAGTGCAACCGGTAAGATGAGAGTATCGGAGACAGTAAGACTTCGTAAGTCACAGAGTACTGATTCAGATATTCTTCATACAATCTATGCCGGTGATACAGTAGATGTTAAGCAGCAGTACGCTAACGGATGGGCAAAAGTAGAATATAAGGGTGATACAGGCTATATTATGGCTGAGTATCTTACCGAGTAAGGAGCTGTATGTTTAATTCAAAAAGAGTAGGTATAATGGGCACCGGTAGTATTGCCGGAACTATGGCAAGGACTCTCAAGGGAATGAAGGGAGTAACCTGCTATGCGGTAGCATCAAGGACATATGAGAAGGCAGAGGCTTTTGCCAAGGAAAACAAGGTGAAGCGTGCCTATGGCTCATATCAGGAGATGTGCATGGATCCCAAGGTGGATCTCATATATGTAGCTACGCCCCATTCTGCTCATTTTGAGAATACCTGTCTTGCTCTTGAATATGGCAAGCCTGTTCTTTGTGAGAAGGCTTTTGCATTAAATGAGAAGCAGGCAGCTGAGATGTTTAAAATGGCAGCTGAGAAGGATCTGTTCCTTGCTGAAGCTATGTGGACAAGATTTATACCTCTTGCAGGTAAGCTTAAGGAGATTCTCTCCAGCAATAAGATTGGCGATATTATGATGGTTACAGCCGATCTTAGCTATAATATTGCATGGAAGCAGAGAATAACCGATGCTTCTCTTGGTGGCGGTGCACTACTTGATCTTGGTGTATATGGACTTAATTTTGCATCCATGGTTTTGGGTAATGATGTTGTTAATATCTCCGCAGTTTCCAAGAAGGGTGACGGCGGCATGGATATGCAGGATAGTATTACTCTCAGCTACAGAGACGGTCAGATTGCCGTTATCACATGTTCAGCTATTTCCTGTGGAAGCGGTAAGGGATTCATCTTTGGTACCAATGGACATATTGAGGTCGAGAATATAAACAATTTTGAAAGCATTACGGTATATAACAACGCCGGTATTAAAGAGGGCTTCTACAAGAAAGAGAAGCAGATAACCGGATACGAGTACGAGGTTATGTCTGCTATCAATTCTCTTAACGAGAATTGGAAGGAATGCCCTGAGATGCCTAAGGCTCAGTCTCTTGAGATCATGAAGATGATGGATTTCATCAGAGAGCAGATAGACGTTAAATTCCCTCAGGATGATGATAATCTTGATGAAGAGCAGACCGAGACATCTGAGAGTGTAGAATCAGCTGAAACAGTAGAAGAGATCATTGATGAAGTAACAGAGAGCCTCTCAGAGGAAGTATCTGAGGATAGTCCAGTAGATGATTCCAATGGTGAAGCTGAAACTGTAGAAGCTTCTGATTCTGAGGAAACAGAAGAGACTGAGAATGCCGAAAATTCTGATGAAGAAGCAGAGGAAAAGGACGAAGAATAAAATTTTTTCGATTTAAAGCAATAAAGTGCTTGACGATTTTTGAGGTATGTGGAATAATACTTGACAGACAGTGGTGTCTGCGCAAGGGAGCGTAAAGACCTTTAGATCTTTACGCTCTTTTTTATTACCCAAAAATAATTTTGGGTAATAAAAAAGTGCTCCGCAGGATGCGCAGCTCGCAGAAACGAAGATAATTGCTTCGCAATTCTGCTCGCGCGCGAGGATTCTGCAAGCATAATCCTATTTGTACACTTTTTTTAAAAACAGGAGGAAAGAAAAATGTCTTACGTTGATGAAGTCTACAACTATGTAGTAGAGAAGAATCCCGCTCAGCCGGAATTCCACCAGGCAGTTAAGGAGGTACTTGATTCACTTAGAGTTGTTATCGAGGCTAACGAGGAGGAGTACAGAAAAGACGCTCTTCTTGAGAGACTTGTAACACCTGAGAGACAGATCCTTTTCAGAGTACCGTGGGTAGATGATAAGGGACAGGTACAGGTTAACAATGGTTTCCGTGTACAGTTTAACTCAGCAATCGGACCTTACAAGGGAGGACTTCGTTTCCATCCTTCAGTAAACCTTGGTATCATCAAGTTCCTTGGCTTCGAGCAGATTTTCAAGAACTCACTTACAAGCCTTCCTATCGGCGGTGGTAAGGGTGGTTCAGACTTCGATCCTAAGGGTAAGTCTGACAGAGAAGTAATGGCATTCTGCCAGAGCTTCATGAATGAGCTTTACAGACACATCGGTGCTGATACTGATGTACCTGCAGGTGATATCGGTGTAGGCGGACGTGAGATTGGTTATATGTTTGGTCAGTACAAGAGAATCCGTGATTCATACGAAGGCGTTCTTACAGGAAAGGGTCTTACATACGGTGGATCACTTGCTCGTACACAGGCTACAGGATATGGTCTTCTTTACCTTACACAGGAGCTTCTTAAGTGCAACGGCTCTGACATCAAGGGCAAGACAGTAGTTGTTTCAGGTGCAGGTAACGTTGCTATCTACGCTATCGAGAAGGCTCAGCAGCTTGGTGCAAAGCCTGTTACATGTTCTGATTCTACAGGTTGGATCTATGATCCCGAAGGAATCGATGTTGCACTTCTTAAAGAGGTTAAGGAAGTTAAGAGAGCACGTCTTACAGAGTATGCAGCAGCTAGAAAGTCAGCTGAGTACCACGAGGGCAGAGGCGTATGGAGCATCAAGTGTGATGTTGCTCTTCCTTGCGCAACTCAGAACGAGCTTGATCTTGAAGATGCTAAGCAGCTCGTTGCTAACGGTGTTCAGGCAGTATGTGAAGGTGCTAACATGCCTACAACAATCGAGGCTACAGAGTACTTACAGGCTAACAAGGTTATGTTCGTAGGTGGTAAGGCTGCAAACGCAGGTGGTGTTGCTACATCAGCTCTTGAGATGAGCCAGAACTCTGAGAGACTTAGCTGGTCCTTCGAAGAGGTTGACGCTAAGCTTCAGCAGATCATGGTTAACATCTATCACAATATTGATGATGCTGCCAGAAAGTACGGCATGGAAGGCAACTATGTTGCAGGTGCTAACATCGCAGGCTTCCTTAAGGTTGCAGAGGCTATGAAGGCTCAGGGTATTGTGTAACTTAGTTGGAGATCTAACTCCAACTAAGTTACATGCTCCGCAAGGATGCGCACGGATTCGGATAGGAATATGTCTGCCATTGCAGACCCGAATCCGGCGCTCAAGACTCGCTTGCGAGTCTTGAATTACAAATCTGACTAAATTAGAATTTAGTTTATTACTTTAACGTAATATAGTATAATGTTTAAAACTAATACCGCATCAGTACTACCTGGTGCGGTATTCCTTTAATAAGAAAAAAGTTTAGGAGGGGAATTCTATGTTTGCTAACAGTTTTTGGGCGCTGGTTCCGGCTATTATCGCGATAGCTCTGGCGCTGATCACAAAGGAAGTTTACTCATCCCTGTTCATCGGAATCGTTGTGGGAGGTCTTCTCTACACGAATTTCAGCTTCACAGGCACAATGCAGCATGTTTTTGTTGATGGTATGATTGGACAGCTTTCTGACAGCTGGAATGTAGGTATTCTTATATTCCTTGTAATTTTGGGAAGTATGGTCATGCTAATGAACAGAGCGGGCGGCTCGGCTGCTTTTGGAAGATGGGCAGTAGAGCATGTTAAGACCAAGGCAGGTGCTCAGGTTGCGACAATTGTTCTTGGATGCCTTATTTTCATCGATGACTATTTTAACTGCCTTACAGTAGGTTCTGTTATGAGGCCGGTTACCGATAAGCATAAGATATCGAGAGAGAAGCTGGCATACCTTATTGATGCCACAGCTGCTCCTGTTTGTATCATCGCTCCCATATCTTCATGGGCTGCTGCTGTAACAGGCTTTGTTGACGGAGCTAATGGTCTTACACTTTTCGTAAGAGCTATCCCTTATAATTTCTATGCACTTCTTACTATCGTAATGATGCTGACACTGACTTTCACAGGTCTTGACTACGGTCCTATGAGAAAAGCAGAAGATGCCATGAAGAGTTCTAAGTCTGCTAAGGTAGATGAGGTAACAGGCCATTCAAGTATGACAGGTGCTGAGGATCAGCCTAATCCTCCTGTTTCCGGAAAAGGTAAGGTTATTCACCTTGTACTGCCTATCATTTCACTTATTCTTTTCTGCGTAATAGGAATGATCTACACAGGTGGATTCTTTGAAGGCGAAAGCTTTGTAGATGCCTTTGCAAATTCAGATGCCTCTGTAGGCCTCGTATATGGCTCTGTAGTGGCTTTGGTTGTAACAGTTATATTTATGGTGGCTACAAAGGTTCTTAGTTTTAATGAGTGCATGAATGCTATTCCTGAGGGCTTTAAGAGCATGGTGCCTGCAATCCTTATTCTTACCTTTGCATGGACACTTAAATCAATGACAGATTCCCTTGGCGCAGCAGATTATGTAGGCGGTCTTGTGGCTAATATTGCAGACAATAATGCTCTTATGAGCCTTCTTCCTGCAATCGTGTTCATAATCGGTGCTTTCCTTGCATTTGCAACAGGTACATCCTGGGGAACCTTTGGTATCCTTATTCCTATAGTTGCCAAAGTATTTGGATCAGATATGAACAATGAGCTTATGATCATCGCTATCTCTGCCTGCATGGCAGGTGCTGTTTGCGGAGATCACTGCTCACCTATTTCTGATACCACCATCATGGCCAGTGCAGGTGCACAGTGTAATCACATCAAGCACGTATCAACTCAGCTCCCTTACGCTATCACAGCTGCAGCAGTTTCAGTAGTTGCTTATGTGATTGCAGGTTGGGTAAGGAACTGGCTTGTATGCCTGCCTGTTTCAATTGCGCTTATGGTAGTTTGTCTGTTGCTGGTTAAGACCTTTGGAGCAAAAGAAAAATAAATTTGGTTGATGAAATTTTGAATACATTGATGCGAAATTTAGAAGAAGCATTTTAACCAAAATCATAAAATTTTTCTCCATTTTGGCGTCATCCGGAAGAAACAAAATTTTTTCAATAGTGCATTTAGTATAGAGAAAAACAGGGCTTACACTAGATGTTGTACAACATAGATAAATCACAGAATTTTAAGATTTTCTTAATCTTTTTCCCTTGATTTAAGCCTTTTCTTGCTTTAATATAAACACTGCACTTGAAAAAAGCGATATCTTTATTGGGAGGAGATACTGACGCGTGTTTCAAGATCTGATGGCGGGGACCTTCAGATTAGCAAGGAGAGAATTATGGAATGGAAAAAAGCTTTTGATCGCATCATGGACCAGCTGTACAATCACCCCGAGGAGATGCGTAGCAGATTACTTGGAAAGTATGACAGCAATACTACCACGATTACAGTCGCTGAGGGTAGAACAGCTATTGAGATGTTAAAAAGTATTCAGAATGCCTGATAGCAGGTATTAAATGTTAAAATAATTGCCAGTACGAATAAGATGTTCGTGCTGGCATTTTTTATGTCAAAATCTAATTTAAAAGGGTAAGCAGCGGAGCTTCGCAGCTTACCCTATATTATTATTTATTATTCTTTTGCTGCCTCTTTAAGGGCTGCTACGATCTCTTCTTCGGTGTCCATAGCCATGACTCTGGCTGTGAGGGCATCTGCTTCCTCCTTGGACCATTTGGAGATGATGCAGCGGGCTGTGAGAACAAGTACAGGGTTTACGCTGTATTCATCAAGACCAAAGGACATAAGAAGAGGAATCATAAGAGGATCTGCTGCGGCTTCTCCGCACATTCCAACAGGAATTCCTGCTGCGTTAGCACATTCTATGATGTGCTTAATGGACCTTAATACTGAGGGCTGGAAAGAGGAGTAGAGGTATGCCACCTTGGGATTTCCTCTGTCTACGCTCATGGTGTACTGTGTGAGGTCGTTTGTTCCGATTGAGAAGAATGCGGCTTCCTTTGCAAGAAGATCAGCTATAAGTGATGCTGATGCAGTCTCAATCATGCAGCCTACTTCTATGTCATTATCAAAAGCGATTCCTTCATTTTTGAGCTCGTCCTTAATCTCAGCTACAAGGTTCTTTACGCTTCTTACTTCATCTACAGTGGTTACAAGAGGAATCATGATCTTAACCTTGCCAAAGGCACTTGCCCTTGTAATGGCACGGAGCTGAGTTCTGTACATATCGGAATTACCAAGGCAATATCTAACAGCTCTGTAACCAAGGAAAGGATTTTCCTCCTTCTCAAGTCCAAGATAAGGGATATCCTTATCACCGCCGATATCCAGAGTTCTTATAATGACTGTTTTGCCCTCCATGGTCTCTACAGCCTCTTTATAGGCTTCAAACTGCTCGTCCTCTGTAGGAAGGTGTGTATTGTCCATAAAAAGGAATTCTGAGCGGAAAAGACCGATACCTTCGCCGTCGCATTCCATAGCTTTTTTTGCATCCTTGGGAGTTCCTATGTTGCAGAAAAGATCAAGCTTTGTACCATCTGCATTTACGGTTTCCTTACCTACAAAGGTCTTAAGCTCAGCCTGCTTCTTGATGAACTCCTCACGCTTTAACATATATTTTGACAGGATATCGCCGTCGGGATTGATGTAAACATCGCCTTCTGTGCCATCGATTATGGCTGTATCCTTGTCCTTAACCTCGTCCACGATTCCGGGAACGGAGAGGACAGCAGGGATTTCAAGAGCCCTGGCGAGGATGGCAGAGTGAGATGTTTTGCCACCGATTTCTGTGATGATTCCTGTTACGTTCTCTTTTACTATCTGTGATGTCATGGAAGGAGTAAGATCCTTGCATACAAGCACAGTTCCTGGTGCTACCTTGCTGATATCGATGTCCTCGATGCCAAGGAGCTTTTTTAGTACACTTACCTTTACATCAGAGATGTCTGAAGCTCTCTGACGCATCATGTCATCGTCCATTTTGGAAAACATACCGATGAACATGTCGCAGACAGCGGTAAGGGCTGATTCTGCGCACTGACCTGAGTCGATCATTTTATCCATTTCGCCTGACATGGCAGGGTCGGAGATCATAACAGCATGACCCATGAGAATTTCAGCTTCCTTGGGACCTATGCGTTTTTTGATATCTTCAGCCATGGCATTTGTTTCTTCTACGAAGTCAGCAATAGCCTTGTGAAAACGTTCCTTCTCAGCAGCTGTGTCAGTTACCTGTTTTGCCTCAAAAGAAAGATCATGTTCAATTATGCGGCAGATACTTCCAATGCCGATTCCTCGTGATGCTGCAATTCCTTTATACATTTTATGCCTCCGATTTGATTTTAATGAAGTTCCGGACTGCAGCCTGTGCAATCCGGAACATATTAGTTTGCCCTATAAAGATGATTATGGGGTAAGCAGATCAGTCACCCATTCCTGATTCGATGAACTCTGAAATCTCTGCAAGAGCTTTCTCTTCATCGGGACCATCGCAAACAAGTTCAATCTCTGAACCGCATTTGATGCAAGCGCTCATAAGGAACATAACGCTCTTTGCGTCATAGCTGTTTCCGTTGAACATGATTTTTACGCTGCTTTCAAAGGGTGTTGCCTTCTGTGAAAGAAGACTTGCGGGACGCATGTGCATACCCTGTTCGTTTTTTACTGTAATATTCTTTGATACCATATTTTTTTCCTTTCTTTTACTGCTCTACGTCCTTTTTGAGGATACCAAGCATAAAGCATCCAACAAGAGAACCTGCAAGGAGTGCTACGAGATACATAGCAACGTTGCCTACAACAGGGAATACAAAGATTCCGCCGTGAGGAGCTCTGAGTGAGCACTTAAAGAGCATTGACAGAGCACCTGAAACAGCTGATCCAACCATAAGTGAAGGGATTACGTGAAGAGGATCTGCTGCTGCGAAGGGGATTGCACCCTCTGTGATAAAGCTAAGACCCATGATGAAGTTAACGGGACCTGACTTTCTCTCAGCTACTGTGAACTTTTTCTTAAAGAAGATAGTTGCAAGTGCAATTGCGATGGGAGGAACCATACCACCAACCATGATTGCTGCCATGATCATGAATCCTGTCTCATTCTGTGCTGCAAGTGAAGCAAGACCGAATGCATAAGCTGCTTTGTTGAGAGGGCCACCCATGTCAGTTGCCATCATTGCACCAAGAAGTGCACCAAGGATAAGTGTTGATCCTGTGCCCATTCCCTCGAGGATGTCATAAATCCAGTTGTTAAGAGCACCAACGATAGGGTTGATTGCACACATTACAAGGCCAATGATGAGGATACCGCAGAGAGGGTAGATAAGAACGGGCTTAATTCCCTCAAGGGCTGCAGGAAGTCCTGCTGTAATCTTCTTAAGACCATTTACGAGGTAACCTGCTGCAAAACCAGCTACAAGAGCTCCAAGGAAAGCAGAAGGAACATTTCCGCCGGGAGCTGCAAAAGTTGCGCCTGATGCAGCGAGAGCACCACCTACGAAACCGACTGCAAGACCGGGACGGTCAGCAATACTCTGAGCAATGAATCCAGCAAGGATAGGAAGCATGAATCCGAATGCTGTTCCGCCGATTGACTTAAACCATGCAGCAATAGGTGTATTTGAACCGAAATTGCCGGGATCGATTGAATAGTCATCCAAAAGGAATGCAATTGCTATAAGGATACCGCCGCCGATAACGAAGGGAAGCATGTGTGATACACCATTCATAAGGTGCTTGTATGCTTTTCTTCCTGCGCTCTCATTGTCGAATGATGCACCTGCTTCAACAGGACCTGAGTGCTGATAAACAGCAGCATCCCCTGCGATAGCACGATTGATGAGATCGGCTGAGTGATGAATTGCATCGGCTGTGGAAGCTTTGATAACCTTCTTGCCGTTGAAACGAGCCATCTCTACATTCTTATCAGCTGCAACGATAATGATGTCAGCTGCCTTGATCTCAGCATCTGTGAGAACATTCTTGGCACCGCCTGATCCATCAGTCTCAACCTTGATTGAAATGCCATTGTCATTTGCGCTCTGTTCAAGAGCTTCAGCTGCCATGTAGGTATGAGCGATACCTGTAGGGCATGCTGTAACTGCAAGAATGTTGCAGGTCTTTTTAGCAGGTGCAGCAGAAGCCTTTCCAGCTTCTTTTTCAGCTTCTTTCTTGTCTCTTTCAGCTTCCTGTTTGTCAATGAGTGATAAGAACTCATCAGCGCTCTTTGCTTCAACAAGAGACTTGGTGAAGTTTACATCCATAAGCATGGTCATGAGCTTTGAAAGAACTTCAAGGTGTGTGTCTGCAGCGCCTTCAGGAGCAGCGATCATGAAAAGAAGATTGCTTTCTTTTCCGTCCAGTGACTTGTAATCAACGCCGTTTGGAACAGTGATTGCTACGAGACCCGGCTGCTTAACTGCAGCAGACTTTGCGTGCGGAACGGCTATCCCCATACCAACCGCAGTTGAGCCTTTTGCTTCTCTTGCCTCGATAGCTGCCTTGAAAGCAGCCTTGTCGTTTAAGTTGCCTACCTTGTCATGAAGAGCCACCATCAGGTCAATTGCTGCGTTCTGATCAGCAACTGTCTGATTCAGGCTTACCCCTTCTTTTTTGAGTAAATCTGTGATTTTCATGTTTTCTCCCTTTCTACGCTTAGCGCATTTGAATTTTGAGGTCATCCCCAATAACCTGTGTCTTATATATTGACGAAACTACCCGGTGAAATACCTACAGAGTTTCGTAAATACTGTTGATAAGCTCGCCTGTTGCGAGATCATCGGAAAAAGCAGTGGCACTGCCTGCAGCAGTTCCCATATTGAGAGCTGTGCGGTAATCCTTTGTTTTCATGTAGCCTGCAACAAAGCCTGCTACCATTGAATCACCTGCGCCAACTGAGTTTTTAACTGTTCCCTTTGGAACACCTACGCGGAATCTTTCTCCGTCTTCTGTTATGAGCATTGCTCCGTCACCAGCCATGGAAATAAGTACGTTTCTTGCACCCATAGCCTGAAGCTTCTTGGCATGCTCCTCGATTTCATCGTCAGTTTTAAGAACTGTACCGAACATCTCACCAAGCTCGTGATTGTTGGGCTTAATGAGGAAGGGCTTATACTTAAGGACATTCATAAGAAGATCCTTTGTAGCATCAACTACGAAAATAACGCCTTTGCTTTCAAGTCTCTCAAGAATTATCTCGTAGACATTGCTTGGAAGAGTGCTTGGAATACTTCCCGCAAGAATGAGAATGTCATCCTTTTCAAGCTTATCAAGCTTAAGTAAAAGCTCATCCAATGCATCCTGGCTGATTGCAGGCCCCTGAGCGTTGATCTCGGTCTCTTCATCGGACTTGATCTTTACGTTAATTCTGGAAATTCCTTCCTTAAGCATGATAAAGTCCGCAATAATACCTTTTTTTACAACGCTTTCAACTATTGCCTCGCCTGTGAAACCAGCAGCAAAGCCAAGGGCTGTGTTCTCGATACCCAGGTTCTTAAGGACAGTGGAAACATTTATTCCCTTACCGCCAAAGAAGCAATCCTCGGATACGGATCTGTTGGTCATCCCGGGATCAAGCGGCTTGTCCATGCGAACAATATAGTCGATTGCCGGATTAAAAGTTACAGTGTAAATCATTTGAACCTCCTTATGGTTTTAAATGAAGTTTATTTCTGAATGACAGCTTTTATGATTGTCTGGTCAGAATACTTTTTGCTTGGAGCAGTGTCGGTGATGATGCAGCAGCTTCGAAGATCTGAAAAAGTAACGGAGCTTACAACACCAAACTTGGTGTGATCTGCCAGGACGTAGGAGAGGTAGGTGTGCTTGATTGCCTCAGCTTTAACCAGTGCCTCGTCCACATCAGGTGTGGTAAAACCTGCAGGAACGGAGATTCCGTTAGTACCCATAAATGACTTGGTAAAATGGAATCTTGAAAGTGCCTCCACGCAGTCAGGACCGATAACCGCCTCTGTAACGGGCTTGATTCGTCCGCCTATTATCATGGTTGAAAGTCCTAGCTCAAGCATTCTCTTTGCATGTACGATTCCGTTTGTTATGTACTTTGCATTTTTATTGGTGATGTGATCGATAAGATGCAGAGTAGTGGTACCGGAATCAATGTAGACAAAGTCGTTGTCCTGTATGAGTGATGCGGCATACTCTGAAATCAGATCCTTTTCCTGAGTGTTGCGGCTTGCCTTTTCAGCAACGGTAGGTTCAACGGTGTTGACATCCTTGGCCTTAAGAGAAGTAGCACCCCCGAAAACCTTGATAATCCTGCGTTCATCATGAAGTACTGACAAATCTCTGCGTATGGTTGCTGCAGATGCATCAAGAGCATCAACCAGTTCCTGAACGGTAGCAGCATTATGCTTTTCTATATAAGCTACGATTTCGTTTCGTCTTTCTTCTGTGAGCATTTTTGATCATCCCCTATTCAATATTCATACTCTGAAATCAGAATAGCATCACAAATAATCAAAGTCAATCAAAGAAAATCAATATACGCGAATAAAAATAACCAAAATTATCAGAAAAGATTATAAATAATCACTAACGCTCAAAATTAACTCAGGACAAAATAATCGATAATAGTGAAAGCTTTTTCTATACATTAAGGTTTTAAAACATTTAAAATATACAATGAGGTAGGCATGAACTTTTTACATTAGAGAAGGAGTACAAAAATGGGAAATCTTACCTGGGCTGAAGATGCCCTTTCAAAGGTGATTAAAAAAGAAAAGCAGGTGGTAGGAAGAAATTATGATAAGCTTCCTTACACTGCTAAAAACCACGTTTTTGATGATAAATCAGAGGATAACGTGTGCTGGTGGACCAATGGTTTCTATGGTGGAATGCTGTGGCAGCTATTTAGGGAAACCGGTGATGAGGAATATGAGAGAGCAGCTAAGAGGATTGAGGAAAAGCTTGATGCCAATTTCCTTCAGTACAACGGAATGGATCATGACAGCGGCTTTAAGTGGCTCCTTACAGCTGTTGCCAATTACAGGTTTACAGGAAATGAGCAGTCAAAAAACAGAGGACTTCTTGCTGCAGCAAATCTGGCAGGTCGTTTTAATGTAGAAGGAGAGTTTATCCGCGCCTGGAATGACTGGGGCGATGACAGGGATACGAGGGGCTACGCCATAATTGACTGTATGATGAATTTACCGCTTCTTTATTGGGCAAGCGATACGGTGGATGATCCGAGATTCAGACAGATAGCCGTAAGACATGCTGACACTGCCATGGACTGGTTTATCAGAGAGGATGGTTCATCAAGACACATCGTTGAGTTTGGTTTAAACGGCGAAGGTTTTGTCAGAGAGCATGGAGGTCAGGGCTACGCTGAAGGTACAGCCTGGACAAGAGGTCAGACCTGGGCAATTTATGGCTTTGTAATGAGCTATATTCATACAGGTGATTTCAGATATCTTGAGACTGCAATGAATGTGGCTGATTTCTTTGTAGCGCATATTCCTGAAAGCGGGCTGATCCCTGTTGATTTCCTGCAACCGGCGGAACCTGCCTATGAGGATTCGACAGCTGCTGCAATAGGTGCCTGCGGACTAATGCATCTTGCAGATGAGCTTTCAAAAGCTTTAGAAAGTGCAGATAGTTCAGAGCTTCCTGAAATGATCAAAAACGCTCACGGGGTAAAATACAGCGATGCAGCCATAAAAATACTTAAGACTCTTACAGAGAAACGCTGCGATTTTGATCCTGAACATGATGAGCTTCTTATTAACTGTACAGCGGCTTACCATGACAAGGAGCATCATTTCCCCATCATTTACGGTGACTACTACTATATAGAAGCCCTTCTTTATCTTTTGGGAAGAGGCGAGTATTTGTGGTGACTTAGAGCTTGCATAGATTACCCGGAGGAGAATTATGACTGAAGATTTGAACATGAATTCCAAAGAAGTATTTCAGGTAAAAGAGCCTGATTATGAGCTGAGCCCCTATACGGGAGTTACAAGAAAGCACTGGATAGATGCAGGAGTCTATCTTTTAAGAGGACTTTTTGAAAATCTAAAGAGTATAGACGATGCACCTGTTGTGCCAAGAACGGAAACAGAGGTGACATATCCTCACCTGAACTCAGATGAAGGAAGGCGCGATGCTGAGAGAAGAGCTGAGATTTTCGAGGGACTTACCCGTACTTTTTTCATAGGCTCTGTACTTATTCATGAAAATCCTGAAATCGAGATTGGCGGAATAAAGCTCAGGGATTACTACAGTGAGCATATTCTTCGTGCGCTTACAATTAAGGACAGTGATGAATATGTGAGCACCTATGAGGAGCTTATGGCCATAACGGGAAGTAAAGATCCCACAAACTGTTTCCAGCAGACTGTTGAGACCTGTGCTCTGGTAATAGGTCTTTGGGCCTGCAAGGAAGAAATCTGGGACAGATATTCTAAGGAAGAAAGAGATTCTATAGCAACTTTTCTTAAAGGCTATGCCCATGCTGCAACCGTTCCTCAGAACTGGCGTCTTTTCAATATGCTGGATATGGCATTCCTTTATATGGAAGGATATGAGATCGACGAGCATGTGATGAGAGAGCATGCACAGGCAATTCTTTCCTATTATGTAGGGGATGGCTGGTTTAGGGATGGCCACAGCTTTGATTACTATTCCTGCTGGGCATTTAATGTATATGCGCCTATATGGAATCTATGGTATGGCTATGAAAATGAGCCCTATATCGCTGAGAAATTTGAAGAAGCTTCAAATAAGCTGATGGAGACCTATCCCGACTTCTTTGACGGGGATGGCTATACCATGATGTGGGGAAGAAGCTGTATTTACCGCTTTGCGGCAGTAAGTCCTCTTGATGCAAATTTCCTTCTGAAGAACCCTAAGGCAGATCCCGGAAGAGCAAGAAGAATCTCATCGGGTTCACTTTTGCAGTTCCTCACAAGGGATGACTTTTTGGAGAACATGGTTCCTGCCCTTGGTTTTTATGGGCAGTTTACTCCTCTTGTACAGGGATATTCCTGCGCAGAGTCCGTTTACTGGATTGGAAAAGCGTTCCTTTGCCTGCATCTGCCAGCAGATCATCCTTTCTGGACGGCAAAAGAAAATAACGGTGACTGGGATAAAGACAGTGTTAAAGTAACTACCCTTGATGGCCCTGCCCTTAGCTTTTCAAATCATCCTAAAAACAAGACAACAATCTTAAGAACAGGCAAGGTTGTTAAGGATGGAAGCGACATCCACGGAATGTGGAATTACAGTAAGCTTTCCTTTAATTCAAAATATCCCTGGGAGTCTGCTCCTGCTGAGGATGTAGAGTCCATGCAGTATGTGCTTACCGATGGCACAACGGGAGATATGGACAGATGCAATGTGACATTCTGGGGTGGTGAAAAGGACGGAGTTTTATATAGAAGACAGTTCTTCAATTACAGGCTTGAGACTGAGTGCCACTGGTTTAATGCGGTTAATCTTGCAGATTTTCCTGTAAACTACGGCATTATAAGAGCAGACAAGCTAAGGCTTTTCAGACCGGATGTGACAATAACTCTTGGAGCATACGGTTTTCCTGATAATGGAAGCACACAGGCGATACGCAGAGAAAAGAAGGTTAAGATATCATCAGGCATAACAGGCGAAGCAAAGGAAATAACGGCAAAGGCAATAATCCTTAAGGGGCATGATAGTCAGGGCAGAGAGAAGCAGCTTGCCATGACTGTTTATACCGGCTTCTATGATCTTGAAATCATAAAGAGCACCGGCACCAATCCCGACAGTGAAAAATCTGTTATTATATATGGAAAGTATTATAAGAAAAACCTCTATGACAGCTCGGAGGATTATGTACTGATCTCACAGACCATCACAAAAGAGAGCCATGAAGATTTTGGTGAGGATGAGCTTTTCCCTATAAAGGAGATCGTATACTCAGACAAGGACATGACAGGAGCTTACGGATCTGTAAGCATAACTTTAGCAGACGGAGTCTCAAATAAAGCGCAGTACGATATAAATTACGAGCTGCTCGAGGGCAGAATGATGCTTTAAGAAAAAATAAGGCGGTAAGTAATGAGTATAAAAGCAGTATTATTTGACCTTGACGGAACACTTATAGATACAGAGAGATGTTATCAGATAGTCTGGCCCAAGGCAGTAGCCCACTTTGGCTTTGAGATGACAAGGGAGCAGGCACTTATGCTAAGAAGCCTTGGAAGGCCCTTTGCACCAAGACAGTTTAAAGAGTGGTATGGTGACAGCTTTAATTACGACGAAGTAAGAGCCTACAGGAAGGAGCTTTTCGAAGAGCTGATTGCAAGGGAAGGTCTTAAGCTAAAGCCCTACGCAGAGGAAATCCTTAAGTACCTTAAGGAGCGCGGAGTGATGATTTCCACCGCCACAGCTACAGACGAGGAGCGCACCACCAGGTATCTTACAAAGGTGGGACTTCTTGACTATTTTGATAAGATTTGCTGTGCTACACAGGTAAAAGAGGGCAAACCTTCCCCTGATCTGTATTTGTATGCAGCTGAGCAGGTAGGCTTTTCAAAGGATGAGTGCATAGCCGTTGAGGATGCGCCAAACGGTGTAAAATCTGCGGCGGCAGCAGGCATCAGAACCATTTATATACCTGATACCAATGATGACGAAGCGGCAATTGACGGGCTTTATTATAAGAAGATGAATAATCTCTTAGAACTTAAGCAGCTTTTTGAACAGTGAAGGTCCAAATAAGGGCATAAATATGAACTTTTTCGCCCGATTAGGTAATAGAAAATTTATATTTAATATCCCGAATCTTTCTTTACACTTTTTAGTTGGTAGACTAAAATATATGTATACGCGAGTTCTTACGCGGTTCTGAATCGAAAACAGAAACTAAAATAGAGGGGTATTATATGGATCAGGCATTGTCTAATGAACAAATCGATACTATTGGAGAAATCGCCAATATCAGTATGGGTAATTCTGCGACTACCCTTAGTATGATGGTTAATCGTAAGGTTGATATTACGACACCTAACGTTTCTGTCATAAAAAGAAGTGAATCACTTGATGATTATGCGAAGACCTGTGTGTTTGTTCAGATTCATTATGTAAAGGGACTTACAGGTAATAACGTTCTCATTTTGAAAGAAAATGATGTTAAAGTAATGACCGATCTGATGATGGGCGGAGACGGTACCAATACCGCCGGTGATATTTCAGAACTACACCTTAGTGCAGCTTCTGAAGCGATGAATCAGATGATGGGAGCAAGTGCCACATCTCTTTCAATGATGCTTGGTGTTCCTACCGACATCAGCACGCCTATTGTAAATAAGATTGATGTAGACAGTGTTAAGATTTTTGAAAAGAGTTTTGAAACGGAATATGAGTATTTTGTAAAAATAGCTTTCAGAATTACTATCGGAGATCTTATAGATTCAGTTATGGTTCAGCTTTATCCGGTTCAGTTTGCCCGTGAGATGTGCGCGAAATTTATGGCAAATGAAGCGGAGAGTTGATTTAATGAACAAAGCAGAAGTACTTGAAATACGTAAACAATTCACACCCGACAGATGCACGATCGATCACATCTGCGGGTGTTATGTTGATTACGAGAAAAATAAGCGTCTTGTTTTCAAAAAGGCGTTTGGTTCTATTCCGGAAGAGGAGATGTTTAAATATCTTGATATCTTCAAGCATACTCTTTCCGGTGTCTTCGGAAGAAGTCTTATAGGTCTTGAATTCCCGGTTGATCAGGAGGTTGAAGGTGGTACCCAGGAGTTTTTGCTGCGCCTTCGTGACAGCCATCTTGAGGATGATTCACTCATTGATGAATTCTACGACAAAATAATAGCTAATTATTTCTACGGCGAGAATTATTTAATAATCCTTGTACATGCGATTTATGATATTCCGGGTATCACTAAGGATGGAATAGAGATGGAGGATTCCTCTGATAATATCTATGACTACATCCTTTGCAGCATCTGTCCTGTTAACCTGTCCAAGGCTGCTCTTGGCTACAACGAGAGGACAAATGAGATAGAGGACAGATTCCGTGACTGGGTTGTAGACGGCCCTTCAAAGGGATTCCTTTTCCCTGCATTTATTGATAGGAATGCTGATATCCACAATATGCTTTACTTCACCAAGAAGCCTGAGGATCTTCAGCCTGAGTTTGTGGAGGCGCTTTTTGGAGGAAGATCACCCATGTCAGCTCCCCAGCAAAAGGACCTTTTCAATACACTTGTCGAGGAAACAATCGGGGATCAGGCAGATTATGATGTGATGCGTAACGTTCACGAGAATCTTGCATCCATGATGGAGGATCATGAGGACGATGATGAGCCCTTCGAACTGGGAAAAGAGGATGTTAAGCATCTTCTCAAGGACAGCGGTGTATCAGAAGAGCGCATGGAATATTTTGATCAGAATTACGAGAAGATCGCCGGTGAAGAGGAGATGCCTTTTCTTGCGACTAACATTGCAAGCACAAGAAAATTCGATATCAAGGCTCCGGACGTTGTTATCAAGGTCAATCCCGACAGGACAGATCTGGTGGAGTCCAGAATAATAGATGGAAGACAGTGCCTTGTTATTGCAGTAGATGATCATATCGAGGTAAATGGCATTAACGTAAGGACGATTCTTCAGGGACAGTAAAGAGAGGACTTGAGTATGGTAAAAAAACTTTTAGGGGAATTACATGAATTTAAACTTCCCAGTATTCTTACTCCCATTTGTATGATAGGTGAGGTTATCGCTGAGATGATCATCCCTGTACTCATGGGAAGAATGGTGGATCTGGGAATAAACGGCGGGGATATGGCATACATCGTTAAGACAGGTGTCATAATGATTCTCGTTGCGCTGTTTGGCCTTTTATCAGGTATAGGCGGCGCGGTATTCGGAGCAAAGGCATCCACAGGCTTTGCCCGCAACCTTCGTAAAAAAATGTTTGATAACGTTCAGACATTTTCTTTTGCAAATATCGATAAGTTCTCATCTTCAGGTCTTGTAACAAGACTTACAACAGATGTAACGAACATTCAGAACGCATTCCAGATGATACTTCGTATGGCAATGAGAGCGCCAGCTTCCATGATCGTAGCAATGGTGATGTCATTTATCATCAGCGCAAAGCTTGCAAGCATTTATCTGGTTGCTGTAATTTTTCTTGGCATAGTAATAGTGTTCATCATGAATAATGCCACCAAGTACTTTAAGCAGGTATTTGAAAAGTACGACAGCCTTAATGAAAGCGTTCAGGAGAACGTATCAGCTATCAGAGTAGTTAAGGCATACGTTCGTGAAGAGTATGAAAACAATAAATTCAAGATAGCTGCTCTTAATATCTACGAGATGTTTGTAAGAGCAGAGAAAATCGTTACACTGAACAGCCCTATCATGACAGGTACCGTATATGCCTGCATCCTTCTTATAAGCTGGGTGGGTGCGCACATGATAGTTGCAGGAGAGCTTACTACAGGTGAGATGATGAGTCTTCTTACCTACTGTATGAACATCCTCATGAGCCTTATGATGCTCTCCATGATCTTCGTAATGGTTACAATGTCACAGGCAAGTGCCAAGAGAATTGCAGAGGTTATAGATGAAAAGACAAGCCTTGGCAATCCTTCTGATCCCATTATGGAAGTTAAGGATGGAAGCATTGACTTTGAGCATGTTGATTTTGCATATTCAAGCGATTCAGAGGAGCCTGTACTTAAGGATATAAACATAAGTATCAAATCCGGCGAGACCATCGGAATCATCGGTGGAACAGGTTCTGCAAAATCATCTCTTGTTAACCTTATAAGCAGACTTTACGATGTCACCAAGGGAAGCATCAAGGTAGGCGGAGTTGACGTAAGAGACTACGATATGGAAGCTCTTAGAAATCAGGTATCCGTAGTTCTTCAGAAAAACGTCCTCTTTAGCGGAACAATCTACGATAACCTTCGCTGGGGCGATGCAAATGCAAGCGAGGAAGAGATTAAGAGAGCCTGCAAGCTTGCCTGCGCAGATGAGTTTATAGAGAGATTCCCTGACGGTTACAACACAGTTATAGAACAGGGCGGAACAAACGTATCAGGCGGACAGAGACAGAGACTTTGTATAGCAAGAGCTCTTCTTAAAAAGCCCAAGATCCTTATCCTGGATGATTCTACAAGTGCTGTTGATACAGCTACAGATGCCAAGATAAGAAAGGCTTTTGCGGAGGAAATCCCCGGTACAACCAAGCTTATTATCGCACAGAGAATTTCCAGTGTTCAGGAGTGCGACCGAATCATTGTTATGGATGATGGTAAGGTTAACGGATTTGGAACACATGATGAGCTTGTTAAGAACAATGAGATTTACAAGGAAGTTTATGAATCCCAGGTTGGCAGCAGCGGCGATGCTGATTTTGATGAGCCAAGCTGATAGGAACCTGCGAGATAATCATTACTTCATTGTTTACATAGGAGGAATTTCCACATGGCAGAAGAGAAGGTAAAAGAGGTACGAGGCCCCGGCGCAAGACGCGGAATGGGACCAAGACCCAAGATAAAAAATCCAGGAAAATTATTTAAAAGGCTGATGTCTTATGTATTTAAAGACTACGGCATTCACATGATACTGGTAGTTGTCTGCATCATCCTTACGGTTGTTGCAAGTGTACAGGGAACTATGTTCACAAAGACCCTTATCGACAGCTACATTACCCCTATGATAGGGCAGGAGAATCCTGATTTCGGACCTCTTGCAGGAGCTATCGGCAGGGTAGTAATATTCTACGCACTTGGCGTAATTGCAGCATTTGTTCAGGCCAGACTGATGATCTATGTGGGCCAGGGAACCCTCAAGAATCTCAGACTTGAGCTTTTTGAACACATGGAATCACTTCCAATCAAATACTTTGATACTCACGCTCACGGCGATATCATGTCAATCTACACCAACGATATTGATACCCTGAGACAGATGATCTCTATGAGTATTCCTCAGATGCTCAATAGTGCCATCACTATTGTCAGCGTGTTTATCTCAATGGTAATCCTCAGTGTTCCGCTTACGATAGTAACTATCTTGATGGTTGCCATCATGCTTTTTGTAACTGCAAAAGCAACGGGCGCTTCAGGTAAAAACTTCGTAGCACAGCAGAAGAACCTGGGTACACTTAACGGATATATTGAAGAGATGATGACAGGACAGAAGGTAGTTAAGGTATTCTGTCATGAGCAGCAGGCTATAGAGAAGTTTGACGAACTCAACGAAGAACTTTTCCAGAGTGCATACAAGGCTAACGTATTTTCAAATATCCTTGGCCCTATAAATACTCAGCTGGGTAACCTGAGCTATGTAGTATGTGCTATTGTGGGCGGTGCCATTGCTCTTAATCAGTATCTTGGATTCACAGTTGGCGGACTTGCAAGCTTTTTGACATTCAACAAGAATTTCTCAATGCCTATAAACCAGGTGTCCATGCAGTTTAACAGTATAATCATGGCTCTTGCGGGTGCTGAGAGAATTTTCGCTCTCCTTGATGAGAAGCCTGAGACAGATGAAGGCTACGTAATGCTGGTTAATTCCAAGATGGTAGATGGCAAGATTGTAGAGTCTGATGAATTCACAGGACACTGGGCATGGAAGCATTACCACAAGGCTGAAGGAACAACCACATATCAGCCCATGGAAGGTGATGTTACATTTAACGATGTGGACTTTGGTTATACCGATGAAAAGATGGTTCTTCACAACATCGTGCTTCATGCTAAGCCCGGACAGAAGATAGCACTTGTCGGATCTACCGGTGCAGGTAAGACCACAATTACTAATCTGATCAACCGTTTCTACGATATTCAGGATGGTAAGATCAGATATGACAATATCAATATCAACAAGATCAAGAAGCCTGACCTTAGAAAATCTCTTGGCATAGTACTTCAGGATACACATCTTTTCACAGGTACTGTTGAGGAGAATATCCGCTACGGTAAGCTTGATGCCACCCATGAAGAGGTAGTTGCAGCCGCAAAGCTTGCAAATGCCCACAGCTTCATAAAGCGTCTGCCTGAGGGGTACGACACCATGCTTACAGGTGATGGCGCAAATCTTTCACAGGGTCAGAGACAGCTCCTTGCAATTGCAAGAGCGGCTATTGCCAATCCGCCTGTACTTATTCTTGATGAAGCTACAAGCTCAATCGATACCCGTACAGAGAAAATCGTTCAGGACGGTATGGACAAGCTCATGAGTAACAGAACAACCTTTGTCATTGCTCACCGTCTGTCCACTGTAAAGAACAGTGATGTTATCGTAGTACTTGAGCAGGGCCGCATCGTAGAAATGGGTAACCATGACGAGCTTATCGCTAAAAAGCAGCGTTACTATCAGCTTTACACCGGTAACAAGCCTGAGATGGTTACAGCTTAAAGCCCGAGTATAAAAAAGAATAGCAAAATTAAAGCCTCTGTGCCTTAAGGAAAATATCCTAAAGGTACAGAGGCTTTTAGTTTTGGAGAATTAGAGGGCTGATCATTTCATTACAGGAAGTCTTTGATCAAGCTCAATGCGGTCATCATGGGTGACAACGCGATAGGATGTGACCTTGTATGCGGGCTCATCCATGGAATCCGGATAAGTGGGTATTATTGTGATATCCAGAGTCTGAGTATCGTTTATGGGGAAGCTCTCTGAGAAGCTTTCTGCGCCAACCATGTTGTAGAAGGCATCCTCTGAAGATGAGAGCATATAACTGTTGGTTAAGGATGATCCTGTTCTTGCTATGAAGGCATTGGCTTCATGACAGGCATCATAGTAGCTGTTACAGCGCTGCTTCATTTTACTGCTAAGAACAAAATCCGCTCTGGAATTAACAAGAGTCAGGGTGGCAAAGGATATAAGGCCCAGAACCATGAAAATCAGCATTATGGAAGCTGCGCCTATATGTGTTGAATTTATTGAATTACGGCCCATCTGTTTCTGCCTCCATGTCACCGATATAGTAGTCAACGCTCCTGGACATGATAAGAAGTGGATCTGAAAGAGCAGGAGCTTCAGCGATTATCTCATCACCCGGGAGATTTAGAATGTAAATATCTCCCTTAAGGGCGTTGCCTTTATATTCAGCTGTGCTGCCACCGCAGTCGCTGTAAACTTCTGAAGCGGGTAGCTGTGAAACTGTCAGCAAAAGCTCATATTTTGCCCCCTCCGGAGCACCATCGCTCAGGGGAAGTTCAATGATTTCCCAGTCTTCATCAAAAAACATAACCAGAGTCCCGATTTCTGGATTCTCTTCAAAGGAAACAAGGATTACGGATGATTCTGAGTAAAAGTCAGCTATATCACGAAGATTTCCTTTTTTGCCATTGAATACCTCTGCCAGATTCTGAACCCACAATACTGAATTGTTTATGCCGATTGATTCCTGAGACAGGAGATGGGCAGACACAAAAAGGCGCACGCAAATAGTGCTGGAAACAGCAAAAAACAAAATGGCTATTATGAGCTCCATAAGAAAGAGACTTGTTTTGTTGTGCTGATTACTGTTCATGCGTCTACTTGTCCTTTTTCAGACCTTTTGGAAGTTACAAAGGTTATTTCTTCGCCATCGGTTAATACCACAGTTATGCGGAGAATTCCGCCTCCTAAGGTATCAATCTCAAGGCTGTCGATATCCATAATTTTCTGACCGGTTTCCGGCATGAGATTTTCTACGTCGGCTCTGGCTTTTATTTCCATAAGAGCGCCATCGTAGTCATAGATATAGGTTACATAGTCTTTTCCGCCTTCCGTACTGTCGATGCGGATGGCACCTGATTTGTTGAAGGTATCTGTTGAAACATTGCCCTCTGAATCGTTCTGTCTTAGTTTTTCTGTGATATAAGCATAAGCGGTTCTTCTGTCATAGTTTTTTTGCATGACGGAAACACCCCTGCTGTAAATGCTTGAGCCGATGGCGATCAGCATGAGGGCGCTCATGGCAAACAAAAACAGCAGAGCTACGACGAAGATCATATCGATTATGTGTCTTTCGTGGCTTTCCTTTTTCATAAATAATTACAAATCCTTCTTTGCATCACCCTGTATGCGGATGATTGTGACGTCAGGGTAGATATTTGCACCTATGGGCCTGTAGTCCACAAAGAACAGCTCCTTGTCGTAGATAAGACCATAGTGCTGCTCAAGGTAATCAAGACTTGGAGGATAGACTCCTTCAAGGCAGTAGCACTGGATTATGTCCCTATCTATAGCCTCGGACAGGCTGGTTTCCTGCTTGTCGATATTGGAGGTGCTAAGCTCATTTACGCCGTTCCAGAATATGAAAATAAGAACGACGATTATAAGAGTATAACCAATCTTTGAGATGGTTCCGGATATTCTGTTGGCTCGTTTTCCGATATAAATCTCTTCCATTTAATTTCCTAACTTAACCTATAGATGACATGATTCCCATAAGAGGAAGAATTACTGATAACAGAATCATTCCAACTACCAATGAGAGAATGATTACGAGAGTGGGCTCAAGTACTGCAATAAAAGCATACATTTTGCGCTGTGTTTCCTCGGCATAGCGGTTGGCAATCTGCTTCATTACGACATCCATGGAGCCGGTGGTGAAACCGATGGAAACCATTCTGGAGTAGAAGCGGTTAAGGATTCCGGATGCCTGCAGTGCCTCAGGAAAGCTGCTGCCGTTTGCTATGAGGGAACGACAGGTATCTATTTTGGCGCTCATTGACTCAGAATCAACAAGGTTACTTACAAGCCTTAAGCCTTCGTAGGTATCCATGCCGCTGGAAAGTGTCAAAACCATGCCGTTGGCAAATCTTGTGGTTGCCACCTCGTCATAGAGTTTTCTGATGGGCGGAATATGCATTCCTATTTTATGGAAAACTTCACGGCCCTTATTGGTTTTAACAAAGAATACGCACAGGGCTGCATTTAATGCCAGAACGATTATGAAAACAGCGGAATAGTTTTTTAGGGTAACTCCGATACTGAGAAGGGAGTTGGAAAAACTGTTCATGCTGGTTCCAAGCTGCGCAAAAACCTGACCGAATACAGGGAGTACACGGGTGATCAGAACAATGATAACCACAAGCATCATACCGATCATGATAAGAGGATAGGAGATTGCTCCTATGATGTTCTGTCTGATGGTATCTTCACGCTCGTAGTAATCTGCAAGGGAGTCCATGACAAGATCAAGATCTCCGGACTCTTCGCCTATCGTGACCATATGGATCACATAGCCGGGGAAAGCTCCTGACATCTGCAAAGCGATGTGGAATTTTTCGCCGGAATGAAGTATCTGCAAAATGGTCTTAAGGATCGAATCATCACCCTCAAACTTAAAGTCCTGAAGCATGATCTCGATGCTTTCTGCAGGGGCTATTCCTGCTTTTATAAGAAGAGCCATCTGTCTGCAAAAAACTGATATTTCATATTCTGAGAATTTCTTTGAAGAGGCTTTCATATCGTGTCTCCCTAATAAATATATTTTGTCTTGTAATTTTCTCCATCGCCGATGAAGTTGGCCAGTTTCTTGGTATCTGTGGTTGAAGCAAAGGTGGGATCCATAAGTGACCACTCTTTACCGTCAAATTGGATCATTCCGTTTATCCAGCCGATGTCCTTTATATAAGTGCTGAGCCATGCATGGTATGCAGTTCCTGCGTAGCCGACCTCCATTCTGGTGGGGATTTTCTGGCTCCTTAACATGGCTGTCATCAGAACTGCGTAGTCGATACAGATTCCTTTTCCTGTGGTGAGAACTTCGTCGATCTCAGGAAGATATCCGCTTTCAACGGTTTCTGCTTCGTGATAGTCGTAGGTCATGCTGGTGATAAGTGCGTTATAAACATTGGACACCACATCGAGATCGGTATTGGCGCTATAAGCCAGGTACTCGGCATAATCTATAGCCTGATTGTCCGCATTAAAGGTTACGTACTGATTGGGATAGAGGAAGGGTAAAAACTCATCATCCAGCGTAGCCTCTATCTCCTGGGTAAATACGGTTGCGTACTGGAGACCTTCGATGTTCTCAAATACTGATATCAGATAGGTTCCGTTACCTGCCTGAAGAGGGAATACCTCATCTTTTCCGCCATCCGTCGCCATATCGTAGGTGTAGGTGATCTCATCCGGGCCCGTGATCCTCAGCTTAACTTTTCCTGATTCTCCGGTGTAATGAATGATTACGTAGCCCTGATTAGTGTTGGATGCATCTACATGAGCATATTGATTCTCGTAGACTTCTTTGCCATCAGCTGTTGGAACAAGACAGAGAGGAGTATTGTCGCGGCTTCCTTTGACCAGAAGTGAAGTGTCGTAATTAGTGGAATCCGCCATAACCTCGGCTGCGTGTTTCCTGTCGATGTCAAGGGCGTGTCCTTCAGGAAGAGCAAAAAGCAGGATCGGTGAAGTGAGGATAAGTATCAGCATGGAAAGGCATAAGCAGATACAAAAATCCATAGTATCCATTCTGGATTTAAGAGATTTGTCATACACTGCGCCATCAAAGGAGAGCAGAAAGTGCGTGTCTTTACCCTGGGAGCCTATCACCTCTGCAAGAGCGCCGATGACGTCTTCTTCTTTTATATGAAATTTGTGTTTGCGATTTTTCTCATATTTCATTCTGTGCCATTATCTGCTTCATGAAGCTGTAGTATATGATTCCTTGCGCTCAAAAGATGGTTTTTTACAAGGTTTTTGCTGACGCCGAGAGCGTTAGCTATAGCTTTTTCATCAAGCTCTCTTATGTCATATAAAAAAATGATCTGCTGTTCTAAAAAGGGAAGGGATGAAAAATCATCGGGATTGAACAGCTCGTAGACTTCACTGCTGCATCCGTTCATGGTTTTTCTGTAGCATACATCAAAGGATATCCTTCGAAGCCATGCGCTGAATAAAGAAGGATCCTTTAGTGATAATATGTCATTTAAGACATTTTCATATATTTCCGTAACGGATTCAAGGGCTTCCTTGTCATCACCGAAAACATGCCTGCAGTAATTGAAGGTGTCATCCACGGTGAGACAGTAGAGCTTTGCAAAGCTCTCGGTATCGTCATTCCACATGTCCATTACGAGCTTTTGTAATTCTCCGGAATGGTCTTTGCTAAACATAAATGCTCCTAGTCAAGAACCTTTGAGTCTGATTCGTATTTTCTGTAAACTGCTGCGATGAGCACATAGAAATGCTCAGGAGAGATCTCATCCCCAAGAATCTGTGAATATCTCAGGCGAATGGGAATCTCGGAATTTAGGGTATTGTGGTTGTGAAGTCTTTTGCCCAGCAATTCCAAAAATGAATCGATGGATGTCTGGGTGCAGTTTTCAATCACAACTATGAATTCATTACCACTGTTTCTGCCGATTAGGCCGTATTGCATGCCCACAGATTCAAGTATGGTGCAGAAGGTGGAGATTGCTTTATCACCGCCTGCGCGTCCGTTTTTGTCGTTCAGCTCCTTCAGGTTGTCAAGTTGCATCAGCACGCAGCCAAGGTGAAGAAGCTTTTCCGGAGAATCGTATTTTGATGAGATTCTGTCGATACTGAATCTGTTGGGGAGACTGGTGAGCTTATCAAGGAAGGACAGGTCACTTAAGTCTTTTACAAAATCTATATTTTTCTTCATCAAAATAAAATCCATTAGAATCGCAAGGAAGCCGATTATAAGGCATAGCCATGTGATTATGAATGTGATCATAAAGATTATGTCGCCTGTGACAGAAGCCCTGAATTCGGAATTTAAAATCAGGATCAGAAGATATGAGATGCTAAGTATTATTAAAATCGCCATCATTATGATCTTGGCGAGTCGTATTTTTTTTATCATGCTGCGTTTGTAAGGCATTTGCGCTCCCTTCAAAAGCCGATAATAGCATATTTTCTTATTTAAATATTATAAAGGATAGGCAGTTTAATGAAAATGCGAAACCATTAACTATTGCTAAAGATATTTTAAATTATTCGGAAAATCATGCATGTAATAGATGTTTTACAGTATAATGTCAAAAAGAGGTGACATGATGATATTATACGCGGTGATTGTGGCATTACTGATACCGGCAGGTATTTTTGTATACAGGTATGTGGTAATGTGCGGGAAAATAAAGAAAAGATTGAAAGCTCTTGGCACAGCGCAGAAACAGCTTACTTTCCCAAAGAGCCTGCATCTGATACAGCTACAGGACATGCTCTATGAGAAAGAAACTGAGATGGCAGAGGAGTACTTCATAACAAAGTTCTAAGACTTAAAGTTTGATGAACTCCTGCTTTCTTTGACTGAACTTTGCATAGTGAGTAAAGCCGCAGGCTTTAACCATTTCTGTGGCTACATCGAAACAGCCTGCAATATGCTCCGGAACATGGGCATCAGAACCAAAGGTGATGATATCACCGCCAAGCTCACGGTAGCGAATAAGAATATCCTTTGAAGGATTTGGATTTGCAAGTGCATTTTTTGAGTACAGGGACTTGGTGTTTACATCAAGTCCTTTTCCGTTTTCTATAAGGTGCTTTAAGATTGCATCGAGAATATCTGCATAATCTGCGTATCTGTAGTTTTTATCAAAGGATGGCGCATAGCGGACAATATAATCAAGGTGCCCCAGAACGTCATAATTATTGAACTTTTCAAGGTTTTCCAGGGTGGACTCAAAAAACTCAAGGAATGCCTCTTTTTCAGATCTTCCTTCATAAAAAGAAGGATAGTAGGGATCTTTTCTGTGGCATACATGATTTGACGCAATGACAAAATCAAAGGGATAGGAATTTATATAGTCATTGTTTTTATCTGAAAGGTGCGGCTGCATACCAATCTCTATGCCCCAGTTAAGCTCGATTTTTCCTTCATAGGCAGGCTTTAAGGAAAGGAATTCCTGACGGTAAGCCTCCGTATTTACCTCAAAACCATCAGGCGGATTGTCAGGCATATCAGGGTAGTCAAAATCGTTGTGCTCTGTAAAGCATATAGCAGAAAGTCCTTTCTGAATGGCGCTTTCAATCATGTCCTTCATGGGAGCATCGCTGTCCCCTGAATTGTGTGTGTGCATATGAAAATCTGCTGGAAGTGAATTTATCATTATAATTCTCCGTGGGTGTGAATCTTTTTTGCCAAAACACATTATACAGCATTAGGCATTATGATACAGAGAAAAATCCATAAGTTTGCAAGGATCATACATGTGGCAGATGTTTATGATGCGCTGACATCTAAGCGTGCATACAAGGATTCCATGAATCCCGCCGATGCAATAGAGTACATAATGGCAAACGTTAAGCTGGATAGCGGCACAGTTGTAGATCTTATGAATAAACTTGATATTACAATTTTGCAAATATTGAACACTTGATGATTTATTTGCGTTTTTGCCTAAAGATTACTTGAAAAATCTGATAAAGTCAGATAAAATATATTTGCTGTCAAATTTTTGACAATCACATGTAAAGAATTAGTAACAGCAAATAATTTTAATATCATTTTAGGAGGACTTAAAATGGCAGTAAAGGTAGCAATTAATGGTTTTGGCCGTATCGGTCGTCTTGCATTCAGACAGATGTTTGAGCACGAGGGAACAGAGATCGTAGCAATCAACGATCTTACAGATCCTAAGATGCTTGCACACCTTCTCAAGTATGATTCTTCTCAGGGTAAGTATAAGTACGCTGACAAGGTATCATTCAGCGATCACTCAATCACAGTAAATGGTAAAGAGATCGAGATCTACAAGGAGGCTGATGCTAATAACCTTCCTTGGGGCAAGATTGGTGTAGACGTAGTTCTTGAGTGTACAGGTTTCTACACATCAAAGGATAAGGCTCAGGCACATATCAACGCTGGTGCTAAGAAGGTTGTTATTTCTGCTCCTGCAGGAAATGATCTTCCTACTATCGTATATAACGTTAACCACGAGACACTTACAGCTGATGATAACATCATCTCTGCAGCTTCTTGTACAACAAACTGCCTTGCACCTATGGCAAAGGCTCTTAACGACTATGCACCTATCCAGTCTGGTATCATGGCAACAATCCATGCTTACACAGGTGATCAGATGATCCTTGACGGACCTCAGAGAAAGGGTGACCTTAGAAGAGCTCGTGCAGGCGCTGTTAACATCGTTCCTAACAGCACAGGTGCTGCAAAGGCTATCGGCCTTGTTATTCCTGAACTCAATGGCAAGCTCATCGGCGCTGCTCAGAGAGTACCGGTTCCGACAGGTTCAACAACACTTCTTTTCGCTGTAGTTAAGAGCAGCACAGAAGTTACTAAGGACAGCATCAACGAGGCTATGAAGAAGGCTTCAGATCCTGAGACATTCGGTTACAACGAGGATGAGATCGTATCTTCTGATATCGTTGGAATGACTTATGGTTCACTCTTCGATGCTACACAGACAATGGTTACAAAGATTGGTGACGATCTCTATGAAGTTCAGGTTGTTTCATGGTATGACAACGAGAACTCATACACATCTCAGATGGTTCGTACAATCAAGTACTTCGAGAAGTTCGTTAAGTAATTTTTGTCTGAACTTTTAGAGAGATCTTATGTGAGGTCCGGTCCACTAGGACCGGACCTTGTTTGTTTCATTATTAAAATTCCAGGAGGAAAAAACAAATGGCACTTAATAAGAAATCTGTTGATGATTTCAGCGCAAAGGGCAGAAGAGTACTTGTTCGTTGTGACTTCAACGTACCTCTTAAGAATGGCGAGATCACAGACGAGACACGTATCAACGCTGCACTTCCTACAATCAAGAAGCTTATCGCAGATGGCGGCAAGGTTATCCTTTGCTCACATCTTGGTAAGGTTAAGAATGGCCCCAACGAGGGCGAGTCTCTTGCTCCTGTAGCAAAGAGTCTTTCTGCTAAGCTTGGCAAGGATGTTAAGTTCGTTGGCGATTACAACGTAACAGGTGCTGATGCAACTGCTGCTGTTGAGGCTATGGGTGAGGGTGATGTTGTTCTTCTTCAGAATACACGTTTCCGTGGCAAGGAAGAGACAAAGCCTTCAGATGCAGGCGAAGCTTTCGCAAAAGAGCTTGCAGATCTTTGTGATGATTATGTATGTGACGCTTTTGGTTCTGCTCACAGAGCACACGCTTCTGTAGCTGTTGTTACAAAGTATGTTCGTGAGAAGGGTGGCAACTGTGCAGTTGGTTACCTTATGCAGAAGGAAATCGACTTCCTCGGCAACGCTGTTGAGAACCCTGTACGTCCTTTCGTAGCAATCCTTGGTGGTGCTAAAGTTGCTGATAAGCTCAATGTTATCAATAACCTCCTTGAGAAGTGCGATACACTTATCATCGGTGGTGGTATGGCTTACACATTCCTTAAGGCTAAGGGATATGAAGTAGGTCTTTCTCTTGTTGATAACGAGAAGATCGATTACTGTAAGGAAATGATGGAGAAGGCTGAGAAGAACGGCAAGCAGCTTCTTCTTCCCGTTGATACAGTAGTATCAGGCGGATTCCCGGATCCTATCGACAATCCTGACATCGAGACAGCTATCGTTGAGTCCAATGCAATTCCTGCTGATAAGGAAGGCCTTGATATTGGCGTTAAGACAAGAGAGCTTTTCGCAGATGCTGTAAAGAATGCAAAGACTGTTGTTTGGAACGGACCTATGGGTGTATTCGAGAACCCTGTACTTGCTGAAGGTACAAAGGCTGTTGCTAAGGCTCTTGCTGATACAGATGCTACAACCATCATCGGTGGTGGTGACAGTGCAGCAGCAGTTAACCAGCTTGGTTTCGCAGACAAGATGAGCCACATTTCAACAGGTGGTGGCGCTTCACTCGAGTTCCTTGAGGGTAAGGAGCTTCCCGGCGTAGTTGCAGCGGACGATAAGTAATCACCTGGCGAGGTATTTTCGAGCCTGGTGTACTACTTAGTTCGATCGAGCGTGAGCGAGAGTCGAACTTCCTTGTGAATAATAAATTTGTATTTGAAGCCTAAATAAGTCTTGAGAGAGGAAAACAAAATGGCACGTAGAAGAATAATTGCCGGTAACTGGAAGATGAACAAGACTCCCAGTGAGGCTGTAGCTCTTTGTGCAGAGCTTAAAGATCTTGTAAAAAATGATGACGTTGACGTAGTTTACTGCGTTCCGGCTATCGATATCGTACCCGTAGTTGAGGCTGTTAAGGGTACAAACGTACATGTAGGAGCAGAGAACTTCTACATCGTTGACAGCGGTGCTTTCACAGGCGAGATTTCAGCTCCCATGCTGAAGGATGCAGGTGTTGAGTACGTTATCATCGGTCACTCAGAGAGAAGAGATATCTTTGGTGAGAATGATATTCTTATCAACCAGAAGGTTAAGAAGGCATTTGCTTCAGGTCTTACACCTATCCTTTGCTGCGGTGAGTCCCTTGCACTTCGTAAGGCTGACACCTACAAGGAGTGGATCGAGAGACAGATCACATGGGATCTTGATGGTGTAACAGCTGATCAGGTTAAGAAGCTTGTTATCGCTTACGAGCCTATCTGGGCTATCGGAACAGGCGAGACAGCTACAGCTGATCAGGCTGAGGAAGTTTGCGGACTTATCCGTGAGCTTATCGCTAAGCTTTATGATCAGGCTACAGCTGATGAAGTTCGTATTCAGTACGGCGGATCAATGAATGCCGGCAATGCTGCTGAACTTCTTTCAAAGCCCAACATCGATGGTGGTCTTATCGGCGGCGCTTCACTTAAGCCCGACTTCGGCAAGATCGTTAACGCTTAATAAAATAAGCTGATTAAGATTTATGAAACGGATTCAATTTGGAGCCAATTTCAAATTGAATCCGTTTTTAGCAGTAATCAGGAGAGTATTATGAAAAAAGATAACATTATCTTAATTGGAATGCCCACATCGGGTAAAAGCACAGTGGGCGTCATTCTGGCAAAGGTTCTTGGCTATAATTTTATAGATTCGGATATTGTGATTCAGGAAAAAGAGGGCCGCAGGCTTTCCGAAATTATTGAAGCGGAAGGCGTTGATGGCTTTATAGATATTGAAAATAGAGTAAATGCCGGCATTGAAGCTGAAAAGACTGTCATCTCAACCGGCGGCAGCGTGGTTTATGGTGAGGCCGCCATGCTGCATTACAAGGATATCGGAAAAGTGGTATATCTGAAGATAGATATGGAGGTTCTTACAAAGCGCCTGAGAGATGTGAAGCAAAGAGGCGTTGTAATGAAGGAAGGACAGACCATATCGTCCCTGTACGACGAGCGTTGTGAACTTTATGAAAAATATGCTGACATTATCATAGATGAGAAGAACAACACCATGGAAGAGGTGCTGTCCGATGTTTTGGCGGCGCTGTTCTGATATGGCCTGGAGGAGATGAAATGGAAAGAAGAAAAATAGTAGCCGGAAACTGGAAAATGAACATGACACCTGCCAAGGCAGTTGAGCTTATTGCAACACTTAGACCCCTTGTAGAGTCAAGCGATGTTGATGTTGTTTTCTGCGTGCCGGCAATTGATATAGTTCCTGCACTTACAGCAACCCGTGGAACAAACATTGAAATCGGTGCTCAGAATATGTACTTTGAGGAGAGCGGTGCATATACAGGTGAGATTTCACCTGAGATGCTTGAAGGAGCAGGTGTTAAGTATGTCATTCTTGGTCACTCAGAAAGACGTGAGTACTTCCATGAGACAGATGAAGAACTTAATAAAAAGGTAAAGAAAGCCTTTGAACACGGTCTTACTCCTATTCTTTGCTGCGGTGAGACTCTTTCGCAGAGAGAGATGGGCGTAACTTTGGACTGGATCAGAATGCAGATAAAATCAGATCTTGCAGGTGTCGATGCAGCTGATGTTGCTAAAATGGTTATTGCATATGAACCGATCTGGGCAATTGGTACAGGTAAGACAGCAACAACGGAGCAGGCTCAGGAGGTTTGCAAAGCTATCCGTGACTGTATTGCAGATATTTATAATGATTCTACAGCGCAGAGCGTGCGCATCCAGTATGGCGGATCTGTTAACACAGGAAATGCGTCGCAGCTTTTTGCGCAGCCTGATATCGATGGCGGACTTGTAGGCGGAGCATCCCTTAAGCCTGAATTTGGAAAAATAGTGAACTGTAAATAAACCATACTTCGCTTATTAGTGCGCATATTGAGTTATAATGTTTTAGCATTCTTTTAATGATTATTTAATAGATTTAGATGCGATAAGTCGTATATTATTAATATGATTTATTGCATTTAAATCTTTTTTTATTATGGAGGCAAAAGAGAATGGCTAAGAATGATGCATCTGAAAAGGTAAAGAGTAATATCAGTTTTAAAGACAGCATTAAGACCAAGCTGATAACGGTAATGATTCTGGCAGCTGCTATTCCATTGATAGTAGCAGTAATAGTAAGCTATAAGACATCAACTGATAAGGCCATGGAAGATGCCCAGGCTTCTCTGGAGTGGCAGGCAAGGTATTTATCCGGTAAATTTGTGAATATTTTGGATGCAAATATGAACATGATTAGGAGTATTGCAGGTAACCCTACAATTATTAATTATGTAACAGGAGAGGCAGGTATACCTGAAGATGCTGTAATTGCTACACTGTCTGAATGTGATGCAATTCTTGATGATGGAGATACTACTGTAATCACAGGTGCAGACGGCCAGCAGCTTGCCAGAGCAAAAGGTGATCTGGTCAATGTAGCTGACAGAGAATATTTCCAGAAAGCAATTGCAGGATCAATATATGTTTCTAATATTCAGATCAGTAAGACTACAGGAAAACGTATTATAACCTTTGCAGTTCCTATAAAGAATGGCGATTCAATAATTGGTATTGTTCAAAGAAACTTCGATTTGAATAATTTCCATGAAATGCTGGAAGCTGAAGCGGAAGATGCTTTCCTTGTTGACAGAGAAGGTATGGTAGCTGCTCACTCTCAGTATGAGATTGGTGAAGGCGCTCATGAAGAAGAAAGCAGAGCTCAGTCAGAATTCATGACATCCGGCAAGACCAGCGGTTTCTACTTAGATGATACAGGAAAAGGATATGTGGCTTATGTAGTAGAGCCTAAATCAGAGTACCGTGTTTGCTCAGCAACTAATTCCGATAAGGTTCTTTCCGCTGCAAGAAAATCAGCTACGATAGTGATAATTGTTGGTGTGATTCTTCTTGTAATGGCAATTGCCGTTTCCTTTATGATGGCAAATAGTTTTACCAGTCCGATAGCAGCTGTTGGTGCTTCACTTAAAGCGCTGGCAGATGGCAGATTTACTAAGGTGGATAAATTCGATGCCAGAAAGGATGAGTTCGGAGAAATTTCAAGAGATATGAACTCAGTTATAGAAACACTGGATGATATTGTTTCAAATATTAAGGAATCTGCATCCGGTGTAGGCACATCATCACAAGAGCTGGCTGATATGGCTAATCAGATTTCCCAGACAGCAGAGGATGTATCCAATGCGGTTCAGGAGATTGCATCAGGTGCTACACAGCAGGCTGATGAGATTCAGAGTGCTTCTGAGAACGTAGGCAGAATCGGTGACGCTGTATCCGATGTGCAGAATTCTACAGGAAACCTTTCAACCCTTGCTCAGAAGATGAAGGAAGCATCAGAAGTTTCCAGTAGATCCCTTGCATCCTTGCAGGATTCTTCATCTGATATGACTAATAAGATCGATGATATTTCCAATACTATTTCCGCTACACAGGAAGCAGTATCCAATATCAATGACAAGGTAGAAGGAATTGCATCTATCGCGACGCAGACCAACCTCCTTTCACTTAACGCTTCAATTGAGGCTGCAAGAGCAGGCGAAGCAGGTAAGGGCTTTGCGGTTGTTGCTGAAGAGATCGGTAAGCTGGCTGATGATTCCAAACAGATGGCTGATGACATCAGACGTGAGATGGATATACTTCTGGAACAGAGTAATGCGGCTGTTTCTGCAGCAGCAGATGTTAAGCAGGGGAACATGGATCAGCAGATTGCTCTTGGAGAGACCCTTGAAGCTGTTAACGGAATGCTGGAGGATATTGGCAGTACTGTCGGCGGCGTAGACCTTATCTCTCAGGGTGCTGATACCTGTGATTCTTCTAAGAATGCTGTTGTAGATACTATGAGTGCTCTTTCAGCTATCTCTGAAGAAAATGCAGCATCCTCAGAGGAGACCGGTGCTTCCATGCAGGAGCTCTCTGCAACAGTTACAACTCTTGCATCCTCTGCTGACGGACTTAAGAGTATTGCTGAGAAGCTCAACGAAGATATGAAGTTCTTCAAATAATTTGATTAATAAAAAATAGATGTATATATAGCTGCTCCCGATCACAAGGTCGGGAGCAGTTTTTGTAAAAACGTCATGTGAGAATGCTCTGTAAAATCCTTTCGAATAATACTTTCCAATAATGTGATAAACCTCTTTTCTGAAAGCTTAAATTATGCTATATTTTTATTGTTTTGGAGACATTGTTTTTATGGAGGAGACTAAACATGTTGGAAAAAGTTTTTAAACTCGAGGAGCATAATACTACGGTCAAAACCGAGATTATTGCCGGCCTCACCACGTTCCTTTCAATGGCCTACATTCTGGCCGTTAACCCCAGTATTCTTGGTGCAGTAATGAATGCAAACGGTGTATTTGTTGCAACTGCAATTGCTTCTGCAATCGCAACATTCTGTATGGCATTCCTTGCTAACTATCCTATCGCTCTTTCAGCAGGACTTGGACTTAATGCTTACTTTGCATTTACAGTTTGCCTTGGAGAGCTTGGCGGAGAGCCCGGTGCATTCAAGATTGCTCTTACAGCAGTATTTGTTGAAGGTATTATCTTCATCATCCTTTCAGTTTTCAAATTCCGTGAGCAGATTATCAACAGCATACCTCAGAACCTTAAGTATGGTATTTCTGCAGGTATCGGTCTTTTCATCGCATTTATTGGCCTTAAGGGTGCAAACATCATCGTAGCTGATGAGTCTACTACAGTAGCTCTTGGCAGCTTCTCAAACGCTGAGGTGGTTCTTGCTCTCGTTGGTCTTATTATTATCATCGTTCTTGAGCATTATCGTGTAACAGGTTCAGTTCTCATTGGAATCATCGCTACATGGATTCTTGGTATGATCGCTCAGGCAACAGGCTGGTATACAGCTGGTAACGTATTCCCTGATTTCTCAGCAGGTCTTCAGCTTGGTGCTGTTTCTGAGACTGCATTTAAGTTTGACTTCGGTTGGGCTGCATCACATCTTGTTCAGTTCATTGCTATCGTATTCAGCTTCCTTTATGTAGATCTGTTCGATACAGTTGGAACAGTAGTAGGTGTTGCTGACAAGGCAGGCCTTCTTGATGAGGATGGCAACCTTCCCAGAGTAGGTAGCGTATTCATGTCAGATGCTATCGGTACAGTTTGCGGTTCATGCCTTGGTACTTCTACAGTAACAAGTTTCGTTGAGTCAAGTGCAGGTGTTGCTGCAGGCGGACGTACAGGTCTTACAGCTCTTGTAACAGGTATCATGTTCCTTGTATCACTTGTACTTAGCCCTATTTTCCTTGCAATTCCCGGATTTGCAACAGCTCCGGCTCTTATCTATGTTGGTATGCTTATGGTAGCAAGTGCTAAGAACATCACATTTGATGGTGATGTAGCTGATACACTTGGTGCTTACATGGCACTTGTAATGATGCCTCTTTCATACTCAATCGCTACAGGTATCATGTTTGCAGTTCTTGCATGGGTAATCGTTAAGGTCCTCATCGGCAAGGCAAAGGACGTATCTCCTGTTATGTGGTTTGTATTCGTACTGTTTGCTCTGAGAGTAGTAGTACTTGTTACAAACTTCCAGTAATATAGGATTGATATTTACTCCCCGTCACTTCTAAGTGACGGGGATTTTTTGTGCCTTTGCATATCAGTTTTGGATTTCTGTTTCACATTATTGCGTCATTATTGTAATAAAATATCAGACAAAAGAATGAATTGTCAGATAATAAGAAAAGTGGTATAATCAATATAGGAATTTATGTGATGGGGAGACAAGGAGGTTGCGTTATGGCAGATATCACGATTAAAGCCGCTAACAGCGGTGCGATAAATGCCGCAAGACAATCAGTGTCTATCACGGCTAATAGGATAGGAAATGTCAAAAGCAAAGCATCAGATTCCGGAAGTAAACGAAAGGAATCTGCAAAATCCCGCAAGGATTTGATTTCCGTTTCACAAGATGGAGATACTGCTCACGCCAGCGATAAGGCAAAGCATAAGCTTGTTGAACAAAGCAAAGAGAATACTGCTTTGATACAGGCAAGAGCCAAAGCAGAGAGAACAGTTAATAATCTTTATATGAATATAGCCGGCGAGGAGATGGCAGATGACCTTACCGGTGATGCTACTGTTGAAGTGTCCAAGGTTCATCAGAAGGAACCTAATCGCTATATCGAGGAAATAAAGCGTGAGTTAAAGCGCGAAATAGTGGAAGCCAGTAATGATATTGGCGTAGAAGTAGAGACAGAAATAGCAGAGCCCATAGAGGTGCAAAGTCAGCCTGTTATACCGGATACCACGAGGCTTGAGACACTGGCTGCAACTATTGATACTGAGGGCACTAAATACGAACCACAGATCACATCATTTAAAGGATATTCGGACCAGCAACTTCGGCAGATGTATCTCAGCGGTACGATATCCAGATATGCCTATGATACTGAGATGACATCACGTACTGAAGAAGATCGTGAATTCTCAGACAGAGAGCAGGTTTTCAGAGAAGGAATAGTAAGGAATCTGGCAAACCGCGGAGCTCTTGATAGAAACTCTGATTCCATCGAGGAAGCTTTTTCCGATGAAGCGTCAGATACACTTACGGGAGAGCAGAGAATGGCAATTTTTAATGCAGCTGATTCCAGGGGCGAACAAGTAGAGCCGGATAAGGAAATGCAGCTTAGTATTTAAGATTGTACATGGTATTTTTCATAAAAATATGGAGCGTCCGCTACCTGGTTAAAGAACCGGGAGGCGGACACTTTTTTGATATATGCAGGCTTAAAGCCATTGACAGAAATAACTCTAAACACTAATATTATAACGTATGATATTCTAAGGAGGAAAAATCAGTATGTCACGCAAGGCAACTATTACACAGGAAGAAATCGTAAATGCTGCTTTTAAAATTACCGTTAAGGAAGGTTTTGACCAGATAACATCCAGAAAGCTCGCAGGTGCTGCAGGATGCTCAACACAGCCTATTTTCCGTATTTATGACAATATGGATGAGCTCAAGAAGGATGTTTTAGATAAAGCAATTAAGTATTTTGAAGATTTTTGCAGAGGAAGAGAGAAGAAGCACGATACTCCCTTTGTTGATCTTGGAATCAGTTATATAAGTTTTGCTCAGCAACACTCTAATCTCTTTAAGCTTCTCTTTGTATCAAGCGATGTAAAAGAGGCTAAGAGCATGTATGATATCGTAAACGGCGATGAGGAGAATATTGTTCGTGAAGTTTCCCGTGCAAGAGAGAAGGGCGTTCAGAACGCAGAACATCTTTTCATGAAGATGTGGATCTTTATTCATGGCGCAGGCTGCATGGCTGTTACAGGAGACTATGACCTCGAGGAGGCTGACTCTGTAGCAATGCTTGAGTCTGCTTACGAAGCTTTCAGTAAGGCGTAAGGTATACGGAGTTAGTTTTTCGAATGAAGAATGTTGTTGTTATCGGATGCGGGGCTGCAGGAATGATGGCGGCGATAGCTGCTGCGGAAGCTGGCGCATCCGTTATTATTTTTGAAAAAAATGAAAAGCCCGGGAAGAAGATTTATATCACCGGTAAGGGCAGATGCAATGTGACAAATGCCTGCGATATCAGTGAGTATTTTGATAAGATTCCTCATGGCTCAAAGTTTTTATACAGCGCTCTCTATGGCTATGACAATACGAGAGTTATGGAGCTTTTGCAGAATAACGGCTGCAAGCTGAAAACAGAGCGTGGAGACAGAGTTTTCCCGGTATCAGATCATTCGTCTGACATCATAAGTACCCTTGTGAAAATCCTTAAAAAGCTCAAGGTTGAGATCAGATATCAGGACGAAGTTACATGGATTCAGACAGATTCCGAGAACAGAGTAAAAGCGGTTGTTTCATCGGATTCCGGAATAACAGAAGCTGACGCTGTGATCATGTGTACAGGAGGACTGTCCTATCCTTCAACAGGCTCCACGGGAACAGGCCACAAGATTGCCAGAGAGCTGGGACATAAGGTTACAGAGATGAAGCCTTCACTTGTTCCTTTTGAGATAAAAGAGGACTGGTGCAAAGAGCTTCAGGGCTTGTCGCTTAAGAACGTGGCGGTTAAGCTTGAACAGCTCCCGCCTGCTGTGAAGGAAGCTGCAGGATCAGAAGGTGCATCCGGTGGCAAGAAGAAAAAGAAAATAGTCTATGATGGCTTTGGAGAGATGCTGTTTACTCACTTTGGTGTGAGCGGACCCCTTATCCTTACATCCAGCTGCTATTACGAGGAGAAGGATAAAAAGGGTAATCCCTTAGAATACGTGATTCACCTTGATTTAAAGCCGGCACTTACCATTGAACAGCTTGATAAAAGAGTTCAGAGGGAATTCGAGGTATCAAGAAACAGGCAGTTTAAGAACAGTCTGAATGGTCTTTTTCCTTCAAAGCTCATTCCTGTAATGATAAAGCTTTCAGGAATTGATCCCGAGAAGCCGCTTAATTCCATTACTAAAAAGGAACGTGCGGATTTTGTGGCACTTATAAAGGATTTACGGCTTACAGTTACAGGCACAAGGAATTTTAACGAGGCTATTATCACAAGAGGCGGCATATCAACAAGCGATATAAATCCCTCCACCATGGAATCCAAGAAGATAGGTGGGCTGTATTTTGCAGGTGAGATAATAGACGTTGATGCCCAGACCGGCGGATTTAATCTGCAGATTGCCTGGTCAACGGGACACCTTGCAGGAGAGAGTGCGGTGTCTGAGTGAGACCTGTGCAGTGTGGCTACGGCTGCACTTTAAGAAAATATTTTTATTAAGGAGAAACAAAAATGGGAAAGAGTATTGCAATAGATGGACCTGCAGGTGCAGGCAAAAGCACAATCGCTAAGATTGTTTCAAAGAAGCTTGGTTTTATTTATATAGACACAGGTGCGATGTACCGCGCTATGGCAGTTCATATGACAAGAAACGGCGTTTCCGGTGATGATGCCGCCGAGATAGAGAAAAATGTGGATTCTGCTGATATTTCTATCGGTCATGAGAATGGCGAGCAGGTAGTTTATCTTAACGGCGAGAATGTAAACAGTTTCCTTAGGACTGAGGAAGTAAGCGCTATGGCATCTAAGACCAGTGCAAATGCTAAAGTCAGAGAAAAGCTTGTTGAGCTTCAGCAGAAGCAGGCTAAGACCACTGATGTTGTAATGGACGGAAGAGATATCGGAACAGTGGTACTTCCTGATGCGGAGCTTAAGGTTTATCTTACAGCCAGCAGCAGAGTCCGCGCTGAGAGACGTTATAAGGAAATGGTTGAGAAGGGCGTAGAATGCGATCTTGACACCATCGAGGCGGAGATTAAAGAGCGTGACCACAGAGATATGACTAGAGAGAACTCACCTCTTAAAAAGGCAGATGATGCTGTTGAGGTAGATTCTTCATACATGACCATTGAGGAAGTAGCTGATAAGATCATCAGTCTCTATGAGGCTAAATAATTAACGAGGTAAACAGATGGAAGTAATACTTGCCGAACATGCAGGCTTTTGTTTTGGAGTAACAAGAGCTGTTGATGTGGTTTACGAGCAGATTGAAAAAAACAGCGGTAAACAGATTTACACCTATGGCCCCATTATTCATAATGAGACCGTTGTTTCCGATCTTGAGAAAAAGGGTGTAAAGGTTATCGAATCCTGCGAAGAACTGAAAAATATTAACGATGGAATTTTGATAATCAGATCCCACGGTATCAGAAAAGAAATTTATGAGATCATCGAGAAGCAGGGACTTGAACATATCGACGCCACATGTCCTTTTGTAAAACGTATACATAATATCGTTGAAAAAGAGAGCGCCGCCGGCAAAACAATTATTGTAGTCGGAAGTGCCAAACACCCGGAAGTAGACGGCATTGTAAGCTATGCGTCGGGCCCTGTTTACGTAGTAGAGACGCCTGAGGACGTTGACAACTTGAAGCTTCAAGAGGGAACTGAGATTTGTATCGTATCCCAAACTACATTTAATACAAATAAATTTCAAGAAACCGTTGATAAATTTTCTAATTCGCGCTACAATGTTAATGTTGTGAACACTATTTGTAGTGCAACCGAAGAACGTCAGACAGAGGCAGAGAAAATTGCCGGTCAGGTTGACGCTATGATAGTGATTGGCGGAGCGCACAGTTCAAATTCACGTAAGCTGTATGAGATATGCAGCAGGAAATGTGCTAATACATATTTCATCCAGACTATTGATGATTTGAATATGGATATTCCTAAAGACATCAAAGTAGTGGGAATTACCGCCGGGGCGTCCACCCCAAAGAACATTATCGAGGAGGTTCAGAAACATGTCAGAACAATCATTTGAACAGATGCTCAATGAGTCGTTCAAAACAATTCATACGGGGGAGGTCGTTGAAGGCACTGTCATTTCTGTTAAGCCTGAAGAGATTATTCTTAACATTGGCTACAAATCAGATGGCATTCTCACAAAGAATGAGTACAGTAATGATAACAGCATCGATCTGACTCAGGTGGTTAAAGAAGGCGACAAAATGGATGTCAAGGTTCTTAAGACCAATGATGCAGACGGTCAGGTTATCCTTTCATATAAGCGTCTTGCCCTTGACAGAGGAAACAAGCGTATCGAGGAAGCATTCAACAATCAGGAAGTACTTACAGCTAAGGTTGTTCAGGTACTTGATGGCGGACTTACTGTTGTAGTTGATGAGGTTCGTATCTTCATCCCTGCAAGTCTTGTTTCAGACACATACGAGAAGGATCTTTCCAAGTATGAAGGACAGGAGATCCAGTTTGTAGTAACAGAGTACAATCCGAAGCGTAGAAGATACATCGGTAACAGAAAGACTCTTATCACAGCTGAGAAGGCTGAGCAGGCTAAGAAGCTCTTTGAGACAATCGGTGTTGGCGACATCGTTGATGGTGTTGTTAAGAATGTTACAGACTTCGGTGCATTCATTGATCTTGGTGGAGCAGACGGACTTCTTCACATCTCAGAGATGTCATGGGGCCGTGTTGAGAATCCTAAGAAGACATTCAAGGTTGGCGATACTGTTAAGGTTCAGATTAAGGGAATCGATGGCAGCAAGATCGCTCTTTCAAGAAAGTTTGATGATGAGAACCCTTGGAAGGATGCAGAGACAAAGTATGCAGTTGGTAACGAAGTAACAGGTAAGGTTGCCAGAATGACAGACTTTGGTGCATTCATCGAGCTTGAGCCCGGCATTGATGCACTTCTTCATGTATCTCAGATCGCTAGAGAGCACATCGAGAAGCCTTCAGATGTACTTAGCATCGGCCAGGAAGTTACAGCAAGAATCGTAGACTTCAACGAAGCAGATCGTAAGATCAGCCTTAGCATTAAGGCTCTTACAGCTCCTGAGAAGGAAGATGAAGCTGCTGATGATGCAGATGTTGCAAGCGTTGATATCGACAAGGTTATCGCTGAGCAGGATGCAGAATAATAATTGATTTAAATAGCGAATAATTAATGGGACTGTAAAAGATGATTTATCATTTTTTACAGTCTTTTTTTGTTTAATAGGAAATTGCGCCTTGGCGGCGCAACCTTGAATTAAAAGGCCCGGCAAGACCGGGCCACGCAAAGCGGAGGTATGCTGATTGTTATTATCAGTCTACCTCATCAAAGAATTCATCATCTTCGTGCATAAAGTAATCCATATCGAGAAGGTCTTCATCGTCCATCTCACGGATTTCATCCGCCGACATGCCTTCCGGCGGGCATTGCATGTATTTCTCTCTAAGCTTTGCTATTAGTGCCTTATCAACCATGATCTATCCTCCTGTCATGCCTCATTTTAGCATGCCAGGGAATTGGTTTGAACAGGGGCGCGACATTTGGGACGGCATTTTCCCATTACCTTTTCATATAAGTCTTCGAGAGAAACACGTTTGTGATTGTAGTATAGTTCGAGGAATTTCATGGTGCTGTTACACTTTGGACACTTTAATGGATCATATCCGAAAGCAGATAAAATTCCTGAACGCCACTGCAGGAATGATTTATAGAAGGGCCTTTTTGAAGCATGAATCAGACGGCTTAGCTTTTTGTCTGATTCCCTATGACGACCATAAACGCCATAGTAACGGATCATCTTAAAGTCTTTTTCAGGTATGTGCTGTATGAGACGCTTGATGAATTCAATGGCTGGTATGGTCTCAGTTACAAGAACTTCATCTTCATGCCGATTGTAGTGGAAAGTGATAGTATCCTTTTCTTTATCATAGGAATCTATTCTTGAAAGCCCTATTACAGGGCGACCAAGGTAACGGCCTATATACTTGGCTACAGTATTCTTATCAGCAAGTGTTGGCTTTGCATAGATGTAGAAGCCATCCTTCTGATTTTTGTAAGAGAGTGCTTTTTCTCTTTTGAACTGAGCTTTCTTTTGAGGATCAGTGATGCGGTTTTCCATAAGGCTTAGAAGAGCTGTTTGGAAAGCATGGCGCATGTATTTGAAACTGAAGAAATCGACCTTGCGCCAGAAACCTGTATCACCTACTCCACCTTCGGAGATGAGGCAGTGTATATGAGGATTCCACTCAAGCGGCCTGCCAAATGTATGCAGTACAAGGATATAACCGGGAGTGAAGTTTTGTGATTTGTTCATCTTGTAAAACATCTGGTGAATCACACTACTTGCAGCGTCAAATAAGCAATTAAGAAGGTCTCTGTCTTCAAGAAAGTAGTGACGGAGTTCTTTGGAAATGGTGAATACACAGTGACGATGCTGGCAGTTTATCAGTTTGAATGACATAGCTTGGGCACGTTTCTGAGAATATAAAGCGCCACAAGTAGGGCAGAACCTTGAATGACAGCGGAAAGGGATGAACTTGAGAGTACCACATTCAGCACAACCATACATGGCACCACCATAAGATGGATCGCCACAATTGATCATTTTATCAATGTTTTCCATCTCGGTCTTTCTGGGATGGAGTGTATATTGAATTTCTTCATAGTGATCTCGAAACAATTCCTGTAGTGTATTACGTTTCATAGATATTATTATGAAGGACTTAGGGCAAAAAACAACCCCAACCCCTCATGAGTGAGGGGCAGGGGAGTTGAGGTGCCGTAGGCACTTTTTTACGTGCTAAACCATAGCATATCTAAATAGAAACCGCTTAGACATATAAAACGACCGCTTAGACATAAAGCATTGATGCAAAGGGAATGGAACATATAATATGGACGTACAAAACAAATCAGCGATGAAATATGATTGTGAATTTGCGTAATATACGATGTGAAATGAATCAGGACATATCGGGGTAATATCTTGGTATTTCTGGATGAAAGGCAGGTAAGTTCTATGAAGAAGAGAAACGTATTATTAGTTGCATTTTCTATTATTGTATCAATGATAATTACTTTTAACAGCGCTTGTCTGGAGGTGGCGGCAGCGGCAACTGCTTGTGGCAACGATCATGCTAGTTCTTATCAGATACGAGTGATTGAACGGACGCTGGATAAGCATACAATCAGGTCGTTCTGCCCTGTATGTAACAAATTGTTAGATGGAACAAATGGAACATATGATACGTTGCTAGAGCAATCTCACACTTTAACAAGCAGGACTTATACTCCTTCTAATGCAACTTCACATAACATAAATAGCATATGTGAAGTCTGCGGTTCATTTATTATCTCTGAAGAGCATACCTTTAATTCGAAAGGCGTGTGTACAAAATGTAACTATGATAAGAATAATCCAGACGGTGGTTCGACAAGTGGTTCAGGTGGTGAAGGCAATTCTTCAGGAGAAAATGGCGGCGGCTCCGGTGGAACAGGTACCGGAGAAGGCGGTGGAAATGGTGGCTCCGGTGGCGGAGGTGGCGCAGGTGCTATGACCGGAGAAAAAATAGCTCAGATACCGGAAGGTCAGACTCTTGTTTACAATGGTAAGAAACAGACAGGAGTAGCAGAAGGCACAGGTTATACCGTTACAGGTAATAAACAGAAAAATGCTGGAACATACAAAGCCACTGCAAAGCTGGCAAAAGGATATAAGTGGTCTGATGGGACAACAAAAGCCAAGACCATTAAATGGAAGATAAACAAAGCAAAGAATCCCGGAGTGCTGAAATTCAGGAAGAATCCTACAGTTAAGTATAAAAAGCTGAAGAAAACTAAACAAACGATCAAATCTTCAAAACTGTTCAAGCTTTCTAAGGCAGTGGGCAAAGTATCATATTCGATGGAAAAAGCTAATGTGAAGATTGGAGTCAATAGAAAGACCGGTGATCTGGTAATCAAGCCTGGGCTTCCTAAAGGAACCTACAATGTAACAGTTAAGGTTTCTGCAGCAGGAGATAAGAATTACAAGAAAGGTACTGCGACAGTAACACTTAAGCTTACAGTTAAGTAATCAGAAATGGCAGATAGGAAAGGAGCTTAGAATGGAGTGTAAAACTAATAAGTCAAGGTTAATTATGGTTACATTGTTTATTGTGGCGTTGTTTATGCTTTATCCTTCCCGTATTGTAAAGGCAAGCGATTATTACAATCTATGGGTGGGGGAGACACAGGTATCTTCAGATAATGCGGGAAATATTCTTGGAAATGGTACTGCCTCGTATAATCCCGATACTAATACCCTTACGCTCGAAGGTTCTAATATTACAAGCTCATATTCAAAAAATGGCAATACATACGGTATATATTCTGAATTAGACAGCCTTACTGTGAGTGGATATGGTAGCATAAGTAGCATAACAAATTCCTCAATTGGTATAGGAAGTAATCAGAACAACGCTACTTTAACGGTGAATGGTACAGGCACTGGAATAAATATCAGTACGGTCGCGTGCGGTATCTGTACAAATTATCAATCAGAAACTCTTAATCTTAAAGGTAAGATAACCACTGAGGCAACTGGTGGGTCTTCCAGAGGCATCTTCTCAGCGGGCACTGTAAACATCGTAGATGGAACTCTTTTTGCTAAAGGTAGTTGGGGAATAGAAACGGGATTTTTTTCTGATGGAAGTAAAGATATAAATATAGGCGCAAATGTCACCAAAGTAACGGCGACAATTTACCGTGAAGATTCTGTTTATTATCCATTAAGAACCTTTGGCAATATCAATATAAATCCGGCTCTTGCTATAACGACTCCGGCGGGAGGATACGTTGGTATGGGTGATTCCAATACCAAGGTAATATTAGCATCGGATGGCTCATATCCGAAAACAGTAGTAATAGAGCCTGTAGGAAATAACAACAATGGTAACAATAATAACAACACTAACAACAATAATGATACCGACAATAGCCATAACTCCGATACCACCAATAATGAAACAACCAAGCCTGCAACAATTCCTTCATTTAGGCTTAATACATCGTCAGTAGTCATTCAGAAGGGTAAGACTCTTAAGACTGTTAAAGCAACTCTTACAAATGATGAAATAAAATCAGTGGAATCTGCAAATAGCAAGATAGCGACAGTATCTTATAGCGGAACGACTCTTTCTATAAAAGGCATAAAGAAGGGTTCTACCAAGATTACGGTAACCACTAAATCGGGACTGTCATGTAAGCTGAATGTTAAAGTACAAACCGGAGAAGTTAAAACCACAAAGCTTAAGGTTTCGAAGAAATCAGTGAATCTTGCTTCAAAAGGAAGTATTGCAACTGTAAAAGCAACAGCTTCACCAGACTATGTATCTACAAAGGAAAAAATCACAGTCAAATCAAGTAATAAAAAGATCGCGACTGCGAAGATTGATCAGGAAACCGGCGAGATAACCATTACTGCCAAGAAAAAGGGCAGCTGCAAGATTACTGTAAAAGCCGGCAAGAAGACTGTAACAATAAAAGTAAAGGTGAAGAAATAATTTAAATGAATACTTTGGGGGACTTGTTAATAAGAAGATTGCCACTATCACAAATAATGGTGTGATAACCGGTAAAAAGAATGGGAAAGCCAAAATAACCGTAACTACCAAAGATAAAAAGAAGAAGTGTGTTATCACTTTGAAGGTTGTTAAGAAGGTTGCTGTAAAAGAGGTAAAACTTGACTATACATCTGTTGACTTGAAAGTAGGTGAGAGCAAGTCAGTTACTGCGACGGTTTTACCGCTGACGGCTGGGGGTCAGAAACGATGATAAGCCTTAGATCTGTTTATTATGGTGGAACAGCAGATCAACTTAGAACATTAATAGGGTATTCTACGGATGGATTTAATGGCAATAATTACAGACATATATTTGATGATCCTGTTGCTCAGGAAACCACAGGATTTACATATAATTATCCGTATTGTCAATGAAGTATGAAGTGTTTTTACCGCAGTTGTACTTGTTGAAAACATCCTTAAGTAAATAATAAAGTTATCCTACATTCCTCATGCAAAGAATCCTCACAATTTGTTACAATGGTATTGTCTGTTGTAATTGATGGTGATCTTGGATTTTTCGCATGAGGAATTGATGGCTAATGGATGAGAAAATTAGCATTCGTCTTGAGATTGATTCTGGATATGATAAGCCTCAGGTGGTGATCAGGGCATCTGAGAAGACAGAATTAGTTGAGAGGATAATTGAGAGCGTAAAACAATGCGCTGCAGATGATTCAGATAAAAAAATTGCGGTGCGCAAAGAGGACATGGACATTCTGCTTAATAAGAAGGATATTGTCCGTGTTTATACAGAGAGCCGTAAGCTTAAGGTGTGTACTGATTCAGATGAGTATGAAGTAAGGATTCCGCTGAAGGAATTAGAGAATGTACTGAGGTCAGATGCGTTTGTCAGAATCAGCCGGGGTGAGATAGTAAATCTTAAGAAGGTTTCCAGCTTTGATATGAGTATAGCGGGGACTATTAAGGTTATTTTTGTTAATGGTACACAGACCTGGGTAGCAAGGCGTTTTATGAAGCATATCCAGGAGAGGCTGGCCGTTCTGAGGAAAGGTGGTGATAAGCATGAGTAGAATAATGAAAAGAGCTCTCATCTTAGGCATCATCGGATTCTGGATAGGTATCCTTATAGGACTTACAGTATGGTATCTGTCAAGCCAGGGAGAACCCGGAGAGCTTACACTATCAGTACATTCGGTTCTGGAACTATTGGCCGGAGGATTATATGGTGCTATCAGTATGGGATCCTCTGCGGTATACGATGTAGATCGTTGGAGCATTTTGCGAGTTACATTTACTCATTTTATTATATCCTTCTCAGGTTTTTGGGTGCTGGCCGCGATTCAGGGATGGCTATTAATTAATAATCCATTTTTCTGGCTTGGTGTTATGCTGTTTATATGGGCTTACATTACAATATGGTTTGTGAATTTTCTTATTTACAGCCAAAAAGTTAAGGAGATAAATAATGCCCTTGAGGATATCAAGGATTTGAAGAATACAGATGAAAATGGATAAGACTAGGAATTTTACCGAAGGCCCGATTTTGGGACCGCTTTTAAGTTTTGCAATACCGGTGCTTTTCTTGTAAGGATTCCGGTTTCTTATTTTATGAGCAAAAGAGAGCCTGTATCACTTTTTCATATAGGTCTGGCTACTCCCTGCTCTACGCTGGTGCAGATTGTCCTATGTTTTATCTGCATGTTTTATCTTACAAAGAAGCTTAAGAAGTCGTGATACAATGAATGTTATATAATCATAATTTTGTTTATATATATTTAATTTTACACTCATGTATTTAGTGGGCTATACTAAAATCAGTAGTTATCATGGTAGGAATTATCCTATAAATTCTTGATTAGGGGGATTTAAAGATGGCTGTTGATTACGAATGGTTCAAAGGCGAAGTATATAAGCTTACAAAGATTGATCTTAATGCGTACAAAGAAAAGCAGATGAAGCGCAGGATCGATACACTTATCAGTAAGACTGAGTGTAAGGGCTATGATCAGTACATGGATCTCATTAAGAAGGATCAGACTGCCAGAGAGACATTTATCACTTATCTGACCATAAACGTATCTGAGTTCTACAGAAATATTGATCAGTGGAATCTTATGGATAAGCAGATGGTTCCTGAGCTTATCAATAAATTTGGTAAGAATCTTAAGATATGGAGTGCTGCCTGCTCTACAGGTGATGAGCCATATACTATAGTTATGCTGTTATCTAACCATATTCCGCTTAACCAGATAAGTGTTACGGCATGGGATATCGATACTGTTGCCCTTGCAAAAGCAAGAGCAGGCGTATATGATGACAAGGAAGTTAAGGCTGTTCCTGCAGAGATGAAGAAGAAATATCTCACACAGGAAGCCGGTGGTAAATGGCGCGTAGCAGATGACGTTAAGAAGAGAGTAAACTTCAAGCAGGCTGATCTGTTAAGAGAGCCCTATCCGAAGGATTATCATCTTATCGTATGCAGAAACGTGCTTATCTACTTTACAGAAGAAGCTAAGGACGAGATTTTCAGAAAGTATTATGATTCTCTCGCACCGGGCGGAGTTCTGTTTATCGGTAGTACCGAACAGATTATCAATTACAAGGAAATAGGCTTTATCAGAAAGAGCTCGTTCTACTACGAGAAACCTATGTAACAACGGAGGGAGTATGAAAGGTTTTTGGGGAAAAACACTAATTGGAATTACGATTATTTTAGGATGCAGTCTGTTTGTGCCACAGAGCAGCGTACAGGCTGCATCTTTGCGCGGTAAAAACAATGAGGAAAAGATTTTTTATTACCTCATGGAGAACATGGATTTTAACAATGCCGCAAGTGCCGGTGTTCTTGCTAACATCGAGAAAGAATCCAGCTTTAGGACAAATGCGGAAAGTGATAACGGAACAAGTTACGGGATATGTCAGTGGCATGGTGCGAGATACGAGAATCTGAAAAGATATTGTCGCAGAGAGGGCTATGATTACAAGGAGCTTGAGGGACAGCTTGAGTATCTGAAATCTGAGCTTGAGGGTGACTATTATTACAGAAACAGTGTGCTTGAGCCTCTAAAGGGTGTAAGCAACGATAAAAAGGGTGCTTACAATGCGGGCTACAGATGGTGCTATTACTTCGAGATTCCTGCTGATAAGGAGACCAGGGCAGAGCAGAGAGGCGACCTGGCAAAGACAGTTTATTATCCCAGATATAAGGATATAGTTCTTAAGCTGACTCCGGGACAGAAGTATAAGACAGATGAAGGAACCTTCATAGCTCTTACTGAGAATACATTCTGTTTTAAGAAGGTAGCAGATAAAAAGGCTGCGGTACTGAATATTCCAAACACAGTAACTATCGGTGATATCAAGGCCAAGGTTACTGAGATTGCATCAGGTGCCTGCAAGGGCAATAAAAAACTCACTACCGTTACCATCGGTAAGAATGTAACAAAGATTGGGAAGAATGCATTTTATAAATGCAAGAATCTCACATCCATAAACATTAAGTCCAAGAAGATTGCAGAGTTTGGCCCGGGATGTTTTGCAAAGATAAACAAAAAAGCAGTATTTAAGATCAATAAGAAGGTGATCAAGACTTACAAGTCTGTTCTGAAGGAAATGACACCGGATGGAGTAAAGTTCAAGAAGAGCTGATTGTTTAATCGCCAGAGAGTTTTCTTATCGAATGTGCTTTTGAGTGAGAGATTATTCGTGACTGCAGAGGGGGATGTTCATGAAGCATAATCTTATCTATCTTATTTATACGCTGGTTCTGTTCCTTGTGGGACTTGGCTTTTTCATAGTCGGAGAGTTTAACAGGGTTGAAAAGCCTGTGCTTAAGGATCCCGACATGATTGGCAGGGAGGAAGAAACTGAACCTGAGCCTCAGGGTGTGTCAGAACTGTCGGGAGATGAGGTTGAAATGCCGGTTCCCGAGCCGGAAGAAACCACCCTTGAGGATATTTCCCTGGACAATGAGCCTGAACATGATGAAACTGATGAATCAGGAGAAGAGGGTGAGGGCGAAGAGGAAGAAGAACCTGAAGAACCTATTTATGATGGCCATGAAGAGGAGAGAATAGAGCTTATTAAGGAGAACTACATAGAGACTGAAAAATATGACAGCAACAGATGGACTATTTATTTCAGCGTGGTTTTCTGGGTACTTTCTCTTGTTTGTGCAATACTGTATTTTACTTCATGATGGTGGATAGGATTTTGTTCTTTGAAAATGTAGATTTACTGATAATATGAAAAAAGGCTGGCCATAGCGCCAGCCTTTAATTATTCTAAGGAATTTATGCTTTCTTTGGAACCCAGGTTATCTCGTAGATACTTTCCATTATCTTGCGGAGTTCATCCTTCATTTTGAGACATGCACTGTTCTCGTCAGAAAATTTCATGAGACCGATTTTTTCCTTGTGATCCATGAAATACAGTTCCCAGATCTCGCCAACCTTGGTGAGACAGATCCTGCCATCATGCCCTTTCCCAAAAGTATAGAGCTTTGAAGGAACGAGATGTTCTTTAAAAAAACTCTGCAATTCTTTAACTGTCATATTCTCCTCCGTTCCGGCCGGTCGTTACACGAATCTGCCTACATGTAGTTTTCGATACTACATAGAATATACCACAAAACTACATGACGCTCAAGATGTCAATTACAAATTATTTTGTTGGAAAAAGAAACGATATTGCTTAAAATATATATGTGCATTTTTATAAATGGAGGGAGAATTCTTATGGGCAAATCAAAGGTATATTTTACTGACTTCAGAACTCATATTGGCGTGAGCCAGGGCGTTAAGCTTCAAAAACTGCTAAAAGTAGCGGGGATAGATACGATTGATTTTGAGGGTAAGTTTGTAGCTATTAAAATGCATTTTGGCGAGCTTGGCAACTTTTCATATCTTAGACCTAACTATGTGAAGGCAGTTGCTGACCTGATAAAGGAGCTTGGGGGAAAGCCTTTCCTTACGGATTGCAATACCCTTTATCCAGGAAGTCGTAAAAATGCTGTGGATCATCTCTATAATGCAGAGGTAAACGGATTTAACAGTGTTACCACAGGATGCTATGTAATCATCGCTGACGGTCTTAAGGGAACCGATGAGATAAGCGTTCCTGTACCAAACGGCGAATATTGTAAGGAAGCTATAATCGGTCACGCTCTCTATGATGCGGACATAATCATTTCACTGTCTCATTTTAAGGGGCATGAGATGACGGGCTTTGGCGGAGCTATCAAGAATATAGGAATGGGCGGAGGAAGCCGCGCAGGAAAAATGCTTCAGCATAACGACGGAAAACCTTCCGTAAATCCTGATATGTGTAAGAGTTGTAAGCAGTGCGCTAAGGAGTGCGGATCTGATGCTATTTCCTATGAGACAGGAAAAGCTGTGATAGATCAGGATCTGTGTAAGGGCTGCGGAAGATGTATCGGCGCCTGCGTTTTTGATGCAATCCATCCCAACAATGATTCAGCAAAAGAGTCTCTTTGCTGCAAAATGGCTGAATATACCGCAGCTATCGTGAATGATAAGCCCTCATTCCATATAAGCCTTATCATGGATGTATCGCCTAACTGCGACTGTCATGGTGAGAATGATGCGCCTATCCTTCCCAATATCGGAATGTTTGCATCCTTCGATCCTGTTGCTATAGATCAGGCTTGTGCAGATATGTGCCTTGCGGCAGAACCTGTAAGAAACAGTCAGCTTGGAGATAATCTCGCTAAAATGGACTGGCATCGTCATGATGACAATTTTCTTGATAACAATCCAAATGTAAAATGGAAGGAAACTCTGGCTCACGGCGAGAAAATAGGCCTCGGAAGCAGAGATTACGAACTTGTAAAAATCTGAAAATCAGAACCGGATGAGATAGTATCAACTCTGGTTCATTTGTGCTATGATTCATTATTGAAGCTATTTATTATTTTTATGAGGAGAATGGTATGGGAAAAAAGAACTTTTTAAAGAAACCGCCTATGGGGTGGAACAGCTATGATTATTACGATACTACCGTAACTGAGGAGCAGGTTAAAGCCAATGCCAAATATATGGCTGAAAATCTGAAGGAATTCGGTTATGAGTACGTGGTTGTAGACATTGAGTGGTATTCAAAGGATGCAGGCGCAAGACGTGCGGATTTCCAGTATATTCCCTTTGGAAATGATGAGATGGATCAGTTCGGAAGGCTCCAGCCTGCCGTAAACAGATTCCCTTCATCCGCTGATGGAAGTGGTTTTACACATCTTGCGCAGTACGTGCACGACCTGGGGCTTAAATTCGGTATTCACATCATGAGAGGAATCGCAAGACAGGCAGCTCACGATAAGTGCCCTATTCACGGAACACAGTTCACTGCAGATATGGCTGCCGATGCATGGTCTATCTGCGGATGGAATCCTGATATGTACGGTGTAAGGGCAGGTGAAGCAGGACAGGCATACTACGATGATCTTATTAAAATGTATGCTGACTGGGGCGTTGATTTTATTAAGTGTGATGATATCTGCGACAGCTTCCTGTATCCTGACAGCGGCAGAATAAAATTCAGTGGCTATGAAGAGACAAAGATGATTCACAGAGCCATAGAGAAGTGCGGAAGAGATATAGTACTTTCACTTTCTCCCGGACCTGCTCATGTGGACAGAAACTTCTTCTATGAAGAAAATGCCAATATGTGGCGTATTACAGATGACTTCTGGGATGACTGGCGTCTTCTCAAGGAGATGTTCTGGAGATGTGAGACCTGGAATGGCAGAACCTCCAAGGGCAACTATCCTGATTGCGATATGCTTCCTCTTGGACAGCTTGGCTACGGCTTTGGCCAGGAGAGAACTTCTAACCTTACCTTTGACGAAGTAAGAACCATGATGAGCCTTTGGTGCCTGTTCGGATCTCCTCTTATGATAGGTGCAGAACTCACTAAGCTTGATGACGTAAACAAAGCGCAGCTCACCAACAAAGAACTCCTTCGAGTAATGGACGGCAAACACAAAGGCTTCCAGTTCAGAAGAAGCGACGACGAAGCCATCTGGCTCAACATTGACGAAGATGGTACCGAGTTGTTCATCGGTATGTTCAATCTTACTGACAGCGAGAAAGAAGTAACCTGTGATACCGCCCAATTTACAACCGGCGCAGCCATCATCCATTCAGCCTCCAACATAAAGGACGTCTGGACCGGCAAAACCAATGACTGGGATTCTAATGAGCAGAGCATAATATCAGCAAAAATCCCCGCTCACGGCGTAGTAGTCTACAGGTTGTTCTAAACGTAGATTAAAAACATATTGTCTGCTCATTAGCAGCATATATAGGAATATATGACCTACGCATGATGTTATAACTCACAAACTATTTAAGTAAATTTTGAAATACATCTCCTGCCAGCTATTAAACATATATGTTCCACGAAGCTGCGTATAAAAACGTCGGTACTTGGATGGCGTTTTTTGCCATCTTAGTACCGTTACGTTTTTAACCGAGCGAGAGCGTCAGCAGAGAGGAATATATATGTTTATAAAGCAGGCAGGAGGCCCATTCACAAACTCCTTGACATAGTCAGGGAGTTTATTTTATTATGGAATTGCAACCGGTTTCAAATTTCATGAAAGCGTGTGAAATTATGGGAGCCATAGAGAATAAAAGTATCACAATATATGATATTGCCCGTGAGGCTGGTGTTTCACCGGCCACCGTGTCGCGCGTTATGACAAACAGCGCCAACGTACGTGCAGAGAAAAGAAACCGGGTTTTGCAGATAATCGAAAAGTATAACTTTAAGCCCAATGCACTCGCAAAGGGATTATCCGAAACCTCGACCAAATCAATAGGAATAATTGTGGCAGACGTAAGAAACCCTTTCTACGCCCAGCTTTTTGTTGCCTGTGAATCGGCAGCTCAGAAGGCTGGTTACACGGTTTCACTGTACAATTCCTTCGGTGTCACAGAGAATGAGATAGAGCAGCTTGAAATGCTCAGACAGCAGAAGGTTGACGCAATCGTACAGATAGGTGGACGAGTTGACGATCTTGAGACAGACAGGCACTATGGCGAAATCGTAAAGAAGCTGTCAGATACTGTACCCTTCATAGTTACAGGCCGCCTTGATGAAGGTATTCCCAGCTATAGCGTAGAGATTGATGCAAGAAGTGCCACAAGCCTTGTAATGGAACATCTGCTGGCTCTTGGGCATACCAGAATCGCAATAGTTGGTGGACGTCCCGATGTCAGATCCTCCAATGATAAAAAGGTTATTTATACAAATATTCTCAAGGAACACGGAATAGAGGTGAATCCTGACTATATCGTGGATGGCAGCTACTCCATAGAGGATGGCTATGAGTCCATGAAGAAGATAATGCAGCTTCCCAAGCTCCCTACGGCTATTATTGCCATCAACGATTTCACAGCTGCAGGTGTTGTCCGTGCCATAGGAGACAGCGGATATCGTATTCCACAGGACTTTTCTGTAGCCAGTTTCGATAATACTTATATCTCAGAGGTAATGATCCCTAAGCTTACCAGCGTGGATTATAACTACGAAAGTTTTGGTAAATGCCTTATTGAAACAGCCATTGCGGTTTCAAAGGGTGAAGAAGTTCCCCGCTGGCAGAACGTTGAGCCTACCCTGGTGAAGCGTGAGAGCAGCGGACCAAGCAGAGCCTAAGGCAAAAGGCGCTGTAATGTAGAATGGGTTTGGAAGACTGAAACAAGTTTGAAACACGTGAATAGATTTGAAACGCGTTTCAGAGTATATGAACAAAATATTAACGACAAAAGAATATAAAATGAACGCAAAAGGTCAATAGTTAAGAGGTGCTAATTTGAAGCACCTCTTTTTGTATATAATCAACAAATCTGAATCCGGTTTCAAAAAAATCATTGACGATATGACAGCACTATGTTTAAATACAACTATGAAACCGGTTGCAAATTGGTTAAAATAACAACGTATAGAACGTAAAAGGAAAGTGAATTTAGATGAGTAAATCAAATAGCGCGGAAGCAATAGCAGTACCGCACAAAAAGAGAGGCTTTTTTGGCAACATCATAAAATACAGAACTTTGATTCTGATGTGCATTCCGGCAATTGTTTTCTTCTTCATGTTCAGCTACATGCCGCTGCCGGGAATATGGGTTGCATTTGTAAAATACAACTATGGAAAGGGAATATTCGGAAGTAAGTTCATAGGACTTGCCAATTTCGAATTCCTTACATCATCCGGAAAGCTTTGGTCCCTTACAAAGAACACCATTCTTTACAACCTGGCTTTCATTATCCTGGGTAATGTGCTTGCGATCATCATGGCAATTCTTCTTAATGAGATGCAGGCAAAGATATTTAAGAAGGTTTCACAGACAATGATGTTCCTTCCTTACTTCATTTCACAGGTTCTTGTAGGAGTTCTGGTATTCAACCTTCTGAACTACGATACAGGATTTGTAAACGGAATACTTGAAGTTTTGGGAATGGAAAAATGGCAGCCTTACGCTGATCCAAATGTATGGCCGGTTCTTCTGGTTATCATTTATCTCTGGCAGCAGACAGGATATAACTCAGTAGTATACTTCGCAGCAATTTGCGGAATAGATGCAGAAATCATAGAGGCATCCAAGGTTGATGGAGCAAACGCGTTCCAGAGAATCAGATACATCATTCTTCCAAGCCTTAAGCCTACAATCATTATTTTGCTCTTGTTCGCACTTGGCGGAATCGTAAAAGGTAACTTCGGTCTGTTCTACAACATAGTAGGAACCAATTCACTCCTCTATGATACGACAGACATTATCGAGACCTTCGTTTACAGAGCTACAATGACAGACTTTAACTTCTCAACAGCTTCGGCAGTTGGTCTTTATCAGTCACTTGTTGGATTTGTAATCGTTATGGTAGTTAACGGGGTTATCAAGAAGATCGATCCTGAATATTCATTATTCTAATTGGGAGCAGAAAAATGGCAAAGAAAAAAGATTTAGATTTAATGGAAAGCGGGGCCAAGGTAAAAATTGGCGCAACCGATATGGTTGTCCGCGGAATAGGTTATTTCCTTACAACCTTTTACGCACTGGCCTGTATTTTTCCTTTCCTTATAATTTTGGCATCAAGCTTTACTTCAGAGAATTACATAAGACTTCACGGAGTACAGCTGATACCGCACGAGTTTACTTTCAAAGCATACGAGATGGTTACAAAGAGCGGACTTATCTGGAAGTCATACGCACTTACAATCACAATGACACTGGTTGGAACAATAGTAGGACTTTCAATCATCTCAATGACAGGATATGCGCTTCAGCGTAAGGATTTCCCTTTCAGAAATGCAATATCCTTCTACATTTACTTTACAAGCCTTTTCTCAGCAGGCCTTGCACCATACTACCTGCTGATGACTCAGACATATCACTTAAAGGACAGCTACTTCGCAGTACTTCTTCCTTTGATGATGTCACCCTGGCTGATCATTCTCATGAAGAACTTCGTTAAGCAGATTCCTCACGAGATCACAGAGTCAGGAAAAATCGACGGAGCAGGAGATATGGTCATTTTCGTAAGACTGGTTCTCCCCATGCTTAAACCGGCACTTGCAACAATCGGACTTTTCCTTGCACTTGGCTATTGGAACGAGTGGTATCAGTCATCACTTTTCCTTTCAAGTAAGGTAGATGTAAAGCCACTTCAGTACAGCCTTTACGAGATTGTTAACAAGACACAGGCTCTTAAACAGTCAGTAGCAGGCCAGTATATTTCACTTACCGATCTGCCTACAGAGACTGTAAAGATGGCAAACGCAATGCTTGCTACAGGACCTATCGTACTTCTTTATCCGTTTGTACAGAAATACTTCATCGGCGGTATCACCGTTGGTGCGGTAAAAGGCTGAGAACACTTGGCGAGGTATTTTCGAGCCTAGTGTGAACGTGTTCCGGCGAGCGTAGCGAGAGCGGAACTTCCTTATTTAGATCTTTACTCGAAACGAGTTCAGATATACACTATTCATTTTTAATAGGAGGGATTTGAAATGAAAAAAAAGGTATTGTCAGTTTTACTGAGTACTGCAATGGTATTCTCACTGGCTGCCTGCGGTGGTTCATCAAACGGTGGTGATAGCGCTGCAGACAAGACGGAGGCTACCACAGAAACAGCTGCAGAAGATACCGCTGCAGCAGAGACAGCTGAGTCAACAGAAGAAACAACAGAAGAGGCAGGCGAGGCTACAGAGGCAGCTGCATCTGATATTGATACTTCTGAGCACGTAGTTATCAACTACATGACAACAGGTGACAGACCTGATGGAAAGTCTGCTGAGCGTCTTGATGAGATGCTTGCAAAGCTCAATGAGATCCTCACCGAGAAGGTTAACGCTGAGCTTCAGATCTACTACATTGAGTGGACAGATTATCTTGCAAACTACAACCTTACACTTGCACAGATGGATGGTTCTGTAGACCTTGTTGGTACAGCATCTGACTGGCTTGATGCATGGCCGAATGCAAAGAACGGCGCTTTCCTTGCACTTTCAGAGGATATGCTTAAGACATATGCTCCCAAGACATGGGCTAGCGTACCTGCTGATCACTGGGAAATGTGTAAGTATGACGGTGACATCTATCTGATGCCCGAAGATAACTACGCACAGTGGACAAACCACGGATTTACATATCGTCTTGACTGGGCTAGAGATGCAGGCCTTGCAGACGGTGTACACAGCTGGGAAGACCTTACAACATACTTCAAGTTCGTAAAAGAGAATCATCCGGAACTCAAAGCAGTTTGGGATTCTGACGGAACACAGTATGCACAGATGGCTAACGGCTGGATTGCTTCACACACTAACTTCGTAGCTATCGATGGTCTTGCAACAGGCGCTCTTTGGGGTGGTACAAAGGATGATCTTTACACAGTTGTCACACCTGTTATGACAGAGACAGATTCACTTGTTGATTATGCAAAGATGATGAAGGAGTGGGATGAGATCGGTGTATGGCCTACAGACGTTCTTAACAACACATCTTCACAGAACAGAGATGAGTACCGTGTAGGTCAGGTTGCAGCTGAGCAGCACCACACACAGACATGGACAGATCTTTGCTCAAAGACAGAAGCTAACACAATTTATGCTGATGATGAGAAAGCTGAGTCAGGCTTCTTCTACTTCGGTGAAGAGACAGACAACGTAGTAGCACTTTCAATCACACACGGTGCTATGGCAGTTTCTGCAGCATCTGAGCACCCTGAGAGAGCACTTATGGTTTATGACCTTATCAGAAACGATCCTGAGTGCTACAAGCTCTTCAACTATGGTATTGAAGGGGTTTCTTATGAGATCAACGATGAAGGTCTCAGAACAACTCCTGAAGGATACGATTCCTCAACCGACAACATCAATGGTATGACTAACTACTGGTGGGGACGTAACGACGATATCGAGATCAGAGATGCAAGCCGTAACTGGGATAAGATCGATGAACTCTATGCTAAGTATGACAAGGTTAAGATTGACTATCCTTATGGACAGTTCGTACCTGATGTAGACAGCATTCAGGCTAAGATCGACAACTGTAACGAAGTTTACACAAACTACATGAAGCAGATCTCATTCGGTAAGTACACAGGTACTGCTGAGGAAATCGTAGCTGAGATGCAGGATGCTCTTGCACAGGCAGGTATCGCAGATGTAGCTGCTGAACTTCAGACACAGATGGATGCACTCTATAAGTAATCACCTGGCGCGATTCTTTCGAGCTTAGTGTACTACTTAGTTCTGGCGAATGCGAAGCATGAGAGCAGAACACTACTTGATACATTAAATCAAAAGGGAATACCGGTATACCATAGCTGGTATTCCCCTTTTTTTAATGAATAGGAATTATTAAATTATGAGTAGATTTCAAATAAAAGACAAGTTTTACCTTGATGGAGAACCATTTAAGATAATTTCAGGATCTTTTCACTATTTCCGTACTGTCCCTGAGTATTGGAGAGATAGATTATTAAAATTGAAAGCAATGGGTGGAAACACCGTTGAGACATATATTCCGTGGAACATGCATGAGCCCCAAAGAGGCGAATTTAACTTTGAAGGGATGCTGGATCTTGAGCGATTTATAAAGCTTACCGAAGAAGTGGGGCTTAAGCTGATACTTCGCCCTTCGCCTTATATCTGTGCAGAGTGGGAATTCGGAGGACTTCCTGCATGGCTCCTTAAAGAAGATGGCATGAGACTCAGAGTTAATTACGAGCCTTTCATGAAAGAGGTTGAAGCTTATTATGATGTTCTTTTACCCATCATCACAAAGTATCAGATAGATAATGGTGGCAATGTGATTCTGATGCAGATTGAGAATGAGTATGGCTATTATGCAAACGATAAGAGCTATATGCAGCGCATGATGGATATCATGAAAAAGCATGGTGTCACCATACCTTTTATCACAAGTGACGGACCTTATCCGGAGAGTTTAAATGGTGGCACTTTAGAAGGTGCGCATCCTACAGGTAATTTTGGATCGAGAACAGAAGAACGTTTTAAGGTTCTTGAGAACTTCACAAAGGGCGGTCCGCTTATGTGTGCCGAGTTCTGGGTTGGCTGGTTTGACCATTGGGGAAACGGCGGTCACATGACAGGCAATCTTGAAGAGAGTGTAAAAGACCTTGATAAGATGCTTGAGCTTGGTAATGTTAATATTTACATGTTTGAGGGTGGCACCAACTTCGGCTTCATGAACGGAAGTAACTACTATGATGAACTCACCCCGGATGTTACCAGCTATGACTACGACGGAATCCTCACAGAGGATGGACAGATAACAGAAAAATATAGAAGGTATAAGGAAGTTATTTCTAAATATACCGAGATTCCCGAGGTGCCTGAGCTTGAAGAATCAGTCATAAAAAGAGGTGCCTACGGCGATCTTAAATGTGAAGAGAAGGTAAGTCTTTTCTCGGTACTTGATGACATCAGCATTAAGAACACAAGCGTATATCCTGTCAGCATGGAGAAGCTTGATCAGAGCTATGGATATATTCTCTATCATTCAACTCTGGAAACAGAGGATGCCATTGCGAAAATCCGTCTTTGGGATACGGCTGACAGAGCTAATATTCTTGTAGACAAAAAGCCTCTCATAACACTTTACGATCTTGAACTTGCAAAGGAGGCAGAAATCTTATCTGATGAGGAAATCGCTAAGGCTATGGCACTTCCTGTAGAAGATCAGATGAAGCTGTCTCAGCGTGGCAAGGACCTTGATATCCTTGTTGAAAACATGGGAAGAGTTAACTTTGGTCCCCGTATGGAGCATCAGAGAAAAGGTATAGGTCAGTGTGTTCAGATAAACGGACACATGCACAATAACTGGGATATGTATACACTTCCTCTTGATAATGTAGATAAGGTAGATTTCTCTAAGGATTATATCGAGGGTACACCTGCATTCTATAAATTCACATTTGAAGCAGATGAATGTGTCGACACCTTCCTTGATTTTGAAGGTTGGGGCAAGGGTTGCGCTTTCTTAAACGGCTTTAACCTTGGAAGATATTGGGAGATTGGTCCTCAGAAGAGACTTTATATCCCTGCACCTCTTATCAAAAAGGGAAAGAACGAGATAATCATGTTTGAGACTGAGGGTAAGGTTAGAGATACCATCACTCTTAAGGATGAGCCGGATATAGGCTGATATATGAAAAGAATTAGCGGACAGGCTTTGAGCAATTCAGAGCTTGTCTGTTTTTTTCATTTCATGGATAAACTATGAAATCCTATTTAAAGATAGTATTGGCCATACAATCAGTGTTATTATTGTTAATGACTTAATCACTTTACTTAAATGGCGAAAGGAATACTTATATAATGGCAGAATTAACACAGAGAACAGATTATGATTTACTGGCACTGCAGGCTAAAGGAATGCTGGAGGAAGAGCCCTGGTATACAGCTGCCATGAGCAATCTCTCAGCACTTTTGATGGATACAATGGAAAAGCTCAACTGGGCCGGCTTCTATATAATGAGAGATGGAAGGCTTGTGGTTGGTCCCTTTCAGGGAAAGCCTGCCTGCATACATATTGCGGTAGGGAAGGGCGTTTGCGGAACTGCGGTAGCTGAGGATAAGCTGCAGCTTGTTCCCGATGTTCATCAGTTCCCGGGACACATAGCATGCGACAGCGCATCGGAGTCAGAAATTGTTGTGCCGATCCATCATAACGGAGAGATCGTTGCCGTGCTTGATATCGACAGCCCAATAAAGGAGCGCTTTGATGAGACAGACGCAGAGGGACTTCAGAAATTCGTGCAGATAATTGAAGAAAATATCAGTTGGGAATAATAGGAGGAAATTCACAATGATAGAAGCTCTTAAGGATTTTGATGCAAATAAAAAAATCGATGAAATCGTAGCATGGATAAGACAGTGGTTTGAGGAAAACGGAAGCGGAGCAAACGCTGTTATCGGATTATCCGGCGGCAAAGATTCCACAATTGTAGCTTCGCTCCTTGTGAAAGCTCTTGGAAAAGAGAGGGTTGTGGGCGTACTTATGCCTGACGGTGAGCAGAAGGACATAGATGACTCAAAAAGAGTAGCAGAGCTTCTTGGAATTAAGCATTTCATAGTTAATATTAAGCCTGCAACTGATGGCTTTTATGAGGCTCTTGAAAAGAGCGGTGCACAGCTTTCAAAGGATGCCAGAATCAATACTCCTCCGAGAATCAGAATGTCTACACTTTATGCAATTGCGCAGTCACTTCCCGGAGGCGGAAGAGTTGCAAATACCTGTAATAAATCAGAGGACTATGTTGGATATTCCACAAAGTATGGCGATGCTGCGGGAGATTTTAGTCCCTGCTCTGATTTTACAGTTACAGAGATGCGCATGATAGGTGATGCTTTGGGGCTCCCTAAAGAACTTATTCACAAAACACCTTCAGATGGCCTTTCAGGGATGTCTGATGAAGATAAGCTTGGCTTTACCTATGATGAGCTTGATACCTATATTTTTACAGGTGTTTGTGAGGATCAGGCCAAGAAGGAAAAGATTGAGCGACTTCACAAAATCAATCTTCATAAATTACAACTTATGCCTATGTATCATCAGTGATACTGTGCAGTCTTATTTTGACAACTTCGCTCAAAATGAGGCTGCATTTTCTTTGTGTTTAAAAATATAATTGCAAGTATATTCTATATAGGAAGGCAAATTTTCAAAAAATAGCGCAAAAACACGCAAAATAACTGTTTAATCCTTGCGCTATCACTGTTTAGCCCTTAGAATAGAAATATGATGTGAGGGGATAGTGTTAACGTTTGTTCTGAACACTGGCACATTAAATTCTATTTATTCAAAGAGGGGTAATCACTATGGCACAAACCAATATGTTGGCTATGATACTGGCCGGTGGTCGTGGAAGTAGATTGCATGACCTTACTAACAAGGTTGCCAAACCTGCTGTAGCGTATGGTGGAAAGTATCGAATCATCGATTTTCCGCTGAGCAACTGCGCAAACAGCGGAATCGACATCGTAGGAGTACTTACTCAGTATGAGTCTGTACTTCTGAACAGCTATGTTGCTGCGGGAGGCAGATGGGGACTGGACACCAAGGATAGTGGTGTTTTTGTTCTTACACCAAGAGAAAAAGCAGATTCAGGTCTGGATGTATATCGCGGAACCGCTGATGCGATTTCTCAGAACATTGACTTTATCGATGCCTATGATCCGGAATATCTTCTGGTTCTTTCCGGAGACCACATCTATAAGATGAACTATGATAAGATGCTGGCATTTCATAAGGCAAATAAGGCAGACGCAACTATTGCAGTGCGCGGAGTGCCTATTAAGGAAGCAAGCAGATTCGGTATCATGAATACCGGTAAAGATAATATGATCATCGAGTTTGAGGAAAAGCCCGCTAAGCCTAAGAGCAATCTGGCTTCAATGGGTATCTATATCTTCAACTGGAAGACCATGAGGAAGATGCTTATTGAGGATATGAAGAATCCCAATTCCAGCCATGATTTTGGTAAGGACTTCATACCTGTAATGCTGAGTGAGGGCAAGGCTCTCTACGCATACGAATTCTCAGGCTACTGGAAGGATGTTGGAACCATCGATTCCCTTTGGGAAGCTAACATGGATCTTCTGGACAGCGAGAATGAGCTGGATCTGGATGATACATCCTGGAAGATCTATTCCGAGGATACAGGAATTACACCTGCATATATTGCTGAGACAGCAAAGGTAGACAGGGCATATATTAACCAGGGAGCTGCCATTGGCGGAGAGGTTAAAAACTCTGTTATTTTCTCTAATGTTAAGATCGCACCCGGTGCCAAGGTTATTGATTCTGTGCTGATGCCGGGAGTAACGGTTTACGAGGGCGCGACAGTTACAAGGGCACTTGTAGCCGACAACGTAAAGATCGGTAAGGATGCCAGGGTTGGAAGCAGTAAGAGCGAGGAAATCCTTCTCGTAGCAAAGAATGTGAAGGGGGAGGATAAAAATGGCAAAGAATAAAGCTTTTGGTGTTATAAATTCAGCAGCAAATTATATAAGAGTAGAGGGACTTCATGATTACAGACCAATAGGTGCGTTTGCGTTCCTTGGACGTTTTCGTATGATCGATTTCCCTATTTCCAATTTCAGCAACAGTGGATTCGACAGAATTCATGTTTACCTTAACAGCAGACCACGTTCTATCGTTGAACATATCGGTTCCGGCCGTCATTACAACATCAACTCCAAGAGGGGCGGTATACAGATGATGTTCACACAGAACAACGGTGCAAGCTCAATCTACAACACAGATATCAACGGATATCTTGAGAACATTGAGCAGATTGAGCGTATGCATCAGGACTACGTTGTTATAGCACCCAGCTACATGGTTTTCAAACAGAACTTCCAGGAACTTCTGGATGAGCATGTTAAATCAGGAACGGATGTCACTGTCTTGTACCACAAGGTTGATCAGGCAAAAGAGTACTTCAGAGGCTGTAACTGCATCACTCTTAACAAGCAGAAGGGTGTTCAGAAAATTGAGCGCAACATGGGCACTGCAAAGGATAAGCTTATCAGCATGGATACCTATGTAATGTCCAAGGAGATGTTCATATATCTTATTAAGAAGGCTAAGAGAGAGTCTTCTGCATATTCTCTGGCAGATATGATCGGTCTCGAGTGCAATGATCTTGATATAAGAGGATATCAGCACAAGGGATACTTCGCAGCTATCACAAGTTTGGATGATTATTATCGTTCAAATATGGAACTGCTTGATTATGCAACGTCAACAGATTTCTTCAAGGCGGACTGGCCCTTCTATACAAGGACTACAGATGCATGCCCGTCACAGTATTTCCATGGTTCTAAAGTAACCAACTCTATGATATGTAATGCATGTCTGATCGAGGGAACTGTTGAGAATTCAATTATTGGACGTAATGTCCACATCGGTAAGGGAGCGATAGTTAAAAATTCAATCATACTTGCTTATTCAGATATAGCAGACGGCGTATATATCGAGAATGCTGTAATTGATAAGTGGGCTGATATAAAGAATGTCAAGAAGCTGGTATCAGATTCTATTACACCTGCGTATGTAAAGAGGAATGACATTTTGTAAAACTTCCCTCCCTATATAGAGAAGTCTTACTAAAATTACCGGCATGGCGCAAGCTGTGCCGGGTTTTTATAATATAGATGACCGGAGAATTTCCATAAATTATGAGGGCGGAATATGGACTTTCAGGGATATGTAAATCTTGTTAATAAGGCATGCTGTGTTATGTCCATAAAAAAGGACAAGGACGATATAGGCGAGATAAGGATAGTCTGCGCCAATGACATGTATAAAAAGTCTATGGGCGAGGACAGATATCATGACAATATGCTCTACAGCGACCTGGTGCCAAAGGACAGGAAATTTGACCAGTTTGTCTACGATACGGCAATAGAGGGAAAGCCCAGGCACACCTATGTTGAGACCAAGGCTTTGGAGTCATGGACCGATATGATACTGATTCCCCTTGTTCAGGATGAGGAATACGGTTATTGTCAGTTTATGTTTGAGTTTACCAAGGATCCCGATCCTGACAGGCTTGCCAATGTAAATATTGATACCGCAGCAGAGGTTATCAAGAATTGTGCTATTTTCAGGTCCGCGGATAATTTCCTTGTTGCGCTTTCAAGTGTGACGGAGAACCTCAGAAAAAAGAGCGATGCAGAGAGATGCGTTGTAATCGGCCTTCAGGAAGAGATTAAAAAGGTCTCGGTTCTCAGTGAGAGTATCATGGATGGCTATAAGCCCATGAGAGAAATCCTGCCTACGATCCCCTATGAGGTTGTAACCTCATGGATAGATACCGTGGGCGACAGTAACTGCGTCATTGTATCAACGGAAGCCGATATGGCAGCTCTTGAAAAAAGAAACCCTGAATGGGTTAAGAGCCTCAGACATGAAGAGGTTTACAGCATCTGCTTTTATCCTATGTTTCAAAACCAAAGGCCTATCGGATATCTCTATGTTGTCAATTTCGACACCATGAGACTTGCTGAGATTAAAGAACTGATAGAGCTTACTTCATTTTTCACAACATCTGAGCTCATAACCTATAACCTCATGAAAAAGCTTGAGGATATGAGCAGCCTTGATATGCTTACAGGCGTTGCCAACAGAAATGCCATGAATAACCGTGTGGATCAGTTTGTGGTTGATGCAAATCTGTCACATACACCTTACGGCGTGGTTTATATTGATCTTAATGGTCTTAAAAGGGTGAATGACAGATATGGCCATGAAGCCGGAGATCAGATGCTTCTTAACGGAGCGCAGATAATTGCTACGGTTTTCAGAGGTGATGAAGTATATCGTGCAGGCGGAGATGAATTTACTGTAATTTCTTTTAGCAATGAAGAGGAATTTTATGCTAAAGTAGAGAGGTTGAGGGATAAAATGTCTTATCCAAATGATATTACCTGTGCGGCGGGTTCTTATTATGCCCCTATCGGCGGAGATATCAGAAAAGCCATGAGCATAGCCGACGCAGCAATGTATCTGGATAAGGAAGTTTTTTATGAGGAACATCCCGAACTGAAAAGCAGATAAACAGCAATGATTTACAGGAGGCATTATGGGAGGATTTTTCGGAGTAGCATCACGTGAGAGTGCGGTTTTTGATCTTTTCTATGGAACCGACTATCATTCACATCTCGGCACACGCCGCGCAGGTCTTGCAGTATATGACAAGAAGAAGGGCTTTGACCGTTCTATTCATAACATTGAGAGATCTTATTTCAGACCCAAATTCGAGGACGACATGCTTCGAATGGAGGGTAATCTTGGTATTGGCTGCATTTCTGATTTCGAGCCGCAGCCGCTTATCGTACGTTCACACCACGGCACCTATGCCATTACAACCGTAGGTAAAATCAATAATATCGACGAGATTACCAATAAGCTTTTTGCGGATAACCGATCTCACTTCCTGGAGATGAGTGGAGGCGATATCAATCCCACAGAGCTTGTTGCTTCTATAATTAACCAGAAGGTTACTATCGTTGAGGGTATCCGTTACGCTCAGGAGATCATTAAGGGATCCATGACCATGCTGGTTATGACTCCTGATGGAATCTATGCTGCAAGAGACAGATACGGAAGAACCCCGGTGGAGATAGGCCATAAGGATGAAGGCTTCTGCGTATGCTTTGAGAGCTTTTCATACCTTAATCTTGGATATGATCCCTACAGAGAGCTTGGCCCCGGCGAGATAGCCTATATCACACCCGAGAGTGTGGAAATCGTTGCTCCTGCCTTTGAGGAGATGAGAGTCTGTACATTCCTTTGGATTTACTATGGATTCCCGGCATCTGCCTATGAGGGACTGAATGTAGAGGACGTCAGATACGGCTGTGGTAAAAAGCTTGCTCAGCGCGATATGCAAAGAGGACTTCACCCTGATCTTGTAGCGGGTGTTCCGGATTCAGGCGTAGCTCATGCAATTGGCTATTCCAATGCATCAGGCATTCCTTATTCAAGACCTTTTGTAAAGTACACACCCACTTGGCCAAGGTCATTTATGCCTACAGTTCAGGCAAGACGTGATCTGATCGCCAAGATGAAGCTTATTCCTATCAATCAGCTCATCAAGAATAAGAGCCTTCTTCTTATAGACGATTCAATTGTAAGAGGAACACAGCTCCGTGAGACCACAGAGTTCCTGTATAAGAGCGGTGCCAGCGAGGTTCATATAAGACCTGCATGTCCGCCCCTTATCTATGGCTGTAAGTATCTTAACTTCTCGAGATCCAATTCTGAGATGGAGCTTATAACCAGAAGAGTAATTGAGAAGCTTGAGGGCTATCCGAAGCCCGGAGAAGAGACTGTAAGAAAGTATACAGATCCCGATTCACCCCAGTACGAGGCAATGCTTGAAGAAATCAGAAAGGAACTCAACTTTACATCCCTTCATTACCATAGACTTGATGATATGGTAGAGGCTATTCCTATTGAACCCTGCAAGCTGTGTACATATTGTTGGAGCGGAAAAGAGTGATAAATACTACTTTTTACAAAGTTTCAATAGCTTAATTGTACAAGAATACTGAGAATTTTTTGAATAGTTTCACCAAAAAGCGATAAAATAGGGAAAAATTCGACTTCAAATGCTAAAAAAGGCTTGTTTTTCAATAATTTCAATGCTAACATAGTCAATGTAGTTAAATTTTCTTATTTTTGGAGGAAAAAAATATGAACAAGACAGAATTAGTAGAAGCAATTGCAAAGGAGACAGGTCTTTCTAAGAAGGATTCTGAGAAGGCTGTAAAGGCTTTCGTTGATGTTGTTTCAAAGCAGCTCAAGAAGAAGGACAAGGTTCAGCTTGTTGGCTTTGGTACATTCGAGACATCTAAGAGAGCAGCTAGAACAGGTAAGAACCCTCAGACTGGCGAAAGCATCAAGATTCCTGCTTCAATCGCTCCTAAGTTTAAGGCTGGTAAGGCTCTTAAGGATCTTGTTAATAAGAAATAATTTATACTTATGTATAGGCCGGCAGTCAGATGACTGCCGGTCTTTTCTTTTGCGGTAAATATGGGTAAAATAGAGATAAGTTTTGCTAAAGATATTTACTTATTTTTAGGAGGGTATGAGAATGGTTAGAGATGGTAAGGTTTGGATAGCAAATGCAGATGATGGTGAAGCGCTTTATCTGCTTCCTAAAATGGCTAACAGACATGGACTTATCGCCGGTGCTACAGGTTCAGGAAAAACTGTTACTTTGAAAGTTCTGGCAGAATCCTTCAGTGATATGGGAGTGCCGGTTTTTCTTGCTGATGTTAAGGGCGACCTGGCAGGCATGATAAACGAAGGCAGTGGCATGGAAGAGAGAATAGAGCGATTCGGTCTCTCCGGCACCGGCTATGAATATAAAAAATACCCGGTTAATTTCTGGGATCTTTTCGGAGAAAAGGGAATCCAGCTTCGCACCACGATTACAGAGATGGGCCCCATTCTTCTTTCGAGAATTTTAGGACTTAATGACCTTCAGTCCGATATCCTCACAATTGCGTTTAAAATAGCAGATGACAACGGATGGCTTTTGTTCGATACCAAGGATCTCAAGGCTCTGTTAAATGAGCTTTCAGAGCACAATAAGGACTATGCTGCAGAATATGGTAAGATGAGTCCTGTATCAATCAGCGCTATCCTCAGAAGTGTGGTTGCACTTGAGACTCAGGGAGGAGAGACCTTCTTTGGTGAGCCTGCACTTAACCTCACAGACTGGTTTACAACAGACACAAACGGAAGAGGAATGATCAATATTCTTGATTCCGAGAGCCTTATTCACAATGGTGTTCTTTATTCCACATTCCTTCTTTGGATGCTGTCAGAGCTGTTTGAGACACTTCCTGAGGTGGGAGATCTTGAGAAGCCCAAGATGGTATTCTTCTTTGATGAAGCACATCTTCTTTTCAAGGATACCTCAAAGGCTCTGCTTGATAAGATAGAGCAGGTTGTTAAGCTTATCCGTTCAAAGGGTGTTGGTGTGTATTTCATCACTCAGAATCCAAGGGATATTCCGGACGGCGTTCTTGCGCAGCTTGGTAATAAGATTCAGCATGCCCTTCATGCATATACTCCTGCAGATCAGAAGGCTGTTAAGGCAGCTGCTGAGTCCTTCCGTGAGAATCCTGATTTCAAGACCTTTGATGTAATCATGGAGCTTGGAACAGGAGAGGCCGTGGTATCCTTCCTTGATGAGGGCGGCATTCCTACGATTGCCAGAAGAGCATTTATCCTGCCTCCTCAGAGTAAGATCGGAACAATAGATGATTCTTCAAGAGACAATACCATTAAGGGAAGTCTTCTTTACAGTAAATATGCAAAAGCGGTAGACAGCGATTCTGCTTACGAGATGCTTCTTAGGAAGGGCGTATTAGACGCTGAGGAAGCAGCAAAAGCAAAGGCTGAAGCAGAAGCTGCCAAGGCTAAGGCAAAGGAAGAGGCCGCTGCTGCAAAGGCTGCTGAGAGAGAAGCTGCAGCTGAAGCAAGAAAAGAAGAAAGAGAAAAACAACAGGCTGCAAATGCCAAGAAGCGTGCGGCAAAATCAGTAGCATCCTCAGTTTCCGGAACTGTGGGAAGAGAGGTGGGCAAATCAGTGGGTGCCGGCTTTGGTAAGTTTGGTAAAACTCTTGGCGGTAATCTTGGCGCCAGCCTTGGAAGAGGTATTATAGGTACACTCTTCAAACTATAAACAGATTGAGAGCGATTTTATGTGGTTTCTTTTAATAGCGGCTTTTTTCATTTTTGCCGCTTGTGTATCCATTCATTTTAATGAAAGCATGTGTGATGTCCTGCCCGTTACAGGGGCAGGACTGATCCTGTCTTTATACATACTTGGATTATTTGATGCATTACCGGTTATATTTCCCGCGGCATGCATTTTTATTCTTGTATTTATTTTTGCAATCATCAGATCTGAATCAAAAAGGCGTAAGCTTCTTCTTTCAGAAATAGGGAAAAGACTCGTATCTCCGGCGACACTTACTTTTATTGTGGTGTCGGCAGTTGTTACATTTCTTACAAAGGATCAGATCTTTTCCTGGTGGGATGATATCAATTTCTGGTCCTCGGATGCGAAGCAGATTTTTTATCTGAATGGATTCCCGGGAAAATATGGGAATGTTTCTCCTGAATTTGGTGATTATCCCCCGGTTACATCCTTATTCAAATGGATATTTTTGCAGTTGTCAGGGGATGTATATAAAGAGGGTCTTCAGTTTTCAGGATATTATGTGCTGAGCTTTTTGATGCTTCTTCCTCTTGTTAAGTTTGTAGAGAAGGCAGGCAAAAAGCTCCTTACAGTTCTTTTTACTTTGGCAGTATTTATGATTCCCGGAATCGTTAATGGAATCGTATTTTATGGAACACCTGCGGATATCACCATGGGACTTGTGTATGGAGCACTTCTCTGCGCTATTTGGGACAGGGAAGGTCATACGAACATCTTCTATTTCGGAAGGATTGCCGTCTATACTTCAGTGCTGTTTTTGACAAAATCTGTGGGTATAGAGTGGGCTGTATTTGCACTGATTTTCTGGTTTCTTTTGTATAAAAAGGATTTTGGTATCTTCAAGGCAGCTGTTCCTGCAGCACTTTTTTACGGAAGCTGGCTTTTGTTTTGCCTGATAAACAGGCGTGTTGCCAAGGTAACGGGACTTGGAATAAAGATGGCAACAGGCTCTTATGCTGTGCCTGCAAATGCTATGGACAAGGCAAGATACTTTTTCCTTGGCCTTTGGACCATGCCTATGCATGCAGATCACAACATCACGTTTGATCTTCCGATTGGCGGAATGTTTATTGTGATTCTGGCAGCTCTTGTTTTGCTGATTAAAAAAGGTGCATTTAAGAAGGGTGAAGCAAAGGCGGTTTCGGTATTCTTTGGACTTACCTTTGTGGTTACCTACGGACTTATTTTTGTCGCCCATGTATCGCTGTTCCAGTCAGAGGATCAGTATCTTGATGCCTTTGCCATGACCAATTCCATCGCAAGGTACGGCGCACCTTTTATTTTGGGATGTATGTATCTTCTTATCATGGCTGCTCTTAAGTGGGCTGTGGCAGGAGAAGGCAGCACAGGAAAAATAAAAGCAGGGAATGGACTTTTAGGTTCATCTTATTTTGGAGTTGTATACTCTGTTATAGTGATTTTTATATTGCTGACTGCCGATTATACCGGAACAGCTTACGGGCTGCATGGCTATAGAGCTACAGTTGCCGATAAGGCAAAGTACAACTCTGACATGATAGATGAAGGCGCAGCGCATTTCCTTGAGACCATAGATGGAAGAGAGGAGCTGTGGGGGCACCGCGTTCTGAATATCAGAAGCAGCAGCTTTAATCACTGGGTACATGACACATATCTGAGTAAAGAAGCATCTCCTGTGCCTGTTATTTATGAGACACTTATGGATGATGATACGTTGCAGTCCATGACAGATAAGATTGTGAATTCTCATGCGGAATATCTGTATGTGGAGCCCCAGGAGAGAGAATCTCTTAAGGTTTTTGATTCTTTTATGAAGGATGGACAGCAGTTTAGCACAGGTCATGTGTATAAGATAGAGAGAATAAATGGTGGAGTTTTATTAAATGACTAATGAAGTAATACCGGTAATAATACCCTCATACGAACCGGACGAGAAGCTTATAAAGCTTTTGTCTGAATTAAAGGCAGCAGAAGTTTCGCCGGTTATAGTGTATGACGATGGCTCTGATGAATCGTTATATGGAGGCTATTTTAAGAAGGCTGAGATAGAATACGGTGCTGTGATTCTAAGGCATGCCGTGAATCTTGGAAAGGGTCGTGCTCTGAAGGATGCCTTTAATTACTGCCTTAATGAGTATAGGGATCTTATCGGAGTGGTGACTGCTGATTCCGACGGACAGCACAGCATAGAGGATATAAAGAAGTGCATGAAGGCTTTAAAGGAGAATCCGAAGGCACTTGTTATGGGCGTAAGAGATTTTGATAAATCCGGAATTCCCGCAAGGTCTGTCTTTGGCAACAAGGTTACAAGTAAGGTTATGTCCATACTGGCAGGGGTCAGTGTATGCGACACCCAGACAGGGCTGAGGGCAATTTCCAAGAGCTTTATGGAAAAGCTGCTTAGCTGCAATGGCGAGAGGTTTGAATTCGAGACCAACATGCTCCTTATGACCAAGGATGAGGAGATTAAGATAGTCGAAGTACCGATTAAGACAATTTATATTGAGGAAAATAAAACCAGTCATTTCAGACCCATACAGGATTCGGCTATGATCTATGCGGTATTTCTTAAGTTCCTTTTTTCATCCTTGTCATCAAGCGTAGTAGATATGGTGATGTTTGCCATATTCTGCGGGATTTTCAGAGGAATAGCGGGGATTCCTTTTGGATATATCATGGTTTCCACAGTATGTGCCCGCGTTATTTCGGCGATCTACAACTTTTTGATAAATTACAAGGTTGTATTTAAGGGGAAGGGAAGTAAAACAAGAGCCGCTGTTCGCTATGTGATACTGGCGGTTATCATCATGCTTCTTAGTGGAACACTGGTAAGCTTTTTCCACAGTATGGTACCGAATTCACCGGAATTATATGTAAAGATCCCGGTTGACTGCATTTTGTTTCTTATGAGATTTGTGGTACAAAGGGAAATCGTTTATAAGTAAAGGATATGTGTAATGAAGAATAACAAGAGACGTCCCAAGATGTCTAAGACCTATTCAACCGGAATGATAGTGCTTTTGTTTTTCTGCGCTATGTATATAATTATCTACCCACAGTTCGCCACCTGGCAGGAAGTGGAGGATGACGCGAATTCAGGAGTGGTATCATCCTTTGCGGTTGTAGAGGATGATAGCAATTCAGGAGTGACATCGTCCTTCGAAGAGACAAGGGATAATAGCGATTCAGGAGAGACCTCATCCTTAGCAGCTACCGAGGATGATGCCACAGCAGCGGCAATTGAGGCTATTGAACAGAAGAATGAATATCGCTACTTCAGGACTAAGAAGCAGCGTGACAGTCACTATGATAAGCACGGTATCGAGATGGGCTTTGACAGTCCGGAGGCATACCTTGATGCTGCCAATGCTCTTATCAATAATCCTGAAGCCCTTCATAAGTATGAGGCAGAGGATGGTGATGATGTCTACTATCTTGAAGCAACCGACGAGATAGCCTTTGTCTCCACAGACGGCTATATCCGTACATATTTTATCTGTAGTGGCAAAGACTACTACGATCGTCAGTGATGAAAATCTGCGCCGGAACTTTTACTGAAAACAAAGTTTCATCGCGGATTAATTTGTTGAGCGAAAGGAAACTGTTTGGTATAATTTGGTTTGTTGAGGGGAAGAAAAAAGTGATTTCTCAGTAAGGGAAGTTAAAGGGGAAATTGTAATGAAGAGATTTTGGGGGAAGTTTGTAATTTCAGGCGCAGTTTTACTGTGTCTTTTTTTAGTGTTTGGACGTTCGTCCATCAGTTCCCAGGCAAAAGTCATTGTTAATCCGGAAAAAGGAATGCTTTATAGTGGCAGAAGATTTAATACCATAATTAAAGAGCATGCCAATCAGGTAGTTATCGGGACATCAGAAGATACGATAATTGATTCAATTATATTTACAAATAATAAGAAAAGAATAGAAAAATTGCCTACCAAGGTGGCTGTAGGAAACGATGTCTATGCATATTTTACCGAAGACAGGAACGTAATATATGTATACAGCCCCGATAAGATTAAGTTTAATCCTGATTGTGACTTTATGTTTGCCTCATTCAGGACTTTGGATAATATAAGTTTTGATGATGAGGTAGTAGATACTTCTCAGGTAACAACCATGGAATGTATGTTTTACAGGGCAGGCCAGATCGGGTGGCTGTATTTGGATGATTTCGATACATCAAATGTAGAAGATATGCGTTCAATGTTTAGTGGATGTTATCGTTTAAATCACTTGGATTTATCGGCATTTGATACATCAAAGGTAAAAGACATGAATCGTATGTTCTTGAATTGTACATCCTTAAGTGGTGTAAATCTCAGCGGTTTAACGATCCGTGAGGACACCGATGTCACTTCCATGCTTAATACAGGCAGTGACTTCGCGTGTGTTATTTCGCCCAAAAAGACTGCCAAGTTCATAGATATGTATACAGAAATGGCAATAGACAATAACGATGATGAATATGCTGATTCTGACCAGATATATACAGCAATACCTCCTTCTGATAAAAGCAACATATACCGTAATGCAAGGTTACTGAAAAAGAAGCCTGCAGAACCGGACAGTCCCAAAGAAGATACAAAAACCAATACTAAAAATGCAGATAAAACTGCAGATAAAACAGCATCTTCCGGAAATACATTTTCAGATTCAGGAATCACTTATCAGATTATTGGCGATAAGAAGGTAATGGTTACTTCTATAACCGCAAAGGGAAGCGTTAAGCTTGGAAAGGTTACACATAACGGCGCAGAGTACAGTGTCTGCGCTATAGCTGACAATGCCTGCAAGGGTAATACACGAATTAAAAAGCTTACCATCACTTCAAAATTGGAATCTGTAGGAAAGAATGCATTCAAGGGCTGCAAGAAGCTCTCGAAGATTACTATTAGCTGCAACAAAAAGCTTAATGTCGGTAAAGGGGCTTTCAAGAAGCTTAAAAAGGGAGCAACAATTAAGGTTAATGGCGTGAAAGGAAGCGCAAAGAAAAAGGTTATTTCAAGAATCAAAAAGCAGACTAATGCATCTGTAAAGTAAGAGAGCAGGCCTGGGATAACAGGAAAGGTCTTAATGATTTTAGGGGAAATAGTTATGAGAAAGAACAGGGTAAAGATTTTAAATATAATAGCAACATTTTTTTGTGTGTTTATCATGCTTGGCGGTGTTTCTGTGGCTGTAAGGGCTGAGGCTAAGTTAAAAGCTCCCACAGAGGTTAAGTTTGTAAAAAATAAAATACATTACAAAGCTTCCTTTGATGGATATTATACGTCTCTTGTCACCTACAAGAAATCGGGCGGAAAAGAGTGTCTGCTTTCCGGAGTCTACAACAAGGAATTGAAGGCTAATGAAGTCTATGAGGAAGTCGATTACAGACTTTTGAAAAGATACAATTATTCAGGAACAATAAAGCTATATGTTTTTGCAAGTAAAAACTATGAATCTCAAAATTATTGCGATACATTGGAGGATTATCAGAAAAGAACCGATGCAGTAGTTGCTTCAAAAACATACACTTTGAGTGGCAGCGATAAGATGAAAGCGCCTTCTAATCTGAAAGTAAAAGTAGTAGATTACTATGGCATAAAATATGAAATATCATGGGATAACAAAGATGAAAAGAGTATGGCGATGTTTGTTGGTTCTCCGAACACAACCATGGTCACAATAGGTCAGATGAATTGCACGCATGTTGATGCCAGAAGCAAAGAAACAGAAATAGTTTTACGCCGTTTAACAGACGATCTAACTACTAAAATAAATTCGGATCTTGTTATAGTGGTGGGACCTGCGGTTGATCTTCCGCCCAAGGAAGAACCCAAAGATCCGGTACCAAAGCCTGCTCCAAAGCCTGCTCCGAAGGATGATGAGAAAAAGGAACCTGATAAGCCGCAGAATCCAAGCGCTACAAGCACGGGCGCGGACTCATCTCCAGCTACAACGCAAAAAGCAGAAAATGTCGACAGTAAGCTTAAAGTGCCTGCAATTAAGAAAGTCTCAGCAGGCAAAAAGCAGATGAAGATTACCTGGAAAAAGGTTGCCAAAGGCTTGAACGGATATGAGGTTCAGTACAGCACAGATAAGAGCTTTGGCAAAAAAGTAAAAACTATCACAATAAAGAAAACATCGACTACTTCAAAGGTAGTCAAAAAGCTAAAGAAGGGTAAGTATTATGTTCGCATAAGAGGCTATAAAAACAGCGGAAGCGGTAAGCTTTACACTGATTGGAGTAAGCCAAAAAGCGTCAGGGTTAAAAGTTAATTTATTAATTAAGTATAAATAGAAAGGGGCTTTATTTAGTAAAAATTTAGAACTTAATATCGTTAATTTTGTTAAAATATCTGTAGGTGTATTTTTGCATATCGAGTATCCTGATCAGGAGGAAAAAAGATGAATAAGGAACAATTCCAAAGAGCTAATCAAAGAGCACTTACAGTATGTATGATCATAGTCGTTGTTTGTGCCATAGCCTTCATCTATGAAGGAACAAGAACTGGTTTTACAGTAGGAAGAATTCTGGAGCTTATAGCTTTTGCAGTCAGCATTGTTATCATGAATGTGGCAGCTATAAAATTCAGGGATAACAGGATAGGAGCAGCAATGATCATGCTCGGTGCGACCGTTTCCTACATAATCGTTATGGTAGTTGAAGTGCAGATCGGTTGTGGAGTATTTGGTCTTGCCATACTGTTTTCATCTATGATCTATATGAATAAGAGAATCGTAATTGGCGGAAGTACAGCCATTGGAATTATGTCCGTCATTACGGCTTTTCGTGTAATTATTGCAAAGGGTGCAGTCAGCGCCGAGGTTGCAATCTTCGGAATTGCAACTCTCCTTTGCGTAATGGCAGCTTATTTCTCAATTTCACTTATTCTCGCATTTAATGAAGAAAATAACGCTACAATTCAGGAGCATACAGAAACTCAGGAAGCTACATCCAAGGAGATGAGCAAGATTGCAAGCAGAATCTCAAAGCTGTTTGATCAGGCTCAGGGTAATGTAGAAGAGCTTGAGCAGATCATTGAGAATACAAGCTCCGGAATGCGTGATATAGCTACATCTACAGAGAGTACAGCTCAGGCTGTTACCGATGAGGCTCAGAAAGTATCCGAGATCAAGGAACAGACAGCGGTTGCTGATACTCAGCGTGACAGAATGATAGAATCCTCCAAGAATACTCAGGAAATCGTTTCTCAGGTGGCTGAGACAATCGAAGTTCTCAGAGATAAGGCAAGAGGCGTTAGAGATGCAAGTAATGTTACTGCTGATTCCACAAAGGCAGTTATTGATAAGGTAGAAGAGGTTCAGAAGATTCTCGGATCCATCATGGCTATTTCCAAGCAGACCAACCTACTTGCGCTGAATGCTTCCATCGAGGCAGCAAGAGCAGGTGAAGCAGGAAAAGGCTTTGCGGTAGTAGCAGAAGATATCAGACAGCTCTCTGAACAGACCAATAACGCATCCAGTGAGATCACCAAGATCATCGGTGAACTTACAGAAGATGCCAATAAGGCCATGGAGAGTATTGATAACACTGTTGAATCCGTTGAACTTCAGAATGAAGTTATTCGAGATACAGCAGAGGCATTCGAGACAATTGATCGCAATGTTGCAGAACTTCTTTCAAATATTAACGATATCGGTGGCAGCATGGAGCTGATCAATGAATCCACCAATGAGATAAATGACAGTATCTCCAATCTGTCAGCTACCAGTGAAGAGGTTGCTGCACTTTCCAACGATGGACTTACAAATGCTCAGGAAGCTGTTAATAAGTTTGAAGCATTCAGAAAGGCTCTGGATGGTATTTATAAACAGGCAAACAAGCTTAACGAACTAAGTGACCCCGTAGATGATGCGGAGTAATACTTAGACCAAGGAGGACATCAAATGAGAGTATTATTTGCAGCCGGAAGAGTAAGAGAAGTAACTGATGTCGAAGTAGTTGGAATGGATGTGGGTGATGGACAGATCATCGGAACCCAGATAAATTTCATTATGGCGAACGGAAACAAGATTGAGTTCATCTACAGCCAGGATGTTCCAATTGAAGAATCCGGTCAGGATGCCATTGAATTCGTTCAGGAGCTGTATAAGAACGGCTATGCCGATTTCTCACAGCAGAGAGTAGAGATGCTCTAATTTCATAGAAAAACTCAGCCCCGGTAAAGACCTACCGGGGCATCTTTATGTCTTATTATTCTTCTAAAGATAATACAGTAAAGAATTTCTACATCAGCGATTCCAGAACCGAATTAGAAAAGCTGATGAATACTGTAAGAGCCAGACACACGATGATAAAGCTGATCATTCCGAAGTTAAGGAATGAATCCTTGCTGCAGATTCCGGGTACCGGGGACCCTTCAGTTGTCTTTAAAAGATTTCCTTTTTTAATAAACAGAATCAGGAATACAAGGCCTACAGCAGCAACGAAATATTGCAATCCGGAGTAAATGGCAAGTGCCGGTGTCAGGCTGGTATCCGGTGAAATCAAAAGCGGAACAAAGGCTCCAAAGAAGTTGAACAGTATGTGGAGACCGATGGTGTACTTTAACTGCCTTGTATATACATAGATGTAGCCAAACAATACTCCAAGTAAAAATGCATAGAAAAACTGGAAAACATTGGTGTGTATAAGACCAAATATCACGGCTGATACTATGATGGCGTTCCATTCGCCGTAGCGTCTTGCATAGCCGATAACACCATAGCGGAAGAGTATTTCTTCAAATATCGGCGCAAGGATTACTGTTGAAATAAGTACCGCCACAGGGTTCATACCAACGAGAACGGAATCAAGGATGTTTGACATATCAAAGCCTGTCAAACGGGTAAATATCGCTGCAAGACCTGCACCAATGGAAGATCCGATTATTCCCATAGGGAATGTAAACAAGAAAAACATGAGGAATTCTTTAACAGACAGATCTCTCTTCATGGTTTTTTCGTAGGGAGTGTAGAGATTAAGGCCCTTAAGGGGAACATCCCTGTACTTTTTGGCGTTGATTATCAATAGGGTAAGCGGTACTCCTATAAAGTAGCCGGGTAACATTGAAATAATTACAAGCATCAACGGGTCAGAAGCAAGACCGGCGGACATAGATGTTATATAGCCAAGATCCGTGTATTTGGACAAGTCACCGCCTGCCGATGCTGTGCTTATCATTTCAGCGAGTATTTTTATAAATGTATAAATCCCGGAAGATATTGAGCCAAGAACATTTGCGATTGCGAGATATGCAATCAATGCAAAACCAAGATGTGAAAATTTCTGTTTAACTGTGTTCATAATCCCCTCCTAAAACAGTCGTCATGCCGATTATAATAGATAAAAACCCTTGTGTAAAGCGAGGGAAAGTATGATATCATATGGACTATGAAAGAAAGAGACGAGAGCAGGGTAGGCATTCGCACGAAAAAGCGACATGAGTACCGCACCGAATTAAAAAAGTTCATAAGCGAGGGAATCGGACATTACAGATGCAGATTTGCCGAAGCTGCCTATGAAATGGGTGATATGTACAGGAAGGGAGAAGGAGGCTCTGTAGATATCGCGCAGGCTTATTCCTATTATCTTCAGGCTGAGTATGCAGTCACGCTTAGGCTACAGGTCAGAAGAGCCTCGGAGGATGAAGCTTTTCTTGCAAAGGTAAGGCTGGCTCTTACACAGCTTCGAAGAAAGCTTGGATATGGCAGTGAGAGGCTTTACTGCAGTACCCATCCTTTTGTGTTATATCAGGCACTTTCTGAGGGACATGAGCTGATGATCTCCTTCAGACGTATGAAAAGCGGCAGGATTAAAGTCGTTGCAGCCAGAATACCCAAAGCAGGACGCCGGGAGTCACCTCATGGCAGGATGCTGATCACCTATGACAGATTCCATTACTGTGAACTGAAGGATTTTGTAATAACCTATGCACAGAATGTTTCGGATATCTGGTATGTTGAATCCTCTGAGTGTATCAGAATAGATTCCATTAATCTCGTGATGAACGGACATGGAGGTAACAGAACTGAGTTTTACTACAAAGGTAAGCTGGTTGCGTTTATCTGTGCAGAAGATTATGTGGTAAGCTCCGGAAGACCAAGATACATGAGATTCTGAGAGCTGTTTTAGAGCAGAGTGATAAGGAAATTCAGCAGTGATAAACATTAAAAGTTAAAGGAAACGATAATTTTTCTAAAGTTTCCCGCAAAAAGCTTGTAATTTGCGGATTATCTGATAAACTAATAATTAGTTTCTGGCTTATAAAAGAAAGCAATTTTTGATAAAAAGACTGCAAATTTTGAAAAGCTTATTGATTTATCACAGTGATATGATAAAATCTTTTTATAACAATTGAATTTTAAATCGTTCTGCGGTTTTAATAGTATGAGGGAAAAGGACCGGTGCCCACGTGGCACCGGTCCTTTTGTGATACATGCGCCTTGCAGCGCGTAATATTCTTTTCTATAAATCAATCAGATTCTTCTGCCTTATCGAAGGTAGATTCTATCTTATTACTAAGCCATACAAGGTCCTGATCAAAGGCCTTAAGCAGAGCCTTGGAATACTTGTCTTTTCTTATGCTGTCAGTTTTCCTGATGGCAATAAGTGATTCGCGAACCTCGCTTATGAGCTCCATAGTGGTCTCCATTTCCTCGGAAAGAGAGGAGGCACCTCTGATACAGCCATCCATCACACTCTTTAAGCCTTCATTTTTACTGTTTATCTGCTTGTAGTTTTTGGATATTTTCTTGCAGAAGGAGTTGAAAGCCTTAAGGTAATCCTTTGTGGCAGAATCCTTCTTTTTCAGGGCCTCGCGAAACTCCTGGTTAAGGGTAGATAGGCTGCTGATAAGGATATTGGTGTAATTGGTGCTCTGTCTGTAGTATTCATTGCAATTTGATGAATACATATCCATATATTTGGTGCAGTCCCTGTGGGCAGACTCGATTGTGTGCATGGAGGAATGAACAGATTTAAAGCCGTTCTCCAATACACCAAGCTCTGCATCAAGAGACGCGGACAGCTCGTGAATTTTCCTGGAGAGATCACTTATTTCTCCGGCGATTTTGGTGGAGAATTCGCGGCTCTCTTCAGACATGTGAGTAGCATCTATAGTGGCATGAAGCGCAAGAAGATCTGCAGCTGCCGCCAGATCGCTGAGCTCCTTTTGCTTATCTGAGAGATTTTTAACCTGCTCATGGTACTGATTTATGGCAGAAACGGCATATTCTGTGGATTTTTTCAGAATGTGTGAAAAAGAGGAATAGCTTCTTATCTGCTCTACTATATCCTGATCGGGCATGTATTCTTCAGCCAGATTCTTCAAATTAATAGTGGGAATATCGATTTCAGCCATGAAGCTTCGCTGCTCGGGAGATTCAGGCTCTTCTTCAATGGCAGCGCTCACTGCTTCTGCGGCGCCTCTCACCTGTTCCATGGTCTTAAGGAGAGTGCCTACATCCTCTATGTGTCCCTTTTGCTTCTCTATCATATCAAGAAAATCATCGGTGAGCTGCTCAAAATCCTCATCCTGATCTATGCAAAATGCATTAAGGTCCTTTTCTATTTGATTGCGCCTGCCACGGAGAGCCAGGGGAATATCCCTGATGGGAGTAATAAGGTCAGAAAGCTTGCGACGCTTAACAACCTCCTGCTTGCTTAAGGTAGGAGCGAATTCTTCAAGCGGAATGTAGTCATTATCCAGTTCATCGAATGTATTTCGCCCAAAAAGTGCCAAAGCTTATCTCCCCAAAGATTTAATTTCATAGATATCTTTAGTATAGCTTATATTTTGACATTTGAAAATCATAAAATTTTCTCCAAAAACACAATTTATTGTAATAAAAACATTCCCCAAATACAAAATATGGTATAATTGGTTAAAGGGATAATACCCTGTGAGAGCAGGAAATGTTATCTATCATAAGCAGAGGGGAGAAGGTGCATGAAAAAGATCTATGTACTCGATACTAACGTCCTCATTCAGGCTCCACATGCGTTGAGGTGCTTCGACGATAATGATGTCGTACTGCCTCTTGTGGTACTTGAAGAACTGGATACGCACAAACGCGACGAGGGTGAGCGCGGTGCCAATGTCCGTGAAGTTATCCGCCTGCTTGAAGCACTGCGGGAGAAAGGAGATCTGACAAAAGGGGTAGAGCTGCAGGATGGCGCCATACTTAGAGTTGAGAAGAACTATAAGGATGTGGAGCTTCCAAAGGATATGGTTGAATATAAATCAGATAACCGTATCCTCAGAGTATGTAAGGGACTTTCAGATACGCAGAAAAAGAAAGTTATCCTTGTAACTAAAGACATTCTCATGAGAATCAAGGCACAGCTGCTTGGAATTCAGGCTCAGGATTTTACCACTGAGCAGGTTGTGTCCCATGGAGAACAGTACTCCGGCCGTATCAGAGTATTTGCACCGGAGGAGATCTTTAAGGAGTTCAGGAGAAAAGGCGTTCCGGTAGAGGCAGTGTACATCTGCGATGAAAAGGGGGAAAAGGTTAAGCCGGAGCTATATGAAAATGAATTTGTAATACTTCAGAGCGATCAGTCCACCAATAAGACACAGATGGGTAGGGTCGATCATGGAGTGATTAAGAAACTTGAGTTTGAAAAGGCGCAGCCTTATGGGGTTACGCCCAGAAATGCAGGACAGTACTTCCTCCAGGAAGCGCTTATGCAGCCTGCTGACAAGGCGCCGCTGGTAATTGTAAAGGGTATGGCAGGTACTGCCAAGACATTCTATTCTCTGGCTGTTGGTCTTGAGAAGATGATCAATCGTCCGACCGATGAATACAGACGAATCCTTGTATGCAGACCTAATTCTCAGTTTGATGATGATATAGGATTTCTTCCAGGCGATGAGCAGGACAAGATAGGACCTCTTATGAGACCTATAATTGATAACCTTGAACAGCTCATTGATTCAAGTGAAGAAGAGCGCTATAAGAATGAGAAGGAACTTCAGGATAAAACTGATGAGGTCTTCGAGAGAGGCATCGTTCAGTGCGAGGCTCTCAACTTCATAAGGGGTCGTTCCATTCTTAAGACCTATCTGATCATCGATGAAGCACAGAACATGACCCCGGCCCAGGCCAAGGGTATAATCACCAGAGCAGGTAAGGATACCAAGATAATCCTTCTTGGAGATCCTAATCAGATAGACCGTCCGTTCCTTGATGAGAGGACAAATGGTCTGTCCTATGCATCAGAGCACATGAAGGGTTCTGAGCTATGCTGGCAGATATCTCTTACCACAGAAGAGTGTGAGAGAAGCAGGCTTGCAATGGATGCAATAGGCAGAATGCGAGATAAGGTGATCATGTAAAAGTGCAGTAGTTGTAACAGACTGATTATTATGTAGAACCTAATAAAAGCTCTGTCAGTGTCTATAGGCTGACGGAGCTTTTTGCTATATATGAAACGAGCCGCAATTTGCTAAAAATGGTATAATATAAGAAGTGGTTATGGTTTTTGTTGTATAGGGGGATTCATATGCGAAACGACAATTATATAAGAATGAAAAGAATCAGTAAGGTTATTGGCGCTGATAATTCAAGTGACCATAGTTCCCAAATTTCTAAAAAGCTCTTTAAAGGCAGGAAGCTTGGTATCTTTGCTGCGGCAGCCATGCTTGTTATGACGTCCATCACTGTTCTTGCTACTACATATCAGATTGATACCACAAATATTTTTGATTATAACAACGAATCCATAAATGCTTTGTCAGAGCAGTTCCCTGCAGGGGAGTTTTTGTTTAAAGGAGGAGATGAGGTATCTGCATCATATAGCAATGTAGGTGAGTCTTCCTTCATCGATATCTATGTCTATAGGCAGCTGGAGAAGAGTGTTAAAAATATAAATCCGAGCTCTGATTTTAAACAGATATCACAGATTTCCTTTGCAACTCATGGTGCAGGCAGTGGTGACTTGAGCGCAACCGCGAAGATTCCGACTGCTAATCCTTATTATCTTGTCACAGGTGTACGTAATAATGAATCAAGGGCAGGTGACAAGAATGGCAGGTTTACTCAGATAAAACTTCAGTTCTACGTGATGCCACTTGATATTAAGCTGTCTTATTTCCCTGATGAAAAAGAAGAGTCATGGAATAAAATGACTATTCATGGTGACATTACAATAGAGGAGTGCGCCTTTGAGAATGAGGGCTATGAATGCATAGGCTGGAGCAGAACTCCCGGGGCTACGACGCCTGAATATGTTAAAGGCGATGTTATAAGAGCTACAGATCCCATACTTAAATCTCAGTTCTCTGCAACCGGTTCTTCCACAACAGCAGGAGGGCTTGGCCATATTACAGCTGATAACGAAGCTGAGCTTACGCTCTATGCTGTATGGAAAAAGTCTGACAGTAATGGATCAGACTCCGGTAATGGCGATTCTGCAGCAGGTAAAAAGGAAACCACTCAAAAGCTTGAAGCTGAGGGGGAGAACCTTCAGGTAAAGGGTGCAAACTATACGGTTACATCCGCAAGTGATATGACCGTTGCTTATGCAGGTCCTGTTAATAAGAAACAGACAAAATACACTGTGCCTTATAAGATTATTAAGGGTGATGCATCCTACACAGTTACATCCATTGCTCCAAAAGCTTTTAAGAACTGCAAAAATGCCAAGAAGATAACTATATCCAGTTCTATCGAAAAGATCGGAAACAGCGCATTTGAGGGATGCGGTAAGCTGACAAGCATTATCTTGCCTGATACTGTGAAGGAGATAGGCACAAAGGCATTCTATAATTGTAAGAAGCTTTCAAAATTCACAGTAAATTCCAAGAAGCTTAAGAAGGTAGGAAAGAACGCTCTTGGAAAAACAAAGAATGGGATAAAGATTAAATTCCCTGGTAAGTACAAGGCAAAATATAAAAAGCTCTTTAAAAAGTGCGGCGCAAAAGGTGCTAAATATTAAGTATTAAAATATCAGGGGAGGCCGTATGAACAGAACAATTTTTCATATTGATGTTAATTCGGCCTTTCTGTCCTGGTCTGCAGTTAAGCAGTTAAAGGATGATCCTGCAGCAGTGGACCTTAGAACGATTCCTTCAGTGGTTGGAGGAGATATAAAAACAAGACACGGTATAGTTACAGCCAAGTCAATTCCAGCTAAGAAATATGGAATTCAGACAGCTGAGCCCATAACCAGTGCCCTTCAAAAATGCCCCAAGCTTGTTTTGGTTAAATCTGATTTTAATACCTATAGGACATACTCAAGGGCATTTATAGCAGTTCTGCAGAGCTATTCTGAGATTTTGCAGCAGGTGTCCATAGATGAGGCATACCTTGATGTTACGGAATTAAAGAGCCTTGATGTAAGGAAAGCTTTGACGGAGCACTTTGAAGATTTTTTTGAAAATGATGAAGAGGGTTCAGCTTTAAGCCCTGATGAAAAGGGTAGGATACTTAATGAAATAAAGGATTCCCCGGAATTTGGAGAAGTATACCCTCTTAACGTGGCAGCAGCCATAAGATATGAGACCAGAACAAAGCTTGGTTTTACCGTTAATGTGGGGATTTCAAGTAATAAGCTTCTGGCAAAGATGGCAAGTGATTTTACCAAGCCTGACAAAACACACACTCTTTTTCCCTGGGAGATTCAGGAGAAGATGTGGCCGTTGGAAATAGGTGATCTTTACGGCTGCGGTAAGAAAAGCGCTGAAAAGCTAAGATCTATAGGAATTAAGACTATAGGAGATGCAGCAAAGCAGAGCATTGATTTTTTGAAGTCCCAGCTTGGTGATAAATTCGGAGACTATCTCTATGCAAGTGCCAATGGTATGGGCTCTGATACTGTTCATACGGAGCAGGAGGATGCCAAGAGCTACTCCAATGAAACCACACTTCCGGGGGATATTACCTCGGTGAATTTTGACAGCGATCTGCCGCCTGTAGTAAGGCATCTGTCGGAGAAGGTATCTGACAGACTTAAGAAGGATGGAGTATTTGGCGGAACTGTCACAGCGCAGGTTAAGACCTCGGATTTTAAGCGCTTTACAAGGCAGATAAGACTGTCTGAATCAACTGACAGCGCTGATACCATATATGAAAATGCCATGTATCTTTTGGGGAATCTTCTTAGCGGTGAAAATGGGCTTTTCGAAGAGGGCATGGGTATAAGGCTTGTAGGTGTGGGCGTAGATAATCTCGACAACGGAGAGTACAGACAGGTGAATCTCTTTGACTGGATGGCAACCGGCAAGGAGGAAGTTCGCAAGGAGAAGATCCGCAAGGAGAAGCTTGAAAAGCTTAGCGAAATGGAACGCCTTATAAAGGGCAAATTTGGCGATAATGCCATAAAAAAAGGAACAGGAAATGAGTCAGAATAAAGAGAGTAAAGCTGATAAAATTGCAGGAAACAGTGCGTTCAGGGTAATAAGAATTTTACTTGTGATAGTACTCCTTGGAATAGTCGTGTATGAAGGCATAATGTTTTACAGGGATCAGAAGGAATATGCAGTTGCAGTAAATGAGTATGACGATCTGAGGGATAATTACATCACAGAAAAAGAGGATACTATAGAGGACGTAGTTGTAACAGATGATAACGGCGAAATCATAGGAACCTATCCAAACCTTGATATCAATTTTGATGCGCTGGAGGAGATCAATTCTGATTTTATCGGATGGCTGTATTTCCCTGCTGTTTCCAAGATCAATTATCCTGTTGTTAAGGAACAGACCATAGATCAGTATCTTTACAGGACCTTTGACGGCAAATACAACAAAGCCGGCTGTATTTTCATGGATGTACTTAGTGATGAGAATTTCTGCGGCTACAGCGATATGGTATTTGGCCATAATATGAAAAACAATTCCATGTTTGGCTCCCTTAAGAGTATTTATAAGTCCGGCGGCGAGGATGTGATAAAGGATAATCCTTATGTCTATATCTACACCAAGGATCAGGTGCTTAAGTACCGGATTTTTGCTTATTACAGAACGACCCAGGGGTCATACAGCTACACGGAAGTGACAAATGAAGAAGAATATGATGACTATTTAAAATACATCAGCAGAAACACCATGTATGAGATTCCATCAGAGCTTAGCTTTGGGGATTATCCATCGCTTCTTACGCTTTCCACCTGCTCAGGGCAGTCGGGAAGCGGACAGAGATTTGTACTTCATACTGTGAAGGTACAGACCTTTGATAAATAGTCATTAGATTGGCCATGCTGTTTTTATAAAAATTTCATACCAGATAAGACTTAAAAATGACAGTAAAGTGGTAAAATATTTGATGTAGGTATTCTGAAGTTGTTGTTTTAATTATCAGGTGCGCCTATGAGGGGGAAGAAGTCATTCGCAAAGCTTATAGCGGCTGTTTTGACCACAGTCTTTATAACCTGTGGCTTTAATAAGTTCGCACCCGAGATTGCGCATGCTGCAACACCTGATTTTTCTGAGCAGATAAGCTCATTGCCGGTCGGCGATCATCCGGGTGTCCCTGCAAAAGATGCAGAGGAAGCTTTTGATTCTGATTATTCCGAAAAAAGATTATTAAAAAGAGCAAGTGCAGTTACTGTAGATCATGGATATTACTATGAAAGACTTGATAGTGATATCAAGAAGGATCTATATGACGGAATGTATATAGCTGCTGACAGTAGCAGGCGTCTTGCTTACGGAAGCTCGCTTCCAAGCCGTAATTCAGAGACAGCTGTTGCAGCTGTTGCTTATAAATTCTACACGGGAACAAGCAGCAGGATTGCATATTATACAGGAAGTACGCCGCTGTGTACTGAAATCGTCAATGAAGCTATAGAAGCCCTTTGCTATGATCACATGGAAAATGTTGAGTATTACATGTGTGAGGCAGAGGTCTATGAGTTTAAAAATGGAAGCACTTATAAGGATTATATCCTTATGAGGCCTTATACCAAGGACAATTACGAGCAAATGAACAGCCAGATAACGGCTAAAGCAAAAAACTATGCGGATCAGATGCGCTCATCTGGCCTTGTTAATTCATCGAATCCTGCACAGACAGTTTTAAATGCCCATGATTTTTTCATAAGCAGGGTGAGCTTTAATTATCCGGTATCCTATAACTCCGGAAATTCAGGATATTACAATAATGCCCACACAGCCTACGGCGCTTTGTGTGAGGGCAGCGCGGTTTGTGATGGTTATGCCACGGGATATGCTCTTTTACTTAAGGAGCTGGGTATTGAAGCAAAGGTGGTTACAGGTGCAGTCTATGCATCCGGAAGTGTTGGCGGCCATGCATGGTCTATGGTTAAGCTGGACGGCGAATGGTATGAAGAGGACACTACCTGGGATGATACTAATGATGTCATCACCCATATTTTTTATAATAAAACCACTGATCAGTACAGCAGCGGAATAAACGGCTATAAGCATATCAGAGTCCACCCCTATACAGGCATACTTATAGATAAGGCTTACGGAAGCAGATATGCCTATAGGGAAAACAATTATTCGGAAGATGAATCGGGAAATAGCGCCGAAGTAAAAGAAAATAGTGCTTCTGTAGAAGCGGAAGGTTCGGCTGATGGAAGCGCATCAGATAGAACATACCTGACAGGCGGAGTAGAATATAGGTTATCCTCTGACGGAGGAGCTGTACTATCATCCGGCAGTTCTTTTAATGAAAGAAAAATTATTATTCCTGATAATATCGTAATCAATGGAAATAAGTATCCTGTTACCGAGATTGCAGAGGAAGCTTTTGCAGGATGCACTAAGGTTAAAGAAATAAAGCTTGGCAGAAATGTGGAAATTATTGGAAATGGCGCTTTTAAGAACTGTAAGAATCTTACCACCATTGATATGTCTGCGTCCAAAGTTACTAAAATAGGCAGCAGGGCAACAGCAGGCTGTAAGAAGCTAAGCTCTGTGAAGGTTAATGGTAATTACCTTAAAAAACTGGGTTCCAAGGCTTTCCGGAATTCTGCGAAGAAGGTAAAGGTAGTAGTTTACGCCAAGAATAAGCGGATATTTAACAGTGTAGTCAAAAAGCTGAAGACAGCAGGACTAAAGACAGGCACATTTAAATATAAGAAGAAAAAGTAAACGGATCATCAGCTTTTGATGTACATCCAGGGTTAAAAAGGTTAGGGATTTTGTATGGCAATTAAATATGTAAGAAAAGTTGCATTGTTGATTTTTGCATGCGCAGCATTATTGATGCTCCCTGTAGGTAGTCTTGGTGTTAATGCCGGTAATAAACTTCCTACCGGGGGCTTAAGTATTGCCCCGGATGTAAATAACTTAGGCATTTTTGAGATTACGGATGAAGAAGCAAGAGAGCTTGATGAGCCTGCGGTTTTAAATGGCTTTGCAGCTTCAACGGGAGAGCACTATAAATATCTTTCCAGCGATGAAAAGACTCTGTATTTGGCATTGTATAATGCTATATCTCAGGGAAAATACATTCCTTATAATGTTAACGTATCAGATAATAAAGATGAATATGAGCAGTATGAGTATGTGATTGAAAAAACTACCACGAAGACTGGCTTTGATCCGGATTTCAGTGACCAATTAAACTGTGCAAAGCAGGCGCTTTATTATGATTATCCGGACAGGATTGAGTTCTTTATGTGCTGGCCTGTGTTTACATATGGATATGGTCATATAGTTGGAGATAAGACTGAAGTAAGCTTTTGTTTTATTCTAAAAGCGTTTTATGACAATACCCAGTTTGCGACGATTGATAGTCAGATAACGCAGGGGCTTAATAGCTATCTTAGTTATATAAGAAGCAATAACTTTGTAAGCAGCTGGCCGGCTGTTACAGAGCAGAGAGTATATGATTATTACTCTGAAGATATTGATTACGACTATGCCTGTGCTGCTGATAAAAGTGTAACCGGGGCATTTAATCTGTCTCATACTGCCTGGGGATCATTACATGAGCAATTCGCTGTCTGCGATGGCTATTCTGCAGGATTTGAAATGATCATGGACAGTCTTGGCATTGATTCCATGGTAATAGGCGGTATCGGTAATGGCGGAGGCCATGCCTGGAATATTGTTAAACTTGACGGTAGATGGTATGAGGTCGATACTACATGGGCAAATAATGGGGATTATGCCAAATGGTTTAACAGGACAACCTCTCAGTTTGCATCCATGTCACCAAGTCACATCAGAGTGCCAAACAGCGCTTATAGTGGCTACAAAATGCCCATAGCTTATGGGACACATTACACATACAGCTATGTTACAAATACCTCTGAAAGCGCCATGGAGCATGATCCATACGTTGAAGTAACCGGCGTAAGTATACCTGAGACAACAAAGAGTGTTCTTGTAGGTGATACGTTTACCCTTACACCCACGATAACTCCTGCTAATGCCGGAAATAGAAATTACTTCCTTGAGACAGATGATGAGAGTATTGTTGCTTTAAGCGGAAGTACTTTTATTGCCATGGAGGCAGGGACGACAATAGTCAGAGTTGTAACGGATGAAAATCGTCTTTCTGCAGAGTGTCAGGTAACAGTTAATCCCAAACCCAAGGATAAAGGCACAACCATTCAGGTTAAGACCACTGGCAATAACAGCGATTCATACAAGGTTACATCCTCAGATGGTATGACAGTTTCTTATACCAAGGCAGGAAATAAGAATGCCACAAGTATAACAATCCCTTCCACTGTCACAGATGAGAATGGCGTAACCTATACAGTTACAGAGATTGAAAGCAATGCTCTTAAGAATCTGAAAAAGCTTAAGAAACTGACAATTCCTGCAACGATAAAGAAGATCGGCAAGAACGCTCTTAAGAACACTACAAAGCTTAAGACTCTGAAGGTATACGGCAACGCCCTGGCTACCGTTAAGAGCGGCGCTTTTACCGGAATGAACAATAACTGTAAAATAACTATTTATTGTAAGAACAAAACGAAGTATAATAAACTCGTTCGTCTCTTTAAGAAGGCAGGTGCTAAAAAACAGAAGTATACCTTCAAAAAGAAGAAATGAAATAAAATAATATTTTTTCTAATCATAAATGCAAAAATGTTTGAAAAAATGATTGACATTTATGATAAAAGTGGTATGATATATTTAGTAGAAAACCACTTAGTTTTTATGGGAAGGAATTCATATGGAGAAGTTTAAGAGAGTTATAGCAACATTACTTGTAGCTGTATTAACACTTACAGTTGTGGCTTGCGGGGAGAAGCAGGTACAGACAATTGATGACATGGCTGCTGTCAGAGGTATCGATGAGGATATCGATACAATTTACATCGATGAGGGAGCTCTTATCCTTGCAGGAGAGGCTGATAGTAGTGAGGCAGCACTTGCAGCTGCTACAACAGCATTCAATCTTGTAAACCAGAAGCGTACAGCAGCAGGTCTTAGCATTCTTAATTGGAATGATCAGCTTACACAGGCAGCACTTGTTCGTGCTAAGGAGATCGTTGATGTATTCTCCCACAGCAGACCCAATGGAGATGCTTGGTACACAGTTGACAGTACAGTTATGTTTGGTGAGAACCTTGCAAAGCTTTACAACACAGGTGAGTCAGTAGTAGATGCTTGGATGGCATCACCTACACACGCAGCTAACATCATGGATGGTGGCTTCAAGTCAGTAGGTATTGCAGTATATCAGGCACCTAACGGAAATTACTACTGGGCACAGGAATTCGGATACTAATACATAGTTTTATATGGGACCTGAGGCAATACGCCCCAGGTCCTTTTTTATTGACATTTGCACCTATAAAATTGTATTATTAAAGCGTTATTCACTATGATAGTTTACAGTAACAGAGTGTAACGCAGAGGAGGAGTAAATTATGAAAAAGAAGATGCTTGCGGCAATTATTGCTGCATCCATGATGGTAACTATGGTTACAGGTTGTGGAGACAATCGTAAGACAAGCGATGACACAGTTAACACAGAGGTAGCTTCTGAGGAGTCTTCTGAAGCTGATGCATCTGCTGAGGATTCACAGGTAGAGGAAGCAGCAGATGAAGAGCAGGAAGCTGAGGTTACAGAAGAAGTTACAGAGGAAACAGCTGATGAGGCTGACGCTGAAGCTTCCGAAGAGGCTGACGCTGAAGCTTCTGAAGAGGCTAAAGGCGAGTATGTAATTGGTATTTCTCAGTTCGCTGAGCACGGTTCACTTGATAACTGCAGAGAGGGCTTCATTAAGGGCCTTGAGAACAAGGGAATTAAGGAAGGTGAGAACCTTACAATTCACTTCCAGAATGCTCAGGCAGATACAGGCACAGCAAGCCAGATTTCAGATGCTTTTGTAGCTGACGGCGTTGATCTTATCTGTGGTATCGCAACACCCAGTGCTATGAGTGCTTACAATTCAGCTCTCGGTACACAGGTTCCTGTAATTTATTCAGCAGTTTCTGATCCGGTAGCAGCAGAGCTTGCAAAAGAGGATGGAACACCTGTAGGAAATATCACAGGTACATCTGATGCACTTGCTGTAACACAGCAGCTTGATATGATCAGAAAGATGCTTCCCGATGCAAAGAAGATCGGTATTCTTTTCACAACAAGTGAGACTAACTCAGAGAGCACAATCGCTCAGTACAAAGAGCACGCTGCTGAGTATGGCTTTGAGATTGTAGACAGCGGTATCAACACTCTTGCAGACCTTGATATGGCTGCAGCTGATCTTGTTACCAAGGTTGATTGCATCAACAACCTTACAGATAACACAGTAGTTTCAGGTCTTCAGACAGTTCTCAGCTATGCAAACGAGCAGGGCATTCCTGTATTTGGTTCTGAGGTTGAGCAGGTTAAGGTTGGTTGCGTAGCAGCCATGGGTCTTGACTACATGCAGCTTGGTATCCAGACAGGTGAGATGGCAGCTAAGGTGCTTCTTGGCGAGAGCAAGGCAGAGGAGATGCCTTTCGAGGTTATCGACGAGCCCAGCCTCTATGTAAATACAGCTGCCGCTGAGAAGATCAGCATGACTCTTGATGAGAGCCTTGTATCAGAAGCTGCTGAAGTTTATGATACGATCGCTGACGGCACAGAAAGCGACAATTAAGAAATAAAGTAAAGAACAGGTGAAGTTATGGCTCTTCTGGTAAGCGTACTTGAACAGGGGCTCTGCTATGCGATAATGGCCCTTGGAATGTATATAACCTATAAAATTCTGGATTTTCCGGATATGACAGTAGACGGCGGATTCCCCTTCGGGATCTGCCTTGCTGTTGTTATGATAAGATTTGGCGTTCATCCGCTTTTGACACTTCCTATATGCTTTGCGGCGGGATGTCTTATCGGTGTCTGCACAGGTATCATTCATGTGGTTTTTCATGTCAGAGACCTGCTTGCAGGTATTATCATGATGACAGGTTTATATTCGATAAACCTTAGAATAGCAGGAAGAGCTAATCTTCCCATGTATGATTACTACACAATTTTCGATAACAGGTTTATAAATGGGATTTTTGAAAAGCTCCCGCCTGTTGTCGCTAAGTTCCAGTCAGTAATTATTCTTCTTATAATCACAGTTATTGTTAAGAGTATTCTTGATTGGTATCTCAGAACCCGTTCAGGACTTATGCTTCAGGCAGTAGGTGATAACGATGTCCTTGTTACATCCATGGGTGTTGACAGAGGTAAGGTCAGGATCATCGGTCTTGCTATTGCAAATGGTCTTGTGGCACTTTCCGGTTCCATTTACGCTCAGCAGCAGAGGTATTTTGATGTTTCCATGGGAACAGGTACTGCTGTAATCGGACTTGCAAGCGTTATTATCGGAACAGCCCTTCTTAAAAAGATTTCATTCTTTAAGGTTACAACAAGCGTTGTAATAGGTGCGATTGTATATAAAGCCTGTGTTGCTATTGCAATCAAGTGCGGACTTCAGTCCACGGATCTTAAGCTTATAACTGCGGTTCTTTTCCTTTTGATCCTTATTATCACGAGAGACAGGAAGAAAGTGAGGACCTGAGAATGCTGGAGCTTAAATCAATCTATAAAAATTACAATCCGGGCAGCGTCAATGAGATGTGCCTTTTCGATGATTTCAATCTGGTAGTTCCGGACGGACAGTTTGTAGCTGTTGTTGGAAGTAACGGTTCAGGTAAGACCTCAATGCTTAATATCATCTGCGGAAGCATTGCAGCTGATAAGGGCGAGGTTCTTGTAAACGGAGAGAACATCATTTCTCAGAAGGATTACATCAGACACAGGACCATCGGAAGAGTATATCAGGATCCTTCAAAGGGAACCTGTCCTTCCATGAATATCCTTGAGAATATGTCAATCGCCGATAACAAGGGCAAGATATTCGGACTTCAGCCGGGAGTAAATAAGAATCGTAAGGATTATTACAGAGAGATGTTAAAGAGCCTTGGACTTGGTCTTGAGGATAAGCTCTATACCAAGGTGGGTGCTCTCTCGGGCGGTCAGAGGCAGGCAGTTGCGCTTCTTATGAGTACCATGACACCGCTTGAATTCCTGATTCTTGATGAGCACACAGCTGCCCTTGATCCCAAGACAGCGGACATCATTATGGAGCTCACAGATAAGATTGTTCGTGAAAAGCACGTTACCACCATAATGGTTACTCATAACCTTAGATATGCGGTGGAATACGGCGACAGACTTCTCATGATGCATGAAGGATCAGTTATCCTTGATAAGGTCGGAGAAGAGAAAAAGAAGATGGATTCTGAACAGATCATGCATCTGTTCAATGAAATCAGTGTAGAGTGCGGTAATTAATTCAAAAACTTCCAATTCCGGAACTGGTAATGCTTCAGGATTGGAAGTTCTTTTATTTTATGGAATGCTTATTTGTTATTGCCACGCTGGCGAAATCCTGCTTTACCTAGAAAGTTTCCTGATATTTCTCATCGCAGTACTGGCAGCGATAGATTTCCTTTTCTTCATCTGCAAGATAGAAGATATGTGGCAGCCCCTGCTCGATAGATGATATGCAGCGGGGATTGTGACATTTGATGACGTCTTTTATCTGATGAGGGAGGAAAAGAGCTCTCTTTTCTACAATCTCGCCTTCTTTTATTACGTTAACAGTGATGTTGTGGTCGATAAAAGCCAGGATATCCAGGTCCAGAGTATCGATGTCACATTCTACCTTCAGAATATCCTTTTTACCCATGACATTACTTCTTGCGTTTTTTATAATAGCAACAGTGCAGTCTAGCTTATCAAGACCTAAGTGGTGATATATCTGCATGCTTCTGCCGGCTTTGATATGATCCAGAACAAAGCCTTCTTCAATTTTTCCTACATTAAGCATTTTTGTACCTTCCTTATATGTGTAGTTAAAGGGTGATCCTTAGAATATTCTAAGAAGATCGTGATTCATGTGGGCGTCTGTCTTGTCGAGAAGAGTAAGGATAAGAGCCATTCTCACATAGAGACCATACTGAACCTGCTTGAAATATGCAGCTCTTGGGTCCTTGTCAACTTCTACGGAGATTTCGTTTACTCTCGGGAGAGGATGGAGCACATGCATGTCCTTTTTTGCAAGGGCCATCTTTTCCTCATTCAGGATATAGAAATCACGAAGACGAATGTAATCTTCTTCGTTGAAGAAACGTTCCTTCTGAACTCTTGTCATGTACAGGAGATCAAGTCTGTCCATAACGTCTTCAAGTTTGATGACTTCCTCGTAGGTAATGCCGTTATCATTTAAGAGGTCTGTGATGTAGTCCGGAACCTTAAGCTCCTTGGGAGATATGAAAATAAAATGGATATCTTTGTATCTGACTAATGCATTTATCAGTGAGTGAACGGTTCTACCAAATTTAAGATCGCCGCAAAGGCCAATGGTAAATCCGTCAAGTGAACCATGAAGAGATCTGATTGTAAGAAGATCTGTTAGAGTCTGAGTGGGGTGGTGGTGACCGCCGTCACCGGCATTAATTACGGGAATAGTAGAATTTGCTGCTGCAACCATTGGAGCACCTTCCTTTGGATGACGCATGGCACATATATCAGCAAAACTGGAAATAACACGAATTGTATCGGCGACACTTTCGCCTTTGGAAACTGAAGAACTGCTGGCATCGGCAAAACCGATGATCTGACCTCCAAGTCTAAGCATTGCTGTTTCGAAGCTGAGTCTTGTTCTGGTACTAGGTTCATAGAAACAGGTAGCGAGGATATTACCATCGCATTTGTGTGAGTAGGCACTCATGTTTTTCTCGATGTCATTTGCAACGTCAAAAAGCTGATCCAGCTCTTCAACGGAGAAATCGAGAGGCCTCATCATGTGTCTAAGATTGTTCATAGATTTTGCTCTCCCATTTAACAGTATTCATTTATATTTCTGTTTTATTATAAACATTTGGCAGACATTGTCCACCATAAAAAAAGAATTTCTGATGTTACCAGAAATTCTTTTTTTGAATAACATATGACTTTCTAAATCAGTAGGTCAAAAATGTGGATACAGGAGCTGATCCGTCTATCGGAACATGGTAAATAACATTGTCAACGCCAAAGGGTTTGAAGTAAAGATACTTGGATGTAAGACTGAGAGAGTGGTAAACACCTTCGGCAATTACTCTGTTATTTGAACCGTCAAGGTTAATGACGCGAAGAGTCTGGTTGCCTGACTCGGATGTAGCATAGAAGATATTATTTTCGTTCATGTTGTAAAAATCAAGTCGCGACTCTGTCAGAACCTCAATCTCATTTGTCTGGAGATTCATGCGGGCAAGGCGATAATGGTGAGCTGCATCGATGTAGTACATGTAACCGCCCTGAATTATGGGCTGCCAAATGTTGCCCACAACTGCTGTACTGGTGGATTCGTCTGAGAGAGTATCCATTACATGAATATTGTGATCAAGGTCTACTCCTGTGTAATAGATCTTACCATCAAGAGCACAGGATGGATCTAACATTTCGCTGGTAACTAGCGCATCATCTTTACCATCAATGCGTATTCTGTGAAGACCTTTATCAGTGCCGAGAACAGTGTAGTAAATGTTACTGCCCACAAGCTGCATGCTACCGATTTTCTGACGGTCAAGAAGCTTTTGGTTTTCTCCATCTTTCTCACATCTGTAGAGCCCATAAAATGTGGAGACTTTTCCAAGACCTGTCAGGTCGTTGTTAAGAGATGTCTTGGATGGATCCAGGTTAAAGTACAGGAACTTTCCTGCACCGAGGATGTGATCGACCTTCATAACAGTAAGCTGCTTTAAATTTGTTTCATCCGGAGTCATGGAATATAGGCAGTCATACTCAAGTGGGTTGGAAAAATACACTGTGCCGTCAAGTTCAAGGAAGATACCGTTGTTGTAGAGATTTCCGGGAGTGTTTCCTACCGTATATTCATCATTCATCGGAACTCGCTTGGATAACATATACGCCACCGTTACTAATGATAATACGATAACGATTAACGAAAAAATGATAATTCCTTTTTTGCTTTCCATAGTCTGGGCTCCTTAGAGTAAAATTCTAAATGCAAACTATATATAATTAAGTATATCACGCTTTATAAAACATATTAACCACAATTTAGTTTTTATTTCCTTTGAGATTATGCGTTTTGTGGTGTAATATGAAATTGTGGGTTTTTATGCCCATGTATCAATAATTACAGCGGGAGATGCTTATGGATTTAAATGAACTTCGAATGAATATAGACGCAATTGATGAACAGCTTGTTAATCTTATCGAAGACAGAATGAGCGTGGCTGAGAAGATTGCTGAGTGCAAGATAGAGAGCGGTAAAAGCGTTTTTGATAAGGAACGCGAAGCCCAGAAGCTTGATAAGGTCATGGAGCTGGCAGGCAAGGCTGAGAACAGAGAGCCTGTGGGCGAGCTTTTTGAGAAGATCATGGAGGTCAGCAGAAAGAGGCAGTACGAAAGACTCAGCGAAAAGAATGCCACGGACGAAGCGGCAATATTTGATCCTGCAGCAGGAGATTTCTTAAACAGCGAAGGCATAGCAACAGATAATGAGCTTATTCTTTACAAAAATGCCACCACAAGGCAGAGCATCCTTCGCGATACACTTATTATCCTTTCCGATAGAAATTCATCAGCAAGAACCTTTTCCGAGGATGAAGAGGTTAGAAAAATACATGAATGCATGAATGTGCTTATAGATGAGTCTGCAAGAAGAGGTTTCTTTGGCAATCTTTGGCATACCTTCCTGACGCTCCTTTTGGTATCAGATGAGAATGCCTACAGTCTTGCCACAGAGATAAGAGGCGAGATGGGCGGATCCCTTCGTGATCTGGCACTTCACGATCTGGTGAGATTCAAGAAGTGGTTTGACATCGATTTTACAGAGATGATGGACAGACTTAGGGTACCGGAGTTTGCAGCACTTTTGGATTTTCAGAGGGGTAAAGCAGAGAGTACCTACAATACCAGGGTTAGAGACAGAATCTGTGAGCTGGCAGATACGCTCTCAGGCTGTGATACAGCAGAAGCAATGCTGGATGAACTGGCAGATTTTTATGGGGCATACGGAGTTGGTAAATTCGGACTTCACAAGGCCTTTAGAATAAGACATGTGGAGGATAGGACAGTTATAGAGCCTATCAGGAATATCAGACATGTTCAGCTTAAGGATCTGGTGGGCTACGAGATAGCAAAGCAAAAGTTAATTGAGAATACTGACAGCTTTGTAGCAGGTAAAAAGGCAAACAACTGCCTTTTGTATGGCGATGCCGGAACAGGAAAATCCTCCTGCATCAAGGCTATAGCCAATGAGTATTATGAAAAGGGACTTAGAATCATTGAGGTCTATAAGCATCAGTTCAAGGATCTTAATGATGTAATCGCCCAGATAAAGGGACGTAATTACAAGTTCATCATTTATATGGATGACCTCAGCTTTGAGGATTTTGAGACTGATTATAAGTACTTGAAGGCTGTTATAGAGGGCGGTCTTGAGAAAAAGCCTGAGAACGTACTCATCTATGCGACATCTAACAGAAGGCATCTTATCAGAGAGAGCTTCAAGGATAAGCCTTCAGTTATGGATGATGACCTGCATAGAAATGATACTGTTCAGGAAAAGCTTTCACTTTCCAACAGGTTTGGCGTTACGATTTATTTCGGATCGCCTGACAGGAAGGAATTTAACGAGATAGTAAGAGTTCTCGCGGACAGAGAAGGTATAAATATGAGCGAAGAAGAGCTTTACGCTGAGGCTCAGAAATGGGAGATGAGTCACGGCGGACTTTCAGGCAGAACCGCGCAGCAGTTTATAGATCATTTGTCCGGATTACAATAAAAATGAGGGGTAATAGCGTATGGCAACAGATGTATTTGCGGCAGTAGATTTGGGCTCATACGAGCTCGAAATGAAAATCTATGAGATGTCGCAGAAAAAGGGAGTTAAGGAAATCGATCATGTGCGGCACAGGATCGATCTTGGTACTGAGACCTATGCGACAGGACAGATATCCTCCACGCATATGGATGAGCTGATAAGGATCTTGAACGAGTACAGCAGGATCATGGACAGCTATGATGTTAGCAGATATCAGGCTTACGGAACCAGTGCCATGCGTGAGACCAAGGCTATAGATACAGTTCTGGAGCTTTTGCGTCAAAGAACAGGAATCGAGATCGATATTCTGAGTAATTCAGAGCAGCGATTCCTTGATTATAAATCTGTGGCTCTTAATAACGCTGATTTTTCAAAATTCCTTGAAAAACCAACTGCTATTGTAGACGTGGGTGGCGGAAGTATACAGATATCGCTGTTTGATAACGATACACTTGTTACCACGCAGCAGCTAAGGCTTGGCGTTTTAAGACTTCATTCTACTTTGCAGAGTATTCAGGCTGGCTACAGTAAATACCCTGCTCTGGTTCAGGAGCTTGTTGAATCTCAGCTTGCGGTATTCACCAAAATGCATCTGAAGGATAAGAAGGTTCAGAATGTAATACTTCTGGATGATTACGTATCACCTGTTCTTAAGAGAGTCAATCTTGGAATGGAAGAGACGGGATATGCACGGGTTAAGGTTTTCATGGAGTATATGTCCAAGCTGACCAAGCAGTCTATGTCTGATGTTTCCAGAAAACTCGGACTTCCTCAGGACAATATTCCTTTGATGTACGTATCGGGACTCCTTGTAAGTAACATTTGTAATGCATTGAATTCAGATACGATCTGGGCTCCCGGAGGAACTCTTTGTGACGGAATCGCATACGAGTATGCGGAGAGGAAAAAGTATCTTAAGAGTGCTCACGATTTCGAAAAGGATATTGTTGCCTGCGCTCTTAATATTTCCAGAAGATATATGGGAAGCAGACAAAGGAGCGAGACTCTTCAGACCATAGCGCTTGGAATTTTTGACAGCCTCAAAAAAATACATGGCCTAGGAAAAAGAGAGCGTCTGTTATTACAGATATGTACTATCCTGCATGATTGCGGAAAATACATAAGCATGGTAAATCTGGGAGACTGCTCCTATAACATCATAATGTCCACTGAGATCATAGGACTTTCCCATATTGAGAGATCAATAGTGGCCAATGTTGTAAGGTTCAATCATGATGATTTTGAATACTATAAGGATGGCGGATACCGATTCAGAGGAATCGATCATGACTCTTATCTGACTATAGCCAAACTCACTGCGATACTTCGAATTGCCAACGGCCTTGACAGAACACACAAGGAGAAGTTCAAGAATATCAAACTGGCACTTAAGGATACCAATCTTGAAATAACGGTTGATACAATGGCCGATACTTCCCTTGAAAGGGGACTGTTTGGTGAGAGAGCAGAATTCTTTGAGCAGGTTTACGGTATTAAGCCTGTTATCAGACAAAAAAGATTTGCTTAAAAGTGGGGTGAAGTCATGACATCTAAAAAGGATCAAAATATAAAGGATAATACACAGATAAATTTTTATAACGATGATTATTATATAAACAGAGAGCTCAGCTGGCTTCAGTTCAATAGCAGATGTTTGTCTGAGGCAAAGGATAAAGCTACACCGCTTTTTGAAAAGCTGAAATTCCTTAGTATAACAGCAAGTAACCTGGATGAGTTTTTCATGGTCCGCGTTGCGTCCCTTAAGGATATGATTCATGCGGGCTATAAGAAGCCTGATATTGCAGGTATGTCTCCTTCGCAGCAGCTGGATGCTGTAACAAGTGCAGTGCATGATTTTGTTAATCAGCAATATCATATTTATAACAGGCTCTTGATCCCTGAGCTTAGGGAAAACGGACTTGAGATAGTTAAGAACTATGACAAGCTGACGGCTGATGAGGCTAACTATATCGACCGTTATTTTGATGATTTTGTATATCCTGTTCTTACGCCCATGGCTGTGGATTCATCGAGACCGTTTCCTCTTATAAGGAACAAGACTCTTAATATAGGTGCTCTTGTACAGGGTAAGGAAGAGGGAGATGAGCTGGAATTTGCCATGGTTCAGGTGCCTTCTGTTCTTCCGAGAATCATGGAGATACCTGAGAGCGATGGCGTAAGGAAGGTTATGCTTCTTGAACAGATCATTCAGAGGAATATTCAGAAGCTTTTCCTGAACTATGATATCGTATGCTGTTATCCTTTCAGAGTAGGAAGAAATGCCGATCTGTCAATTGATGAGGATGAGGCAGAGGATCTTCTTAAGGAAATCGAGAAGCAGCTGAAGCGTCGCCAGTGGGGACAGGCAATAAGGCTGGAAATCGAGAAAGGCTTTGATAAGAGGCTGCTTAAGATTCTTATTGATGAACTGAAGGTTGAGGAGCGTGAGGTATATACCATAGATGGTCCTCTTGATCTTACCTTCCTGATGAAGATGTATGGTATGGAAGGCTTCGACTATCTGAAGGAGCATGGGTATAATCCTCCTGCGATTGTTCCGGGGCTTCCTGCTGATCGTGATATTTTCGAGTGCATAAGAGAAGGCGATATTCTCATGCACCATCCTTACGAGAGCTTTGATCCGGTTGTACGTTTTGTTGAGACAGCGGCATCTGATCCTCAGGTTCTTGCCATTAAGCAGACACTTTACAGAGTAAGTGGTAATTCACCCATCATCGCTGCTCTTGCCAAGGCTGCTGATAATGGTAAGCAGGTATCGGTACTGGTTGAGCTGAAGGCTCGTTTTGATGAAGAGAATAATATCGTATGGGCGAGAATGCTTGAGAAAGCAGGCTGCCACGTAATTTACGGACTAAAAGGTCTGAAAACACATAGTAAGATAACGCTTGTTGTTAGAAAAGAGGAGGACGGTATCAGACGTTACGTTCATCTGGCAACAGGTAACTATAACGATTCTACTGCGAAGCTCTATACGGATGTGGGCATGTTCACCTGCGCAGAAGCTTATGGCGAGGATGCTACCGCTGTATTTAACATGCTTTCAGGTTATTCAGAACCTCTTGCATGGAACAAGCTTACCATAGCGCCGCTTTGGCTTAAGGACAGAGTCCTTGATCTCATTCACAGAGAGGCTGATCACGCAAGGGCAGGAGAGCCTGCACATATCATTGCCAAGATGAATTCCATCTGCCACAAGGATGTAATCGCTGCTCTGTATGAAGCCAGCAGCGTAGGCGTAAAGGTTGAGCTTATTGTCAGAGGTATCTGCTGTCTGAGAACAGGAATACCGGGAGTCAGTGATAATATAACCGTCAGATCCATCGTAGGTAATTTCCTTGAGCACAGCCGCATATTCTATTTTGAAAACGGCGGAAGCCCTGAATACTATGCTTCAAGTGCTGACTGGATGCCAAGAAACTTAGAGAGACGTGTGGAGATAATGTTCCCTGTGGAGAATCCTGAGCTTAGGAAGAAGCTGTGGCATATATTGGATGCCGAGCTTAAGGATAATGTGAAGGCTCACATGATGAATGCACAGGGCGAATATGTGAAGGTTACCAGGAGAGGTGCTGAAGCACTCAACTCACAAAAGCTCTTTGGCAAGGAAGCAACTGAGCTTGGTAAACCAAAAGATATTGCAGAAAGCAGGGTTTTTGAACCTGAATATAGGGATGATCATGGACTATAAATATATTTTAGCCTCCGGCTCACCAAGAAGGCGTGAGCTTTTAGGACTCCTTGAAGTGGACTTTGAGGTTGTTCCTGCTACGGGGGAAGAGGTTATAAACAGCGATGTACCATCGGAAGTGGTAGTTTCCTTGTCGCAGCAAAAAGCTAAAGAGATATTTCATAAACTTTTAAGAGATAATAAAGATGCGCTCGTTGTAATTGGCGCAGACACTGTTGTATCATATAAAGAGAAAATCCTCGGAAAGCCTGATGGCAGGGAAACTGCAAGAGAAATGATAGGCATGCTTGAGGGAGATTCCCATGAAGTGTATACCGGCGTCACGGTGATGTATACGGATGACATTGGGAATGAAGAGAGTTTTTCCTTTTATGAATGCACAAGGGTTAATTGCTACGACATGAGCGAAGCTGAGATTGAGGGCTATCTTGATACCGATGAACCTTATGACAAGGCCGGAGCCTACGGAATACAAGGGGCTTTTGGTAAATTCGTAAAGGGAATAGAGGGCGATTACAACAATGTTGTTGGTCTGCCCACTGCAAGACTCTATCAGGCAATGAAGAAACATGGTTTAGTTTAGACGCATAAGTGTGGGATTAAATCTGTGATGTTTTTTCTGTTACATATTTATCCTTTATGCGGGAAAGAGAGAATCTATGCACGATTATGACGATGCTGTACTGAATTGTTTTCTGGAAAATCAGGGACAACTTTTTTCTGAGAATGTGGCTGACAGCCTGGAAGAGGCAGAGGCTTTTCTTGAGGACTGCATGGCGGTAGTCGTAGATTCACCTGAAGAAGTAGAGGAATACTTCGAAGAGGCCGGCCTTGATCCCGGTGATGGTGATGTTATGGATGCATCAGAGGTCTTTGATATTGGAGATGGAAGATATCTTATAGTTGAGGGGTGATTTCTTTTATCGGGGTTCCAATTTTATTATTTTAAATACATATTTTTATGGAGGATTCAGAAATGAAAAGTGTAATGAAAAAAGTTTTGCTCGGTGTTTCCGCGCTCAGCTTTGCTATGCTGCTTACTTTGTGCAGCGGGGTTAAGGCTGAGGCAAAGGTTACTACAAAGTATCCAACAGCGTATTGTTTGCAGGCGCCTAACAATGGGTATCTGTTGAGAGTTGGTGAGGACAGACAATATATTGTTGATGTCAAAACATCTAACAAGAATGTAGTTTCTCTTTCACCTGCGAAAAAAGGTGGCTCAGGCACCAATTACAACGCAAACAGACCAGGTACATGTACAATTACATATACTATGGAGAGAAACGGCAAGAGATATAAGGCTACTCAGAAATATATTGTTGTTAGAAAGCGCCCCTACAAGCAGGTTAAGCTTAATGGAAAAGATATAACCAAAACTGTTAACCAGGACAAGGGCTATAAGTCAATAAAGTGCAAGACTGAGGAATATACACTTAGTTGGAAGGTTGCTTCAGATCTTAAGGTTTGCAAGCCTGATAAGGTTCAGGAAGGTTCCGGTTTTTCAGGAGAAAGCCTTATAACCAAAAAGAGTGGAACAAAGAAGTTTAGCGGAAGAAACTTCCACCACATTTATTTGAAGGATAAGAAAGGCCATTATTTAGGCACATTCCTTTTCTATATTACGCAGAATGATTAAGGGGTATTTCCTTTATGAGGGGGAAATTAAATAAGATCATTTATGGCATAGTCATTTTTGCCATCTATTCATTTGAGCTGACCATGACCCTGCAGTTAAATGACAGGGTGGTCGGCGATATGAATAGCGCATATCATTATGCCGGTTCAGTTATTCTCGGAATAGGTTTTTTACTGTTCTATCTTAGTCGCAAATTCATTGAAAGTGACAAAATCAGAAAGATAATAACTTTATTAGTGACATTTTTATATTCTGCCGCAATGCTTTTTAGAGTAAGGGTATATGACGGCTTTTTCGTGGCGCTTATTTGCTCGGCATGCATAGGATTCCTTGGCGGAATGGTTTACTACATGCTGGCTGTTCTTGGAAGCATAATCGGATTTTCCGGGATTATTTTGGCATTTGGCTCAAGTCTGGCATTTTTACTGCAATTTTTATTGCAGGGATTTATCGATAAGCCTGTAATAATTTATGCGGTTATTATAGCGGGACTGCTGATTATGACTGTCTCATTTATTTATCCTATGGGGGATTTTGTATTTGAAAATATGCTGCCCTATACGGATGTTTCCGAGGATTGGAACGGATTTGTGAGAAAACGTCTAGTAAGGCATACCGGGTTATCAATCCTTGTCCTGTGCATATCTCTTGTGTGTGAACTTCAGTATATTGCTTCTCCTAATGTGGCTGCAGGGCTTTATGGGGTGCCAAGGCTTTTTTTACCAATCGGATATTTTATCATTGCCATAGCAGGTGATGCGTTTGGTTTTAGGATGGCAGAAGTGGTAATGCTGTGTGTTTCGCTTACTTCTTTTGCTGCGATGCCGCATAGTGACTTCCTCACAGGAAGAATGAGCCTTTTCTATATTCTGGCAGGTGCAACCATGGCATTTATAACCATGGGCTATTGGAATATAGCACCTAAGACGGAAAAACCTGATCTTTGGGCAGTGTTTGGCAGAATAATAGCTATATTTGAGGGGCTTTTGGCATATGTTTTAATCTTCGCGGTAAACGCAGGAGAATTCATGACAATGGTTCTGGTGGCGCTTCTGCTTATGGGCCTGTTTATTCTGTTCATGGATTATAAAGAAAAAGTACCTGAAACATCTCAGGAAGAAGTTAAAGAGGATGAGAATACAACGTTCGAGGCTTTTGCGGACCATTACAGGCTCACGCCAAAGGAACAGGATGTAATGCATGCGCTGTTAAAGTCTGATGCCAAGCTCAAGGTTATTGCTGAAGAGATAAATACCTCTGAGCGCATGATCTACAGATATATGAATCAGCTCTATGTAAAAACCGGGGCTGAGAATAGGGCAGGCCTAGTTAAGAGTTATTATGATTATGAAAAAAATCGGTCGTTATCATAAATGATAAAGCAGAGGTTTATATAGTTTATAAAAGCTTAAGAAATGGCGCAGATTTCGGTATCTGCGTCTTTTTTAGTCGGTAAAACATGGGCTTTTGGGTTTATAGCTATTTTAGAAAGTAACGTGGCATAAATCACCACGTAGTATTACAGACCGCTTTATATCTACTATAAGGGTAGATGTGATATCTGCTCATAGAAGATAGTGATGAATATTGATTGGAATCCCGGATTGGTAGAGATTTTTGTTTTTGTGATAATAGGAGGTAATAATAATGAGAACGAGAATTTTTAGAAATTGGAGTAAGTGTTTTTCCAGAATTCTATATGTATGTTTGTTCGCGTGTTGTTTAGCAATTCTTGTTCCTGTCATGAAAGCGAAGGCTGCTGAGATAAACTGGCCCATAACGACATACTCCGGGCAATATAAGGAGGAACTCGGTGAACCCTATCCATATTCACCGGGAGCTATTTATTTCTTTGATAAGAAGGACACGCTCTATGTGAACAAAGATAAGACTTTAACGCTGACATTTTCTAATACATATGGAAATTATCCTGTGTATTACTTCAAGTCTGATACATATGCTTATCCGATTGGAAGTGGTTATGGTTATGGCGATGGTTGGCAGATATGCACCTATGATGAGGCTTTCAATACTGTTGAAGATGGTAATACCATGACATTTTCATACGAAGGGAAGCCTACGACTAATACATATGTATATACCAGAGCAATTGGTTACGATGAGGAGGGAAATGAATCAAACAACCTTTGCGGCAGTAGAATAATTATTTTGACGATCAATTGGGGTGATTCCTCCGGAGAAGAAGCGACTTCCGAAGATAAAACACTTAGGGATACTACTGCAGAAAATTATGGAAAAAATTTTAAATATAGCGGATATAAGTATTCCATAATTTCCGACGAAGCGGTATCTCTTGTGGCAATTCCCAAGAATTCTTCAGGTGTTTTGAGACTAAAAGACAAAGTGCAATATAAGGGAAAGAAATACAAAGTGGCTTCTATTGGTGCTAAAGCGTTTAAAGTAAAAAACAGTGTGACTCATGTTGTTTTTGGTAAAAATATAGTTGAAATTGAGCCAAGTGCTTTTTCGAAACTATATTATCTTAGAAAAGTAACTCTTGGACAATCACTTGAACGTATTGGTGATAAGGCATTTTATTGTTGTAGCAATCTTCATGATATATATGTTAAATCACCTAATCTTGTCTTGATTGGGAAAAAGGCATTTTATAAGGCTGATAGAACCGCATGTTTCAGATTATCTTCATTAAAGTATGCACAAAAGAAAGCTATAAAGAAGCTTTTGAAGAAGAAATCTGTAGGTTATGTAAAAACATGGATTATACCTTAGAATAAGGGATTATTCGAAAAGATAAATCATACAAAAAAAGATAATTGCAATATATATAATAATATGATATTCTGTTGAGGCTGCGTCTGTTGACGCAGCCTCTTATGCTAATCAGAAAAGACAGTGTCATTCTGACACAAGTCATTTCCAATAAGTATTGAGAACAGTAGACTACCGGAAAAACATGGATTCAGGTCACATAGTATTTTAAGGAGGAGGCATATGTATTTGTATGACTAAAGAAGAGCTTATTAAACAAATAAGACAAAGTATTATTACGGAAAGGGACAAAAATGAACTAATTGCCATTGTAGAAGGAAAAAGACTGGCAAATTTATATTCAGATGCTGTAGTGAAAAAGGTGTTTTCTCCGGACTTGCATCCGGAACGCCTGGATTTTCTACTTCAGAGGATAATGAAAGATTCGAATATACAGGTTTTACATTCTGCAAAAAATGAGGGGCTTCAAAAGAGTATTTATTCCAAAAAACTTATAAGTGATATTCCTGCCTGGCTAAAAGATCACAAGATTGTAGATTTGGAAATACAGGCTGAGGCGCAAAACTTTATTATCAGCAGAGCAGATATCTATTCTTCAGAGATGCTTTTGGTTCAATATTCAGTTGATGAGGGACAGATGAAGGATGAAATGGATTATGAAAAAGCTAAAGGAGTAATAATCTTAGTGCTTATGGTAAAAAGCCCTGCTATGTTCAAAGAATTTGAATCTGATCGATACATTCATAGGGTAGAGTATGCTATGACTGATACCGGCATGAAATTACCTATGCTGAGACAGTTTGTGTTTGTTCAGCTTGATAAAGCTCTTGAAGAATACCTTGCTGATACGTACAATAAAGATGAAGACATAAAGTTGTTGAGATTGCTGGCCATGATTGCTGACATAAATAATGAAAAATTGATGAAAGAAACTATAGATGATGAATTCTTTAATCGTATAAGAAAAGAAGTTTCTGACTTCTCAGCGGATAAGGAGGTTCAGGTTATGTTATTAGAAGAAAAAATGGCTATTATCGATTATCGGTTAATGAAAGCAGAAGCGATAACTGAAGGCAGAGCAGAAGGCAGAGCAGAAGGCAGGGCAGAAGGCAGGGCAGAAGAACGTAGTGAAATTCAGGAAGTATATGGCTGGCTATTTAAAGAGGGTAGAGCCGGTGATGTTGAGAGAGCTACACAGGATTCTGATTATTATGATGTCCTTTTGAATGAATACAAGAGTAGAAAAAAGTAACTTTAAGAAGCACTCAAACATAATTAAGGCGGAGAATATACTGTTATAAGCATATTCCCCGCCATTTTCATTTATAAAACTAAATTGTCGAATAACCAAAGCCATTGCAGATAGCATCAACAGCTACGCCATCATTACAAAGCGGGCAGGCGTCAGGTGAGTAGCTGGCGTAATCCGGTAGGTCATGCACTGAGAAAAGTGACCTGATCGGTACACCCTGAATCTGAGTTGCGATTGAAAAAACAGCAGCAATGCCAACGGGCTCGCCCTTATAGAATCTGATGGATTCAAGAGCACTCTGCAGGGTTCCTCCTGTTGTTACAGAATCAATCAGGATCAGAACCTTCTTATTGTTGATCATATGTTGGTTGTTATCGCGGAACATGATCTGTCCTGTCGGATTAACCTCGGGACCTGTGATATACATGGTCTTATGGGAATTCATGGATATAACACCGCCCTCTGTCAGCTTGTTGGCGAGATATGAGCCAACAACCTCCATACCATCAAGACAGAGGATGGCATCGATAACATCAGAAGCCAGGAACAGCTCAGCAAGTGATTCACCGGCAGCTCTTGCTTCCTTCATTCTGGCTTTGGTGTCGCACATATCCAGAAAATAGTTTACATGGGAATGCGGGGTGATGAAGTGCCCCTTTGTGTAACGAAGAATTACGTCATTGTTTCTTGAATACTCGAGTTTCTTATAGCCTTGCATAATGCGTCCTCCTATTAGTAAAGCACTACAATAACTATTACTGCGAGGATATTACTGAGCAGATATCTGATTGCGCCTCCTCAGCGAAATCTTCGCAAGAATGAACAACGATATATCAATAATTGTATTTACTATATACATAATATCATATAAAATCATCAGATAAAATCGTTATATATACGTATATTTCTTATCGGAGGATTGGCATGAAAAAGAAGGATGTTTTAACATTTACAGAAGGCGCGAACAGGTGGGAAGATGCGATTCCCGTTGGAAACGGTTATCTGGGTGCTATGGTTTACGGCCATACATCAAGAGACAGAATACAGCTTAATGAGGATTCTTTGTGGAACGGTAAAGGTTTTGACAGAATAAATCCCAAGGCTCTGGAGAAGCTTCCGGAAGTAAGAAAGCTTATTTTCGAAAGAAAATTTAAGGAAGCAGAAAGACTTATGCTTTCGCATATGATCTCTTCACCATCCAGTATGACCAATTACTCCACGCTGGGTGAGCTTGATATATCGCTGAATCAGGAGCAGGCTTTTCCTGACAGATGGTTTCCTGAATCGGATGCTGAAAAATATAAGTCAGAGCTGGATATGATGAATGGAATACTTACCATATCCCATGAAGAAAAGGGCGTTTGCTATAAGAGGGAAGTATTTGCCAGTTATAAAAAGAGGGTTCTCTGTGTTCATATAGAAAGCGATAAGGAAAAGGCAATAAATCTGGATGTGGCCTTAAACCGTTATCCTTATAGGGATGAAAGAGTTCCTGATGACAGAAGACCAGGCAAGTTTTTAAGTGGTGGTATATGGGCAGCTCCAAGGTGTGACAGAATTTACACTGAAAATGGCAGACTTTTCATGGAAGGAAATGAAGCGGGAACGAAATTCGGGGCAGCGATCTGCCTGGTTACTGATGGTGCTATAGAAGACTGCTATTCAAGACTATCTGTTTATGATGCAACAGAAGTTACCATCTATCTGGCTGCGCTTACGGATAACAGAGCAGAGAACTATAAAGCAGAGATAGAGAGATTCCTGGACGACGCTGTAAAGATCTCATACAGCGAGATTAAAGCTGAGCATATGCAGGATTTTTCAGGATTTATGGAGAGGTGTTATCTTGACGTAGCTGAAGACGAGAGAGCATCAAAGTACTTTAGCTATGGAAGGTATCTTTTTGTGTCTTCAAGCAGAGTCGGATCCAATGCCATGAATCTTCAGGGTATATGGAACTACGAATTTGCGCCAAGCTGGGACAGTAAGCACACCATCAACATAAATCAGCAGATGAACTACTGGCCTGCAGAGGTCTGCAATCTGTCCGATCTTCATGAGCCTCAGTTCGACCTTCTTGCAAGGCTTGAGAAAAATGGTGAAGAATGTGCCAGAAAGATGTATGGCTGCAGGGGAATGGTATGCCATCACAACACGGATTTTTACGGTGACTGCGGAACACAGGATGTTTATCCTGCAGCAACCTTCTGGGTTGTGGGCTGTGCCTGGCTCGCAATGCATATTATAGAGCATTACAGATATACACTTGATAAGGAGTTTTTAAGAGAAAAGTATCCGCTAATCAGGAAAACAGCGCTGTTTTTTGTGGATTTCCTAATCCCGGATGAAGAAGGATATCTTGTAACCAATCCCTCCTGTTCTCCTGAGAACCGCTTCGTCATAGAGGAAGGCTATGATACTCCTCTTTGCGCAGGACCCGCCATGGATAATCAGATAATAAGGGCCCTTATGAAGGCGATGCTTGAAGCAGCAGATTTACTTGAAATAGATGAACCTCTTAAGGCAGATTTCGAGAATATCATTTCAAAGCTAAGACCAGATGGAATAGACAGCACAGGGAGACTGCTTGAATGGGCAAAAGAGGAGAAGGAGCTTACCCCGGACATGGCTCATGTATCCCATCTCTATGCTGTTTATCCCGGGGATGATATCACAGAGAAGACACCCGAGCTGTTTGAAGCAGCGAAAAAATCTCTGCTTTTCAGAATAAAGAGCGGCGCAAACAAAAAGGAGTGGCCCGGTTCATGGCAACTTGCACTTTTTGCCCGATTTAAGGACAGTGAAAATACAGACAAGAGCCTTCAATATCTGCTTGATCACTCTCTTACAAAGAGCTATCTGAACGCAACTGGTGTTTTTCAGATTGATGCAAACATGGGAATTCTTGCCGGAATGGCAGAGTGCCTCATCCAGAGCCATGACGGCATAACCCTTCTTCCTGCCCTTCCTGTAAGTTGGAAAAACGGAGAAGTTCACGGCTTAAGGGCAAGAGGAGATATAACTGTGAGCATCAAGTGGGAGAATTCACGCATCACAAAGGCTACAGTGGTAGCAGGACATGGCGGAAAAGTGCGCTTTAATAATGAAGTACCACAGACATCTCTTCCTGTAATAAAGAAGGAAGGAGGATTTGAAATAGATCTTCCAAAGGGAGAAATAATAGAACTAGCGTTTTGATTTTTTCTTGAGTTTAAATCTTGATATAACATAAGTTTGCAGGACGGAATTTTAAACGAAATAAAGTGTTTTTCTATGGCGTTTTAGATTGTGATATTCAGATTAAATATGACGTAATATCGATAATTATTACTAAAAAACCACTTAAAAAGTTTCGTAAAAGGAATAATTTATTACAAATAGGTTAATAAAAATACATTATTAATTCATAAAATGAAACAAAATCTTAAAAGGCAGAACAATTGATTAAATTTGCGGCAATTGTTCTGCTTTTATTTATTTCATGGGCTAAAATCCAAAAATTAAGGCGTATGTTATATTAAAAATAGATTAAATTTATAAACAAATTCTAAAAATTTTATAAATTAATTTTAGAAATCCCATTGAAAAATTTTTTCTATACATTATTATAGAAATTGAAATTTTTTTTCGGAGAGTGTTTTGATGAGTGACGAAATATTGAATAATTACGTCGAGGAAGATGAGATCGACTTTAGGGAACTCTTCTTCGTTTTAAGGAGGAAGTGGTGGCTGTTAATTACTTGTGCGATTGCAGGAGCAGCAATAGCTTTGGCATATACCTTATTCCTAATACAGCCAATATATACGTCTTCTTCTATGATTTATATTTTTTCCAAATCTACAACAATAACGTCAGCCATAGACTTACAGATAGGTGAGCAGTTAACGGTAGATTTTGAGATCCTGGGAAAGAGTCGCCCTGTAATTGAGAAAGTAATAAGTGATCTTGAGCTGGACACTACTTATGAAGATCTTTTAGAGACAGTTACAGTTGAGAATCCAAAAGATTCGCGCATTATTAAAATCACTATTGAGAATACAGATCCTCAACTTGCTTGTGATATTGCGAATTGCCTTGCAGACAATCTTGCAGCAAGGGTTGCAGAGGTAATTGACACAGATAAACCATCATCTGTAGAAAGTGCAGTTCCTGCCATTATACCTTCAAGCCCGAGTAAATCCAAGAATACTGCACTTGGTGGGATTTTGGGGCTTCTTTTAGCAGCGGCAATAGTTCTTATTCAGTACTATAGCGATATGTCAATTAAGGATGAAGATGATGTAAGGAAATATTTAGGAATGAGTACATTGGCATCCATTCCTTTTGAAAAAAGCATTTGTGCAGAACGCGATGGTAAGAAATCAAAGGGGCATAAAAAGAGAAGAAAATGAGCAAAAAGAAATATACGGTAATTGCTCTGCTAATAATTGTCTGCGGTATTTGTGCAGGAATAATAGGATATTACTTCTCTGAGTTTTTTCGTACTCGTAGTGAAATACAGGATCTTCAGGAAATTGCATATGAAAATGACGGATCTTCAAAGAAGCCGAATGAGAGGCCGGCAGACAATGCGGTGGTAACCGAATCCCCTGAAAAAAATGAAGATTCCGTAAGTAGTAACGATGAGAATTTAAATGAAATCCCGGTTGATATAGAGGCACTTCAGGAGACTAATCCTGATATATTGGCCTGGATAAGTATTCCGGATACTGTTATAGATTATCCGATCGTTCAGCATCCAAACAATGATGAATATTATCTTGATCATGGCCCTGATGGTATGTATTCATCTTATGGATGTCCTTTTATCGAGATTTGTGACCAATTACCTTTTGAGGAATTTAACACAGTAGTATACGGCCATAATATGAATGATGGTTCCATGTTTGCCGCTTTGCATAAATATGAAGACCGGGAATTTTATGATGGTCATCGCGATTTTTATATTTATACAGCTGATCATATTTATTTGTATACGATTTTTGCTGCGGTGATGTACAGCGATGCCAGAATACCGTATTACTATGATGATGCGGTTGAAACTGACAGGACAGCATTTTTGGAATCATTAAGAACAGATATTGTAGAAAAACGGAGTTATATTTCAGATGATCTTAATGTGAATAAGGATAGCAATATCATCACACTGAGTACCTGCGATAAGAAACTTCGGGACAACAGATTCCTGATTGTCGCTAAGCTTACACAAATAGATGGACAGGATGTCGAGTAATGATGAAGAAAAGAGAAGTATTAGTATTAGCCATTATTTTCGTTTGTGTGATTCTCTTTACGGGTATTGGTGGCTTCCTCATTTCGGAGAGAAGAAATAATAATGTTGTCAGAAAATCAGATAGCGCAGTAGCTGAACCAGCAGATAAAAATGAAGAAGACGATGCAGGCACGACGGATGAAAAAGATGAAAGCGATGTAAAACCTGAGGTATATACAAGGGATTCTTTTGACGGAAGTATTATCTATCAGGGCAAGCGCTATGAGAAAAATACTGCAATAGATACAGTTTTGTTTTTGGGAATTGATAATAGCAATCAGTCACGAGAAGGTGTAGATCTTGCTGAAGGCGGAAGAAGTGATACCATTATCCTTTTTGCCATAGACAATGAAAATAAGATCATCGCACCGCTCGAGATTAACAGAGATAGTATGGTTGACGTTGATATTTATGACAACGATGGCAACTATCTGGCGCAGGGCTTTGAGCAGCTTACAATGCAGTATTCATACGGGAAAAGTGCCAGAGAGGCTTGCAATTTAACTAAGAATAAGATTTCTGATTTATTGTGCAGGACCAGGATTGACGGCGTTATTTCTCTTACTGTTGATGGTATTAAGCCAATTGTTGATCAAATTGGCGGAGTTGATCTTAAGCTTGAAACAGATGAGACACAGTTAGATCCTTCTTATTGCAAGGGAGCATTTGTTCATTTGGATGGTGCGTCTGCAAGGGATTTTGTCCATATCAGAGATGCTGAAGTCAGAGGTAGTAATATTGAACGAATGTCCAGACAGACGCAGTTTATGCTTGCAATGTTTCAGAAAATCAGGATGCAGGGCGGATCAGTAATAGAAGAGATGGAAGATGCTGCAGGTGACAATCTTTATGAAGATGTTAATGCCGATATACTGACACATTTTACTGACTATGAATACTCCGAAGAGATACTGATGCTACCCGGTGAAAACAAGACAGATGGCATTCATGATGAGTTTTATATAGATGAAAATAAGCTTACTGAAATGATTTTGAAGCTGTTTTATATGGAATCGTAAATTGTTTTAGCAAGATTTTTATAAAGAATAAAGGAGAAATTGACATGAAAAAAGTGAAGTTTTTACCTATTGTTGCTGCTGCAGTAATAATGATATCAAGCTTGGGATATTCTACTCCCGTATATGCTGCAAGCAGAACGGAAACAGCAGAGGTGCTTGGAGTATCTCGTGATCCCCAGGAGACGCCACAGGTTCTTGGTGCAAGAAGGCGCCCTGATGAGTTAGGACCCGGATTATCTACCGGTGATATTACAGATAAGGATGCTCTTAATTCACTTTCTAATCTTGAAAATGTTGCAAATATAATTAGTGCCTATATAGGTGCAACTGTGGATTCAAGTGAGATTTCTATCCTTGATATGATGGAAATCACTCATGATGAGAGTGTTGAAGTTTCAAAGGAAAACCCGCTTTATATTACTTTTAGTTTTCCGGGAATCACTGCGGATTCAGAAGTATATGTATTCCACTATGGAAAAAATGGATGGGAAATTGTGCCAAGCACGGTTTCTGATGGACAAATCGTCGGAGAATTTACTGATCTGTCACCTGTTGCCATCGTAGCTAAATCTAGCACGCTGAAGGGCTCAGTTCTTGGTGCAAACAGATCAAAGTCTCCAAGAACAGGCGATAACAGAATGGCTTATATCCTTGCTAGTATAGCAATTCTTGGCATGGTTGGTTTCACAATAAAGAAAAAGGAAATCTAATGATCATTTTCAGGAGAGAAACACAGGAGCTTTTTGATCTTCACAGTCATATCATTCCGTATGTTGATGATGGTGCAGAGGATTTGGAAGAAGCGAAGAGTCTCATAAGGGAAGAGTATTCACAGGGAGTCCGTTTTATTGTAATGACGGTTCATCTGCGTAGTGGAATGTTTGAAACATCTGTTCAAAAGGTGAAAAGACATTTTAGTGAACTTAAGGAATGGCTACCGGAAACGGATATGTCTGACCTGGAAGTATGCTTTAGCCGTGAATACTATTGTGATGAGAGATTTGAAGCTTTACTTGATGCTTATATTCAAGGAAAAGATTTTGTGGAATTCGACGGAAAGCGTTATTCGTCAAAGGAAGAGATTATTCCTTTTGGGAATAAGAAATGTATTCTTTTGGAGTTTTCATCCGGTAGAAATCAAAAGGATGAATACGGAAAATTTATTAAAAAGGTCATGATGGCAGGATTGACGCCAATTATTGCTCATGCAGAGCGTTATCCTGCTGTGCAGGCTAACCCTGAGCTTATTTATGAACTACGAAAAGCAGGCGCATATATTCAAGTAAACTGTGATTCCATTCTTGAAAATGGTTCAAAAAGAGTATGCGAAACAGCCGATATTCTTTTGAAAAATGATTGTGTGGATATTGTATGTTCAGACGTACATGATATGTGCGGAAGAGTCATAAATATGAAGAAATGCTTCAATTATGTAAAAAAGAAATATGGGATAGAAACTGCAAAGTTATTGTTCCATGATAATGCCGAATATTTGATAAAGAATTACGAATATTTGGCATCAGCGTTTTAGGAGTTGTTTGATGTTGGATTTAAAACTTGAAAAGAAAGAGCTTCCTTTTGCCATGGCAGAGGAAATAAAAAATTTGAGGACAGGTATTACTTTCTGCGGTGCAGACATAAAAACGGTATTGTTTACCAGCAGTTCGCCTAATGAAGGGAAAAGTACAATTTCATTAGAGACTGCCAGATCATTTGCTGAACTTGGTAAAAAGGTTCTCTATATGGATTGCGATTTTAGAAAGTCTATTTTCAAATACAAAATTGAGGACGGAAAGATCGGTAAAGGCTTAACTCACTATCTCACAGGACAATGTGATTTTGAGGATATTATTTATAGGAATTATGGCAGGGGGGATGCAGAGTTCTATGTTATTCCTTCGGGCCCTAGCAGTAAAAGTCCAACAGAACTACTCGCTTCAAAAAGGTTTATAGAGCTTTTAGCGAAGCTTCGTAATGACTTTGACATGGTAATACTGGATACACCACCACTTGCAAATGTAGTTGATGCATCTATCATAGCTTCAAATGTAGACGGATCAATAATTTTAGTCGAAGCCGGTGGCATGAATTATCAGATTGTTCAGAAAGTGCGGGATAAGTTGGCATCATCCGGTGCTAGGATTCTGGGGGTCGTACTTAATAAGGTAGACAAAAGCAAAAAAGGCTATGGCTATTACAAGTACGGTAAAGGATATGGGTACGGATATAACTATGGCTACGGGGATAGCCGGTAATTCCATTTGAATTTACAGATGTAATAGTTGTTTTATCCGAGGGTATAAGAAAAAGGGGAGAACAGGTTGATGGAAAACAAGTTAAAGATATGTTTAGTTGGTTCTTCTGGGGGACATTTGGCGCATTTATATATGCTAAAAAAATATTGGCAGGATAAAGATCGTTTCTGGGTTACTTTTGACAAAGAAGATGCAAGGAGCCTTTTAGAGGGAGAGAAGGTTTATCCGGCATACTATCCTTCAAATCGTAGTATAAAGGCTCTTATAATTAATTCATTCAGAGCGATCAAAATTATAAGTAAAGAGCGTCCTACTCTGATTATTACTTCAGGTGCCGCTCCGGCAATACCATTTTTTTGGATTGGTAAATTGTTTGGTGCAAAAACTATATATATTGAAGTGTTTGACAGAATAGATGCACCTACGATTTCCGGTAGGCTTTGCTATCCGGTTACAGATAGATTTTTTGTTGAGTGGGAAGAAATGAAACGGGTTTATCCTAAGGCCATTAATTTAGGTAGTATTTTTTAGTTATATAGGAGTTTACAAAAATGATTTTTGTAACAGTAGGTACACATGAGCAGCCATTTAACAGATTGGTTGAATATATGGATAATTGGGCGAAGGATCATGATGAAGAGGTTATAATTCAGTCAGGATTTTCAACCTATGAGCCAAAATATGCAACCTGGCAAAAGCTTTTTCCGTTTCAGGAAATGAATGAAAAAATCGAAAAGGCAAGGATTGTTATAACTCATGGCGGACCGAGCTCTTTCATAGCACCACTTCAGATTGGCAAAATCCCAATCGTTGTTCCACGAATGAAGGCTTACAATGAGCACGTTAATGATCATCAGCTCCTATTTTGCAGAATTATCAATGAACGTATAAAGAACATCATTCTTGTAGAAGATGAGCAGCAGCTTGATGAAATCATAGAAAATTATAATTCATACGTTGATGCAAACACAGTTAAGCAGAAAAGCCATAATGAGGTATTCATTGAAGCTTTTGAGAAGAATATTAAGGAATTGGTAGATTAATGAAAAAGTTTGAGTAATGTCTGTTTAGCTAACAGTGCTTGTTAAATTGTGGTAAGGATCTTAATATACTACGACTTAAATATTTATTGAGATAATTATGAAGGAAGGATTTGGAGAATAGTATTTATCATTGGATTAGAAGATATGAGTAAGACAGTAAAAGTTTTAGAAGTATGCCAAAGAATGGAAGCAGCAGGAGTACAGTCATTTCTTATGAATATGTATCGGAATATCGATAGTGAAAATGTTCAAATGGATTATTTGGTTCATTATAAGGAAGATCAGTTTTTTGACGATGAAATAAGAAAGTTAGGTGGGAAAATATATAAGTTTTCTGTCAGGGAAGATTATAATATTTTTAAATATTGCTATGAACTGTTTCGTTTTTTTAGAATGCATCCAGAGTATAAAATTATACATGGGCATATGGATACATTGGGTTTTATTTATCTAGGGATTGCAAAAATATGTGGAGTTCCTGTAAGGATAGCTCATGCTCATAATAGTTTTGTTCAAAAAGGTATAAAAAGACCATTTAGATTATTGATGATAAAACTATATTCTATACCGGCAAATAGTCTTGCTGCATGCTCAAAAAATGCAGGAGAATTTATGTTCGGGAAATCCAATTTTAGTGTAATACATAACGCAATTGAAACTGAGAAATATAAGTTTAATAACAATTTAAGACTACAAAAACGTAAGATACTTGGCTTAGAGGATGATGACATTGTATTAGGGAATGTTGGTAGATTTCATATTTCTAAAAATCAAGTATTTCTCATTGATATATTAGCGGAATTAAGAAAGATTAATTCCAAATACAGACTATTGCTTATTGGGAGTGGTGAATTAGAGAATGAGATAAGGCATAGAGTGGCAGAGTATAATTTAGATTCTGCTGTTACGATATTGAGTAATCGAAGAGATGTAAATGAGCTGTATCAAGTAATGGATGCCTTCTTGATGCCATCTTTGTATGAAGGATTGCCGGTAACTGGAATTGAGGCTCAAGCTTCGGGATTACCATGTTTCTTTTCTGATTCAATTACAAAAGATGTTGATATTTCAAACAATACGATGTTTATATCTTTGGAATTAAAACCTGAAAAGTGGGCTTATATTGTAAATGAAAATTTAAAAAATTTCGATCGAAAAGATGTGTCTGAATTAGTAATAAAGAATGGGTACGATGTAAAGACTGAAGCAAAAAAACTTGAAATGAAGTATTGTGAATTAGTTAGTCAAAGGTAATATATGCGAGTATTAATTGTGAATTTAGCAAAGCCTAAAGAAGTTGCTACTTTTTTTTCTTATGGAATGGCAGAAGGATTAAAACAGAATAATATAGATGTATATGCAATAATGCAGGAAAATGTTCAAAATAAAGAACAGTGGAATGAGTTGTTGCCAAGCAACCATATTTATTATACACAGCTCAATAATGATATAGAATCGCACATAAAACAAGTGTGGGAGTTTTGGACTTGTGAGATTAAGCGTCTAAATGAATACTTTAAAAATATTGTATTTGATGTTGCACTAACAACATTTTTTGCTAATTGGTCAACTTTGTATTTCCCGCTAATTAAGGCGAGATATCGAATAGCAGTCTGTCATGATCCGTTTCCTCACAGTGGTGAAGGGAGGATAAATGCTTTTTTAGCAAAAAGATACTATAAACAAAATGACAAGCTAATAGTATTAACAGACAAATTTAGGTTACAAGCTAGTAAAAGGTATAATAAAAAAAATCAAGATATTATTGTGATTCCTCATGGACGTTTAAATGTTTATTCTTCTTTAGCAAGTAAGGAACCCAAAAAGTATTATGATTCTGAAAGTATTAACTTTCTTTTCTTTGGTAGAATTCAAAAATATAAAGGGATTGAAGTCTTAGGAAAAGCATTTAAGCTTTTGGTAAATAAGAAAAAAAATGTCACTTTAACTATAGCTGGAAATGGTGATTTTTCTCCATATAAGCAACTATATGATTCTTTGCCGAATGTTAATCTTCTCATTCGTTATATTGATGACAGTGAGGTTGAGGGCCTTTTTAAAAGTGAAAAAGTTGTCGCTGTTGTGCCATATCTTGATGCTACTCAGTCAGGAGTAATACCTATAGCAATGGAATATGGAGTGCCTATTATTGCTTCTGAAACGGGTGGTTTAAAAGAACAGTTGGATAATGGAAAAATCGGATTGTTTTTTGAACGTGGTAACGAGAATGATTTAGCAAGAAAGATGATGAGTATTGTTGATAATCCTGATATTTTTACTTGTCAACGAAAGCTAGAATATGATTACATTGAGTGCCTCAATTGGGATAAAGTTATGGGAGATTTTTTAAAGCAGATTAGTTATGATAAAAGATAATAGTAATCAATTGAAAGCATTAGTATGTATTATTCTTGTAAATTACAATGGCTTTGAGGATACAGTAGAGTGTGTAAAAAGCCTAAAAAAAATCACTTATCCAAACGTAAAAATAGTTGTCGTCGATAATGGATCTACTGAAAAAGCAACAAGTAGCCAATATCTATTTTTGAAAAGCAATTGCTACTTTATAAATAGTAAAGATAATCTAGGATTCTCTGGAGGGAATAATCTTGGTATTAAATATGCCAGTAGTTGGGCACCAGATTATTATCTCTTGCTAAATAATGATACTATTGTTGAACCTGATTTTTTGGATAAATTAGTAATGGCTTATCAATGTTATCCTGATAACGATAAATTAGGGCTTGTATGTGGCAAAATTAAATTTTATTCGCAGCCGAATTTAATTTGGTTTGCAGGTGGTTTTATTGATTATAAGACTGGTGATACTCATCATATCGGCTATATGGATCAGGATTATGGGCAATATGACTACAGTAAAGAAATAACTTTTGCTACGGGTTGTATGTGGCTTATTCCAAATCAAGTTATTGAAGAAGTAGGATTGTTATCAGAGGAGTATTTTTTATATTGTGAAGATACAGATTATTGTTGGCGATTATTAAATGCAGGATTTCAAATACTGTATGAGGGAAGTGCATGCATATACCATAAGGTTAGTGCTTCAACTGTAGAAGGCAGTTATTCACAGACTTATTATATGTTAAGGAATGGATTATATATTATCGATAAGTATATTCAGAATTCTTTTTGGGCGAAGACATATTTTATTTTAAGAAAAATAAGAAAAACCATTTTAGGAAGGATGACATGGAAGGCTTTAGGCAATGCATTTTTCGATTATTTTAGAAAAAATGAAGGTAAACGTAAGGAGAAATCGTAACAAGGAATGAAAAGACATAAGATATTAAAAAAGAGTACTTTCATTATTTCTATAATAATGTTGTTCTACTATCATTGGTTCTATCTGATTAAATATCCACGCATTATTTCTTTTCTATTTCAAGGACATAGATTCTATGTGATTTTTGGTACTATCGCATTATTTCTAGCATCGTATTACCTTTTGGCAAAACAAGCGATATTTAAAAACAGATATAAAAAGATTTTAATACAATGCCTTATTTACCTTGCAGCTTGGTTGATAGAGGTGTTTTACTCATGGGTGGCCTATGACCAAAGCATTGACGAGGCCGTAAGTAATGGCGCAAATTTGCTTATGGTATTTTTTTTTGTATCTTTCTTAGTAATATTTATTAGATATGGAAGCATAAGGTATATTTTCAATATAATAAACATATTTGTGTTTATATGGGCAATTATTGTTATTATTCAAAGTATCAACTATAGGATCAGTGGTAATGTGCTTTTTGATATGATTTCCTATTTTCAAAATACATCAGGGGTAGACTTGAAAACGTATAAAGGCAATTTAAGAGTATCGTTGTTATCATTTGGGAATATTTCGATAATATATAATTCCTTGCAAATTAGAATTTCAAGATTGAATAGGAAAAGCACCATTAAGGCTTTGATTATGGTGATTACTGAACTGTACGTTGTCATTTTTGTTCAGCAGACAAGAATGTATTCATTAACTTTACTTATTTGTTTTTTTGCTGTGCTACTTTTTAGAAAGAACAATTTAAGGGCATTTTTATCGAAAATGTTATTGGCTTTTTTTGTAAGTATTGTTATGGTTTATACTTCAGTGATAGCTAATTTCGTAGATAGTTTTAGTATTACTGGAAACAACAGATGGAGTACGCTGGCAAGATTAAGTGCTATAGATTATTTCTTGAGCTGTATTATGCAAAGACCTTTATTTGGTAATGGTTTTTTATCTGAAGAAAAATATTACGCTATCATTCATGGAACTAGTGGAGAGGCATATTATAGTGACCTTGGTTTACTTGGAATGATTGCTGAAACAGGTACTATGTCATTAATACTCTATGTATTTCCTGTTGCATTGATATTTTATAAGCTTACTATTTTGAAAAAAAAGGAAATGATCAATGATTTAGATATTGCTTTATTTACTTTTATTATAGGTACAAGTTTTACATTAATATTGACTACGGGAAGTAACTGCATAGCTTTTGGATTTTTGATTGCATATTTTGAATTCCGCACTTATTTCGAAACAAATGATTTTAGTCAGAATGGTATTGTTAATACAGTATAGAAAAAGAGGGATTTTATGGGAATAATAGACATGATTAAGAAACTGTATTTCAAAAGTTTATCTCCAGAAAAGAAAGCAAAATATTTGAAGGATAAAGTTCATTATTTAGGAGAAAATGTTCAAATATATACAACTGACATAGGTACAGAGCCATATTTGATTAGCATCGATGATAATGTAACTGTTGCTGCTGGAGTACATTTTATTACTCATGATGTTAGCTGTTTTCATGTTTCTAGATACCTAAAGTTGAAGAATCGATTAGATAAAGTAGGTTCAATAGTATTACACAAAAACTGCATGATAGGAGCTCATACTATATTGATGCCAGGGTGTAGCGTTGGCGAGAATTCAATTATTGCTGCCGGTAGTATTGTGACAAAAGCGGTACCAGATGGTGAGGTTTGGGGTGGTAATCCTGCAAAATTCATAATGACAATTGATGAGTATTCTAATAAGTTGTTGGAAATAAACAACAAATATCCATGGATGAAGAATGGAAAAGTAATTGCACCACATGGTAGTAGTAGGTTAGAAGAAATTCGTGAAAAGTATTTTTTTGTTGACAGTTTTAATTAGTAAATTGAGAAAGATAGATTATGAACGTGTTAATAGTTGGACAACATACATACAATTTTGGAGATGACATTGCAGGATTAGCTTTGCTTCAAAGGCTAGTATCAATAGATGAAGTAGGACACATTGATGTAATGTATAGGTTTCCTGGTAGCCATTTGCCAATTTTAGATTCAAAGATTACGCATATCACAGAATTTGTTCCAGAATTTAATATTATCAATCATGCAGGCTCAATTAGTGATTTATTATATTTTACTAGGTATAGCATATTGAAAAAAATAAGTCTCAACAAGTTACAAGTAGAAAAGAGATCGAAGCTTGTTAAAACAATAAAAAAAGCAGACCTGGTTATAGTTGCACCACTAGGTGCCAGTATTGGAAGTTATGTTGATAGAACCTTACTATATACTCTACTTATTTGCTCAAGTTTAAATAAATCAATACTTTTTCATTTAGATACAATAAATGATAGTAAAAAGTTTGTTTTCAATTTTATTGCAGAACAAATTCTGAGACAGAGCAATGTTTTTGTTAGAGAAAAACAGTCAGTAAGATATTTGAAGATGCGGGGGATAGACTCTTCGTTTGGCATTGATACTGCTTTTATGTTTAAAAATGAAATACAATACAACGAACATAATTACAATACATTATTATTGTCTGACATTAGTTCATGGCATATAAATTATAAAAAGTATCGTTGGGAAGTCAATGATTATATTAAGATAATTGTCAAGCCTTTTGCTGATTTCTCAATTGCTAACGGGAAAAGAGTTTGTATTTTAAAGCATGCAGAGATAGATAATGATTTTTTAAAAAAAATTACTTGTTATCTGCAAGATAATTATGTTGGCAATATTATTGATAATTCAGACATTGATTCACCCTATTTATATGATGCTATAATTCAGAATTCAAATTTCGTGGTTACCAGCAGATACCATGGCGTAATTTTGTCTGAAAAGTATTCTGTTCCATTTTATGCGTTAGCTTATGACTCTAAAACTGTTGAGGCTTGTGAATATGCAGGGTGTAATGATTCATATGATTGGATAGAAAATGTAATGAATGATGATCATTATTTTTTATCCAGATTAGAGATGATAAATAAGAATTATAAAAAAATAGAACAGAAATTGAATACATTTAATACTAGTAATATAAAAAAAACAGTCTATAATCCTACAGAATTTATAAAGAAGATACAAAATGAAAATGATAATAAATAAATATAAAAGTATACCTATTCAAGCCAAAGCATCTTTTTGGTTTTTGATTTGTTCTTTTTTACAAAAAGGTATATCAATGATAACTACCCCAATTTTCACACGATTGCTTTCTACATCAGAATATGGGCAGTTCAATGTATTTAATTCATGGATGGGGATAGTTACCATTATCATATCTTTAAATCTTTGTGGTGGAGTATATTTACAAGGATTAGTAAAGTTCGAAAAACAACGATTGGAGTTTTCTTCTGCAATTGAAGGACTAACATTAGTACTGTGTTGTATATGGACTTTTATTTATGTTATATTTAAAAATTTTTTTAATTCCTTATTCTCGCTTACTACTGCACAAATGTATCTGATGATTATTCTAATATGGACTTCATCAATATTGGGATTTTGGTCGGCTGAGCAAAGAACGATGTATAAATATAAATTGTTGGTTACAGTTACATTTCTTACATCTGTTCTAAAGCCTTTTATTAGTATTGTACTAATAAAATTCATGGATGATCATGTTACAGCTAGGATATTAGGAATTGCCTTAGTCCAAATGTTTATGCACACATGGATGTTTTTTTATCAAATGTTCAGAGGAAAACTTTTTTTCTCATCAAATATATGGGGATATGTTTTAAGGTTTAATATTCCATTATTGCCACATTATTTATCTCAAACAGTTTTAAATAGTGCTGATAGGATAATGATTCAGAATTTGGTTAATCCGAGCAGTGCTGGTATATATAGCTTGGCGTATTCTCTTGCACAAATTATGATTATATTCAATAATTCTTTAGTTAGTACACTAGACCCTTGGATATATCGTAAGATTAGAGATAGAAAAATAGAGGATATTGGACCAATTTCATATGTTACACTTATATTTGTTGGTGGTGTTAATATTTTTTTGATAGCCTTTGCTCCAGAAGCAGTGAAGGTGTTTGCTCCACCTGAATATTATGATGCTGTTTGGTGTCTTCCTCCAATTGCAATGAGTGTATATTTTCTATTTACATATGACTTATTTGCAAAATTTGAATTCTATTTTGAGAAGACAAAACTAATTGCTGCATCTACTGTAGGTGGTGCATTACTAAATATTATTTCAAATTATATTTTTATTAGATTGTTTGGTTACTATGCAGCTGCATTTACTACATTAGGATGTTACATTTTATACTCATTACTGCATTTTTGTGCTATGGAGAGCGTATGTAAAACAGAATTAGATGGAGTCTATCCTTATAGTAAAAGAAAGCTTATTGAAATAACGACTATTTTCCTACTCATAGGGACTCTATATATGCTTACATATTTTAATAATATTCTTAGATATTTATTTTCAGTATTGCTTATTATTCTAGTATTGCTGTATAGGAAAAGAATAACAAATGCAATACATGAGTTCATGCTAATACGTAAATCCTAACGTAAAAATTTTACCATGTGATGTGCGCTAATAAGTAGTATTATACCTGAGACATTCCGGTGTTCGAGGATTATTCTTACACCTCACAAATTAAAAGGATAAAAAAGCTATCCCTGCTCAATAGAGCAGGGATTAGTTATATAGCAAGTTAAGGTTAAATGCCATCCTTTTCTTTGGCATTAAGCTTAGCCAACAATTCAGTAATTTCAGCATCCTTCTTAGCTAATGCAGAATCCTTCTCAGCTAATGCAGCATCCTTTTCTGCTAAAGCTTTATCTTTTTCTGAAATGATAGTAGTGAATTTAACAGTTGCTTCAGATATGCCTTCTTCCTTTGCTTGTTTAAGATCATCAGCCATGATTTTTCTTAATACTTCATTCATGTTTTTGTATTCTTCTTTCATCACTTCGAAAAGTTTTTTGTTAGCCATTGAGCTAACCTACAGTACTGCGTGGATGTTTTTTATAGTGCCCCAATTAAAATAGGTGCAAGTCCGTCGTTATCATTATCGGTTTCGGTGATGATATCGGCGGATTTTTTTACGGCGTCGATGGCGTTTTGCATGGCAACGCCAAGGCCTGCAGCCTTGATCATTGAGATATCGTTTTCTTCATCACCTGCTGCGATGGTATCGGAGATTGAGATTCCAAGGTGATCTGCCAGTCTCTTTACAGCGCTTCCTTTTCCTGCTTCAGAATTAAATATCTCCAGATAGTAGGGATTGGAATAGAGGAGAGTAAGCCTGTCGCCTCCAAGCTCTTCAACTGCTGCCTTAAAGCGGTCGCATTTTTTCACTGTTTTTTTGATTACTGCTTTTCTTTGGCATTAAGCTTAGCCAACAATTCAGCAATTTGAGCATCCTTCTCAGCTATCGTAGCATCCTTTTCTGCTAAAGCTTTATCTTTTTCTGAAATGATAGTAGTGAATTTAACAGTTGCTTCAGATATGCCTTCTTCCTTTGATCGTATAAGATCATCAGCCATGATTTTTCTTAATACTTCATTCATGTTTTTGTATTCTCCTTTCATCCCTTCGAAAAGTTTTTTGTTAGCCATTGAGCTAACCTGCAGTACTGCTTTAGCGTTGCCTTTATCGCCGGGAATGCTGAAATTTGAGGCTTCTTCAATAAAAGCTATGATATCATCAATATCAGCATTTTTGGTCATTATTCTGAGAACCTTAAAAACGTCTTCTTCAAGTTCTTTTGTTATGACAATGTATAATGGTACTGATATAATGCCTTGTACTGAGTAGATACCACTGCTTGAATTGGTTACTTTGTATCCATCTTTTTTCAGCTGGCTTAATAGTGCTGTAGGTTTAGAATGCCTGAATATTGTGATGGTCAACTCATTGGATTGAATCTTATTATTTTTATGACTAAGCCCTTTATATAGAGCAGCATAGCCAATCACCTTCCATACTGTATCGATATTAAGCTCGTCATACGGATTCTTGTATTCAATGATGTTGTGAGTTTTAAAAAGCCTTCCGACGGCATTATCGATGATGATTCCGGGATTAAGTTTGAGTAGCAGGAAATCAATCCGGAGTGGCTGCTTTGAAAGAGAGTGTTCTCTTTCAATTGTTAACTGGTCTTTGTAATCTCTGAAAACCAGTTCCAAACCTCCGGCAAAACCGGAATGCCAGTCGATTTGTTCTTTTTGCTTATTCTTTTGTTTGTTTTTCACTCGAATTATAGCACCTCCAAAATGGGCAGACAATCAGAGCCTGTTCTATAGTTGTTACTTAATTTCTTAAAGAAGTGGGATTATTATCAAAAGGGTGATAATAGAAATGTCAGAAAGAAATGTAACCTGTTGCCATAGGATGTTGGCAACAGGAATAATGCTATCATATAAATCTTAAGAAACATGATCGAAAAGTCTTAAAGAATTATGAATTCATAGAATATTCACAATTATAGCGCCCCAAGCAAAATAGGCGCAAGTCCGTCGTTATCATTATCGGTTTCGGTGATGATATCGGCGGATTTTTTTACGGCATCGATGGCGTTTTGCATGGCAACGCCAAGACCTGCAGCACGGATCATGGAGATGTCGTTTTCTTCATCGCCGGCTGCGATTGTGTCAGCGATTGAGATTCCAAGGTGATCTGCCAATCTTGTTACTGCGCTTCCTTTTCCTGCCTCGGAATTAAAAATCTCCAGATAGTAGGGATTTGAATAAAGGAGAGTGAGTCTGTCACCTCCAAGATCTTCAACGGCAGCCTTAAAACGATCGCACTTAGCCTTATCGTGAAGTTCTATGCCGATTATCTTGCAGGGTTCTGCTGTAAGGTCTGCGCAAACATCAGAAGTAACCTTGTAAGGAGTTTTGATGACCCTTCTGTAGTATGCCAGTTCTTCATCCTCAGCGGGAGTGATGATGGTATCGTCATTGTAGGTATGAACGTGCATGCCATGCTCTTTTGCCAGGGCGAAGATCTGAGATACCAGATCATAGGGAATGCCTGATCTAAATACATCCTTTCCTGCATCACAGTCGTAGATCTCAGCTCCGTTAAAACCAATCAGATAGCTTCCGGGGAAAAAGAGGTTGTTCTCTCTTTGTACTGCCTTGGCACTGTCTATGGCACGGCCTGTGTTGATGGCAAAATGGTTGCCTGCAGAAGTGAAGCGAATAAGGGCATCCATTGTCACAGGGGATACTGTCTTTTCCTTTGTTAATAAAGTTCCGTCTAAATCAGTGAAAAAAATCTTACTCATAATATCTCCGTAAATAAATCAAAAACACTTTTTGCATTATATAACGACATGTACGCTGTGTAAATTTTATTTTTTTATAAGACTTCGTTTATTTTGATACTATTTTTAGAGAATATAATGTAATCATGTTAATGTACCATTATGGGAGACTCCGCTTATGAAGAAAAAAAGTGGTCTTTTTATAAGATTCTTAATTATATTCCTGCTGTTCATCATAATTACTATTGTGATCAGTGCTGCTGCCACATATTCCATTCAGAACAACACATACAGATTGCAGCAGGAGCAGCGTATAAAGGAAGTTACTCAGTGTCTTGCAGGATTGATCGACAGGGATGCAGATGAATTCGGACTGATGCAGGAATACTTCCTTGCTAACCATGAGAAAATAATTATTCCTTACGATTATGATGGTAATTATATTCCTGCAAGGGACGAGTGGGAAAATATATTCTCCAGCCAGTATCCGGGAGAAATATTTGAGAAAACAATAAAATTCGGGGATATGTCAGATGAGGCCAAGATAGCCTTCACTACATATAAATACGAGCAATGGCTTAATACATTCGAGAAATTCAACGAGATATTCGGCACCGAGTATGTATATTACCTTGTACCGACAGATACGCCGCCTCAGATGTATTACGTATTTGACGGCCTTCGCACTGAAAAGATAGTAGACGGCAAGAGCATAATGGAATTTGATTTTGATGTGGAGGTGCCAGAAAACGAGTATCCCAAGCTTTGGGAGACCTATCGTACCCGCATGAGCCCTAATGGCTATGACTCCTACGATAATGAGTACGGAAAGACCTATGGATACTACACACCGCATATAGCCTGCGGCGAGCTAAAGGGAATTGTTTGCGCGGACATAACCGTTAATTCAATGAACAAGGGAATCGTAGAAAGCACAATGCTTGAAGTCGTGCTTATGGCTATAATTCTCGTTACCTGCATGTTTTCCATGCTGTGGTTCATAAACTATCAATATATCCTTAAAATCAATAAAATGCAGAAGTATATGGACGAGTATGCTGAAAATAAAGAGGTTTCCGTTGCCAAGAAATTCGAGGAGTTAAGTGACGGTAAGCACGAGATCGCTTTTCTGGCCAGAAGAACCGCTGCCATGATAAAAGAGCTTGATGACTACATGGAGAATCTTACCAAGACCTCCAGAGAGCTTTTCTTCACAAAAGAGCATGCTGCAGAGATGACAGAGCTTGCGCACAAGGATGCTCTCACAGGAATCAGAAATAAAACAGCGTATGATAAAGAGATAATCAGGCTGGAGCGGGAGATTCTAAGGAATCCTGAAGTAAAATTCGGAATAGGCATGATAGACCTGAATTTCCTTAAGAAAATCAATGATACATATGGCCATGACAAAGGAAATGCTGCTATCATCAAGCTCTGCGATATTGTATGTAAGATATTCTGCCATTCACCTGTTTTCAGAGTGGGCGGTGATGAATTTGTGGTCGTTTTATGGGGAGACGATTATAATATAAGAGAAGAACTGATTGCAGAGTTTAAGGGAAAACTTGAGGAGTTTGCAAAGGACGACTCATTAGAGCCTTGGGAAAAGATTTCTGCCGCAATAGGTGTGGCCGAGTTTGACGCAGAGATAGATCACAGTGTTGATGATGTGTTCAAGCGGGCAGACGGGCTTATGTATGAAAATAAAAAAGAGATGAAGGCCATGAGAGGGGGCTAAAGATTCCGGGTCAAAAGCTTTTATCTATCAAACAGGAGAGGTATGAAAACAGTAGATCTTCACACACATTCAACCGCATCAGATGGGACATTTTCACCGTCCGAGCTGGTTGATCTTGCTGTAAAAAAGGGGTTATCGGCGATTGCACTTACAGATCACGACACAGTGGACGGACTTGAAGAGGCAATAAGGCATAGCGAAGAGAATTATCCTGATTTTGAAGTTGTTCCGGGAATAGAGTACTCGACGGTACGAAACGGTAAGGATGTCCACATCGTGGGTCTTTATATTGATTACAAGGATGAGGAATACAGAGCAGGACTTCAGGAATTCATAGATTCGAGAACCCGCAGAAACAGGAAAATATGTGAAAAGCTCACGGATGCTGGAATGCCTGTTACCTACGAGGAACTGGTGGAAGCCAATCCCGGGGCGGTTATAACAAGAGCCCATTTTGGAAGGCTTCTTTTGGCAAAGGGTTATGTGAAGAGCATAAGCGAGGCCTTTGACAGATTCATAGGTGACAGATGTCCCTGCTATGTGCCAAGAGAAAAAATAACACCGCAGATGGCCATAGAGCAGATACTTAAGGCAAAAGGTGTACCAATTCTGGCACATCCCGTATTGTACGGACTTGGAAAAGATGCCATGGATAAGCTTGTTCATGAGATGAAGGATGCAGGAGTTGTGGGAATAGAGGCGCTGTATGCCACCTATACACCCCAGGATGAGCGTGACATGAAGGGCCTTGCAGAAAAGTATGATCTGCTGATAAGCGGAGGCTCGGATTTCCATGGATCCAACAAACCGCACATAGACCTTGGAACAGGAACCGGCCGCCTTAGCATACAATATGATTACTTAGAAAAAATAAAAGACTATAAAAATAATAGTAACAGATAACTATAACGAAATTCTGATAGAGTGTAAAAAATAAGCCCGCAGTAGAATATGTGGTTTCAGGCGATTTTGAGCTCTCGAAACGAGCATGAAACCATATATTCTACTGCGGGCATGTTATATTAGTCATCTACATCGAAGTTTTCAAGAATGTGCTTTTTCTTTGGAGGCTTGGTATCGCCGTGTCTTACCATTATCATGGTGATGAATGCAAGGCAGGAAAATACAACTGCGTAAGGAAACAGCGTTCTGTAGGAGACATGCTCAAGTAAAAAGCCTGAGAATATCGGTGTAAATACCTGAGCTGCCATTGAAAACGTATAGTAAAGACCAGTATATTTTCCAATAACAGAGCTTTGCCCCATCTCAACAACCATGGGATAGGAGTTGACGTTGATCGCAGCCCAGCCAATTCCGATCAGTGCAAAGTAGAAATTTAGTACTGAGTTGTAGCCTGGCATAAGTGCAGCTGCCAGGTAGCAGAGAGTCATAAGGGTTACACCCAGAAGTATTGTGAGTTTTCTGCCTATCTTTGCAGAGAGAATACCGATTGGAAGATAGGCAAAAACTGCTGAGATTGTTGCTATCATCAGGCAGTCGGCATAGGCTCCGTTGTGCAGATCCCAGACCTCTGTAACATATCTTGAGAATGCCGTGGTAACGGCGTTGTATGCAGTGAACCATAAGAACACGGATAAAAGAAGGAAGGACATACTCTTTCTTACATCCTTTGGCAGAACCTCTTTTACTGATCCATCGGAGATATCAGGGTTGGATTCTGCCAGCTCTTTACTGATGGCACCTCCTTCGCCGTCAAAATCGGGCACATTTTCTCTGACCTTGGTTATAAGTTTGTTTTCAGGAATTGTGATAAACAGAAGAGCAACAGTTACCACCATGAAAATTATAAGTGATAACATCAGCGGTATGTAATTGGTATCAGCCTCATTTGCTGCGGATTTAAGCAGGACCTTGATCATAACAAGGGTGTATACTGCGCCGAGAGTTCCCATCAGGTTGATGATGGCGTTGGCCTTACTTCTGTGTACCGCAGGTGTCAGCTCCGGCATCAGAGCAACAGCAGGTGATCTGTAGGTTCCCATGGACAGAAGAAGGAATAGTAGGATCACTATGAAAAGTGCCAGATTATCTGATATGTGAGCAACATAGATTAGTAGGAACAGCAAAACAGCCGATGCTCCTGTACCTGCCAGAATAAAAGGCATTCTTTTACCGATTCTGGTATTTGCTCTGTCAGAGAGAGCACCGAACAAAGGCAGCATGAATAGTGCAAGTACATTATCAAGTGCCATGATCACGCCGGTCCAGGTCTCGCCCAGTCCGAAGTGGTAAGTTAGTATCTTTGGGATTTCGTTGTCGTAGAACTGCCAAAAAGAGCAGATAGACATAAATGCCAGACCGATCAGGATAGTTCTTTTGTAATTAAGCTTCATATTATTTCTCCTCCCAATCTTTATTATAAACGATTTCAGGGGCAAAAAGTGAATTTTGCCCCTGTTTGATAATACAAATTATTATATTTTTACATTATATTCTGTTTTCCTTCGATGACTTTTTCACCGGCAGGGAGAGCCTTGATAACATCAGAGTGTTTGCCCTTGGAAGAAGCTTCCTTTTCACCGTTAATTTTTTTATTTAATGTAACGATGTTGGTCTCCTTGACGGGTGCTTTATTTACTTTATGGTTTGCAAGTGGATATGAATATTCCATTTCTCCGGTCTTGGCCTTGAGCATGCCGTCTTTGATAGCGGTCTTTATTCCTGCCATAAGAGCAAGAGTCATATCATCAACGTTCTTTGCATTAACAGTTGGAAGCTTGTTTGTGTTATCCAGCTTCGCTTTATCTACATTCTTAAGTCTGAACTCGACCTGATTTTGGAATCCCATTGCATCCATAACTGCCTGAACATTTACAGGTGTCGGTTTCAGAGAAAATGTTCGCTCGAAAAGCTTTGCGGCTTTCATGGTCTGAAGCTGGTATTCCTGATCAAGCTTAACATTCATGATTTTTTTCTTTTGTTTATCATCCACATTGAGCTTTTCAATTTCTTTCTTGTGTTTATCAAATATATCAGTGGCGTTTGCGGCCATAATTTCACTACGCAGAAAAACTTTGGCAGTCTTACGTTCATTAAAGCTTTTCATCATTAAATTAAGACCGCCCTCCTTAAAATCAATGAGATTACTGCTCTCAATTGTACCAAGGGCTTCTTTGTCCTTCCAGGCAGTATTTACAATATCTGTTGCCTTATGGGCGTTTCTCTCACGGAAGTATTGCTTGGGAAAATCTATTAAATTAGCTGCCATACCGGCATAGTTGGCTTTCTCATTGTCTACGAAACTTTTTATATCATCGCGTTCAGGATTTCCGATTGATTTTTCAATTTCTTTAATCTTTCTATTCTGATCATCGATATTCATTTCGATGCCGGCTACCTTTTCTATGGCGGAAGTAAGTTTGTTCTCTGCCATTTTCAGGGTATTTGCCTTCTCTGCAAGCGCTTCCTTATCAATCTGATACTGATTATAGGTCTCAAGCTTTGTATTATAATCATTCATGCGATTGATATAATCTTTGCTGTGAGGAGCAAGACCTATTGCGTGGAAAAACCTTCTCCATCTGCTTTTTTCAACGGGCTTACGGGGCATGGTGATTTCCTGGGGATATTTATTAAAGTCCTTTTTTGCATTTTCGTGAGCATCGTATGCCTTCGAATGCTCATCCAGTGCTTCCATCTGTTCAGCAGTGGCAGTTTCCTTCTCCTTTGTAATATCATCGAGAATCTTTTTCTCTGCCTTGTATTTATCTACAGCTTCTTTGTTCTGATTTATCTGTTTATCAATTTCCTTGTTGTACTCAAGGTGTGATTCCTTATCAACGATTGCATGAATATTGCCTTTTTTGTCTGCAAAATATGCAGGTACTTTATCGACCTTTGAATTGAAGGTATTATCAAAATTCTTCAGGTCTTTGTTGTTATATTCTGCAAGGTATGCGTAAAGGAATGCAGCCATGGCGCTGCCGTAGCCTTTGGCTTGATTATTGGCAAACTCTTTTTCAGCAAGCTCCTGCACGTTTTTATTGTTCAAAAAATACTTTTCGGTAAAGGTTGTATGCTTTCCATCATCGCCCCTAATCATGATGTTGTTACCAACTTCAAGCATTTCCTGAACTGTTGGAACTTCTGAACCAAGACCGTAGGGAGTAAGCTTTTCTCCAATAACATATGCCAGCCTGGCACCGCTGACTGTTCCGTCATTGAAGAAATTAATAACGTTTTTGTCTTCTTCAGTAGCTTCTGCTCCGTTTCCGAAGGCTTTCAGAAGGCCATCAAAGTTTTTGGTGACTTCTTCCTTGTTTCTTTTGATAATATCGTCGTCATAGATGGATTCAATATGAATAACGCTCATTTTAGAGCTATAGGGAGTGTTCTTGATTTTTACGTCATTATAATCTCTATCATCCGCGAAGGTTGCATCAACCCCTTCAAGTTTATCCGGCATTTTTATATCCTCCTTCAAAAAAATTTCCTTTACAAATGTATATATGCATCTGCTTAAGAAATCCCACGGTAAAAGTTTTATTTACATTGCTTTTTTTTTATACATCAAATATAATACGTAAGTTGATTACATTATTATTAGTAGAAACACGATCGGAGGTAGTTTTTCAATATGATCAGTGCAAACAATGTCACATTAAGAGTCGGCAAAAAGGCTCTGTTTGAGGATGTAAATATTAAATTCACCGAGGGCAACTGCTACGGTATCATCGGTGCCAACGGCGCAGGAAAATCTACTTTCCTTAAAATATTATCCGGTAAACTTGAGACCACAAACGGAGATGTAGTAATAACTCCCGGTCAGAGACTTTCTTTCCTTGAGCAGGATCACTTTAAATATGATGAATTCACTGTTCTTGATACAGTAATCATGGGTAACGCCCGTCTCTACGAGATCATGAAGGAGAAGGATGCTATCTATGCAAAAGAAGATTTCTCTGATGAAGACGGAATCAGAGCCAGTGAGCTTGAGGCTGAATTCGCTGAGATGAACGGATGGGAAGCTGAGTCTGATGCTGAGAGCCTTCTTAACGGTCTTGGAATCGACACAGAGTATCATTACAAGCTTATGAGCGAGCTTGACGGTAATCAGAAAGTCAAGGTGCTTCTTGCAAGAGCGCTTTTCGGTAATCCGGACATCCTGCTTCTGGACGAGCCTACCAACCACCTGGATATGGATGCTATCGCATGGCTTGAGGAGTTCCTTATCAACTTTGAGAACACAGTCATCGTTGTATCCCATGACCGTTACTTCCTTAATAAAGTATGTACACATATCGCTGATATCGATTACAGCAAGATTCAGCTTTATGCAGGTAACTATGACTTCTGGTACGAGTCTTCACAGCTGATGATCCGTCAGATGAAGGAAGCTAATAAGAAAAAAGAAGAGCAGATCAAAGAGCTCAAGGAATTCATTGCAAGATTCTCTGCTAACGCAAGTAAGAGTAAGCAGGCAACATCCCGTAAGAAAGCTCTTGAGAAGATCGAGCTTGATACAATTAAGCCTTCTTCAAGAAAATATCCTTACATCGATTTCAGACCCGAGAGAGAGATCGGTAACGAGGTTCTTACAGTAGACGGTATCAGCAAGACCATCAATGGTGAGAAGGTTCTGGACAATATTTCATTCGTTGTTCAGCATGATGATAAGATTGCCTTTGTGGGTGGTAACGAGCTTGCAAAGACCACGCTTTTCCAGATCCTCACAGGTGAGATGGAACCCGATGAAGGAACCTATAAGTGGGGCGTAACAACATCACAGGCTTACTTCCCCAAGGACAACTCACACGAATTTGATAACGACTACACTATCACCGAGTGGCTTACAGGCTATTCCGAGGTTAAGGACGTAACCTATGTCCGCGGATTCCTCGGACGTATGCTTTTCGCAGGTGAAGACGGGGTTAAGAAGGTTAAGGTATTATCAGGAGGAGAGAAGGTTCGCTGCATGCTCAGTAAGATGATGATCAGCGGTGCAAACTGCCTTATTTTCGATGAGCCTACCAACCACCTTGATATGGAATCAATCACAGCTCTTAACCAGGGTATGATCAAGTTCCCCGGAGTTGAGCTTTTCGCCTGCCGTGACCACCAGGTCGTACAGACAACAGCAAACAGAATAATGGAGATCCTGCCTGACGGCTCACTTATCGATAAGCGCTCTACTTATGATGAGTATCTTGAAAGTGATGCAATGGCAAGAAAGCGTACAGTATACAGTACTAACGAAGAAGAAGATAATGATGATTGATCCATAGATCAACTTATCATATATCCTTCCATGAATTTGGAGGGGATCCTGCTCAGCAGGGAAACTAGTTGAAACATTGCGCAAAGCACCGAAGGAGGAGAATTATGCAGGAATACAGTCCGGTAAAAGAGGGTAAGGTCAGAGAGATCTATGACGTCGGGGATGCACTTATTATGGTTGCCACCGACAGAATCTCAGCTTTTGATGTAATCCTCAAGAACAAGGTAGAGAAAAAGGGCACAGTCCTTACTCAGATGTCAAAGTTTTGGTTTGATTACACCAAGGATATCGTCAGTAATCACATGATCAGCACAGATACAGCTGACATGCCTGAATTTTTCAGAAAACCGGAATTTACCGGCAACAGTATGCTCTGTAAGAAGCTTACAATGCTCCCCATCGAGTGCATCGTACGTGGCTATATTACAGGAAGTGGCTGGAACAGTTACAAGGAGAACGGAACTGTATGCGGCATCAAGCTTCCCGAGGGACTTAAGGAATGTGACAAGCTCCCTGAACCCATCTATACACCTTCAACCAAGGCAGAGATCGGTGATCATGACGAGAACATCGATTTCGAGCGCTCTGTAGAAGTTCTTGAGAGAGACTTCCCGGGACACGGTCAGGAGTATGCAGAGAAGCTTCGTGATTACACGATCGCTCTTTACAAGAAGTGCGCAGACTATGCTCTTACAAAGGGTATCATCATCGCTGATACCAAGTTCGAGTTTGGCCTTAATGAAGAGGGTGAAGTGGTTCTTGCTGATGAGATGCTCACACCTGACAGTAGCCGTTTCTGGCCTGTAGAGGGTTACGAGCCCGGTAAGTCACAGCCTTCCTTCGATAAGCAGTTTGTTCGTGACTGGCTTAAGGCTAATCCTGAGAGCGACTACAATCTTCCTGCAGACGTAATTGATAAGACAATTGCAAAATATGAGGAAGCTTACGAGCTTCTTACAGGTAAAAAACTCTGATATTTTAAGGATTATAATCCCCATCTGACAGTTTAATCTGTTGATGGGGATTTTTATCTTACAGCGTTTTCCTGAAGCTATAAGATAGAAAGCGTGAGGTGTCCGGATTTAATACCTTTTTAATAAAGTTAATGAAGGGTTAATAATAAAAATATGTTGCATAATGCTAAACTATATAGAGCAGAGAAAAACAATTTTTGCAAATTGCACTAAAAACTCTTGACATTTTGAATATTAGGGTAAATATAGATTCGGAGAAATAAAAAAAGGAAAAGCACCAGCCTTCATGTTAAGATTGAGTTTGCGACAAAAATCTAAAAAGGCGG
>NZ_AUJP01000009.1 GCF_000424285.1 Butyrivibrio sp. MB2005 | reverse complement strand
CAGGAAAAAGGTGATAACCAATGAGATGGGGGATTTCATGAAAAATCACGCCGCTTATCTGTGTGGAAGGATGAACTGCGATATGCTTTCTGCTGAGACAGATGAGGATCATATACACATGCTTATCTCCATGCCTCCGGATGTCGCTCCGGTAAAACTGATCAACACCTTAAAGTCCCAGCTCTCTAAAGAAGTCAGGATCAAATACCGTGAACATATAGAAAAATATCTGTGGGGAGATGCTCTTTTCTGGAGCAGGAGTTATTTTTGCGCCACAACCGGATCCGTTTCACTTGAGACAGTGAAAAAATATATAGAAAGCCAGCGCACGGATGACCACAAAAGAAAATATGAAAGAACAGGACGATACTGCAAAGCAAAGCGCTGAGGGTCAGCGATTCATCCCCCACCGACTATGTCGGAAGGAGTTTTCTCGCTGATACATCATAAAAATACTTTTGAGCTACCCATGACTCAAAAGCATTTTCACTGTTATTTCCTGTGTTAAACATTTTATTTGGATTGGAGGATGATGGATCATCTCCTGTTATGGTAGAAATAGAATCCTGGATATCTCTGCAGTGAACAAGAAAATCAAAAGGAGCTTCCTTTTCAATTCTTCATCAGTCAGTTCTCTTGCCACGATATATAGCTGCCTTCCGTTTTACATTTATGAATTATTGTTTTGTTTCATCACTGAAAGCCTTAAGGATAGTCATTTACCTTATTACTGTTCATCTTGCATGCAGATTGAACAGTAGCCATTTTTTAAATAAACCAATATGGAATTTGAAGTACATTTTCTCTCAGCGAACCTGGCATGGAACACATACATATAACTGCGCCTGTGCCCCTTTTCTTTTCCGGTATCTTATCAAGGATTTGAAATGCAGATGTCATATCAGCTGAAACGTTAGCGCTTTGTTTGATTTCAATAGGATATAAAACGCCATCCTGCTCGATTATAAAGTCAATCCCTGCTTCTTCATAAGTTTCTGCACCATTTTTTTTGATTTTTTTCTTATCTTTTCCTCTGTAGTAAGATACAAAATAACGATAATCTAATCCCCTATTAGAATAGCTTTTTAGGATCTCTGAAATCACAAAGGTTTCAAAAAACTCCCCACTCATTGCCCCTGTCGCTAAAGTTTCGGGAGTAAGCCATCTTGTGAGGTATGCAGCCAGTCCGGTATCCCTAAAGTAAAGCTTTGGAGTTTTGATTGCACGTTTAAGTGCACTATTAGCGTATGGTTCAAGTATATATACAATACCGGAAGCCTCTAAAATAGAAATCCAATTCTTTATAGTATTAGCATCCTTACCGACTTCATCTGCAATATTTGCATAATTAAGCATCTGACCGGTTCTGGCAGCACATGCAACCATAAATCTGCGAAATGCATCTAAATCCTGTACAGCAGCTAATTCTCTAACATCACGTTCTAAATAAGTCTTTACATAACTCGAAAAAAACATCGCCCAATCCATGTCGGGATCTTGCATTTCAGGGTACCCGCCCCGGTGGATTATTTTCCATATATTAGATGGCTTTATAGCCTCTTTATTTCTGTCCTGTACATATTCCATTGTTGGAAGAAAAGGACTTGTATAATTACTTTTCATGATTTCTCTAAGCGATAAAGGCGGCAATTCGATAATTGCTACTCGACCGGCTAATGAATCAGATGCCAGTTCCATCAGTTTAAATGGCTGTGATCCTGAAAGATAGAATAATCCCTTTGAATCACTATTATCACTGCTTTGTTTTATATATCTAAATAAAGATGGCACATATTGAATTTCATCTAAAAAGACAGGCGGTTCGTTTAGTGATAAGAACATCTCCGGATTATTCTTTGCCTGTTCCTCAACAAAAGGATCATCAAAGGAAACCTGCTTTATATCTGAATACAGATGCTTCACCAAAGTCGATTTTCCTGTTTGTCTTGCGCCTGTTACTAATATGCACTTAAAAGTTTTTGCTGAGTGCTCAACCACTTCTTCAATAGCTCTTTTAATATAATCCATGCCATTGCTCCTTAAGCAAATTCGACTAATATGGAATGCAATTCCTGATTAGTCATATTTTATCGCCATCCATTAATTATTTCAATAGACAAATGACTAATATGTAATCTGATTCCGCATTAGTCGTATTAGCAAATGTCTCTTTTTGATTCCCTTTCTGTGTAGTATAATCGTTATTTGAGGGGAAGAAAAAAGTTTTAGGGGAAAAACTTATGAAGACAATCAAAGAAACTCTCTTACTTTTCATCACATCCATGATGTGTATTTTTTCTGTGTTTGGGTGTTCATCCATTGTATCCAAAGCGGCATCAAATGAAGCAGCGACTGAGGTTCGATTCGAAGGAGATCATGTTCACTTCAAAACAATATCAGAAGGTTATTATGCCTGCATGATAGCAAACAGCCAAAATGGAAGCAAAGATAAAATCTTTTTTTACGGGTATATTTCCGACTCTAACTTAGACAACCCGCGCCTTGGAACCTTTCAGAATGTTTCGCTTAAGGCAAATGAAACTATTGATTACAAAGGATGCTGGAACTATAACCAGCTGGGGAAGATGACTTTGTATGTTTTATATTCATCCGAACCCATTACACTTTCTTCAAGTAAGGCATACATAAGTGATTATAAAAAGAATTCCAAATTAAAAATTTCTGAGTATTCAACGACTATCAGCAAGAAAACACCTATGGCAAAGGATTATATTGTAGGAAAAAGAGTTGAAGGTAAAAACACATACGTATCTTTCAGGGCTGTGTCATCGGATTTGATTGCTGAGTATTACAGCTCTCCTTCAAGAATTGAAGCAGGTTCTACTGTAAAGTTTTTTTTGACAAACAACGAATTTGTTATCAGAACCATGTCAAGTGATCTGAACAGCTGCGCAAACTCTGATTCTGTGAAGATAAAGTTAAAGGATATACCAGGTAGGTACAATGTTACCCTGTCTTATACCGGTGGGGGAGGTTTTGCCAGCCTGGATCCCAGGGAAATCAGCAAAACAGACTGGGGTATCAAAGGGGCAAAGTTTAATCTTTATAAGACAACATGTAAAGGATCCAAGTTCAAAGAATGGAAGATTATATCAGGTAAAGCGACAATAACCAATGATACTCTTATTCTTACAGATTCAGATGTTGAAATTCAAGCAGTTTTTGAAATAGATCCTGATTATGCCACTTCAGAGCCTGAAAAACCCATGTGCACAGTAGGCTTCGATCCAAATGGCGGAAGCGGAACCATGAAAAGAATATCTGTTGAGCAGGGATCATATTACACATTGCCGGCATGCACATTTATAGCTCCTAAAGGCAAAGAATTCGATAAATGGGATAAAGGTGCGGTAGGTGCAAAGATTACAGTCACAGCCAATACTACAATCAAAGCTATTTGGAAGGATAAATCCGGTAGTTCTTCACCTGAACCTTCAACACCTACAGATCCGACAACGCCTACAGACCCTGCAGATCCAGCTAAACCAACTGACCCTACAGAACAGACAAAGCCAACTGATACAGCAACAGATTCTTCAAAGCAGGTAGCAGCTGAAGATTCCACTGCAGCAAAAAATGCGGAAGAAAAGGCTGAGAATATCAACAAAAAACAGAAAAATACTTCTATTTCAAAGCTTAAGGCAGGAAAGAAATCCATTACGATTTCATGGAAAAAGCTGACCGCTAAAGACATCAAGGGTTATGAAATTCAGTACAGCACAGATAAGGCTTTTAAGAAAGATGTTAAGACTGTTAATATTGGCAAGACTAAGAGGACATCAAAGACTATAAAGAAATTTACGTCTAAGAAAAAATACTATGTCAGAATCCGAACATATAAGAAATCTGGCGGAGAAAAGATATACTCCAAGTGGAGCAAATCTAAGAGTGTAAAGGTTAAATAAAACGGTAAAATCGGAGGTGTTCAATATAAGCATCTCCGATTTTTAGGATTTGTAATTAGTACGATTAACAACCAAATTTTAGGTGTCATTATTGTTCTCCTCCTGTAAGTGTTCCTTACAAAGTAGATTATAGTCCAGTCTTTCATGGAAAAACATTTAAAAATTAGCAAAATAACGGCACTTATTTCACATTCAGAAGATATTTCCCCGAAAGGATATTCTTCTCACATGCGCTCATGTGAAACCATTCACAGCATCCGCAGATTTCCCGCATCTTCTCAGAAGTCATCTTTTCATGGACTGCTCTTATAAGCTCCTGATAGCTATATGTTTTTTCTTCAAGCTCAAGGAGCTTTACTACGCCTGCATCAAATGCCAGAACCTTGTCATCATCCACGCAGATTCCCTCTCCTCTTTTTCTTGGACAGAACCTGCAAAGGTCATCTGTCGAAAATACTATCTGCACTTTAAGTTCAGGGTCTTCTCTCATCCTGGCTGTCATATAAGTCATATTGAGAACAAATTTCTCATCATAACCTTTTCCGCTGTATCCCTGGGTGCACAGAAGATGGTGCGGCCGAAGCTTTATTATCTCTTTTTCTGATTCCATCTCATCATCCCCATGTCAGCCGGTTATTCTTCTGACCACTTCCTTAGTCTCCTCACTATAGTCATTAAGATCGTCCATTGTTATGACCTTATATCTTACAAGCGATACAAGATGGTCATAGAAATTCGACCTGCTTATGTCAGTTATGAGGACCCCTGGATTTCTCTTGTCTGCCTTTAAACGTGCTTCAAGCGCCCAGTATTTGTCCGATGCATTTCTGTCATCGCTCAATATTTCCTTATATTCTTCAACAAGTTTTTCCATATATCTTTCCTGCCAATTTGGAAGGTCGTTCCGGAAAAGCTTCCAGTCTTTTTCTGAAATATTCATACCATTATCTCCTGTTATTTTTTGATTATTGGGGAAACCATATTCTGCAACATGTCCATCGCCTTTTTGTAGGATTCGGCCATCTTAACAGGATCCTTTACATCGAATCCGGATTCCTTTAGACGGCTGTCACCATCACCCAGCTTACCTATATACATGGCTTCTTTCATATCTATATGCTTCTGTTTGCAAAATGCAATGACGGTATCTGTGATATCGCTATCTCCAGGTGTAATCTCTTCCTCAAACAGAGCTCCGTTCTTATCAAGAAGATCCCTGTCATCATCTGAAGAACCAATTAGTATCACATGGGCACGAAACCTTTCCTTTAGCATCTTAAGCTGCCTTGTAAGGATATCCCGGTCAGCACCTTCAAAATTTATGAATATAGCCGTATATCTGCTGTCAGACATGATTTACCTCTTCTATTATCTGGTATTTGTGTTTATTTTTTGTGAACATCTATATGAATTGTGAATTAGTCTTAAGTCTGCATAAAACCTATTTCAAGGATACGGACTGCTTTACCTGATTATTATCCCTGCTGAAAGGCTCCTTCTATCAACACAGACTTCGGCATTATCTGGCAGCTGTGTTTTATATTTCTTTATCCAGGATTCGCAGAATACCTTATCTTTTTCCATCTGTTCCTCGCTGGCATCTGCCCACGACTCATCACAGGATATTTCGTTAATATAAGGGTACAGGTCAATCTCCACCACAAGCCCATCCTTAAAACAGATTGAGCAAAGGATCCTCTGTCCAAATGGACGTATCCAGCATTTAACCCAGGTATATCCGTTTTTCATATCGTCCATATCCAGAATATCAGAATCTTCAAGGAGTCTAAGCACATCTCTCTTTTCCATTCCAATACGGATGCCCAATATATTATCTTCAGATATTCCTTGCTGCGTCATTTTCCTATCATCTTCCCCCTAAGCTTTTTAGGATCCTTTGCATATAGCTCTATATGACCACACTCCGGACACACATAGCATAAGAGCTCACTTTTGTATTCAGTTGCAAAGAGTCCCTTCTCCCTGTTTACAAGCATCACCGGAAGATACCCCGGATGAACGCTGTCAATGCTTGCAGTAAACATCTCTACGTCACACATATTACATCTTATCATTAATTTAAGTCCCCTTTTCTGTTCATGGCGTACTAATACATCCCCATGAAGCTTTAAAAATATATTAACCAGAGGACCTAGAAAGATATATGACCGGAACGGCAAATAACAACTTCCTATTTGGAAAAAATCGGTAGTGAAATATGGCCCCTATACTAAAATGCTCTCTATGACTTTTTAAGAAACGGAACACTCATAATTCTACTATTACAATGTTAAAAATCGCATCTACAGCTTTTTGACATTAAAACCTCATAAAAAGGCTCAATTGACTAGTCTGGTAAATATCATTTCAAGAATCCTCTATACTATTGACGCGTCATGACACATACGTCATGATTTTTAAAGATTTTGCATTGTTTTGGGATTTTTAAATAAGATGACAAAAACGTCATTTTTCACTCTGAAATTATTAAAATTCTATAAATTCTCATGTGTGCATAATAATGTTTCTTTATAATATTTTATAAATCTTTTATCCCAAATCCTAACTTTGTACACATTTTAGGTTTAATATTGTCAAAACCAAAAGACTGAGTAAGAAACCGTCCCAGTCATTTTGGTTTATGAGGGAACGTATTATGGAAAAATCGAGATATATAAACGCTAAAAAGCCAAAAATAATAGATACTATTGAATATAACGGCAGATATACAGACGTTTCTACCATACGGACAAAGATTATCGCAGCAGGCAGCATAATCATAGCCGCCGTTGCTCTCATTTGTGCGCAGTTGTTCTGGATCTGATTATTCGTGGTAAATAGTATGAAGAAACAGATTTCTTATAACATCACCCCGGAGCAGATTGCCTATATCCAGGACCATACTTTCAATATGGTCTATGACAGGACTCTATACTGGCTTTATTCTGATCGCATGAAAATGCTCCTGCCCTTTCTTCAGAAGAAGAAACACTTTTCTTCATACAAATAAAATCCGGATTCTACGTGACAAGAATCCGGATTTCCTCATTAATCCATATTCATTATTCCATTTAGTTAGCTTCATATACTTCCTTTGCCATTCGAAATGCTGCCCAGGCTTTAGGCCATCCTGAATAGAATGCTGCGTGCGTTATCACAGCTGCGATCTCTTTTTGGGTAACACCATTTTTCTTGGCATTCTCAAGATGATGTTTAAAAGAAATATCTGTAAGACCCTGTGCCATGAGCGCAACCACAGTAATGATGCTTCTGGTCTTTAGGTCAATATCCTCATTATTCCAGTTCTCACCAAAAAGGATATCATCATTGAAATGAGCAAACTCCGGAGCAAAACTCCCAAGCTGATCTCTGCCTGCTGTCTGAACAATCTTCTCTGCCATAGCGATTTTCTCCTTCTAATCAGATAGTAAATGTTGCACCAAATGCCATTATAGCTTTTCTGTTACACATATTTACACAGGAAAGTCTCTCCAAAAGCTGTGAATATATCTTCTGAACAGCTGCATCTCTCTGCTCTTTTCTTACTTCTGCTTTTCTTGTATCCTGAACATCGTTAAATCTCATGGCTCTTCCTCCTCGCTTAACTGGTGTATGGTTGTTTGTGTTTTCCTTATGTCTGTATTATGCTTCTTTTCCACCATCTCTAACACAATATTCATTTGGTTTTATGTTTATTGATTTGTTTTTAGGAAGAGATTCAAAAAAAATGGTACAGGCATTTACACACCTGTACCACTCATATTTTTATGACAAAAACTATTAGTCCATAAGGGCCATACGATCAGGATCGTTTGCGAAAACTTCCTTAGCGTTGTCCTTTGTAACAACTGTAGGATCAAGCTCGTAGATCGGAACTTCCTTCTTGCCGTTGTCTGTTGTTACATCTGTAGCGGGCATTCCCTTACCATCTCTAAGGTCGTTGATGATCTCGATTGACTTAGCAACAAGATCCTGTGTAGGCTTAGCAACTGTGCAGTACTGCTTGCCCTGCCATACCCATTCAACTGACTCGTTCTCTGCATCAAGACCTGTAACTACAGGATTAGGCTGACCTGCATCCTCACAAGCTGTTACGATTGCTCTTGCGATGCCATCGTTAGGAGAAAGAACACCGTCGATCTCTTTATCAGAGTAGTTACCTGCAAGAAGTGAATCCATACGCTTCTGAGCTTTAGCATTGTCCCAGTCCTCTGTAGCACACTGTGTGAATTCTGTCTGACCGGATACTACAACGATATTACCTGCATCAATTTCAGGCTGAAGAACTGACATAGCACCTTTGAAGAAGTTAGGAGCATTAGGATCAGCAGGGCCGCCACCGAAAAGCTCGATGTTGTAAGGGCCTTCGCCTTTTTCTTTCTTAAGACCGTCAAGGAGTGCCTGTCCCTGTAATTCACCGGTACGAACACTACCGAACTGAACTACGCCGTCAACTGCTTCTGTGTTCTCGATGAGGCGGTCATAACCGATTACATAAACGCCTGCATCCTTAGCCTGCTCAAGTACGCTACCAAGCTGTGTTCCATCGATAGGACCTACAACGATAACCTTAGCGCCGTTCTCGATCATTGACTCGATCTGCTGTTGCTGCTGAGGAACCTTCTGGTCAGCTGCCTGAACTAAAGGCTTATATCCTGCTTTTTCAAGCTCTTCTTTGAACATTGTCTCAGCTTCTTTCCAGTTCTGAGTTCCAAGCCAGGGAAGTGAAACGCCGATGGTAGCACCTTCCTCAAAGCCCTCTGTAGCTGCAGGAGTTGCCTCTGCCTCTGAATCTGAAGCAGTCTCTTCTGTAGATTCTGTAGCTTCTGTTGTATCAGCTGCTTCCTCAGTTGACTCAGCTTCAGTAGCTGTTTCTGTTGTAGCTTCTGATTTCTTTTCATCAGATGAACTTGATGAGCCCTCGCGAGCTGAACTACATGCTGTAAGTGTAGTTGCTGTAAGAACTACAGACAGCATCATTGCCATAATCTTTTTCTTTTGCATAACTTTCCTCCTTGGTAAATATAACCTTTTTTCTATTTAAGGCCGGCAGGCAGCGCTACCTGCCGGATACGCCTTACAAATTTACAGATTCCTGTTTATCCTCAGTTCTTTGCTGCTTCCTTTGAAGGGAAGAGTCTTCCTATAATAGAAGCTTTTCCTACCTTCTTGTTGTAAACATCAAATGCTACGGCAATAAGAAGGACAAGGCCTTTTATAACCTGTGTCTTATCAGCACCTACGCCCATGAGCATAAGTCCGTTGTTAAGAACTGCCATAACCATACCACCGACCATGGTTGCAATGATGGTTCCAACACCACCTGAAACAGCTGCACCGCCGATGAATACTGATGCAATAGCGTCCATCTCCCACTGATTACCATCTGCAGGACCTGCAGCTGTAGATCTTCCTACGAAAAGAATTCCGGCAACTGCTGCAAGCATGGACATGTTCATCATTGTAAGGAAATATGTGCGGCTCACATTTACACCTGAAAGAGCTGCTGCACTCTTATTTCCACCTACTGCATAGATGTGGCGACCAAATCTGGTTTTCTGTGTAATAATGTGATAAACGATAACAAGAATAAGGAGAATCAGTCCCGGTATCGGGAAGGAAGTTCCCTCTCTTCCTGTTCCATAGAGCCAGGTAAAGTAAGCTATTATCAGAGAAATCAGAACTGTTCTTGCTACTACAACCCATAAAGGCTGCTTTGCACCGGCGATCTGTCCGGAATTTTTGTACTTTCTGACTTCAACGATTATAAGAGCGATAATACCGATTATTCCCAAAACAAGCGTTGAATTATTCATTCCCGTAGATTTGGGTCCCCACTCAGGCATGTAGCCTGCTCCGAAAAATCTGAGTTCTTCAGGTGCAGGAACTGAGATGGACTGAGATATCCAGATAACTGCACCTCTGAACATCATCATACTTCCAAGTGTTGTGATGAATCCCGGAATACCGAGCTTTGCAAGGAAAAATCCGTTCCAGGCACCAACAAGTGCTCCGATTGCAAGTGCAATGAGCACTGCCAGATACCAAGGAAGATTTAATTCACTTGCTGCCTTAGCCATTACCATTCCGGAGAAACCGGCAACACTACCAACTGACAGATCAATCTGACCTATTACGATAACCATCAGCATGCCAAGCGCCAGAATAAGGACGTAAGCATTACCTGATAAAAGATTCTGGAAATTGGAAGAAGTGAGCATTCTTCCATCAGATATAACATTGAATACAACAATCAGCACAGCCAGTGCCAGAACCATGGTGTACTGACGAAGGTCTTCCCCTAAAACCTGCTTAATATATTTCATGACTTTAAACCTCTTCCCTATTTGTTGTTAAGCGGATGTAACTGTCATTCGCTTCATTAGTGCTTCCTGATCAGCTTCCTCAGCTCTCAATTCCCCTGTGATAGCTCCTTCAAAAATTGTATATATCCTGTCTGCTACCCCTAATAGCTCAGGAAGTTCTGAAGAAACCATTATGACTGCCTTCCCCTGATCGGCAAGTTCATGTATCAGCTTGTAAATCTCATATTTTGCACCTACGTCAATACCTCTTGTAGGCTCATCAAGTATCAGCACATCCGGCTCTGTAAACATCCATTTTGATAGAACTACCTTCTGCTGATTACCACCTGATAAAGTGCTTACTCCAACTCCTACGTCCTTGCATTTGATTTGAAGCGCCTTTCTGTACTCCTCAGATGCCTTAAGCTCTTTTGTCGAATCCAGAAGTCCGTTTGTCAGAATCTTGTCCATGTTAGCTGAAACTATGGTTTTTCTGATGCTGTCCAAAAGGTTAAGTCCCAGATTCTTACGATCCTCAGGCACATAAGCTATTCCATGCTTTATGGCCTCCTGAACGGTCTTCAGCTTAACTTTCTTTCCCTTTATTTTGATTGTTCCTGATTTATAGATTCCGTAGTTTTGCCCGAAAATTGAACGCATGAGCTCTGTTCTTCCTGCTCCCATGAGTCCCGCAAATCCTACGACTTCACCTGAGCGTACATAAAATGAAGAGTTTTTGCAGACCATCCTGCCCTTGACAGCAGGATCCTCAATATTCCAGTTTGATACTTCGAAAATGACCTCTCCCGGATTGGACTTGTGCTCCGGATATCTGTTTTCAATCGAACGACCTACCATCGACCTGATGATCTTGTTCTCATCCACCTGTCCGGCTACTACTTCATAGCTTTCAACAGTCTGTCCGTCACGGATAACCGTAACCGCATCAGATATCGCCGCAATCTCATTAAGTTTGTGAGATATCATGATACAGGTGATGCCCTTCTCCTTAAGACCTCTCATGAGTTCAAGAAGATTGGCCGAATCATCCTCATTAAGTGCTGATGTAGGCTCATCAAGTATGAGAAGCTTAACATTTTTGGAAAGTGCCTTCGCTATCTCAACAAGCTGCTGCTGTCCTACACCCAGGTTCTTAATAAGCGTATCAGGACTGATATTCAGCCCTACCTTGTCAAGAAGCTCCACTGTCCTTCTTCGCTGCTCTGTCCAGTCGATAAGTCCGCCATTTGTCAGCTCATTTCCCATGAAAATATTCTCTGTGATTGACAATTCCGGAATCATCGTAAGTTCCTGATGAATAATTGCAATTCCTGTCTGCTCGGATTCCTTGATATTACGGAATTTCATCTCCCGCCCGTCAAAGATGATCTGACCACTATATGTCCCATAAGGATATACACCGGACAATACCTTCATCAACGTGGATTTACCGGCACCATTTTCACCACATATCGAGTGAATTGAGTCTCTTTTGACTTCGAGTGTTACATCTGAAAGTGCCTTAACCCCGGGAAACACCTTTGTAATTCCTCGCATTTCAAGAATTAAAGGATTTTCTTTCATTGCCGCCTTTAACCTCCCCTTATATCGCTAAAATATCAGGAATTCATATCCTGAATTATTTTGCCGTAAGATATTCACTGGGTTTTCCCAGTACTCTGTCAGTAGCAATCGCTGCTGCTCCATAAAGTGTAGGGTCAACACTTAATTCGGACATCATAATGTCGACCTGTGAAAACAGCTCAGGAATGGTTCTCTCCTCAACTATTCTTTTTATCTGCGGTAATAAAATATCACCCGCTTTCGAAATGACATCGCCTATTACTATGATGTCGGGATTATATGCATTTATTAAGGTAACGCAGCCATAGGCTATGTACTGGGCCATTTCCTTCATGATATCGAGTATGGCGCCATCGCCTTTTCTTGCAGCCTCGAATATCACATCGTAATCATCAATTCTCTTGTGCTTTTTATCAGTAAAAATTGATGGCAAAGCTTCCTTTGCTCTTGCAAGCATTACCCGTGTAGAGCAGTAAAGCTCAAGGCATCCGTAATTGCCACATTCACATCTGGGTCCACGATAGTCTATACTAATATGTCCAACCTCACTTGCTGCACCCTGTTTTCCAAATAAAAGCTTCTCATTCTCAACTATTCCGGAACCTACACCCTCTCCCATTAGGAAGTATGCAAGTGTATTCATGGGCTTTTTATGATTACCAAACCACCACTCTGCCATGGCTCCGGCGTTTGCATCCTGTTCTATGAAAAATGGCTTATCGAATTCATTCTCAAATTCCTTAAGGAAATTTACATCGTGCCACGACATCATGTGTGACACAACAGCTATGTGCCCTTCATTTTTAAGATAAGGCCCCGGAACCGCCATCCCTATTGCCACAACGTTCTCGTTTTTATCAAGATACTCACGGATCAGCTTCTTCATATCCTTAAGGACTATCTTCGGATCATCCGTAATGTCAAACTCGACTTCACTCTGTTTGTAGAACTTACCTGATATATCAAACAAACCAACTGTGTACATATATCTTGAAAACTTGACCCCAATCACACAGTTCTTCTCAGAATTAAGCTTAAGTCCGATCGCACGCCTGTTTCCGCTCCCCTTGATAATACCCGTCTCTAACACAATTCCACTCTCAATAAGAGATGCAACTATCTTGGTTATGGATGCCTGGGTGAGTCCCGTCATTTTCGCAAGCTCTGCCCTGGAACATATTTCGTTTTGTAATTCCTTTTGATGAATAATCTTCAATAACTGCGCTCTGTGAGCTTCATTCATATCGCTGTTATTGATTATCGGATTGTTATCCAATTCACTAACGCCCCCATTGATTTGTTTCTGTTGTTAATGTATTAACTTTGTTAATATATTATGCACATTTATTGCTTGGGTCAACCAAAAATTGCTATTCATTGTATGTTTTGTATACTTGCACTAATCGAATATTAAAATTTTGTGAACTTATTACACAAAGAATTTTGGTTTTCATTCGTTATGTTAACCAAATTACCGTGCAGATATTAATTCCAGACAGAACAGATATTAAGAATTTAAACTTAAAACAAAAAAGATATGTACATTTCTAGTACATACCAAAATTAAAAAAATCCAGAACCGACTTCCTGAAACGAAAGTGGTTCTGGATTTAGGAGTTTATCTATGAGAAGATGCCTTATCTTTTCATGCTATCTGAATATGCTTCTTTTCAGGAAGCTTAGGCTGTTCCTTTTTAGGAATCATCAGCGTGAGAACTCCGTGTTTGAAGGATGCCTTTACATCATCTTCTGTGACCTGCTCTCCAACATAGAAGCTACGCTGCATGGATCCTGAGTACCGCTCCTGCCTTATTAGTCTGCCCTTCTTATCACTCTTATCATTGTTCATGTCCTTCGAAGCGCTGATGGTAAGATATCCATCATTTAATTCAAGGCTGATATCCTCTTTGGCAAAACCAGGAAGGTCGATGCTTACTTCATACTGATTGTCCTCTTCCTTAACATCAGTCTTCATCAGCCTGTCGGCATGTCTTCCATAGAGCTTACGCTCCATGTTATTCTGTTCTCTGAAATCAGGGAAATTAAAAAGATTGTCAAATAGATTTTCTTCAAAAATACTTGGTGCTAACATAGTTTTTTCCTCCTTTGCATCAAAAACATTTATTTTTGAGCATTGGGACGGAGGGAGGGAGCCACCTCAGCAAAGCTGTTTCTCATGTGGCGACCGATATGCCGCCGACCATTGTGAGGGGGCGATTCCACTCTTTGGATCATTGGAATTCATAAGTCCTAACGGTCTTCTCTGTTCCTTTGTTCTATATATGGTATAACACCAAATTAGCACTCTGTCAAGCAGAGTGCTAATTATTTTTCAGTTATTTAACCCTTCCAAAAACAAATATCATACTCCGTCTTATTCTTCTATGCAGTTGTGCTTTTTTCGATATTTCGAGGGCGACATATTATATATTTTCTCGAATAACCGTATAAAAGACTCCGGATTTTCATACCCTGTGATACTGCTTATATCTGCTATGGTAGTATTTGTATTTACTAAAAGTGACTCAGCGTGTTGGAGCCTTATATTTCTCACAAAAGAAGAAAAACTCTCTCCTGTCTCTTCCTTGATAAGTCTGGAGCAATGCGCCAGCGAATAATTAAAATGCTCTGCCACTTCATTTAATGTGACTTTCTTATAATTATCGATTATAAAGCTCAATTGATGTAACCGGGCTAATAGAAAGTCAGAACAAAATAGAGATAACTGTGGCAAACGGATGGTTTAAGGGTATTCTCGGTTTCTATGGTCAGGGCTGTCATTATGGCAACAGGACCGCACTCATTGCTCTGTTCATAAGAAAAGCTCTAAAGAATACAGTTAATTGCTCCTGCGATAGATTATGCTCAGTTCAGACCAGGGAAGCTTTATGTTCGGAAGCTCCAGCTTATTAACATCCTGAAGGTCGTATACAATTCCGTTGTCTTCCAGCTCCTTCAGAAATGCATTTACAAAGACAGGGCTCGAAAAAGTCTGTAGAAAGTCGAGGGTGAATCGTCCGTTTACAGCAGATATTTCAACTGTCAGACCATTTGCCGCAGAAGAAGTCCACACCCGGAAATCACGAATGTACTGCTCGGCTTCCTTGTAGTTTGCCTTACCCACATAGCTGACCGTCGCCGTAATAACTCTGTTCGCCAACGAATTGATATATCCCGCTGCCCCCTGTCGTTCCTGATCACTTTCTTTGGATAGGATCATACGCGTAATTCCTGCCTGCGAAGCCACTCCCATCAGCACATTCTCCTCCTGGCTCTGGACAAAAACCATCCCGCGGTATGCGGTACTCTGCCTCTCCAGGGACCAATCGCGCATTTTGTCCTTGTACTCCAGCATTATTCCACCAACCAGGCTCTGATGCGCCAGTGGCGTGTGAAGGGCGTTTCTCTGGTTCACACAAAGGGCGATGCGAACAGGATCTTTGGAATCAGGATACAGCTTTGCAATGGCTCGGCTTAGGAGCAGAGAAACCATTGTACCGGGACTGCCGTCATTGTCCAGATTGAATCTCATAAATTCGGATTCCGAGATGGAGATACTGTATACGGTGTGCCGGTGATCATACTCAAGGCCCGCAGAAGCGATGAGATTCAGAGCTTTGGGCATTTCATTGCGAGGAGGAATCGGAAGATCGGTCCTGTTTACCACAGGGTCTATCCACTCTTCTGAGATCACATCTCCAACCAGACGAATGCCCTCGTCATTCAACTTGACCTGATACCGCTCAGAACAGTAATAATACAACAATGTCCGAAGCACTTCATACGCGCCTGTTCCGTCCGTCATGCCATGAAATACATCCAAAATGATCCAGTTATCCAGAAAACAAAACGCGATCATATGGAAATTGGAATCCTCTGAATTCAGATCCACCCCGTGAAGAGAGTTTGTAATAACCACAGGTCGATGGTTTTCCGCAAAAAAATATTGCTCACCCTTTTTCAGCAATTCAACGCAGAAATAAGGATATCTTTCCATAGTGGAATCCACAGCATGACGAAGAACATCTGAATAGATCAGGTCACGCATACGAATCCTAATCCTGATCTCATTGGGGCTTTCTTTGCTTGTCGTATATAAAGGCCGTAATTCTGTAAACAGCTTCTGTTCCATTTCCTCCTCCACAAATTCCGATTGGGAATGGTTCATTCCCAAGGACGTTATAACTCATTATTATTTGTCGTTTCATCTGCTATATACAAGAGCCATCTTGTCACCCTTGATAATGATAGCTCTGGCTGATGGCCATCGGAAAACAGAATCCGTTTTTTTATAGTCTTTTAAATCTATTTCAAATAGTCTTTTCATACTCTTTTAGTTCTGTATATTCGCGTTTGTATAATCCATAAACAGCAACTTTCATGTTGGCATCTCCTTGTATAGCGGTAATCAATGGTCTTTCTCATTGTAACATCCAGCACATAAGTACATAAAGAAGCTTTTTTGAAGCCAACGCATCACACATAAAGTTTTTTATTTCATTTTAATAGCCTGTTTACCTCTTCCAGTTTCTATAGCAATGGTTTCTAACTTCTTACCTCTGTAGCTGTCACCTTTTAAATCACTGATTATCTTTCTCAAATATGAAATACCAACTTTTTTGTTTTTTTAAAAAATAACTCTCTTTTTACAAGAGTGTTCCTAAAATATTTATAACGCGTCTTTTTGCACAACATATATAAGAAAAGCTCTTACGTCAAATTTATATACCTATTTCTCCCGTAACTTCTCCGTTCGGTATATAAATTGAAAATGATAATTTGACTTATATACTTTTTCGATAAGCATTTCCTGTAACACTCACCCCTGGTACTTATAAAGCACAGAAAAAAGTATATAAAAGTGCATCATATTTCTATCCTTATATACCTGCCTCGCTCAGTCGCTTACAAAAAGATATATAATTTCTATGTATATTTCTATCTTATATACCTGTCTCCAAGTATTCGTTTTTACAACAACACAAATGTAAAATGGGATAAAAATAAAGTGATTTTTTTATCCTGAAATAAATTGAAAAGGAATTCTGATTGTGTTATATATGTTTTCTGTCAAGGAGCAGTAACACAATGAAAAGAAATTTAAAAGGAATAATATTTACACTACTTGGAGCATCTTGCTGGGGATTGTCCGGATCAATGGGCCAGTACCTTTTTACCGTACAGCAGATGGATAGCAGGTGGCTCGTGCCTATAAGACTTGGTCTTTCAGGAATACTTATCCTTTTGTATTGCCTGATAAGACATAAAGATATCGTGTTCAAGCCATGGAAATCTGTAGAAATGGCAAAATGGATGATTATATATGGAGTTGCGGGTGTAAGTATCTGTCAGTTCCTATATTTTCTAACTATCGAACTTTCAAATGCAGCCATGGGAACAATACTTCAGGATCTATCACCAATATTTATACTTATCTTTACATGCATGACCTCAAAGAGGTTGCCCAGATCTTTTGAAATCATATCCATACTTTTAGCAATAACCGGTGTTTTCCTGTTAACAACTCACGGTGATCTAAAGCACATCTCATTACCACTTCCTGCACTTATTGCCGGTATCGGAAGTGCTTTCTGCGTGATGATATACAACGTACTTGCACCGAAGATTACAAATATCATTCCTGTCATCGTGGCTCAGGGATGGTCATTTTTACTTGGCGGTGCACTCTTGGGAATAGCTTTTAGAACCTGGAAAATATATTACATTCCAAACCTTATGGGAATATTTGGAATACTCTTTGTTGTCGTTATCGGTAATATTTGCGCATTCACACTATACATTAGCGGAGTATCAAAAATCGGTCCGCAAAAAGCAATTCTTTACAGTTTTGCTGAACCAATAACAGCTGCCCTTATCTCAACATTTGTTTTAAAGAGTAGATTCACCATCTACGATGCCATAGGTTTTGGACTCATCTTTATGATGTTATTCTTCATTACCTTTGGTTCAAAAGAAAATACCGTTACATCAAAAGAGACTGCGAAGAATCCTGTATAAGCATTCTTCACAGTCTTTCTTTAAATTCAGATTTTAACGTCAGTTATTTCTCGGTCGCTTCTTCGCATTATTTGAGCTTCCTGACCTTGCCGCAGGTTATGCCGTTCTCATTGAATGCATCAACTCTTACATATACATCCTGTCCGGAAATGAGTGCGCCAATGATGCGCTCAGCCTTGTCAGCGCCTTTCGCAGGGTAAAACATGCAGCTGTGATAGAGCTTATCAGCAGCATGACCCCAGCAGATATTGTAGCCATCTGCACCCTGAGCCTGCATGGATACACGCATATCAAGGTCATCGAGTCTCAACGCTTCAAAGCTCACTTCCTGAGGCTTTTTTCCATTGCCCTTACCGAATACACGAAGGCCTGATATGGCAGCATTTTGATCAAAAGGTGCCTCAAGAATAGTCAGTCTGATATAGCGAAGCTTTTGACCTTCACCATCATTCAAAACTATAAAGTCATGAGGAAGGTTTGTATCCGCATCGGACTTATCCATCAAAACAGCAAAGGTCTCACCGTCCAAGGAGCCTTCCAAAGTCCATCTGGTATGATGTGTCCTGCCGTCTATCTGTCTTGCGCCCATACCCTGACCCGTTATCTCTGTCTCCGGCTGTGCATCTACTCTGTCATCAGCAAAATTGATCTGAATACCACGCACATCCTTCACATCGCCAAGGTCCATCATAAGCCATTCACCGGCGTCCTTCCCGGCAGCTCTCCACCAGGTTCTGTCATCTTCCTCTGAAGCTCTTGAAGGAGCATTGTCCGGTGCGGTTGATATGCTGTCCCATACTGCTACTTTCGTATCTCCTTCGCCGGCGCCGCTTCCCTCGCCTACGCAGTAAGAAGATGCTGTCATCTTCGCGCCGCGGCTAAGCAGGTACCATTCCGGCTCCTGCCAGGGATCAAGCTTTCCTCCATCCACGTACTGAGGCCAGTCACTGTAACCTGTATTACAGAAAAGCTCTCCGTCCTTGTCAAAGCCTGCACGCCAGATGCCACATCTTCTCTCCATGTTATCATTGAGGCTTATGCGACTTGTTGAGGTGTGCCAGAAATTACCGTTTGCATCCTCCATTGTCGAACCGTGGCCTGCCCCCGGCATGAAGCCGCCCGGCTGATAGGAATAAGGATTATTTTCAGCAAGCTCAAAGGGTCCCAGGGGTGAATCCGACACATATACACCGTCACAGTAAACATTGTACTCAGCGCCCGTTGCTGCATACTGAAGATAGTATTTTCCGTCATGCTTATTCATATAAGCGCCTTCAATAAACGGATTATTACTTAGCATGCTCTTGAAAAAAGCCTTGTCCGTATCTGAAGCATTGGCCAGCATCTCTTGACCCATGTTTTTAATAAAGCCCTCAAAAAGTCTGTCCAGCTCTTCACCTTCAATCAGAGGCTTACTGTGGTCCTCTCCCACTCTCTCATAGCCAAGCTCCCTGGGTCTTCCGTGGACAAGCTCCACTCTGTCCGAAAGAGGCTTCATCGTCTCGGGATCCAGCTCTACGCCCCATATGGGAGTCATATTTGAGCAGCCCCAGTATAGATAAACCTTCCCATCATCATCCCAGAAAAGATCAGGATCCCAGAAATCAAAAGTACCCGGGATTTCTTCATAGGGTCCGTTCTCTATGTCCTTGGTGCGGTAGAAATTACAGATCTCGCCCCTTTTGGATGCGCTGAAGTAAACATAATCACCAATCACCCTCACATCAGGTGCATAGTCATTAAGCGGCAGATTATCAGGAAGTCTCACACTCTTCCAATTCGCAAGATCCTCAGACACCCACACAGAGAGATTCATGGATGCGAAAATATAATATTTTCCTTTCCAATATAAAAATGTGGGGTCAGCTGCCTCTCTTGAGATGTGAAGTTCTCCACCTCTAAAACTGTCTTTGATAAACTGATAGTGATAATCGATGTTTATCGGGTTACAAAAATACTTTTTCATTGCTATACTCCTTCCGAAATCTACTCAAATACCCTGTAATAAGGTTCGCTCTTTATGCACCTCTTCCATTCATCATCCCCAAATTGACCTTGTTTCATGAACGTGGTCCAGGCATCCATCATCTCATCAGATAGCTCATAGTCATGCTTATCCATCGGTCTCCAGCATCTGCCAAGTGTTCCGAACATATACCACAGCTCCGCTGAGTGGAAGGCTCCATGATCATCCCCCGGAAGCTTCCTGTTAAAAAAGTACACATAGGCAGGCTGATTTCCCGTCTCCTCAAGTTTTAAGCTATAAGCTACACTTCCTTTATGAAGCGGCTGCTTTTTGGCTATACCGCTCTTATCTTCATCCTGAAGTATATCATCTGCATTTGATCCGATCAGGCATGGCACGTCGGGCATTTTACCCTCATCCATAAGTTTATAGTAGCCATCTTTTAGTACATATCCATCAATTGTCGGAATAAGGAATAAACCGTTAAAAGAGGCTATTCCCTTGCCAATAAATGCTCCCATCTTTCTGATTATTGTCTTTGCATCAAGGCTTCTCATTTCCTCAAGACCGGCTGCGCCAAGTACCTCCGGCAGCATTCTTCCTATTTTTTCCTGTTCCTCCAGGGTTATATCCCTGTGAAGCCCATATTTATAGGAGCCGCCGCTCTGCATTATGGCTTTCGAATAAAGGCCATTTGCAAGCTCACTCGACAGAAGTGTCTGCACGCTCATCGCTCCCGCACTCTGTCCAAAAATAGTAATGTTATCAGCATCACCTCCAAAAGCTGCAATATTATCATGAACCCATCTAAGTGCTGCTATCTGGTCAAGTATCCCGTAATTGCCGGATATCTTTTTCTCATTCTCCTCTGTCAGCCAGGGATGTGCCCAAAATCCAAATACATTGCACCTGTATTCAACACTTACAAGCACCACGCCTCTTTTGCAGTAGGCCTCACCGTCAAACTCCATCTCACTGGCATAGCCGCCCATAAACGCCCCGCCATGAATCCAGAAGGCAACAGGATAGCGCTTATTTTCTGCAGAACCGGGCAAATCCCGCTCGTCTTTTGCTGTCAATGGCGTCCATATATTCAGGTACAGACAGTCCTCGGACATGGTACAGTTGTACTCATTGTTACTGTAGAATTCCTTCGTGTAAAGATCATCTTCGATAATCTCCTGCATGCATCTGTTCCCGAAAGCCGTAGCCTTCCTTACACCGCTATAGTGCTCAGGTTCCACAGGTGCCTTCCATCTGAGATCTCCCACAGGTGGTTTCGCATAAGGTACTCCCAGGAAGCAGGAATACCCCTCCTTATCAAGCCCTTGTATCTTTCCGTATTTTGTATTTATTATCATGATCGCTGCTCCTCAATTAATCTTAATCCTCTACTGTCGGCACATCAAGCCATTATGACTCTTCTTCATATACAAATCATGCCCGAGCCGTAGCCCGGGCATAAAGTATAGTCCCAAATCCTATTATCCCTTCACAGCGCCCATTGTAAGACCTTTTGCAAAGTATTTCTGGAAGAAGGGATATATTATCAGCACAGGAAGTATTCCAACCAGTGCAATAGCCATCCTCACTGTAGTTGTCGGAAGATCTCCTACGTTAACACCGCCTGTCGCATTGGATGCAAGAAACTGGATATTCTCATTTATGTTGTTGAGAATGTTCTGTACCGTATAGAGTTTTGCTCCCTTGGAATCAAGATAGTACAATCCGTTCTGCCAGTCATTCCAGTATGCAAGTCCCGTCATAAGTCCGCTGGTGGCAAGTATCGGAACAGACAGTGGAAGGGCTATATGGAAAAAGTTGTAAAACTCACCTGCCCCATCTATCCTCGAAGCCTCATAGAGTTCTTCGGGAATGCTGTTTTCAAAATAGTTTCTCACCAGCATTACCATGAAACCGCTCAGCATGAGGTTTGGCACTATAAGTCCTCCTATGCTGTTTTTCAGATGAAAAGTTCTCACGTACATGATATAGGTGGGAACGAGGCCTCCGTTAAACAGCATGGTGAATACTACAAGAAAATTCAAAATCTTTCTTCCCGGAAGTTTCCTCTGAGAGAGCATATAGGCCAGCATTGCTGTCATTACAACGCTTGCACCGGTTCCAATTGCTGTGACAATAATCGTCATCAGATATGCTCTTCCTATCATCGCCCACTGCTGTCCAATATACCCGAAGGCTGCCATAGACAGCTTTGCTGGCAGGTATGAAAAGCCGTCATTCATGGCAACTTCCTCATCAGTAAATGAAGCAATCACCAACAGTATGAACGGCAGTATTGCCAGAAGTGAGCTGATTGTCAATATGATATTCGCTGCTAAAGACCAGCGTTTTTGTGTCTTTGTTTTCATATATCCTGTATAGCCCCTTTCTTAGAATACCGAACTGTTTTCATCAAGCCTGCTTACAATCTTGTTGGCAACGACGATGAATATAAAGCCTACAACTGATTGAATAAATGATGCCGCAGATGACATACCCACGTTGTTGAGCTTAAGCAGCGCCCTGTACACATAGGTGTCAATAGTCTGTGTCGCAGGCATAAGCGCACTCTGCATCATGGGAACCTGATAGAACAGACCAAAGTCGGATCTGAAAATCTGCCCCATATTTAATATCAGGAGCATGAGAATAGTCGGCTTTAAGAGCGGTATCGTTATCAGGCGGATTTGCTGCCACTTCGAGGCTCCGTCCAATGAGGCGGCTTCGTAGTATGCGGGATCTATTCCCAGCAGGCTCGACAGATACAGGATCATTCCAAAGCCTATGCCTCTCCACTGATTCACAAAGGTCAGGATAAACGGCCAGTATTTTGGCTCCTGATAAAACTGAGGTATGCTTCCTGTAATTCTCCCGATCATTTTTGATATAAGGCCTGATGTGGGTGATAAGTAAGCATATACAAGGTATGCAATTACAACCATCGACATCAGATAAGGGAGAAGAATCACCGTCTGATAGAATTTCTTTGCCGCAGCATTTTTTACCTCATTTAAGAGAATAGCCGCTCCAACCCCCAGTACCATCCCAAGGAAAATCCATAGGATATTGTAAAGCAGGGTATTTCTGATCATAACGAATGCATCATTGCTCTTAAACAAAAACTCAAAATTCTTTACCCCATTCCAGGGACTCTCCCACATGCCCTTAGCGTAGTTAAAATCCTTGAAAGCTATCTGCAGACCCGCCAAGGGCATATAGTTATTTATAAAAAGATAAGTCATTCCGGGAAGTCCCATAAGATAAAACGGAAGCCAGTGCAGAAGCTGTTTCCCGAGAGATTTTTTATTACCTTTCATGCTCATGCTCCTTCAAAACTCCTGCTCTTAATTACCTGCAAGGTAAGCATCAAGCTGTTCCTGATTGGCTGCTATTACCTCATCAATTCCTGCTGTCTGAAGATCACCGACAAGCTTCTCGATAGCTGCATCCACATCCTCGACCTGTCCTGCATTTAACAGAGGAAGCTGCTCTGCAAGTACTGCAGATATTCCGGCTGCCTGTGTGCTGTAAGCCTCTGCGTCAAATGCATATCCAAAAGCCTTGGAAACAACTGCAGAATCATTGAATGCCTCAAGATCATTCACATACTCATCTGTAAGAGGAGCCACAATATGTCTTGTTATGGGATTACCAAAGTGCATAAAGGATGTGTAATATCCGCTGTGATCTGCATTGGCTGTGCCGTCATATGTGATAACGTTATCCGTTCCATCAACCGCAACATAATCTGTACCCTCAATACCGTAATTAAAGAGGTTGGCAACATCTGCATCAGAGTAGATGAGGTTGATAAGATCCATACATTTGTCAGGTCTCTCTGATGTTGCAGCAATGCCGAGCATCATCTCCTGGACAAAGGATGTCTGGATAATAGGATTATCCATAGATACTATTCCTGTCTCAAAGTCAGGGTTTGTCCATACAGCTATCTGATCAGGTGTATATGCAGTAGATGTTCCAAACACTTTCTGATTGGCAAAATGCTGCTGAACAGAAGTTGTATCTGTCATCTGATCCTCCGGAAGATATCCGTTGTCAAACCATGTCTTTACTGTCTCGCAGTAATGCTTAAATTCATCTGTGGCAAATATATTCTCTACTGTAGTATCATTGGAAGGATCCATAACTACGCCATAGTCTCCCGAAGCACCGTAAACATCTACAGAATTCATAAATTTGAAATTGAGCTGTGCGGAATTGGAAAAGCTTGTAAGATACATGCCATTTTCTTTCAAAGTCTCTCCCACTGCTGTCAGATCGTCGATTGTCATTCCATCATGCATATCGAGTCCGAGTTTATCGGCAACAGTCTTGTTATATACGAATCCTCCTGACACTGCCGGATAAGGGTAGCCTGAAACCGCATAGGTTTTGCCGTTTATTTTCTGAGCTGCCTCAACATTTGAACATACCTCTGAGATAGCGCTTCCTCTCTCTGCGATAAGATCATCAAGCTCAAGAAGCACCCCATCCTTCACTGCTGAACTCATGGCGTATACCAGGCCGACAGTCACAATATCCATCTTCTCACCACCGGCGATACCCATGGAAGTGGTTGTCCCCATATCCCCAATAAAAAGAGGCTGAAGGTCAACCGTCGCATTTATCTTCTCAAGAGTAATCTCATTTATAGCAGCCTCAACTGCCTCCAGATCATTGTTAGACTCATTAAGTCCTATGAACTGAACCGCGATCTCGTAAGGCTCTTCGCTCATATCTATAGCCGCATCAGATGTGCTATCTTCACTACCTGCAGTGCCCTCAGAGGTCTCAGCTGATGCTGTCTCTTCCTCACCTGTTGCAGTATTTGAAGATCCTCCGCAACCGGCAAGAGTCATTGTTGCAACAGCCCCGGCTGTAAGAATACTGACAAGTTTCTTCTTCATAATTTTTGTTACCTCCCATTTACAACTTTGATGTTTGTTACTGCTCAAATGATAACAGGTAAGGATTTTTCAAAATAGAAAAATCCTTACCTGTTATATGTTCAAAAATGACTTTTTGCATTTTCATTCCTATAGCCTTTTGGTCCAACTCCAACGGATTTCTTGAAGATTTTGGTAAAATACGAATAGTTTGGGTATCCCACAAGTTCCGCCACTTTGGTGACCGGATAGTCAGTGGATAAAAGTATCTCCTTCGCAAGCTTTATCCTTTCATTCGTGATATACTCAAGAATCGAAACCCCCGTTCCTTTCTTGAAGGTCCTCATGAGATAACTGGCATTTAGATGTACAGTCATAGCTATATCATCCACGCAGATATCCTCCTGAATATGCTCTAATATGAACCGTTTGGCATCATGGACAGACTGATTATGATTTTCCTGTGATTCCTGCACTGCAACACGTATGACTATATCCCCAGGGATTTCCTCCTTTTCTCTCTCACTTTGGAGCCTCTCCACGAGCTTAGTCAGTATCTCATCAAGTTCACTGTAGTCTATTGGTTTCAATATATAGTCGACACTTCCGAGCAGCATCGCTTTTCTCATGTAGTCGTATTCCGGGTGGCAGGTCACATATATGCACTCTGTTGCAGGGTAGTGAAGCTTCACCCATTCGAACAGTTCAAGCCCCGAGCCCTGCGGCATCTCCACGTCAGATAGCATAAAATCTATATGTTCCCTCTCAAATATCTCCTTAGCTATCGCCATTGAACCCGCTTCATATACATTTTCCACGCCGTATTTATCCCACATGATCCTTTTTTTCATGGAATTTAATACAACAGCTTCATCATCAACGATCAGCGCATTAAGCTTCCTATTCATCATCTTCCTCATCCTCTGCCAGCTTGAGCGGCAATATTATCTCTATTCTTGTTCCGTGAGGCTCATCCCTCATTATCTCCAGTCTGGTCTCTACGCCGTAGAGGATTTTCAGCCTCTCTATGGCGTTCTGAATGCCCACGCCCAGCTGGGATTCCCTGACCCCTGTATCCTGAAATCTGTGAATTACTTCGAGGGTCTCCTCATTGATTCCTTTGCCTGTATCGAGCATAAGCACCTGAACTTTATTCGGGTCCTTATCGTATCTCCTGGCTATTATGATAATCTGAATCTCCTCTCCTATCCTGATAGAGTGTTTTATGGTATTCTCTGCAAAATTCTGGATAAGAAGCGGCGGAATCAGGCAATTTGCCACCTCATCTTCCCACTCTATGATCGTGGAAAAAGTATCGGGATATCTGACTTTTTGGATAGCGAAATAGTTTTGAATATGTTTCATCTCCTCCTTGAGAAGCACCTCATCCCTGCTGGCATTGACTATGTATGCAAAATATCTTGAAAGATTTATCAGCATCTTCTGTATAAGGGGATATTCGTCCTGCTCATAGCTGTATAGGATATTTAGAGTGTTCATGATAAAATGTGGCTGAATCTGCTGGCTTAGAAATTTCAGGCGAACATTCTGCTCCTTGAGACGCTCCTCATAAACTCCCTGCTGGAGACGCTGCACATCATCCATCATCTTGTTAAACTCATGGTTTAGCTTCTCGAATTCTCCTATTGCACCGCTTTCCTTAATTCTGTAGTCCACATTTCCCGAGCCTATCTCATCCATCGCCAGGTTAAGATCTGTGATAGGTCTTACCATCCACTTATTAAGAACATAGATAACGGCCGGGACCATCAGTATAGACAGGACAGTCAGAATAACCAATATCCATATGAGTGACGGAACCCCGCTAAGAACTGAATTTAGAGGAATCAGCTGAGCAATCTCATAATCGGCAACAGCAGATTCAACCCGTGCAACCTCATAGAGAAATCCTTTGGAATTACTCCAGCTGTTTTCCGAAGGGACCTTATCCGGGAAGTTATCCGCAAGCCTGTCAGTCGGCCCTATTACCGTTCCTTCTTTGTCACAAAAAACGCTGATATTCGCCATATCGGTATCATAAAAAGAGAACTCTTTTGCGCAGTTATCAATGTCGAACCACGCACCATAATAAGCATTTCTGAATTGTCTTACATATACCAGAAGCTTCATTTCGCCTGTATCCACAAATTTCCAGGCTCCCTGCGCCTCATCGCTTTTTTCTGTATCCCTGACATACTCTTGCAAGACGACCATGCTGTTTCCTGTTGAATCATTATTGCTTACCAGAAACATATCAATATCCGGATAATCAATATATACTCCTGATACCAGGCCATTTTCCGTTCTGATGTCATCCATTTTGTGCCGGACACTGACAACACTTTCCATCATCTTGTAATAATTTTCTCTTGCAACATCAGCATCATTCAGATATGAAAAATCGTAGTTCTCGGAGGCCTCCTTGGCAATGCGCTTTGTGACCTGCAATATGGAATTGTCCAGTTCAGACACATACACCTTTATGGCAAACTCAGCATTATTTTTCTGCTGGGTATACAATCCATTCATAACAGTAACTACAAGAAAGATTGTGATCATGCATATGACAACCACAAATCCCGACACAAAAAACAAGGCTCTCACGGTGTACATCGAAAGAGCCTTGCGAAAGCTTCCCATATTTGATATAGCTTGTCCTCGTTTTACTTTCACATTAAACTCCTTGGAACGATAATACCCATTCCAATTTACTAATCTCTCCGGTTTTGCTCTTTTTCCCGGGAACAGAATATTCACTCTCTTCAACGGCTCTATATATTGTATCTACAATTTGTAAATAGCTCTGAGCTTTCCTTATCTCTTCTCCCGGACCCTCTCTGTAGAGCATCCCTCCGTATAAACGTTTGCGCTGTGTCCTTATATTAGAGCTATTTTAAAAAAATTCACACAGCATTACCGAACTCCAATCCGACATTTTTTAAGATTATGTAGTACAATTGATAGAAGAAAATACAAACCTGCCCCTTCGGCAGGCGACAGGTCAATTATCCGGCGGAGGAGATCATGGAACAATATATCAGTATCGGAGAATATCAGAGGTTCATGACGGAACGCTACCACAAGATGGGGGAGCGTATGCAGTTTAATGAACTCATCAATTATCTATCCGTTAACCATCTTCTGTCGAATCAAAAGCCAAAGATGCCAAAGCCGGTGTGGAATGAGTCCACCTCAACCGCAGATTTCAACAAAATAATCGACTCTTTATATCTCGTGGTCACCCCTTCTCCCAGCAGATACACTGTGACAGAGAATGAGATCATTCCGCCCAATCGCGATGTATTCATCATAAGGCATCCCAGGTATACGAGACCTTCATCCCATATGCACAACTACTTCGAGCTGGACTACGTTGCAGAAGGCAGCTGCAGCTTTTTCTTCGACGGCGAGACTCACAAGATGGGCGCAGGGGAGATGTGTATAATTGCGCCATCTTCCGAGCATGACATAACGATAGATGATGATTCCTCCACAATATTCTGCATAATGCTCAGAAAAAGTACCTTCAATACCAACTTTTTCTCACTCATGTCAAGAAAGGATCTTTTATCGCAATTCTTCAGGACCATCCTTCAGGATGAATCAAAGGAGAACTATCTTCAGTTTTTTGTCGGGCGGGATACAAATATAGAGAATTACATAAGACATGCAATGATAGAGTGCTATAAGACGGATGATTACAGCAACAACTGCTGCATTAACTGGATAAATCTGATGATGACAGAGCTCCTTCGCAATTATTCAAGTACCATTCAGTTCCATGACTACAAGGTTGGGACGGATTTTTCACTTGTTTTACGATATATAGAGCACAACTACCGAACTCTCACCTTGAAGTCCCTGTCAGAGTTCTTTCATTACAGCGAGCCCCACTTAAGCAGCCTTATCAGACAGAATACGGGCTATAACTTCACCACACTGATAAAACAGCTAAGGCTCTCCGACGCAAAGGAATACCTGCTAAATACAAATATGAAAATCAGCGAAATCGCAGACCGTGTGGGCTACAATTCCGCCGACCATTTTTCAAGGGTTTTCCGTGGTGAATATCATATGTCACCTCAGAGCTACAGGCACAGTAACAGCCATGGAGACAGGCTCATTCCTTTCAGGGAAGAGTAAGCCCGGATTCCCATTTTTATAGCATGAGCTCACCTGTAAGTCCAGACTTTGAAGAGACCTTTACACTGATCTCTTTGTCAGCCTCATCTTCAAGAAGGATTATCTGTGCCCTTCCAAGGAAAGAGTCCGTTACCTTTTCATCATAGTTATGGGAGGGTTTGTGATCTCCGCTTCCAAACCCGAGAACCTCAGCGCCCTCACAGGTAACTGTCAGTTCCTCATCTGCATTTTGGACAAGCTCTCCGCTTTCATCTTCAAGAAGCACGTTCAGGTATATCAGCTTTCCATTGTCGCAAATGGGCTTTAATGTCTCTCCTGCGAAAAAGCTCTCGTCTTCTCTTACTATCGCGAGTTTTGCTGCTTCTTTTGTTGTTTTAAGAGTATTTCTGCCAATCTCTTTTCCGTTCTCATAGCATACGGCTGTGAGCTCACCGGGTTCATATTCCGTCTCGAAAACTGTTATGTAGCCTGCGGCCTCGCCTGATTTCTTTCTTCCAAGAGATTCACCGTTTCTTAATAGTTCCACTTCATCTCCTGCAGCATAGACTTCAACGATGACAGGTTTATTCTCAAATCCCGGATAAGTCCAGGAAGGGATACTGTCACTTATAACCCATGCGGTTTTTATTACTTCCTCACCGTAATGAGAAGGGCTCTGAACCGTAATATAGGGATCTTTTCTAAGACCGAATACAGCCTCCCTGAAATAGGATGCAGGTCTTCTGTAGCCTGTTATGTCAAAATCACCGCAATATGCCAGCTGGCAGGGGAACTGGGCTCCAAAGCCGCCCTCTCCGAATTTATAGGCCGGAATTCCGACTCCGGCTTCTCCTATATAATCCCATCCTGTCCAGGTAAAATCACCGATGACGTGATGATACTTTTTGATTTCTGCCCAGTTTCTTGCGATTTCCGGAGGATAGGTCTCACTTCCGACTATCACTCTGTCGGGATATTCCTTCCCGTCCGGCTCATATCTGGCTGTCATATAGTTGTAGCCAGCAACGTCCAAAGATGCAGTGGCAGCATCAAGTGTTTCCGATATGGCCCTGTGCTTCACTATTTCGTCCATGAAATCATGCATCACACTCATAAAGTCATTGACGTTTCCATCAACTTTTCCATCCTTTTTGAGGTCTGACATAATCTCAGGAATGCGATCGCTTGCTGCAAAAATGCCGTTAATTCCTGCTGTGGTATATCTTGTGTCATCAAGTTCATGGAAAAGAGAGCTTATCTCGTAAGCTGTGCGCGAGCCGTGCTCAAGGCCTATTTCAGGTATCTCATTGCCTATGGAGTAAAGAATAACACAAGGGTGGTTGTAATCCTTTTTTACCATAAGCTCAAGGTCATGTCTCCACGAATCATCAAAGCTCATTCCGTAATCGTACTGGCCCTTGCCGTGATTCCACATATCGGTGAGCTCATCCATAACATAGATGCCAAGTTCATCGCAGGCTCTAAGCATAGCAGGAGACATGGGATGGTGTGACATTCTGATGGCATTAAAGCCCGCTTTTTTCATAAGATATACCCGGCGATACTCAGCCATCTCATAGGTCGCAGCGCCGATTATACCGTTGTCATGGTGTATGCAGGCTCCTCTGAGCTTCACCTCTTTTCCGTTTACACGAAGGCCGCGCTTTGAATCAAGGGAGATGATTCTGATACCGAATGCGCCTTCTTCGCGGTCAATCTCCTTTCCCTGACGGTCAGAAATTGTCATTTCGTAGCGATACATAGCCGGAGATTCATCACTCCAGAGCTTCGGCTTCATCACGGTTATTCTGCGACTCACATCTCTCTTTTCACCGGTCATGAACGTCATAGTAGCAGTGTCTGATGCTACTGCACTTCCATCCGGATCGTAAATTTTTGTGGTTATGAATATTTTCTCTCTTAAGAACCTTCCGTTTACGATACTGCTTCTGACATTGATGACTGCCTCATCCTCATCCGCATTTTCTGTGCGGATCTTCACACCGTCAGGTTTTATGCACAGTTTTTCAGAAGTCAGAAGATATACGTCACGATAGATTCCGCCGCCCGAATACCACCTGCTGTTGGGCATATCCCCGTTATGGACCTGAACCCGGATCTCATTTGTTCCTTCCTTCAGAAAATCACTGATATCCACGTTAAAGGTGGTGTAGCCACTGTGCTCTTTTCCTGCAAATTCCCCGTTAACAAAAACGAATGCATCCTTATAGACTCCTTCAAATTGGAGGATAACATTCTCTCCTGTCTCCGCCGGAGAGTAATTAAGCTCTTTCACATAAGTGTAGTAGTCCCCGTCGCGGTAGCCTGTCATTCCGCTGTTTGGGCTTTCTTTATGAGCCTTCTCATGAATCATGGCATCATGGGGAAGTGTCACGTCCTGCGCGTCCTCCGGCACGCTCCAGATAAGAGCGAATGCATCCCCGCCCTTCCAGAATTTCCAGTTATCGTTAAAAAGCTGTTTTTTCATTTGTTCACTCTCTTTCCTGTATTGTTATTATCTGTCATTCACAGTGCAATAACTTCCTCCAGCTCTGCCACTGCTTTTTTAAGTCCCTCAGGGTCAATCGGCAAAAATCCCATATGGGAAAGCTCTCTGAAGGTATTGCATGCTGTCTCAGGGTCATGCATCATTCCCGCAAGGGGCGGAACATACTTTTTGAGAATGTTCTTAGCATCTGCATTACCTGCAAGTCTTGAAAGTCTGCAATCCCATCCAAAGGGCTTCCTGTAATCTCTGTCAGGTGTGTAGGTAATATCATACACTCCGCTTTCAAGCTCCTTTACCGGTTCGGATGAATTCCCCGGAAGATGAAGAGTTGCATGGGTTCCGAAGGGGATCTCCACATGGAGGCTGATATCTCCATCATCACGAATCTTCCACTCGCATACAATCTTTCCTCTGACACTGTTGTAGGAAGCATTAAGGAACTTTAGTCTCACGTCCGGATGCGGATCTATAATTATCTCTCTGTATCCTGCGGTTTTAGGTCTTATTCCCGCAGCATAAGCGTACATGAATTCCTCGACAGAACCGTAGGAATAATGATTTAGCGAGTTCATGCCTGTAGGAGATATTGTGCCGTCCTCAAGGACAGAGTTCCATCTCTCCCAGATGGTAGTTGCTCCAAGATTCACCTCGTAGAGCCATCCCGGGAAGCTCTCGTTAAAGAGAAAATCATAGGCAATGTCTGACATATCATTCTCACCAAGAACGGTGCACATCATGGTAGCTCCGACAAAGCCTCCCTTGATCTTGTACATATCCTTTTTAAATCTGGCTTTAAGCTGCGATATGAGCTTCTCCCTGTCTTTGCAGATGCCAAACTTAAGTGCCACAAGAATCCCCGTCTGTGAATCCATTGCAAGACGTCCGTTGGGGGTGAAATACTCATTTAAAATTGCCTCACGGATTTTTTCGGCATGGGCTCTGTATTTCATCTCATCCTGCTCATACCCCAGTATTTTCGCCGCATCAGCCACTATGACCGCAGATCTGTAATCATACACAGTACTTAGATATGCATCCTCTGTGCTGCCCTTGAAGCTGGTTTCAGTAGCCCCGTCCAGTGCAAGCCAGTCACCGAAAGTGAAGGAGAAATCATTGATGTATTTTCTTTCACCCCTCTTTGCATCCTCTCTGTCTATATAATCAACCCAGTCCTTCATCATCGGATAGGCTGATCTCAAGAATTCCTTATCCCCATAGGCATTGTAGAGATTCCAGGGTTCAATTGTACCCACATCTCCCCATATAGGACCTGCATCCTTCTTATGGCCTATATTAGGCACATAATTGGGGATTGCACCGTCTATAAGCTCCTGTTCATCCCTCAGGTCTTTGTTGAACTTTCTGAAAAAAGCAAGGGTATCAGTGTGGTAGGTTGCGGTTGCAGAGAATACCTGCGCATCGCCTGTCCAGCCCAGCCTCTCATTTCTCTGGGGACAGTCGGTCGGCATGTCTATAAAATTGGAATACAGGCCCCACAAAGTGTTTTCATAGAGTCTGTTTATCTTTGCATTGCCTGTCTCAATAAACCCGGTTCTTTCTACATCAGAGCACAATACTTTTCCGGTAAAATATTTGGTGCTAATCTCTCCCGGCCACCCTGAGACTTTCATATATCTGAATCCGAAGAAGGTGAAATGTGCTCTTACCGTCTCCTTCTCTCCCCCGGAGACATAAACGTATTCAGATTTTGCCTCTCTGTAATTATCATTGTAGAAATTGCCCTTCTGGAGGATTTCACCGAAGTTAAGTACAATTCTTGTGCCCTTGGGGAAATCGGCCTTAAATTCGACGAATCCTGCGAAATTTTGGCCAAAATCCACCACACTCTCCCCGGAGGGTGTGGCAATAACTTCTTTTGCATTTATCTCTTCTCTGACAACTACGGGGATGGAGAGTCTGTCCCTGAGGTTCTTTTTTACAAGGTTAGCGGTGCCCTTGTCATCCTGAGGTTCAGAAATTACCGACACACTCTTCCATTCGTTTTCTTTTCCATCCCATAGTGTTCTGTTTAATACTTCACCGTCATATATACCTGTATCCTCAAAATCAGAGCCCCTGTATTCCCAGGAACCGTCAGTTTTTATCAGTTCACTTCCGGCTTCATACTCAATGTGAAGCTCAGCGATGGCTGCCATCTGATTCCCGAAGTTTTCTTTTGTCCCTTCAAGGCCAAAGGTTCCCATATACCATCCCTTTGCCAGATATATTTCCAAGGCATTCTCTCTGCCGCCCTGCAGGTACTTTTCTACAGGAAAAGTAATGATCTGAATCCCTTTTTCATAATTGGTCACATAAGGAGTAAGATACTCATCCCCCACCTTCTCACCATTTAGGTATGCCTCAAACAGGCCTACACCGCAGATATAGAGTCTGGCACGTTTTACATCCTTCTCCGTGGTGAAGGTCTTGCGAAGTATGGGATGAAGGTCACCCTTCCCTGCTGTTATCCAGTCCGCAGCCCATTCATCTTCCATTTTACCTGTCTCAAAAAAGGATATTCCTGTCGCCTCATCTCCCATATCTCCCTTGACATAGGCGCGGAAGAAATAACGGCTTCTTGGCTTTAATTCGATATTTATAGCTGTCCCTATAGGGCTGGCATTATCTTCTGTGAAAATGATATCATCAAAATTCTCGTCCTGCGCTACCTCCAGCCTGCATATATCCGCCTTGTGAGATTTAGTATCCGTGATCTTAAAGGTCGCAGTAAGGTATTCTGTAAGGTATCCTATGGGCTCTTTTACCCCATTTATTTTCATCTCTTTAATCAGCATGTTCAGTCCTTTCCGGAATTAGTTCCTATACATTTTGCGGTATCTGTCACCATGACAGGTACACGCACCTCTTATCATACTCTTATCACTTAATGGTACATAAAAACCACTCCTGCTTTCCATAGGTGCTTTTCAGTAAAACCCGACATTTTTTAAGCCGGTTTATCTCATATATTCATTTGAAAATATCAAAAACCATTTTCAAAATATAAAAAAGGAACCTCAGCATCGTGAAGCTCCTTAAAACTCATTTCAATTCAGTTGTGTTGCCATCTGTGACAAATCCCATACATGCGCACACGTTTCCCATGTGGGCTTTACGGCACTCTTGTCCGTTATGTTGGCGTTTATGCTGCCGCCTGCATCCATCGTGACATCACTGCCTTGCCTTTTTCGAAGCTACCTTGTCTTTATACATAGCCTCATCTGCCCGCTTAAATACGTCATTCATCGTCTTATCGGTTGTAGCATCAAATATTGAAACACCGATAGCTGCCGAATAGCAATCCCACGGCTCTCTCTTCGAATCATCTGCAGATTTGGCAAAAGCGTCTTTAAGAGCCTTTATAAGCTTTTCTCTGTCGTCGTAGTCACGATTTTCAAGCAAAACTACAAACTCATCACCGCCAACTCTGAAAACAGGCGAATGATCGAAAATTATACATATCTGGTGGCAGGATCCGAAAATATACTCGTTTCCATGCTCGTGACCATAGGTATCATTGATCTGCTTAAGGCAGTTAAGGTCCACCATAACAATGCCAAACCGGGCTGTGCCATTTTCTATATCATTATTCACACGAGACTCAATCTTGTCATACCACGCCTTGTTTTTTACATGGGTAAGAGCATCCTGATAGGCCACTATATCCATGTGGCTTACCTTGGTCCTCATTACCTGAACCTGACCCTCGGCATCGAGAATATTCTTCGCATAGAGCTGCATGTCATTTGACATCTGATTAACTGCGTTAGCCAGAGATTCAACCTCGTTATGGGAGTGAATATGCGGATCATCATAGCTAAGAAGCTCCGGATTCTTCTGCTCATGACTCCTCATGGCAAAGGAAACCACGCTCTTTTCAAGCTGACCGATAGGCTCTGTAACATTGTGATTCATCCACACGATAAATATGATCATGAAAAGAATACCTAGCGTAACAATCAGAATAATATTAATAATTGTGTAGGTCTGGATTGCTCTCTCCACGTCCTCAACACCAATATCGACACAAAGAAGAGCATAATGCTCGCCCTTACTGTTTATAAGCGGCATTGTGGCTGTATATTCATATCCCCAGGTGGAAAAGTTCTTAAAATATGAGATTGTATCCCTCTGTAACGCATCATTGTATGTGATGATATCCTTTTCCTCATATACATCATCTAATATGAGACCCAAATAATACCCGTCGGGATCTGTTGCCCTGCCTTCAGCCGTATCGGCAGAGAAAATATTCATAACAGTGATAGGATCCCTATCCATCATAGGGCGCACAATATAAAGAAAATCGATTTCAAAGTCTTCCATTATGGAATCCATGAAAGTCATCATCTCTTTAAATTTTTCAGACTCTACACTGGTTTCCACACATACAGACAGATCCTCAACATCAATATTACTGTACACATAATTGAGGATATCCGTCATACGCCTGTCATAAGACTCATAAATGGAAGTATTAAAGGTGCGATATGTCATAACGCTGAGGACAAGGCATAGTAAGGTTATGAATCCAAGAATAAAGAGAAATATGCTTCTTTTCAAAGGTTTTTTTCTAAAACCCATAGAATACCTCTAAGATAAGAAAACATAGAATCTACATCATGTACCACTATAAGTTTATCATAACCGACTTTTCTTCCGTTAATAAACAAATTCTTAAACGTTCATTATATGATTATGTAATGGACGCAAAAGACCCTATATGTTATTATATTTATGTTAAATATTTTACATTTATGTAAAGGAGTTATCATGCTTCACATTAAATCCCTGTCAGAAGGCCTGGATCTTTTTAAGGCTCTTGGGTCTGATGTACGAATTGAGATTATCAAGATATTACTTGAAGATAACGGCATGAACATGAACGAGCTTGCCAGTCGCCTGAACATCACTAACGGCGCTCTTACAAGCCATATCCGCAAGCTTGAAGAATGCGGCATGATTACTGTCAGCAACGAGACAAACGGCCACGGTAATCAGAAAATATGCTCTGTGCACGTTGATAAGATTCTTATAGATATTCAGGATGAGACTAAGGATGAAAACATCTATACTGCAGACATAAAGGTTGGCCAGTTCTCTGACTACCAGGTCTATCCTACCTGCGGTCTCGCCTCCTCCACAAGACTCATTGGAGAGGTAGATGACACCCGTTATTTTTCACATCCCGATCGCTACGATGCAGATATACTCTGGTTTACCAAGGGTTACGTGGAATACGTGGTTCCCAACTTCATTCCCTTCAACCAGAAAATTGACGAGATATGCATCTCCGCCGAGCTCTCAAGCGAGGCCCCCGGAGTTAACAATGTATGGCCCTCAGACATTCACTTTTATCTAAACAATGAATTTCTCGGCACATGGGTTTCACCCGGCGATTTCGGCGATGTAAAGGGCATTTTCACCCCTGATTGGTGGTTCCCCAACTGGAATCAGTACGGTCTTCTGAAAATGCTTGTAATCAACCACCGCGGAACCTTCATCGATGGCCTTCAGATCTCCGATACCACCATCGATCAGTTCCAGCTTACCAGCAAGAGCAGCATTAAATTCAAGATCGCTGTTCCCGAGGATGCAGCTCACGTGGGCGGTCTTACTATCTTTGGCAAGACCTTCGGCAATTACAGCCAGGATATAAATGTTAAGATAGCATACAGCCCTATAGAGCAGGGATGATGAGGTTTCTTACGTGGATAAATATTGTTTTTCACGATACCCACGTAATTCAAAACAGCAACTGTAAAAAACTAAAAAGGTATTTGCACATTTACCTTTATAACGTAGAAAAGGCCATGCACATCATATAGTGCACGGCCTATCGTATTTTTCAATCTGATTTTTATTTAATTCCACTAATAGCAATAGACTCGATGATGACTCTCTGGAACAGGAAGAACAGTACCAGAGTAGGCAGCATTGCTATAACCGAAGCCGCCATGATCAGCGCGTAGTCACTCTGAATTGCATAGTAATGGTTGAAGGAACGGATAACCACCTGCAGTGTCCACTGCTTCTCACTTCTAAGGAAGATTGTGGGTGCAAGATAGTCGTTCCAAATTCCCATGAACCACAGCATCAGCTGAGTTCCAAGGGCGCCCTTCATAAGGGGCAGGAAAATCTTGTAGTAGATTCCAAAATAGTTACATCCGTCGATTTTGGCTGCATCCATCAGCTCTGAAGGAATGCTGTACAGGTTCTGTCTGAGGAAAAAGATCATACCTACGTTACCAAAACATCCCGGAATGATCAGCGGAGCAAGTGAATCCGTCCAACCCAGCTTTGTGAAAAGCACGTACTGAGGGATCATAACTACCGCAAAGGGAATCATGATTGTAGCAAGAAGTGCCAGGAAAAGCACGTTCTTACCTCTGAAATTCATCTTTGCAAAGGCAAAAGCTGCAAGAGATGAAGTGAAACCACCGATGAGCAGAACCGGGATCTCGACGGTAACGGTGTTGATGATACCGCTTATAAACTGGCCCTTACTCAAAACCTGGCTGTATTTTCCAATAAGAATCGGGTTCGGGAAAAGTGTTAATGTGCCCGAAAGAATCTGATTCTTGGTCATAAAAGATGTTGCCACCATGTAAACAAGCGGGAACACCATTGTTATCGCAAATAAGAAAAGCAGTACAAAAACTATAATATTAAAAGTCTTCTCCTTAGAGGACATGACACGGTCTGTCTGATAGTCTTTTGCACTTGTTTTCGACTTTAATGCTAATTCCATGTGCCATACCTCCTTAATCTATAGTCTTAACCCATTTATCCTGACCCCAGAAATTGATGGCCGTGATAATGAATATGATAATCGCAAGAATAACTGCTACTGCACTACCGTATCCGAGCTGTCCGTTGGTGAATGCCTTCTCATACAGATAGAATACAACGGTAGCTGCACTGTAGTTTGGTCCGCCGGAGGGTGTCATAACCTGAACCTCTACGAATACCTGGAAACCACCGATAAGTGATGTGATCAGGATGTAGAATGTAACAGGTGAAAGAAGCGGAAGCGTAATATTTCTGAACTTCTGCCAGCTTCCGGCACCATCGATCATGGCTGCCTCGTAGTAGTCGCGAGGAATGTTCTGAAGACCTGCCAAATACAGGATTATTGTACCTCCAAGGCCCTTCCAGACCATAAAAATAATAAGTGATATTTTAACCATGACCTCGTCGCCAAGCCAGTTAGGGCCGTGCAATCCGGTCAATGCCTTGTAGATTCCGTTAAGTAAACCGTAGTCATAGTTGAAAACCCATGCCCACAGAATTGAAACCGCAACAAGGGATGAAACAACCGGTACATAGTACATGGTTGTAAGTAATCTTTTACCGGGGATTTTTCTGTTAAGTCCCATGGCTACAAGTATTCCAAGGATCATACCTATCGGAATACCTATCATATAAATAATTGTGGTGCCCATTGCCTTCCAGAACTTTACATCATTTATGATCTTGATGTAGTTCCTAAGTCCGACAATATTGCCCCATAATGAGTTAATACCTGTCCATTTGCTTGTGCTGGCAATAAGAGCAAATACAATGGGATAAGCCATGAAAAGCATGAATCCCACAAACGGAGCGGCTATGAAAAGCCATGCCCATCTCTCTTCTCTCTTTGCCATCGCAGACATATGGGTCTTTACTTTTTTAGATGACATACTCAATTCCTTCCTATTGAAGTCCTGCTATTAAATGGAGTCCCTCCGCGTTGCGAAGGGACTCCGCTAATAATTACTTTATAACGCCTGGCAGCTTAGTTTGTAGCTGAGTTCTGAAGCTCGATTGCCTCATCAAGAGCTTCCTGCATCTCAGGCTCTACCTGCTGTAAGAAATCTTCTACAGAGATGTCGCCGTTCTTGATGTTGAATACGCCTGACCAGAAAGGTGTCCACCACTCTGCGTTGTAGGTGTAGTCAAACTCCTGAAGAGCTGCTGCATAGTGATCGTTGCTGTCGAAGTATCCAAAGATAACGTCTAAGTTTGAAGCATAAGGAACTTTGCCACTGTTTACAGCATCCTTGAACTCGCCATATGCAAGCTCTGTGATGTTAGGAAGCTGGATTGACTCACCAGTGGAGATACCTGAAACAGCCTTCTGTCCATTTTCATCTGTTGAAAGCTTAGAAATAAGCTGTGCTGCAAGATCAGGATTCTCAGATGTTGCAGATACGCAGTAACCAACTGAACCCATCCATGTGTGTGATCTTCCGTCACCGGAAGGTCCTACAGGCCATCCGCAAAGGTTCCACTTGTAAGGGAATGTAGCATCATCCATGAATGCTGCAACGTCCCATGTACCACATGCATAGAAACCAACCTGGCCATCAAGCCATCTCTGATATCCGCCAAGAGCTGTATCCTGCTCAACTGAAGGTGTAAGACCGTTCTTTGTAAGGTCTGTGTAGAATGTAAGAGCTTCCTTGAGCTGCTCGTTGTTTGCTACGTTAACCTTGGTCATATCATCGTTAAGGAACTTAACGCCATTAGAATAAAGGAAAGGAGTCATGCCCCACTGATCAGCGTTTGCAACGCCCCACTGGTCGATCTCGCCGTCGCCGTCCTTATCGATTGTAAGAGCCTTACAAACCTCAACGAACTCGTCGTATGTATAAGGCTTCTCAGGATCGGGATAATCAAGGCCTGCTGCATCGAAAAGGTCCTGGTTGTAAGCAAATGCGAAGCAGGAAAGATCCTTAGGAAGTGCATAGAGTGAACCTGATCCGATGTTCTTTCCGTCGTATCTGTAAATCTCCTGTGTTGTTCCCCAAACGCTGCCGATTGTGTCAGCATCTACATAATCGTCAAGAGGAAGAACATAACCGTTATCTACATAAGAACGAACTGCTGCAGGTCCTACATAGAATACGTCAGGCATATCGTTTGCTGTCATGTTAGCGATCATTTTCTGGTTGTACTCATCCTGAGTAGTTACTTCGAAAACAACCTCTTTGATCTCATCCTTGTGCTCATCTACGAACTCTTTTACGAGATCCTCGTAGATCTTCTTCTCATGCTCCTGCATGTAAAGGAAAACATGAAGCTCTTTGTCACCGTTACCTGTAAGTGAATCTGTTGAAGAACCATCTGTTGTCTCTGCTGCATCAGCTGTCTCTTCGGTAGCTTCTGCTGTTTCTTCTGTAGCCTCACCTGCATCTTCTGTTGCTGCTTCTTCAGCAGGAGCTTCAGCTTCGCCGGCTTCTTCAACAGTTGTTGTAGCACAACCTGTCAGGGTACTAAGACCCATGACTGTTGCCATTGCCATACCCATAAATTTCTTTTTCATGTCAAATCCTCCTAAAAAAGTTGTCAAAGTGATTAACTTATATAGCAATTCTAACCAAGGTATTTTACAGCGTCAATAATTATTTTAGATTTTTGTAAAGCATTTTACATTTTTGTCGATTTTAATAAAAACTTAAAATACTTTTTGTGTAATTAAACAAAAGTTATCAATTATTGCTGCATAGTATTTACAAATTGCTTTTTCTGTGTTCTCCATTGCGATAAAGCGATATAAAACAGTGCCATTTTATCTGTCATTTAAGGTACTTTACAGCCCAGACAGTCTCGTTATTGCTGCCCTTGGCTGAAATACACAGGGTTTTGTTGCCTGCTTCATCTGTCATGGAAAATACGCAGCCATCATAGCTCTGTCCATCAATTGTGAGCGTAACGAATGATGTACCTTCCTTAAGCTCATAGCTGCCGCTAAGGCTCTCTTCGCCCTCAGCTGATGCAATATTTCCGCCACTGAAGCTGCATTTTACAGGCTTATTTACTATATTATTCACAGCAAGGCCGTGATTTAACACATAAAAAGTGCCTTCAATGGACGTAACACCTTCAGCCTCGCTATCACCTGATTCTTCAGAAGCCGCACCGCTTCCACTTATTGAGGCGATACTCTCATCTCCCGTATACTCAAAAGGTGCTGCCGTAAACCAGCCATCCTCTGTCATGAAAAGCTTGTGAACTCTGGGCTCATGGAACTCCTGGCCGTCATCGAATCTCTGATGATATACGATGTAGTAATCTCCCGCTTCATCCTGGAAAATAGACTGTCCGCCGGGGGCCATGTATGTCACTGAAAGGCTTGGAAGCGTATAATTTCCCATCATTTTAAGACCGTAATTCATGTAATCTTCTTCATCGCCAAGTCTGTTGCCTGCCGCATCCACGTAGGGGCCTGTGGGATTTTCGCTTCTAAACTGCCTTATCTGATAACCGCCGTCACTGGTAAGCCCGCCGTATGACAGGAATAGATAGTAATAACCTGTCTCTTTGGAATAGGTCAGATAGGGACCTTCTATAGCATGATGTCCGCCTCCAACCAGCCTGTAACCGTAGTAGGGATCCGGCGCATCCTCCGTGCCTGCCTTAGCCTCTTCGATAGGATGAATAGGCTTTCCTGTTGCCGGATCAAGCTCAAGCAGGAAAATTCCGCCGGACCAGGATCCGTATACCATCCACATTTTGCCATCTTCATCAGTGAAAACAGCAGGATCTATGCAGTTAGGCCACTTTTCATTGTCATATCCGCCGTATTTAAGATATTCTGACAAATCCGCATCCTGCCCCAGTACATCTTTAATATCCGTCTCATCCACATGCGAACCGGTAAATCCGGAATACAGGATAGTATCTGTATATGAATACTTTCCGCCGGGCTCATCCGCCACAGCCATACACAGATTCGACTTAATATAAGAAGAAGTGGTACAAAAATACATCACGTACTTCTGCATGGTCTCATTGTAAAAAGTGTTGGCAGCCCACACAGAATAGCCGCCCTCCTCGTTTTTACCTACAAAATCAAAAGCGGGGAGACTTCCTGAAAACAGGTTGTCAAATACGTTGTTGCCATTTCCGATATAGCTCCAGTCCTTGAGATCATCGGATTTTGCCAGTACCTGATGGCTTCCTGTCATGTAGTAGGTGCCATCAGCCAGGATTACCTGCGGATCATGGCAACAAACAGCATTTTTATAAACGCCCTTTTTTATCTCATCTGCGCTAAGTTCATCTGCTCCCATGGATTCCTCCTGTTCTGCGAGTTCTTCGGATTGGGCATCTTCTGCGCCTGAATTTTTCACGCTATCTGCCTCATTGCCTGTTCCTTCTGCATCATCAATGCCGGAAACCTTCTCTCCGGTTTCGGCAGATGAACATCCGGAAGCCATTCCATATAAGCCGAGAGCTGTTCCAATACAGGCAGCCGTCATAAAAGCCCTTTTTATTCTATTTTTATTTACCATTACCGATCATCCTCATCTGCACTTGAAAACAGGATATCCTCTGTCGTCATACTGAATCTTCATGAGCATTGCGTGACGATTGGGGTTGTAAAGCGGATCTCCTACAATCTCTGTCTCAGTTCTTGCATGATAGACCATGATGTCCTGACCATTCTCATCTACAGTAAAAGAGTTGTGTCCGGGGCCGTAAACCACCGCCTCTGCGTCACTGGCAAGCACGGGATATCTCTCCTTGCTCCAGGATCTAGGATCAAGAAGATCTGCATTCTCATCAGCTGTGAGCATTCCAACGCAATAGGCGATTCCTGTCTCACTTGCTGAATATGTCATGAAAATCTTGCCGTTTCTCTTAAGGATTGCAGGTCCTTCATTTACCCAAAAACCAACTCTTTCCCAGTCATAATCGGGAGTTGTGAGAAGTACCTGTACTGTTTTCAGTTCATAAGGGCTCTTCATCTCTGCTATATAAAGGTTGGAAATCTGCTTACCTACGCCAACCTTCTCAGCCCAGATGTAGTACCATTTTCCATTGTTCTCAAAAACTGTGGCATCCAGGGAAAATGCTCTAAATGAGAATTCATCATCCTCTGCGCACTTCATTTTGCCCTTTTCAACCCAGCTGTCTGCTATGGGGTCTTCGCCCTGACACTCGATAACATAAGGACGGATCTTCCACTTATCCTCTGCTTCGCCCCCTGCAAAATAGATGTACCACTTACCCATCACATAATGCAGCTCTGGTGCCCAGATGTGGTCGCCCATAACTCCGGTGTCATGCTTTCTCCAGATTACATGCTCCTCTGCGTCAGCAAGGCCTGCCACTGTATCTGAATGTCTAAGAACGATCCTGTCATATTCAGGAACGGATGCCGTAAAATAGTAAGATCCATCCGGCGCTTTTACCACGTAGGGATCGGCGCGCTGCAGAATCCACGGCTCGTTATATTTAAGTTCTTTTTCTTTATCCATAAATCTGCTCCATATTTAATTTTCATATTCACTCTATAGTTCAGCTCATAAGTTAATCACAAAAAATCACCGGTTTCATAAGTTAATCACACTTTACAGTTCCATAAGTCAATCACTGTTTTTCATTGTTACCTGTAAAAATCACCAATATTCAATTTTATATTATGCTGAACTATTTTATATTTATCTAAATTATATACACAATGATTACAATTTTCAACCATTTGATATTTGGAAATTTAGGGTGTAATATAGATAAGTTGTCCCAAAAACGAATCTATTTTTGGAAGGAATTGAAGAATTAGTATTTAGGAGGTATTAAAAAATGGATTCAAAACGCATGAAATGGACCACTTTGGCATTCATGGCATTCTCAACCGTTTGGGGATTCGGTAATGTACTCAATGGTTTCGTCTATTTCAATGGTATTCAGGTTATTTTCAGCTGGATACTCATGTTCGCACTTTATTTTGTGCCCTACGCACTGATGGTTGGTGAACTTGGTTCAGCCTTCAAGACATCAGGCGGCGGTGTAAGCTCATGGATTCGCAGCACAACCGGTCCCAAGCTTGCTTATTACGCAGGTTGGACTTACTGGGCTTGCCACATCACTTACATCGCTTCTAAGTCATCAGGTGGCCTTAAGGCTCTTAGTTGGGCTGTTTTCAGGAATGGTGAGACCTACGACACATTCCCTACACTTGCAGTACAGCTTGTTACTCTTGCTATCCTGCTCTTCTTCTGCTGGGTTGCTTCAAAGGGTCTTAATCCCCTTAAAAAACTAGCTACACTTGCAGGAACAAGTATGTTTGTAATGTCCATTCTCTACATCATCATGATGTTCGCTGCACCTGCAATCAACCCTCAAGGCGGCTTCGTATCAATGGACTTCAGCATGAAGAACCTCATCCCTCAGTTTGATGTTAAGTACTTCACATCTCTGTCCATCCTTGTATTCGCAGTTGGTGGATGTGAGAAGATCTCTCCTTATGTAAATAAGGTTGAGAACCCTAGCAAAGGCTTCCCCAGATCAATGATAACACTTGCTATCATGGTTGTAGTCTGCGCTTTCCTTGGCACAATCGCTATGGGTATGATGTTTGATCCCGCAGAGATCAACGCTTCAACAGAAAGTTTCAACTCTTACAACTCAAACGGAAGCTACTGGGCATTCCAGAAGCTCGGTAACTACTACCACATCGGTGACAGCCTTCTGATCATCTATGCTATCTGCAACATGATCGGACAGCTCTCAACACTGGTAATCAGTATCGATGCACCTCTTCGTATGCTTCTCGACAACGAGGACGCAAGAGCTTACATCCCTTCTGGTCTTCTTAAAAAGAACGAATCCGGTGCTTACATTAACGGAATTAAGATGGTTGCTATATTATCCGGTTCAATCATCCTCATCCAGTCATTCGTACCCGGTGCTGCAGCAGTTCTTAAGCAGCTCACCAAGCTCAACTCTGTATGCATGCCTCTTCGTTACCTGTGGGTATTCTTTGCTTACATGGCTCTTCGTAAGGCAGGCGAGAAGTTCCAGCCCGAGTATCGTTTTGTGAAAAACCAGGGCCTTGCTCTGTTCTTCGGTGGTTGGTGCTTCCTTGTAACAGCAGCAAGCTGCATACTTGGTATGTATGATACAGATCCTTTCACTTTTGCACTTAACGTAATAACTCCTCTTGTTCTCACAGGTCTTGGCGTTATTCTTCCTATCATTGCCAAAAATGAAAAGGGTTCAAAAGCCTAAAACCTAATATTCAGCTATATGAAGGCGGCATTCCGTATGGGATGTCGCCTTTTTTGTCGTCTTCGCCCTTCATATTTCTGCCCTTTCAAGAATCTGGAAAATCTTCTTTCTTATCGAAATCCCGATAGAAATTTCCCGAAGCAAATAGTAAAATATAGATACAATTATTAGAAAAAATGGAGGTTAGTTATGAAGAAGTTTTGCAACACCTTTCGCAGAATAAGTACTTTCATTCTCGCGATCGTATTATTTGTGACCATTTTGCCCGTAGCGACACTTGGCACAAACACTATTACGGCAGCTGCCGCATCTGACAATATCAGAAGCAATCTCAATGAAAACGAGCAGAAAATCTATGATGCATACGTGTATCTGGATTCAAAGATCATGGGCTATGGCTCAGAGATCACTGCTTCCAACATGAAGGAATACGGCACTTCCAATTTCTTTACAATGTACTCAGGTTTAGAATCCAAGAAAAAATACGCAGATTCCGATCTGAAATACGCAAGACGCGCCTACATCTACGCTAATCCTTTAGAGCTTGACGGCGCTATGGCTCAGATCAAATTCCTCTATGTGAAGGCTGAATCAGGCAAATACAGCTGTTTTGCTTATCTTCAGAGAACCGATGAGGATGAATACTCCTATCAGCGTAAGAGACTGAAGAACGCCATCAAGAGAATCAAAAAGAACTTTGATGAGGACGATGAAGAGTTTGATAATGAAGTAAAAATCGCAAACTACTTATTAAACAACACAACCTACAACAACATCAAAATCGACAGCTATGACCTGAGAAATACCGCTTATGGCGCACTTGTATGGCACAAAGCATCCTCACAGGGCTACGCTGCAGCCTTCTCTCTTCTGCTTGATGAGGTCGATATCGACAACAACATTCTATTCAGTGCAACAAAGTGCTGGAATCAGGTAAAGATCGGAAGCAGCAGATATGAGACAGATCTTGTGAACTGCGATCAGAGTAAGATTAACCTGGTAAACTCAAGATTCAACATTTCTTCAAGGGAAATGAAGAGCGATGGTTTAACCAGAGTTGATTATTGCACAGAATTCTCTAATTCTACAGGCACAGCCAAGAATACACGCAGTAAGCTCAAGAAATACAATCATAGCCTGCTTGGTAACGCAGCAAACCTCGGCGTTGCAGTTCTTAACTCCGATAACACCGTTACCCGTACAACACTGACTCAGGATGAGCAGACTGTAAATATCGTTCCTGTATTTAAGTACAACAACGAGCTTAAGAACCTTAGCGGCATACTTAAGTCAGCTACAATCGCTCCTGACGATAACAGTGCATTTACATGGACCGAGTGGTCAAAGAGCACACCATACTTCACTCTCACCAAGAACGGCAAGGGCACAAGCAGAGCTTTGACCATTACTCTTGTTTATAAAAAGAGCACAGATCTTGATGAGACCACAGTAAACTACAGCGTTACATTAAATGACATTCCAAAAGACACAAAGAACTATAAGTACAAGGTTACAGGTACAAACACCGTTACGCTTGTAAAATGCACCAAGACAAACATTAAGAACGCTGTAATCCCTTCAACAGTTACAATAGACGGAAAAGTCTACAATGTAACCAAAATCGAGAAAAATGCTTTCAAGAAGTGCAAGAAGCTGGAATCCGTAACAATCGGTTGTTATGTTAAAGAGATAGGCGCAGAGGCCTTCTCCGGCAAGACCAAGCTCGTTTATGTTGAAACTCTTGGCAATAAGATCAACAAGGTTGGCAAGAACGCATTTAAGTCCGCAGATAATGGTACAATGTTCCTTCTTAGATCTACCGGCAAGTCAAAGTACAACAAGCTGGTTAAGAAGATTCAGAAGGCCGGCGGAAAATTCTCTGCTTTCAAGATGAGAACTGCTTAAAACCTATAGTCCTACGCCGTAAGGCGTACCTATATAAAAACTCCGGCGCCAGCGCCGGAGTTTTTTAGTGAAATTTTGCGATTTTTTACGTTTACTGCCCCTTTTTAGCGTTTTTAGGGGTTATACAATACTTTTAATAGTTTTTCTAATGTTTCCTGCACCCTGCATCTGCTTGTAGAGCTCCATTGCTCTCTCTGCAAGGTCATCTTCGTAAAGATTTACACCAAATACATCTTCTCTCTTAAGAACTTCCTCGGGAGAAAGTGCCTTAAGCTCATCAAGAAGCGGATCAGGACTCTGCTCGAAGGCATTGCCTTCATCATCGATTCCCTCAAGATATCTGAGATAACCTGCTATAACCAGGGCAACCACCTTAAGGTCTGCTGTATTAAGGGAAGAATCCTTCCTGTAGGCCTTTATTGTCTCGCCAAAGCGGATAGGTAGCTTCTGTGAAGTGTCGCAGGCAATTCTCTGAGGTGTATCAGGCATGAAAGGATTGGGAAGTCTCTTTGTGAGGACTGCATCCAGGAATTCCTGAGGTGAAAGCACCTTAGGATCAACCACAACTTTCATTCCCTCGTCTTTTCCAAGGGTTGTAACCAGCTTCTTAAGGTCTGCGTCGTCCATTTCATCATGAATTGTCTTATAACCAAGCATGCAGCCGAAAATAGCAAGGGCTGTGTGAAGAGGATTAAGGCATGTGCAAACCTTCATTCTCTCAGTTTTATCAACAGTCTCTCTGTCTGTGAAAATAAATCCGCCCTTCTCATAAGCCGCTCTGCCGTTGGGGAATTTGTCCTCGATAACAAGGTACTCGGTCTCCTCAGCATTTACAAAAGGAGCAACGTAGGTGTGCTTGGAAGTAACGATGGGCTCTGCGTTTTCAAGGCCGTCAGCCTTAAGCATCTCCTTAACTGTATCATCCGGACGGGGTGTGATCTTGTCGATCATTGTAAGGGGAAATGCCACAAGAGAAGCATCCTGAAGATATGCGGAGAAATCAGCATCGCATTTTCCTGCAGCTGCCCACTCTCCTGCTATCTCAAGAACAGCCTCCTTAAGCTTATCGCCGTTGTGTGAGCAGTTATCCATACTTACAACGGAAACAGGGAGCTTTCCTGCCTTGTATCTCTCAAGGAGAAGGCCTACAACCTTATCCATGTAAGCTCTTGTCTTATAGCCCTTCTCAGTGATGGTAAAGCTTACGATCTGAAGGGAAGGAGCTCTGAAAATCTCACGAAGTCGCTCGATTTCCTTCTCATTTTCCTCATCAAGGATGCAGGACTCTGCAATAGAACCGATTACCTTCTTCTCAACAGTTCCGTCTGCCTTAAGAGTAGCAAGAATGCTGAGATCATCAGAAGGTCTGTTGTATTTTTCAATGATCTCGTAGTCGTAGCCCTCAGCCACGATAAGTCCTGTGTCTATAACGCCTTCATCAAGGAGCTTTTCGCATACATTTGCCTGAAAAGCCCTAAAAATATTGCCGGCACCAAAGTGAATCCAGGTGGGATTTTTCCTGGTATTCTCTATCATTTTTTCTCTGTCATAGGAAGGGAGCTTGTAGCCCTTCTCTTCCCATGCTTTTTTATCTTTAATTCCTTCATTTGTGAGCTTTAACATCTTCAAACACCTCTCTCGTGACTTTTCTCGATTGCTTCCCAGAGACCGTTGATGTATGTAGCACCAAGCGCTCTGTCGTAGAGACCGTAGCCGGGCATTGCCTTTTCGCCCCAGATCATGCGGCCGTGGTCAGGTCTGATGGGGCCTGTAAAGCCGATATCGTAAAGAGCCTTAACAATCTCGTACATATCAAAGCTTCCATCTGATGAAAGATGAGCAGCTTCCTCGAAATCCGTAGGTGAGTTGAACTTAAGATTTCTTACATGTGCAAAATGAATGCGTCCCTTGAGGCTTCTGATCATGTCAGGAAGGTCATTTTCAAGGTTTGTGCCGTAGGAACCTGAGCAGAATGTAACGCCATTGTGCGGATTATCAACCATCTTCATCATGCGATGAATGTTTTCCTTGTTGATGATGATTCTGGGAAGTCCGAAAACGGGCCATGCGGGATCATCGGGATGAATAGCCATGTTGATGTCGTATTTATCGCAAACAGGCATGATTCTCTCAAGGAAATACTTAAGATTCTCGAAAAGATCCTCATCTGTAATGTCCTTATATTCCTCGAAAAGCTCCTTAACGTGAGCAAGTCTGTCGGGCTCCCAGCCGGGCATGATGCTTCCGTTGGTATCTGATGAGATTGAGTTAAACATCTCCTCGGGAACCAGAGCATCTACAGCCTCCTGAGTGTATGCAAGAACTGTTGAACCATCTGCTCTTTTTCTTGCAAGCTCTGTTCTTGTCCAGTCAAACACAGGCATGAAATTGTAGCAAACCATGTGAATGTCTTCTTCACCAAGGTTCTTAAGTGTCTCGATGTAGTTATCAATAAGCTGGTCCCTTGAGGGCTTGCCAAGCTTGATGTCCTCGTGAACATTAACGCTCTCGATACCTGCAACCTTAAGGCCTGCAGCCTCTACCTCGTCCTTCATGGCCTTAATGCGTTCTCTTGACCATACTTCACCGGGCTTAGTGTCATATAAAGTAGTGATAACGCCCTTAACGCCGGGAATCTGACGAATCTGCTCAAGAGTTACGGTATCGAACTCTTTTCCGTACCATCTAAGTGTCATTTCCATAAAAAAAGTACCTCCAACTTTGTATATCTGAAAATATCAAATCTCGTAGTGAGTTTGTCTTCTGCAAATATACTAAGTCTTTGGCACTTTTTTTCCAATTGAAAGGATTGTTATCAACCTTGCAAATCTTGTTATGTATGTAGTTTTATTCCTGTTCTCATAAAATCCGCATCAAGCGTGGATTTCTGGAATAAATGCAATTAGTCAAGATTCAGCTTTTTGTCGGTGATCCAGATGCTGGCAACGTACATTATCACAGATGCCACAACACTGATAAACAGGCTTACTATCGTAGTATGTGAGAAGTATTTGCCGGGATCCGTAGCACTGTCATATAACATACTGAAAGCTCCGGACATCATATTTACTGCGAATCCGAATATTCCCATTACGAAGCGTGTAGTGAAAAACGCGATAATGGAGCCAAGAATCTTATGCTTCTGCCACAGCTGTCCAATGCTGATAGCAAAGAAGAATATCAACATGTTAAATACTATCGTCATCAGAACGTTGAAGAGATAGCGAAGTGTACCCCAGAAGCCTATAATTCCAAGCATTTCCATGAAACTGTACACGACCCCATCCAGGAACTCCTGGATATCAAATAGATCATGAATGCTGCCATACAAAAGGAAGCTTCCAACCAACAGGGAAATGCTTATGAAAAGGCTAAGGGCCATGATAAACTGCCAGATTATAGCTACCAGCATCTTGGCAGACAATATCTCAGTGGTAGTAGCCGGAAGGGTAAATGTCAGATAACCCTCTGCTGTGTAAAGGCTGCGATAATAGCGCACTACATTCAAAACTGTAGTAAGGACTGCCGCAGAAACCAAAGCAAATACATATCCCGCAAGTCCAAGTGAAAGAAGAATTATCATGGTGGCCGGAAGATCGTCTATATTACCGGCAACCCCGTATCCCACGATGGCTGCAATAAAACCTACCACAATAGCGATGGCATCTATGGCTACAAAGTATTTCCAGGTAGCCTTAAATTCGTGTTTTATAAGTTTTCCTAACATCTGTATACCTCCCTAAACAATGCATCTACCGACTTACCTTCTCTGCTTCGGATCTCATCAACAGAAGCATGTAATGCGATCTGTCCATACTGCAGGAAAATAACATCATCAAGTATGCTCTCGACATCTGAAATAAGATGTGTGGAGATCAGAATCGTTGCGCTGGGATCATAGTTGGAAATAATAGTGTTCAGGATAAAATCTCTGGCTGCGGGATCTACACCTGCAATGGGCTCATCCAGCACATAGAGCTTAGCGCGGCGGCTCATTACCAGAATCAGCTGAACCTTCTCCTTATTACCCTTCGACAGTGTCTTCAACTTGGCGTCAGGATTTATCCTTAAAACATTCAGCATATTATATGCACGATTTATATCAAAATCTCTGTAAAAATCCACAAACAGCGCGAAAATGTCGCGAATTGTCATGTTGCCGTCAAGATAAGTCTGATCCGGCAGATATGAAACTACGCTTTTGGTCTCTACGCCGATGTTGTGTCCATCTACCTGTACAAGTCCTGATGTGGGCTGTAAAAGTCCGCACAGTATCTTGATAAGTGTGGTCTTACCGCTTCCGTTAGGTCCAAGAAGTCCCACGATATGACCGCTTTCCAGCTCAAGATTTACATTGTACAGAGCAGTAATGGATTCATAGTTCTTGGTTAACCCCTTAATATCAACTAATTTGCTCATACTGTTACTCCTTCATGCTTTCTTTAACAAGTACCTGGATCTCATCGTTACTAAGTCCAAGTCTCTTCATGGTCTCCAGAAAAACTTCAATCTGCGCTGTTGCCAGCTGCTTTTTCAGTTCATCAATCATGCCTTTATCCTCCGTAATAAATCGACCACTGGTACGTTCTGAATGCATATATCCATCTCTCTCAAGTTCGCTGAGTGCCCTCTGCATCGTGTTGGGATTCACCGCCGCTTCTGCAGCAAGATCGCGAACACTGGGCAGTCTCTGCCCCGGCTGATAATAGCCTGAAACAATATCATATTGAAGATGCTCCACAATCTGTATAAAGATCGGGCGATCCGAGTCAAGATTCCATGGCATGGCATTTGCTCCTTTCATGTATTATTGTATTAGCTGTATAGTACAATAATACACTTCGCATTCATTGTCAACTGTTTTTCGTAAATTTTTTCACATGAAAGGTTTCTGCCTGAAAAATTAACGCACATAAAAAGCCCGGGAAGCCGCTTAATTGCAGCCTCCCGGGCGAAAATAAAATTTTATCGATACTACAACCTCCCTGATAAACGCTTCTCTCTCCGCGCTGTCAGCTATATCCTGAACACTGACCAGTTCAGGATACAGTTTTATGGTTTTATCAAAAAACGGACGTGTCTTATTCTCAGATTTTTCCTTGCTGCAATAATTACAGATAAATCCGGCATTTGTCTCAAAATCTATTATAGAAACCTTTAGCTCTGGTATATACATATTCAGCAACCCCGAAAGTAAGTGACTAGATTATCTCACCCTTCACAATAGCAAGGAGTTCCATATCAACCTCTTCGTCAGTATCGAAGCACTTCGGCACATAGGTGCAGTCACTAACAGGTGCATTCAGAAGATTTTTCGCCCAGGTGCAAGCAAGAGCATATCTTCCATAGAGATAATGCATGTGGAAGCCGTCCCTGCAGATGGATTTTCCGCCCTTTGCTACGTCAAACTCAGGATGTTTTCTGATATTCTGGATCACATCTCCGCAAGGAATCAGCTGAATGCCGTATTTATCAGCTATGGCATGATAATTAGCCCTGGAACGGTTGTACATTTCCTGCTGATCGCGGTTATATCTGATAAAGCAGCCATGATCACTGTCAATCTCGTATGCCCAGGTCTGCTGCATGCAGATTTTGGCGCCGGGAACTTCTTTTTTAATATAATCAAAAATAAGTCCTGCAAACGGCTCGTAGGTATCAAGCCATCCGCTGTCATGGCTGGACTGCTGGGTCACAATGTAGTCCCATGGCCTGCTGCGCAGAATTTCAGAAATGCTCACATATCTGTCAGTGCAGATCCCATTTTCCTGGTACTGATATGCCTTCTCATCCCTCTCGATGTTGCTCCAATGGCGCTCCAAGGAACATCCACCGATATAAAGATTCACCACATGTACTGAAAGCCCCATGTTTTCACAGATATCATACAGATATGCTGTGGCATCCCTTGAAAAACTGTTACCGATTGCCAAAATATTAGTCATATTTATATTCCCCATATCACTTTCTAAAAATAGTTTTTTGTTAGCATAATTGCCTGACAGCTTCGTGTCAACAAATATCCGCTATTTTCCGCAAAAAGATTGCACAAAATAGAAAAAAGTGATAGAAAGAAATACTGTGTCCCTAAATCGGACGCAGTTAAGGATGGTTAATTTTTCATGACTAAAGGTTCTATTACCAAGAATTTAATAATGTTCGCTATTCCGCTGTTTCTCGGGCAGCTTCTTCAACAGTTATACAGCATTGTAGACTCCGTTGTTGTGGGAAATGTCCTGGGTAAGGAGGCTCTGGCAGCTGTCAGCACCACGGGAAGCCTTATCTTTTTAATGGTGGGCTTTATAAACGGCTTGTTCATGGGTAACAGCGTTATTATAGGCAAAAGCTACGGCGCTAAGGACTACAAAGAGGTTTCAAAAGCAACCCATACGGGAATTACATTTGCGATACTCATGGGAATTGTGATGACTGTGTGGGGCTATTTCTTCACGCCTATCCTTCTTAGGTGGATGGGAACACCGTCTGACGTAATGGATAATTCTGTGTTGTACTTCAAAATATACTTCCTCGGAGGCCTTGGCAATATTCTGTATAGCGCCTGCTGCGGAGTATTTCAGGCTGTGGGAGATTCCAAAAGGCCGCTGTATTACCTTGTTGTCAGCACCGTAGTAAACACTATTCTTGATATTGCATTTGTTAAATACTTTGGCCTTGGAATCGCAGGTGCAGCGCTTGCCACCATAATCGCACAATTTGTCAGTGCCATTCTGGCCTTCGCCAAACTGCTTAAAGTCGACGGACCTCATAGAATTTTCCTAAGTAAGCTTAAGATGGATATGAATCTTCTGTGGAAAGAGCTGAAAATAGGAATTCCGACAGGAATACAGAATAGCGTGATCGCAATAGGAAATGTGGTTGTACAGTCAAATATCAACGCCTTCGGCTCAGCAGCTATGGCAGGCTGCGGCAGCTATTCCAAGCTTGAAGGCTTTGTCTTTTTGCCGATAACCTGCATCTGCATGGCTTTGACCACATTCGTCAGTCAGAATCTTGGTGCAGGTGAGATCAAAAGAGTCAGAAAAGGTTCAGTTATTGGCTGTGCTATCGGTGTTGGATGCGCAGAGCTTATAGGCGTGGCCATTTTTGCCTTCGCACCGCTTTTCCTAAGGATCTTCTCAAGTGAGCCTGCCGTACTTGCAATCGGTACTACCCAGGCAAGAACAGAGAGTCTTTTCTTCTTCCTGTTGGCACTTAGCCATTGCCTCGCGGGAATATACAGGGGTGCCGGAAAAACCACAGTTCCTATGATTGTCATGCTGTCCAGCTGGTGCCTTCTCAGAATAACCTACATAACCATAATTGTCAGACTTATCCCGGTAGTTAATGTGATTTTCTGGGCTTATCCTCTGACCTGGTCTGTCAGCACAGTGATTTTCGTAATCTATTACTTCAAGGGAAAATGGATTAAAGCAGCATAAAAAAGGCCCGGAAAATCCGGGCCTTTGAACTGCCATAATTTCTAATTCACTCATGCATTGTATATTCTGTATCCTCTGCGATCATATCAAGCATGATACGGGCAAATCTCTCATCGAACTGAGTTCCCATTCCATTTTTTATCTCACTTATCACGTGGTCCTGAGGAATTATGTTTCGATAGCTTCTGCGGCTGGTCATGGCATCATAAGCATCCGCAACGGCTATAATTCTTGCTTCTTCAGGTATATCCTCACCCTTTAAGCCGTCGGGGTAGCCTGTTCCGTCGTACCTCTCGTGATGCCACCTGGCGCCCTTTATGAGGTTAGGCATCTCGGCGATATTACTCAGTATCTTGGCACCCATAACAGGGTGATTTTTAATCTTATCAAACTCTTCATCGTTGAGCCTTCCGGGCTTATTTATCACAGAATCCGGCACTCCGATCTTACCTACATCATGGAGCAGGCCTATCATGTATATCTCTTCCTGACGATCCGATGAAAACCCGCATCTACTGGCGATTTCTTTGGAATATGCTGCAACCCTTCTTGAATGGCCGTTTGTGTAATTATCCTTGGCATCTATGGCATCCGCCAGAGTCTCAACGATATGAAGGGACATGCTCTCCAGCTGCCTTGTCTTAAGCACAACCTGACCGTGAAGATCCTTTTGGAAGGCTATAAGCTCTAATAGATGAGTAACACGAAGCCTTAGAACCTCAGCATGAAAAGGCTTCCTGATGTAATCCATCGCTCCAAGGGATAATCCCGTTGTCTCAGATACATCATCATCATTGGCTGTCATGAAAACCACAGGTATTTCCTCGGCTCCGGTCTTCTTTTCCCATTCTCTGAGGAGCTTCATGGTCTCATATCCATCCATCTCGGGCATACGGATATCCATCAAAATTATGTCCGCATCATTGGCTTCAAGATATCCAAGGAGAAGCTTTCCGCTCTTTAGACAGGTCACTCTGTACCCGCATTTGGATAAGATAGCATCTGAATTTTTTAAAATCACAGTGTCATCATCGACAACTACTACACGTTCGTTCATCCATGATCCTCCACCCTCAAATCAGTTTAGATCAGTATTACAGCTTGTTATTCCATTTTCTGTTCTCGAAAAAATCATCAATAGATGCGATTATGTCTTTTCTGGACATGGTCTTAAGAAGGTAGCCCTGGGGCTTTAGCTTCATGACCTTCATTATGCTCTCCCTGTCGGATTTTCCCGTAAGGAATATTATCGGAATCTGCGCAGCACTGACTTCGCTACGTATCATCTCCATTACCTGGGGACCGGGAGTAATGGGCATATCATAATCAAGCAGTATCAGATCCGGCGAGTGATGTGCAATGTAAGTGATGGCCTGCATTCCTGATTTTACCGCGGTTACCCTGTATTTTTCAGAAAGCCACCCCTGAAACATTCTAAGAGATGTAGGATCGTCATCAACGAGAAGAATGTGCTTCCCAAGCTTTTTCTCCTCGGCAATTTGGGAAACATCCTTGAGCTCCTCCGAGACATTTTTGGCATCAAAGGGGCGGGTAAACTCCTTAATTATGAATTTTTCCGGAATGTAGCGCTTGACCTCTTCCATCTCAATTTCATAGCCTATAAGACAGACAGGAAGCTCCTTGTCCTCGCACAGATCCTTTAGATAAACAAGGGCATCCGCGGATTCATATATGTATTCATCCGCAAGTAATAAGACGATATCAACATTCTCTTTTACCATCTCTATACTCTTAACCAAAGGTTCTGCGTGGACGGTTTCGAAGCCACTTTCCATAAGATTGGATTCAAGTGCATAAATCATAAAACCTGCGCCACGGCTAATTATCATTATCCTGGTTGCCATTTACTGCTTCCCCCCATCTAGTATTCCCGGAATAAGATCATAATCATAGTTATCAACTGCTTTTACCAGCTCATCATATTTTGCAGCTTCACTTTCAGGCATTCTGTAAGTGCCAAGCTTCTTCACCACCTGCGCCACAGAGTCAAAATCGTATGATGCGCAGAATTCTGAAAGTGTAGTATATGCTTCCTTTAGTGATTCATCAGTTATAATCGGCCTCGTATCCTCCTTGGAACTGTTCTCATCCTTGTCATTAAGGGTCTTAAGCGAAGATGTCAGCTTTCTGTATTCTTCCAAAAGAACCGGCAATTCCTTCTCCAGCTTCTCTGTATCCTTCGCATCTCCTGCTTTTTCCAGCGCTGCTGCATGATCTCCAAGAGAAAGTGCTCCGATCATTCGCGATGTACTCTTTAGCGAATGAACACGGATGGTCAGATTCTTCAGATCTCCATCATTCCATAATTTCTCAAGTTCCTCAGCATTCTTAGCCGCAGCATCATTATACAGCTTAAGGGTCGACATATATGAATGCTTGGATCCGCAATGGCTTATGCCGGAGTTGACATTCAGTTCCGGAATATTATAAATAAACTTCGGAATTACGGTTTTATCTTCGTCATTTCCTTCATCCGGAGCTTCAATCTTTTCTTTTGGAATGTACTCAAGTAACAGGTTTTCAAGACTCTCCGGATTGATGGGCTTAGTCATATAGTCATCAAAGCCAGCCTTTATGTACATCTCACGCATGCCCGAAATAGCATTTGCCGTAAGACAGATAATAGGCGTATCGGCATTTGGTGAATCAGCGATACCATGCATTTCTGCCAGGGTCTCGATACCGTCCTTTTTAGGCATCATGTGATCCAGGAAAATAACATCATAATGTCTTTCTTTGTACAGAGAAATGGCTTCATCACCGCTCTCTGCTGTATCGATATGCATTTTTGTGCGGCTCAAAAGATTGGCAAATACCTTAAGGTTAACCAGTGTATCATCAACCACCAGAACTGCCGCATCAGGAGCCGTGAACTTCTGCTGATAGCCCCGTCTTTCATTGATGGAGCGCTTGAAGGCTTCCTCAAAATTACCGATGGGATCCCATTTAACTACCTTCTGTTCCAAATTAAAGGAAAAAACTGAGCCCTCGCCGTACTTACTTTCAACCTGAAGCTGACTTCCCATCATGGCAAGGAAGCTCTGTGCTATGGTCATGCCAAGACCTGTGCCTTCGATATTGCGGTTTCTTTTTTCCTCGATTCGCTCAAATGCCTTAAACAGGCGGTCCATATCCTCAGGTTTTATGCCAATTCCAGTATCGGCAACCTTTACCTTCAGGATGATAGAATCGTTCTTGTACAATGGCTTTTCATAGCCCACAGTAAGGGTTATGGAGCCTTCTTTTGTGTATTTAACCGCATTGGAAAGGACATTGGTAATGACCTGCTTAATCCTTATCTCATCGCCGTTAAGGATAGTGGGAATTTCTCTGTCAATATCAAGCTTAAAAGCAAGACCCTTGTCAGCTGCTTTCTTCTGAACCATGTTTACAAGGTCGTTCAAAAGGGATACAAAGCTGTAATCCACATTTATTATGTCCATTCTGCCGGCTTCTATCTTCGAGAAGTCCAAAATGTCGTTTATGATTCCCAAAAGAGTATTTCCTGCGGTCCTTATACTCTCAGAATAACTAATGATATTTTCATCCTTACTGTCCCTTAGCACCATTTCGTTGAGTCCCAGGATGGCGTTCATGGGAGTACGAATGTCATGTGACATGGTGGAAAGGAAGTATGACTTGGCAGCATTGGCCTGATTGGCCTGCTCCGCTGCTTCCGACAGCTTATGGTTATAATTCATTAGTATCAGGAAATTGTAGACCAGCAAAATAATTAGGGCTACAGAAACCGTACCAAGCAAAATCCAGTCAACTACGCGGCTTACCGCAAGGTCTTTTTTGGGAATGTATGCTAGCAGATACCACACCTTCAAAGCCTCCAGAGGGGTATGGGATATCATACAATCCTCGCCCTTTGAGTTTTTCATTGTTATTGAGCCGACCTCGCCGATTACCTCCTGTTTTATGCGCTGAAAATCCTCAATGGGCACGTTATTGTAGGACTTGAAATATTCAAAGAAATTGCTGTTTTTCAGGGATTTTCCATGGAAAATATAGTTACCGTCCTTATCAATAAGGCTTATCTCAACGCTATCATACTCTCCCTTCAAAAAAACCAGCTTCTGCTCAAGATGGCTTAAAGGGACCACCCTCATCAAAAGACCGGTCTTTAATTCCTCTGTGTCCGGATCCAGAACCTGCACATAATTCATGAAAGCAATGGACTGTATTCCGTTCTGAGGATTGGTATAAGACCTTGTGAGATTAACCACGCCATTGACGTTGCTCGCACTGTCGAGATTGTCGAATATAGATATATTCTTGTAAGAAACCGCATAATCACCGGACCCTGACGGATTTTCCGCAGTTGAAATACCGGACCGCTCCGGATCATCCATGAAAATCAGATGACCGGAAATCTCAGGAAATACCTTGGCCTTTCTGATAAAAGAAATGGCCTCCTCGGGAGTCATGGGAGTACCTGCCTCCGCTGACCGGTTGACATAATTTGACCAAATGTCGCACAGATGCTGCTCATCTTCAAGATAGTTCGTGATGATCAGATTAACTGTGACAGTCATCTTCTCATATTCATCTATGACGTTTTGATTGCTCTCTTCTACTCTGGTATTCGCATATAGAACGATGAAAATAAGTACGAATCCTATTATGAGAAGATTGGGAATAATGACCAGCGCTTTCTTCACGCGACATCCTCCAAGGCATCCCAATTGTCAAATTCTTGCCAGACAATTATATCATAACAGTAGGTTCTTCCTTGCATTTGCGCTATTTTCACTCAAAGGTTCCATACATGGAAACAGCATCATCAATGGTGATCTCGCCTTTTCCAACCTGATAAGCCGCACCTTTAATCTGTACTGTAAGCGGATCTGTGACACCAATTACCTCAGGGGAAATTGTGCGATCAGCAGGTACCTGTCCAAAAGGCGCATAAACCGCATCAAAAGACAGATCAGATGTAGGCGTTACAAGACGCTTCACAGAAGCCATCTCATCAAGCTCCTTATTTGTTATAAGGAAACGCATAAACTCATTGGTCATGTCCAGGTTTTCGCATTCCTTATTTACGGAAAACTCTACAGAAGGACTGTCAATAAAGTATCCGCCCTTATCTGTCAAAGGTATAGGAGAAAATGTGTAACTAAAAGGATTCTGGGAAAAGGCCTCAGACTGGGTCTCACGTTTCCTGGTTCCGGACACGGTATCCCCACTGCAGATCATCATAGGTACATCGCCTTCGAAAAAGCGCAGAATTACCTCAGTGTAGTTGTCCTCGATCTTATCGCATTCAGCAATATCGATGCATCCGCTTTGAACCAGGTTATCAACAGCTTCCAGAGCAGGACGCATGTATTCTCCTGCTGCGGGATCGAGATTATTGGCAAGATCAAGGGCTTCCTGCTTTTCTGCAAGGCTGGCTACAAACATGGGATAAGCAACTGTGTACATGAAACAGCTGGATGACCCTGCACTGTAACCCATCATAGGGTTTGCATAGCCCTTACTTTTAAATTTTTCACACACATCTAAAAGCTCATTCCATGTGGTGGGAACTTTTAATCCTTCTTTTTCAAAAAGATCGTTGTTCACCAGCATGCCATAGCTTCTTGAAAAAACCGGCACCATCATTACATGGTTTTCATCATCATGGTAAATAAGGCCTTCGCGAATGCAGCCAAGATTAAGGCCAAGAGCGGAGTCCGACAAATCCTCAGTAAGAGTAAAAATGTGACTGTATTTTTCGTCGTCCACCATCGAGGCAAAGGTAAAGAAAATATTGGGCTTGTCATCGCCTTCCAGCGCTGTGTCCAATACATTGTTATAGTCATCAAGCTTCACATAGCTAAGCTGAACATTTGGATATATCTCGTTGAATCTGTCAAATTCGGCCTCTAAGGCCTCGAAATTATCGTAGCTTCCGGCCACAGTAAGACTGCACTCAGTGTTTGTATCAAGCGACGGGCTGAACTCTCCCTTTGCTTCTTCCGGTGCTTTACTGCCACAAGCCGTCAGCGACAAAACGCTTAAAACTAAAATGCTGCAGATAATCTTTCTCATGCTTTATAGCCCCCTCAATTCTGCAAATCTCTTTTATGTCTCAACGTAGTAATTCACTGATATTATTTTTTCATTAATTATATGAAAATAACGCTTTTTCATCAACAAGTGCACTTTTACGCAAAATGAGGGTGTAAAGGCAGTAAATACCTAAAAAAACGGCGCAGGTTTACGTAAACCTGCGCCGATTCTTTAGAAACTTTATTAAAATTTAACTACTTTGGGCTCTCCGCCAAATGATGCGAAGGTTGCAACAGCATTCTTGAAATACAGAACCTCTGTATTGTCATCCTCTGCTGAATACATGCCCTGAAGTGACGGATAAGCGTCAAGCATGTGCTTTTTAGCTTCTACTCTGTCATCGCGAACAAGCTCGCCTGCAACTCTTACCCACTGTCCCTCTGCGAATCCGCAGATCTCAACCTTGGGATTCTTCTGAATCTGCTTGGAAACATCCTTAGCCTTACCGGTCTGGATATAAAGCTTATCCTCGAAAATATCAACGGTTCCGAAAGGACGAACCCTGGGCTGATCCCCATCAACCGTTGCCAAATAGTAAGTTCCGCACTTTTTTAAGAATTCATATACTTCCTGCATCCCCAATACCTCCTCTTTTGCATGAATTAAATTGTGCATAACGTAATTATACGCTTCGAAGAAGTTATTAACAAGGAAGTATCTTATAGGTTTTACCTAAATAGGTGTGCTATGACCACAAATTGAAGTGACTATCTCTCCCTAAGTTCTTCAATTCTTGTGGTCATAGGGATGGATTGTCTGAATAGTGCCATCCTCATTGTAGTGAAGCTCAGTATATTTCACACATCTTCTGTGGTTGATACCGCCTGACAGCTCACAGTCATGGTAGAAGAGGTACCATTTTCCCTCAACCTCAACTACTGAGTGATGAGTTGTCCAACCGATAACAGGCTCCATTATGCGTCCCTTATAGGTAAAAGGACCATAGGGCTTATCGCCGACTGCATAGCAGATATAATGGGTTGTTCCTGTAGAATATGAGAAATAGTACTTGCCGTTATACTTGTGCATCCATGGGCCCTCGAAATATCTGCGGCCCTCATCTCCTGCAAGGAGCGGATTGCCGTCCTCGTCAAGAATCTGGATATCTACTGGCGTTTCTGCAAATGACTTAAGATCATCGCTCATAAGTGCGCATTTAGGGCACACAGCGGGTTCATTTTTCTCAGGCTCTGTTCCCTCAGGATTGAACTTGCCTGTTCTGTACTTCTCAAGCTGTCCTCCCCAAAGTCCGCCAAAATATACATAAACCTTGCCGTCATCATCCATAAATGAGCAGGGATCGATACTAAAGCTTCCCTCGATGCAGTTCTCCTCAGGTGTGAAGGGGCCTTCCGGCTTGTCGCTTACAGCAACTCCCAGTCTGAAGTTGCCTTCCTTATCTCTTGCAGGGAAAAACAGATAGTATTTTCCATCCTTGCAAACTGCATCAGGAGCCCACATCTGGTCTCTGACCCAGGGCACATCATGCATGCTGAGGGCTACGCCGTGATCTGTAACCTCTCCTCCAATCTCATCCATGGAGAGAATGTGATAATCCTCCATCTGATATTCATCACCGTTGTCATTATCCTCGCCGTTATGCGGAACGTCATGTGAAGGATACACATAGATCTTGCCATTAAAATAATGAGCTGAAGGGTCAGCTGTGAAAATATGTGTAACTAAGGGCTCTCTTTCTTTGCTCATATTTGTCTCCTTAAAATGAATCAATTCTTTGGTAATAACAAAATAACACAGCTTAAAATCTTAATCTTTTCAATGCTTGTTAATTAGCTACTAATTATTGCTCGGATTTTTGGGCAAAATATCGAAATAGTGGCAATAAATAGCAATTATTAATCATTAAACAGCAATTTTTCATTGTTGATAGAGCATCTTTTTGTAATAAAATAGTACATATCAATTAATAATTCTTGCGCTTTTTGGAGGGGGAATCCGCAGGGAGTTTTAAGAGTTATTGCGCCATAAACATGGATAAACAGGCGCATAAGAGGTATTAAATATGATCGAAACATTAAATGGACTGGTTGAAACCGTCAATTATAAGCAGAGCACATCTCTTAAGCTCTATGACAATGATGAGTATGAGGATTATCCCCCGCACTGGCACGCTGCAATTGAGATTATTATGCCCATTCGCAGCTGCTATGACTTAAACTGCGCAGGGGAGAACGTAAGCCTTCGCGAGGGTGATATCATCATAATCTGCCCAGGCTGTATTCACTCTATTAAGGCACCGGAGGAAGGTCAGCGTATTATTTTCCAGCCCGATACCACTGAGCTGAGATTTATGCACGAGGTTGAGACGCTTATCAGCATCATGTCCCCTTATATAGTGGTTACCCCTGAAGATTATCCTCAGATTTATAATAAAGTGCGTTCCCTTTTGCTGGAAATCACCGAGATTTACAAAGAAAATGCCTCTTTTTCAGAGGTGGACATATATTGTAAGCTTCTTGAATTCCTATCCTGCATCGGCAAGAATTTCGTAAAGAGAAGCGTCGAAGATGACCCTGTGGAGCATGTCCGCAGAGACGAGTATTTCGAGAGATTTATTGAAATCTGTGATTATATTCAGGAGCACTGCTCCGAAGATTTAAGCCTTGATGAGATTGCCGGAAAAAGCGGATTCAGTAAGTTTTATTTCTCCCGCAGATTTAAGCAGTTTACCAACGTTTCTTTCTACAAATATGTCAATCAGAAACGTATAGCCAAGGCAGAAACATACCTGATAGATCCAAGGAACTCCATTACCGACGTAGCCCTTAACTGCGGTTTCCCGTCTCTGTCCTCATTTATCAGAATGTTTAAGATCATCAAAAACTGCACACCTACCGAGTTCAGAAACATGTACTGGACTTCAAGATAGGCTATTTAAAGGATATGAAGTTTCCTTCATATCTCTTGCTTTCGTATGCGCCTTCATCTGCGCGCATATATAACAGGTCAAATGTATCCACGTTGGACGAAGGATAGAAAGCGGCACCGACACTGATGCTGACTTTTCTATCCCCAAGTTCCGGGATACTCATATTGTTAATTGCTTCAAAGAAACGTCCTATTACCAGACGTCCTACGCTCTCATTTTCTACGCCATCTGCAAAGGCAGCAAATTCATCGCCTCCAAGTCTGAATACCACATCAGAATCTCTGAAGGCAGACTGCATGCACTTTGCTATCTCAATGATCACCTTATCTCCAACCTTGTGACCATAATTATCATTAATAGCTTTAAAATTGTCCGCATCCATTACACAGAACATGCCGCTTTTTCCTTCTGCAAGCCTGCTCTTTATCATGGATTCTCCGCTTCCGCGGTTTCTTATTCCTGTCATTCTGTCTGTTTCAGACAGCTTTTTGAAGGCTTCCTGCCTCTTTTTGTCCTCATCAATGGACTCAAAGGCCAGAATGACCTGTTGCAGTGATCCCTTTTCGTCTCTGCCTACAACAATAAATCTGATGCGCATCCATCTGTTGTTATAATCTATAAATTCCTGGGAGATTGAATTAATTCCCTCCAGACGTTTTTCCAGCGTATTGGGGTCCATAAACCGTTCCAAAAGCGCCTTAAACTGACCTGATGCTATCTGATCAGCCATTTTAAGCGCACTATGCCTGTAGTTCTTGAAACTGCTCTGAAAACTTCTGGCATCGCCTTTATTAAAACGCAGAGTCTTTACCGTATCCCGCACCAGATCGATCTTTAGGACGATCATATAAATATCAGCTATAGCCTCAACTTCCCTGCTAAGCTCCACATTTTCCCTGTGCTTCTCATTCAGATACATAAACAAAAGGATCAGCGTCATGGCAATGGCAAAAAGGACTGCTCCCGACATAACGTAGATGGATTTAAGAGATGAAAACGTATCTCTTTTATCCAAAACCACCACGGTTTTCCATACACCGTTCACATCCTCGATGAAAACGATGTTACTTCCGTCGGAAGACGAAAACTCAACATAATTGCGATCCTCTTTTTTAAGAATCTCATAGAGCTCTCTATCCGTTTCATTGCCGTCATAACTGAGGTGAACCGCTATCTTATTACTATCTGTATGGGCCACAATAAATCCGTTTTTGTCGATAACAAAGGCTTCCTGTATATGCTTGTCTTCAGAGATATCCTCTATCATTTTCTGGACGCCATCTATGAAAATATCCATAGAAACCACGCTCTCGCCATCATCAAGAAGCTGTGAAACAGACATCATCATAGTAAATGTCTGCAAATTCTTATATGGCTTAACCGTGACAATTTCACCATCGCCCTTGACCGCATCAATGTACCAGGGCCTGCTGGTTGGTTCATAATCCTCCGGCGGTGTCCATCCGCTTCCATCGAGATAGGTTCCTCTGTAATATCCGTAAATACCGGTGGTATTATCGCTGATTATGGTTGAATAAACCTGGGTTTCGTCTATCAGATAGCGCCCAACTTCATTTTCCGGAACATTGTCCTTAAGCATCTCATTGACCTTGATGGCTGAAAATGAAACAGCATCCATGGGCATTTTTATGTAATAACTGAATTCCTGCGCGATTTCTTTTGTTTTATTGCGCCATGAACCAATGATGCTCTGCTTAGATGCATCATATAGTTTATAGAATATGCCAATCATGACCCCCGCTGTGATTGCCATTATCAGTAAAAAAATGCCAATCCTGCGAAGATATAACTTTTGCTTGGATCTATGCATAGGCGTTCCCTGCGCTGTATGACTACAAAAAGACTCTCATTGCACAGCTACATAAAATAATTTTAAACAGCAAAAAGCTCAAATTCCATTAACAACCTATAAATTTAAAATTAATAAAATAGTGCGCCAGGAGGTAATTGGTTTCTCCCGGCGCACATCATGTTGCTTTGTTGTATTGATGTCATGACATCAACTATTTGTAAAAAGTATTTATCTCCTTCATTTCATAGTCTTTAAGGCCTACACCGTCGAATGTGTGCCACACAGTAAAGACCGCTTCTCCGCCGATATCCGCATTTCTGTCCTTCATTTTAGCCGACCTGAAATTCCCCAGCGAATAATACACAAGCATTTGTCCGCCGTCAGGTCTATCCATCATCTTCATCTCCTGAACCACATGAGGATGAGCACCGATTACCACATCAGCCCCGGCCTCAGCCAGAAGCTCTGTCACATGCTTTTGGTCTTCTGTGACTTCTGTATTGTATTCCTCTCCAAAATGCACGAAAACAACTGTAAAATCCGTATCTTCCCGGGCCTTTCTTATCTCTTCCACAAACCGGGTCTCTTCTTCGGTAGTTTTTGGGAGGTAATGTACCGCCGCCGGATATTTTGCCGGAGCTTCGTTGCCGTTTGTTCCGTATGTATAGGCGAAAAGAGCAAATTTTATGCCATTTTTACTGATGATTTCATAAGGTCTGTACTCAGTATCAGATGTTCCCTGGATCCCCACACAGGTTATGCCGTTTTCCCTGTAAAAATCTGTGCTTACATCTATACCATACATTCCTTTGTCCAGACAGTGGTTATTGGCACAGGCAGCTACGTCAAAACCCGCGTTTTTTATGGCTTCTCCCACTGCTATGGGGGATCCGAAGGCAGGATAGCCGCTTACAGCCTGATCCTTATCTACAAGAACTGTTTCCGCCTGAATCGCAGCTATGTCAGCGCCTTGAATCTCGCCTATAAAGGGCTCGTAAAGAAAGTCAAAATTCCCCTTCTGCCGCTGATAAGCATATTCATAGACATCCTTGTGGATTAAATTGTCCCCAAAAGCTACGAACTTAACCCCGTTATCAAAGTTCTTTAACCCAAATGAACTCCACCTCCACAGGGTATTGTCACCGCTCTCATCCTCCACCAGGAAAAAGGCATTTTCTTCGCTTACTACCTTCATCCTTGTGACTATGCGGCCTATGTCTGAGGCAAACCACTTCTGTTTTATACCATCTTCCGTAATGTCATAGATAAAAATATGCTGGGACAACCATATCTCGTCGCTTTTTACCCAGAATGGTCTGTGTTTGCCGTACTTTCCTCTTTTCCAGACAAGCAAAACCAGCTCTTCATCACCGTTTCTATCCACATCCTCAATAAAAGCATCCTGAACCCGGAGCTTTTTCTCACTGTGCCAAATCGGGCTGCCATCAGAAGCTTTTAAAGTGACTCTTTTCGCTTTAAGCTCAAGAAATAAGCCCTGTTTTGATGTAAAGGACTTATCCTGCCACTTAACCCTGAAATATGGGCTTTTAGAGGCGTATATGCAGCAAATGGCTGCCACTAATAAAAGCAGCAGCCATACTGATTTTTTAATTATTACGGCTCTTTTTTTCATAATCAGTCAATTCGATAGCTCTGAGTCCATGCGGGCTGTTCCGGCTTATTCTCATCCGGGATCCAGTTCCAGTCTTCGTCATAATGTCCGCCTCTGAGTATGTCTCTCCACTCAGAATCAGTCATTCGGTTATCCATACCTGTTGTGAACTGATAGAAGCTATACACACTTCCTCTTCCCACATGAAGCTTGCCATCAATAGGGAAAACAACATAAATAAGATCTACCTGTCCGCTTCCAACCTCAAGCACACTGCCGTTTGGATCGGTTGCTATATCTGCAATAACAGGACAGGGTGCCTGGTAAGCATAGCAAAGATCCTCAACGTCATCTTTATTTGCCTCGTACCAGAAATGCTCGATATCTCCGCCGTAGCATCTGATGAGCTCATACTCTTCATCTGTAAGTGTCTCGTTTTGGAGCTCCTTTTCAGATATTTTAAGGAGATTCATGGAAATCTCAGTGAGCTTATCAAGTTCTGCCTTGTCGCTTTCACTGATCATTCCAAGATCATCAAGGCCATCCTTGGTCTTTTGGGACAGAAAAGCAAATCTGCTGTATATCTCAGGCTCAGGATCTACGTAACCTCTGTCGTCGATTATCTCTTCATCTTCGCCGCCGCCCATTTCTGCCATAATCTGTTTAGCATAGAGGATGGTGTCATGCTTAAGCTCCGCATAGGATCCTGCGAAGGTTTCCAGATCCTTTTTCTGCCACTCTTCACTCTGCATGTATGAAGGGTATCCCTCGCCCTTTTCTTCAAATAACGGGCGTAATGTATTCAGCCATCCGGAGTACAAACTAGCATTCCAAAGGGCTGGATCGGAATTATTAAAATATCCGTTAAGAAATGTCATATTGTCGGTATAATTCTTGTAGTCGGTGTCACCCTGCTCCTCAAGTATGGAATAAGCCTCCTTTGAGCCAAGGGTTGCAGCCACATCAAGAGTGTCGGGAAGCATACGCCGATTGCCCTTGGAATCCTCCTCAACAGCCCTGTAAACCAGCTGCTGCATAATCGCTGCGTCAATTGTAAATCTCTGTCCCATGAATCTGAAGGATGGTATCACATTCTCCTCATCTTCTCCTACGGGGACTGAGTTGATCTTTGGCGGTTCCACTGTTTTAGAAGCTTCTACAAGCTTACTGAAGGCATCGCTGTTTGAGGCGATTTCTGCAGTTTCAGGTATTTTTCCATAAGAATCCTTTACCATAGTCTCGAATTCCGGGTATCCCACATCATCGGAGGCTCCTGCAAAGAAACTGGTTATAGTGTAGATGCTGTCCCAATCTGAAAGATCCTGCTCTATGGCACTGGTCATAAGCAGCGCACTTCCAACACTCTCTTCACTGCCAAGGATGAATGGAATGCGTCCATACCACATCATACATCTAAAGTACTTCTCAAGTGTGGCGTCACCTTCGTAATAACCCCTTGGTTTATACTGGGTATAATCCTCCATAACTCCGGTAATACTGCAAAGATCGGCGGATTTTGCAGCCTTAATCTTCTGATATTCATCGTCTGATGTACTGATCACTGTAGAATCGCTTACCTTGTCTGCTCCCGGCAGTTCAAGAAGCTTTGCACCTACATTAAAGAAAACCAGATTATCGAACGCAGCCGCCTCAAAATCTGTACCCTTAAGCTCATCATACTGCGCTGATGTCAGATCAAGCATTGTGGTCGTAAGGATCTCAAGCCTTTCTGACAGATAGGATTTCTCCGTGGTTTTCATCAGATGCGCAAAATACAGATGATAGGTATGCATCAGTGAATCAACCGTTATAAAGTTCGGAAACATCATATAGCGATTGGATTCGTAGATATCAAAGAACTCGTCTCCGCCATCACGCCTCACAGCAAAGGAATTCTTTATAAGAGCTTCACGCAATTCATTCACATGGTTATAGCTTGTATCCTCAGCCGGATCAAAGAAATACGAGAATTTATCGGCGTACTCAACATTGGAGAAGTCCTCCGCAACCTTATATGCAGGTACGGAAGGAACAATGTTTTCATCGTAATATTTCTCTTCTGTATCACCAAGCAAAGATACTTTAGTCGCCTTAAAGCCGCTGTCAGCCTGGCTCGAAGCCTCATTGGTACTATCCTGGTCAACCTCGATATTATCGGTATTTTCAGTTTTGTTCTCCGGTATTTCGTCAGTTACTTCAGGAGTCGTCTCACCGGAAGCTGATTCCTCCGCAGAATTTGCCTGATTGACTTTTTCGGTCGCTTTTTTGATAAGATTGCCTGAAGAGCTAGAATCGTTGCCATTACCACCTAATGCGCAACCAGATATGGTCATAGAAATGACGAGAATCAACGACAGAACCTTTCGTTTCATCTTAAGTCCCCCTCTCTTTTATCCACAAAAAGAAATTTGCCCGATAAACATTATACAATAAATAAAGAGGTTTCGCATAGATATCGAAACCTCTTTATTTATGTTATTTTGTATTTTTTATTACGCTACTTCATATACAAAAATCTTATGCCATTTTCCAAACAAGCAGCTCTTTTCCCTTAAATTCAGCAAAAGGTCCGGGAATCGGTGCGTTACTTCTGTGTCCGCCAAAGTAGTCCTTATCAAAGGTAATTGGCGTTCCATCCGTATTCTCGAATCTCTGCTCAGGCTCAAAGGCTGTTCCCAGGGTATCCGTTGTAATGATTCCATCTGTGAAATCACCGAGCTTTCCAAAGAGGTCACTCTGGATGTACCAGCTTCCATCCTTTTCCTTAACCTTCACTGAGACCTTGGATTTCTTGTCTACGAGCTTTTCTTTTTCATGCTTGTAAACCGTAGCTCCGCCAAAATATGCATTTCCAGATACCCATACAGGAAGGTGTCCAAAGTGTGCAGTTGCAAGCGCGCCCATATCGGGATCCTTATCTGACTCGAACTGAGCACTCCATTCCTCATAAGTGGGGAAAATATCGAAGGGAGCTGTACCCACAACCATGTAGTCGGCATCTGCGGCAGTCTTCTTTTTATCATTGATCTTGTGCTGCTGCAGGAAAATGTTGTTGTAAATCCTGTCATCACCGTGAAGAATGGTCATAAAGCCTGCAACCTCTGTGCGGTGACGAATATGGTAAGGTGTGTATCTGGGCTCTCTTTGTCCGTTTATAATGCTGTCTACACCTGAATTGATAAGGCTGAAGCCACCAAGAATCAGGTTGTGGATTACAGCTATGCCCTCACTGGGAATTGTGATAGCCACTGGTGAAAGCAGGATATTGTTGTCGATAAGTGTGGGACCATGGCCTACTTCTATAAATACGTCGGTATTGAACATAGCGCCTCTAGCCTGTTCAACACCTTCGGGTCTTGTATTGTCATGCATGAAGTTCTGGGTAACTCTTGCTCCCTGAGCCTGCCAGTCAAGCCATACACCCATGATGCTGTGATGGATATGGTTTCTTCTGATCGTTACGTCTATAGCTGCATGAAGCTTGATTCCTGCTGTCTCAGCGCCGCCAAGCTGCTGAGATGTACATACATCATGAATCTCGCAGTCCTCAATTGTTGAGAAAACACCGCCCATTCTGCCTACGATACCGGTCTGCTCACAGTGATGCACATGGCAGCGACGGATCAAATGATGACCTACCTTTTCTTTGAGCCATCCGTGGTACTGACCGCGGCATACGGCATCTCTTTCCATCTGTGTAGGGCTCTTTACCTTTTTAACTGTGAAATACATATCATTCTCAGGGTCACAGTATTTTCCTAGAGAAATACCGCAGCACTTGCTACCCCAGATCTCACAGTCCTCGATGATCCAGCCCTTACTCCAGTGGGGGCCGATCATTCCGTCCTGATAAGCTGCCGGAGGCGCCCAGGTTGTAGCAGCCTTGTTGATATTAAAGCCGCTTACAGTAATATAATCTCTGTAATTTTCGTCAGGCATGAAGCAGTTTCTTCTTACTGTAATCTCAACCTTTTCCTTATTAGGATCAAGCTTCTGGAAATTTCCATAAATAACAGTTGTTTCTCCATCCTGCTCGGTGTACCAAAGGTACATAGCATCATCCTTGTTCCAAGCTAAAGGATCAGCTTTTCCCTTCTGACATTCAGCCAGGGATGTGGTCTCATACATCATATGGTCATTGAGGAATACCGCACCTGTATGTCTAATCTCGGGAGAGAAATACCAGTCACCGTAAACTCTTGTGGTGTAAGGGTTATAATCGCCAAACATACTGTTCTTAACAGTAACCTTCCATACATTGCCCTTAACCTTAGTCCAACCGGTTACAAGCTCTGCACCTGTAATAACTGCTCCAAGGGGCTCTTCTGAGCGATATACAATCCTCTTATCTGCGGTACCCGCATTCTTAGGAACAACTCGCTCCCTGTATATACCGGGCTTAACGATTACCTCGTCCCCGGCTACTGCCACTCTGGCAGCGTCATTTATATATCTGAAGGGTCTGTTTTCACTTCCGTCACCATCACGGAAAGCATTGGCATCAACGTAATAAATCATGACAATTCCTCTCTTTCTTAGGTTTAAACAAAGTTAGCTGTGAATCGTTTTACTAATCTATTTCATGTTACGATTGGTCAACCTCAATGTCAATGCCATTTGCACAATAAAATAAAGTATATAGCAATATTTTTATACAAATTGTCAATAATTGTTGTTGACACGTAAACCTCTCGGTTATAAAATTCAACATATAGTTTATCGATTTACTTAATACATTGGCAAGTTTGACGTATAGTCCATAAATTAGGAGCTAAAATGGTTACTCTTAAAGAAATCGCAGAAATATGCAATGTTTCAGCGACTACAGTGTCAAATGTAATAAATGGAAAGGCGAAAACAAGCGAAGAAACCAAAAATCGAATTCTAACGGTTATCAAGGAAACAGGTTATAAACCAAACTACATGGCACAAGGTCTTCGTGCAAAACGTACAAAAGTAATCTCAATTGTTGCAGAAGACATAGCACAATTTACATGTCCCGCCATTATCGAAAGCATAATGGCCCAATGTGAAAAACGTGACTACCATGTTTTTGTACATAACCTTCGTCTCTATGACAGATGGTCAGACACCTGGTACAACCAGGATAAAGCCTATCACTCAGTACTGGATCCGGTTCTTCAGGATGTTTTATCAGCCCGTGTCGATGGCGTAATATATCTCGCAGGACACACAAGGATCATCAATTGCTTCAACGATGATTTTGCTATGCCGGCAGTCATGTGCTATGCATTTTCCAATTCTCCATCAATACCATCTGTTGTGATTGCGGATGAAAAGAGCGCATGTGAAGTAGTTACCCATCTGATTAAAAATGGACACAAGAGGATCGGTTTTGTGGGTGGACGTTCAGAGAACATCCATACAGGTCAAAGACTTCTGGGGTATCAGAGAGCACTGTTCGAGAATGGTCTTTTGTTTGATCCGAACCTTGTATACTACGGAGACTGGAGTCGTGAATCCGGTTATGAAGGTGCAAAAGCCCTTTTACCTCAGGGCGTAACCGCATTTTTCGGAATTTCAGATAAGATGTCCGGTGGCATCTATGATTATCTGATGGAATGCGGGCTTAAGATTGGTGAAGATATCGCAGTTGCAGGTTTTGATAATGAGAGCATCTCGGAATATTTCTATCCGCCCCTCACAACAACCGCTTTGCCGCTTACAGAAATAGGGCGAATATCCGCTGATCTTCTCATTGATATGCTTGAGCAGGAAGATCCAACTGAAAATATACCTGATGAACCTCAGGTAATAAGCGTTCCCTGTTCAATGATTTTCAGGAAATCTGTATCTAAACGATGAAATTTGGAGGTGTCCCGTGTCTAAAAAGAAGTTGTATTCATTCAAACTTTTTCTTCTGGTAGTTCCATTCATAGTGCTGGTACTTCTCTTCTGTTACTACCCGCTTTATGGATGGATGTATGCATTCTACGATTATAAGCCACCGAAGGACCTTGCCGATTGCGCTTTTGTCGGAGGCAAATGGTTCGCATCCCTGGTAAGCAGTGACGTAAAGATCAAACAGCTCATTCAGGTTCTTAAAAATACATTTGCTATGAGCGGACTTACCCTCGGAACCAGCTGGCTTCCTATGTTATTCGCAGTATTTCTCAATGAAATTCACGGAGTTAAATTCCGTAAATTTGTTCAGACTGTTACAACCCTTCCGAATTTCGTGAGCTGGGTTATGGTTTATTCAATAGCATTTTCACTCTTCAACAGCACCGGAATGCTTAACTCCCTGCTTATGAAGGTTGGGTTAATCGATACACCTATTCTTTTCCTGCAGGCTTCAACCCATGTTTGGTTTACACAGTGGTTATGGCTTACATGGAAGAACCTGGGATGGGCAGCTATCATGTATATCGCTGCTATTTCCAGTATCGATGACGAAATGATCCAGGCTGCAAGAGTTGATGGTGCCACCAGAATGCAGATCATCTGGCACATCACAATTCCAAGCCTTCTTCCTACCTACTTTGTACTTCTGGTACTTAACGTAGCGAACTTCCTTAATAATGGTATGGAGCAGTACTACGTATTCCAGAACGCATTTAACAAAGATTATATCCAGGTTCTTGACCTGTATGTTTACAACATGGCTATGGGTAGCGGTGGTTACTCAGTTTCAGTTGCAATCAGTATGCTTAAGAGTCTGGTAAGCCTTGTGCTTCTGTTCATCGTTAACAAAGCATCCAAGGTAATTCGCGGCGAAAGTATTTTGTAATTGGAGGAGAGCTATGAGTCAGGTAAAAACAAAACACAAAATGCATGTAAGTGCCGGTGACAGAGCCGTAGAGATTGTGTGCTATATCATCTTTACAATAGCTGCTTTTCTATGCCTGTACCCGTTCTACTACATAATGATCAATACAATCAGTGCTAATGACATAAGTGCCAGAGGTGATATTCTCTTCCTTCCGCAGAATATACATTTTCACAATTACATCTCTGCATTCAGGATTGAAGGCCTTCCTCAGGCATTCAAGATCTCTCTTATGAGAACTGTTCTTGGAACTGCCCTTACGGTTTTCGCATCCGCTTTCCTGGGCTTCATGTTTACACAGGAAAAAATGTGGGCTCGTAAGTTCTGGTACAGGCTGGTTGTTGCAACAATGTATTTCAACGCCGGAATCATTCCCTGGTACCTGGTTATGAAGACCATGCACCTCACAAATAATTTCTGGGGATATATACTTCCTGCGATAGTATCACCCTTTAACCTGATACTTACCAAAACCTTCGTAGAATCCGTTCCGAAGGAGCTCCAGGAAGCAGCCGAGATGGACGGCGCAGGTGTACTTACTGTATTCTTCCGTGTAATTATCCCTGTAATCAAGCCCATCATGGCTACAGTAGCTATTTTCTCTGCAGTCAGCCAGTGGAATGCATTCCAGGATACACTACTCCTTATGACAGACACCAAGCTCTATCCTCTTCAGTTCGTGCTTTATCAGTATCTGAACCAGGCGAGCTCTCTGGCATCTCTGGCACAGAGTACATCAAGCACAGCGTCTCTTGCAGCCGCTGCAGCTACAACACAGACCACTACGAGTGTTCGAATGACCATCACAGTTATTGTCGTTTTACCGATTATGCTCGTTTACCCGATCTTCCAGAAATACTTCGTAAAGGGAATTATGATTGGTGCGGTAAAAGGCTGAGAGGGCTTAGCGAGGTATTACACGAGCTTAGCCCGAACGTGTTCTGGCGAGGGCTTGCCCGAGAGCAGAACTTCCTTGTGAAAAGCTCAGCGAAAGCGAGAGCGGAACTTCCTTATAAATCTCGTAACGAGAGCGGAACTTCCTTGTGAAAAACTCACGTAAATACCCCCTTAAGGGGGTGAATATAGAACTTCAAATCCAAAAAGGAGGAATGAAAATGAAACTGAAAAAAGTTACATCATTGGCACTCACTACACTGATGACAGTGAGCATGCTTGCCGGTTGTGGCGGAAGTACAGGCGGATCAGCCCCTGAAACCACTGACGGCGGATCTACTGAGGCAGCCCAGACAGAGGCTCCCGCAGAAGAAACATCATCTGACGCAACAGAAACAACAGAAGCTACTGACACAGCAGAGGCTTCAGACGCTGGCGAGGCTCCCGCAGCAAGCCACGACGAGACTTACACCGTTGATTTCTACAATGTAGCTGCTAACTTCCAGGGTATTCAGCCCGGATGGTACGGCAAAATCGTTAAGGACAAGTTCAACATGGAACTCAACATCATCGCACCTCAGGTTGCAGGTGATGGCGCTGCTCTTTACCAGACACGCTGCGCAGCAGGCGCACTTGGAGATCTCATCATCCTCGACAATGCAGATATGCAGGAATGTGTAGAGTCAGGACTTATCCATGACCTCACAGATGTTATCTCACAGTATCCTAACCTCATGAAATATGAAAAGCAGATCAAAGAATTCAACTCCATGATGGGTGACGGATCTAAGATCTATGCTATTCCGCTTGAAATGAACAACAATGGTCCTACAGAGTACAAGCAGCTTCACGTATACTCATACCCTCGTATGGGATGGGATATGTACAACGAAGTTGGTGCTCCTGACCTTCAGAACCTCGATGACCTTCTTGCTTGCTTAAAGTCAATCCAGGATGCTCATCCTACAAACGACAATGGTGATCCGGCTTACGCTATCAGCCTTTGGAAAGACTGGGATAGCCAGTACATGGAGAACGTAGCTCAGCTTACAAAGTGGTATGGCCAGGAAGTTAATGGTTCCGTACTTATCGGAACAGACAACTCCATCGCTCCTCTTACAGAGAAGGACGGTGCTTACTACAAGATGCTTAAGTTCCTCTATCAGGCAAATCAGATGGGTCTTGTAGATCCCGATTCTGCTACTCAGGACTGGAACGCAATCGTTTCCAAGATGCAGGACAAGAGAGTATACCTCTACTGGTATAGCTGGCAGTATGGTTTCTGGAACAGCCCTGCAAGAGGCGAGGAAGGCACAAACTACGTAGAAATTCCTGTTGCTGATACAAACCTTTATCAGGCATCTGATACTTACTACGGCGACGGTCGTGTTCTTGCAGTTGGTTCTCAGGTTAGCGACGAGAACTTTGCAAGACTTATGGAGTTCCTTGACTGGTATGCTTCACCCGAGGGTGTTCAGATTCAGCACGCTGGTACAGAAGGCCTTACATACACAGTTGAAAACGGCAAGTACACACTTACAGAAGATGGTCTTAACAGATTCTCAGCAGAAGTTATCGTTCCCGATGAACTCGGCGGCGGCAACTGGAATGATGGTAACAACCAGATCAACCAGTGGATTGTAGCTTCTTGTGATATTAACCCTGAAACAGGCGAGCCTTATGCTTCTGATATGTGGTCAACAACAATCGAGATGAACCAGACAAAGACAACCAAGGAGTGGTCTGAGAAGTTTGGTGCAGCTGACGACGTTGAGTACCTCAACAAGAACGGCATGATGACAGTTGTTCCCAGCATCAACAAAGCTCTTGCAATCGATACAACAGATATCAGCCTTATCCGTAAGCAGTGCGGCGACCTCATCAAGGATTCTTCCTGGAGAATGGTATTCGCAGCTGACGACGCTGACTTCGATGCTCAGTGGGATGACATGGTAACACAGCTCGAAGGTCTTGGATGGGCAGATCTTACTGCATTTGATACAGATAAGTATCAGCCTATGATCGAGGCTAGAAAGGCAGCTCAGTAATCTGAACTGATCCTTCAGAAAAGCTAAATAATCGTCGTAAGGCGTAAATAACGAAAATCCGGAGCAGAATCAAATCTGTCTCCGGATTTTCTATGTAAAAAAATCTCCTATTTCGCGTTTTAAGCGCTTTTAGTATATTATCGGACAAATACCCTACTTTTTCTCATCAAGAGCCTTCTTAAGCTCTTTAATGACGATTTTCAGTGCTTTTACTCTGGCATACTTCTTATCAACAGATTCCAAAATATGCCACGGTGCAAACTCAGTACTGGTTTTGGCAATCATCTCGTCAATGGCCGTCTCATAGAGATCCCATTTTTCACGATTTCTCCAGTCTTCATCGGTAATCTTCCACTGCTTTTCAGGGGTATTCTGCCTGTCTGTGAATCGCTCAAGCTGTGTTCCGTTATCAATCTGTACCCAGAATTTGATGATAACGGCGCCCCAGTCACTGAGTTCTTTCTCAAACTCGTTAATCTCGTTATATGCCCTTTGCCAGTCGTTTTCAGAGCAGAACCCCTCTAACCTCTCAACCATTACTCTTCCATACCAGGTACGGTCAAATATGGTTATATGGCCGGTCTTTGGAAGTCTTGTCCAGAAGCGCCACAGATAATGCCTGGCCTTTTCATGGGGCTCAGGACTTGCTATAGGCTCAACAACATAGTCTCTTGGATCAAGGGCCGCTGTGATTCGCTTGATATTTCCGCCTTTTCCTGCGGCATCCCATCCCTCGTATGCGATAATTACAGGGATTTTCTTTCGATAAACCTTGTTATTTAATTCTTTGAGCTCCTTCTGAAGTGCCTTAAGCTCTATATCATACTCTTCATCCGACATAACCTTATCCGTGAGCGATATCTCCGAAAGCTTCGGAAGCTTATGCATAGGAAAAGTATTCTGTAAGATCGGCACATTCATGGCGTGATTCTTAAGAGCCGTATCAATCCCCTGATTCAGGAATTGCAAAACCTGCAGCTCAGCCCACTTTTTATCGGTGGCATCAATGATGTACCAGGGTGCCCTGGACTGGTTCGTATCACTTAAATATCTGTCGAAAACATCCATGCACTTGTCATATTGTTTATTCTGAAGAAGGTCATCCTCCTGAACACGCCAGCTGGTATTCTTGTTATCTCTCAAGGCATCGTGACGCTTTTTCTGCTCTTTTTTGGATATATGGAAAAACAGCTTAACCACCAGGTATCCGTTATCGCAAAGCTGCCTCTCGATTACGTTAATGGAATGGACTCTCTTCTGATAGACTTCCTCGGTCAATTTGCCATCCAATACGCCATCAACCACCTCTTCCATCCAGCAGGTGTCGAAAAACCTGAATTTTCCTGCCTCCGGGATTTCCTTAATAAAGCGATAAAGGAAAGGATAACGCTTTTCCTCTTCGCTGGGCTCTCTGTCCATGGTTGCCACACGGAAAAACCTTGGATCTATGTTCCTTATGACTTTTCCGATAATAGCGCCTTTTCCCGCTGCATTCCAGCCCTCAAACAGCACCATTACGGGAAGTCCCGCCTCCTTTATTTTCATCTGAAAAGCCGATAATCTGGCCCTTTCCTCCTTAAGCTTAGCTGTAAGCTCCTCTTCCTCAGGTATATCTGTTTTAACGAAATCTTTAAGCATGGCATAGACTCCTTTCAACCGGCATGTCCCAACTCACAATAGATATGACTTAATCCATAAAAATATACGCAATTTCACTAATATAATCATACCTAAATTCGTCTATTATAGGTATTACCCGAAAATTATATTTTTAGAAAAAATGTATAAAACAGCCTCGTCACAACAAAGAATTTGGACGAGGCTGAAAATTGCCATAAAAAGGAAAAAGCTCCGGCGACTAATTTCGCCGAAGCCTTTCCCGGTTGTTTTAGTTATTAGAGAAATTTTCCAAATTACTTGGAAGCCTTCCACTCGTCATACTGCTTCTGGAACTCAGCAAGAACGTCCTGGTAACCTGCTTCGTCAAGAGCTGCCTGATAAGCTTCGATTGTAGATTCTACATCAGCTGCAGGAACGCCACCGTTCTCAAGGTTGAATCCGTACTCACCGGATACGTTAGCACATGCTGCATACTGGCTCTCTACAGGGCTCTTGTCAAAACGGAATCCAGCTGCGCTAGATGTGTTAGCACCACCGTTGAAGTCCTTGTAAAGCTCAGCCTTGTTTGCAGGCTCGTTGTCAAGAGGTGTTACGATTGTAGCACTAGCAGACTCCCACATTGAGTGGTTGTACTTCTCAGATGTCTGTGTAACCTGGTGGTTAGCATCGTATGTGAAGTCCTCACCCTCGATACCAAATGTGTACATATCAGCAAGTGTTGAATCTGTGTAAAGGAGACCAAGGAAGTCTACACAAGCCTTAGCCTGCTCAGGTGTTGAATTAGCTGTTACGCAGTAGCATGAACCAAGAGCTGATGTTGAATGTGCCCATCTGTTTGTAGCAGGCTGCATTGTTACATCCTGGCCATAACGAGCATCTGCTTCGTCGTTAACCGGGATATCTGTCCACCATGAAACAGCCCAATCCTGTGTCTGAGTTGTTGTATCTGTTGTAACCTTTGTGTAGTCATCTTCTGAGATGTAGCCCTTATCAGCCCACTCACCCATAAGTGTGCAGAACTCTTTATACTCAGGAGTAAGAATTGTGTCTACTACTTCATCAGTCTTTCTGTCTACAGCTACGAAGTTTGTAGCAGAATCAGCTGTGAAGAAATCGAAGTTATCGATGTACCATCTGTAGAACATTGCTGTCTTCTGAGTAAGGAAAGGATACTTGAGGCCATCAGCCTTAGCATCTGCGAGCATGGGCTCGAGGTCCTTAAGCTCTTTTACAGAACTGATATCCCAATTGTGCTGATCGATAAGATCCTGACGGAACATGAAGTCGTAACCTTCTACGTTATCCTTGTATACAGGTACGAAATACATTTTTCCATCATACTTAGCTGCTTCCCACTGACCTTCATCCATTGAATTGTAAAGGTCTGTTCCGGGAAGGATGTCTGAAAGATCATATACAGCGTTTGCAGGAACAAGATCGTTTGTTCCGATTGTGCCTTCCCATGAAGCTGTCCAAAGAAGGTTGATCTCGTTGTTAGCAAGTGCAAGGTTCGCCTTGTCTGTGTACTCACCAGAACCTACGTCTGTAAGTTTGATCTGTACCGGAATCTTGCCTGCGATGTATGCGTTGATAGCATCCTCAACCTTCTGAACCTGCTCTGAATCAGGATTTGCAAGGTTGAATGTACATCTGTAAACGTTAATTGTTGTTGCGCCATCAGCAGCCTTCTCCTCTACAGGAGTCTCAGCCTCAGCTGTGTCCCCAGCAGCTTCTGTTGTCTCTTCTGTAGCAGTTTCTGCTGTCTCTTCTGTAGCAGTTTCTGTTGACTCTGCTGCAGGAGCTTCTGTTGTACCTGCATCAGGTGTACTTGAAGATGAAGAACATCCTGCAAGTAATGATGTTACCATAGCTGTTGCCATGAGTGTTGAAATAACTTTTTTCTTCATTTTTTGCCCCCCTTTTAGGCTAAAATTATTTATATTCATCCCGAAACACTATGTAGCGGGCTAGAATATCATCCTTTAACAGAACCTACCGTCAATCCTTTAATGAAGTATTTCTGGAAGAACGGATATACTACCATGATAGGTCCAATAACTACGAGAACTGTTGCCATTGTTGCTGAGTACTGCGGTATTGTTCCTCCCATAGCTGCTCTTGCGGATGCAGGAACGTTAGAGTTATTAAGAAGGAACTCAATACTCTTCTGAATGTTGATAAGAAGTAGCTGCAAAGGCTTCTTAGCATCAGAATCGATGTAAAGCAGTGCGTTCTGCCAGTCATTCCAGTATGCTGTAGCCATCATGAAACCAACGGCTGCAAGTGAAGGCTTAAGAAGAGGAAGTGTGATCTGGAAGAAGGTTCTGTACTCACCTGCTCCGTCGATCTTAGCAGCTTCCATAAGCTCTCCGGGAATGCTGTTTACAATGTAAGTTCTTAAAATGATTACGTTCATTGTGGATACGCACAGAGGCAAAATCAGAAGCCAGAGGCTATCCTTCAAATGATAGTAACTTGTAAAAATGATGTATCCTGAAAGCGTACCACCATTGAAAAGCATGGGGATAAGCAGGAATACCGATAAAAACTTGGCAAGTCTGAATTCCTTACGGCTGATTGAATATGCGAACATACTCATAAATAAAAGTCCAAGGAATGTACCTGCTACTGTTACGAGAATTGTTATGCCGTATGATCTTGCAAGCTGCTGACCATAACGAAGAACTGTTCCCATACCTGCCAGAGACCACTGAAGAGGCCAGAATCTGAAACCGTTCTGTGTGATACTCTTTTCATCTGTGAACGCTGCCACAAATGTAAGCTCTACAGGTAAAAACGCAAACACTGTGTAAGCAAGAAGTATTATTGCCAATATAATCTGTGCAACTGTTACTTTTTCTTTTTTAGAAGGCTCTAAGTCCTTATTATTTTTTGCCATTTCTCTTTTCCTCCCAAATCTCTAATCAGAACAATGCATTTTCCGGTGCGATCTTACGAACGGAAAAGTTAGCTACAAGCATAAGTAAAAGTCCAACAACTGACTGGAAGAAAGATGTAGCTGCAACGAATCCAAAGTTTGAATTCTTGAAAATAGCATTAAGTACATATGAGTCAATAACCTGCGTTGTGCTGTAAAGCGTTCCGCTGTTACGTGTTACCTGATAGAAAAGACCTGTGTCAGAGTGCATTACTGTTCCTACTGAAAGAAGAAGCATTACTGTGATCATAGGTATAAGTGAAGGAATGGTGATGTGCCATATCTTCTGCCATCCGTTTGCACCGTCGATATCAGCAGCTTCATAAAGCTCTGAATCAATTCCTGCAAGAACTGACATATAAAGAACTGAACCGTAACCTGTATCCTTCCAGATTTTTACTACAAGAAGTATCCAAGGCCAGAGTCCTGCGCTTGAGTAAAATCTTGTTGAAGTACCGAACATGTGGTTAATGATACCTGTGTCTGAACTGATGAATGCATATACGATGAACTGAACTGCTGCATATGAAATGAAAACAGGAATGATCATCAGTGTCTGCATTGTCTTAGCCATCTTCTTGAACACAAGTCTGTCAATCATGATAGCAAGTGTTACGTTAAGAAGTGTTCCTATAACTGTAAACAACAGGTAATACAGAATTGTATTTCTTGTTATGGAAATGAATGTTGCCTTAGACGCTATCAGGAATTTGAAGTTCTCCAAACCATTCCAGGGACTCTTCCATATTCCGTCTGCGTAATTGAAATTCTTAAACGCCATGACAAGACCTGCCATAGGCACATACATAATAAAGAACAAAATCAGGAATACCGGCAATGCCATAACGACATGTGCTCTGTGTTTCCATGTGTTTTCCCAAAAACCTTTCATATCTAACCTCCCACCTTTATGGTTACTCTCTGATCTCTCCTACTGATTCACCTTCATTAAGCTTACCGCTCACAACAACCTGTTCACTGAAGGTTGTCATCGGATTTTCAATAGAATCGATCAATTTCTCTGCAGCTTTTCTTCCAAGACTCTCTGTGTCCTGGACTATGGTAGTCAGCTGCGGACTGTATCTCATAGCAATCTCAATTCCGTCGTATCCGGCAATCGAAATGTCATCCGGAACTCGGAGTCCTTTGCCTCTTATAGCATTAACTCCACCAAATGCGGCAAAATCATCAGGATATAAGATACATGTGGGCCTATCTTTAAGCTCCAATAATTTGTTTGTTGCGTTAAATGCGCCAACTGTGTCTCGATAATCGGCTTCCAGTATATATTCCTCGGGAATCTCAAGCCCCAGCTCCATAGCCGTCTTGTAAAAGCTCTTCAATCTGGCCTGGGTTACTGACGAATCAGCTCCGTGAATATATGCTATTTTTCTGTGACCCTGCTTATATACATATGTAAGCAGATCACTTATTCCCTGTACATTATCAGAAATGATAGCCGAACGATCATTGAACACGTAATCGATCGTCACCAGCGGAATTGCGCTTCTGGCAAGTTCCCCTACCTGCGGATCCATGAAATCTACGCAGGCTATCATCACACCATCGAAATTTCTATATCGAGCATGCTCTAAATATGACATATTTCGGTTGGCCATCACGCCACCACTTATAAACGTCACATCGTATCCACCAGCCTCAACAGTTCTCTTAAAACTGTCCAATACGCTCGAAAAGTAATCGTGTGTAAGTCCGCTTTGCGCTTCATCGACGAACAGTACTCCTATATTGTAGGTTCTGTTTGTCTTAAGAGCTTTCGCTGCGAAATTCGGAAAATATCCCATCTCTGCAGCAGTTTCGCGGATGTGTTTTTTGGTCTTCTCACCAATATCATCCTGATCATTGAGGGCCTTGGAAACCGTAGCCACCGACACATTACAAGCTGTTGCAATGTCTTTAAGTGAAATTCTACGTGCCATAAATACTCCCCTCGAAACTACTAAAACGTTTTCGTGGCTTAAATATATATCACATTTTTCACGAAATCAAGTACATTTTTTAAAATTATTGTGCATTTTGTCATTTTTTGTATTATTTTTACAATTTTTGCCACGAAAATTTTAGTAATTTTCATAAATCTACTTAAAAACGTTAATTTTACTGAGGTTTTACGAAAACGTTTCCTTAAAACTCAGTGATAGCGCGAATAATATTTTTCTTGAAAAAAGCGAGGTTACCCCTTATAATCAGTTTTATCTAATGACTTAATCGTTTAAGATTATCACGCTAATATTGGGAGGAACGCAGAATGCAGTACGGTTTTTTCGATGATAAAAATCGCGAGTATGTTATAACAACGCCCAAGACTCCTTTGCCCTGGATCAATTACCTTGGCAACAAGGATTTCTTTTCGCTTGTTTCTAACACCTGTGGCGGATATTCCTTTTATAAGGATGCTAAGCTCTTAAGACTTACAAGATACCGCTACAACAATGTACCTTATGACAATAATGGTAAATATTTCTATATTAAGGATGGTGAGACCGTTTGGAATCCCGGCTGGCAGCCTGTAAAGACTGAGCTTGATTCCTATGAGTGCCGTCACGGTATAGGATATAGTAAATTCACATCCGTTAAGAACGATGTTAAGGCTTCTGTTCTTACATTCGTTCCTATGAGCGATACATGCGAGATTTCACACGTAGAACTCACTAACAACAGCTCTTCTGAGAAAAAATTACAGATGTTTTCTTACGTTGAATGGTGTCTCTGGAACGCAGATGACGACATGAAGAACTTCCAGCGTAACTTAAGTACCGGTGAAGTTGAGATTGTTGATTCTACTATTTTCCATAAGACCGAGTATCGCGAGAGACGTAATCACTACGCTATATATTCTGTTAATACTAATGTAGATGCTGTCGATACAAGCCGTGACGCGTTCCTTGGTGCATACAACGGACCGGATCATCCGGACGCTGTTTTCGCAGGAAAACTTACCAATTCTGTAGCAAGCGGATGGTCTCCCATCGCAGCTCATCAGATTGATATTACTCTCGCTCCCGGCGAGACAAAGACCTTCAACTTTATCCTTGGATATGTAGAGAATCCTGAGGATCAGAAGTGGGAGTCCCACGGCATCATCAACAAGAAGCCTGCAAACGAGATGCTTGCAAGATATCAGTCAGATGCTGATGTAGACAAGGCTTTTGCTGAGCTTTCTGCTTATTGGGATAACCTTCTTTCTATATATCATGTCAAGTCTTCCAATGAGAAGGTTGATCGCATGGTAAATATCTGGAATCAGTATCAGTGCATGGTTACCTTCAACATGTCACGTTCTGCTTCTTATTATGAGTCAGGAATCGGCCGAGGAATGGGCTTTAGAGATTCCTGCCAGGATCTGCTTGGATTCGTACATCTCATTCCTGACAGAGCAAGAGAGCGTATCATTGATATTGCTTCTACTCAGTTCCAGGATGGTAGCGCATACCACCAGTATCAGCCCCTTACCAAGAAGGGTAACTCCGACATCGGTTCCGGATTCAATGATGATCCGCTGTGGCTGATCGCAGGTACAAGCGCATATATCAGAGAGACAGGCGATATGTCCATTCTCGATGAGACAGTTCCTTTTGATAACGATATGAGCGTTGCTACTCCTCTTATGAACCACTTAAAGAGAAGTTTCGACTACATCGTAAATCACAAGGGTCCTCACGATCTTCCTCTTATCGGTCGTGCAGACTGGAATGACTGCCTGAACCTTAACTGCTTCTCAGCTCATCCCGGTGAATCCTTCCAGACCTTTGGTCCCAGTGAAGGCCCCGTTGCTGAGTCAGTATTTATCGCAGGTATGTTTGTAAAATACGGTGAAGAATATGCTCAGCTCTGTGAGCTTAAGGGCGATTCTGCAGAAGCAGAGCGTGCCCGCGCTGAAGTTAAGAAGATGTATGACGCTGTTTGCACAGCAGGTTGGGACGGCGAATGGTTCGTTCGTGCATATGATGCACATTCTAATAAAGTTGGTTCACATGAGTGCAAGGAAGGTCAGATCTACATTGAGCCTCAGGGCTTCTGCGTTCTTGCAGGTATCGGTGTTAAGGAAGGTCTCGCAGAGAAGGCTCTTAAGAGCGTAAAAGAGCGTCTTGATACCAAATACGGTGTAATGATCCTTCAGCCGGCATATACAGAGTATCACCTTGAGCTCGGTGAAGTTAGCTCATATCCTCCGGGATACAAGGAGAATGCAGGCATCTTCTGCCATAACAATCCTTGGGTTTCAATTGCTGAGACAGTACTTGGACACGGTGACAGAGCTTTCGAGATTTATAAGAAGACCTGCCCTGCTTACGTTGAGGAGATCAGTGATATTCACTGCACAGAGCCTTATGTTTACTCACAGATGGTAGCCGGAAAAGATGCTAAATTCTTCGGACAGGGCAAGAACAGCTGGCTTACAGGTACAGCTGCCTGGACATTTGTTAATATTTCTCAGTATATCCTGGGAATTTATCCTACACACAAGGGATTATCAGTTGATCCTTGTGTACCTGCAGGATTCGGTGACTTCGAACTTGTAAGAAAATACAGAGGTGCTACTTACAATATCAGCGTTAAGACAAATGGCGCTCAGAAGGGCATCCAGAAGCTGATTGTCAACGGCAACGAGATAAACGGAACAGTAATTCCTTACGATCCTTCCGTAAAAGAGTACACCGTTGAAGCAATCATGGGCTAAACAAAGCCCCAATAACTTACGTTTACATCCGATTTTACGATCGGTTGTGAAATAATTGCTAAATACTTTCTTTTTCAATTCCTTCTATTAAGTAATCCCCGCAGGCAAGCCCATGCCAGCGGGGATTCTTATTTTTTCCGTGTGTATTTTTACTTTATCCGTTTATAATAAACGCCTTTATAGTCTCCATGGTGCTTTTTAACTGGTATTTTATCAGAAAAACAGCGTCGTTGTAGATCTTGTCACCATACTTAATGTGCTCAAGTAATGGATACACATATTCTTCGGTTTCTTCAACATAAGAAATTATCTTTTCTCTTGAAAACGCCAGTGACATCAGGCTCACGTTGTTACATCTGTCGAGAGCTTTAACTATGGACGCCGTACTATCAGAAGAAATACCGACGTAATAACGCTTCTTTTCGGCGTCAGTACCGCTGTAATTCTCGGGTTTGGTAAGAAGTGCCACAGAGTGCCTTACAGGCTCGGAAAAGGGCAGATTTTCAGGTTTTACACCACAATCTTCGCATACATCGTGCAAAAGAACCGTAGCCAGAACCTGATCGTTTTTGATACCCATAGCATGGGCATGACACGCCATCATAAGAGGATGGGTGATATATGGGATATGTTCCTGGGTAAAAGGACTCGTTTTACGGGACTGTCCTGCATGCCTGTCCCTGGCATAATAGAGTGCCTCATAGGTCTCTGTGAGGTTCTCTTCAATAGCATTTCCCATAAGACGTGTAAACATGTGATCCTCAGAAAAAATCTTCTCTTTGAGGATCCATGCCGGCTTTTCTGAATCCATATTTTTCACCTCTATAAACATCAGATAATCTGCTTAAAGGGTACAGAAAAAGCATACCACACATTGTAGAAATTTGTGCGGTATGCTTTTATTAAATCTTTATTATCTCAGGGCTGTTTTTTCAATTTTATAAAATCACAGTCGTTATTATCACCGTTTTGTTTATACTTTTTTGACGATATTTCGAACCCAAATTCCTTTTTTAACAAGAACAAATCCTATTGCACTCTTGATAACTTCCAATGCGCAAACCGTGAAATATACTTCAACTACCGGCATTTTTGTGTGGTATGCAAGTATTCTTGCAACTACTACGGAAACAGTCCATACATAACAGCTGTCAAAAAGAAAAGTCACCAGTGTCTTTCCACCGGATCTCAGTGTAAAGTAAGCTACGTTTGCGAAAGCATTAAGGGGCATTACTATCGCAACTACGCGGATAAACTGTGTTGCCAGCTCTTTAATGGCAGGCTCTGTGTTATAGAACCTGGGAACAATGGGCGATACCAGGAATAAAAGCCCGCCCATTACAAAACAGCTTAAAACACTCAGCGTAGCCATTCTCCAGGCATCTCTTCTGGCATTTACAAAGTGCTCCGCGCCAAGCTCCTGTCCGACCACGATCGATGTGGAATTACCAAGGGACAGGAATACTTCGTTAAATATCTGAGCAATGGTGTTTGCTATGTTTAGTGCAGCAATTACCTCGATACCTCTGATGGAATAGCACTGCATCAGCACTGCCTGTCCCATACTCCATAGGAATTCATTTGCAAGCAGCGGCAGTGATTTCGTAACTATTGGCCATATAAGCTCAAGGGGAATAACAAAATGACTGTATAATCCCTCTAAAAATGCATAATCGCTCTTTTTCCTGTGTGCCACGATGGTAACTATTCCCATCTCAACGAATCTGGAAATCACCGTTGCTATGGCTGCACCTGCTACGCCCAACTTGGGAAAACCGAGATAACCGAAGATCAGAAGCAGGTTGAATACAAAATTTACCGCCATGGCTGACATACTTGCGATCATGGGAAGTGTTGTTTTTCCTGATTCCCTGAGTGTACCGGAATAAACCTGCGTAATTCCAAAGGGTAAAAGTCCGATCAGCATTATATGTAAGTAATTTTTAGCTAGATTTAATGTCTGAATCGCATCATCAGGCGTAGTGTCCGCTGCTATATAAAGCTTAATAAGCGGCTCCCCTGCTGTAATGAAGACTATCAGCGCTATCACAGTAATAACAAGTGCTATTATCGTCTTAAAACGCATGGTATAGCGAACACCTTCATAATCCCGGCGTCCAAAAAACTGTGTGCCGTATATGCCGGCACCGGCAAGGGCTCCCCAGATGCAGAGCATCTGAACAAACATAAGCTGATTTACAATAGCCACGGATGACATGGCCAGCGTACCGACCTGTCCTACCATTATGTTATCAAGAAGTCCAACTACATTAGAGAGTGTGTTCTGAATTATCATTGGAACCACAACCATGGCTACTTTACGATAAAATGAAGGCTCTCCCATCACACACTCTTTAAATGAGAGCTTTACCTTTAATGATTCTTCTGCTGTAAGCATTATTCCTCCTAATATCTATATCCACACATATCCGATAAGTAGAGGCCTATAGCTCTCAGCTTATTCGTATATGTTAATTTCCGTCTCCCTTAAGCTCTTTTAAAGCGTCTTCGGAATACTTCTCAAAAATACCCGTAAGCTCTGAATAGTCCTCAGCTGTGAGCTTATCCTGGGCATACTCCATAAGTCCTTCTACGTCTTTATTATCAACATAAGACTGAACATCGCCTATTGAATCCAAAGACATATTATCAATAATAATCTCAGTTACCTTTTCCTTATCCTCTTCGGATACGCTGTCCATTATCTTCTGAACATCCTCGGCTTTATCACCGCCGTACTGTTTAACAGCCTGCTCAACTATGGTCTCGGCTATACCGGCAACTGCTTTTTTCTTAATGTCATTTCCAATCTCGGTCAAAGGATTGGCTATTTTTTCTTCTGAAGCATCTGTGGTCGCCTCTGTACTCTCTTGGCCATTTATCAGCGACGATGCCTTTTTCGCAATATCGGCTCTGTAGAGATATATGCCACCTATGGCCAGAACGACAGCCAACGTTGCCACAAAAGTTTTGACGATTTTCATAATATTCTCCTCTGTTTCTCTTGATCTGCGCGAAAATCCGGTGAATGTCACGCCATATTCTTACCAAATATCCATAATAAACCGTTTCAAGGCATTGAAAAACCCCGGAATACCAAAGTACTCCGGGGCGTTAAGTTCATGATCTTAATTATTTCTTGTTTACAAGATCCTTCAGAGCCTTACCAGCCTTGAACTTCGGAGCGATAGAAGCAGGAATCTTGATGGTAGCACCAGTCTGAGGGTTCTTACCAGTTCTAGCTGCTCTCTTTGTGGTCTCGAATGTACCAAAGCCAACAAGCTGAACCTTGTCCTTCTTCTTAAGTGTCTTAGAAACAACGTCTACGAAAGCCTTTACAGCCTTCTCAGAATCCTTCTTGGAAAGACCTGTTTCCTTAGCAATAGCTTCAACGAGTTCTGTTTTATTCATTTTTTATTCCCCCTTTTGTCTAGGTTTATTATGAAACTAAAGCAATTCTACCACTATGTATTATTATGCGCAACGTTTTTATCGGAATTCTGCTACTTTTTTGTAATTATTTTGTAATTTATGCTTTAATTCTGCTATTATTGTATTAGTAAAACACTTATGGGGGACAAAATATGGCTACAGATAAGAAAAAAAGGGATCCGCTTCCGGATATTCCGGCTCATCCCGAGGAAGCTACAAAAGAGAAAAAATTACGTGCTGCTCCCGATGAAATAATCGCAAAGGCAGTACATGAAATGATGATGAAAGATCACCCGGAAGAGTGAAATATCCTCTTTCTTACTGCTATTTGAGCAGTTTTATTTTTAAGCCCATAATACATCAGCACATCATGATGTCATGATGTGCTGATGTTATGTTGTCTGATTTATACCCCACAACTTCTATATAGATTCCTTACCGCATTGCGATATTCCGAAGGATTTTTTGATACCCTTATTTTGTGAATATATGGCTCTATTTCGCTTCCATCTGTAGTTTTGAAGTTTCCGCCCACATAGAACCAAATCTCCTTCATTTTGTGCATTATAGACTCTTCTGCAGGTATTTCTACCTTATATTCCTTTTCCATGGTCTCTATGAAGCTTCTGAGCTCATCCTGACCCATTGCTTGTCCTGTGACTATCTCTCTTGCAAGTCCCGGATTTGCAACCAATCCTCTTCCAATCATCACTTCCTTGAGATCCGGAAATCCAGAAACTATCCTGTCATAATCATCTTTAGTGAAAATATTTCCGTTGTAGCTTATTGGATTTTTGCTGTTTTCATAAGCCCACTTGAAAATCTCCATATCAGGTTCCCCTTGGTACATCTGAGTCCTGACTCTTGGATGAACTATCACATTACAAAACGGATATTTATTTAAAACAGGAAAAATCTCAAGATATTCCTTTGGGTCCTTTAATCCGATTCTTGTTTTTACAGATAAAGCAGTATGTTTTATCTCCTCGCTTTCAAAAACCTGCGCAAAAAGCTCATCAAGGGCTGCGGGATCTTCAAGCATGCCTGAACCCTTATGTTTGCTCACTACTGTCCCCACAGGACACCCCATGTTAAGATTGACCTCTTCAAAGCCTCTCTCATGCATCTCAGAAAGCGCCCAGATGATTTCATCCGCCTTGTTTGTCATTATCTGAGGAATAAGTCTTCCTTCCACCAAAGCATTGTTTTCCGGGGCAATTTCGCGCATATCGCGCTTTTTAATGGCATGCTGCTTATATACGGATAAAAAAGGCGTATAATACCTGTCTATCCCCTCAGGGAACAATCTGCTGTGTGCATTTCTGTAACAATATATTGTAATGCCCTCCATAGGCGCATAAGAAATCCGCATCTTTTTCCTTTCATTAACGATAAATTATTAAAAAATTATTATTTCGAAACTTACCCTATTGCAAGAAGTACACAATTCATTATAATAGGCATTCAACGACACAAATCTCGGAGGATTTATGGAACTTGATATGACCAAGGGACGCCCGCTCCCTATTATACTTAAATTCATGCTGCCTATCTTTTTGGGCAATATTTTCCAGCAATTCTACAATATGGTAGATACTATCATTGTAGGCCGTTTTGTCGGTGCTAATGCTTTGGCTGCCGTAGGCTCCACCGGTACGATTATGTTCCTGGTTCTGGGCTTTGCTCAAGGCCTTACTACAGGATTTACTGTGCTTACATCACAGAGCTATGGCGCCGGTGATTCCAGACGAGTTAAGCACAGTGTTGCTAATGGTATCATACTTTCAGCAATTGTGATAGTGCTAACTACTTTGTTAAGTGTTATTGCAATTAATCCGCTTCTTCGCATCATGAATACTCCTGATGACATTTTTGCCGATGCTTCAGCGTATATAACAACCATCTGTTATGGTATTGTAGCCAGCGTATTTTACAACCTTTTCTCTGCCTATATGCGCGCAGTTGGAAACAGCAAAACTCCGCTCTATTTCCTCATATTTTCAGCCTGTCTGAACATAGTACTGGACCTTCTTCTTATAGTGGTCTTCAAAATGGGCGTAGTTGGAGCTGCTCTTGCCACCAATATTTCACAGGGAATATCCGCTGTAATGTGTATTTATTACATATATAAGCACATTCCCTCACTCGCACCTGATAAAAACGACTGGCATCTTGTATCTCAGGATACAAGGCATCAGCTTCGCGTAGGTCTTCCAATGGCCCTTCAGTTTGCAATAACTGCTGCAGGAACCATGATAATGCAATCCGCCATCAATCTCTTTGGATCAACAGCCGTGGCTTCATTTACAGCCGCATCCAAGCTCAGCGGTCTTCTTACACAGGAAATGCCTGCAATGGGCGCCGCAATGTCAACTTTTGCCGGCCAAAATTACGGTAATTGTGACTACGCCAGAATAAAAAAGGGTGTTCGCTCATCTATGATAGCCAACACCGTTTACGCTCTTATAGCTGCAGTAGCCGCTAATTTATTGCTGCCTACAGCACTGGGACTGTTCTTCTCAGGAAATACATCCGTGGCTGAACTTTTGCCCTGGGCGAGACCATACATACAAATTTCGTCAGTATTTTATGTTCCGCTCAGCTTTATATTCATATTCAGAAATGCCATGCAGGGATGCGGTTATGGCTTCCTTCCAATGATGGGCGGAGTAATAGAATTATTTGCTCGCATGATATCCGCAATCATAGCTATGAATATCAAGAGTTATCCTCTTGCCGTAGCTTGTGATCCCATCGCCTGGATGGCAGCCGCAGTATTCACCTGCGTATGTTATATCTACGTTATCAAAGATATTCAAAGAAGATTTAGCAATCGCGCAAAACCGCAAAACGCCGTTTAAAATCTCCACAAGTTTTTGGTCATCATGATTTCATCATGATAATTTCCATCCATAGTTTTAAATGCCTGAGGGATTTGTCCACAATCGACAAATCCTTTATTTTTGTACAACCTCAGGGCTCTGGCATTATCTGCGAAAACACTTAATTCTAGTCTCTCATATCCAAGATCTCCTGCACACCGTATGGCCTTATCAAGGAGATGAGCGCCGAGTCCAAGATTCCAGTATTCTTTTCGAACAACTATCTCTGCTGATGCCCTGTGCCTTGTTTTAAAGGTTAATCCTACCGGGCTTACCGAAGTTATGCCGATCACTCTGTCACCGTCGAATATCCCAATCATTATAAGGTGTTCAGCTCTTAAGTAATTTCCGATGATTTCTCCCTCTTTTTCCGGTGAATTCTCTATTTCATAGGGATATCTTGTAAGGTAGATGGTTTCACCTGCCACATCCCTTCTAAAAGCAAGAACTGCTTCTGCATCTTCCCTCTCAGGAGATCTTAAGACATATTCCTGCTCATTTTTTGTTGTGATTTTCTCTTCCTCAACACGCATTATATTTCTCCCCAAAAACTACTAAGAAAGTCCTTTTTGCTATTTGTATTGTCCCCATTTGCTACCTCAAATAGTGTTTTTGATTCATGTAGGACTTAATTGTATTTGTAACAGTGCATATAATAAGCATTTTTCACGTATCCCCAAAAACTACCTGAAAAAATCGACCTGTTTTCGATGATTTTTCTTGTTTTTTCGCTGACCAAATCGGTCAAAATGGCTTATTTAAGGCTTTTGTTACTCTTTTCATATTATAGCATAGAAAAAGGGGCGTCGCCCAGATGATTGAATCATCTAAAGCGACAACCCCTAGAATTCAATTTTTTATGCGAGGCTTGCAAATACATAATCGTCTGCTTCAACTCTCTCTGCTGAAAGATCGATTCCTGTCAGGATATCTGCCATATGTTCAGCAAACTGTGCATGTCCCTCAGCTGATAGATGTACTCCGTCGAATGCAAGATCAAGATCCCATTCACTGGCATCTGCGAAGAATATTCCAAATTCCTGAGCAATTATATCAAGCTCTGTACTGAGTCTCTTGCGCTGTGCCTCTGCTTCTTCCAAGTTTTCTTCCATATGAGGAAGTATTGCAGGAGGTGCTATAAGAAGAAATCCTGTCTTATTATCAACAAATTCTGTTCTGCCCAGCTGTCTCTCGATAAAATCTCTGATTTTTCCGGCAACAACATCTGCGTCCGGTTCTGACATATTGAGGAGATCATTGGTACCAAGCATTACAGCGAATAAATCCAACGGACTATATTCTAATACTGATTTATCCAGTGAAAGAAGCGAATACGGATTATCGGGAACTACTCTACCATTCATACCATCAGCATAGACTCTCCATTCACCATACATCTTCTTTGAAAGGATATCTGTCCATCTTTCATTTTCCGGTAGGCGGCCACCCATCATCCCGCGAGGATCAAATCCATAGGTGTTAGAATCGCCATAAAATAGTACTTTTTTCATTCTGCTCACCTCTTTCTCTCAGTGTTTGTCCTATTCCACACAAACAATATATCATAAAAGCTATAAATAATCCGTATTTTAATAGTTTTTTTATGGTTTTCAGTGTTTTTTCCGAAATTTTTCGTGGATTTATTGATTTATACAATTAAGTGTGATAACGTTGACTACGAATTTTCTTTTTTTAAGAAAAAAATTTTTACAAGGGGGATGCGCTAAGCGCAATAGAACTATGACTAAAGATATTACAGTAAGTCTCGAGGATGCAGATCAGATCCGCAATTTTATCCAGATGAACACATCATCAAACTGTCAGGTAGATGTAAGAAGCGGTCACAGCTACATTGATGGAAAGTCTATTATCGGCCTTCTCTCACTCAATCTACTGAAACCGCTTAATGTTTCTCTTATTGGAGATTCTAAAAAGATCACTGCTCTTATACACCGCTACGAAGAGTGCCATTTATTAGCAGGCTGATCAATTATCAAGTAAGTCTTCTTCACTATAATTGAAGGAGCTTTGAACGTACTTACCGACTATAGAGCTATTGCCCAAACCGGCAGCTTTATAGTCGTTTTTTATTGCTGAAATCATCCAGCCAACAAAATTATCGATATTTTTGGATTTTTTGGATAATTCATAGGCTGCTTTTACCTTATCTATATCGTAATCTGCAGCTTCTGCTATAGCTCTTATCTCAGAAAATTTAATCTTCTGATCGATAATATCCTGAATCTGATCCATTACTTCCATTGAATCAATAACAGTTGTTTTATTTGCTTTTTCTTCGACTATATCAGATTTCTTAACTTTAGGATTAACATCAATAATGAATCTAATATTGACTACTTTTCCACCTCTTCCTGCTTTAACGGGTTCATAATCAAACCAGATACTGGTGGTCTCATTAAGCTCTTTTTGCGCTTTGTCCAGGGCGAATTTCTTAAAATTTCCAAATGTTTTCAATTTTCCGGCGCCGTCAAGCTTATCTGCCTGCTTCTCAATCTTGTCGTAATCAGGATTACCCTTCTTCAAAGCACTGATAATCTCAGGATCTGCCTGTGAATCGATAATTCCAAGTCTGAGCTTAAGATCAGTAAGATGATACTGAACATAATAGGGGCCGGGCCTCTTCGTAATGGCTCTCTGCCTATCCATTTCAGCCTTAAGAATCTCATATAATCTGAATGAATATACACTATTAAGCTGTACAGCCTCTGCAAGGCTCAAAACTGTGTAATTACTCTGAAGATTGGTAAGATATGGGGTTATTTTATTGTTATATCTTACGTTAAGAACACCATTTTTGAAGGAAGCATCCGTAATTACGTTGATTGCTTCGATCTCCTGGGTCTCATCATTGGAATAAATGATTCGCCAATCCAATATAGATGGTTTATTCTTCGCCGGTTCTATGGCGGACTTAATATGTTCATAGAAAGAACCGCCCTTAACTCCGAAGATTTTCTTAAGATCTGTACCATATATATTAGCTTCCAGGGTATTATCATCGGGATTATGCTCCGCTTTCGCTATACTGACAGCAAAAAGCTTCTGAACAAGAAGTGTTGATCTTCCCTTGGAATTAATAAGTGTATTTGCTTTTCTGTACTGTTGTGTGGATAAAAAACTTTGAATAGCAGTTGTTTCTTCTTCCATCTGCTGCTTAGATTTACGCCCCAAAACTATCTCCTTCTCCCTAATAAACAATTATTCATACCTAATTAGTACTAACTTATTATAAGTCCATTCTGACACAAAGTAAACAAAAATCCCTCGTTTTATATATATTATACCTAATTATTTATAATATGTCCCTCTGAACTAATAAGTAATGTAATATTGTGTGTTATATTATTGTAATAACGTAATTTTATGTTGACTATTTAAGTCAAGTGGCAAATTGACCGATGCAGTACTGTCATTATTCTATCCCCAAAAACTACTAAGTAACATTGTAATCGCCCTATTTACTACTAACTAAATCAAAAATATTCCCTTTTTCTACTAAGTAATGGCTTTTTCGTACCTAATTACTACTATCTTTGCCTTTATTGTACGTTTTCCGGTCAATGAGAATATGCGTATTCATGCCTATTAGTTACCTGAAAGGATCTATCTTGCCAATTTACGTTCCCAAAAACTACTAAAATAAAAAAATGGTTCCCTTTTTCTACCTTAAAAAATTCTGGATATTCTATTTCCTCAGTATTTATGCGGCTTCCCTCGTTGAACTACTTTCGCTGAAAAAGTACCCAATTTCTATCATTTAATACCAGATTTCTTACTTACAATCCCAAAAACTACTAAGAAAAACACTAAAAATACCCCTTTTTCTACTTTCTAGCACCATTTCTGAAAAAATAATTATCCTTTTAGGAACCATTTTTCTAATATCTTTCCCCATATCTATGCTGAAATTTAACCCCAAAACTAGATAACTTATACACAATTGCTATATAAAAAGGACCTAAAAACCGCGTATTTATCACGTTTTTAGATCCTCTAATAATAATTAATAATATGTTGTTAATTAATTAATACTGTTTAAACAACAATGTCTGTTAAAAATTTAATTGATCCATAAAGGACTTATATTTAAGGTATAATTCTTTATTTTTCTCGTAATCCTGTTCAATAAGGTTACTAATATATTGCTGATAAGAAATCTTACCTGATTGTGTCATAAAATCAACGTATGATCTAAGCTCTCCCAGTCTGATATGAAGAACACCACTGCTCTTTTCATCAGGTACAAGCGGGATTGCCTTTTTGCTTGTATGTTTAACCGGTGCAGGCTGTTCCTGAACAGGTTCCTCAGCAATAACTACAGGCTCTTCAACAATATTAACGGGTGTATTAATAATCTGTTCCTGAGGTTCCGGTTCTGCTACAACCTGAGGCGCTGTCTGTACTTGCTGAGGTTGCTCTACTACCGGAGCCGGAGCTGGCTGCTCAACTACCTGAGGCTGTGGTGCTACAGGAGCTGCTTCAACAGGCGTTTCAATAACAGGTGTATTTGTAGGAGCCGGCTTAGATGCTGGCTTTGCAGGTGCCTTCTCAACTACTGGCTTGGGTTCATTGACCTCTTCGGTCGACGGTGTTGCACCTACCATATTCTGAAAATTTCTTGCCATTGCATTCTGAAGATTCTTTTTCATTATGCTTCTCCTTTCAGAAATTCATCTACAAATTCATCATAATCCTTAGTTGCACGTGCTGTTGGTGCATAATCAAACAATGACTGATTAAGTGTCTGAGACTCTTCTACTGCTACATTCTGATGAATTTTGGTCTCATATACCTTAATTTCGTACTCTTTGGCCAGCATTTCGATACCTTCGAGCCAAATATTCGCATTGTTGGTATTTCTGGTATTAGTTACAAGAATACCTGCAACATCCAGTTCAGGATTGTTTAATCTCTCAGACATTACTGAAATCCATGAAAACAGCATATTTGCACCGTTTGTAGCAAAAGCTTCAGGTGTCATGGGAACTACTATTTTATCTGTAATAGCAAGGACATTCTGAGTGATTAAAGCCAATGTAGGGCTACAATCGATAATACAGAAGTCATAAGTCTTATTAAGCTTGTTTAATGCCCTTTTAAGCATGAATTCACGTGATGTAACGCCAGAATAGTCAAGATCTGCTGATGTAAACTCAATACCACCTATAATAAGGTCTATATTGTCGCCTACAGGAATGAGTGTTTCGTTGATATCTGCGCCTGCCTCGCCCTTTTCTGTCTTAAATACGTCAGAAAGTGTAGCTGCAGGTATATTATAAAGATCAATTCCGGCTGCCTGGCTAAGATTTTCCTGCGGATCTGAGTCAATCATAAGGACTTTATAGCCTCTTTTAGCCAATCCGGCCGATAACGCATAAGTAGATGTGGTTTTTGCAACTCCACCCTTTTGGTTGCAAAATGCAATTATTTTCATACTTCCTCCCATAAAAACTAAATATTGTTCTGTTACATAGTAACATTGATGAAAAGCTGTGTAAAGATATTTATATCATGATAACAAGAAAACATTGTAAAAAAGTTTCATTATATATAAGTACACAAATATATTTATAAAAATGGATAAGTGTATTTATGTATAAATATATTAGTAAATAAAGATATAAATATAATATGATAATAATCTATCACGATAAAAATATAAACATAGATAATGATATATATTAATAATAGTACAATAATATAATACTACAAAAATATAATGATATAAAGACATCAAATATATAATGATGGCGAAATATCATAATATAAATATACATATATAATAATATAGCGATATAAAATGATGTAATGATACTGAGTATAAATACATCAAAACAACATAACATCATTGTGCTTCGACATCAGTTTTCTAAGGGAAGCGAATGTATAATGACATCATGATGTATAGATGTAACGATTATAGCACAATAAAATAAATGGGCAAAATTGACATGAATGAGCCAGTAAACAAAGCAAAAATACGCCATAATCATGATGTAATGACATCATGATAGATGCAATATAAACGTCAAAATGGATTCAGAAAGTTATATTCGAGCATATATAGTACATATTTGCTGCTCTGCTGTTTTGAGATAAATAAATAGATCAGCGGTCCATCTGGATGCTATAAAGGAGCAAAATTGATCTGTAAACATAGAAATAACTTTACATAATGATGTCATGATGTAATGATGTGTATATAAAATATACTGATAAATTACATCATGACATCAATATGCCATGATGTAATTATGCTATAACAACAGCGAATCATATACATCATGTTATAATGAAGTGGATATATACATATATCAATATATTAATAAATCAGAAATAAATGATGTAGTAATATAAATATAAAATAATATTATTATTTAATAATATAAATATAAAAGTATATAAATATATATATAAAACATAATAGCATGATAAATTAGTATATAAATGAAAATATATAATAATATTATTATATAAAAATATAAATATAGTAATATTTCAAAATAAAAATATATAAGTAAATAAAAATATCAAAATATAATTATAAATGGATATTTTAATATCAAAATATAAATGTATTTATATAGTATTAATTCAAAATACAAATATATTTATATAACAAAATGAATAAATATATTGCGGTTTAAACAACGTGATGATATAATATAAATATATAAATTTATCATTTATATGAGTCAATTATTTGGCTGTAAAAACAGGATAAAATCTGCGGAAAAATCCTGAAAAAAATCACAGGATTTGCCCTGATTTTTAAATAAAATTTCTGGGACCGGGTGAGTTAGATCCAGGGGAGTGAAATTCATAGAGAAAATTTAGAAAAAAATCGTGAATTTTGCCCAGAAATTTATGAAAAAAACAGTATTCAATATTTTCATAATTGCATACAATTAAAACACTTTGTTTTGAATAACGTTAGTTATAATTATATTTAGCTTGAAAATTATATAAGTATCAAAATTATTGTTTTGTGTTTTACTTAACTATGAATAATATTGACTATATCAGACAATGAGTAATAATATCGTATGATATTATTTATACATGGATATAATCTTAAGAAAAGAGTACTATAATAAGGATTAATGCATACATAAATGAACAGTATATTCCATTGACTTTAATAGTCATTGGATTTTTTTATGCAAATATTGTACAAAAGGGGATTAGTGATGCATGAGCTTAGCTACATCCTGGATATCATAAATTCTGTCCAGGAAGTGAAAGAAAAAGAGAATTTATTAGAAATAAAGAAAATCGTAGTCGATGTAGGACAAATGAGCGGCGTGGTGCCGTTTTATTTACATAAATACTATGATGAGGCCATAAAAGGGACCTTTTTGGAGCATACAGAGCTAATTACTAATGAAGTAGAAGTAAAAATATTATGTGAAAGCTGTGGAAAAGAGTATACTCCTGACAAAGAAAATCGATATAGATGTCCTGCCTGTGGTGAACGAAAAGGTAAGTTGATCCAAGGTAAGGGTATTATAATTAAAGAAATAGTAGTAGAAGACGACGATAACATGCATCAATAGAAATAAAAGACATTATTTAATATGAAATAATTGTGGTAAATGACAAAGATAATATAAAGAAACAGCAGGAAAAGGTGATAATAATAATCAGATAGAAAATAAATACATCGATATGACAATAGAGAACGATGAATAGATGTACATATGAAAATATTGATTGGTATATTGTTACATATGTATCATGATTACATGATGTATTGATGTCGTTATATATAGTTACAAAGGCATCATAGTTTAGAAATATTTATGAAATGCAACGAAATTTTATCATTTTTTAATTGTTTGAACGACGATAAGGCGTTTTCTTTTCCGAATTGTATGATAAAATAGAAAATGTATTTAAGAGAATTACCGGAGACGGAAATTACCTAAATCTAATCCGGAATAGAAAATATGGAGGTTCAAAATGGCTAAGAGAATACTTATTACAGATGATGCCGCTTTTATGCGCATGATGCTGAAAGACATTCTGACTAAGGGCGGATACGAGATTGCTGGTGAGGCCGAGAATGGTAAAATAGCAATCGACAAGTATAATGAGCTTAAGCCTGATCTTGTAACTCTTGATATTACCATGCCGGAGCTTGATGGAATCGGTGCTCTTAAAGGAATTAAGGCAGCTGATCCCAATGCTTGCTGCATTATGTGCTCTGCAATGGGTCAGCAGGCAATGGTTATTGAATCAATTCAGGCCGGTGCGAAGGACTTTATTGTTAAGCCGTTCCAGGCAGACCGTGTACTCGAGGCTGTTAAGAAAGCTATAGGCTGAGTACAAAACCAAGTGAAGATTAAGAGCCTAGGATCCTTGTGATTCTAGGCTTTTTGTCATGTTATAAATATTACATAAACACAATATAAACATATAGTTAATTAGCATCTATGCAATATCTTGTGAAAAAATATTTTTGAAACAAAATGGCTTAACAAAGGGCTTTTTGTCAGATGTTAAATATGTTCAAGAAAATAGCACTAATATTTTTTATGTATACACCGATATAATAATTAGCAACGGAAAGCTCCTGTTTCCATGGATGGGAAACGACATGGAAACAGGATTTTTTTGCCCTTTTTTAGGGCCGTTGCAGTGATCAAAGGATGGATCGCAAGCTTGATAACCATAGAGAAGACTGCCAGGCTGCCCCCTGGCAGTCTTCACGTTTATAATTAATTAGATGGCGAAAACCAAGGAATGATACAGAATGTTAAGTGTTGTTTTCATGGAAAAATCGCATAAATAGTGCATTTTTCAGAAACTATGATAGAATATCCTTTAAGAAAAAAGGAGGAGTCAGATAATGGGCAGTATATTAGACAAGTATCAACCCGGAAAAACAGTATTATCCTGTGAAATTTTTCCGCCGAAAAAAGAGGAAGAATTCCTTAATATACAAAGTAAATTAGACAAAATCAGTGAGATCGGACCTGATTTCATAAGTATTACATATGGAGCCGGAGGTTCAAATGCCGGTAAGGCAGTTGAGATTGCCAATTATGCTAAAAATACGGCCAAATTAGAGGTTGTTTCTCATATAACCAGTGTTGGATTCACAAAAGAGAAATTAGACGCCGGATTGGCCAAATTTAAAGAAATCGGTATAGATAATGTGCTTGTACTTCGAGGAGACAGACCTAAGGCCATGACCGATGAAGAGTTCGCTCAGAGGGATTTCCTTCACGCAAGCGACATGGCACAGTACATCAAATTGGCAGGCATGGATTTTACCATGGTTGGTGCATGCTATCCCCACAGACATCCGGAAGCAGCTTCTGATGAGATTGATGTAATGAACACCAAAATAAAGGTTGACTGTGGATGTCAGGTACTTATATCGCAGTTATTCTTCGATAATAGCTACTTTTTAAGGCTTATTGATAAATTACATGACCTTGGTGTAAAAGCGCCTGTATCGGCCGGAATAATGCCAATTACAAGCGCAAAGCAGCTTGGTACCACAGTAACATTATCAGGAACGACTGTTCCTGAGGAATTATCATCTATTATTTCCAAATACGGTGAAAATCCTGCAGAAATGAGAAAATACGGTGTAGACTACGCAATCAGACAGGCACAGGATCTTAAAGAGAGAGGCGTAGACGGTATACATCTGTATATCATGAACAAGCCCGAGCTTGCTGAAGAGATGTTTGCAGCACTCAGATAAAAAGCGAACGCCATTCCCTATAGTTGCTATAGAGAATGGCGTTATTAATTAATAAATCAATACTCTGTCGGGTCGAATTAAATCGTACTTACAGATTTGTAAATTTCTCAGTAGTATCATTAAGCTGCTCAGTAACTTCAGTGTTTTTATTGATAGCTTGTGATATTTTTTTGATACCACCAACAATTTCGTTGGAACTTTCTGCGGACATTGAGATGGCTTTTGAACTCTCACCGATGGAATTAGTAATAGCTTCGATGGATTCTACCATCTCAGTCATAATCTCGTTAAGGTTGTCTGCCTTAGATGAGAAGGATGTCAGCATATCATCCATAATATCAGCTGTATGCTCATATTTTTCTCCTGTATTAACGAATTCATCATAATCATCAAGGACAGTTCCGTTGATGTAATCAAGGGCATCCTGAGCGTTTTTCGCAAGGGCATTAACGGCATCTGTAACTTCATTACTGATATCCTGAATATTTGCAGCTGTCTGTCTGCTGTTATCTGCCAGGGAGCTGATCTCTGTAGCAACAACAGCGAATCCCTTGCCGGCTTCACCGGCTCTTGCAGCCTCGATTGAAGCGTTAAGAGCAAGAAGATTGGTCTGCGATGCGATATCCAGGATAACCTTAGTAAGCTCATTGATCTGACCAACTTTTTCAGAATCCTTAACAGATTTGGTAAGAGTCTCAGAGAGTTGCGACATCTGCTCGCCTGCATCGGATTTTTTGTTGGTTACGCGAAGCTTTAGCTCGTTAGCCTCCTGTTTAATTGTAATGGCGGTTTCAGTACCTTCTGCAGCCTCATCAGTGATTGCCTGTACTGCGTCTTTAACAGAGTCAACCTTTCCGTTGATTGATCTTACTGTATCGGCAAGAGTCTCCATATTTGCGGAAAGCTCTTCAAGAGCGGCGGATGTGCTTGTTACGTTATCATCAGCAACCTGAAGCTGAGAAGCAACTTCTTCTGAAGACGATGTCAGAATCTCGGAACCATTTCGCACATCGCGCATGATTAGCTGCAATGTCTCGATAAAATGATTGATACCGGTTGTTATGAAAAGCAATTCTGACTTGGTCTTAGTCTTGATTCTGGCTGTAAGATCACCATTTCCGGCCTCGATATTTGTAATCATTACGTTAACTTCATCTGCAATATTGCGGATCTTTCTTACAATATTCTTGTAGCTTATTAAGAAGTTGAGGATAAGTAGTACCAAAGTAATGATAATACCGATCATAGCAAGTAAATTACCGCTTTGTAACAGCTGATTCATGGTAGTCTTTGTATTTGATGCGGAATCTTCAATTGCCTGATCCAGAGTCTTGGTGGAGTGGAATATGGCAATTTTCTGAATCTCAGCCTTGTCAAAGAGCACTTTGTACGCTGAATCCTTATCGCCTGCATCGCACTTTGCTATAGCATTGTCGATAAGTGCTATGAGTCTTGAATACTGAACAGTTATTTCATCAATCTGAGCGGTAGCCTCTTCATTATCTTCGTTTGCAAAATCCTGCTTTAATAATTCAATGTCGGCAGTAACAGCCTGCTTTACGGCATCTATCTGAGGCTTTAAAGCTTCTTTTGTTTCATCTGCATCTGCAGAGATATAGCCGGTTGTCTGATCATAGAGTGACATTACGTCTGATTTAAGCTGCGCTTCGTGTTGTGTCAGAGCCATCATCGAGTCAAACATAGAAATACTGCTGGTTGTCGACTTTTTCATGGATGTCATAACAAGTGCTATTACACAGATGAATGATACCAGCATCAGGAGATTCAGAGCGGATAGCTGAAATAAGATAGAATTGAATTTACTGACTTTTACATTTGTATTATTTTCCACAATCCTCACCTCCTCTTATAATTTTGAGTACCATTCGGTAGCTATATCCTTAAGTTCCTGTACAAATCCCGCAGCATCGGTAGTTCCGGATGCGTAATTGAAAAATGCGTAGGAAAAACCGTTCTGCCCAAGGCCCTCAGGCATGTTCATCCAGTGCCAGTTAGAAGTTTTCCCTGCTGAAATATAGCTGGAAATAACCTTTGCGAAAGGATCGGATGCTACATATTTACAATCCTTGAAAGGACTTACAAAACCCGCCTTTTCTACAAGTATCTGCTGAGCGCTGTCTTCTGAGCACCACTGGAGGAAAGCCTTGGAGGTTTCTACATCGCCTTCCTTTATTACAGCCCACCAGGAAGGAGCACTGGTAAGGATTGTGTCCATTCCATCCTGGAAAGCGTAAGGAAGCATTCCTACTTCAAAATTACCTGCTGCAGCGTAGGCATCGGAATCATCGCCGGTCATTGTGGCACCTATCCAGGAACCCTGTGTGACAAAGGCGTATTTTCCTGACGCAAATCCTAGTACCTGATCGTTGTAAGCAGGCTGTGTAAGGACTGCAGAATTAGAATACTGATTGAAAAGACCAATCATTTCTGCATATGCATTTATTCGCTCTTCGTCGAACTGGCCGCCGTTATTTAAAAGATCAATATATGTTGTATCTGTTCTGGCAAGACCTGAATCTATATATGCGCCCATAATGTGGTTTCCTGCGGACCAGCCAACCTCTGTAGGTTCAGCGCAGTAACCGATTACAGCAGTAAGACCAAGCTCACTCTTTTTTGAATCCAAAGTTTCAAAAGCAGCCTTCATACTTTCAGGGCCTGTTATTGTGGCAGGGTCAATACCTGCTTTATTCAGAATGTCAGCGTTATAAGCAAGGCCTATTGCCTCAGTTGTGTAGGGGAAGCCAATAACTCCGTATGTGGAATCGGAATAGGCTGCGTCAGTTCGTGAAGCCCAGTTCTGATCGCTGAGATCAACCAGAAGACCGTCCCAGTTTTCAAATCCTGATGCCTCACAGGCTATAATGTCAGGCATCTGATCTGAGAGGTAGTATCCCTTCAGAGTAGCCTGAGCGTCTACGCCTGACTGAACGCTGATCACATTGACTGTAATCCCGGTTTCTGCCTTATATTGAGCAGCAAGTTCCTCCAGCTGAGAAGAAACTTCGCTTTTGATGTTTAGGAGAGTTATCTCCTGACCTGAATTATCTACTTCTTCTGATACTTCTGACTCTGCTCCTTTTCCGCAGCCAGAAGCCATAAAACATAGTAAAATAGCGGTAATCAGAGCAATTAGTTTATTAAACTTCATTTTCACAAACCTCCGATTCATGAATATACTACGCCTACATAATTATTATAGGTGTCGTATAGTCGTACCACCTAATAAAAAGTTTATTAATAAATAATATAGCGTGAATAAAATGATGACGAGATACAAAAATATAATGATGTCATTACATCAAAACAACACAAAAATAAAAACAAATCGCAACTGAAAAATTTAATCAACACTTGTGTCTAATCCGCATAAATACTATAATTAGACTTGTTTTGCAGAGTGGCAAAATTGAAAGTGTATTAGAAAGTTGAGGACCTGAATATGAAATTATCAGAGATGCCATACAAACGTGTGGATATGGATGAAGTGAAAAGCTTTTTTGATAAACTGATCGCTGACAGCAAGGCGGCAAAAAGCGGAGAAGAGCAGTTTGAGCTTCACAGAAAATACTATGAATTTACCGGAGATGTTTATACTAACATCATCATCGGTGTTTTCAGACATGATATCGATACTACAGAAGAGTTTTATGCAAAAGAAAACGACTATATCGACGAGATTTCTCCTGTAATATCACAGTATGTAAATGAGTATAAAAAAGTGCTTTACGCATCACCTTACAGAGATTATCTGGAGTCAAAGATCGGTAAGGTAGCATTCAAAAACATGGAGTTATCAATGAAATCCATTGATGAGAAGATCCTTCCCCTTATGCAGGAGGAAAATGCACTTATTTCCAGATACGACAAGATCATTGCATCCGCAAAGATTCCTTTTGACGGAGAAGAGTACAATATATCCCTGCTTCGCAAATTCCTGACAAACAGCGACAGAGATACCAGAAAACGTGCATGGAAGGCACTTAGTGAGTACTTCTTATCTGTTACAGACGAGATTGATGATATCTATGATCAGCTTGTAAAAAACAGAACAAAACAGGCGAAAGAGCTGGGTTATGACAATTTCATCGAGCTTGGCTACAACAGAATGACCAGAAACTCCTACAGAAGACCTGAGGTTGAGAATTTCAGAAAGCAGGTTAAGGAATCCTTCGTACCTCTTGTTAAAATGATCCAGGAAAAGAGAAAGGGTCAGATCGGTGTTGATGAGCTTAAATACTACGATAATGACGTATTTTTCAAAAACGGTAATCCGGAACCCACAGGAACACCTGAGGAGATCATGGAAGCCGGACTTAAGATGTATAGGGAGCTTTCACCTGAGACAGCAGAATTCTTCGATTTCATGACTGAAAACGAGCTTTTTGATGTTCTTGGCAGAAAGACCAAGAAGCAGGGCGGTTATATGAATTATCTTCCTAAGTACAAGGCGCCCATTATTTTTGCTAATTTCAACGGAACAAGCGGTGACGTTGATGTTATTACCCATGAGTGCGGACATGCATTCCAGGGCTATGTAACCAGAAATGACGAGATTATCGAACATAATGACCTTACAATGGAGACGGCAGAGATTCACTCCATGTCCATGGAATACTTCACCTATGGCTGGATGGATAAGTTCTTTGGCGACAGATCAGAGGATTATCTCAAGATGCACCTTCAGGATTCAATAACCTTCATTCCTTACGGATGCATGGTTGATGAGTTCCAGCATATTGTTTATGAAAAGCCGGAGATGACTCCCGCTGAGAGAAAGGCTGTATGGAAGGAACTTGAGAAGACCTACAGACCCTGGCTTGACTTCGATGGAGACGAGTTCTTCGATGAAGGCGGTTTCTGGCAGAAGCAGGGCCACATCTTCTGGAATCCTTTCTATTACATCGATTATGTACTTGCAAGCGTAGTGGCAATGCAGTTCAAGGTATGGATGGATAAGGATTACAAAGATGCATGGAACCATTATCTTGAGCTTTGTAAGCTGTCTGTAAGCGACTTCTACGAGACAGAGCTTGAAAAAGTTAACTTAAAGAGCCCCTTCAAGGATGGCACCATAGCTGAACTTGCAGAGATGATGGAGTCAAAACTTGACTAATCTGCACGTTTTTTACGATTTTGACGTCTGACTTTGTTTATATGACGCTCAAAATCACCACTATCCAAAAGATTTGCGATTGCCAGCTGTTCCAACGTAGGAACAGGGCATTCGTAGAAGCCTGTCCTTTCCCCAAACAAACTTAGTAGTTTTTGGGGAAGGACCATATAGGCGCATCGGATATAGCTTCCGATAGTTCTTGTAAAAGTATTTATGTATATCACGCGGCCGTCTTCGTCCAATGAAAATATCGTTTCCTCAGGCTTTCTGCTGGGGGTAAATTCCGATTCAAAGTCATCTTCAATTATTGTCCCGTCACATTTTTTGCTCCATTTGAGGTATTCTCTCTTTTTGGAGGCAGAAGCAGTTACACCGCTGGGAAAGCTTCTGTAAGGAGTAATATGAAGGATTTTCATGTCTCCTGACCATAATTCGTCGCTTTCTATTCCGTCTGAGCCAAGCTTAAGCATTCTGATATTTGCTCCGCCGGCGGTGTAAACCTTGGCAATTTTCTGATAGGAAGGGCTTTCCACCCCATAAACAATGTCTCTGCCAAAGGTCTGAACTATCAGGCTGTAGAGATATTCTGCGCCGGCGCCTATGATGATCTGATCAGGTGAAACCTCTACACGTCGGCTTCTTTCAAGATAATCAGCTATGGCTGTGCGAAGCTGCGGTAGGCCTGTTTTGGGGGATTTTTCCATGATATAAGGACCGTATTCACTCAGAACGCGGCGAACGGTCTTGGCATAAATAGAGTAGGAAAAACTAAGAGGATTATCTTCTGTAGAGCTTACCGGCGGAATATTTTGAGGAAAAAAAGACCTTCCGGAGCCGGGAGAAGCACCCACATAGATGTCCTTATCATCAAAAGTGACAAAATAACCGCTTTTTTCCTGGGGCATGATATAACCCTCTTCAGTAAGAAGTTCATAAGCATGTTCCACAGTGATAACGCTTACTCCGTGGTTTTCAGCCATTACACGTTTAGAGGGCAGTTTTGAGCCTCTTGTGAAGCGTCCCTCAATGATATCATCTTTGACCTGTTCGTAAATAGTTAGATAACGTTTTTCTTTTTTCATAATCTGGTTATATAAAATTTTCCAAAACTGATATTTTTAATGCTACCAGTTTGATGATATATTAGGTTCAATTTATTAGTCAAGAGAGAAGAATACCCGAAGGAGGAGATTATGAAGAACGAAAAGGTATTAAAAATCACATACGCAGGACTCATGGCTGCGCTTTGCTATGTGGGATATGCCATTTTTCCTGCGATTAACGCATCAGGCACAAAGGTTCATGTAGGTAATGCTTTTGTTGTACTCGGCGCATTACTTCTGGGCGGCTTATACGGCGGACTTGCCGGGGCTGTAGGACTGTCAGTTGCTGATATACTCGGTGGTTTTGCAGCCTCCGCGCCCAGGACGTTCATCTGCAAGCTGGTTATCGGACTTGTGGTAGGCCTTGTAGCACATAAGATTGCACATATTTCTGAAGAAAAGAAGAAATCCTATGTATTTAAGTGGTCAATAATTGCAGCAATAGCAGGACTTGGCTTCAACTGTGTATTTGAGCCCGCTCTTAAGTATGTATGGTACACACTTCTTACACCCAACGCTGAGAAGGCTGCATCTGCAATAAGCGCACTTGTAGCCATCACTACTTATGCTACTATCATAAATGCAGTAATTAACTCAGTAATCGCAGTTGTGCTTTACAATGCACTTCGTCCTGCTCTCAATAAAGCAGACATACTTCCCGTTGCAGCACCCAAACAGGTAAAAAAGGCAGGCTGAAAACGGAAAAGCAGTGCTAATAAAATTATCTTTTTAATTTCATAGGAAATTCCTATGAAATTAAAAGTGCTCCGCAGGATGCGCAGCTCGCGGAGATGAAGGATATTGCTTCGCAATACCGCTCGCGCGCGAGGATTTCGCAAGCGAAATCCTATTTTACACCTTAAATCTATACACTCTGCATTCGTAGGGTCTGTATAACTCTCCTGCATGGCCGCGGTAATTACACAGTATAAGCTCACCCTTTTTACCTTCGTATTCCGTGGGAATCCGCACGGTTAACGTCAAACTGGTAAATGAGCATATGATTAAATATCGGATGTTTTTATATGCGCGCTCGTACACATAGATGAATTTATCCTTGGGATAATACTCTTTATAGCTGCCATATAGCAGTGCTTTTGAGTGCTTTCTAAGGTCAAGGCATTTCCTGTAGAAATTCAGAATGCTCAGCTTATCATTTTCTTCAGCGGCCACATTCACCATTTTATAGTTGGGATTTACGTAAAACCAGGGCCGAACCTTGGAAAAACCGGCGTATTTATGGTCGTTCCACTGCATGGGCGTCCTGGCAGAATCTCTGCTGGATAGATGAATACGGTGCATGCGCTTAGAGGTCTTTTCCTTCAGGTGATAGGTATGATAGTTGGTTTTAGAGGAAACATCCACGTACTGATGGATAGATCTAAGACGTATATTTGTCATGCCGATTTCCTGACCCTGATAGATAAAGGGTGTTCCTCGCTGGAATAGGAAGCTTGCTGCCAGCATGGTTCCGCTTTCTCTCCAGTATTTTTCACTGCCATATCTGCTGATAATCCTGGGATGGTCGTGATTTTCCAGGTAAAGAGAGTTCCAGGCTTTTCCTGCAAGGGCGTATTGCCACTTTGAAAAGGCCTTTTTCAGCTTAACCAGGGAAAAAGGACGGTGCACGTATTCGGTATATACACAGTCCGCCATCATGTGATCGAAGGATATCATCATATCCAGGGATTTTGTGGGGCCTGTAAGGTATTTCAGGGCAGAATTCACCGTGGTCATGGGCCCTTCACCGATCTGGAAACAGTCGTATTCATTGCAAACCTTGCGGAACTGCGCCATATATTCGTGAATATGAGGGCCATCCTTGTAGTGGGGCATACCGTTTACTGCAGGGATAAAGGGCAGGCCGTTGGGAAGCCCCTCTTTTTTGGAGATAAAGTTGATGACGTCTTCTCTGAAACCGTCCACACCCATATCAAGCCAGAAGCGCATTATGGATTCAACTTCCTCACGCACCTTTGGGTTATCCATGTTAAGATCCGGCTGCTTTTTAGCAAAAATATGCAGATAGTACTGACCACGCTGCTCGTCATATTCCCAAGCTTTTCCCTCGAAAAGACTATCCCAGTTATTTGGCTCATCGCGCCAGATATAATAATCGCTATAGGGGTTATCTTTGCCCTTTCTGCTCTCCTTAAACCATGGATGTTCGTCAGAGGTGTGGTTTACCACAAGATCCATGATAATCTTAAGGCCCAGAGAATGGGCTTTTTCGAGAACCTTTTTGAACTGATCCAGGGTTCCGAAATCAGGATGAATATCCTTGTAATCTGAAATATCGTAGCCGTAGTCGGCATTGGGGGATGGATAAACCGGTGAAAACCAGATTCCATCCACTCCAAGTGATTTTACGTATTCAAGCTTGTCATAAACTCCATACAGATCACCGATACCATCGCCGTTTCCATCAGCGAAGCTTCGAACCCAGATCTGATAGAAGCTCATTTGCTTATACCAGTCTTTTTTATATCTTTCAGTTTCTCCCATTTAAGCTACCTCCGAATTTAGTCTCCGCAACACACAAAACAGGCATAAAGCGGGCAAATATCATTCTTCGCTATCTTTTTTAGAGAAAAAATCCTCGATATTGTCTCTCATTTCTTCGATGTTTTCTTTGATGCCATCTCTCAGATCATCCATGTTGTCCTTGAAATCTTCGATATTTCCCTTGAGCTCGCCCTTGAAATCTTCGAAGTTCTCCTTCATGCCGCCGTAGATGTTTCTGGGGATGTCAAAAACATGCTCTGTGCCGTTTACAATAAGAGAAGCGGACTCCAGGAAGTAATCAGAGCCATGCTTCTTGCGGCGGGTAATTGTACCGTTTGCCACAAGTTCGCGAATCTCGCCGTAGCGTTCGTATGCAGCTTTTACGCTGTCATCCCAGGAAATATAGATTTCATCCATGGCATGAGTTCCTGCATCACGAAGATAGGGCAGATCTTTAGCTGTTCTTATAAGGAGTTCAGCCATGGATTTGGCGGTTTCGTCAATAAGGAAGCCATTTCTGCCATCAGTTATGCCCTCTGCAGCGCAGGAGCCCTTTATCAGTACACTGGCAAGACCACAGGCCGCTGCTTCGCGGACTACGATGCCGTTGGTGTCATATACGGAAGGGAAAAGGAAAAGATCAGCTCTTGTATTGAAGGCTCTGAGCTTTTCTCTGTCGTGCACGGGACCTGTGAAGATGATTTTTCCTGTGTTGTCGGAATCGCCGTCTTCATGGGTAAGATTCCCCTCTGCATCGTAAATATCAAGAGCAATGCCATGCATTCTGGCTTTTTGCTGCATTTCTTCCACATCAGCTCCGCCGCCCACAAAAAGCATGCGATAGTCGATACCCTTGGCGGACAGGTCAGAAAGAGCGTCAATAATTATGGGAAGACCCTTATATTTCATCATTCTTCCTACAAAAAGATAAACCGGGATATCATCGGGAAGACCGTAAGTTTTGCTGATCTCATCCACGGCGGCCTTCTCAACTCGGCCCTTAGCAAAGTCCACACCGTTGGAAACAACCCTGTAATCCCCTTCATAGCCAAGAGAACGAAGATTTTGACCTGCACCTTCAGAAACAACCCAAACCTCGTCACAGGCCGAAATATTGCTTACCATAGCCTTGATGGTCTCTGTTTTCAAAAAGCCTTCGCCCACAGCCCTTGCAATATCCACATCAAATTTAGTGTGATATGTGAAAACAATGGGAGCTCCGGTCTCATTTTGCAGAATTCTCGCCATTATGGTTGAAGAAGCGGGGCAGTGAGTGTGGATGATATCAGGCGCAAATTCAGCCATCTGATTAATCTCACGCATAGCTAAGGGGTTACCTGCTCTGTAGCCTGCCACAAGATCAGTGGTATCAAGACTTTTATAAGGGATTACCTTATAGGGATAGCCTTCATAATTGGCATTGGGATACTTAGGAGTCCCCACTATTACATTTGCTCCGTGATTTTCCGTAAGAAGTTTGCCGTAGTTCATTACTACGTTAGCCACGCCATCGATAACGGGCGGAAACGAATCGTTCAAAAGACAGATGTCCATAAATATATCTCCCCTAACTCATAGCATTTGCGTACCGGAGACGCACAAAAATCGAAATCGCGTTTAATTCCTTAGCTATTATAAATCAATATTAGAATTAAGTTCAAATCTATGATAGTTTTGGTAAAATATAACGTACAAGGATGCATTCATGATCCCAAACCTGCCGTTTATCTTAAGGAGGGTCTATAAATGACATATTTTACCTGCCTTTTTCTGGATACTGAAAAAGATATCATAGTCAGCCTGTATAAGGAGCTTGATAAGGTATTCTACGTGCTCTCGACGCCCAATCACCACACAGGAAATCTCATACGGAATCTGGCCCGAATATGCGATCTTCCCCTTTCTCAAAACAGAGAAGGAATGCTGGAGATACGCGGAGAAGTGCCTTGTTATGTGGATTCATACAATAACGAGAGTTATATATTTAGGCTTGGCGATGTGGAAATAGCTAATATCGACAAGGATGGAAATGTGCTTATGAAGGCGGCCATACCGGCTATCGCAAAGACCCTTATGAGCCAGACAAAGGACTATCAGCTTGGGCTTCCTAAGACCATTTTCAAGACCAGAGTTCGCAAGGAATATAAATTTAATTCAGATCTCCACACCCACATGAACGGAAATTTACCGGGAGATATCCTTATAGCCCTTGGAATCTATCACCAGATCAGATATCCCCTGTATTATGTGAAAAAACTTGAACTTAAACTCACTGAGGCCCAGTGGGATAAGCTTGAAAGGCAGAGAGCCAAGGTTGCAAGGCAGTTCGTGTCATCGGATCTTAAAGGAAAATACCTGGATCGAAGGATTAACGATAATACCTTCATAAATTTTGCAGATCTGATCCTTAATAATCTAGATAACGCTGAAATGAATATCGTAAAAATCAGAGGGTCTCTTGCTGTAATAAAGGATGGACAGGCCGTATTTACCAATCTTGAGAAGGTTTACCTTTACAGATATGTTTTCACAAAGGGAACTGAGAGCGAAGATAAGATTCCGTTAAATACTGCTTATCTGATTCCTGATGAGGATGTAAAAAAGGCCCTTATGCAGATGCTTCGTGACAGAGAAAATCCGGATTACTGCAACAACACAATTTTCCAGGATAAGCTACTGTGGATAGCAAGAAATTATAAGCGACAGGGCGTTTGCTACGCCGAAATAAGCGACACAACTCTTGTAAAAAAATACGAATCTCTTGAGATGCTAAAGCAGGTACATGCAGTAATGCCAAGCATTTATGGAGAAACAGGTGTTATGATAAGGTTCCTTGCAGCCATGCGAAGGATTCCTCTTACCATCGTCAAGGACGCCATCACTCCGGCCAATTATCTTGAGCAGAATCTTGAGGTTTTAAGGGCTACAGCTCTGGATCCTTATGTGGCCGGCTGCGATTTTGTAGGCGAAGAGATAAATGACATAATCACCCTGAAGCCTGTTTTCAAAGAGCTGGTGAAGATTGCTGCTGCGGATCCATCCTTCGTAATAAGGGTTCACGCAGGAGAAAATGACAGCCTGAAGGACAATATTTCCCATAGCATAGCCTGTGTGAAAGATTGTCTTGCACCGGGACAGGCCATGCCTAAGATGCGTCTTGGTCACGGCTTATATACCTACAGCCCCAGATCGAAAAAGGGCCGCGAAGTGCTAAAACAACTAAAAGAGAATAATATTGTGCTGGAATTCCAGCTTACCAGTAATGTGCGCCTAAATAATCTAAATTCCTTGGACAAGCACCCTCTAAAAGCATACCTGAAGCAGGGAATAAGGTGCGTTCAGGGAACCGACGGAGCAGCGCTTTACGGAACAGATTCTGTAGATGAGCAGCTGTCTCTTGCTAAGATGCTGGAGTTGTCTGAAAACGACCTAAGGCTCATGAAGGAAGCTGAGACCGGTATTATCGAGGAAGGTCAGAAGGCATACTCAGATAAAAAAGCAGCTTTTCTCTCTCTTGTAGGAAAGAGGGACATGGAAGATGTGCTTCTGGAGAAGATGAAGACCGTAAAAATTGGCAAAGGGCTTTCCGGCGGCGTAAAAAGACTTGATGCCAACACTGAGCTTAAGGGCCAGATAAAGGAGATTACATGGGACAGAGTGCCGGTAGTTCTCCTTGGAGGAAGCTTTAATACCGAAAAGAGAGCAACCAGAGTTACTCCCGAGGGAGAAAAACAGCTGGATATGCTTATGAAATACTTAAATCCCGATGAAGTCTGCTTTGTAATAGGTCACAAGCTCTCAGGTTATGAAAAATATCTTGTAGAGCACAACAAAAAAGGATTCAGGATTTACGCTGTGGTACCTGCTCTTATCACCAAGCAGGAAGCGGTTAAGCTTAAGGAAGCGGGAGTTTATATAAGGGTTTCCACAGAAGCTGAAGGAATGGGTATTTATAAGAGCTTCAACTACGAGATATTTGAGAGGCGTCCTTCCATGGTTGTTGCCTTTGACGGAAACAGCGCGGCTGCCAATCTTATTCAGGAAGCCAAGAACGGAAAGGGGCAGTCTGCGATTCTTATTTTCAGTAAGTCCAAGACCCTGCTGCAAAAAGCAACTTCTCTCCACGGATATGTGTACTTTTTCGATGGGGACGCCCCTATAACGCAGAAAATAAAGGAACTTAGTGATAAAACCCTCAAAAAATCGTAAAAAAATCGCTCCGCGAGTAAACTCGCGGAGCGTATTCTTTGTTTTTATTCAGCTGTGATATCAGCACCGAAATACTTGATTGAGATTTCGGAAAGCTTTCCTTCTTCTCTCAGTGCCTTAATGGCGTCATTGATTGCAGCGCGGAGAGAATCGTTGTCTGTGCCCTTTGCAAGGGGAACAGCATACATTGTAACCTCGGGATCTACTGCAGCAACCTTAAGATCTGTAGTACCTGTGGTGTTGAAATAGTCCTGAGCAGAAGTGTTAGCGTTGATTGTAGCATCAACAGTGCCGTTTTGAACAAGGGTCATGGTCTCGCCGAGAGTATCAACGTTTTTAACTGTAGCGCCGTACTGAATGCCCATAGCTTCGTAGGTTGATCCTGCGGAATTAGCTGTTGTAAGGCCGTTTAAGTCCTCAAAGGAGCTGATGCTGTCATTAGAAGCAAGAGTAACAACTACTGCGTGGTCGTAAGCGTAGGGATCTGTGAAATCATAAGTGTTTTTGCGGTCGTCTGTAACGTCAACGCCGTTTGCCATCATATCAAAGGTACCTGTGGAAACGCCTGTAAGGCCTCCGTCAAACGCAACCTCCTGGAACTCTGCTTCAATGCCGAGCTTTTCAGCGATCGCAGCAGCTACCTCTACATCAAAGCCCACAAGCTCATCAGTGTTTTCATCATGATAGGTGAAAGGTGCCCATACACCTTCGGTAGCAATTGTTATTTTACCTGCAGACTTGATTCTTGCAAGGTGATCGTTGCTCTTTGAGCCGCAGCCTGCGATGGTTCCTGCGACAAGAACGCCTGTTAACAGTAAAGACAATAATTTTTTCATAGTGTTCCTCCATTCTGTAAAGAGTATTTTGTATTAGGAATTCGTAAGTCTCAGGAATTCCTTTGTTCTGGGCTGTTTAGGATCATTGAAAAAGGTCTTTGCATCTCCTTCTTCCACTATAACACCATCAGCCATAAAAACCACTTTTGTAGATACATCTCTGGCAAAACCAAGCTCGTGAGTTACTACGATCATGGTCATTCCATCATCTGCCAGTTTTTTCATAACTTCCAGAACCTCTGCGGTAAGCTGGGGATCAAGAGCGGAAGTGGGCTCATCAAAATATAATATGGCGGGATCAGTGGCAAGAGCTCTCGCTATGGCAACTCTTTGCTGCTGACCGCCTGAAAGCTGGCTGGGATACATGTTTATCTGTTCCAGCATGCCGACTTTTTGCAACATGTCTCTTGCCTTGGCTTCTGCCTGCGCCATGGGAATGTGTCTTGCTGAAGTCAGTCCAAGGGTTACGTTGTGCAGAACTGTTTTATTGGCAAAGAGATTGTAATTTTGAAAAACAAAGCCGGTTCTCTTACGAACATCCGAGATCTCGGCATGACTTATTTTGGAAAAAGGATAGGTTTTGCCGTCGAAAGTAAGCTCTCCCTCATCAGCGTTTTCCAAAAAGTTGATACAGCGAAGAAGGGTAGTCTTTCCGGAACCTGACGGGCCAAGGACAGATACCACATCACCTTTTTCAACTTCAATATTTATGCCCTTCAGAACTTCGTTCGTCCCAAAGGCTTTGTGTATATTGTTAACCTTAAGTAAAGACATATTTTTCCTCGATTATTTTCTTACGCCGTAGCTTCCAAGTCGCACCTCGCCTCTCTTTTGCAGATAGGTGAGAACCGTACAAAACATCAGATAAACAATTGCAACTTCGATATAAAGCGGCAGGTAATTATAGGACTGTCCGGCGATCTGTTTGGTTCTGGTGAACATCTCTACAACTGTGATACTGGATGCCAGGGATGTGTCCTTAACCATGCTGATAAGTGCGTTAAACAGCGAAGGGAAAGCCGTTCTGAAGGCCTGTGGCAGGATAATATGCCACATAATCTGCATGTAGTTCATACCTACGCAGTAGCCGGCTTCGAGCTGCCCTGCGGGAACCGCTTCCATAGCGGCACGCATGGTCTCAGCACTGTAGGCACCTTCATTTATGGTGAATACAATAACAGCCATTATGAATGGATTTGAATGTATTCCAAGGAGCGGAAGTCCGTAAAAAGCCACCATTAGCTGAACCAAAAGAGGCGTTCCTCGTATTATCCAAATGTAAAATCTGCAGATCTGTCGCAGAACCGGTACATTAGCGTACTGAACCATTGCGACAAATACTGACAGTATAGTTGATAAAATGAATGCTGCGGTTGCCAGCGGCAGTGTGACCTTCAGTCCGTAAACAAGTATTTTCGGAAAAGAGTCAATAAGCAGCGATAATGTATTCTGATCAAACATAATATTTCCAATTCCGGCAAAAAATTTTGCACAATTTCTTCATAAAAAATATATTAATCCCTAACTGTATTAAGAAGTCAATACCTTTTTTGAAAAGCGAGCGTTAATGCGCTTTTCTGATGATTTCATCCTTGTATTTTTTGGGAGATACTCCGTATTCCTTCACGAAAGCCCGGTAGAAGGTGGAATAATCCGAAAAACCGTAGGATGATGCCACAACGGATATATCCTGGCCGCTTAAAATGGCGTCTCTGCACATTTCCAGCCGCTTCTTTGTTATGTATTTATGTAGCGGCAGGCCGTTTGTCTCGGTAAAAACATGAGAGATGTGGAATTTACTTATGTACAGCTTTTCAGCGATTATATCCAGCGACAGATTTTCATCGATATGGGTCTCTATATAATGGATGATGCTCTGGTAAAGAGAATCTGATTCTGCCTCAGTATTTCCGGGATTCTGAGCCTCATATACCATGCGGTTTATGGATATCATGAAATCGCTGACGGATATAAGAATCTTAGCGCTTTTAGCAAATCTGTCAGAGTGAATCTCATCAATCAGAGAAAAAAGCTTGCCCTGAAGGGTATTGAATTCGATTTCTGTGAATTTGTGGGTAAAAAAGGTGTTTTTCAGCGCCAGATCAGGGAGATATCTGTAATCCTCGGAAATTCCAATAAGGGAACTAAGGAAGCTCTCGCTTATCCAGAACACAAAGCGTCTGTAGGGATGGTTGCTGTCAAGGAGAGTTGCGTGATGCGGGACTCCGGGAGGGATTATGACCATTGTCCCCGGGCGCAGTGAAAAAGATGCATCACCTATATGCATGGTAATATTGCCCTCCAGAAAAAAGTAGAACTCATAGTAGTCGTGGGCATGATGTTCTACGTCGGGAATAACGCTATCACTGTAGTAATAGACTTCAAAATCCCTGGAAAGCATATATTGTCTTGTACTGAACTTGGTTTTCAGATCTTTTTTCATAGAAAAAATGTAGCACAAAGCCGCAAGATTTACAATGCGCCATCACGTGGCGCTAATTCTCATGAGAAAGCCCTGCAGAAGATGCGTTTTGTAACCTGTAATCCCTGGGGCTGCAGCCATAGACTCTGCGGAAGAGCCTGTGGAAAAAGCTGGTGTTGTCGTAGCCTACAGACACAGCGATGTCCGAAATAGGAGCTGCGGAGCGACTTAGAAGATTGCAGGCACGCTCTAAGCGCTTTTGCTGCAGCAATGCTTTGAAGGTCTCTCCGGTCTCTTTTTTGATGATACGGCTTACCGTGTAAACATCTGCGCCTTCCGCCTTTGCGAAATCCTGCAGGGATGCCGTTTTGTAGGAAGTATCTATGTAGGAGAGCACCTTGAGGGTTATCTCCTGCTCAAAGGAATTCGAAGGCACGTGGATAAGCTCTGCGTGATTTGTCAGATTCAAGAAAAGCAGTCCCACTGTGGCCTGATTTATTGTACGGCTGTTTTTATCTGCATTCAGCATGTTCCAGATTAGGTTTTCCATGAGATTTTGCACGGGAACAACGTCTGACACGCTAAAATACAGGAAATTGCTCTGCATATCCTTCCTTGTAAGGCAGCTTACGATGAATTCTCGTAGTGCGCTGGGCTTAGCCCCCATCATTGGAAGAACCACATCGAAAAACTCAGGCAGGATCATGAAATTCACGGCTATATCCTTTTCTCCTGCGGGAAAAATCTCCTGAGTAGCGTGCTGATTAAGGAAAAGCAGGTCCCCTTCCTTAAGGGTTATCTCCTGACCGTCCACTATATGCCTGGTAGAGCCGCTGCACATATAGATAAATTCCACATAGTTATGGGTATGTTTGGGAAAATGAATAAAGCGCACATGGGGGCGCATATCTATAAGACGTCCGTTTTTAAGGACTCTTGCTGAGTCAATTTCATCTGCATCTTTGGACGTTTCTGCGCTGTAATAAAGGGCGCGGTTTATCACCTTTTCACCATTTAAAATGGACTGTTCTTCCTCAGTTATTGTGCTGAGTTTTTGGAGTAAATCCTTGTTCATAGGGGCTTCCTTTCTGCTCTATTACATAAAAATAACATGTTATTTTACACGCTGCAAGAAAGGACGCTTTTTTATTCTTTTTTCGACCTTAAATAAATGGGCGCCATCATTTAATATTAAAATCAGCGAAGAAAATGAGCATAAAACACAGGCAGATGACGCATATAACCCGTGTTTTAGCCAAAATAGAAATTATATAGAGAAGGGAAGGTTACAAAATGACAGTAAAAGAAAGATATGAAGCAGCAAAAGAGCGCTATTCAAAGCTTGGCGTAGATGTAGATAAGGCAATAGACGAGCTCTCAAAGATAAGTCTCTCAATGCACTGCTGGCAGGGAGATGACGTAGTTGGTTTTGACCAGAAGGGACCCCTTAGCGGCGGAATTCAGACAACAGGCAATTACCCCTACAAAGCTACAACACCCGAGCAGCTCATGCAGGATATAGATGAGGTATTTTCTCTTATTCCCGGCAAGCACAAGCTCAATCTTCATGCAAGCTATGCAGTATTCGAAGGTGACGAGTGGGTAGACAGAGATAAATTAGAGCCTAAGCACTTTAAGGCATGGGTTGATTTTGCTAAAAAGCACGGCATCGGTCTTGATTTCAATCCTACAATGTTTTCACATCCCAAGGCTGATGATGCAACTCTTTCATCAGAGGACGAGAGCATCAGAAAGTTCTGGATCGATCACTGCATCGCATGCCTTAAGATTTCAGAGTATTTTGCCACAGAGACAGGTGTTCCCTGCATGATGAACATCTGGATCCCCGATGGATTTAAGGATGTTATCCCCGACAGAATCTCTCCCAGAAAGAGACTTAAGGACTCACTTGATCAGATCCTCGCTACACCCTATGACAGGAGCAAGGTTTACGTAGCTGTTGAGTCCAAGGTATTTGGAATCGGTCTGGAGTCAGTAACCGTAGGCTCTCAGGAGTTCTATCTCAGCTACGCTGCCAAGAACAACATCATGTGCCTCATCGACTCCGGACATTTCCATCCCACTGAGAACGTTGCAGATAAGCTTTCATCCATGCTTCTTTTCAACGACAAGATGGCTCTTCATGTTACAAGACCTGTTCGCTGGGATTCAGACCACGTTGTAATTTACAATGATGATGCAAAAGAGATCGCTCAGGAGATCGTTAAAAACGGTCCCGACCGCTTCTTCATCGGAATGGATTACTTTGATGCCAGCATAAACCGCGTATCCGCTTGGACAAACGGCATGAGAAACTTCTTAAAGGCACTTCTGAACGCTGAGCTTCAGCCCAATGAAAAGCTTTGCAAGCTTCAGAATGACCGCAACTTCACAGAGCTTATGTCCCTTCAGGAGCGCATCAAGATGATGCCCGTAGGTGATGTATGGGATTACTACTGCGAGAAGCAGGGCGTTCCCACAGAAGATGAGTGGTTCGACGTATGTAAAAAGTACGAAGACGAGGTTCTCAGCAAGAGAGCATAAGACAAAAATAAGAAAAAATGTGGCAGAGGGCCTTTAAACAGGCTCTTTGCCTTAAATCATTTTAATTTGATTTAGGAAAGGATTAAGAAAATGAGAGTATTGGATTCAGAATTTGCTAAGGGATTTTGCCGCATGTGTGTTGACGGCTTCTATCAGGGCTGGCATGAGAGAAACGGCGGTAACTTAAGCTATAGAATAAAGGACGAAGAGATCACTTCCGTAAAAGAGGACCTTAAAGAAGACGGTGAGTGGAAGGAAATCGGCACCTCAGTTCCTGCGCTTGCAGGCGAGTACTTCATGGTAACAGGTTCCGGCAAGTATTTCAGAAACGTTGAGATCGATCCTGCAGCAAACATCTGCATTATCAAGGTTGATGATATGGGCGAGAATTATCAGATCCAGTGGGGCCTTGTAAATGGCGGAAGACCCACATCCGAGCTTCCTTCACACCTTATGAACCTGGAGGTTTGCAAAAAGAGAAATCCCGAGATCAGAGTGGTATATCACTGCCATCCCGCTAACACCATCGCTCTTACATTTGTACTTCCTCTTGACGGCGATGTTTTCACAAGAGAGATTTGGGAGATGGCTACAGAGTGCCCTGTTGTATTCCCTGACGGAATCGGCGTAGTACCGTGGATGGTACCCGGCGGCCGCGAAATCGCTGTTGCCACGTCCGAGATCATGAAAAAGCAGGACGTTGCAATCTGGGCACATCATGGCATGTTCGCCTGCGGAACAGACTTTGATATCACCTTCGGCCTTATGCATACAGTAGAAAAGGCTGCTGAAGTCCTTGTAAAAGTAATGTCCATGACAGACAGAAAGCGCCAGACCATCGAGCCTGACATGTTCAGAGCCCTCAACGGACCTTTTGGCATCAAGGTTAACGAAGACTGCCTTTATGAGAAAAAGAGCGACAAAATAGGAGAAAAGTGATGAATTATTATCTGGCTGTTGATATAGGCGCATCTTCCGGACGCCATATACTGGCAAGCTTTGAAAATGGCAAAATACAGTACGAAGAGATCCACAGATTCTATAACGGCATGGATGACGAGGATGGACACAAGGTCTGGAATACCGACAGGCTCTTTGAAGAGATCCTTGCCGGCATGAAAAAATGCTCTGATCTTGGCAAAATCCCTGTATCCATGGGCATTGACACCTGGGGCGTGGACTACGTCCTTCTTGATAAGGACGGCAATAAAACAGCAAAAAGCTATGCCTACAGAGATGCCAGAACAGAGGGCATGGATACTGAGGTATACAAGATCATACCTGAAAACGCATTATATGCCCGCACAGGCATTCAGAAGGCGATTTTCAACACAATATACCAATTGATGGATGCAAGGCTCAGAGAGCCAGATACGCTTGAAAAAGCGGATACATTTTTAATGATCCCTGATTACCTGCATTTTCTTCTTACAGGAGTAAAAAAGCAGGAGTACACCAACGCTACCACAAGTCAGCTGGTGAACCCTGTGACAAAGGAGTGGGATCTTGAGCTTATTGAAAAATTAGGGCTTCCCTCAAAGCTCTTTGGGAAGCTCTCCCTTCCCTGCACTGAGGTGGGCGATCTGACTCCCGAAGTACAGGCAAAAGTAGGATATAACTGCAAAGTAATCCTTCCTGCAACCCATGACACCGGCTCTGCTGTTATGTCAGTTCCGGACACATCAGACAATGTCCTTTATATTTCATCAGGCACATGGTCACTTTTTGGCTGCGAGCTTGAAGCAGCCGACTGCTCAGATAAGGCAAGAAGCGCCAATTTTACTAATGAGGGCGGCTACAACTACAGATACAGGTTTCTTAAGAACATCATGGGACTTTGGATGATTCAGTCCGTTAAGAAGGAATTTGAAGCAGGCTATGACTATCCCGGCAAAAAGGCAGATGATGATTACTCCTTTGGTAATCTCTGTGCCAGAGCGGAAGAGGAGACCATAGATTCTCTTGTGGATGCAAATTCCGATGTTTTTCTTGCTCCTGATTCCATGATCGCAGCAGTTAGGGGCGCCTGCGAAAAGAGCGGACAGCAGATCCCCGAAACTCCTTGGGAAATAGCACGTGTTATCTATAGGTCCCTTGCTGAGTGCTACAAGCAGGCGGCAGAAGAGCTTGAAGATATCACAGGAAAACACTTCGATAAGATAAACATCGTGGGCGGCGGTTCCAACGCTGAGTACCTTAATAAGCTCACTGCAGCAAGAACAGGCAAAACCGTCTACGCAGGACCTTCTGAGGCTACAGCCATCGGCAATATTGGTGCCCAAATGATAGCAGACGGAGTATTTAAGGACCTTGCAGAGTTTAGAGATAATGTATTTAAGTCCTTTGGCGTGACGGAATACAAATAACTGAAAAAGAGTTGACATATAATTGAGCGACAATTATACTAGCAACTAATAATTTTCAGAAAGCGGTGACAATATGATATACAATTGCCTCGTCAACAATTCAACACCATCAAATAAGCCCGTGGATGATCCTCAGGGGCTTATTAGTGTTATATTGATGGGGTTAAGTGCAGAAGCATGATTTAAGACTTGCATATCATTGAGATAGTGAAGCCTCATCAAACTGGGTTTGATGAGGCTTTTTTATACGCTAAATTCGCTCGCGCGAGGATTTCTAAAAATCCTATTTTTTAAAACCAAGGAGGAAAAAGCTATGGGGCAGGACAGAGTAAGCATTATCAGCGATTTTTACGGGCAGTACGACGAGGATATCAGGTTGGAGAGGTCCATTCACGGACGTCTTGAATATGCCACAACCATGAATTATATCCATCGTTATCTTGATAAGGACTCAAAAGTAATTGAGGTTGGTGCAGGAACAGGCAGATATTCTGTGGCATTGGCAAAAGAAGGCTATGACGTTACTGCAGTAGAGCTTACAGACAGCAACTTTGCAAAATTAAAAGAAAACGGCGAAGGAATAGACAAGCTCCACGCATATCAGGGCGATGGCACAGATCTTAGCAGGTTTGAAGACAACAGCTTCGATACCACCCTTGTATTTGGACCTTTGTATCATCTCTATGAGGAAAAAGAGGTTAACAAAGCCATCGATGAAGCCATTCGAGTGACCAAACCCGGCGGAACATTGCTCTTTGCATTTATTTCTGTTTTCGCAATCATGTATTCCAACTATTTTCAGGGCAACTGGGGATTTGGTGAGGAAGAGAACTTCACAGAAGACTACAAGATCCGCCATTTTAAGGAGCAGCTCTTCACAGGCTATGACATAACAGAGTTCGAAGATCTATTCAAAGAAAAAGATGTAGAGTGGATTACAACAACAGGTGTTGACGGTCTTATCGAACCTGTAGAGAAAAATCCTGAATTTGCGGTCACAGACGAGGATTTTGAGAAGCTGGCTAAGTGGTACCTTGCCTTTTCTGAAAAGAGAGAGCTCCTTGGCAACACAAACCACCTTCTTTACATTTGCAGGAAGAAGTGAACTTTTCTCGTATCTACCGGGACTCCGTTGTATAATGTTTTCGTAAATCGTAATGATACAAATCAGGAAAGGTAGAAAAAAGTGAAGAAAAGAAAAGTAATGATATTGGCCCTGGGGATGGCCGTAATGCTTGCAGGCTGCGGTTCTTCCGGGAAAAATAATGCTGACGAGAGCGGTTCATCCTCTTTTTTTAGCAAAATAACTGATAGCGGAAACGCTGAAGGAAACAGCAGCGAAGGAGATGTGACCGAAGAAGCTGACGCAGAAGTAAGCACGGAAGCAGATGCTGAGACCACCACAACCACTTCAGAGGAAACAGAAGCTGATGCCGGAAGCACCAGTGATTCCGAAGCTGGAGACTCAGGTGATTCCGAAGCCACAGACAACGGGGGTTCCGCCACAGGCGATAGCGAAGATATCCTTGAGACCTCAGACGAAAGACTGGATAATCCAACGCCTACAAGCGATGAAGCCAAAAAGCATAATAATATCCTTGGGGACCTTCTTAAGGGAACCGGCACCCTGAGTTTTGACTACTACAAGAAGAATCTCTTCGTCTTTGAAGAATATCTATCCTATCAGGATGAGTTCATTAACCATATCGATACTGAAAAGACCTACACTCTCACTGAGCTGCAGGATACATTCCAGAAAATAATTGATACAGAAGATTATTACTATCAGAAGGGGGATGTGGAACCCTTCGAATATGCCTTTTTGGATCTTGGTATGGATGGAGAGTTGGAGCTGGCGCTTCGCTCAGTTGGACCCTTCGTTGAAGAAGCAAGCATGCTTACTTTCATAGTAAAGGTCATCGATAATCAGCCTCAGGTAGTATATGTATTTCCCAGCTGGTCCAGGAGCTATACCCTTATCAACAAATACGGATACATATCCGGCGGTGGCAGCAATGGGGCTTCTAATCATGCATGGGATGCAGCATACCTTGATGGCGATGCAAAATATCACTTTGGATACTATGAAGAAGAGGAGTCTGAGTTAACATCCTTCGCATACAGTCATAAGCATGGCGACATAGATCTTAATGGCAAAAGCGGCGTCATCTGTGTCTACAAAATGGCCCTTTCCGATGATTATAAGCAGTTCTACTACACTTATGATGTTTTTAACAAGGATACTTATGAGCAGTTGAAGATTCCGAATCTTTATACGGACAGCGAGTACAAAGATATTATGGACAGCTTCGAGGATGTTGAATTCATGTCCATGAAAGACCTTGAAAGCCTGAAGGACGAGCATCTTAAAGAGATCGGTCTCACAAGCAGAATAATGAACGGCGGATATCTTGAATATAAGCCTGTTTCGAATTATGACCCTTCAACCGAAGTTTTCATTAGCTTCATCAACCCTGCAGACTATGAAACTATTCAGGATGAGCTGGCAGGTGCAGAGATAATGCATGAGGCGTTCGTTTCAATGGACTGGGCAATGATGGGTCAGCAGGACATGAACTACCAGACCGGGGAGTGGTACAAGTTCTGGGATGATGAACTGAACATACTCTGGAAAAGAATTATCGAAGAGATAGATCCTGAAAAGAAGGACGAGCTTGTTTCAGAGCAGAGAGCCTGGATTAAGAGAAAAGAAGCTGCCATAACAGCTGCCGGAAAAGAAGCAGAGGGTGGCTCACTTCAGCCACAGCTTGAAAACGGCACAGCCGAGCGCTATACGAGAAAAAGAGCTTATCAGCTTGCTGAAATTCTTGCAGATATAAGAGGCGAGAAATTCCAGATTCCTGTGTCCGTTGCAGAGGATTTGGCAGATGTGGACGTAAGTCTTGACGAAGTATTTAAAAAGTTCGAAGGTCAGTGGATAACAAATCCTGAAAACGGTGCCTGCATCGGCGTTGAGAGATCATCTGAATGTGATTATGGTGTGGAAGGCAGTACCTGGACAGTATGGGAGACAAGAGGTGATACGCTTTCAGACCTGAATGTCATAGATTTTACGGATACAACCATAACTTTTAAACTACCTTATGGAAGTTTTGATGCTTATTATCAGCTTCGCTTCAACATTGCAGGGAATGTAGAGTTGGCGTACGGTCAATCCCTCGATTCCATGAATGAGGTGTCCGTGGCGCAGTAATAATGCAGAATATGGGTGCCGGGAGGTCCCCATCATGTAAACAGAATGTGAACAAATGCAGTGTTTTATTAACAAACTGTTCAAATGGCTTTTAAGAATAGTTAAGTTTTGGAGGGTATTATGAATCTATCAAGAGGTGATGCTCTTGTTGAAAATGTTAGAAAACTTTTTCATAACTGCTGTCCGGTGTAACCGGACAGCATCCTCCCGACTTTACAGCTGCCGATTAAGGTAGCTTTTTTATTCCCCTAATCGCTTACCGGATATGCATGAACTGACCCCTTATCACGCACTGATTTGGGGTGAAATCGAGCTTTCCCAGTGCGCAGGAACTTTGAGATTGCTTTCTGGAAAGGCATAAAATCTCGCCCGCGCACTGAATCGGGTCAAAATCAAGCGCCTCCAGTGCGCCGGGACTTCAAGATTGCCTTCCGGAAAGGCTTAAAAGCTCATCCGCGCACTGAATCGTGTCGAAATCGGGCTCCTCCAGTGCGCAGAGACTTCGAAATTGCCTTCTGCAAAGACTTGAAAGCTCATCCGCGCACTGATTCAGGTCGAAATCAGGCTTTTCCAGTGCGCAGAGACTTTGAGATCGCTTTCTGGAAATACTTGAAAGCTCATCTGCGCACTGATTCAGGTTGAAATCAGGCTTTTCCAGTGCGCAGGGACTTCAAGATCGCTTTCCAGAAATGCTAAAAAGCTCATCCGCGCACTGAATCGTGTCTGAATCGAGCTTTCCCAGTGCTCTCATATTTGAACTTGCATTCGTTTCCTCTGTGTGCTAATATGATTCCTGCGTTGTTTCTAACGCGCCGAAAAACACTCTTGTTTTCGGGAAATTCCATTTTTTACAGATGCGCGCAACAATGGATTTAACTAATTAACACAAGGAGAATTTTTAATGCCAATAGAGAATAAACAGCATAAAGACACAGTATTCAGAATGCTGTATAGTGACAAGCGCTATCTGCTTGAGCTTTACAATGCCATAAACCACAGCAATTACAACGATCCCTCTAAACTGAAGATAACCACCCTTGAAGGTGAGACTTTCCTTCACATGAAAAACGATGTCTCTTTCCTTCTGGATTTCAAATTAAATCTGTATGAACACCAGTCAAGTCCGTGTCCAAACATTCCTCTCAGAGATCTTCAGTATGTAGCAAGTATATACAAAAACCTCATTCTTCAGGAGAAAACGTACAAGGCAGAAAGAATAAGGATTCCGGAACCAAAGTTCATCGTCTTTTATAATGGGACTGTTCCTATGCAGGATGAGGTTACCTACAAGCTTTCTGATATGTTTGACACAAAGGGAGATGAGCCCCAACTTGAGCTCATAGTCCACCAGTATAATGTAAATGCAGGCCACAATCCTGAACTCATGCAGGCCTGCAGTACATTAAAACAATATTCCCTTTTTGTCCAAAAAGTGAGAAAATATAGAGAGGAATATATGAATTCAATCGGTGATGAGGTGCAGAATGATGCTAATTTTGATGAATCATTGTTCAAGAAAGAGGTCATTCGCAAGGCAGTAGAAAAAGCCATCGATGAATGCATAAAAGAAGACATCCTTAGGGACTTCTTCGTCAAATACAGGAAGGAGGTAATCAAAGTGGGCGTACTTGAATATAGTGCTGAGCGTCATCTACAGGTCATAAAGGACGAGGGCTATGCATTGGGCTGCAGAGACACTGAAAACGAGCTTCGACCCCAGATTGACTCCCTGACTAAGGAAAAAGAGGCAGCTGTTAGCGAAAAAGAAGCGGCTGTTAAGGAAAAAGAGGATGCTGTTAAGGAAATTGAGTATCTCAGGCAGCTACTTAAGGAGAATGACATAGAGGTATGAAGCGCTTATTCATGTAGAGGCATAATGAAACTCCCCGGAAATCCGGGGAGTTTCGTAGTATTCAAGCAGTATTCTAAAAATCTAACACCTAAATCCCTATAATTCTACCGCGTTTTCAATTCCAAGACTTTTCTCGATGTCGCCGGAATCTGTAGAATCAGCGCTATCTTCAGCTGTTGCAGTTTCTGCGGCTATTGAGGCCTTCTCGCCAATATCATTAGCGGAGCCATCCTCGGGATTTTCGGTTTCAGCTATGGATTCTGTTTCTATTTCTGCTTTTTCTTCGGTGTCAGCAGTCACTTCTTCGGTATCATCGATACCCATGATCTCGTTCAGCATCTTCTGCAGCATCTGCTCAATCAGTTCATGGAGCTCTTCAAGGACCCTGCTGTGGAAGGAGCCGCCGGAGGAGGTGCTGTCTCCGGAACTGTCGCTTCTGACAGCAATCGCTTTCTGATCAGATATTTCTGAGGATGAGTTGACACTACCAATGCCCATCAATCTGTCGAAGAAGTTCTCCAGCTGCTCAAAGAGCTTCTTGGCGCCTGAGAGATTGCCTGTGCCATCGGATGCGAAGCTTACCATATACAGGTAATTGCCCTTTTCTGTGATATCAGCAGGGGCTGCATCTCTTACAGCCTTCATTGCGTTGTCGGCAAGCCCTTCCGTATCTCTGATATAGGCACAAAGTGTTGCAAAGCCTGCGTAGTCAGTATCAGTGGGATCTACTGAATAGGGATCGATCTCTTTGGAAAAAGAATTGCCGTCCTTATCCACTCCCGATGCTGTGTAGATTCGGGTTCCGCCTGATACCTTGATGGTTATCTGTAGCTCCTGGCCGCCGTCGTTAATATCGAATTCCTTGCCTGCAGGAATTGATGCCTTACTTTCTGAGCCAGAACCGGCAGGAGCGACCGAATCACTCTCTGAGCCATCATCCACGATCTTGCCGGATTCCTTGTCCCACTTTGAGAGGGCAGAGGAGATATCATCCGGCACCTTTGCGGTAATTATCCTTGTGTAGGATAGCATAGCACCGTTATCATCAGGTTTTGCCAGGCCGTGGGGCGTAATGTTGGCGTTTGTTATTTCCGGGAGATTATCTTCTCCAAAGCTTTTCTCAGAAGCCACATTTAAAGCTGTCAGGAACGCGGGTGTCTCGCCGCTTTCTGCAGTTTTTGCCTGCTGCTGACCGGTTCCGCCTACCTTATAAACGCCAAAAGCCATGTAAACACTACGGTAGCCATTTATGTTGTTCGTATTATCCATATAAATCCTTTCTGCGTGCCATCAGTCAATCCGGCACACCCCACTCTCCAAAGGACCGAGTGGTCTAACTAAATCTATGTCACAATTTTCCTCCTTTCAGGGACAAAAAAATGCGCCTTAATGTAGTCCCTTCCCATTAAAGCGCTATCCATAGCTGTTATATATATCGGTTATCGTGGTGAAATTCTTAAGTATTAAATATTTATAACCTTAACAATTATGCGTTTTGGGAGTGTAAAATAGAGTAGATACGGCAAATAATTGTTATCTTATGTAAACAAAGGTTTATCGCCGGATCCGGCAGGAGATTGTCAATGGTTCTATACTTAACAAGTAACTCTATAGCATTACAGGAACAGGGGACTTATGAAGAGGCAGCACCTTTGGAGAGCTATGGCTTTTTTGATGATCTGACGCAGGAATGGGAAAAAGAGGCCAATCTGCTCTATGTACCCTGCGATCCCGGTGCGACTAAAGATAATCAGTATCAGCTTAGGCAGATACTGGATGCATTCGAATATAAAAATCTCTCTGTAAAAGAAGTAAAGATATTAGATGAAAAAGAATCAGCAGATGCGATGGTAGCCTGGTCAGATGTTATTTATCTTGCAGGCGGACATGGTCCGACACAGCTTGCATTTATGAAAAAAAAGGGATTAAAAGAGGCTCTTTTAGGATATAAGGGGATAGTCATCGCTTCAAATGCAGGTTCCATGAATGCTGCTTTTTATGTATACCATGCGCCGGAACTGGACGAAGAGGCCGTAGATCCCAACTATGTCAGATTTTCAGATGGTCTTGACCTGACCAATATTCAGATAATACCCCATCGAGAATACTTGAAAGACAAGACCATAGGAGGTCTTAAGTTTGTTGATGATATTGTCATTCCGGACAGTTTTGGATGTCGATTTTATTTTATAACCGATGGTAGTTATTTTAAGGTTAAAGGTGGCCGGACTATTTTCAAAGGAGAAGGAGAAATAATCGACGATGGTGAGATAACCCCTTTAAACCAGGGAACCGTCATTCCGTATATGAGCCATGTCGAGCAGCCTGTGATCAGAACCATCATTTCTGAAGGCTACGATATGGTGTTTGGCGTGGAAAAACATGATGAACGCTGTGAAGTATACTTTTTGAAGGATAATGTCACCGGTGTCTTTGAGAGGAGCAGACTTAATTACCGGGAAATCTGCAATAAACTTGCTGAATCTGTAGTAGATGAGGAAAAAGAAGCTTTTCTTGATCAGTTAAGACTTTCAGTTATCCAGAAAGAAATGGATGAAATGGGCAATTATGTCAGAACTGTCCATGTGGAGACTGCCGCCGGTGTTCGTGCCAAAAATTTCAGAGTGCGTGAGGTTCCCGGATATCCCGACTGGTTTATGGTGATGTGCATCGATATCACTACGCTTCTTGACCATGACTGGATGACGGATGAGTATGCAAGAACAGGCTTTATAGACAGGTCCAAGCTTTTTCTTGAAGAGCTTACAGATAATGATCATTATTCCCTTGTATACGCCAATATAATGGGGTTTAAGGCCGTTAATGCGTTGTTTGGTACCCAGAGAGGCGACCTTGTTATTTTCAGGACCAGGGATGCTCTTAGAAAGTATCTTAGCCCTGTAATCGTGGGGAGGCTTGAGGCGGATAATTTTGTTCTGATCACAGCAGATGAGAACCTTACGGAAAAGAACCTTAAGGCCATGTGCAGGCAGGTTTTCAAAACAGAATCAATAGAATACAACTATGAAATTCACTGCGGAATATATCCCATAACGAACTCCAAAGTTGATATTGCCCAGATAATCGCAGGTGCAAAAATAGCAGAGAGGAGTATAGACAGAAACAACAGACAACTTCTTTATGCTTACTATGACGACTCTCTTAAGGAGCTGTATGTAAAACAGCGCTATCTTTTGTCTGATTACGAGAGAGCCCTGATGGACAACGAATTTGAGGCTTATTATCAGCCCATAGTAAATGCCAAATCCGGCGAGATTGTCAGCGCAGAGATGCTGATAAGATGGCAGCACAGAGATCTTGGCATGGTTTCTCCTGCAGATTTCATTCCTATCATCGAATCTGAGGGCAAGACTGCTGAGCTTGACAGGTTCATGCTGCATAGGGGGATAGATTTTATTGAAAGGCGTACCCGTGAAGGCAAAAAGGTCGTTCCCTGCGCTATAAATCTGTCCAGAGTGGATTTCTATGACACAGCATTCATTGAAAGCATATTTGAGCTGATAAATGAAAAGAAGATTGACCCGTCCCTTGTAAGGCTAGAGGTGACAGAGTCTGCCTATGCAGATCTTGAGGATAAGGCTCTTAATTATCTTGACAAGATGAAAGAACAGGGAATCCAGATACTTCTTGACGATTATGGAAGCGGTATGAGTTCACTGTCCATGCTTGAAACCTTCGATTTTGACATTATCAAGCTGGATATAGGTTTTATCAGGAAAATAGGAATAAATAAGAAATCGGAAGCTATTATTGTCTCAACTATCAATCTCGCCCACGCTATGGGGGCAAAAGTAACGGCGGAGGGTGTTGAGACGGATAAACAGATGAAATTTTTGCTGGATGCAGATTGTGACTATATTCAGGGCTTTTATTTCTACAAACCGCTGCCTGAAATAGCTTTTGAGTATCTGCTTGAATGATCAGTACGCCGCGCCTATCGGCAAACGGTGGCAGTCTGATAACGGAGATTGGTTGTATAAAAAGTTGGGAGTGATCGTATATGGCTAGAATACTGAACCTGGTGATCATCATTTTTGAAATTATAGCCTTTTCAAAGAGTATAAAATGGCATGATATAAGGAAAAGCTTTATTTTCTATACTCAGATTTCCAATTTTATTACACTTATATCATCGATTTTGCTTGTTATATTCGGGCAAAAGGAGGCCGTGGAAGTCGTAAGGTATCTTAGCGTGTGTATGCTGGTAATGACCTTTTTTGTTACGGCTACCATTCTTGTTCCCATGTCGGGAAAGCTCAAGGAATTATTGTTTTCAGGAAGCGGGCTGTATCATCATTTGCTGGTGCCGATCATATCGACTCTGTCATATATTTTCTTTGAAGAAAGAGTCTCTTTACATTGGATATGGCTGCCTGTAGTTGTGACGCTTGTTTATGGGCTTATCATGCTGCGACTCAACTATCTGGACCTTGTTCAGGGCCCTTATCCCTTTTTTATGATAAAAAATAATGGCATCAAGGCCACTGTCATCTGGATGATTGCGTTGATGATAGTTATAAGCCTCTTTTCAGGACTGGTGGGGTATCTCTGACTATCAGGCATTGTTTTAATTTTTGACCAAAACAACTAAATAGATAGCCATTATAGTGAAAAACAGACAGAAATCCGTGTAAAGGAGCTGTCTGTTTTTCTTTGCGTGTTAGGGTATATATGGACCATGCGAATGTGGATTGGCGGTGAAGGAAAGTCCGGGAGTCACTGAGATGAACCGGGCAGAAATAGGGGGATTATGAAAAAGAAAGGTCTTTTAATAGTATCTACAGCTATTGTCTTGATGATAATAGCTTTAAATTGTTATATCATGCAGAATCAGGTCAGGTTTGATGGGGACAGAGTTTGCTCGAAGAACCCAAACAGATTTTATCTGAACTTCAACATGATGAACACAGATGACTCGGAGACCATGGTGCTTAATGAAGGAGAAACACTACACGTTTCCTGGCAGATCGATGGAGGAAAGGCAGACGTAATGATAGCAATGGCAGATGAAACACCAATTTACCGGGCAGATAATTGTGGCAAGGGCGAGAATGCAGATTTTGATTTGACTATTCCCAAGACCGGAGAATATACAACTTCTATTTCTGCATATCGCGCCAAAGGCTGGTTGGAAGTAAAAGAGAAAAAGACTAATGTGCAGTTGGAAGGTAAAACCATGTGGCAAGCTCAGCAGAAACCTTTGCAGCATTTATGAAATCGAAGCAGTTCTCAAATTGTATGAAGAAATATCATAATCTCTTGAACAAGTTTATGTAATTCATATACTCTGACTTCAGACAAATACAGTAGAAGTCCATCTGTGCATCTTTATCAGAAAATGGAACAGAAAATCTGTTGTGACGCATTCCAAGAACGCGATTGGTTAGGTCAGTCGAGAAGGTAGGAAGGGACGAAGTCTCTGCGACTTCCATAAGGGATTCTGTTCCCGATTGAAGAAGAAACTTCGACTTTGGCATATGTTTTCGGACGATGGCATCCCATACTCCGACTTCAGATACCATGAGAAAACTTTCACCATCCATTTGCTTGAACGTGATGGAGCTTTCATATGCAAATTTATGCTCCGGTATTAGTGATGCACAAAGGTGTTCTGAGCCGCAGTGCTGGGAATGATAAAGCTCACCTTCAAGCTGATGGTTGAGTATTATCATCTGATATGTTTTGTTATTAAGCCCTGTAATAAGGGTTTCTTCATCTGTCATCTCTGTTGATAATGCCATATTAGAAAATGTCGTTGATAGTCTTGGCATCAGCTCAAGAAGCGGACCAGGTGCACAGGATCCTACAGTTATGGTCTTGCTTCTTCTGTCAGAAAGACGTACCTGTTCTTCCATGGCCTCATGCATGTGAAGAATATCTTCTGCATATTCTGCAGCTATCTTACCTGTATCATTAAGATACAGTCTTTTTTTCTCCCTCTCAAAAAGCTTTACTCCAAACTCGTCCTCGAGCTTGCTCATGGATCTGGTAAGTGTAGGCTGCGTAAGATGAAGTGCTTCTGCTGCTTCGGATAATGTTCTGTGATTCTTAAAAGCTACAAGATGCTCCAAAAGATATGTCTCGATCATGATATACTCCCAATGATTAATATACGCAACAAGTATATTATAATACGAAAGTTCAATTTTACACAGCTGAATATACAGGGTATCATCAAAACATAGAACATAAACATCGCTTATAAAACAGGAGGCGGTTTAAATGAAGACACTTGTAGCGTATTTCTCATGGAGCGGAAATACAGAAAAGATTGCCAAACAGATTGTGGCGAAGACCGGAGCCGATATGTTCAGGATCGAGCGAAAGGTACCCTACAGTGAAGATTACAACACTTGTGCATATAGAGAGGCAAAGGAAGAGATAGAAAAGAAGATAAGACCGGAGATAAAGACACCTCTTCCGGATGTGGAAAAATACGACAGCTTGATTCTGGCATTTCCTATCTGGTGGTACACATCACCGCTTCCTGTATGGAGATTTTTGGAATCCTATCCGGACTGGAAAGGAAAAAAGATTTATCTTTTTGCGAACTCTTATACAGATGATCATAACTACATGACCACATCACTTAAGGATGCAAAAGCGTCAGCAAGAAATGCGGATGTTGTTGCAGGACTATTTAACAAGGAAATAGAAGGGCTGGATGAATGGCTCAAACAGAATAATTTCAGATAAGAAGGAGGATTTCTATTATGGAGTACATTACACTTAACACAGGAGCAAAGATGCCACTTGAGGGATTCGGAGTATTTCAGATTCCGGACTTAAAAGAATGCGAAGAGGTAGTTTATAACGCTATCAAGACAGGATACCGTCTTATCGATACTGCAGCCGCGTATGCAAATGAAGAAGCTGTTGGAAAAGCAGTTGCCCGTGCTATTTCTGATGGTCTGACCACAAGGGAAGAGCTTTTCATAACCACCAAAGTGTGGGTAAACGACATGAAGAGTGAGGAAGCTGCTTATGAAGCTGTAAAGACATCGCTTGGCAAGATGGAACTCGATTATGCAGACCTCATTCTCCTTCATCAGCCAATGGGTGATTACTTCGCAGCTTACCGCGGGATCACAAAGGCATACAAGGAAGGATTGACCAAGGCTATAGGTGTAGCAAATTTCTATCCTGCTATTCTAACAAACCTCTGCGAGACAGTAGAAGTAATTCCGGCTGTAAATCAGGTAGAGCTTCATCCCTTCTTTGCACAGGAAGCAGCACTTGAGAATATGAAGGCTTATGGCGTTGTTCCTCAGGCCTGGGGACCTCTTGCAGAAGGAAAACATGGGATTTTCACAGATCCTGTTCTTACAGAGATTGGAAAGAAGTATGATAAGAGTGCAGCACAGGTTGCTTTGAAGTGGAATGCCCAGCGAGGTGTTTCCATCATCCCCAAGTCAGTGCATGTGGAGAGAATGGAACAGAACATCGATATCTGGGATTTTGAACTCACTGATGAAGAGATGGCTAAGGTGGCTGCAAAGGATCTGGGACACAGCGAGATCGTAAACCATGATAGTCCTGAGTTTGTGAAGTTCGTACTGAATCTGCATTGAAGGTGGTATGCCGTCAGATGAATAATATGAAAACATGGCTTATTACTGGCTGCTCAGAGGGCGGAATTGGTGCGGGAATCGCGAAAAATGCTCTTGAAAGAGGCTACAACGTGGTAGTCACTGCGAGAAATACTGATAAAGTAAAAAACATAGTGGCAAAGTATCCTGAAACAGCTCTTGCTGTGGTGTTGGATGTTACGGATAAAAACAGCATTAAAAACTGTGTTAAGACTGCAACCGATAAATTTGGTAAGATAGATGTTCTTGTAAACAATGCAGGTTATGCATACAGATCTTCAGTCGAGGAAGCTGAAGATGAAGGTGTACGAAAGATGTTTGATACAAACTTCTTCGGGGCAGTTGAAATGATCAAAGCTGTCCTTCCCGGAATGAGAGAGAATAAAAGTGGTGCCATAATAAACATATCGTCAATAGGAGCAGCCCGTACAGGCGCAGCTTCCGGCTATTATGCTGCAAGTAAGGCAGCATTGGAACTGATGTCAGAAGGGCTTTATGCTGAGATGAAGCCCTTGGGAATTAAGGTGATGATTGTGGAACCCGGTGCTTTCAGGACACATTTTTATGACAGCTCACTTAAAGGGTCAAAGAACACGCTGGAGGATTATAAAGATACTGCCTGGCTTCGTTCTGTTGAACAGAATGTGAACAAGGCACAGCAGCCCGGAGATCCGGATAAGGCAGGTATTCCTCTAATAGAAGCTATTGAGAGTGATGAGACTCCTTTAAGGCTTCTTCTTGGAACAGATGCTATTTCAGCAGTCCGGGGTGCATTAAATGCCAGACTTAATGAGATAGATAAGTGGGAGAAAATGTCTGTAAAGACAGATTATTAAAAGCAGGAATGAGACATGGCTATGAAAGTACTTATCATTAATGGAAGCCCAAGAATTGGCGGCAACACGTCTATCGCAATAAACGAGATGGTGAAGGTATTTGATTCTGATGGCGTTGAAACCGAAGTGGTGTAGATTGGAAATAAGCGGTTTGCAGCTTCATATGGAGTCATTGGCACATCGGTATTATTTACCGATGTGTTTTGTTTCGCAAATTTGAAAATTGTTTAAATTTGCGAAATGAGGTATACTGTTTTTGAGGTGAAGAAAATGAAGCTGATACAGAGAGATTATTATTTAAATGCCCTACTTGCAGTTAAAGATATTCCGGATATCAAGGTGATAACCGGCGTAAGAAGAAGTGGAAAATCCAAACTTATGGATGCACTCATTGAGAGTATTTCGAAAGATGAGAGTGCAAATATTGTGCGCATTAAACTAAACCTGAAAAAGAATGAGTCATTACTTAATGGCGATAAGCTCTATGAATATATTGAGAAGCAATATGACTCTCAAAAGAATAACTATCTGTTTATAGACGAGATTCAGATGTGTGAGGGTTTTGAAAGAGTTATTAATAGTGTTTATGAGGAAGAATTATTTGATATATATCTTACAGGATCTAATGCTTTTTTGCTTTCAAGTGACCTGGCGACTTTGTTTGGCGGAAGGATATTTGAGGTAAAACTATATCCATTTTCTTTTAGTGAGTATATGACATATTTCCCATCGAACAATGTGGATGAGGCCTTTGACGATTATGTACGAAAAGGCGGCATGTCTGGTTCATATTTATATAAGTCAGAGGAAGATGCCAGGAAATATGTAAATGGAATATATCGAACTACCATTACAAAGGATATAGTTACCAAATTCAAAATTGAAAATGAAGACTTACTTATAATGATTGGTAATTTCCTTATGGATAATGTTGGCAATCAGACTTCGATAAGAAATGTTGCCTCTAAGCTTACGTCCGGTACATATAAAACAAACGATAAAACGGTTGGATCATATATAGATTATCTGTGCCGTTCTTTTTTGTTCTACCCAATTCAGAGATATGACATAAAAGGGAAAAAATATCTTGAATCAGACAAGAAGTATTATCTTTCGGATCTGTCTTTCCGCTTTGCTGAATTAGGAACAAAAGATGCTGACTATGGTCATTTATATGAGAATATAGTGGCTCTTGAGCTTTTGCGCCGTGGCTACGAGGTTTATGTTGGAAAGCTGTATGAAAAAGAGATTGATTTTGTTGCCATTAAAGAAGGTGAAAAGCTGTACATACAGGTTTCCGATGATATAACAAGGGAGGAGACTTTTAAGAGAGAAGTGGCTCCGTTGTTGAGCATTAAAGATGCTTATCCAAAGATGCTCATAGCAAGAACGAAACATGATGAGACACAGCATGAAGGAATAAGGATAATTGATATTGCAAGATGGCTTGTTGATTCGCAAAAGTAATAAAATATTATAAATGCGAAATGGGTTGGCGTATCACTAATCTCCGGAACAAGTCCCGTATGCTCCACTAAGTAAGTTATAGCGGGATAGAATGAAGTGAAAAACAGGGTCTTTTCAGTGTATGAGAAGGCCTGTTTTTGTTATTGAGCTATTGTGATATCAGAGAAATGAGGACTGCTACGATTATTTGAAGGTTTACGATGGATACTGGGTTTGTGAGTGATAAATTAACAGTATATTTTGATGATCCTTTCTGGGTAGGAGTTTTTGAACATGTAGACAATGGGAAATTATCTGTGGCAAAAGTGATTTTTGGTGCAGAACCCAAGGATTACGAAGTTCAGGAGTTTGTTATCAGAAACTATTGTCGGTTGAAATTTAGCCCTGCTGTAGATACAGTGGTAAAGGAAAGCAAAAGAAATCCGAAGAGATTACAACGTGATGCAAAGAAAACGGTTCTGGGAAAAGGTATCGGAACAAAATCTCAGCAGGCATTAAAGCTGCAACAAGAGCAGAACAAACTTGAATGCAAGGTCAAAAGCCGAGAGCGGAAAGAGGAAGAAGAGTTAAGACTTTTTAAACTAAAACAGCAGAAAAAGAAAGAAAAGCATAAAGGTAAATAGATGCCATTTTGAAGGAGGATTACATGCAAAGAATTATTGTTTATTTTTCATTGGAAGGTAACACAGAGTACATAGCAGATGAAATGGCAAAGGAGCTTTCATCAGATAAATTAAGGCTCGTTCCCAAGAAAGCATACGCTACAGGCGGCTTTTCGAAATTTTTCTGGGGCGGAAAGAGTGCGGTTATGGCAGAGAAGCCTGAGCTTGAGCCTTACGATGTGGACTTGTCTGCTTATGATGAGATTATTTTTGGATTTCCTGTATGGGCAAGTACCTTCACACCGCCGCTAAGGACATTTATTTTGGAGAACAAAGAGGGATTAAAAGGTAAAACTATAGCCGCATTTGCCTGTCAGAGCGGCGCCGGGGCTGAGAAAGCTTTTTCTAAGCTAAAGGATTGTATCGGAATTGACAGTTTTGCTGCTACCGCAATTTTCATAGATCCGAAGGATAAGCCTTCAGAAGAAAATGAACATAAACTAAACGAGTTTTGCAAAATGCTGCAGCAAATTGTTTAACGTGCCGTTGGGGACGGGAAGGTGAGGAGCAGGATGGGAAGTTTTGGCGGAATGTGAAAAATAGGATTAAATTGCGGGTTAACGTAGAACGTTAAAGCGGAAAAATAGACCGTAATTCATCTGGAGGGAGATTAATGGAATTTAGAAGACTCACAGAGCAGGATCTGCCATCGCTGCTCGAATTATATAAGCAGCTTCAACCCGATGACGACTTTTCATCCATAGAAAATAGCAAAAGTGTGTGGAAAGAAATCGAGAACAATCCGGACATTCGCTATTTTGGTGCGATTGATGATGGTAAGGTGGTATCTACCTGTTATGCAGTGTTTATACCGAATCTTACAAGAAACAATAGGGGCGTCTGCTTTATTGAAAACGTGGTAACGGATAAAGATTACAGAAATCAGGGACTTGCTTCTAAAATTATTGATATGGCCGTGTCATATGCCAAAGAGAAGAATTGTTATAAGGCTATTCTTCAAAGCGGAATCTCCCGATCAGATGCACATCGTTTTTACGAAAACAAAGGATTTGATGGAAGTTCAAAAAAGGCATTTGATATGCGGCTCTGATAATCATCCCATGAAGGCACCTGACGGTGTATCCTATGTTTTTGCAACAAGATAAAAGTAGGGATGATATGCCACTTGCATGCGTAGATGTGAACAGAAAGGAACGGAATATGCCATGAGAATACTTGTATTAAATGGAAGCCCTAAAAAGAAGAGCGATACATTTCGTATGACTGAGGCTTTTTTAAGGGGAATGGATAAAGAACAGGAAAATGTCATTGATGTAATCAATGTAATTGAAAAGAATATTGCACCATGTAAAGGGTGCTTTGGATGCTGGCAAAAAAAGGACGGGCATTGCGTAATTCAGGATGACCAGAACGAAATTCTTGATCTGTATGTAAAGGCTGATGTCATTATTTGGAGCTTCCCGCTTTACTGTTATTCCATGCCATCGCATTTGAAAGCAGTGTTGGATAGAACGATACCGCTTGTAAAAAAGGGGATGGTAGAGGAGAGTAACGGAACTATTCACCACGAAGCGCTGGTTGATTTTTCAAAGATACATACAGTTGTGATAAGTGGATGCGGCTTCCCCGATTGGGAAGGGAACTTCGATGCCTTGAAACAAATGTGCAATACATGCTTCGGAAATCTGGAAATGGTATGTGTGCCTGAAGCACCGCTTTTAAATATTCCTGAAGCAGCTATAGTAGCTGAGCCCCTTCTTGAAAGCTTTGAAAAGGCAGGTGCTGAGTATGCATCAAATCTCAAATTATCTGATGAAACCAAAAAGATACTTGAAACTCCTATGATATCCAAGGAGGAATATCTTAGGGGAATTAATGGCTGAGATGAACTGGGAAGATGAAAAACAGGATTAGATTGTAAGGCGCTTTTTACCCGGTTATAATTGTGGAAGATACCAAATTAATAACCAAAAGAGAAGTGGATTGATATGAAGGATTACAGAGAGCTTGCATGGCAGATGGAACGCATAATCCATAAGTATTCACAGTTTGAAAAGAAACCTCAGCAGTACTGCAAAGGGCTTACGCTGACTCAGCCTGAAATTCATACAGTGGCGATAATAGGCGATCAGGAAGGAATCAGTGTGACAGGACTTGCAAAGGTGCGTGGAATCACCAAGGGTGCTGCATCGCAGATGGTTTACAAACTGGTGGATAAGGGACTTGTGGAGAAAAGAGTTTCACCGAGCTCTGATTCAGAGCTTAACCTGTATCTCACAAAGCTTGGGAAGAAGGCCAGAGCAGAACACAGAAAAAAGCATGAGACAATGGGAATTAAGTTTGCTGAAATCATGGATAGAATCCCCGAAAGCATGCAGAATGAATTACTCAAAATATTAAAGAGCTTTGAAGAAGAACTGGATGAACTTCAATAATATAACAGTGTAAAACAGACCCTGATAAGTGAAAAAGGGTCTGTTTTTGGTTTTAAGGTAATATGGTATTAAGAAAAAGTAGGAGGGCAGAGTATTGACTGATACAGCAAGATTAGTTTTGGCAATTATAGGAATATTCGGCGGCGTTCTATGTGCAACAGCTGATCTGTTTTTGGATTTAAAAGGACCGGATAACAGGAAGCTTGGAAAAATGGGAGTGATCGACAGCGCCTGGGAGAGAATGGCGCACTTTAGGTTTGTGCTTTCCGGGATATTGGCGATGTTTGCCGTACCCATGTATTCATGCGGATTTATATCCCTGATGCAGCTGGATGGAAATTATGCAATAAGCGCCATGATTCTTAGAATTATTTTTTTATGCGGGGCCATGGGCGGCTTTATGATACACATTTTCCTGTGCCTGCAGCCGACCATATATCAGATCATCATGAAAAAGAATGATCAGGAGCTGGCTGAAGAAGTGATAAACAGCATATTCAGACAGATATATGTTCCGTTTTTTACGCTATATACCATGCTGGTCATTATCCCGGCTATCGCAGTTATGGCTTTCATAATAAAAGGCGTATTGCCGCTGCCTTTGTGGTGCGTGCTGTTTAATCCGGTGGTTTTCCAGATTATCGGCTTTATTCTAAGGGCAACAAAATTAAAGATATTCATAGATGCGCCAAGCTGCTGCGCAGCAAGCCTTGGACTTGCTGCCTATGGTGTACTTGCGCTGATTAGTTTGTAAATACCGGAGGGAAGGAATGAATAAAAGGAAAAGGATTGCGTGGCCATTTATCATATTGATGGCATTTATAGTGGCGGTAATTGTTGCCGGAGTTACATTCTCGTATTTTGGAGGATTCGGAACAGGCGAGACCGCAGATATAGAAGAGTATGCAAAATACGCCGGATCAGTTGCAGATATCACAATTCCCGAGAATACAAAGATTGTGGCCCTGGGTGAAGCAACTCACGGTAACACAGAGTTTCAGGAGCTCAAACTTGACGTATTTAAAGTTCTGGTTGAAAACTACGGAGTCCGAGCCTTTACGCTTGAGGGCGATTGCGGCGGATGTGAGGCAGTCAACAGATATATCAACGGCGGAGAAGGAACGGCGGAAGAAGCTGCAGCCGCAATTGGATTCGCTATCTACAGAACAGAGCAGATGGCAGAGCTTATTTCATGGATGCGTGAGTACAACGATTCTGCTTCTGAGCGTGATAGACTTAGATTCTACGGTTTTGACATGCAGAGAACTGCTTACAATCACAAGTATCTTGCGGAAGGCGCAAAAGAGCTTGGGATTGATGTAACTGAACTGGAGAAGACCTGGGATGATGAGGCAGAGGATATTGATTCTGAGTATGATCGTGAAAAAAGAGCTGCAATCTATGAAGAGCTGAAGAAAGAACTCGCTAAGGTAAATTCAACAAAGGCCAAGTATGTTGCACATTTTGCAGATATACTGCTTCAGAATATTGAGCTGTTTACAGCTTATGAAACCGGAGCTTCGAGCTCTCCCAAAATGCGAGATGGATACATGGCAGATAATATCAATTGGATCCTTAAGCAGGAAGAGAAGCTTGGAAATAACACGATTTTTGTGTCTGCACATATTGGTCATGTGGAGCGCCATGGAACTTACGGACCTGATGAAAAGGTAACAGGTAATCTTTTGGCTGATGCTCTTGGAGATCAATACTTTGTAATCGGTACTGATTTTTACAAGACGAAATGCAATCTTCGCAAAGGAGAAGGTCCAAAGAGAGTGAATAAGACTTTTTTCTCATACGATCCGCTGGCAAAAGCTTCGTATAAGTGTGGTTTCGATGAGAGCTATCTCGATTTTTCCAAGATTCCGGATGACTCGCCACTTAAGAACAGTGTCAACGAGTATACATGGATGGGATCACTTGGAGAAGCATATTCACCGCTTATGGCTGTTATTCCCATGACATATAGGATATGGCGATCACCGTCTGAACTTTACGATGCTATGATATATGTATCAAACGCACAGCCTATACAGGTAAAATGATCCCCTAGGGCCAAAATAAAAAAGGCTTTTGGCGGAAGGATTAGCATTGCGACGCTAGCAGCATCAGCCATTATAACTCTCGGTGCGACTCTGATAACGGTGCTCATATTGTCTCAGTTACAGGGTAAAGCATTCGGTGAATACTGGAGTCTTGGAGCATATCCATTCTGGGCATCATTTCTTTTTTCAATCACAACAGGTCCCACAGGAGAGGAATCCGGATGGAGAGGGTATCTTCGTCCGTACCTTAATGAAAAGTACAGCTTTTTCAAAGCATCTGTGATACAGGGCGTTATATGGGCATTCTGGCATACAGTACTTTGGTTTGTGGATTCTGATTACATGGGAATTCAGATGATTCCCTATGTGTTGTCCAATGTTATCGTAATGACAGGACTTTGCTTTATCATGAACTATTTCATGGAAAAGAATGACAACCTGATTTATGGCATAGTGATCCATTTCTGTTTTAATTTCCTGTACTGTTTCTTGCAGGTCGATATATGGTTCTACGTTGTTCTGTCGTCTATATACATTTTGATAATTGCACTGATTACATTAAAAAAGAAAGCGGGGGAGTTTCAATCCTGTTAGATAGTAAACCTGTGCAAAATCAGGCGAGACTAGTGCAAACCAAAACTGAAAGGAGCAATCAATTATATGTCAGTGACAAAAAATGAATTGATAAAAGCACTAACAAACCTGGGCGTTAAGCCCGGTATGATCCTGGAGGTACACAGCTCACTTAGCAGCTTCGGCAAGCTCGAGGGCGGGGCGATGACTCTCATCGATGCCCTAAAGGAGCTTGTGACAGAAGAGGGAAGCATTTTCATGCCCGCACTCAGACTTAGCAAGGAGCTTGAGCTCACAGAAGAAGATAAGAAAATGGGCATCACAGTCAAGATAAAGGTTCTTGATAGAGATGAAAAGAAAACTGCCATGGGAGCTATAGCGGACACCTTCCGCATGCTCCCTGATACTGTCTGTGGGGAAGAGGTCATTAGTACTGCCGGATGGGGCAAGCACGCTGAGGAGGCAGTAAAGGGCGGCCTTGATTATGCCATCCATAACGGCGGAAAAGCTCTGATGTTTGGCGTAGATATTTATAAGCTAACAGCCATGCATTACATGGAGGGAGCAACTCCAAAGGACATAAACAAAATGTTTGAGCCAACAGAGGAGATAAATAAAAAGTATCCTCCGGAAGGCTGGTTCATGGAGGCCGGACATCCGCCGGTAAAAGCCTGGTACAAGATACAGGATATGGCATATAATAAGAATCTGATAAAAGAAGCTTATATAGGGGATTGTAAGGTGATGTTCTTCGACATATTGTCAGTAGTTTCTTTATACGAAGAAGAACTTAAGCGTGATCCTTACGGTCTATGGGGATTAAAATGAAATTTAGTGACAGCTGTGCAAAATGCATGTATGACAGACAATTAAAGAAAACAGATAATAAGGACTATCTGGCAGAAATAAAGGCGGTACTGGATAACAGACCTGAGGATATTACAAGTCCAGAGCTTGTTATTCAGATTAATAAAATACATGAAAAGTATTTTGGACCATTGCCGGATTTTAAAGATGAAAAGAAGGAATACAACGATCTGGTTCTTTCCATGGAAGATGATCTGAGAAAAGAAATCGAAAGCAGCGAAGACCCTCTTGCCACAAGCATAGTAATGAGCAGAATAGGGAACTATATAGATTTTGCGGCATTGCATCAGGTTGATAAAGAGACGTTTTTAAAGCTTTTTGATGATACAAAAATGCGTGAGGATGAGAGACAGGTTTACGAGTCATTTTGCGATAAATGCTCTAAATCGAAAAGGTTTATTCTTTTGACGGATAACTGTGGTGAGATCGTTCTGGATAAGCTAATGTTTGAACAGCTAAAAAAGAGATATCCGCAGCTTGACCTTATGATTATGGTTAGAGGCGGAGATGTATCTAACGATGCAACCATGGAAGATGCGTTGTACGTGGGCCTTGATAAAGTTGGGAAACTTATTACCAATGGCGCACCGATAGCCGGCACAGTATATCCAAGGCTCTCAGATGAAGCAAAAGCAGCTATAGATAATGCAGATATTATCTTTTCCAAAGGCCAGGCAAATTATGAATCATTCGCCTGTGAAGGACACCATGCTTTCTATACCTTTTTGTGTAAGTGCGATTTATTCATTAACAGGTTTAAAGTTCCGAAGCTTACGGGAATGTTCGTTGAAGAGTGATTTATGAATCATAACTTGGGATAATAAATTACAAACTATTATGGAGCAAAATGAAAACCGGGCAGAAAGGGGCATGAGGAGAACAACGATGAAAGTTTTTTTGCTTGAAGATGACAATGCCATAAGTATGGGGCTTAAGTATTCTCTTGAAAAAGAAGGGTATGAAGTTACACTTACAGAAAATGCCAAGGATGCCAGAAATGCCTGGAAAAACGGCACTTATGACATTTGCATTTTGGACATCAACATTCCGGATGGCAACGGTTATGACGTGTGTAAGTTCATTAAGGAAAAAGAGGATGTCCCTGTGATTTTCCTCACAGCCAGTGACGCGGAAGTAAACGTGGTAATGGGCCTTGAGATGGGAGCAGATGATTATATCTGTAAGCCCTTCAGAATCAATGAGCTTATGGCCAGAATTAAGACAGTGCTCAGGCGCTCCGGAAAAAGAACAGGCGGCGCAGGTTCAGGTGATGCATCCATAGAAAAATTAGGAAATATCACTATTTACACAGGTGAAGCAAGGGTTACAAAGAAGGAGGAAGACAACGGAGAGGAAACAACTGTTGAACTCACAGCGCTTGAATACAGACTTCTTCTTACTTTTTGCAACAACAAAGGCGTGGTACTTTCAAGAAATCAGCTGCTCCAGGATTTGTGGGACGTAGCCGGTGACTTTGTAAATGACAATACGCTTACGGTTTATATAAAAAGACTTCGCGACAAGATTGAAAAGGACCCGGCAGATCCGCAGATCATCAGGACTGTCAGAGGTATGGGGTATATTAGCTGAGAGAACTACCTTGTGAGGAATTGTATGAGAAACCAAGACTTTAGAAGAATCATGATTATTGGATCCGCTGTAACCATTTTAATGGCTTTTGGCGGATTCATTTTTGCAGGAATAACAGCAGGGATATTGCCCCTTATTACCGGGGCTGTGCTCCTTGCTGTCTTTTTTTACTACACAAAAAAGAGGTATAGCAGGATAGAAGAACTAAACGACTATCTGGTGAAGGTTTTGTCAGGAAGTGATACCCCTGACATCCTGAATCAGGAGGAGGGCGAGCTTTCGATCCTTGTAAACAATATATATAAAGCTTCATCCACCCTTAAGGCTCAAAATGAGATACTTAGTGACGACAAAAAGCAGCTTGCATCCGCAATAGCGGATATTAGCCATCAGCTGAAGACGCCGCTTACATCAATGATGGTCATGAATGACCTTCTGGCTGTCGAAGACGATCCGGAAAAGCGCCGGGAATTCCTGCAAACCCAGTCCGCGCAGCTTTCGAGAATGAACTGGCTGATACAGACTCTCTTGAAGCTGTCAAAGCTTGATGCAGGAACCATAGAGCTTAAGCGGGAACAGCTTTCAGCAAAGGAATTGCTGGCAGAAGTCATAAAGCCCTTTGAAATTCAATTCGAGCTTCGCGGAGTCTCATATAAACAGGCTGTAACCGACATGTCTTTTGTCTGCGATAAAAACTGGACGGTGGAAGCACTCCAGAACATTGTCAAAAACTGCATTGAGCACATGGATGAAGGAGGAGAGCTTGAAATCACTACTCTTGATACGACTCTTTTTAGCCAGATAACCATAAAAGATACCGGTTGCGGAATCGCCGCTGAGGATATCCCTCATATTTTTGAACGTTTTTATAAGGGTAAAAATGCAGGAAAAGACAGTGTTGGAATAGGCCTTGCACTGACTAAGGCTATCATAGAAGATCAGCATGGCGAGATTTCAGTAACAAGCAAAGAAGGCGTGGGATCTACCTTTGTGATTAAGCTGTACAAGACGATCGTGTAAGAGACAAGACTCGGAAATGTGACAAAAGTGTAATAAAACAGTCACTTGATTGTAATCTCAATATAATAACCTATCATCAGAAACAATTAAACGAACAATGTAAATGATGAGAAGGGAGAATTCGTATGAAGATATTGGAAATAAAAAACCTGTGTAAGGTCTACGGAAGCGGAGAGACAAAAGTAGATGCTCTTAAGAACGTTTCCTTTGATATAGAGCAGGGAGAATTTGTTGCTATAGTCGGACCATCAGGTTCGGGAAAATCTACTCTGATGCATATTCTGGGAGGCGTTGATACGCCTACTTCAGGGGAAGTGAATATCTCAGGTACGGATATCAGTAAGCTGAATGAAACAAAGCTTGCTATTTTCAGAAGAAGACAGATCGGACTTATATATCAGTTTTACAACCTGATTCCGATCCTCAATGTGGAGGAAAACATGACTCTGCCGATTCTTCTGGATGGAAAGAAGCCGGATAAGAAGCTCTTAAATGATCTTGTTCAAAAGCTCGGATTATCGGAGAGAGTGGGACATCTTCCCAATCAGTTGTCCGGTGGACAGCAGCAAAGAGTTTCAATCGGAAGAGCGCTTATGAATCATCCTGCACTTCTTTTGGCAGATGAGCCCACAGGTAACCTTGATTCCGAGAACAGCAGAGAAATCATAGCTCTTCTTAGGAAATTCAATAAGGAGAACAGACAGACGGTTATCATCATCACTCATGATGAGAGAATAGCTCTTTCAGCGGACAGAGTAATAACAATTGAAGATGGTCAGATAACCCATGACTCCAAGAGGGAGGAGGTGAGTGCGTAATGAATATCATATCAAAACTCACCATAAGACACCTTCTGGAAAATAAGAAGAGAACTATTGTTACGATCCTTGGAATTGTGGCATCTACAGCACTTATCACAGCCATATTGGTTGGTGTTTTCTCATTTTTCAGTTTTTTCGGAAGCATCAACAGACTTACGGATGGTGATGTTCACGCTGTCTACGATAAGTTGACATGGGAAGATGTACAGGCTCTTGAAAATGATTCCAGAATAAAATATGCCGGAGTTGTCTGCACGGATCCTACCATCACAGGTGTCAGGATGTTCACAGATAAAGAGATGCGTTTCAGGGTTGGCAATATTTATAATGGCGGCGGGGATATATACAAGCAGCTTGTGGTTTCTGAGTATGATGGCAAGCTCCCCGAAACCTCTGATGAAGTTGCAGTTGAAGAGGGATTTCTTAAGGATAATAGCCTTGATCTTCATGTTGGAGATACCATTACTTTTGAACTGGGAAACAGATATGAAATAGAACCGGATGGAACAAAGATTTATTATGGCGGATCATACAGATCTGAAGAGCAGTTCGAAGTTCTTTCTACAGAGAGCGCTACTATTACGGCAATCCTTCATGGCAACAGACCAACAAAGGACTTTGATATCCTCCGTGGCATGGACTTTGGCACGACCGTAGGGCTTGATGTTAATGGTGATTCATACCTTGACTGTCGCATAGCTTTAAAAAAGGCTGACAGTACTTCGGCAGTTCAGATACAGCAGATTGCCGAGGATTACGGTCTTCATATCGGGGATATGAACACTGAATTCTTGATAAGTGTTTTTGCTACCAAGGGAATGGGCGGTACCTACATTCAGTTTTTTACATTGATGGGAATTGCTCTTTTGATAGTAATTGCTACTTCGGTGGTCCTGATCTACAACGCCTTTGGAATGTCACTTACTGAGAAAGTGAGATACCTTGGCATGCTGGCCAGCGTTGGTGCTACAAGGGCACAAAAAAGATCATCCATATATTTTGAAGGATTGGTGCTGGGTCTTATCGGAATTCCTCTGGGGATTCTCGCAGGATGTGCAGGTGCTGCAGTAACCCTGGATTTCCTTGGAAGGAAAATTCTTGAATCAGATATGATTGCTGGAGCTGAGGGTATGCGAGGAGCTATTCCTATCATAGTTAACCCTTATGTTATTCTGGCGATTGTGATTGTTTCCGCTGTGACAGTATTTATATCCGCCTTTGTTCCGGCAGTCAAGGCATCTAAGATAATGCCTCTCGATGCACTCCGCCAGACAAATGTGGTTAAGATGAAGGCAAGAAGACTCAGGGTCAATCCTTTTATAAGAAAAATCTTTGGTTATGAAGGTGAACTTGCTTACAAAAACATAAAGAGAAACGGATTTAAGGGAACAGTAATTGTTTTTTCCATGGCGATATCGATCATAATGTTCCTGACTATCGACTTTTTTAATAATACATTTTTGAAGCTGAATCAGTATGAGATCGATCTTCCGTTCAACATATATGTTTCTTGCGGGCTGGATGAAAAAGACAGGTTAAAAGAGGAACTGGAGGCTCTTCCGGAGGTTGAAAGAGTTGTATCTGCAGACTATGTTACCTATCTTTTTAAGGATCATGACAATAAGTCTGATTTTGTTCCGGCAAACAATAGCTTTTTGAATAAGGATTATCTCACAAACGATTATAAGGCACTGTTTGACAACCTTGACGGTGTTATGGTGATCCTTGTGGATGATGAAGATTTCGATAAGCTCCTTAACGAAAACGGAATAAATCCTACTGATTATCATGGAAAAGAGCTTAAGGGAGTAATCCTTGACAGCTACCTTCATACAGAGAATGGTAAGCCTGTTTTTAACGAAAGTATAATTGGCCAAAAGATTTTTTATGATGATCCCGAGAATAATCCACCGGTTGTTGAAGTGAGCGGAATCGTTAAGTACAAAGAGGATAGCTATGTTTGCAATCTGGTGCCCAAGAACACAGTGGATGTTTACGTTCCCGTATCAATGTATTATGAAAAAGCGCAGGAACACTTAGACAAAACAGCTCTTAGCTATACATACGGTGTGTTCCCCACTGGTAGTGAAGAGGGACTTGTATCAAAGATCAGTGACATCACAACTTATGGCGGCTACACAAACTGCGTGGTTCAGGATCTGTCACAGGCAATAAATGCCATGGATACAGTATCCCTTATGCTTAACACTGCAATGTATGGATTTACTATTCTTTTGACACTTATCGCTATTGCTAATATTGTGAACACCATATCTACAGCGGTACATATGAGAAGGCAGGAATTTGCCATGTTCAGATCCGTGGGAATGGAGGAAAAGGGTATTAAGAAGATGCTTATCCTTGAAACTATTCTCTATGGATTAAGAGCCCTGTTTATTGGAATACCGGTATCAATTTTTCTTAGCTTCCTGATGTTTAACACAATTGAGAGCAAGGTATTCGCCTTTGAACTTAATTACCCTATGTATCTGATGATGGTTGTTGCAGTATTTATTATCATTGGATTCAGCATGTTACTTAGTGCATCAAGGATCAGGAACGACAGTATTATTGAGGCACTTAAGTGCGATACCATGTAATGGACCATCAAAAAGGCTTTCTTTGAGAAAGCGCAGAACCTGAGGAAAAATCAGTGAAATTTAGGTCGTTATCGGTGTAGATGACGACCTCTTTTTTATCATGTGATAGGTTTGAAAATAAAGGAGCTGTGAAAATGAAATAGTTCAAAGATATGATGATGAGCAAAGAAAAGAATGGGTGTTGTAGGAGAAAATGATAGAAATGAATGCGATAGTAAATAGAAGGGACAAATTTTTTGGCCCCGGAAAATTTTATATAAATGCCTTGTCGATAGCTGTACCTATAATGCTTCAGCAGCTTATACAGAGCATGGTTTCGCTGGTTGACAACTTCATGGTATCAGGCCTTGGAGACATCGCTATGTCGGGTGTAAACGTGGCCGGACAGGTCATGTTCATTTTCATGGTTTATGTAAATACGATCTGCACTGCAGGCGGAATTTTCATGACTCAGTACTTTGGCGCTAAGGATAAGAGGGGTATGGGGCAGGCCTTTAGATTCAAGCTGATCATGGGTCTTGCTGCCGCTATTCCTTACTATCTGGTGTGCAGGGGATACCCGAGACAGATACTGTCTCTTATGGTAATCGGTAACACCCAGGCGGATGCAATTCTTGACGCAGCTGTGAGCTATATTGGAATCTGCTTTTTTGTAGGTATTCAGATGACTATATCCGTTGTCATTGCAAGCTCTCTTCGCGATCTTGGAAAGGTAAATATTCCGCTTGTGATCACCGTTATAGCAACCCTTATCAATACATGCCTTAACTGGGTGCTTATCTACGGACATTTTGGACTTCCTGCCCTGGGAGTAAACGGAGCTGCTTACGCCACAGTTATTGCACGAACCTTTGAATTTATAGCTTTCCTTGTAGTTTATGCGAAGCTTAAACCGGATTTCATGGTGAGATTTACAGATTTCATCAGGATAGACGCAAGGCTCTTTGGAAGCATGGCAAAGAAAGGCGCGCTGGTTCTTTTTTGTGAGATGGTGTGGGTGCTTTCAGAAACAGTTACAACCGCTATCTATAACGGAAGAGGCGGAGCAGATGTTGTATCAGGCATGGCATCAGGCTTTGCAATAGCAAATCTCTTCTTTGTTGCTATCGGTGGTATTTATTCTGCAACAGGAGTTATTATCGGAAAAACTCTCGGCACAGGAAACCTTGAAGAGGCCCGTATCCAGAAAAAATGGCTCCTATCAGGAGCATCAGTCCTTGGCGTAATGATGACTTTTGTGGGCCTTGGAACTACGCTTATCGTGCCTGTTGTATTTGGCAGGTTAAGTGACAGCGCAGTAGGCATCTGCAGGAACATGGTAATTCTTCTTGCTTTCTTCATGCCTGCATGGGTTCTCATGAATGCGCAGCAGGCTATAGCAAGAGCCGGAGGCGACACAGCCATGGGAATGTATACGGACGCATTTATAACGATTCTGGTTATGTTGCCGATGCTATTCATTTTTGCTAGATACACTAATGTCGGACCGGTGACAATGTACTTTGGAGTAAAGGTCCTGGATCTGGTGAAGGTAGTAATATTCCACTTCTGGCTTCACAAGGAGCGGTGGCTTAAGAATCTGACAGTTCCTCAGGCTGCATGATTTTGCAGTATAAAAAAGACATCTATCCGGCTTTTAGGCGCGTTCTCTTTTCTTTTGATGAACGGCGTATTATCATTGAGATTGACACTGCTAACTGCACGGATAGACATCTTTTTTGAGGTATATATGAATAAGAGATTCGATGACTTTTTTTCGTACCTGGTCATAATTGTCGGAGCATTTCCTCGCTGTGGCATTTGGCGGAGCGCTGCTCGGGCTTGGACTGGCGCTCATTCATACGGAATGATTGCAGGAGAGAATAAGACTCTTATCTGCTATGTGAGCTATTTTGAACTTCAGAAAATGAAGGAAATAATTGCACGAAACAAGGGTAGCTTCAGTACGGTTTCCACAGTAGATGAGATATTGAGATAGTTTATTTTTTATTGTTTTCACTATAAACTTGCGAAATTACAGACAACAGGGGAGGAAAACTATGCTTACAGACATTTATGAAGTAAACAAAGCACTGTTTGAAGACGGGGTTCAGACCGTGCTCAGAGCCCAGGAAAATCGCTACCGGACAGTTAGTATTCTGAAAGGGAATCTGGTTAATAATTCCAGACGAGAATCACGAGGAGTAAGTGCGCTGGTCGGAAAAGAGGGACTATATGGATTTGCATCCATAGCTGAATGCAGTGATGAGGCAGCGAAAAAGGTTTTGAAATCAGCATCTGAAAATGCAAAACTGATGGCTCGCCATGCAGGGAATAAGGGAATTGTCCTTCCGCCTTCCTATGGAACAGGGCTTGTTCCCACAAACGGGGATATTGTTGATGCAGAGCAGAAGAAAATAATTGATGCATGTCGTAAGATGGACGATTACATCGCTCAGAAATACCCGAATCTGGAGAGTCGTTCTATTTATTACAGCGAGGATTCACAGGACAGAATCATATACTCTTCGGATGCTTATGATGGACATCTTGTTACACCCAGAACCTGCATGTATGTTGGCATGAGCCTGAAAACAAAGGACGGTACACCTGTAGAATGCTACAAAGGTCTTGGCGGCTTTGGGAATTTTGAGGATAATTTCGCTGACGTTGAACAGTATTATCCTGAGCTTGAAAAGCTATATAAAAAGGTTAAAGACAAGTCAGAAGGTGTCTATGCCGAAGCAGGCTACAAGACCGTTGTACTTGGCGGAGATATGGGCGGAATGCTTGCTCATGAAGCTGTTGGCCATACTGTAGAAGCAGACCTTGTAATGGGCGGCAGCGTTGCCGGTCCGAACCTTGGAAAAAAAGTAGCTTCTGAACTGGTAACACTGGTTGACTTTGCTCACACCTATAACGGAGAGCGTGCACCTCTTCCTGTATACCTTGACGACGAGGGTATCAAGGCAGAAGATGCAGTGCTTATCAAGGACGGTATTCTGACGGGATATATGAACAACCGAGAGACAGCTGAGAAATTTGGCATGAAGCCCACAGGAAATGCCAGGGGATGGGCTTTTTGCGACGAACCTCTTATCAGAATGAGGAATACCTGCATTCTCCCCGGAAAAAATACTGTCGAAGAGCTGATAGAATCCGTTGATGACGGCTATTATCTCATCAATTCGGGCAATGGTCAGGCTGACCTTACGGGTGAGTTCATGTTTAGTGTGGTCTGCGGCTATGAGATTAAAAACGGCAAGATTGGCCGGGCACTTCTTGATACAACAGTTTCCGGAATTGCCTTTGATATGCTCAAAACAGTGGATATGGTTTCCAATGAGGTTGAATGGACCGGATGCGGCTGGTGCGGAAAAAAGCAGCAAATGGCAGTAGGTATGGGCGGTCCGCATATGCGTTGTAAGATCATGATCGGCGGAAGATAACATGAGTAGTAAGATCACGATCGGCCGAAGATAACAAATCGAGATTTCAAGGGAGGACGTATTTAAATGAGCGAGATGAGAGAAGTCGCAGATTTATTCGATAATATACTAATTGATAAAAAGATAGATAAATATACATACGTACTAGTAGAGTCCGAAAAACAGGAGCTTAACGCACAAAACGGTGAATTCAAGCTTATGCGAACAGTGTTTGACTATTACACTTCCTTAACTGTTTTTAAGGATAATAAAATGGGAAGTGCCAGTGGAAATGACCTTTCTAAGGATGCGCTAGTTAAGCTTGCCGAGGATGGTCTGACTGCATCAGAATCATCTCCTGAGGATCCCTGCCATGACATAGCTCCTGATCAGGGAAAAGAGGTATTCAGACAGGGCCCCTACGAACCTGATATGGATAAGTTTATAGAGAGAATTCAGGAATGTCTTGATTCCATAAAAAAGGAATATCCCAAGGTTAATGTTATGGCTGCAGTGGGTTCTTATGACAAGAGCCACTGGATATCAAGGAACACAAATGGGACAGAATTCGAGGATTTTTCCGGCCATTACAATTTTTTCTTCGAGATTAGCGCAAGAGAAGATGATAAAACCAGTGGCTTTGGCTGGGCCGGTGTTACCGTAGACGATCTGGATACACCTTTTATTGATAGGGGTAATCTAAGACAAAGTCTTGAGGATATCAGTAACAGTATTCACACCAAGAGCATTGACGGGAAATTTGAGGGAACGGTTATACTCACTCCCGGAGCAGCTTCCAACTTCCTGGGCATGCTGATTTCCCATTATATGTCAGATGGCGTTATCATAGACGGAACAAGTCTCTGGCTTGATAAGGTCGGCGAGAAGGTGGCAAGCGATAAGCTTACGGTATCAAAGAAGCCATTTGATGACAGAATAGTTGGAGGAGAAAGAGGAACCCAGGACGGATTTAGGGCAGAGGATGTGACCTTAATAGAAAACGGCGTGCTGAAAACACACAGCTTAAGCCTGTATGCAGCCAACAAAACAGGACGTCCTGTTGTCAAAAACACAGGATGGAGCCTTGTAGTTGAACCCGGCGATAAGCCCCTTTCAGAGATCATTAAATCCGTTGACAAAGGCCTCATCATGGGAGGCTTCTCCGGCGGAGAACCCGGAACAAACGGAGATTTTTCCGGCGTCGCAAAGAACAGTTTCTTCGTCGAAAACGGCGAAATCAAATATGCTTTATCCGAGACCATGGTAAACGGCAACCTGGGTGAGATCGTCAAAAATATCCGCGACATTTCCAAGGAACTTGTCTGCAACGGCAACTCTGTCGTTCCGTATATAGCCGTTGATGGCGTTGTTATTTCAGGAAAATAAGTGAAAAATATTATTAAATATATAAAAATGATAAGGAGGAAAGCCATGATAAATTGCAGCGCATTAGCTCCATGCAGATAAAAAAATTTGTATGGAGGGTAAATGATAATGAAAAATAAAATAAAAGAATTAAGAGATTTTTACATAATTTGGCTTACGCAGAGTCTTTCACAGCTGGGTAGTGCAATAACAGAATTTGCGCTGACACTTTGGGTGTATGAAAAGACCGGATCTGCGCTGAGCACGGCGGCACTTACAATCTGCACATATGCACCGTACGTTATTATGAGCATTTTCGCCGGGGCATTAACAGATAAATTCGATAAAAAGAAAACCATGCTCATCTGCGATCTTATGGCAGCGCTTACGACAGTTGTTGTATTTGTTTTATACAAAAACGATGCTCTTACAATGTGGCATCTGTATGCCATCAATGCGTTTTCGGGGCTTATGAACACTGTTCAGCAGCCGGCTTCAGAAGTGGCATATTCACTTATCGTTCCAAAGGAACATTATCAGAAGACCGGCGGATTCCAGCAGTTGTCACGTTCTCTTATATCAATCGGAAATCCGCTTATTGCTGCGGCGCTTTATGGGCTGGCAGGATTGGATGTGGTAATCGCGGTTGATCTTCTGACTTTTGCCATAGCATTTGTGGCATTGTTGTTTTTCATAAAACTGCCTGAGATTCATGAGGGATCAGATAAAAACGATAACGTGATCAAACTGGCTAAAGAGGGGATTAGCTTCCTGAAGGAAACACCACTTATTCTTACCATAATCCTGTTTATGTCAGGAGTTAATCTTACAGCTTCAACTTTTGATGCTGTACTTCCGGCACTTGTCATACCTCAAAAAGGCAACAATGTGTATGGCTTAGTAACAGCCTGCTCAGGACTGGCAATGGTAGCAGGAAGCTTCCTTCCTATGATTCTGCCTAAACCTAAAGACAGAGTAAAGGTAATATATCTGACAATGCTTTTTTCACTTGGGATAGAAAACTTCGTACTGGCATTTTCAAGAAGTCCTGTTTTATGGTGCATCGGACAGATCTTAGGCTGGGTGTTCGTGCCGCTTATGGCTGCCAATCAGAATGTAATAATGAGGAATGTTATTCCTATAGAACTTCAGGGAAGAGTGTATGCTTGCAGAAATACTCTGCAGTTTTTCACCATTCCAATCGGACTGTTTCTTGGAGGATTTTTCGTAGACAAAATCTGCGAACCATTCATGACTATGAGAAGTGATAATGCATTCTGGACATTTCTTTTTGGAACCGGAAAGGGCTCAGGAGCAGCACTAATGATGTTCATACTTGGAGTGTCCGGAACCGTCCTCTGTATAACATCAGGTCAGATTATGAAAAAATATAAATATACTGAATAATTCAAATATGCCTTCAGATGGCAAAAACGCACTCTGAAGGCATACTTTTAAGGCTTTTGAGAGAATGTCTTACTTGAAATAAGGATGTCAAATCAGAATGAACATAAGAAAAATGACGGAATCAGATATGATCGAGCTTGCCAAAGAAAAAGGAATGGATAAGGTCAAAGCTAATATCTATTCCTTCAACACCCAAAGTCAGCGGATGTTTCAGTCTGTAGGATTTGTGAAAACAGAGGAAGAATGGTTTGAATACAGTATTTCTGAGAAACTGAATGGAGAAGGCCATTCCTGCGGACATGGAGGTTGTCATCACTAATGATAGTTACTCTTTTTCTTACATTTGCAAAAATAGGGCTTTTCACCTTCGGCGGTGGGTATGCCATGATTTCGTTGATAGAAAGCATCTGTGTTGAGCAGAAGAAATGGATAACCCATGAGCAGATGATGAAGATCACGGTCATTGCTGAGTCCACACCGGGGCCAATAGCCGTTAACTGTGCCACTTATGTTGGATATAAGCAAAAAGGTATTGCAGGTGCTATTGCAGCGACTCTTGGAGTGGTGACACCTTCTTTTGTAATTATTTATCTGATCTCAAAATTCCTTGAGAATTTCCTTGAGATTCAGGGGATAGTAAGTGGTTTTAAAGGAATAAGGATTGCGGTTGGTATCCTGATCCTTGATGCAGCAATAGGCATGATAAAGAAGATGGAAAAGAAGACTGTACCATGCATAATCCTGAGCGCGGCCTTTTTGATAATGCTTCTAAACAACATTTTCAATCTTGGAATATCCTCCATCCTGCTTTTAGTGATCGCAGCAGTGTCCGGTATGGTTATATCCGGAATATCTAATATGCATTCCATGAAAGGAGGTGCAGATAAATGATATATCTGGATCTGATCATTGGCTTTTTGAAGGTTGGACTATTTTCATTTGGCGGAGCATATGGTGCTATACCGCTTATAAGAGATGTAGTCCTGCATTATGGCTGGATAGATGAAGAAACTCTTGTTAATATGATCGCAATCAGCGAAAGTACTCCGGGGCCTATTATGGTAAATCTCGCAACGTATGTTGGATGTAGCAAAGCAGGAGTACCTGGCGGAATCTTAGCGACACTTTCCGTGGTTACTCCGGCATTTATTTTTATCATACTTCTAATGACCTTGATAAACAGGGTATCAGGGAAAAAGTGGTTGAAAGCAGCGTTTAATGGGATTAAACCGTGCATTATCGGCATTATACTGGCTATGGGAGTCAGTATGATTGGCAAGAACGGCTTGACTCCGCTAATTTATGAAAAAGATATTCTTCCGGTGTTACTGACATTAGCACTGGCGATGGTCTATTTTGGATTTCGGAAGATATACAAAAAGAAAATGTCACCGATTATCCTGATATTGGTATCTGCATTTGCCGGCGTAGTAGTTTATGGCTTTTGACCCCTTTGGGGACGGGGTTATAGGACCAAAAAATGACATTGACCCCGTCCCCCTGGCTCATTTACTGAGTGTTACCTCCACTCCAAAAACTATTGCTACTTTACTCATGCATTCCTCCTTTTTTATTTGGGTTAGCATATGCTAACATTATATGTGACAATACTACGGCATCAATATTTGGCACTGAGAAGATATCTCAAGAGTGTGAAAGAGTATGAGGACCCCTTCAAGGGGTAGCCGGTATTACAAGCGCCCTTTCAAGGGCTGCGACGAGTCAAAGGCGATAAAGGCTTGAACAAAGTGAAAGCCAGCGTCTTTAGGCGCTGGCCGGTAACTGCCCCTTATAGGGGCGAGCAAACCACCCGTTGGACGGGTGGTCATGATTTCTTTTTCTTCTTGCCAGCCATGAAAACCTTGATTGCATCAAAGGTCTCATCACTGATGTAGTGCTCCACACGACAAGCATCTTCGGAGGCGATCTTATCGTCAACGCCAATATACTTAAGTGCTTCAGTCAGTACTGTATGGCGCTCGTAGATGCGCTTAGCCAGAACTTTGCCTGCTTCTGTCAAAACAACAAAACCATAGTCATCAGTCTTGACCAGCCCCTCATCCTTAAGAAGATGCATGGCGCGGCTAACAGAAGGCCTTGAATAACCTAGCTCCTCGCCGATATCAACGGCACGGACATGGGTGTGGCTTTGTGAAAGAACATAAATTGTCTCCAGATACATCTCTCCAGATTCTTGAAGTGCCATAATTTGGCCACCTTTCTTAAGCTTTTTCTTACAATTAAGAATACTATAACCCATGAGGAAAAACAAATGGAAATACAAGTGCCGGCTAAAGAGTTGGCATTTTCGCCGTGTAAATTACTACCAATTTAATTGCGTAAAAGCTGATAAAATCTGGGTTTTTTGAAAAATTCTTATTGACAATTATTATTGATAAGCATATCCTATGAATGAAGTTAGCATATGCTAATTGATGTAATACATTGCTAACGACACTTAAGCAAATAGGAGAGTAAAATGTCTATGTCACTTAACGAAGCAGCACTCGGTACAGAATATACAATCGAAAATGTCGCAACTGGCGGCGATGAAGAGATGGAGAGCTTTCTCTTTTCACTTGGTTGTTATAGTGGAGAGAAGATCACAGTTGTAGACAAAAAGAGAAATTTGGTAGTCGCTATTAAGGATGCAAGATATAATATTGACCCTGAGTTAGCGGATGCTATCAGAATTCAGTAAGATTCGAAGACACATTTAAAACGTGTTTTGAATGATATTGCAACTTTTAGGAGGATGAAAAAATGAGAATCGCTATGGCGGGTAATCCCAACAGCGGCAAAACAACCATGTACAATGCCTTAACCGGTAGATCTGAAAAGATCGGTAACTGGGCCGGCGTTACAGTTGACAAGAAAGAGAGTGCTATCAAAAAGAGCTACTATGATGGCGACAAGGAGCTGATCGCAGTAGACCTTCCCGGAGCATATTCAATGTCTCCATTCACATCAGAGGAGAGCATCACAAGCGGATATGTTAAGAACGAGCATCCTGATGCTATCATCAACATCGTGGATGCAACTAATCTTAGCAGAAGTCTCTTTTTCACAACACAGCTCCTTGAACTTGGGGTTCCTGTAGTTGTTGCTCTTAATAAGAATGATGCCAATGATAAGAAGGGCAACTCTATTGATGAGAAGCTCCTTTCAGAGAAGCTTGGTTGTCCTGTTATCAAGACTGTAGCTACTTCTGAGACAGGTCTTAAGGAAGTTGTCAAGGCAGCTGCTGAACTTGAGGGTAAGGGTCAGAAAGAGCCATATGTTCAGGGTAATATCGATCTTACCAGCAAGGCTGAGGTTGAGGCAGCTGACAGAAAGCGATTTGAGTTTGTCAATAAGATCGTAAGCGAAGTAGAGAACCGTAAGGTATTCACCAAGGACAAGAACTTTGGCGATACGATCGATAACGTAGTTACACATCCTGTTCTTGGTATTGTGATCTTTGCAGCCATCATGTGGCTTGTATTCTATATCTCACAGACAACAGTTGGAACATGGCTTGCAGATATCCTTGCAGGCTGGATTGAGTCCTTCCAGGGAATGGTTGGAGATGCAATGGCAGATGCCAACCCACTTCTTTATGCTTTGCTTGTTGATGGTATTATCGGCGGTGTTGGTGCCGTTGTTGGTTTCCTTCCACTGGTTATGGTCATGTACTTCCTTATCGCTCTTTTAGAGGATTGCGGATACATGGCTAGAGCAACAGTAGTCCTTGACCCTATCTTTAAGAGGGTTGGCCTTTCAGGAAAGTCAGTAATTCCTATGATCATTGGTACAGGATGCGGAATCCCGGCTATCATGGCCTGCAGAACTATCAGGAATGAGAGAGAGAGACGTGCAACAGCCATGCTTGCAACCTTTATGCCATGTGGAGCCAAGCTTCCTGTAATAGCTCTTTTCGCCGGAGCATTCTTCCCGGAGTCAAGATGGGTAAGCTTTATCTGCTACATGGGTGGTATCCTTCTGATCCTCCTTGGAGCACTTCTTATCAAGGCTATCACTGGTATGAAGTACAGAAAGAGCTTCTTCATCATTGAGCTTCCTGAGTACAAGGTTCCAAGCCTTTTATTTGCTCTTAAGTCAATGCTTGAAAGAGGTAAGGCATATATCGTCAAGGCCGGAACAGTTATTCTTGTTTGCAACACAGTTGTACAGATCATGCAGACCTTCGACTTTAGCTTCCAGCCGGTTGAAGAGGGAATGGAGAGCACATCGATCCTTGCAGGAGTTGCAGGACCATTTGCATATCTTCTCGTACCTGTAGTTGGTGTTGTCAGCTGGCAGCTTGCAGCGGCAGCTATTACAGGCTTCATCGCAAAAGAGAATGTTGTTGGTACTATCGCAACAGTATATGCAATCTCTAACCTCATCGATACAGAGGAGCTTGAGCTTATCGGTGAAGGAAATGCAGTAGCAGCAGTAATGGGAATTACCAAGGTTGCAGCCCTTGCATATCTTATGTTCAATCTTTATACACCACCTTGCTTTGCGGCTCTTGGAGCTATGAATTCTGAGATGAAGTCAGCTAAGTGGCTGTGGGGTGCTATTGGACTTCAGCTTGCAACAGGTTTTACTGTTGGATTCCTTGTATATCAGATCGGAACTCTCATTACAACAGGCGCTTTGGGAGCAGGCTTTGTATACGGACTTATCGCGATTGCTGTTTTTGCAGCATTTATCGTATACCTGATCCGGAGAAATCAGAAAGAGATGGTTTTGGAGTACAAGCTGGACTGATCTGTTTATAGTAAGCGTCAGAAGTATCTGCCGCTTACTATAAAAGCTCCGCAGGGATGCACACGGATTTTGTAATGAAACATGTCGCTTTCAGCGACCAAAATCCGGCGCTGCAAACGACAATAGGCAAAAGCCTATGTCGTTTACTATAAGTAAGAAAGTGTTAGTAAAATGACAGATTTTATTGCAATTGTAATTATCGTAATGATTCTTGGACTTGCTATCAGATATATTTATAAGGAAAAGAAGAAAGGTGTACACTGCATCGGGTGTCCATCAGCGGGAGCTTGCCACAAGGCTGCCTGTTCATGCAAAAACAAATAATGTAATAAAGCCCGTTCAAGAGCGGGCTTTATTGTTGGGGGACGGTTAGTGACAGCTAACGGAGAACAAGATTATGAGCAACGAACAGATCATCACAGCATTGAAAAGTAGCGGAATGCGCATAACAAAACAAAGAAGACTGGTAGCAGATGTAATTGCAGAAAATGATGGGTCCTCATGTAAGGATATTTGCTGTAATGTCAAAAAGAAAGATGATTCAATAGGTACTGCCACAGTCTACCGAATGATCAGAGTCCTGGAGGAAATTGGCGTGATAGACAGGATTGACATAGTCAAACTTAAATGAGGTAGATTAATAATATATGACAAATGCGATTGTTATTATAATTTTAATGATAGTGATCATAATGGCCACAAAAGGAGCAGCAAAGCATTTCATGGGACAGGGAAGCTGCTGCGGGGGTGGATCATCTACAGTTAGGGAGCCGGACAAGAAGCTTTCCGGTCCTGTGGTTAAGACCAGGGTCTTTAAGATTGACGGGATGCACTGCGAGAACTGCAGTAATCGTGTGAAAAGAGCTATCAACAGAATTGACGGAGTATCAGCTAAGCTGAATTTACGGAAGAAGGAAGCTGTGGTTGAGTATGATAGGGAAGTGGATGACGCCACGATTACAAGGGCTATAGAGACTTTGGATTACAAAGTCATATCTGTGATAAAGAAATAAATAAAGAAAACCTCGTAGTTGCCAAACAGCTACGAGGTTTTTTGGGTCAATCATCCAATAGATTTGTCATGCTCTTCATGCTGAGAGCTATGGTAGAAGCGTTGTGAAGGAATGCGGTTGTCGTCGGTGTGAAGATCCCCAACATTCCCATGATTATCAGGAAGGAATTAAACCCGATAATGGAATTGTAGTTCAGGTTAATCCTTCGCATCAGCTCTGTACTGAGACTTCTAAGCGTTAAAAGAGCTCCGAGATCATCAGAGGAGATGGTTATGTCTGCAATCTCTCTTGCTATGGAAGCTCCGGTACTTACCGCGATTCCGGCATCGGCTTCGGAGAGAGCAGGTGAGTCATTTATACCATCACCTATCATGATTACTTTTCTGCCGGCTTCATGTTCTTTTCTTATGAATTCAGCCTTGTCTTCAGGAAGAACTTCAGAGAAGTATCTGGTTACGCCGGTCTTTTCTGCAACTGACCTGGCAGTTCTGTCACTGTCTCCGGTCATCATAACTACATTTTCAAAACCAACCTCTTTCAATTTCCTTATTACAGAAGGAGCCTCATCTCTAAGTGGATCTTCGATAAGTATTACTGCAGCGAGCTCTTCGCCGATAGACATATACAGGTGCGAATACTCAGATGGAAGAGAATCGAAGCATTTAATGTAAAGAAATAATTTAAACTAAATCCAAATGGGCTTGTAGATGAATCTTCTGCAAGCCCTTAAATTTTGTAGATTTTGTGAACTTCAATTTTTTTGGAATCATTTTAGGTTCATTTTAGTTTTCTAATCCATAATCTCCACTAAAGCAAAGCATTGCGGATGCGATTTTCAAAGGAAATATCAAGGAGATTTTATAATGAAAAGAAATGAACTTAGAAAAGTATTATCAATAGCAGCTATCACAGTGATGTGTGTAACCTTTACCGCATGTGGTACAAATACAGGAACAGTAAGCGGAGAATCTACGATTATTACTGAGGATGCTGCGCCTGAGGACAGCACAGTTTCTGCAGATGCGACAAATGAAGAGGCATCTGCTGATAAACCTGAAGGTGAAATGCCGGAAGGAGAGACTCCTCCGGAAAAACCTGATGGAGAAGCTCCTGACGGACAGGCCCCGAATGGAGCACCTGGTGAAAAACCTGACGGCGAAGCACCCGGAAATCCTCCTGAAGGAGGCGGATTTGGCGGTGGAAGCAGTAGCGCAGATATAGAGTATAAAGCCGCTGATGAGATAGTAGCTGCCGATTCGCAGGATGGAAAAACCTATGATAGCAGTGTTGCAGATGAGAGCGCACTTATGATAAGCACTTCAGAAGAGGTATCTATCTCAAATGCTAATGTTACAAAGACAGGCGACTCAGATGGTGGAGATAACTGCAATTTTTATGGGCTTAATGCTGCAGTTTTTGTGAAAGATGGCTCTACAACTACTATTACTGATAGCACGATTACTTCCGATGCTGACGGAGCAAACGGGGTTTTTTCCTACGGTGGTAACGGTGGAAAAAACGGAGCAGATGGTGATGGAACAAAGGTAATCATCTCTGATACAACTATTACCACCACAGGCGATGGGTCTGGTGGAATCATGACAACAGGTGGTGGTATCACAGAGGCATCAAATCTTACCATTGAGACTAGCGGAAGATCTTCAGCTGCCATAAGAACTGACCGTGGTGGCGGTACAGTTACAGTCGACGGTGGCAGCTATACAACAAATGGACTTGGATCACCTGCGATTTATTCAACCGCAGATATTACAGTTTCTAACGCAACACTCACTTCAAATTTGTCAGAAGGTGTATGTATTGAAGGAATTAATTCCATTATATTAAATGACTGCGACATGACGGCAAACAATACAGATACCAACGGTAATGCCACCTTTTATGACACTATCATGATCTATCAGTCTATGTCCGGAGATGCGGACAGTGGAACTTCCACATTTACAATGAATGGTGGAACGCTGACGAGCAAAAATGGTCATGTTTTTCATGTGACAAACACACAGGCTGTGATCAATCTCGATAATGTAAAGATTGTTAATGAGGATTCAGCGAATGTTCTTCTCTCCGTTTGTGCTGATGGATGGAAGGGAGACAGTAACGTTGCTACAGTAAATGCAAGCAATCAGACACTTGATGGAACAATTCTCGTAGGAAGTGATTCTGAGCTTACTTTAAACCTTACTGATGGTTCAGATTTTACAGGTGCAATTGATGGTAATATCACAAATGCCAAGGGTGAGAGCGTTTCTACAGAAGTAGGAACAGTTTCAGTATCTATCGATAAAAGCAGTACATGGACACTTACTGCAGACACATATATCACATCTTTTGATGGAGATATGTCCAGCGTGAATACAAATGGATATACACTTTATGTAAATGGCGAAGCTATGAACTAAACAGAACTGTCCCAGGGGGACGGGATATGGAGTCAAAATAAACGACTCTGTACCCGCCCCCTGGTCCAATTATTTAGCTTTTCTGGGTTCGCATTTGCTTTCACTGGAGACAGCGCCAGTAAAATTATAGAAAAAACTAATAGAAAACTTACATTTTTAAATTTCTTCATTTCTAAAACCTCTCAATTCATGCAGTCCAATCAACAACACAAATCATATATTAAACACGCCGTATCAAATGAGATGCAATATATGAATGCTTGACATTTTATCTTACTTCTTGTCGTTTGAAAATATTTTAATTTTCATAGTAAAAGCTACTATGACTGAGAATTTTTTTCATTACTTTTGTGACAGAGTGGATTAGATAGCCTTCAATGAAAATATCTAATTTACTTTGGCAATTTAAGGGCAAGCGCTTCAAGCAATGAACAACAAATAGAAACAAAAACAAATGAATATTATGTTTTCAAAACCGGTTAAGAAGCATAATACAGACATAAGGAAACACAAACAACCAATCAACCAGACAATAAACAATTTTAGGAGGAAATACCATGAGATTTAACGACGTTCAGGATACAAGAAAAGCAGAAGTAAAAAAAGAGCAGAGAAATGCAGCAGTTCAGAAGATGTATTCACAGTTTATAGAGAGTCTTTTCTGCATAACAATGTGCAACAGAAAAGCTATCATGGCATTTGGAGCTACATTCACAATCTGATACAATTAAATAAAAATTGTCTACTAAGGAGTGGGTGGATGCAGGATAAAGTGGTAAAACAGATGGAAGCGGCGCTTTCTGATTATCTGTTCAAGCAGAGAGAAGAGGAATTTGTCCATGCGACACTGAGTCAGGAAATGTCCGGATTTGATTTCGTAAAAAACGGTGATATATCCGGCTTAAAAAGGTTCCTAGTAAAGCATAGAAAGGCAAAATTTCCAAAGCTTTCACAGTCTCCTGTACTACAGGAAAGATACCTTTTTGTATCAGTAATAACCACATGCTGCAGAGTCTGCATCGAGAGCGGCATGCCATCCGATGAATCCTATGGATTATCTGACTTATATATTCTGAAGATGGACAAATTAAACTCGGCTGATGAAATAAAGGCTCTGTATGAGGAGATGATGCTGGATTATGCAGTAAGAATGAAGGCATATCATGAAAAGTCGACTGATTATTCGCCCAGAATCCTTCTATGCATGGAATACATCGAAAACCACATGCATGACAGAATAACCGTACAGACACTTGCAGATGAGCTTGAAATGAATGCATCATGGCTGTCTACTGTCTTTGCTAAGGAAGTTGGAGTCTCGGTATCAGACTATATCAGGCAGAAAAAGATCTCCGCTGCGAAATTTCTTCTTTCATACAATGAATACAGCTGTACTGACATTGCAGAATATTTAGGTTTTGCCGGGGAGAGCCATTTTTCTACTCTTTTCAAAAAATATGAAGGAGTCACGCCTAAGGAATACAGAAAGAAAACCTATAACAAAACATTTACAAATTTGGCATAAGCAAGCGGTATTTGTCAGTGTTTTTCCCAAGCCTTAAGTATATCTAATGCCATTTTCAAATCTACAAGTGCGTCTTTTCTGTCGTAGGTAAAGTTTTCCGGGACAGAATCGAACAATTCAATGTTTTCAAGCTGTCCCAAAATGAAATTCTTTTTTCTGTATACCATATCTTCTCCCATCTCCAGTTTATGAGGCTCATTTTAAAACGCATAGGTCTGTTTTATTATGATTACTTCCCGCCGATTTTCCCAAACAGCATATCAGCTGTCTTTTCAAGCTTCATCCTCTCCTTGGTATCATCGTAGGATGTTTCTTTGTCATCAATTCCCTTAACCACATCTATTGAGAAAAGCCCATCCCTGTTGCAATAGAAAAAGATTTTGCGGACGCCGTTTATCTTGAATCTGGCATCTGCGCTTCCTTCAGGATAGAGCTTTACCATCTGAATTCGATCCGGGGAAGATGATGCAATAAAGGATATGTAGTGATCCTTGGTCATTTCGTGGTCGATTCTGACATAATACTCATCTTCAACACGCTCAACGAAGATCATGTGGTTTTCATCGGTCTGCTCCGGCTCTGCGGGGAGGAGCTGCACGCCGTGGCACTGAATTACTGCCTCGCCCATGCTGTGAATTGCATTTCCGCAAACGGGACAAACATAGAATTTTGAACGCATCATGTTTGCGGATACATTTTCGTTTTTGATCTTGTTGCCGGAAATCAGCTCTGTCACTGAAATTCTGAAGGCGTCCGCAATTGGCTCAAGGAGGGTTATGTCAGGATAACCTTTTCCCGTTTCCCATTTTGAAACTGTTTTATCGGTTACGCCAAGAAGCTCAGCAAGCTGGAGCTGTGTCATTTTCTTTTGTTCGCGCATTTCCTTAATTACTGCGCCTGTTACATATTGATTCATGGTCTATACCTCCATAAGTTCATTATCATTAAAGCTCTTATAGAAATATTAACGTAGCAAGCATACCATAACCACCTACGGAAAGTAGAGTTATTTTCTAATTCTTTTAACAATTAATGCGAGAATTTGGTAGAATATTCTGTGGCGATGGGAGAGTATTTGTTGGATTAAGGGGAAAATCATGAGTTATATAGAAGTTAACAACCTACAAAAGAGCTTTGTTGTTAAGAAGAAACGTGAAAAAGGAAGGCTTTTAAGGGAAAAAGATACGGTCAACGCCCTTAAAGGCATTTCTTTTTCTGTTGATAAGGGAGAACTTGTAGGATACATAGGTCCCAATGTCATTTAGATAGCAAAAATCATAATAACAGTATATTATTATAGGCATGATAAATCCAAACAAAATATATCCAGTTCTCGGGTTTACGGTCAAAAATCTTATTTTTGAAAAAGGCAAACAGGCAGTCTGGCGAGGCTGCCTACCAACAGGGTATTCTGTTTTTGTTGATTTATCTGTATGCTAATGGTACAGCTGACTGGCGACGTATGATTCTTTTGAATTTATGTCCCGGTCGGACTGGCACCAAGAATCTGTTGATTAGCATCTCAAGATCTTTTACTTTTTCCATAAGATAAAGCCTTACAAACTTTTGCATCTGAGTGTGATTAAAGCTGTATTTACGAGCTGTATTCGTGGGTTCCTTTTGAGTTATTGCTTTTGGCTCAGCGGTTTATACAGTGGGGCTTGAGGTATTCGAGAGAGTTCCCTTTGAGCTTAACACAGAGCATTTTCTTGCGGTTGCATTCGGAGGAGCGCTGCTTGGTCTTGGACTTGCGCTTATCCTGAGAGTGGGCGGATGTATTGACGGATCTGAGATACTTGCCAATATAATCGTTGACTATCTTTCGGAAAAAACTGGTAAGAATTACAGTCTTACTTATATTCTGCTGACTTTCAATGCATGTGTATATATAACGGCATTTTTTGTGATAAATCAGAATGCGGCTCTTTTGAGTCTGTTGGTATATGTGGTTGCCACTTCAATCATCACCAATGTCACAGATCATTTTGATGCCATCAAGCAGGTTACCATCATAACCAAGAATCCTGACAACATCATTAAGGAAATAAAGCATGAACTCAACAAGACCTGTACTCTTATGAATTCCTACGGAATGATTGCAGGAGAGAACAAGACTCTTATCTGCTATGTGAGCTACTTTGAGCTTCAGAAAATGAAGGAAATCATCTCACGAAACAAGGGCAGCTTCAGTACGGTTTCTACTGTAGATGAGATTTTGAGATAGTAAGCCCGTTTTAATATTTTTGATTGAAATCGGCACTGGTGATACAGTAAAGATTAAGAAATTTAAATAAAGGTTCACATAGCGGGAAGAGCCGCTATGTGAACCTTTTACTATCCACCGATTATTATGTTACTTACCTTTAAATTCTATTATGCGTTTGATTATTTCATACAGTCTGCGCTGATCGGATGCCTGTTCCTGCTCTATCAGCAAGTATGATTTGACCGCGAAATTCTCCGGATCGCCATCGACAATTTCAAGATCTTTAAGAAAATCAGATACGGATAAATCCATTCCTTTTGTTATTTTATACAGTGAGTCGATGGTAGGTTTTTTTTCCCCTCTTTCGAGCTGACCGATATATGACGGGTGAAGTCCACTCTTTTCGGCTAGCTTTTCCTGACTTAATTTACGTTCCCTTCTATGATGACGAATTCTGCTACCTATTTCAGCAGTGATATCCATAAAGCACCTCCTTAAGAAGTAAGATAAGTGGATAGTAAAAATCAGAATACTATCCAAAATCTCCTTTTCCATAAGATAAACACTATAGATTGTGAATGGTCAGAACAACTCACCAATGTAGAATAATTGGATAAATCTATACTATAGATTATAAAAAAGCCATAATCATCAACCTGGAGTTGATTCTATAGAGTACCTGTTTTCATAGATTGCAGCTTGAAAGTTGTCATCACGAGCCGACATTATTGACGGTTATTCGGTATAAATATATACTATAGATACTATTTAGTAGTAAATATATGCTATAGGATGCGGTGAATCATTATATGAAAAAAGCTCTGATCGTATCAAGCACAGGTGGATTTTTGTCTCAGTTTTTGGAGAACGATGTAAAGGTATTGCAGGAAAAAGGATATGAAATCCATTATGCGTCTGATTTCAAAAATCCTGTTTATGAATATGATCCTGAATTTCTGAAAGGCGAAGGGATTGCTCTTTGGCCAATCACTCTACATAAGAAACCCTGGCATATAATTACAAATGCTAAAGGGTTGAGGCAACTAATCAAAATAATCAAGGATGAGGATATTGATCTCATTCATTGCCATAATCCTGTTGGAGGTATGCTTGGAAGACTGGCGGGCTTTCTGTCAGGAAGAAATCCTTATGTGATTTATACAGCTCATGGCTTTCATTTCTTCAAAGGTGCTCCGCTTTCATATTGGTTAATATTCTATCCGGTAGAACGGTTTCTTGCTCATTTCACTGATATGATAATTACCATTAATCGCGAAGACTATGACAGGGCTTCGCGATTCCATTTGAAAAAAGGTGGAAGCGTGGAGCTTCTACATGGAGTCGGCCTTAACACAGATAGATTTCATCCCAGGGAAAGCATAAGGGACGAGGTCAGGGAGGAACTTGGTATACCGAATAAGGGGTTCCATATAGTGACCGCTGCGGAATTAAATACCAATAAGAATCAGATTGTCATATTGGAAGCGTTAAACAGATTGCGAGATAAGGATATATACTATAGCATCTGTGGCCGAGGGGGTAACAAAGCATTCTTGGAGAAATTTATTGATGAGAACAAATTGTCTTCGAATGTAAAGTTATTGGGATACAGAACGGATATGGAGCGAGTGTTGCAATCTGCTGATGTATTTGCATTTCCATCCAAAAGAGAAGGATTTGGAATGGCGGCAGTTGAAGCTCTTGGATGTGGAGTACCTGTCATAGCAGCGGATAACCGCGGCACCAGAGAATACATGAAAAATCATGAAAATGGTATAGTTTGCGCTTCGGATGACGTAGATGAATTTATGAAGGCTATTATTACGCTTAAAAATGCCAGCGCGTTGAGAAGGCAGTATTCAGATAATGCCTTGAGATTATCACGTGATTTTACAAAAGAAGCTGCTTATATGACTATGTGCAGGATATATAAAAAGATTGAAGATTAGTGTGGGGGCGTTATATGGAGACGGTGGAGTTGTCCGTCATAATGGGGGTATATAGTGACCAGAGTACGGCTGACCTTGACAGAGCTGTGAATTCTATACTGACACAGACATTTAGAGATTTTGAATTCATAATATATGATGATGGATCCTGTCCGGAATCATCCGGGTTCATAAAAGAGCTTAGTAAAAGGGATAAAAGGATAGTGATCATAGGCAGTGAAGAAAATAACGGACTGGCCTTTTCACTAAATAAATGTCTGGAGAAAGCAAGTGGCAAATTCATAGCCCGTATGGATGACGATGATATATCCATGCCTAAGAGATTCGAGAAACAGCTAACTTTTCTTAAGGAACATCCTGAATATGATTTCTGTGGATGTAATGCCAAAATATTCGATGAAAAAGGAGAGTGGGGAGTTACCACAAGGCCTGAGCATCCTACAGCAGAGGATTATCTTAGATATTCACCATTTATTCATCCCACGGTTATGTACAGAAGAGAAGCGCTGTATGAGAACGGGGGATATCTTGCCAGGAAAGAGACACTTAGGTGTGAAGATTATGAGATTTTCATGAGACTCTTCAGATTGGGACTAAAGGGCTGCAATATGCAGCAAGTTCTGTTCAAATATCATGTCGATAGAGAAACCTACCACACAAGGCACTTCAAATTCAGGGTATATGAAGCAAAAGTCAGATTTAAGAACTTCAAAGAGATGGGACTATTATTTCCGTTCGGATGGGCATATTGCCTTAGACCGATAATTGGAGCATTTATCCCGGTACGGCTTATAGAGTTTTTTAAAAACAGAAAGTCAAATGTCTGAACCATTTGATTACGGGAACTTATTCTCAGCGAGGTGTTTTGATGAGAAATAAATTGGATTACTACAAGATGGTAGTGTCTAAAAATCCTGCATATGAGAAGGCTCTGGTGAATACATTGGAAGAAATGAAGATGTTTTCTGCATCTTCAGATAATATATATTGTGCACCAATTCCGAAAAGTCTAAATGCAGAAACGGATATGGATCGGGTAGTATTTCACTATCTGCACACCTTTGCTCCAGTGCTTGTGGAATTTACGGAGTGGGTACTTAAAAGTGCTGAGGAAAAAGGAATTCGGAAACTGTATTTTCTGTCAAGGGATGCTTATCCTGTTTACCTTGTGGCGCGGTGTCTGACAAAAGAAAAAGTGGACTTCCCAGAACTACATTATCTAAGGGTATCCCGTTATGCATTAAGAATTCCTGAGATGTCAGTTAAGAAAAAGGAGTTTCCGGAGAAGCTCTTCCTTTCGGGAATAGATGTAACAATGAGGAAAATATTCAAGAGAGGAGGCCTGACAGATACAGAAGCAGAGATTGCAGCAAAAATAATAGGATATACAGACCCGCCGGACAAGATATTATTAAGGCCGGAAATACTAGCCTGGAAACAAGTGGCCTATGAACATATAGATGAACTGTGGGAACTCATACAGCGTCATGCTGAATCACTTCTACCGAAGGCTATGGGATATTTTGACCGTGAGGGAATGTTTGACGGATTACCGATGGCTATAGTAGACAGTGGCTGGGTGGGGACAACTCAACAGAGTATTCTTAACCTATTAAGGACCAGAAAGTCGGATATAGACCTATGCGGTTACTATTTTGGCTTATATGAGACACCCAAAAGTGCAAATCCGCAAAAGTATAATACCTTCTACTTTTCACCACGCAGGAATATCGGAAGAAAGGTGAATTTCAGTAACTGCCTATTCGAGGCTGTTAGTTCAGAAACTGCCGGAATGACTCTTGGATATGAGAAGTATGTCGATAGCAATTATGTGACAGATGATAGCAATGAAGTACTGGGGCGTGTAAGCCGCTTTTTTTATGAGCCCGTAATATCAGAGAGTGGGAACCTGAACAATGAGTTCCTTACCTGTGTAAACACTGCTCTTGAAGTATATGCCAAAAACTATAGAAGATTTATGAATTTGAATAATGGGGAATCTATATCCGAGGATATATTAGTCAAGCTTATGACATATCCTGATGAGTGGGAGGCGAAGACTTACGGTAATCTGCTGTTTTGCGATGATGTACTTGAAACTGATGCGCAGCATATAGCTGCGGATTTGTCATATGAGGACATATGCAATTTAAGACTTCTCAGAAAACTGTTTTTGTGGATCGGAATCAGGCTTAAGGACAGATTTAGAGTACCAAATAAAAATGATGGGGAAGCAAGCCGTGCAGCAACAGCACACACAGTTATCCATGAGAGCGGATGGATATACGCAAGCATAGTTAAATGCGGAAGAAATGTGGTATGGAGCCTGCTCTGCGCTAGATTTTATAATCTGCTTATGTATTTGAGGAAGAGAATAACAATTATGATACATCAATGGTATGATGCAATTATCAAGTGATATTTTCGCAGGAGAATTCTAAATAAATATCATGTCATCTATAAGGAACAATATTGATGATGTAAAAAATGACATTGCCACAATGATCGCAGGAGAAAGAGTAAAGTGTGATGCCAGGGAGTATGCAGTCACATCAAGAAATCTTAAGACAAGAGAAGAGATTCTATCTGCTATGGTAGTGTACGGTTTTTTGACAAGCTCTGAGGGATATGTTGAGATTCCAAACAGGGAGCTTATGGGCCAGTTTTCGGATATGCTGTACAAAGAGGAAGAATTGGGATATATTCATAGGCTTGCGAAAGAATCGGATAAAATATTGGCGGTAACTTTGGAGGGGGATTCACAAACTGTAGAATCTGTTTTGAAGTATGTGCATGATTCTGAATCACCGGCATTGCAATATAATAGCGAGAGTGAATTATCATCAATTGTGAATATTGCCTATTTATCGGCAAGGGACAGATATCAGGTTATTCGTGAAGATAAATCAGGTAAGGGATTTGTGGATTATATTTTCTATCCAAGGAGAACTTCTGACAGAGTCGGAATAATACTGGAGTTAAAGGTGGATTCTACTGCTGATGATGCGATTGGGCAAATTGAATCAAAAAAGTACATACAGAGATTCAAAGGAAAAATCGCTGAAGAAAAAATAGCAGATCAGGTGATTGAAGTTGGAATATCCTATAATAAAAAGACAAAGAAACATAGCTGTATCATTAAAAACATGTTGATTTAGCTATAGAAAGCATAATAAGGAAAAAGGCTGTAAAAGCAGCTCGAAATCGAGCTGCTTTACAGCCTTTTTCTCTTAATAAAACCATCCCTCCACCAATACCATGGCACGCAATATAAGTTTGACGATTCTATGGTATAGATATATACTGATACAAGTATTATAGTATTTAAAAATGTATATAATATACTATAGATATAATTTGCGAGGAATGTATGGAAGACATAAAGCAATACTGGTTTGTAATCCGGGAGCTTACGGGGAGAGAGATTAAAAGAAAATACGCAAGATCTTATCTGGGAATTCTGTGGAGTGTTCTTAGTCCACTTCTGTATATGCTGGTAATGACCTTGGTGTTCTCGACTATGTTCAAGAGAAAAATCCAAAATTTTCCTCTTTATTATCTTTCAGGATATCTGTTCTACAACATGTTTTGTCAGGTCAGCCAGAGTGTAATGACTGTCCTTGTTGATAACAGAAACCTCCTTCTTAGAGTAAAGGTTCCAAAGAATGTATTTGTACTTTCAAGATGTTATACAGCTTTAGTAAACTTCGGATTCAGCTTACTGGCATTCTTCCCGCTTTTGTTTTTATCGGGAGTAAAGCCAAGCATAACCATGCTGCTGTTTCCTATAGATATTATTCTGTGTATGCTTTTTGGCTTGGGAGTGGGATATATGCTCTCCATAGTATATGTATTCTTTGCTGATGTTAAGTATTTGTACACAGTTTTTCTTACTATGCTTATGTACTTATCGGCGATATTCTACCCGATTGAACAGGTGCCTACAGCTATGCAGGTAGTCATTTATAACAACCCTGTTTATGATTTCATGCTGTTTGCAAGAGACTGCATGGTTTATAACACATTTCCAAGTGCAGATATTTGGGCACGAATAATCATATGGGGAATAGCAAGCTACCTTCTGGGATATCTAATATTCCTTCGAAGAGAAAATGAAGTAATGCAGCATATTTGAGGGACTTTTGATGAGTGAAGATGCAGTCATAAAAATTAAAGACCTGACTATGGAGTACAAAATCAGTACAGCGAATGTCTCAGGACTTAAAGACTATCTTATAAGGAAAATAAAAAAGGAAATAAACTACAGAGATTTACTTGCTATCGACAACGTAAGCTTTGATGTACATAAAGGAGAGGTTGTCGGAATCATAGGAACCAATGGCTCAGGAAAAAGTACACTTTTAAAGCTTATAGCCGGGGCAATAAATCCAACAAGCGGAAAGATAGAAGTCGATAGAAAAAAAGTACAACTTTTGACGCTGGGCACCGGTTTTGATATGGAACTCACCGGAAGAGAAAATGTATACCTGAATGGATCAATAGTTGGTTATTCAAGGGAATTCCTTGATGAACACTACGATGAAATAGTAGAGTTTGCAGAACTTCAGGATTTCATGGAGGAAAAGGTAAAGAACTATTCTTCCGGTATGGTATCGCGACTTGGTTTTGCCATCGCAACTGCAGGAGACGCTGCTGAAATATTACTTCTTGACGAAGTCCTTTCAGTTGGGGATGAGTTCTTCAGACAAAAAAGTCTTAAGCGTATCAAAGAAATGATCCACGGCGGATCAACAGTACTTCTGGTGAGCCATGGAATGGGCACAATCCTGGACAACTGCGACAGGGCAGTCTGGATTGAAAAAGGTAAACTTCGCATGGACGGTGATGTTAAGACTGTGTGTGCGGAGTACAGGAAGTCTGGCGGGGAATAAACTGCCGGTTTATAAAATTATTGATACTTACATGCATCTGCATGATAAGCATATATGTTGTTTCAGAAAGTTTTAACATGAAGAAACAACCACACCGAACATTGACAATTTCATACTTTACATGAGGAGACTATTGTGATAACTAAGTAAATGATGCTGCAGACAGATGTATTCAAGAGAGAGTATTTAAATGTCTTTTAGAGACGAACCGAAACGAGGTGGTTGCAATGTTATTGTCAGAATATAATGAAGCACTTCATATACAAAATGAGAAGAATATCTCTTATGATGAAGGAAAAGCAGACGTTAATGCTTTAAATATGTGGCTAATAACTGCTAATCGAATGGATGACCTTAAGAAAGCAGCCGGAGATTCTGAGTTCCAGCAGAAGCTATTTGATGAATTCCTGACAGAAAAGAAATAGTCATAAATAAAAAGTGAATAATTGAAATAATAACTCCTGATGTAAGGTATGAAAATGCTTTATGTCGGGAGTTTTTTGATAATTGTGCAAAAAGAATATTGCGATATTGAATTTAGGAGCGCTTATGTTAATAGCTATACTGATTAGCTTTTACAATTTTGGGATAAACCAGAAATAATTGAAAAGGTGCTAGTGCGAAAATGGGTCGGTGATAAATTATCCAAAGTGATTGCAGCTATCACAGGACTCACATATTTCGATAAGTATCTTTTTGACTAATACAACGTTAGAACTCGTGTTGTATTACGCCGATTTTAATCAGTTAGAGACTCAAAATGTTGTAACAGCAGAGAATATCTGTGAGCATTATTACGCTATCTGAGATATATCATGCAAACATTTCAGTATTCTATTCAATAGAAGGCTTCCTTAATGATTATCCTAATCCTTTGGGTAATTAGGTAGGAGTGTTGCTCATTAAATATACTAGGGCAGGAGATATTTATGAAAGAAAAAATATATGGATTTTTAGTAAGAAAAAATGGAAGAGTATGGTATGAATACGAACGATATGTTAGAGAAAACACTAAAAATGGGAAAAGAAATCGCTTAAAGGGGTATTGGGTTTTGTTGAGGTTAAATTGGTTTTATCGAGTTAGAAAAAAACAGATACCCTTTTTGTACTGGGATGTTCCGATTGATCCTCAGTTAAATCCTGATCTGTATTTAAATAGAGAATTAAAAAATGACATAAATGAGGAAAAAACCACTGAAAAAAAGAAGAATATAGGAAATCCATGGAAATACCCAGAGATAGCAATAAAGAGACGTCCTTCAGTTGAGGAGTTCGTACAGAGACTAGAAAGATACGATATTATTTCTTTTGATGTATTTGACACATTGATATTTCGATATGTATCAAATCCAACTGATGTTTTTTCAATAGTCGGTAATCAACTCGGTATATATGATTATAAAAATAGTAGAGTTGAAGCTGAGAAATGTGCTAGACAGAAAACAGACAATGTATATGGCGAAATTACTCTTTCAGAAATATACGATATTCTTGAAAACAATATTGGCATAGACAAGACAAAAGCTATGGAACTAGAGTTAAGTGTCGAAGAAAAAGTCTGTTTTGCAAATCCATATATGTTAGAAGTAGTCAAGGAACTAGTCAGAAAAGGGAAACGATTGATAGCAACGTCTAATATGTATATGGATTCCATTCAAATAAAACATTTACTGGATATATGTGGCTATAAGGATATTAAAGAAGTGTTTTCGTCTTGCGAGTTTGGAGTGAGTAAAAATAAAGGATTATTGCAAAATGAAGTTTGGAGTGTTGTTGGTAGAAGTTATAGTGTTATTCATGTTGGTGATAATTATTTAGCCGATTATATAGGATCGCGAATTATAGGTTGGAAGGCTTTTTATTACGAAAATGTAAATGAGATTGGTAGGAATTATAGACCAGCAAAAATGTCCTCCTTGCTTTTTTCTGTATACAGTGGAATAGTCAATTCACATTTCCATAACGGAATAAATAATGAAGAAAATATGTATTATGAATTGGGATTTGGTTATTTAGGGTTATTAGTAGTCGGCTATTGTAAATGGATAAATGAATTTGCCAAAAAAAATAAATTGACTAAACTATTATTTTCTAGCCGAGATATGTGTTTAGTGTATGAAATGTATAAGAAATATTTTCAAGAGGTCGATTGTGACTATATTAAAATCTCACGATTTGCTTCTATTCGATTCTCATATAAAAGGTTTTCAGGCTATTTTATTGATTCGCATATTAAAGCAAGAGCACTCATAGCTAAAATTACAATAGGAGAAGTTCTAAAAGAACTAAATATCGAGTTTATGGCTGATTATTTACCAGACTATAAGTTATGCGTAGATGAAATTTTCTCGATGAAGAACTTTGATTCGTTAAAAGAATGTCTAAATGATAATAAACAGATAATGCTAAATAATTTTGAAGCAGAAAGGATAGCTAGTACGGAATACTATAAGCAATTTGTAAAAAAGGGGGACAGAGTAGGTATAGTTGATTTGGGATGGCAAGGGACTAATGCCCAATGCCTTAAATATTTACTAGAAGAGATGAATATGGATTTAACGGTAAAATCACTTCTTATGGTTTCGTATGGGACAAGAGATTTTGTATCAAATGCTTTTACTGATGAAATGGTAGATGCATACTGCTTTAGTCCGAGAAAGAACGAGCAACTTCTTGCTCAATTTTCGCCAACTAAGATGGGAAGGTTTATATGTGAATTGATATTCTCATCTAATGAGAAATCTCTAAAAATGATTAGCAAGAATAAAGAAGGAGATTTTGTTTTTTCCTATATTGAAAATGAAAAGAGAAATGAGAAAGAAATTGAAGATATATATAGGGGGGCAAGAGATTTTGTTGAAATCTGGGTGCAATCTAAAGTTTATATGAACAAAATAGAGGGGTTTGATGCAATTCTGCCATTGAATAAATTATCATACAGTGATATTTGCTATGAAATAATGGAAGGAAATGAAATTAATCCATGGATTGGGGAAACAAAAGCAGAAGCAGCATCAAATATCAGAAAAATAGTGAGGTAATAATGAAATGGGTAATAGGTTAATAGACTATTATAATGAATTATTATCTGAAGATAATATTCAGGATAATATAGTTTACATAGAGTCGCATGTAGGGAACGATTTGGCAGGTAATATGTATTATTTAGCCAGAGAGTTTTTGCTCCAGGATAAGCAATATATTATTGGTATAGCATCAAAAGGTGGGAACGTACCTAAGAATGTTAGATTACTAATAGATAAGTTTGGCGATAGCCGAATAAAACTTTTAGAGGTAAATTCAGTCAATCAAGTGACATATTTGGCTATAGCAAGATATTTATTTACAGATGTTCAGTTTAATTCTATTTATCGAAAGCGACATGGTCAAGTATGTGTTCAAACTTGGCATGGTACTCCATTAAAGAAACTTGGATATGATTTTTTTGATGATGTAGCATGGACTGGAGCTCAGAAAAAATCATTTATAGATAGTGATATTGTGCTATATCCCAATAAATACACTCAGAATAATATGAATAAATCATATAGGTTGGAGAGTTATGCTGGTAGGGATATTATTTTGGGTTATCCTCGTAATTCTATTTTTTTTGATAGCAAAAGTGAACATGATGTTAGGCTAAAAGAACGGTTAATAAACAAGAAAGTATTTGCATATATGCCCACATGGAGAGGCAATTTAGGCAATATTGTAGATAGTTATGAAATAATTAAGAAGATGTTGGATACAATAGATAATGCCTTAGATGATGGTTCAGTTATGTATGTTAATTTACATAGATTGATGAGGGAAAAACTTGATTTTACGCGTTATTATAGGGTCAAACCATTTCCAGACGATTATGAAACATATGAGTTTTTGAATTGTGTAGACTGTTTAATTACTGATTATTCTAGTGTGATGATAGATTTTCTATGTACGAGAAAAAAGATAATTTTATGGATGTATGATAAGGATGAGTATTTGAAAAGACAGGGGATGTATTTGGACATAGAATCCTTACCATTTGCAAAAGTGAAGACAATTGAAGAATTATTATATGAGATGGGGACAAAAAAAGAATATGATGATGCGAAAGTGTATAAACAATTTTGCAGCGAAGACGAGTTTGACACACCAAGAAAACTTTATCAAATGATAATTGATTTGCATTCAAATAAAAAAGGAAATCATTTATCAATTGAAAATGATAAAAAAAGGTATTTGTTCTATGGGGGTGACTTAAGTCCGAGTGATCATACTACAGATTTTATAGATTGGATAGATGCCATGCTTGAAGATAAGTCTAAGATTATATCTGTAGCATATAAAAACATAGATTTTATAAAAGAACCATTAAGGATTCAGGCTCTTGATAAAAAGGTTGATTTAATCTCACTTGATTATTATTGCAATGATATTTTATTTGATAGCAATAACTGTGAAGATACAAAAATGTGGCCAATTGCGTATCAAACACAATTTCACGGAATTAGATTTGAGAAAGTAATATGTTATATAAATCGATATGATGAGATGCTTAGGATTTTTACTGCTTCAAATAACGATGTTACATTTGTAATTGATGAAAGGAATATGGAGCATGAAGAAATACAAAAAATTAAATCTTTGGCATATGAATGCAAAGCATCAGTTGTAAATGATATTAATTCAGTGAAATATTCATAAAATAATATATACTAATATTTCTGGGGGAAAAATGAAGCGAGTAATCACATATGGAACTTTTGACTTATTACATTATGGTCATATTAATTTACTAAGAAGAGCAAAAGCATTGGGAGATTATCTTATTGTTGTTCTCTCATCAGATGAGTTTAATTGGAATGAAAAACACAAAAAAACATATTTTTCCTATGAACAGAGGAAAGTTTTATTAGAATCAATTCGTTACGTGGATTTAGTAATACCTGAGACTAATTGGCAACAGAAAAAATCAGATATGCATGAGTATCATATAGATACATTTGTTATGGGAAATGATTGGGAAGGTAAGTTTGATTTCTTAAAAGATGAAGGTGTAGAAGTGGTTTATTTAGAAAGGACCCCAGAAATATCTTCATCAAAAATAAAAACAGATATTTATGATGCTAATTTCTCTAACACAGGTACTGAGTTGACCCATGACAATATAAACACTAATCCGAATTAACATAATTACATTTATAATGGCAAGACGGTCAAATTGGTGTCCAAAGCTGAACCTTGTGACTATGATCTTTTGGTGACAGATTTTCTTAATGGATGTTAGATTTTTTTACCTGAATATACTTTCTTATATTCCTGATTTTGATGAGTTTCGATGCGGTATGAATGGATATCGAAATGTCGATTTTATGGATAAGGTACCAATAGATGAAGTATGTAAGGATTCTGATGCAATAGTCGATGCAATCGAAATATTTTTTAAAACAGGAAAAGGCATGGATTATAGCGTCAAGTTTTGGAGTAATGGAGATAAATCAGCTACTGATGTGATTTATGAGAAACTTATGGAGATGAACTAGGTTTGTGGTAAAACGCTAAGTATATCAGAAGTGTAGGGCAGGAATAGAGGAGATAATTTACTTGGATAAAATTCGTAAACGAATCTATGAAATAGTAGAAGTAGCGAATGAAGGTGATCAACTCAGCGATTGGTATGATGCATTCATGCTTTTTTTTATCATAATGAGTATCGCTCCTATGTTATTTAAGGAAAGCAGACCATTATTTGAAATTACAGATCGCATAGCAGCAATTGTTTTCATTGTTGATTATGCTCTGCGTTGGATGACAGCTGATTATAAGCTGGGTAAAAAGAGTATAACTTCTTTTGTTAAGTATCCATTCACGCCAATGGCGGTTATTGATTTGTTATCTATTCTTCCATTTATAACCTATGTTGATAGGAGCTTTCGTGTTCTGCGAATGTTCAGAATAATTAAACCACTGAGAATTTTCAGAGTTTTTCGTGTTGTTAGATATTCCGGAAGCATGGAGATTCTTGTGACTGTAATGAAGAATTCAAAGAAGGCACTTCTTGAAGTTGCCTCTCTTGCAATGGGGTATGTATTTGTATCAGCACTAGTGGTTTTTAGTGTAGAGCCAGATACTTTTAATTCCTTCTTTGATGCAATTTATTGGGCGACGGTGTCATTGACTACTGTGGGATATGGAGATTTATATCCTGTCACGACTGTTGGTAGGACAGTGGCTATGATTTCATCTGTATTTGGCATTGCGATTGTGGCCTTGCCCTCAGGTATTGTGACGGCGGGATATCTTAATACATTATCCAAAAGAAATACTGTGAATGGCAGGAATGACACTAAGCAATAAAATGTAAGACTGAGATTTCGATGGAAGGATTATTTGAGGTGAAGATGTAATTTGGAGGGGATGTGGAAACGATTTAACTCATTTTCTCCACAGCCCCCTTAAGTCATATGGTACATTTTCTATTTTTCCACTTCCCACCCGGAAAGCTTCCTTCTCTCCGAGTCAAATGACACACCTATTTTAAAAAGAGTTCTGTTGTCTGCCGTAAATGGAAGTGCATATTCTTTTGAATTGATCTGATCTAATGCAGCCTTGGCAGATTCATCCCTCTTGAATTCGAACAGATAAATGTAGTCAGAGGTTTGGACTCTGCAATCAATCCTGCCGGTATATGTGTGCATCTCGCACTGAACAAGCTTGCCAAGCAGAGTAAATACAAGGTAGATAACAGCCTGAAAATAATGCTCAAATGGGTCATTTTCCGTGGTATATGTAATGCCTGCAAACAGAGCGGTAAATACATCACGAATATTGTCCGTTTCTCCATTTTCGATGTAATCATCAAGGGTGAAGATATCAAGCCCATTCCCTGCAGTTGCCTTAGGGACGTAGGATGGTATAAGACTTTCCAGGAAACCGTATTTTACCTCTTCGTTTGGAAAACAGAGGGTATATCTTCTTCGCTTACTGTCAAACTCGGAAATTGTAAGGTAACCTGTCTGGTATAAAAGCGGAATCGGATCCGTCATATCTCCGGTGTAGTCCTTTAATGTTGATTCACTGGCGTAAATGGTTTTATTAGAAAATTTACGCACATCAAATTGACTGTTTCGCAGCTTCTTTATTAAAAAAGTAGGAGTTCCGGTCTCAAACCAATAAGTGCCAAAATCCTTAGTATAGAATGCGTTTAGAAGACTATAGGGATTATATACTCCTTCAGAATTTGGATAAAAATGATATCCATCATATTGCTTTTTTAATGTATGTAAACATTCTTCAACAGATATTTGATGATGCGTGGCGAGTGCTTCTATTTCAGCTGGAAAATATTCGTTTAATTCTTTGTCTGTGATTCCGCAAAGACCGGCAAAAGTCTCATTAAGTGAAATATCATTTAGGTGGTTAAGATCGCTAAAAATACTTACTTTATGAAATTTTGATACCCCTGTTATAAAAGTAAATTGAATATATTCGTCAAAACTCTTTAAAGTGCTGAAGAAGCCTTTAAATACACTCTTATTGTGATCGTGCAAATTTTCATTATCAATTACATCTAAAAGAGGTTTATCGTATTCATCAACAAGAATTACGCTATTAAGACCTGTTTCTCTTTTGGCAGAAATCAGCAGATTTTGAAATCTTCCGCTGAGCGTGGAGGAAGTCTGCTTGCAATTATAATCCGCCTCCCACCTATTAAGCTGGATATTCAAGGCTTCTTCAAGAGCACCTTCTTGCTGGTAATCAGCTCCATTAAAATCAAAATAGAAAACAGGATAGCTTTTCCATGCATCGGGATTATCTTTCTCAAGCCTCTCTATGGCAAGACCCTCAAAAAGCTCCTTTTTACCCATCCAGTATGCTTTCATGGCTGATAATAATAGACTTTTCCCAAATCTTCTTGGTCTGCATAAAAAATATGGGACATTGTTATGGACAAGCTCATAAATATATTTTGTTTTATCTACATACAAGAAATTATCCGATATAAGTTTTTCAAATCCTTGTATTCCGATAGGCAGTTTCCTGTTCATGTAAATATCCTCTGTTCTCAGCAAAAATGTTTTTGTCATCACCATTATAACATGCTTAAACTCAAACATTATCTGATAATTTCGGTGAATTTCACTTATTTCATACCCTGGTGACGAATTATAATAATCTTTAATCCATTGTATAGATAAATCTGATACAATACTATAGTACATATTGATGCATATATGCATACTATAAGTTTTGATTTGGGATTTAATCAATTATGAGAAGAGAACTCTACAATTTACTTGTTAACAAGGTGCCGGGAATAAAGCATCGTTATCATCGCTTTCATGATGGAACAACAGGAGCTATGAAGGTTTTATCATGGGGGTATTTATTGGTACTCAATATTGGGTACCATATTCTTTTCCTAAGATTTCTTGGAAAAACTCCTAAAATGCAAATATATGAAAAAAGAACTGTACCTGTGAAAATCAGTGAATCGGAACAGAACATTAGGACAAATAAGGATTTATCCGTAGACACATTTGTGGATACATTAAAGGATTATGATGTTATATCCTTTGATGTATTTGACACGCTTATTTTCAGGCCGCTGTCTCAGCCTACAGATGTGTTTTATTTTGTTGGTGAGCAGTTAGGGATGCTTGACTTTAAGAATATCCGCGTTTTGGCTGAATGGGATGCTCGTGTTAAGTGCAAGCGAAGGAATGGGCATATGGAGGTCACTTTCTCTGATATCTGGAATAATCTAGCTGCAGATACAGGATTGGACGCTAAGCGTGGAATGCAGATTGAGTGGAACGTAGAACGGACGATGTGTTATGCCAATCCATTCATGCTTGAAGTTTGGAATAAATTACGCTCCCTTGGAAAAGAAATGATTATAGTGTCGGATATGTATCTGTCACGTGATCAGATCGAAATTCTTTTGACTAAGAACGGATTTGAAGGTGCTTCAAAGATATATGTTTCTTGTGAGTATGGGATCAGCAAGTCGGATGGAAAATTATTTGACAAAGTGAAAAGAGAATTGTCTCCAATGAAGTTAATTATTCATGTGGGCGATAATCCGGTAAGTGATGTCAAGAATGCGAAGAGAGCAGGCTTTGATACATTGCACTATCCAAACATAAACAGGAATGAACTCTTGTATAGGGCGCAAGATATGTCATATATTGTTGGATCTGCCTATAGAGGTCTGGTAAATGCTCATATCTATAATGGGCTAAGGTCATACTCCATGGAGTATGAATATGGATATATATATGGAGGATTGTTCGCCATTGGTTATTGTAATTTCATTCATAACTATTACAAAAAAGAAAATTTAGATAAGCTTCTGTTTCTGTCCAGAGATGGAGATGTTCTGTTAAAAGCCTATAAACGTCTTTACCCTGATGACAATGCTGAGTATGCATACCTGTCACGAAAAGCTGTGACTAAGCTGGCATCAGGAATTGATAAGCATGATTATTTCCGCAGGTTTATCTATCATAAAATCAATCAGGATTTTACCATTGAGGAAATATTGCATTCTATGGAGCTTGATGAGCTTGCACTGAAACTTGAAGATTGGCAGAACTGCTCTCTTAACGGAAGGTTAAAAGAGGTAGGTGTTTTAAAGTCGTCAGCTCTAAAACAGCTGAAAGCAGACGACAAACTAACGGATAAAAACGCAGATCTCTTACGACGATTTATAGAGGCAAAATGGGATGAAATAACTAAAGAGTATAAAGGTCAGATTAGTGCAGCAGGTCGATACTATAGTGATATTCTGCAAGGCTGTACAAAAGCTGCGGTTGTTGATATCGGCTGGGCGGGTAGCGGAGCTATGGCTTTAAATCGTCTGGCATGTGAAGTTTGGAATATTGACTGCGATATCAGAGGGATTGTTGCCGGGACTAATACTGTTCATAATGCAGAGCCCGATGCAGCAGAGCAATTTCTGCAGTCAGGGAGAATGGTGTCATACATGTTCTCCCAGTCGCATAATCGCGATATTTTGAAAAAGCATGATCCCGATAAGGGCTATAACGTGTTCTGGGAGTTGCTGTTATCATCGGATACACCACAGTTTACAGGATTCTATGAAGGTGATGTGAGAGTGGGAACAGATGATATATACTATGGTGCACTTGATGTGACATTGAGATTTGGTAAGAGAGATGTTTCTCCTTATGGTGCAGCTGAGATTCAGAGAGGAATACTTGACTTTATAAGCAGTTACAGTGAGCATTTCAGTGAATATCCATATATGCTGGAAATAGGCGGCAGAGACGCCTATGCACCTCTTCTTGCAGTAGCAGGCAATAATGAAAAGTACCTTCATGAGATAGAAAAAAAATTCGAACTGGAGATTAATGTTATATGACACTATTGACATTAATTATTAATAAAACTATACTATAGTCATGTTTTAAAATATAAACAATACTAAACATAGCGAGGGAAAAAATTATGAAGAGAATGATAGCAGCCGCTCTTGCGGCAGTGCTGGTAGCTACTTCTGCTCCAGCAGTAAGCAATGCTCAGGGTGTAGTTGTTAAAGAAGTGATTGCATCTAACATTTCAGTTCAGGATCCATCAACACAGCAGGATTTTGAGAATGGTAAGGTAATCGAGATTACTGATTCCAGCGTTACTGAGAGTGTTAAGGATACTGAGAACGGTGTCGTTGTTACAGCTGTAAAGAGTAGCAATAAGAAAGTTAAGCTCAGTGGAACAGTTAATAACAAGAAGATTACTGAGATTAGCTCTTCTGCTTTCAAGAACTGCAAAAAGGCTGAGACAATCGATCTTACGGATGTAGAGCTTACAACTCTTAAGAAGAATCAGTTCAAGGGTGCTTCTAAGGCTAAGACAATCAAGATCAACGCTAAGAATCTTACAGCTAAGAAGATCAATGCTAAGGCCCTTAAGGGTTGCAAGGCTAAGAAGATCGTACTTACCTGCAAGTCTAAGTCAGCTTACAACAAGCTTGTTAAGCAGTTGAAGAAGTCAGCTCCTAAGGGAACAAAATTCTCGTTTAAAAAAGCAAAATAAATGAAGAGTTTCCTCATGGTAACAATAAGGCTGTAGTGCTATTTATATGGCGCGACAGCCTTATTCTATGTATATCTGCAGCAAAAGGTGAACGTATTTGTACTGGAAATCCGGATAGAACTTAACATTATGGAGGAGGAATGATTTGAATATAACTATTAATAAACAGAATGCAGCTAGAATATACTTCTTTATGGTTCTGATGGGGGCACCGCTCTATTTTACAAATGGGTTTAACAACATTTTAAGGGATAAAACCTATTTTACGTGGCTGAGTATAGTCGTAGCGGCAGGTCTGGCATTGATGCTGCTGGTTAAGTGGATAATTGCAGGGGCAAAAAACAAAACTCTCGTTAGCGATTTTAAGAGAATTGTTTCCGAACTTATAGGTTCTGTGTCAGGTCTGGATATATTTGTCATGTGTTTTGGGATAGCGTGCATATTATCATGTCTTATTTCGGAGTACAGAAAAGAGGCTTTTTCAGGCTCTATGGCCTGGGGAGTGGGTGGCGCTATGCTTTTTTCATTGTGCGTATTGTATCTTATCTATTCCAGATTTATGAAAAGTGAGTTCAGCTATTTTCTGGGAATGATGTTCGGCGGTGCGTTTGCAATGATTATTGCTATCCTTAATGATCTTTGGATAGATCCCCTCCATACTTTGGAGGATATTGATGTGAACTGGAAGGATCATTTCACATCTACTATAGGTAATATAGATCAATTCAGCGGATATCTGTCTGTTATCATCCCGATGATGGTAATTATGTTTGTTATATCGCAGAATGGCTTCAAACGTACTCTTGCTGCGATAGTACTTTTTTTCGCATATCTTAATATGTTCCTTACACATGCTGATAGCATATATATTGGAGTGGGAATCGGATACGTTTTCATAATCGGTTTTTGTCTTAGGAATTCCAAAAGATTTTTGGGCTTGTTAATAAATGGTATCATTTTTGGACTGGCTGGTTTTGCTGCAAAAGTTATTATTTTATATAGACCGGAAATTAGGTTAGATGATATTTCACCAATTCTTATTAAGCATAATGTGGATCTGATTATAGGTGGTATTTGCTTTGCTGTACTTCTTTTGCAGATGTTCCTGGAGTTGAGAATTAGTAAAGAGCAGGAAGACAAAATACTAAAGGTGCTTTTCAGAATTTATGTTGCAGCAGTTCTGATTGCATTTGTAGCAATTATTGTTGTATCCGCCATGCATTTTGATATTTACTTCTTAAACAGGAGAGGGCTCCTATGGTCTATTGCTATAAATGCCTTCCTGGACGCTGATACACCCAATCAGATATTTGGAATTGGTCCAGGATGTGTTGATACAATAGCGCAGAATTATTACTTTGAGATACAGGAGGCATACGGAGATTTTTATTTCCTTGATAACATTCATAACGATGTGCTTGAGTACCTGGTGACTACAGGTATAGTAGGTGCTGCTTCTTATCTTGGAATTTATATTTATGTCATTTATGACTATTTAAGAGGTGTGCTATCTAAAAACGACATAAGTCCTAATAAGCTGTATGCATTCATTGGCCTTGTCGGATATATAGCGCAGTCCATAATCAATGGACCTCATCCACTCATGGTGGCTATTTTCTTTGTGCTGCTTACAATTTATAGAGGCGAGTCACTTGCACAAAAATCTTATAACTAATGCATTTATTCACTCATATTTTGCATCCTTCTTTAATTCTTTAAACAATCAGTGCAAGAATTTGGTAGAATATTCTGAGGCAATCAGAGAGTTTTTGTTGGATTAAGGGGAAGCATAATGAGTTATATAGAAGTTAACAACTTAAAGAAGGACTTTGTTGTTAAGAAAAAGCGAGAAAAAGGAAGGCTTTTAAGGGAAAAGGATACAGTTAACGCCCTTAAAGGCATTTCTTTTTCTGTTGATAAAGGAGAACTTGTAGGATACATAGGTCCCAACGGGGCAGGAAAATCAACTACAGTAAAGATTCTCTCTGGAATTCTTACACCGGATGGAGGAAGTGCTACGGTGGGCGGTCTTGTTCCATGGCATGAGCGCAAAGCGCATGTAAAAAATATCGGAGTAGTGTTTGGGCAGCGAAGTCAGTTGTGGTGGGATGTTCCCATTATAGACAGTTATTCGCTTCTTAAAGATATTTACAGGATTCCGCAAAGAGACTATGAAGCCAGATTAAAGGAGCTTTCTGAGGCTCTACAGCTTGATGAACTCATGAAAACACCATTAAGACTTCTCAGTCTTGGACAGAGAATGAGAGCTGAGCTGTGCGGATCCCTTCTGCATAGACCTGAGCTTCTTTTTCTTGATGAGCCTACAATTGGTCTGGACGCAGTAAGTAAGCTTTCGCTCAGGGAATTTTTAAAGTGGGAAAATAAAGAGCATGGCACGACTATCATGCTTACAACCCACGATATGGAAGATATTGCGGCACTTTGTTCCAGAGTAATGGTAATCGGTCACGGACAGAAGCTTTTTGATGGAAAATTAAACGATCTTCTTGAACGTTTCGATACCGTGCGTAATGTAAGTGTAAAATACGATGCGGCTCTTCCGGAGCTAGTGCTTCCAGAAGGGGTAGAATGCAGTAAAACAGAGGATGGAATAAAGCTTAGCTATAAGCCTTCAAAGCTTCCTACTGCGAAGCTTCTCTCGATTTTGCAGGATGCAGGAAACATCAGCGAGCTTACATTACAGCCTGAAAACACCGATCACCTGATTGCTGCAATGTACAAGGAGCTTGACCTATGAGAGCCTATTTATCTGTCTTTAAAATGCGTCTTCGTATGGAATTGCAATATAGAGGCGCAATGATAGGAGGAATCCTTTGCCAGATGTTTTTCGGGCTTATTCTTGTGGCTCTGTACAGGGCACTTTATGCAGGTAAGCCCCAGTCAGTTCCTATTGAAAGTGTTGCCACCTATGTCTGGCTTCAGCAGGCATTTTTCCGAATGATGGTGGCGTCAGATTCAGAGCTGCTCGATAAGATCAGATCAGGCGATATATCCTATGATCTTTGCCGCCCCGTAAATATGTATGGTTTTTACTATGCAAGAGTTATGGCTCAGAAGCTCATGGGCAGTGTGATGCGCGCAGTTCCGATGCTGATAATGGCATTTCTTTTGCCAAAGGGATGGGGAATTACTTTGCCTTCTTCTTTTTCAGGATTTTTGGCATGTATTCCTGCTCTTGCTCTTGGACTTTTTTGCATGTGTGCCCTTGAAAACATAACAGTGGCATTTACCATGAGGACCCTTGATCCAAGGGGAATGCAGGGGCTTCTCAATCTTTTGATGATGACGTTATCCGGAAATCTTTTGCCTCTTAATCTCTTTCCTGCCAGCTGGCAAAAGGTCATAACATTTTTCCCTTATGCGCAGCTTCTTGATGCGCCAATCAGATTATATACAGGGGAATATATTCCTGCTGATGCGTTCAGGGTTTATGTACTTCAGGCATTTTGGGTAGTTGTTCTCATATCCCTTGGTGCAGCTATGTGGAATGCAAACAGAAAACGAATGATCGTACAGGGTGGATAAAGGGAATCATTATGGACATATTCAGACTATATACAAAATCAATAGGAATGCTTCTAAAAAGCCATCTCCAATATACAAGCTCATTTATCATGCAGACTCTTGCTCAGCTTGTGATGGAAGGCGGAGAGATGATGGTGGTTATCCTGATCGTGGACAGGTTTGAGAGCCTTAAGGGATGGACCGGCGGCAATCTGTATTTCTTTTTTGGAATGATGTCGGTATCATTTTATCTCACCGAGCTGTTCGGACGAGGAATTACCGGGGATTTCCCCATGATGGTAAGGACGGGACGGCTTGATACCTTTCTTGTAAGACCCAGAGGCGTGCTCACGCAGGTCCTGTGCGGAGGAACAGATCCCAGGCGAATAACATGTATTGCTGTTGGAGTGGCAGCGCTTATCATGGGAAGCCGTCTATCTGGGATATCCTGGAATCTGCTTAAGGTATTTGTGCTTGTGGAATCTATTGCCATGAGTATGCTTCTGATATTGGGATTATTCATGATAGAGGCGATTTTCAGTATTTTCAGTGTAAAATCCGTGGAGCTTGTAAATGCTATCACATACGGTGGACGAAGCGCATGTCAGTATCCGATAGATATTTACCCGACTCCGCTCAGGGCTCTTTTTACAGTAATAGCACCATTTGCGCTTACACTTCATGTGCCGGCATCCTGGATTATGGATAAGCCCCTTTACGGATGGCCCACATGGACAGCGTTTGTAACACCGCTTTCAGGTGCTGTGGTTTTTATATTTATGACAGTGATGTTTCACCTTGCTCTTAGACATTACAGATCAACAGGAAGTTAATAAGATATTCAGGATAATGAAAAGGCTGTCTACTGTTCATAAAAACAGTAGACAGCCTGATTTATTTTATAGTAATTAGCATTGGACTTTAAAGTCCGTCAAAACTTACCCTGCATCAATCCTCAAGATATTTGTAAACGATGGCTGCGAGAGCAGCACCTACAAGAGGACCTACGATGAATACCCAAAGAGCAGCAAGGGGAGCTGTGTTACCTGAAATAGCAGCAAATATAGCGGGACCAAAGCTTCTTGCAGGGTTAACGGATGTACCTGTCAGGCCGATGCCGAGGATATGTACGAGAGTAAGGGTTAAACCGATTACAAGGCCGCCAAATGAACCATGATTTGCTTTTTTGGATGTAACACCAAGGATCGTAAGGACAAAGATGAATGTGAGAATGATCTCAACAAGAAGACCAGCTACAGCATTACCGCCAACGCCTGAAAGACCGTTTGAGCCAAATCCGCCGGTTTTATCTACAACTCCGCCGGTTCCAAAGATAACAGCAAGAAGACCTGATCCGATAAGAGCGCCCAGGCACTGAGAAACAACGTATCCGATGAAGTCACTTTTTTCCATTCCGCCGCTTAACAGAACGCCAAGAGATACAGCGGGATTGATGTGACAACCTGAGATATTTCCTACACAATATGCCATACCAACAATGGTAAGACCAAATGCAAGGGCAGTCAGAAGGTAACCACTGCCGTTTGCTGCATCACAGCCCACAAGCATAGCTGTACCACAACCCAGGACAACAAGTACACAAGTTCCAATACATTCTGCGATATACTTCTTCATACCACAACCTCCTTAAAATAAATCATCGCATCCCCAAATAGCGATGAAAAATATACGCTTCACCATTATTTTACCCCTAAGAATTTTTCTATGGAAGCCTTTTTTAATAATTGGTAGAATTATTTATTATCAGTATTAAGGAAGATATAATAATGAAAAATATCATTCAGATAGAAGATGATTTTGATCTTGAAAAAATAGCTGAAAGTGGCCAGTGCTTCAGATGGCAAAGGCTGGATGAAGATGGCGATGAAAAGCAGGCTACGGGGACACCGGAGAGGAAAAAGTACCGCATCCCCTATCGCGACAGCTGCCTTATCATCAGCGAAGCCGGGGATAAAAACTACGAGATTGACTGCAGCGAGGAAGAATTCAGAGAAATATGGTGGGATTATTTTGATCTTGGGACGAACTATGAGAAGGTCAGAAAGAGAATCCGCAAAAAGGACGATCCATTCCTCTACGAAGCGGCTAAGAGCTGTATGGGTATCAGAATTTTGAAGCAGGATCCCTGGGAGACACTTATCAGTTTTATTATTTCCCAGAACAGAAATATACCGGCTATAAAGCGCTCAATAGAGATACTTTGCAGCATAACGGGTGATACGAAAAAGGATTCTGAAGGACGAGAGTACTACGCTTTTCCCAGGGCTGAAGCGATAATGGCCATGAGCAGTGAGGAGCTTTCAGAATGTAAGCTTGGCTACAGAGATGAGTACGTGAGACTTGCCGCTGAGAATATAAAGAGCGGAGTCCTTAACCTTGAGGAATTATCCGCCATGAATGCAGATGACGCCATAGAAGGACTTATGGCTCAGAAGGGTATAGGACTTAAGGTTGCATCCTGCGTGGCACTTTTTGGACTTCATCAGCTTGATGCTTTTCCCGTTGATGTTTGGATAAAAAAGGTCCTTGCCAACGAATATCCAAATGGCTATCCTAAGGAGAAATACGCTCCCTATAACGGCATTTATCAGCAATATATGTTTGCATATTACAGAGCAAAATATTGATTTTTTGAGCAATGGCAGGAGGAAATATTGTATGCAAAAACTAGAGTTGGATAAAGAATGGATGTTTCGAAGAGGATATTTGGATAGCATTACAATGCTTGAGAATACACCCGGAACGCTTGTTAATCTGCCTCACGATGGAATGATCGGGACTCCTGTGTCCGCTGATGCTCCTGCAGGTGTGGACATGGGCTATTTTACAGGCGGAGTTTCGTGTTACACGAAATATGTTTATTTTCCCAAGGAGTGGGAGAGCGAGTGCGTAGGTCTGTTATTTGATGGGGCTATGATGAACGCTACCGTTGAGATTAACGGCAGTAAAGCAGCCCTTTGGCATAACGGCTATGCGCCTTTTTACTGCGATCTGACGGATTATGTGACCTTTGGCGAAGAAAATAGGATTACAGTACACGTAAATACAAGCATGCAGCCCAATTCCAGATGGTATACGGGATCAGGTCTGTACAGAGGCGTAAAGCTCCTCCATGGGCCAAGAGTTCACATCGTTCCTGATGGAATTTATGCTTATACAAAAGAAGTTTCGGACGGCTATGCTTTCCTGGAAGCCCTTGTGGAGGTAGAAAATGCCGGACTTGGAAACAGGATGGCGGAGATAACCGTGGACCTTATTAGCGACGCAACAGGCGAGACTGTTACGGAGACAAAGCGTGTTATTCAGGTATGTTCCGGCGCAATTGAGACTGCCAGAATGGCGCTTAATGTAGAAAATCCCATGCTTTGGGACACAGAACATCCAAATCTGTATCGTATTAAGGCTACAGTTAAGGATATTGGTGCCTACAGAACGCATTTTGTTGGAGAAGAGAATGGAACCACAGATGAGACTGAAGTACTGTTCGGAATACGCACAGTTACTGCGGATTCTGTGCGGGGACTTCGTATCAATGGAAAGAGTGTAAAGCTTAAGGGTGGTTGCCTTCATCATGATAATGGATTACTTGGCACAGTAACACTTCCTAAGATTGAGGAGAGAAAGATAAAGAAACTTAAAGAACTGGGCTTTAATGCGATCCGTACTTCTCATAATCCGCCTTCAGCAGCCCTTATTGAGGCCTGCGACAGGATTGGTATGTATGTCTTTGATGAGGCTTTTGATGCGTGGTCTATGGGAAAAAGAGGTGGAGACTACAACCAGTTCTTCGATGCTGACTGGGAAAGGGATCTCACTGCTTTCGTAAAAAGAGACAGAACTCATCCATCAGTCATAATGTGGTCCACCGGTAACGAGATTCCGGAACGCGGAGGCCTTGGCGGTGGCTATACAAGGGCTACAAGGTTAGCTGAGACCATAAGATACCTCGATGGCACAAGGCCTGTAAGCAACGGAATCTGTTCATTTTGGAGCGGCCTTGATGACGAGCTGGCAAAGGGACAGAATCAGGCTCAGAATGCCAGCGACGGCCTTAATACGAACCTTTGGGAAAAGGCCACAGAGCCTTTTACAAACGGAATGGATGTTGTGGGCTACAACTATATGGAAGACCTTTACGAGCGGGATCATGAGATGTTTCCTGAAAGAGTTATTTTGGGCTCAGAGAATTTCCCTAAGGAAATTGGCTTTAGATGGCCTCTTGTTGAAAAACTCCCTTACGTAATTGGTGATTTTACATGGACCGCATGGGATTATCTTGGTGAAGCAGGTATCGGAAAGGCTGTTTATTTTGATAAGGACGATCCAAATGCGCCAAAGCATCCATGGGATATAATGCCTCAGGGCACTTCTCCTTATCCCTGGAGAACAGCCAATGATGCGGATTTTGATATTAATGGAACGATGCTGCCTCAAGGCGCATACAGAAGCATAGTATGGGGAAGCGACAAGACTCATCTCTATTCCATGCATCCGGATACTTTCGATAAAACAGAGCTTATAAGTATGTGGGGATTCCCAGGAGTGATTTCATGCTGGAATTACAATGGATATGAGGGAAAGTCTGTTGAACTGGTGGTATTTTCAGGAGCTGAGGAAGTAGAAATCCTGGTAAATGGCACAAGTATCGGAAGGAAAAAGGTTCTGACAGAGAGACCTTTGCCTAACAGCGTTCGCTTCGAGACGGTTTATCAACCGGGAAGCGTAGTTGCCATAAGCTACCGTGATGGAAAAGAGATAAGCAGAGATATGCTTAAGACCACGGGAGAACCTGCAGAAGTAAGGCTTATTCCTGAAAAATCTGAAGCTCTTGCAGATGGTCATGACCTTATTTATGTTGCAGTAGAGATTGTTGATAAGGATGGATGTGTTGTTCCTGATGCGCAGGTGCCTCTTAAGGCTCAGGTCAGCGGAGAAGGCACGCTTGCAGGATTTGGATCTGCCAACCCCATCACAGAGGAGGATTATACGGATTCTCTGGCTGCAACCTACAGAGGACGGGCTATGGCCATTATCCGCTCAGGATATGATGCAGGAAGCTGCAGCCTGACTGTAGATGCAGAGGGTATAGGACGAGCTGAGAGTGAGCTTAATATGGTCGTAAAACCGCAATAAAACAGTGATAAGAAAAACAGACAGAAATCCGAATTTACCGAATATCTGTCTGTTTTTAGTTACAGTGATAGTATTTACGAATTCAGTCTTGAGAGGAACTGCCTGGTTCGCTCCTCCTTAGGATTATTGATAAGTTCCTTTGCAGGGCCTTTTTCCAGGATTATTCCATCATCCATGAAAATAGCTTCGTCAGCTACGTCTCTTGCGAAGGTCATTTCGTGGGTAACGATGATCATTGTGGTGTGACGCTCGGCAAGGCGCTTGATAACTCTTAAAACTTCACCTGTAAGCTCAGGATCAAGAGCGGAAGTGGGCTCATCGAAGCACAGTATATCCGGCTTCAGTGCAAGAGCGCGGGCAATAGCTACACGCTGCTGCTGACCGCCTGAGAGCTGATGAGGATAGTTATCCATTCTGTCGGCAAGACCCATCTGATTCAGGAGTGATCGACCGTTTTCCATGATCCATTCCTTGTTTTTCGTATCCGCGGTCATAAGAGGCGCAAGAGTTACGTTCTCAAGGGCAGTGTACTGCGGAAACAGATTGAACTGCTGGAAAACAAGACCAAAATGAAGCCTGTTTTTCCTAAGTGCCTCCGGATCTGTTATAGGTGTTGAAGCGTCAAAAAGCTTCTCGCCGCGGACAGTAATTGTTCCCTCGTCCGGTGTCTCAAGGAAGTTAAGGCAGCGCAGAAGAGTGGTTTTTCCGCTTCCTGATGATCCAATGATGGATATGGTCTGTCCTTCCTCTAAGTCAAAGCTTATTCCCTTCAGGATTTCTGTATTATCGAAACTTTTTTTAATGTTTTTTACTTCTAAAATCGGCATATTTTTCACCAGTCTAACTAATTTATATTATCTGAAATAGCTCAGCTTCTTCTCTATGTAACCAAACAGCAGTGTGAGAAGTCCGCTGAAAATAAGGTAGAATGCGCCTGTGTAGAACAAAGGCCAAATGATTCCGCTGCTCTTAATGAAGGCCTGACCGTTCCAAATGATCTCGTATACGGCGATAACTCTTGCAAGAGACGTATCTTTTACAAGGGTGATGACCTCGTTTGAGATGGGCGGAACGATTCTTTTAATAACCTGAAGCAGGATAATCTTGCGGAAAATCTGACCCTTGGACATACCAAGTACCTGTCCGGCTTCGTACTGACCGACAGGTATTGACTGGATTCCACCTCTGTAAATCTCTGAAAAATAGCAGGCGTAATTTATTACGAAAGCCACCAAAGCTGCCAGAAATCTGCCTGAAGTGTCAGAACCCCATACATTTAGCCCCAGAAAAATACCGGGGCCGTAATAAATGATGAGGAGCTGAAGCATCAGCGGTGTTCCTCGTATGATCCATATAATAAATCGTATGGGATATTTGATCACGGCTGTTTTACTCATGGAGCCGAAACTGATAAGCAGTCCCAGCGGCAGAGAAAACAGCAGTGTCAAAGCAAAAAGCTTAATTGTTCCCAGAAACCCTTCCAAGAGGGATAAGGTAACAGTCCAAAACATCTAAAAATAACTCCTATCATTTACTGAATTACTGTGCGATCAGTGCATCCTGAACGCCATAAGTCTTGGCGATATCAATCATTGATCCGTCTTTATAAAATGCTGCAAGCTGATCGTTGATGTAAGAAGCAAGATCAGAACCCTTGCGGCATCCGATACCGTATTCCTCGGTTGTAAGCTCTACAGTGTGTGTAAGATCTGCGTAGCTTGTTCCCTCGCCTACCATAGCGCCTGCCATAAGAAGATCGATGATGCATGCGCCTGATGTGCCTGCGTCTACTTCCATAACGGCATCAGCCTGTGATGTGAGAGAAGTGTACTCAAAACCGTTATCGATAGCTGCCTGCTCACCTGCTGAGCCTGACTCAACTGCGAAGCTGAGACCTGATACAGAATCCTTGTCGCTGTAAGAAGCTGCATCAGCAGCGGGTACAACTACTACCTGTGCATTGTTGAGGTAAGGCTTTGTGCACTCCATGGCACTTGTAACCTCACTTGTGAGGGTCATTCCGTTCCAAACAACGTCGATTGACTTGTTCTCAAGCTCAAGAATCTTGTTGTCCCAATCGATTTCTACGAATTCAACCTTTACGCCAAGGGATTCAGCTACCTTTGAAGCCATATCAGCGTCAAATCCGATCCAGTTACCGTTGTCATCCTTGTAATCCATGGGTGCGAAATCTGTGATTCCAACGATAAGTGAGCCCTTATTCTTGATGTAGCTAAGGTCACTGTCAGCAGATGATGCGCTTTTGCCGCATCCTGTCATGCTCATTACCATTACAACCGCCATTGCCATAGCGAGTATCTTCTTTTTCATAATACAATTCCTCCTCTAAAAATTTAGTCTTGTAACACTTTACCATACTAAAATCTAATTGTAAACATAAGTTTTAACAAAAAAGCAATCTCTCCTAAAAAATAAAGAGAGATTGCCTTACTTTACAGCTTTTATCATGAATAATTTGCAATAAAAACCTTTCCGGTTAAGAGCCGGAGTGACGGTTTATAAAGATCAGAAGCTGATCTTAAGTGCTCCTGGCATGTGGGTATCGCGTCTTTCGGGAAGATCTACTACCAGAACTCCTGAGTGCTGGGAGAAGGTTACGTTTCCGCAGCCAAGATACTCTACGTTTTTAACTTCTTCTTCAGGCTTTAATGAGGTGATAACCGCTGTGTTTCTGCCTTCATTTTTCATTACAAAGGCATATAGAGTACCGTCTTTTTGTACAAAGCGGAAATCGTCGTCCTGCCAGTCAACCTGATCCTCGCGGAAGCCATCGATTATTACACCGGCATGACCTTCGCCTGATACACGGAACGGTCTGGTGCCATAGACAGCCTCGCCGTTAACTGCAAACCAGTCTGTAAGCTCTGAAAGGATGTATTCTGCCTCTTCATCGATGGTTCCATCCGGGCGCTGCAGGATGTTCAGCAGCATGGTGCCGTTTTTGGAGATGGAATCAATGAGAATATCAATGATGTGACGAGGCTTTTTGTATATGGCCTTTTTGTCGTAGAACCAACCGCCGATACAGGTCTCAGACTGCCACGGTACAGGTGAGATATCGGGAAGCTGGCTTCGCTCGATGTCAAGGGTTCCCACGGTATAGATGTTCTCATTGCGGTTTTTCTGAGTGTAGATTGCCTGGTTTTTGCCATGGAGCTTCTCAGATGTGTTGTAAAGATGTGCAACAGCGTCAAGACCGTAGCGGTAGAGGCTGTTGTCATCCGGAATATCGTTGTCTTCAAAGGGAAGAGAGCTGTCGGAGTAGAGCATATCGGGCTGATAAAGGTCAATAATCTCGTGCATAACCTTCAGCCAGTACTCATGAAAAGCGGAGTTCTGAGTGAGCCATACCCACTTATCCTCTTCGCCGTCCTTCGCCACATGTTCATAGTTGTCATGATAAAAATCGCGGTATGCAGGGTCATTTCCATCGTAGGGAATTCCCTTGTAAGGACCGTAGGAATCGGCACCTTTATTGGAACGCCACCATGCAAAGGATGCACCAAGGTGCTCAGTTAAGCCAAAGGGTAAGTTGTATTTTTTTGCTGCTTCCTTCCAAAGACCGCAGATGTCTTTGTGAGGACCTACCTCCACGCTGTTAAAGCGGTTAAGTTTAGAAGCATAGTTGAAGAAATGATCATGGTGTGAGGCCTGTGCCACGAAAAATCTGGCGCCTGCTTTGTAATATTTCTCCATAAGTGCATCGGGATCGAAATTCTCTGCTTTCCAGAGTGCGCAGATATCCTTATATCCGAATTTTGAGGGATGACCGTAGGTACGAAGATGATACTCGTACTGTTCAGTTCCCTGAATATACATATTTCTTGCATACCAGTCGCCACACATGGGAACAGACTGGGGACCCCAGTGACTCCAGATGCCGAATTTCGCATCACGGAACCAGTCAGGGCATTCGTGTTTTTTAAGTGATTCAAAGCTGGCTTCAAACATATTAAAGATCCTCTCTTAAGAAAGTTTATTTTCATTCGAGTAATATTTTAACCTATTAGTATTTTAAAAAATATGGTAAATATTGTTCTAAAAATGGGGATATTTTCATAGGTTTAATGGTGTGAAAAACATGCCAATTAACAAGCTTTTGATTTATAATTATGGAAGAAATGACACGTAAAAACGTAAGTCAGATCAGGTTTCTGAATAATAAAGGAGAGACTGTTAACGTGAATGTTTTTGACATTATCGGTCCTGTGATGATCGGACCTTCAAGCTCACATACTGCAGGAGCGGTGCGACTTGGAAGAGTCGTTAATAAGCTTATAGATGACAGACCGCTAAAAAAGTTAGAGATTACTCTGTCAGGTTCTTTTGCAAAAACCTATAAGGGGCATGGAACTGACAGAGCTTTGCTTGCGGGAATAATGGGGTATAAGAGCTATTCCCCTGAGATCAGGGATGCCCACGAGATTGCAAAAAAACGAGGAATTGACTACAGCTTTTTAAAGGAAAATATTAAGGGAGCCCATCCTAACACAGCAAGGATTCAGTATTTTCTTGAGGATGGTACAGATGGAATGATGCAGGGAGCCAGTATCGGCGGTGGCAATATCCTGGTTCAGCGGATAAATGGAATGAACGTTGATTTCAACGGTGAGAATACCACAATCCTTGTTATGCACGAGGATAAGCCCGGTGTAATCGCCAGCGTGACCAACATGATGCACTGGGAGTATGAGGATCTTAACATCTCCAATTTTCACCTCTCAAGGCAGGAAAAGGGCGGCGAAGCAATCATGACTATTGAGATAGACGGTCTGCCCCCGGAGACAATTGTTGATGAGATAAGAGGAATCGAGCACGTGAAAAATGCGATTCTGATAAAAAGAGTTTAGAAATCCGTTTTATTCAGAAAAAGCGGAAGTCATGAATAATTCCAGGAGAGTTTAGAAAATGCTTAAATATAATTCTGTAAATGAGCTTGCTATCGAGGCTGAGAAAAGAGGCATCACAATAAGCGAGCTAGCCATTGAAGATCAGGCAGAAAGTATGGAGATATCCCCATTGGAGCTCTATGAAAAAATGGAAGTCAATTTTGAAGTGATGAAACAATCTGTTAGTGAAGGCATGAAGAAGGATCAAAAATCCATGTCGGGACTGACAGGCGGAGAGGGCTATCTTATGAATTCCTATGCTCAAAACAGTGGCGGGGGCCTTTGCGGTGACTTTTTATCCAAGGCTATTGCCAAAGCTCTCGCCGTTGCCGGCTGCAATGCCTCCATGGGAAGAATTGTTGCTGCTCCGACTGCGGGAAGCTGCGGAATTTTGCCGGGCTGCCTGGTATCACTTTATGAAGACAGGAATTTTGATGAGAAGACCCTGATAATGTCCATGTTTACAGCAGGGGCCGTAGGTATGGTAATCGCGAACCGCGCAAGTATAGCCGGAGCTGAGGGCGGATGTCAGGCTGAGTGCGGAAGTGCCGCAGCAATGGCGGCAGCTGCTCTTGTTGAGGTTATGGGAGGAACTCCGTCAGCCTGTGCCGATGCCTGTGCCATGGCTCTGTCCAATCAGATGGGGCTTGTTTGCGACCCGGTAGCCGGCCTTGTGGAAATTCCCTGCATAAAGAGAAATGTATCGGGCCTTGTCATCGCTTTTTCCTGTGCAGATATGGCTCTTGCCGGAATCAAGGCGAAGATTCCCTGCGATGAATGTATTGATGCCATGAAGGAAGTGGGAGATGCTATGGCTTCAACTCTGAAAGAAACAGCCGGCGGCGGGCTTGCTACAACGCCTACGGGAATAAAGCTGAAGGAAAAAGTATTTGATGAGTGAAGTTATTTTTATCAAACAATATAACGTTATTTAGTTTATAGAAATATAATTATTTATAATCTTTTTGTATGCTATGATATAGGCGTAAGTCAGCCAAAGAGATAGTTCTACATGGAAAAATCAACAAATTAAAATGGTGTACAACGCGTAAGGAGGCGTACGAACATGAAGCATTTTTCCGTTAAAACCAAGATCCTGGCAATAGCAATAGTTCCGTCGCTTATTATCGCGGTGGCATTGCTCATCACCGGAGTTTCATTTATGAAATCCGGTATGGAGGGGGAAGTCATTAAAGGACTGCTTTCCTCAGCGTACACATACAAAGACATCGGGGTGCAGATCACCGACAGAGATGCCGGTGACAATGATGTTGAAACTAGTTTGAAGCAGAGTACCGGCTATGATTTTACTTGGTTTGACGGAGATTCACGTAAAAATTCTTCTCTTGGAAGTTCCGTAATAGGGACAAAGGCGGCAGATACCGTAATAAAGGCGGTTATTAATGGTGGTAATTCTTTTACTTCAACCAATACCCAGGTTGCAGGAGAGCCTTATTTTGTAGCATATGTTCCGGTAAAGGATGCCTCAGGTAAAGTTGCAGCCATGGCGTTCACCGGAGTCTCCAGGGCAGCTGTTCAGGCACAGATTATGAAATCAATAATTGTAATGTGTCTTATCGGTGTAGTGCTTATGGTTCTGACAATTGCAGTAGCTACCTACGCTTCTATGGGTATGTCAAATGCCATAGCAGTAATGAATGACAGCATAAGCCATCTTGCAAAAGGAGAATTCAAGAAGTCTGACAAATATCTTGATAGAAAAGATGACATAGGTGTTGCACTTAATAATACCAATGCTCTTGTAACCAAGCTTGAAGAAATAGTTACAGGAATAAGGGAATCTGCAACTCTTGTGGGAACATCATCAGAAGATCTTTCAGACATGGCCAACCAGATTTCACAGACCGCAGAAGATGTTTCAACTGCAGTTCAGGAGATTGCATCAGGTGCTACTCAGCAGGCAGATGAGATACAGAACGCTGCGGAAAATGTTGGACTTATCGGAGAGGCAGTCGGAAATGTGCAGACATCAACAGGTGATCTGGACACCCTTGCCGGAAAGATGAAAGAGGCTTCCGAAGTATCAAGTTCTTCACTTACTTCACTAAAAGATGCATCTACTGAGATGACCGAAAAGATAGATGAGATTTCAAATGCAATCCAGAGAACACAGGATGCTGTTACAACCATTTCTTCCAAGGTTGAAGGAATAACATCTATCGCTACACAGACTAACCTCTTGTCACTTAATGCTTCAATCGAAGCTGCAAGAGCAGGAGAGGCAGGAAAAGGCTTCGCGGTTGTAGCAGGAGAGATCGGCAAATTGGCAGAAGACTCCCGTACCATGGCAGACGAGATCAGAAAAGAGATGGAAGTATTGCTTGAAGAGTCAAATGCAGCAGTTCATGCCGCTGATGATGTAAGACAGGGCAACCTGGATCAGCAGAGCGCTCTTGAGGGAACCATAGATTCTATAAATGGAATGTTGGAAGATATCAATTCCACAGTTGGTGGCGTTCAGTCTATCAGCAGAGGCGCAGACCAGTGCGAATCCTCCAAGAATGCAGTAGTTGATACCATGAGTGCATTGTCTGCTATTTCTCAGGAAAATGCGGCATCTTCAGAGGAGACAGGAGCATCCATGCAGGAACTTTCAGCAACCGTTACCATGCTTGCAAGTAATGCCAATAATCTGAAGGCTGTAGCTGAAGAACTGAATCAGGATATAGCATTCTTCAAGTAATTTCAGGCAGATAATACTTTTTATCAGTAAATATAAATCGAAAAAACCTTCCCAAGCCCAATTGGTGCGGGAAGGTTTTCATTTTCTTACAGTGCGGCACTGAAAACATCAATCTCTGAGATAAGCGCCCCGGAATCGTCGCAGATTTCAAGAACAACATGGTGGTATTCCTTATCGCTTGTATAGATTCTGACTTTCCAGCCATCAAGGAGCTTTGGAATGTCAGCAGAGTAGTAGAGTCCATCCTCGTCTATCATGTGGAAAAGATACTTGTCATCATCTGACAGAGGAATATCGAAAGAATAATCCTTGCCTAATTCTTCAGGCTTCACCATAGCCGTGCCCCATACGCTTGTCTTGCGGTTTTCCGGAGTATCTCTGATTATCCATACACTTGATGGAGCGACATCATCAACGATTGTTACGTTTATTTTTTGAGTGAATTTTTCTATGGCTTCCGAAAAAGCCTTTCTGGTATCGCTGTCCATGCGCAGATCCCAGGCCCCATCCGGCTTTTTATCCCACATAAGCTCTGCAGAATAACTACTGTTATCCATAAAACCATCCATCACTTTGGAGCCGGCGGCCTTGTGTCTTACGAATTCACAGCCCTCTAACAGCTTCAGTGTCGCATCGTACTCTGCACCTATAATCTCAACCTCTGTAACTACCTGCTGCTTTAGTTCTTTATCAAAAATATCAGTCTCTGCATAGTATTTTTTATCTCTTTTTCTAATGGTGTACTGATCATAAATGTAGCCATAGTCAGTGCTTTGGGTTCCTGTCAGATAGGTTGCCCTTGTAATCTCATAGAGCTTTGGGTCAGTTCCCACTTTATAGGTCTTAAAAAAGCGCATATAAACAAATCTCCCTGTGAAAATCAAAGCAATCAGAATGATTATGACTAAAATGAAGAGCCTCAGTTTTTTCATTATTTCCCCCTAAATAAAAGACAAAAGAGTGTCCCTAGGCATAATTATAAGTGTGGACAATCAGTGGTTCAACCGCTTTTCCTTCTAATCTATATGAAAAGAGCAAGACTTGTGTTATCATGGACACAAGATTTTCCGAAGCGATAATGAAAATCAGTTTTAGAAAATCCACAACTTAATTAGACGGAAGGTGTTTGTGGAAGGCACAGCCTTTGCACAAGTGAAAAGGGAAGCGGGTGAGAATCCCGCACGATCTCGTCACCGTGTTTCGAGAGCTTATTCTCATTACCACTGGATCAAAGTGTGGTTGCACAGATCTGGGAAGGGAGAATGGGCGCAGCGCGTATCAGCGCTATATCGATCAGCCGGGAGACCTGCCTGTCGTCGTACATGGGAAACCGGGTCACGAGGAATTGACTGTACAAAACTATTAGCGGTAAATGTCAGATGGCATTTGCCTTATCGTTTTGTGTCCAAAAATTTCAACTCTTCGCCTTCGGCGAAGAGTTTTATATTTCATAGGAATTCCTTAAAATCCCAAGCCCCATGAGAACACATAGGAGGCATAGTATTATGAAAAAAAAGGTACTGGCAGTAATAATGACTGCAGCACTGGTCATGTCCGCAGCAGGATGTGGCAACAAGGATGCGGCTAATACCGCAGAAACAGAGACAGCAGCAACTGAAGAGGCGATTGAAGCTGTCGAAGAAACAGAAGAGGTTACTGAGAGTGGAGCTCAGGAAAACGCAGATGAGACAGAAGAAGCTGAGGAAGCAGAAGAGACAGCAGAAACAAGCGATAGCGCTGAACTCCAGGATGGCACTTACACAGCTACTTTTACTACAGACGGCAGTATGTTCCATATCAATGAAGCTTATGATAATAAGGGAACACTTACAGTAGAGAACGGAGAGATGACAATTCATATCACTCTTCCTTCACAGAACATCGTTAATCTTTTCCCCGGAACAGCTGAGGATGCACAGAAGGACGGCGCTGAACTCCTTCAGCCCACAACAGACACTGTTACCTATGACGATGGAACAACTGAGGAAGTATACGGCTTCGACGTTCCTGTTCCTGCAATTGATGAGCCTTTCCAGCTTGCACTTATAGGTACAAAGGGCAAGTGGTATGACCACGAGGTTATAGTTTCAGATGTAACCGAAGGCGAAGGTGATGCGGAAGGAAGCAGTGAAGATATGGCGGCAGCAAAGGAAGTAGCAGATCTTATCGATTCTATATATGTTCAGACCCGCGATGAAAACACAGATGAGCTCTGTGCTAAGGCTAAGGAAGCATGGGATGCCCTTACAGATGAGCAGAAGGAGCTTGTTGAGGGTGAAGAAGCAGATCCTGATTATTTCGGAAGAGATACAGGTGATGCATCCAAGGATGATCCGCTTAATGGCGATGATATCGGCGAGAACGAGCTTCTTGTTGTAAGCTTTGGTACATCCTTCAATGACAGCAGAGCTCAGGATATCGGTGGTATCGAAAAAGCTCTCCAGAAGGCATATCCCGACTGGTCAGTAAGAAGAGCCTTCACAGCTCAGATCATCATCAACCACGTTCAGGCAAGAGATGATGAAAAGATCGACAACGTGGAGCAGGCTCTTGACAGAGCAGTAGAGAACGGCGTTAAGAACCTTGTTGTTCAGCCTACACACCTTATGCACGGTGCTGAGTATGACGAGCTTATCGATGTTCTTGAAGGATATAAGGATAAGTTTGAGTCAGTTGCAGTAGCTGAGCCCCTTCTTGGCGAGGTTGGTTCTGATGCAACTATCATCAATGAAGATAAGAAGGCAGTAGCTGAGGCTATCACAGCTGAGGCAGTAAAAGAGGCAGGTTATGACAGCCTTGATGCAGCAAAAGAAGATGGTGTAGCCTTTGTTTTCATGGGCCACGGTACATCACATACAGCTAACGTTTCTTACAGCCAGATGCAGACACAGATGAACGAGCTCTCCTACGAGAACGTATTTATCGGAACAGTAGAGGGTCTTCCTGCTGAGACAGAGCTTTCAGCTGTTATCAACAGCGTTAAGAGCGCAGGCTACAAGAAGGTTATCCTTCGTCCCCTTATGGTTGTTGCAGGTGATCATGCAAATAACGATATGGCAGGCGATGACGATGATACCTGGAAGAGCGGATTCCTTGCAGACGGATCCTTTGACAGTGTAGATTGTCAGATCGCAGGTCTTGGAAGAATCGAGGCTGTTCAGGAGCTTTATGTAAAACACACAGGTGAAGTTATCAAGTAATTAAACATGAATAAAAAGCGGGAAAAAGAATTCTTTAGTGTAAAAATTCTGCTGATCCTGCTGATTTCACTATGTATTACAGGATGCGGCAGTATTTCCGATGGGGAGTACGCCGCATCTGTTACCCTGACGGGAGGCAGCGGCAAAGCCGGCATCGAGTCTCCCTGCAGGGTTACTGTTACAAATGGGAAAGCAGAGGCAGACATAATATGGAGTAGCCCTAATTACGACTATATGATCGTGGGCGGTGAGACCTATCATCCTATAAACACAGAGGGTAATTCCGAGTTCGTGATACCTGTAGAGCTGGATAAAGATATGGAGATTCAGGCTGATACTACAGCTATGAGTAAGCCACATCTCATCGACTATACCCTCAGGATATCCATTTTTGATGATACAAAGGAAGGGGATGCTAAGGGGACTCCGGGCAGTGATGCGGAAAGTACCTTGGATGAAGGCGATTTAACTGCAAATACGCAGGCTACCATCAATACGGAAGCTTTAAAAACAGCGCCCAATATCCCGGGTCTTACCTATATCTCCACCGATGAAAATGCCTATGCAGAATGCTTTGCAATACACCGTTATGAGGACGGATATGCGGTTATCAGTGTTGATGACGGCAGAAATTATCTGATTGTACCGGAAGGCAGGACAACAGAACTAAAAAGTGATAATAATATAACTATAATACAAAAACCTTTAAATAAGATTTATCTTGCAGCATCCAGTGCAATGTGTCATTTTGACGCTGTTGGCGCAGTGGAAACCATCGCACTTTCAGGAACAGAGAAAGAAGACTGGTATATTGCGGCTGCAAAAGAAGCCATGGAGCAGGGAACCCTTCAATATGGAGGCAAATACAGCGCTCCGGACTACGAAAAAATGGTGATAGATGATATAGATCTTGCCATAGAAAACACAATGATACTCCACGTTCCGAAGGTACAGGAGAAGCTTGAAAAGCTGGAAATCCCGGTATTTATTGACAGATCAAGCTATGAGGCAAAACCCCTTGGGCGATGCGAGTGGATAAAAGTATATGGTCTCTTAACAGACAAAGAAACCGAGTCAGACGAGAAGTTTCAAGAGCAGGAGGAGCTTATAACCTCCATAAAAGACAAGGAATTATCAGGGAAAACCGTGGCGATTTTCTCGGTTAATTCTAATCATCAAATAGTTACAAGGAAAAAGAACGATTATTTTGCCAGAATGGTCAGCATGGCAGGCGGCACTTATCTTTTCCCGCAGGAAGAAGAGGATGAGAAGGCAAATGCCCAGACCACAATAAGTATGGAAGCTTTCTATGATTATGCCAGAGAAGCGGACATTCTTATATACAATGCAACCATAGTGGACGCGCCGGAGTCGATGGATGCACTTGCGGCTTTGAGCGAGCTTTTTGCAGACTTTAAGGCTTATAAGTCAGGAGCAGTCTGGTATACAGATAAATCACTGTATCAGTTTGCAGACAAAACAGGCACAATAATCGATAATCTATATAGAATAATTTCTGAAGATAAGGAAGATACAGAGTTTTTCCATAAGCTGAAATAGGACCCACACAGAAGTAACCCCGTGATGGTCTGATGGCGGCAGTTTGGAATTTAACGGATAAACAAAGATATAGAGGAGAGCACTTTTGGCGAAAAATCTGATGATCCAGGGCACGATGTCCGGAGTAGGAAAAAGCATATTGACGGCGGGAATACTAAGAGTCCTTCGCCGGGACGGTTTTAGGGTAGCACCCTTTAAATCGCAAAATATGGCGCTAAATTCCTTTGTTACGCCGGATGGTCGGGAAATAGGAAGGGCACAGGCTCTTCAGGCCCAGGCGGCGGGAATGGAGCCTTCTGCGGATATGAACCCCATTCTTCTAAAGCCCATGGGTGATACCACTTCACAGATAATCGTTAATGGGCTTCCCATAGGAAATATGCGAGCTGCAGAGTATTTTAAGATGAAAAAAGACCTGATACCGGATATCAAGGCAGCATACAACAGACTTGCAGCTGACACCGACATAATCGTGATAGAAGGGGCAGGCAGCCCTGTTGAGATAAATTTAAGAGAAAATGACATTGTAAACATGGGTCTTGCGGAAATGCTGGATGCACCGGTGCTTCTTGCAGGTAATATTGATCCCGGCGGAGTTTTTGCGCAGCTCCTTGGAACCGTGCAGCTTATGTCAGAAAGTGAAAAGGCCAGGGTTAAGGGGCTTATCATCAATAAATTCAGGGGCGATGTATCACTTTTAGAGCCGGGACTCGATATGTTCAGGCCCTATCTGGACATCCCCTTTGCAGGAATTGTGCCCTATGTGGAGCTTGATCTTGATGAAGAAGACAGCGTCTCTGAGCGGCTTAAAATCAGGAAAAATGCAGGCTCCGGCGAAAATATAACAGGCGATATTATTGAGATAAAGGTGATAAGACTGCCATTTATCAGTAATTATACAGACTTCACAATTCTTGAGGGAATACCGGGAGTAAGGCTTTCGTATGTAAATAAGGCAGAGGACCTTGAAGGCGCCGATCTTATCATTTTACCCGGGACCAAGAACACCCTAAGTGATCTTAAATGGCTGAAAGATGCCGGATTGTATGACAAGATAACAGAACTTTCCGACATAGGAGCTCTTATAGTCGGCATCTGCGGCGGTTTTCAGATGCTTGGCAGAGTCGTAAGGGATAAATCCGGTGCGGAAGGCGGCGGAGAAGAGAAGGGACTGTCTCTCCTTCCGATTGATACGGATTTTAAGGACGAAAAGACTTTGTCTCAGGTTTCCGGTGAGATAGGAGCTCTTGAAGGAGTCTACAAGCCGCTTTCAGGATTAAACGTCGCAGGCTATGAAATCCATATGGGAGAGACCTTCGCGGAGAGAGCAATTTTCCCTGTGATAACCGAAGGAAATGTCCTTGGAACCTACATGCACGGCATTTTCGATACTGCGGATTTTACAAAGGCGCTACTTAAGATCATCTATGAAAAGCGCGGTATAAATGCAGAGATTCCGGAGGTTGAAGCTGCAGCGGTTCATCAGGATAAGGAGCTGGATAAGCTGGCAGATGTGCTTAGAGACAGTCTTGACTGGAAGTTGATTTACAATGCGATCGGAATCTGATGCAGATAGCGTCATCGAAGAATAGATGGATTTTTATGGCGGTTAAACGGCATTGCGTGAGGAAAAACATTGAATATCAAACACATACTTCCTTCCGACATTGAGAAGGAGAGCTTTAGAATCATAAAAAGTGAACTTGATGCCATGGGCAAGTCAGTGCCGGAAGAGCTGCTTCCCACTGTTTTGAGGGTGATACATACCACGGCAGATTTTGAATATGCAGACACAATGCGGTTTTCAGAGGATGTCATTGAGAAGGCAAAGGCTGCCATCAGGAGCGGAGCACACATCGTAACCGACACAAACATGGCCCTTAGCGGAATCAGTAAGAAAACCCTTGAGAAATACGGAGGAGAAGTCCACTGCTTTATGGCAGATGCGGATGTGGCAGCCGAGGCGAAGGAAAAGGGCGTCACAAGAGCCACTATCAGCATGGACAAGGCTTCCGAAATAGATGCACCCCTGATTTTTGCAATCGGTAACGCGCCTACGGCGCTTATAAGACTCCATGAGCTTATAAATGAAGGAAAAATCAGACCTCTTCTCATAATCGGAGTCCCTGTGGGCTTTGTGAATGTGGTCGAAGCCAAGGAGCTGATTTTGAATGGAGATGTTCCGTATATAGTTAATGAAGGCAGAAAGGGTGGAAGTACTGTAGCAGCGGCTATCTGCAATTCCATTTTGTATAACCTGTAGGATTATTTATGAGTGACGTTTTTATCGAGAAAGGCGGGAAAAAGTTAAGATGCGGATTTACCACGGGAAGCTGCGCCACGGCTGCGTCCAAGGCTGCTCTTTTGATGCTTCTTACAGGTGAAAATATGCATCATGTAAGTATCATGACGCCAAAGGGAATCCCTTATAATGCGGAGATTGTGGATATTCACAGGAATGATGCTCTAGAATACGTATCCTGCGCCGTGATAAAGGATGGCGGTGACGATCCTGATGTCACAAGCGGAGCCAAGATATTTGCCAGCGTGTGTCTCACCGAGGAAGAAGGTATTGAGATTGAAGGAGGAGAAGGCGTAGGCAGAGTTACCAAGCCAGGCCTTGATCAGCCAATCGGCGAAGCTGCCATAAATTCGGTTCCACGGAAAATGATCAGGGAAAATCTGGAGGAGGTTCTTAGCCTCCGCGGTATCACAGGAAAAGGTGTAAGGACCATTATCAGCGTTCCTGACGGGGAATATATTGCCAGAAAGACCTTTAATCCCAAGCTTGGAATCGTGGGAGGCATCTCAATTCTTGGAACCACCGGAATCGTAGAGCCTATGAGTGATGCTGCCTTAGTGGAGACCATAAAAACTGAGATCAATGTTCGAAAGGCTGAAGGAAGAGAAATCCTTCTTGCATCTCCCGGTAATTACGGACTTACCTTTTTACATGAGGTATACGGCATAGATGAAAACATAGCTGTAATGAGTTCCAATTTTATCGGAGACACAGTGGAGAATGCAGCTGACAGCGGCTTTTCCAAGCTCCTTTTTGTGGGACATATAGGAAAACTCGTAAAGGTAGCAGGTGGTATCAAAAACACCCACTCTATGTACGGGGATCACAGGATGGAGATTTTGTCTGACATCGTAATAGACGTGGCCGGATATGGCCTTGAAAAAAAGATTTTGTCCTGCGTAATGACGGATGAAGCGGTGAGAATAATAAATGAAGAAGGAATAGGCGATTTAGTATTCGAGGAAATGGTCAGCCGGATCAAGAAGAACATGGAGGAGTGGACTGACGGCCGGGTACAGGTGGAAGTGATCGTTTTTTCCAATGAAAATACAGAGCTTGTGGCAACAAAAAATGCCCATGAATGGCTTAGCAAAATATAGAGGAACAGGGAATATGGTACATTTTGTGGGAGCAGGTCCCGGCGCGCCGGATCTTATAACCATTAGAGGAAAAAATCTGCTGGAGCAGGCAGACGTAATAATATTCGCGGGATCACTGGTAAATCCCGAGCTTTTATCCTATGCAAAGGAAGGCTGTGAGATTCACGACAGCAAGGATCTGAACCTTGATGAAGTCATAGAGATAATGAAAAGAGCTGACAGTGAAGGTAAGGATATTGTGCGCCTCCATACGGGAGATCCCAGTATTTACGGAGCTGTCAGGGAGCAGATGGATATTCTTGATGAAAACGGCATAGCCTACGAATCAGTTCCCGGAGTAAGCTCATTTTGCGGTGCTGCTGCGGCACTAAACATGGAATATACCCTTCCGGGGATCACACAGAGCGTCATTATTACCCGTATGGAGGGCAGAACACCGGTGCCTGAGGCTGAGTCCGTGGAGGCTTTGTCCAAGCACGACGCTACTATGGTATTTTTCCTGTCATCAGGTGATACAAAGCGTCTCTCAGAGAGACTGATGAATGCCGGAATGCCCGGGGATACGCCCTGTGCCATCGTTTACAAGGCCACCTGGAAGGATGAAAAGAAATATATTTGTACATTGGAGAGCCTTTTCGAAACAGCGAAGGCTCATGATATAAAGAAAACCGCACTAATCATAGTCGGTGAATCGGTGGCTCAGTCGGGCTATGAGAAATCAAGGCTCTATGCGCCTGAGTTCACCACGGAGTATCGAAAAGGAACGGACGCGGATGCATAAACAGAAAAACAGCCGTATAGCAGCGGTTTTTGTGGTCTTAACAGTGCTGCTTATAGGCTCACTTGTGATAAATCTGTGCGTTGGAAATGTGCGCATAGATATGAAAACAGTGTTTGACATTCTCTTTTCCGGAGCGGGAGATGAGAAAAAAAGAAATATCATAATGAACATCCGTCTGCCAAGAACGATAATGACCTTTGTCCTTGGCGGAGCCCTTGCTGTGGCCGGATTCCTGCTTCAGACCTATTTTTCAAATCCCATTGCAGGACCTTATATTCTGGGTGTTTCCTCAGGAGCCAAAATGATGGTGGCTCTGCTTTTAATTGTTATCGCGGGAGGAAGAGGCAGCACAAAGGGATATATGCTGATTATCGCCGCCTTTGCGGGAGCACTTCTGGCGACGGGCTTTATTATTCTGATATCCAAAAGCGTTAAAAACATGGCGGCCCTTTTGGCAGCGGGGATAATGATAGGCTACATCTGCAGCGCTATCACGGACTTTCTTATAGCTTTTGCTGAGGATTCCGATATTGTGAACCTCCACAGCTGGTCCCAGGGAAGCTTTTCGGGAGCAACCATGGAAGGGGCCATTTACTGTGTAGTAACAGTGTCTGTTTCCATGATTTTCGTCATGAGTCTCGGAAAAAGCTTAGATGCCCTGAGGCTCGGGGAAGCCTACGCCAGGAGTGTTGGCGTAAACATAAAGCTTGCAAGAATATGCATCATAATTCTATCAAGCATACTTTCAGCCTGTGTGACGGCTTTTGCAGGACCGGTCTCCTTTATAGGAATAGCTGTGCCTTTCCTCATGAGAGAGTCCCTTAAATCCTCCAAGCCGGTGGTGATGATTCCCGCATCCTTTATTTCAGGTGCGATTTTCTGCCTTATCAGCGATCTGATAGCCAGAATGATATTTGCTCCCACGGAACTTAACATATCGGCGGTTACGTCGCTTTTTGGCGCGCCAATCGTCATTTTTATGATAATCAGGAGGCATAAGTTAAATAGCCATGAAAATTGAGAGTTTATGCGCAGGCTATCATAAAAAGATCATAGTAAAGGACGTAAATCTTGAGGTAAAAAAGGGCGAGATAATTTCCCTTATCGGACCAAACGGAGGCGGAAAATCCACGCTTTTAAAGAGTATTTCGGGAGAGCTTAAAACAATTTCCGGTACTGTTTATCTGGGAAAAGAGGATATCAGAAAAATCCCTTTAAAAGAGCTTTCCAAAAAGATGTCCATTGTAAATACAGACAGGGTAAAGCCTGAGCATATGACTGCTTTTGATGTGGTAATGGCTGGGCGACTGCCCTACAGCGACGGCTTTGGCATGTTCTCTGAAAGTGACAGAGAAGCTGCAAAAAAAGCCTGTGAACTGATGAAAATAGCGAAATTTGAAGAAAAATCCTTCAGCGACCTGAGTGATGGTCAAAAGCAAAGAACGCTGATAGCAAGGGCGATCTGTCAGGATCCGGAGTTCCTGATAATGGACGAACCCACATCCTATCTTGATATAAAGCATAGATTTGAACTTTTGGATGTGATAAAAGGACTGTCTGAACAGGGTGTGACGGTTATTATGTCTCTTCACGAGCTGGAGCTGGCACTTCAGATCTCACATAGACTCCTGCTTATTAGAGATGATGGGAGCGTTAGCTGCAGTGATCCCGGCGAAGTTCTTCAAAAGGGAATGATAAAAGACCTCTATGGCATGTCAGATGAGATGTATGAGAGGGTAAAAAAGCAGCTGGGAGTAGAGGCTGATGCCACTGACAACAGGAGTGAAAGCAGAGGAGCTGAAAAGTCCGGTAAGGGAATTGTTTCGACCGGTAGAGACGCAGATAGTCCTCGCCATTCCTCATATTTTCTGAATAAAGAATGCGAATATTATCCCTGCCATGATCTGGCTGAGGAGAAATTCAGCTGCATGTTCTGCTATTGCCCTTTATATGACATGGAGGACTGCGGCGGAACTTATACCTACACAGAAAAAGGTGCAAAGAACTGTAAGGATTGCACTTTCCCTCACGATAGAGACAATTATCCGGCGGTCATAAAGAAGCTTAAGGAAAAGATGTATGGAAAGAATTGATGCGGGAAAATACAAGTTCATATGCTTTACAGATGCCGGATGCAAGCAGATGGTGAGCATTGCAGAGAAGCTACCGGCAGATGGGGTAGAAGTATTACCTGTCAGCAGCCTGTCAGAATGGACACGAGAAGTGTTTTTCCAGGGAAATATCCTTGTTTTTATAGGTGCAATAGCCATTGCGGTTCGTGCTATCGCACCGTTTATCAAGGATAAAACCACGGATCCCGGAGTGATAGTAATAGATGAAAGAGGTCAGTTTGTCATTCCGATTTTGGCAGGGCACATCGGCGGAGCCATAGATGCTACCTATGAAATAGCAGAGCTTTTAGGGGCAGTACCGGTTGTGACCACAGCTACCGATATCCGAGGCGAGTTTGCCATAGATGTATTTGCAAGAAGGCACGAGCTTGAAATAGACGATATGAAGCTGGCAAAGGAGTTTACTGCAAAGCTTTTGTCCGGCGAAGATGCAGTATTTACGGTATCGCCAAGGACAAGTGATAAGGCCGAGAGCTATAAGGTGGCAGGAAAAGCCTGGGATAAGGATGATTCAAAAAGTCCTAACACCGGTGAAGCAGGCCATAATCCTAATCTGATACCCAGATGTCTGGTGGTAGGTATGGGTTGCAGAAAAGGTAAGAGGTATGAAGAGTTACATGATTTTTTGATGTCGATCTTATCAGAAAACAGGCTTGATCCAAGGGCTCTTAAGGCTCTTGTATCAATTGATATAAAGTGCGAAGAAGACGGGTTAAGACGCCTTTCAAATGAGTTTGGGATACCTTTTCTCACTTTTTCCGCACAGGAACTTATGGAGCAGAAAGGGGATTTTTCCTCATCAGAATTTGCCCTGAAAACCACCGGGGCGGATAACATCTGTGAGAGGTCTGTAATGGCCTATGGAGCAGGTAAAATGCTGGTTCGCAAAACAGCAAGAGATGGAATGACGATCGCAATCGGAGTGTATGCAGATGAAGAATAAGAAATTATGGGTTGTTGGAATAGGCCCCGGAAAAATAGAGGAAATGACCATAAGAGCAAAGGATGTCCTTGCTGAATGTGATGTTATAGCCGGTTATACGGTTTATTGCAACCTGGTGATGCCATATTTTCCTGAAAAGGATTACATCAGTACTCCTATGATGCAGGAGGAAAAAAGGGTTCAGATGGCTCTGGAAAAAGCAGACGAGGGATATGAGGTAGCGCTTATCTGTAGCGGAGATGCAGGCGTCTATGGTATGGCAGGCCTTGCACTTGCTGCGTCAAAGGATTATCCACAGGTTGAAGTAGAGGTTATTCCCGGGGTTACGGCAGCTCTTAGCGGAGCAGCTCTTCTTGGAGCGCCGCTAATCCATGATTTTTGCCTGATAAGCTTAAGCGACAGGCTGACCCCTATGGAACTTATCGAAAAAAGGCTTCGCGCCGCCGCTGACGCGGATATGGTAATAGTGCTCTATAACCCGGAAAGCAAAAGCAGAAGCGGATATCTGGCACATGCCTGCGATGTTTTACTTGAGAAGCTACCGGGAGATCGCGTTTGCGGCATAGCCAGAAATATAGGGCGAGACGGCGAAGTCAAAGAGATCATGACTCTTGAAAAGCTTAAAGAGTATTCTGCGGACATGTTTTCAACAGTTTTTATAGGTAATTCATCCACACAGAACATAGATGATTTTATGGTGACAGCGAGAGGATACAAAAGTGAGCAGTAAGGTACTTGTTTTTGGCGGAACCACCGAGGGCAGGGTTTTGGCAGGATATCTGAGAGATGCCAAAATTCCCCACGAGATCAGCGTTGCAACTGAATATGGCGGTGAGATCCTTAGAGATACCGGAGAGGATAGCCTTGTGGTTGGCAGGAAAAATGCACAGGAAATCGCAGAGCTTATTAAGAACGACGATTTTACTGTAGTTGTGGACTCTACACATCCTTTTGCCACAGCTGTTTCAAAGGAGATAAAGAGTGCCTGCGAAAAAACAGGTGTCACTTATCTGCGACTTAAGAGAAACACGGATGCTGGTTTTGACAGTGATAAGCCGACGGTTTTTGTTGATACTCTGGAGGATGCCATTTCTGAGCTTTTGCCGGAAAAGGGCGTGATTCTACTGCTTACGGGGTCAAAGGAACTTAAAAAAATTACGGCAGGCTTATCTGATATATCCCGTGTATATGCAAGGGTTTTACCAAATGAAGAGAGTATCTCAAAGTGCGTGGATGCCGGTCTTAAGGGCAAGCAGATAATTGCAATGCAGGGGCCCTTCTCAAGGCAGATGAATGTGGCGCTTATAAAGGAAGTCGGTGCATCGGTGATCCTTACAAAGGAGAGCGGAAAAACAGGAGGTCTTGATGAGAAGCTTGAAGCTGCAAGGGAATGCGGCATTAGGGCTGTTGTAATAAGAGACCCAGAAAAGCTTGCAGATAGCTGCGATGGACATGATATCAGAGAGGTTATGGAATATCTTGCAAAGGACTTTGGAGTTTCCTCTTCTGATTTAGATAGAATTCTCGGTTCGGATAGTGGCTTCGGCTCTGATGCAGCGAAATCATGTGCGCAAAACATGGAAAAGAGTATCGTTCTTGCAGGAATCGGTCCCGGGGATAACAGATTTCACACTAAAGAGCTTCAGAAAGCTATTGATAAGGCGGATATTATTTTTGGCGCAGAATCAGTTATTTCAAGGCTTGAAGGCATAAATGTCCCTAAGATTTCCAAATACAGAGGGGATGAGATATGTGAATATCTTCGGGAAAATCCAGAATTTAAGAGACCTGTCGCTGTTTTTTCAGGCGATATAAGTCTTTGCAGCGGCGCGAAAAAAGCGGCAGAGATTCTGGAATCAAAGGGTTTCAATGTGGTGACCATTCCCGGAATATCCTCAGTTACGCTGTTTTTAAAGGTGCTTAGAGTCGGACTTGAGGATGTGAGAATCGTCAGTGCTCACGGAAGAAATTGCAATGTAAGCGGTTATGTCAGAGAGTGCGAGAATCTGATAGTACTGCCTTCTGATATGGCTGATGCAGCAAGAATATGCCGGGAGATTGCAGAAAATACTGATAAAATCGTGATAGGCTACGAGCTTGGAACCTGTGAAGAGAAAGTATTTGAGTTTAGTAATGAGGAATCTTTTGAAAAGCTAACCGGAAAATGCCTTATTTACGCCCACAATGCAGGGGCCTTACTCCGCCCCGTAAGCGGCGGAATCTCAGATGAAGAGTTTATCAGGGGTAAGACTCCAATGACAAAGGAGGAAATCCGCGCTATTTCCCTAAGGAAGCTGGCATTAACACCGAATGCGGTATTTTACGATATAGGAGCGGGAACAGGCTCTGTTTCTGTCGAAGCGGCCCTTACAGCACCGGAAATCCGTGTTTATTCCATAGAGAAAAAGGAGGATGCTGTAGAGCTTCTTTCGCAGAATAAAGAGAAGTTTGGCGCATCAAATATGGAGATAATTGAGGGCACGGCGCCTGATGCATTGGTAGATCTGCTAGCGCCAACCCATGCTTTCATAGGCGGAAGCAGCGGCAATATGAAGAGTATCTTAGATGCTGTCCTAGAGAAAAACAGTGGGGTCAGAATCGTAATTAACTGCGTCACAGCCGAGACTTTTTCAGAGGTTATGGGTTGCATAAAAGAGCTGCCTGTGGAAGAGCCTGATATTTTGCAGGTTTGGGCCAGCAGGCATAAAAAGGTCGGTGGTTATCACATGGCAGATGCCATTAATCCTGTATATATCATTACTTTGCAGGGTAAACAGTGAGAGTTGAGCGTTTAAACTAATAAATTCAGAACGCAACATCAAAGGAAATAAATCAGTATTAGTAAGGATGGAGCCAGAATGGGTAATAACGGGTCATTTAGAAGACTTATGATATGTGCGCCTGCCAGCGGAAGCGGCAAGACGCTTATTACCTGTGCCCTTTTAAGAATTCTCCAAAGAAAGGGCTTTAAACCCGCATCCTTTAAGTGCGGTCCCGACTACATAGATCCCATGTTCCACAAGCGCATGCTGGGAATTCCGTCAAGGAATCTTGATATTTTCCTTGCGGGAGAAGAAGGGGTAAAAAGGACCCTCTGTAAAGGCGCAGAGGAGCGTGATTTTGGCATCTTAGAGGGTGTTATGGGCTTCTATGACGGCTCAAATGCAGCGACTACTGAAGGCTCGTCCTATGAGATAAGCTGTGTAACTGATACTCCGGCAATCCTTGTCGTAAACTGCAGAGGAATGAGCAATTCCATAATCCCTCTCATAAAGGGTTTTGCTGAATATGGCCATGAAAAGAGGATTCGGGGCGTAATCCTCAACAATATTTCACCAATGATAGCGGGTGATATTTCAAATGGGATCCTTGAAAATACTGGAATTCCGGTGCTTGGAACTGTCCCTGTTTTGAAGGATGTGAAGCTTGAAAGCAGGCATCTTGGCCTGGTTATGCCATCTGAGGTTGAAGGGGTTCTTGCCATAATTGACAAGGTGGCGGATGCTCTTATGGAGAATCTGGATTTTGAGAAGCTTGTGGAGATTGCTGATAGTGCCGGTAGTTTTGATGACGCGAAAGAGGGAAATACTTTTTTGACATATTTTGCTGACAAAAACCTGAATAATACTTCCGGCATCGAGGTTAAGAATCCTATAAGAATCGGAATTTCCCGGGATGAAGCCTTTTGCTTTTACTATGAGGATAACCTTGATCTGCTTTGTGAGATGGGAGCTGAGCTTGTGCCATTTTCTCCAATTCATGATGAAAAGCTGCCGGAGGTTTCGCATCTGATAATTGGCGGCGGATATCCTGAGCTTTATGCTAAGGAGCTTTCTGAGAATAAGACAATGATAGAAAGCCTCAAGACTGCGGCGGATTCAGGGATGCCGATACTTGCTGAGTGCGGCGGTTTTTTGTATCTTCAGGAGAGTATGCAGAATCCTGAAGGCGCAGAATATCCCATGGCGGGAGTCCTTTCAGGAAAATCCCACATGAGAGATAAGCTGTCGCATTTTGGCTACGTTAAAGTCACCAAAATCAAGGATAATCCGTACATTCAGGACGGGGAGGAAATCCGCGCCCATGAGTTTCACTACTACGACACCACAGAAAATGGTGATATTTGCAAGATGACCAAGCCCTCGGGAAAAAGAAGCTGGGAGGGCTACAGAGTGCAGAATAAGGTCTTTGCCGGATTTGCGCATCTGTATTATCCATCATGCATGGCATTTATCAGGAGGTTTTTAGATGCTTGATAAAAAGGCGTTGTTCGCCATAAATATAGAAGAACCTGACAGGGAAATCTATCAGAAGGCCCATGAAATCTGGGATGGGATCTCCAAACCAATAGACGGTCTCGGAGATTTTGAAGAGCTAATATGCAAAATAGCTGCGATTCAGCGCACCGAGAAGCCTGGAGCAGAGAAAAGAACGGCGGTTATTTTCTGCGCAGATAACGGCATAGTGGAGGAAGGAATTTCCCAAAGTGATAAGAGCATCACTAAAGCGGTAGCTGTTGCTCTTGGAAAAGGAATCAGCTCTGCCTGCACCCTGGCAAATTCCTCAAAGGTCTCGGTTTTACCTGTGGATATCGGCATTGACTGTGATGAAAAAATCGAAGGTGTCAGGGATATGAAGGTGTCCAAGGGAACAGCCAATTTCCTCAAAGCGCCTGCTATGACAGATGAAGAGGTGCTTATAGCAATTGAACGAGGCATAGAGCTTGTAGGTGAGCTAAAAGGCGATGGATACGACATCATCTCTGCAGGTGAGATGGGAATCGGTAATACCACCACTTCAGCTGCGGTTTTAGCTGCAATTCTGGGCATAGACAGCGACGATATTGCAGGAAGAGGTGCAGGCCTTGATAATGAAGGTCTTCTTCGAAAAATGAAGGTTATAAGGGAAGGCATCAAAAAGTATGGCTTCCGTCAGCATATTCAGGAATCAGGAGAAACCGGCGATAAAACAGACTCATCCATAGATCAGAAAAACAGGGCGTTTGAAGCTCTTAGATGTTTTGGAGGTCTCGATATAGCGGCTCTTACAGGCCTTTTCGTAGGCGGCGCAAAATATCACATTCCTGTGGTGATTGATGGAATAATAAGCTCTACGGCGGCTGTACTGGCAGATACTTTTGTTCCGGGATGCAGAGATTATATGATAGCATCCCACAGAGGCAGAGAGCACGGCAATGAGCTTGCTCTGAAAAGACTTGGTCTTAAACCGTATATTGATGGGAATATGGCCCTCGGGGAGGGAACAGGCGCCATTATGCTTTTTCCTTTGCTGGATGTGGTGCTGGACTATTACCTTAATGGGGCAAAGTTTGGCGATTACGAGATTGACGAGTACGAGAGGTTTTCATAAATGACAATTCTGGTAGTGGGTACGCCCGGTAGCGGCAAGTCGGAAAAGGCCGAAGAGTTGGCTGTTACCCTTTCGGAGGGCGTAAAAAAATACTATATTGCCACAATGATACCATTTGGAGAGGAAGGCGCACAGCGGGTTAAGCGACATATTGCAAGACGGGACGGCAAGGGATTTTCTACTATTGAAAAGCCTCTGCGGGTTCAGGAGCTGATATCATCCGTGCCGGATTTAGCAGATTCCACCTGCCTTTTAGAGTGTATGTCCAATCTTATCGGCAATGAGATGCATGATGAAAATAATGCGGGGTTGAGCGATGATGCTCTTGCGGATTACATCATGGATTCAGTGAAAAAGCTTTGCAGCGTATCGAAAAACATGGTCATCGTCACGAATCATTTTCCCCTTGAAGATGAGAATTACGATGAAGATACCAAAAGGTACGTTAAACTGATCGATATGGTAAACAGCAGACTTAAGGCATTATCTGACACTGTTTATGAGATAAAAGACGGAGAATGGGTAATTGAAAATAATTAAGAGCATAATAATTTCATTTTCATTATATTCGAAGATTCCGATGCCCATATTTGAATGGGATGAGGAAAACATGAAGCATGCCATTTCATTTCTGCCCTTTGTGGGGGCTGTGATCGGCGGACTTTCCTACCTTTTGCTATATGTAGGAGTCAGGCTGTCGCTACCTGTGATGGTGATGACACTCCTTTTGACGGCGCTCCCGCTTATCGTAACCGGCGGCTTTCATGTGGATGGATTCATGGATGTTCAGGACGCCCTGCATTCATATCAGCCTAAGGAGAAAAAGCTTGAAATCATGAAGGATCCTCATATCGGCGCTTTTGCGGTAATAAGTGTCGGAACATTACTCCTTATCTGGCTTGCGGCTCTCTATCTGCTCCTTGGATCAGCCATGGTTAAAGAGGACTTTTCACTGGTCTATATCTATATGGCATCCTATTTTCTGATAAGAGCTCTTTGCGGCATCACCAGCATAGTTTTCAGGAATGCCAAAAAGGACGGAATGCTTAACATGGAAACAGGGAAAAGCAGCAGCGGTGATGTGATTTTTCTTAGTATTCAGGCAGTTTTGGCTATAGCATTTATGGTATATCAGAATCTTTTGGCAGGCGTCGTCTGCGCAGCGGCAGGATGCCTTTTTTGCCTGTGGTATAAAAAGCTCTGTGACAAGCAGTTTGGCGGTGTAAGCGGTGATACTGCGGGATTTTTTGTGGTTATGGGCGAAGCCTTTTTGCTGATAGTATTAGCGATTTTGTGAGAGGATATTTATTAAATTGATGATTTATCATATAGCAGCGTTTTTGATCGGATTTTGCCTGGATCAGATAATCGGTGATCCCTGGAATATTCCGCATCCCATAAGGCTTATAGGTAACCTGATAAGCTTTTTGGACAAGTCGCTTTTGGGAAAAACAGAGGAAAAAAAGAGGAATAACAGAAGCGAGTTCGTAAGAGGAGTTTTTCTCTGCATAATCGTGACTGTGCTGACTGTGGTGGTTACGCTGGGGTTGATGCGTGGCGCCTATGCAATTCATCCTTATGTAGGCATTGCTCTTGAAGCAGTGCTGACCTGCTACATTCTGGCCGCAAAAAGCCTAAGGGTAGAGAGCATGAAGGTGTATTATGCGCTTCGGGATAAAACCATAGAGGATGCCAGATATGCGGTTTCCATGATTGTGGGCAGAGATACGGCTAACCTTGATGAAAAGGGCATTGAGAGAGCAGTTGTAGAGACGATTGCGGAAAACACCTCAGATGGCGTTATTGCGCCTCTCATCTACACCTTTATAGGCGGACCGGTTCTTGGCTTTTTATACAAGTCCATAAATACCATGGATTCTATGGTTGGCTATCACAACGACAGATATGAATATTTTGGCAGAGCAGCGGCAAAGCTTGATGATGTGGTGAATTATATACCTGCAAGGATCAGCGCTCTGTTGATGATTTTAGGAGCTTTTCTGGGCGGAAAAAGCTTCTCCGGAAAGGATGCATTCAGAATTTTCAAAAGGGACAGATATAACCACAAGAGTCCCAATTCTGCACAGACAGAGAGCGCTAGCGCAGGAGCTTTATCACTGCAGCTTGCAGGAGATGCCTACTATTTTGGCAAATTGGTGAAAAAGCCGTTCATTGGGGATCCTGTCAGAGAGATTGAGCTTGATGACATAAAGCGGGCCTGTACACTGATGTATATTACAGAGTATCTGTGCCTTTGCATGCTGCTGGCGATTGGATTTTTAGCGTGGTTTTTAATCAAATAATAAGATGAGTTTAGAATGAAGCCGGCATATCTTGGTGGCCGGAGCTTGAATAACTGGAGGAACTTAGTGCTTCACGGCGGAGAAATATACGACAAGAAAATAGAATATGACTTTTCGGTAAATCTGAACCCGTATCCATGCCCGGAGCAGGTGATGAACGCCCTTCGCGATGCGATAAATGACGTAGATAAATATCCTGATATTACTCAGAAGCTCTTTAGAGAGAAGGTCGCAGAAGCGGAGAATAAGCATTTATCGGATTTTGCAGCCGCAGCAGGTGAGGAGACCGGGGATAGTAGTACTAAAAATCCGGATTTACGTCTTACATCAGAAAACATTATCGGCGGAAACGGTGCATCAGAACTGATTTTTGCCATAGTAAAGATGCTAAATCCCGGGAAAGCACTGCTTCCTGTGCCAAGCTTTTACGGATACAGGCATGCATTAATGGCATGTGGTGATGTCAATACATCAATGTATCAATGTATCGAAAATGAGGACTTTGAACTCAGAGAGGATTTTGCCGACAGAATCGATGAATCCACGGACCTTGTGATCATCACGAATCCAAATAATCCCACAGGAAGGTGCATAACACCTAAGGTACTTGATAAAATTGTGAAAACATGCGCTGTTACAGATACAGCACTTATCGTTGACGAGTGTTTTCTAAATCTGACAATGCAGAATCCAAGTGCAGTTTGCTATCTGGATTTGTGTCCGAAGCTTTTCATAATCAATGCATATACCAAGCTTTTCTCGATACCCGGAGTACGGGTGGGTTATGCCATTTCGTCTAAGGAGAATATCAGGAACCTGTCAAAATATCTTCCTGAGTGGAACATGTCTGTTTTCGCCCAGAGCGTAGGAGTAGCATGCGCAGAGCATCTTATGTCCGGCGATTTTGTGGAGAAGTCCAATAAGTACATAAAAGAAGAGAGAGCACAATTGATGGATGCTTTCAGGCGCAGAGGCTGTAAAGTTTATCCTTCAGATACAAACTTTTTTCTGGTGTATAGCGAAGAAGATTTGTATGAGAAACTCTTAAACAGTGGTATACTGATTCGTGATTGCGCGAATTTCGAGGGCCTTGGGAAGGGCTACTATCGAATCGCGGTAAAAGATAAAGAAGCCAATAAAAGGCTGATAATACAAATGGAGGAGACATTATGAAAAACAACAAGAAAGGTATTATTATCGGAGGAGTAGTGCTTGTAGCACTTATCGCTATTTTTGCAGCAGTTTTCATGTTTAACAGACCTGCTACAAACAAGGGTGGCAAGAACATTGTTATTGAAGTAAAGAACAGTGCAGGAGAAGTTACAGATTACGATCTTTCTACAGATGCTGAGTACCTTAAAGGTGCTATGGATGAGCTTGCAGAGAACGGTTCAGGCTTTAGTTATTCAGGAACAGACGGCGATTACGGCCTTATGGTTGAGTATGTTAATGAAGAGAGAGCTGATTACGCTCAGGATGGTGCATATTGGGCACTTTATGTAAACGGTGAGTATGGTCAGTACGGTGCAGATTCTCAGCCTGTAGCTGACGGCGAGACTTATACATGGGCTTTTGAGGCAGCTCAGTAATCAATTATAGAAACTTAAGGACAATTCAGAAATGACCGGAACCGGAAAAGGATTTTCAATTCTTGATATAGCACAGATAGGCATAATGGTAGCTGTTATAGAAGTGTCGAAGTTTGCACTTAGCAGCATGCCAAACGTAGAGCTCACAAGCTTTTGGCTCATAATGTTTACTCTGTATTTTGGATGGAAAATCGTCGCTGTGGTTCCGGTTTTTATATTGGTGGAAGGCGCCTTTTACGGCCCCCATCTATGGTGGATCATGTATCTCTACGCATGGCCGCTTCTTGTAGCCATAGCATGGTTTTTCAGAAAAAACACATCAGCCCTGTTATGGGCCATAATCTCAGGTGTTTTTGGCCTGTGCTTTGGAGCCCTTTGTTCCATTCCATATTTTGTCATCGGAGTAAGCTCCGGAGGCCTTGGTGCCGGCATACGCTCAGCCTTTACCTGGTGGGTTGCAGGCATTCCCTGGGACTTTGTTCATTGCATAGGTAATTTCACCATAATGCTTGTGCTGTATTATCCCATTGGAAGAGCCATGAGGATGGTTAAGACGAATTGATTATCGCCCCAAATGGCGTAAAATAGCTTTACGCATATAACGAGGTGTTATAGCCAAAACGAAATCACAGGCCCATAAGAGCCTGTGATTTTGTTTTGAGCACTATTCATACCATGCTATAATGGGAAAGGCTTTAAATAGCGCAGAAAGAGGTTTTTGAGATATGAAACATAACTGGATAAATGTTCTTGCCCTGGTATTGTCATACGTGGTTCTGTTTTTTCTGCCAAGGAATCTGACGGTTACATCCTATGTAATTCTGGGAATTTCCATATTTTTATTCATGATTGGCTACTTCAGGCTGCAGATGATATATGGGTGGTTTTCGGATCATATAGGCTACAGAATGACAAATGTTCTGAGCGATATCATAGGCATGGGGCTCATGGCCTTTGGCACAGTTTATCTTTATATCAGTCATTCGAATGGAAAAGGCATGGTTGTTGTGTTTTTGCTGATGATGGAAGGTCTTGCATTTATGGCAACGTCTGCGGGAGAGGTGATCGATCTTAAGGTGGACAGGAATATGGCGCTGGTCATGCGTATGTTTGCTCTGTGTCTGATAGCCTTTGTTGTATTTTATATTGTCACGGATATTGAGAAGGGATTGCCCTCTGCGGTTCTAATACTGATTGAAATTGTGATGGTACTTATCATGAGTAATATCAATGCTCACAAGGAACGAATAGCCAAGATGAAAATCTCCGTGAAGGAGTTTTGTGAAAAATACGGACAGGTGAAAACAGTCTTTGGTGAGCCCAGAGTCGGAGAAGCCGATGGTCACAAGGAATGTATCATTTATGGGCCTAATGAAAACGGCGTATTTGTTTATGGCTATTATATGCTTGGACAGTTTATTCTGGCCCTGGGATCTGAAGGAAACAGGGAAGTCTCCCATGAGGATGCCGAAGTACTCGATAGATATAAAGAAATGTTTGAGAACTATACAGCAACCGGTAAAATGAAATTTTCATGATTAAATAAAATCCCACAAAGGAAGTCCTACGAAACCGAAACGGTGACATCCTTTGTGGGATTTTTTGTGTAGCACGACGAACCGGATTTATTTCCCCCTGAATTCCACAGGCGTTACGCCAAAGCTTTTTTTGAAAAGTCTGGTGAAGTAAGAGTAGTTGTCATAGCCTACCTTCAGGGAAATGTCCCTGACAGAATAATCTGTAGTCTGCAGGAGCTTTCTGGCAAGATCCAAACGCTTTTCTATTATGTAATTCTTAAAACTCATGCCGGTTTCTTTTCTGAAAATCTTGGTGATATAATCCGGCGCAAAATAGAACAGCTCCGATAGATGCTCGCGGCTCATATCCTCCGTAAAATGTGCATCTACATACTGAAGCAGCGTAGTAACCGAGGTTTCGTCTATGTAGATAACGGAAGATTCCTCATCAAAGGGCATGGTTCTCATGTTTAGCATACTGTCCAGAACATCCGGAATCTCGCCTACCTTTTTTTCAGAACTCAGGAAAAGCCTGAGACTAACTCCAAATTCATCCGACAATGAGTAATATAATTCACCAAAAAGAGGTCGCAATCTTGCACCTACGGCTTCATCACCATCTACAGGTATAAGAGCAAACAGAATGAAATCCTCTGACTGATAGGGGATAAGTACGCCCTGGGAGGTGAAAGCACTTCCGAAGATGGACTCGGTAATATGCCTTATGCGGGCTGCCATCATTCCTCTGTCATCATCCAGCTTACCGTTACCGAATTGGATAAGGCATGTTATGTATGAGGGAATTCCCTTTTCAAAGACCTGATGCCTATTCATATCGGACATGAGAGCCTTATAGGTGATGCGCCTGTCTATCAGATAGTCATACCATAATTTGGACATGGAAGTGGCCATATCACGGCCATCAGAAGTTGCCTCCAATAGAGCCTGCTTTATAATTTTGCTGAGCTCATCATAATCTATGGGTTTTAGGAAATAGTGGAAGGATCGCAGCTCCAGTGCTCTTTTTGCATAGGAAAAATCAGCGTAATTAGTCAGGAAAATAGCGGGTATGCTGTTTCCCTGCTCGCGCAAAATTCCCAGGAGATCAAGACCGCTTCCCTGTGGCATGTCGATGTCACTAAGAAGCAGATCCACTGTATTATTTGCCAGTATCTCCTGTGCCTTCTTAATATCATAAGCGATGAAAACATTGGTAATACCAAGGCTTTCCCAGTCCATATTTTTTTCCAGTGCTGCGATGACAAAACGATCGTCATCAACCAGTAAAATGTTCATTTGTACCTCATTTATCATTCACCGGGATTCGCAGAGTTATCTTTGCGCCGCGGGGTTTGTTGTTCTCCGTAAGGAGCTTGAAATTGTTGTCATAAAGCAGTCCCAGACGCTTGATGCAGTTGGTAATGCCGATGTGGTTGCCATCTTCCTCCATATCTTCGCCGTTCCTTATCTTGGTGAGGACATCTCTTGAGAAGCCCTGGCCGTTGTCGCAGATGATGATTTCCATGGCGTTGTGATTCATCATTCTGCATTTTATCCATATCTTCAGGCTTTCACCCTCCGGAGGAACAGCGTGTTTTACGGAGTTCTCAATAAAAGTGATAAGCAGCAGGGGAGGAATCTCCATGCTGTTACACTCACTTGGAATGTCCGCTTCGTACAGCGTAGAGCGGCTAAGTCTCATGTTTTGAATTGACAGATAATCCTCTACATGTTGCACCTCATTTATGAGAGGCACTGTGTTCATGTCCACCTGGAAAAGATAGCGGAAGTACTTTGATGTAAACATCAGCATCTTTTTTGCTGCGTCGATATCACCAAGGCTCACCATGCTGTCCACAGTTGTGAGGCAGTTTAGGTAAAAGTGAGGTTTTATCTGCTGTTGCAGGAAGTGAATCATGAATTTGTTTTTATCAAGCTCAGCTTCATAAATGTCGATTCTGAGCCTTGTTATCTCATGGATCAGGTTCTTGAACTGCTCATTTATCTGGTTAAGCTCCTGAATCTTGCTGTCGGTAAGGTCCAGACCTTCACCATCGGAAACAGAGTCCATCTCCGAGAGACTCTTTGAAAACATCTTAATTGGCAGGATGACCTTTTTATAGCTCACAAGAATATATCCCGCCATTATGAAGCTCAGCATCAGTGCAGCAAGGAATACAATAACCTGCAGCACGAACAGTTTTCCGTAGTTTCCCAGAACTCTTGAATCGATGGCAAGAGAGAAGGGGAGAAGTGACTTGCTTGCAGGGAATAACTGCCTGTTGTAAACGCTGCTGATAATGCCTGCGGGTCCCTCCTTGGTTTTGTAGAATACTTCACCGTCCGGGCTGATGGCGCTGATTGATCCATTCTCGCCCAGATTCAATGAGTAGAGGGGCGAGAGAATATCTTCCATGGAGACTAGGCAGGCAAAGGTTCTGTGTCTGTATGTGATCATATAATACAGGAATTCTTTGCCGCCAAAAGAAAAAGGCTTCCAGGAAAAACTGCCTGTGGGATCCTCTTTGCTTTTCACATCTGATCTTATTTTTTCTTTGATTTCTTTATAGGTGTCGTAATCAACCTTGATTTCCGACGCATTGAAAAAGATATCCTTTTCATCCCAATAGAAAAAATACTGGTATTCATCACCCGTGGAATACTGCATGTCGCTTACACGAAGGCGCAGTTCGTTGCTGGCGTTTCTGTAATCGCCCATGTGGTTTTCCCTGACGAAGCCATCCAAAATAGGATCGTGTACCACCGTCCACTGAATGAAGTGGGTTATGGCAGACAATCTGTGCCCTAATTCAGTTTGATAGATGTTTACGGTGTTCTCCACTGCCAGATTGTTCTGTTTTCTGATCTCTGAAAAAGAAAACCAGCTCACCACTATGAATAAAATGATGACCGGAATGGCGAGATACACAGTTTTACTTAAAACCTGGACAACGGGGTATGACCGTGCGCGTTTCTTATTTTTCATGAATTCATTATATAAAGAAAAGATTGTGCAATCTATAGTTTTAAAAAACCTTGTCAAAAAAGTGCTATGCAGTGAACCAAAATGTGCTATTTTTACAAACTCAAAAAACCTATCATCTGATTCATGAACTAAAGGAGCGCACAATGAAAAACAAGTTAAGAAACGTAAAGAAACACTACCAACTTTATCTGTTACTCCTGCCATCGGCACTTCTTCTATTTTGTTTTGCATATCTGCCGATGATAGGAATTGTGATTGCTTTTCAGGATTATTCGCCTGCACTGGGAATACTGGGGAGCAAATTTGTAGGCTTTAAAAACTTCATGCAGTACTTCAAATCCTATCAGTTTGGAGTGACCATCAAAAACACATTGGTACTAAGCCTTTACAGTATCGTTGTTGGATTCCCTCTTCCGATTCTGTTAGCGCTTATGTGTAATCAGATGAAAACAAAAATGTTCAAGAAGGTTTTTCAGGTAATTACCTATCTGCCTCATTTTATTTCAACGATGGTTATGTGTGGCCTGATACTTATATTCCTGTCACCTTCAAGCGGACTTTTTGCTAACCTGTTTAATCTTTTCGGAGCAAAATTTCCAAATCTGATGGCAAGTGCTACAGGTTTTAAGCATGTGTATGTGTGGAGTGATATCTGGCAGCATCTTGGATGGGACAGCATTATCTACCTTGCAGCCCTTGCGGGAATCGATCCCACATACTATGAGGCAGCCACAGTTGACGGAGCAAGTACACTTCAGAAAATCAGATTTATAGATATACCCATGATCCTTCCTACAGCCATGGTTCTGCTGATACTCAGGGCAGGAAGCATCCTTGGAATAGGCTTTGAGAAGGTTTTCCTTCTTCAGAATGTACAGAACATCATGAGCAGCGAGATCATCTCGACTTATGTTTACAAGATGGGTATGCAGAGTATGCAATACAGCCTGTCTACCGCCATTGGTCTTTTTAATACGGTAGTTAACGTGATAGTACTTTTGCTTGTAAATCTGATGTCGAGAAAGCTCACAGAGAGCAGTCTGTTCTAAATAATCCTGCGAAAGCATGAAAAAGAGCAGAACATCATTTGAGGAGATTATTTTCATGGTTAAGAAAAAAAGATTAACTCAGGATGCCGTGGTAAATATTGTGTTCCACGTGATCGCCGTTCTGATGATCATTATGGTTATATATCCGCTCTGGTTTGTAATAATTGCATCTTTTAGTAATCCTGCAGATGTAGCCAGCGGAAAAGTGTGGCTTTGGCCTAAGACATTTGATGTAAGGGGATACCAAAAGCTTTTCGAGCAGAGCCAGATCTGGAAAAGCTATTTGAACACCATTATTTATACAATAGTCGGCACCTCGGTTGCTCTTGTTGTTAATATTACAGCCGGCTATGCAATGTCCCGAAAAGACCTTCCGGGAAGAAAGTGGATAAACATCTTTTATATCATACCAATGTTTGTAAATGGAGGACTGATACCAACCTACCTAATAGTCAAACAATTTGGACTCCTTGACACTTTCCTGGTTATGGTTCTGCCATTTTCGGTATCCACTTACAACATAATAGTAGCAAGAACTTTCTTTCAAAATTCTCTCCCTGAGTCCTTGTGGGAGGCAGCACAGATAGACGGCTGCAGCACCATGAGGTACTTCCTGCAATTCGCAGTACCGCTCTCAAAAGCGGTTATTGCGGTAGTGGGACTTTGGACAGCGGTGGGACACTGGAATTCCTGGTTCAACGCACTTATTTATCTGCAAAATGAGGAGCTTATTCCTCTGCAGCTTTTGCTCAGAAGAATTCTTATAGCTAATGAATCACTTCTGGGAGCAGCAACCGGAACCATGGCACAGGAGCTCAGACAGCTCTCGGACATGATGAAGTACGGTTCAATAGTGGTTTCTACACTGCCGATAATGATGCTCTATCCATTCTTACAAAAATATTTCAATCAGGGTGTCATGATAGGAGCAGTGAAGGGATAAATGGTATACAATATATTTTATGAGAGAAGGAGTATGAAAATGCACAAAAAGTATGGTTTATTTGCCGGCGCTATGGCGCTCTCACTGACACTTACCGCTTGTGGTGGCGGTGCATCAACTCAGACAACAGAAGTAAATGACGGAGAAACACCTGTGGCTGCATCTGCAGGAGAAGCAGATGATAAGGCTGCAGAGGGTGGTTACAGAGTAGCAACAGTCAGATGGGCAGACTGGGGCGAAGATTATCACACAGGTTTTCCGGATGAGGCTGCAAAAGAAGCAGGAATCAGCCTTTCCTGGGATACAATCCTTAATTCAGACTGGGCTGACAAGAAGGCAGTTCTTCTTGCAGGCGGCGATCTTCCGGATGCATTCCTTGGATCAATCTGTTTTTCAGAGTCAGATATTTTGACAAATACAGGCTCATTCATCGCACTTGATGACTACATTGATGAGTACATGCCTAACTTCAAGGCTGTTATGGAGTCAGATCCTACAATGAAGGCTCTTGCAACATCTGCTGATGGTCACATCTATGGTCTTCCTTCCAAGAAGCCCTGCAGACCTACAGTAAGTAACCAGATGTTCATCAACAAGACATGGCTTGATAACCTTGGTCTTGAAGTTCCTACAACATATAAGGAATTCGAGGATTGTCTTGCTGCATTCAGAGACAATGATGCAAACGGCAACGGCGATCCGTCAGATGAGATTCCTTTCGGACAGGGCTATGCTGATTCAGTTATGTTCTTCTGCCTGCCCTTTGGAACAACAATTGGTGCTGACGGAACATACATGATGACAGTTAAGGATGGCTCACCGGTTTACATTCCTACATCTGAGGAGTACAAGGCAGGTATTGAGTGGATGCACGACTGCTATGTAAACGGTCTTATCGATCCCGAGCTTTTCACAGAGGATTCCTCAATGCGTGATGCCAAGCTCATGAATGAGACACCTATCGTTGGTGCTGCACCCGGATGGACAGCAGATTCAACCTTCGGTGCAAACGCAGGAGAGTATGTGGCTCTTCCCGCTCTTGCAGGTCCCGATGGCAATCAGTATGTATCTTCAGATCCTGAGCACATGAACTACTCAAGATATGAGTTCGTAGTGACAAGCAAGTGTGAGAATCCCGGTCCCCTTCTTGCATGGATCGACAAGTTCTACACAGAGGATGCTTCAATCCAGAACTTCTACGGATCATTTGGTATCGGTGTTGAGAAGGAAGAAGACGGAACTTATACAGTTCTTGAGCCTCAGGATGGCAACTCAGCTGATACATTTGCATGGATCCAATCAGTTCGTGACTTTGGTCCCAAGTATGTAGCTGAAGGATTTAACGATAAGGTTTCATACGCAGCTGAGAACGGTGATGCTTCCAAGCTTGCACTTGATAAGGAACTTGGAAAGTACGCTAAGGAAGCTTATCCTAACGTAAGTTACACAACTGATCAGCTGAACACACTGGCTACTCTTTCCACAGATATCGATGCTTATGTAACAGCTACACAGGCTACATGGGTAACAGAAGGCGGAGTAGATGAGCAGTGGAATGATTATATTGGAACCCTTGAAGCTATGGGTTATAATGATTTCATTCAGATACAGCAGGATGCCTATAGCACATATCAGGCCAACAAATAAGACAGAAAAGGATATCTAAAATGCAGACATTCAAATTAGGTGCAATTTGTCCGCAGGAGAATATTATTCAGGGAGCAGGTTATCGAATCAGTTTACTGACGGATAGCCTGCTCCGTCTTGAATATGAAAAAGACGGACACTTCACAGACAATGCAACTCAGACCGTTTTAAACAGAGATTTTCCCAAGGTGGATTTTGAGATCCTTGAGGATACTGACGAAAGGCTTGTTTTCAAAACCGCAAGACTTAAGGTCACCTATGACAAGAAATTCTTTACCTCTATGGGCCTTTCAATTGAGCTCCTCGAGGAGAAGGTGACATGGCATTACGGCGAGGTCGGACGAAATCTTAAGGGAACAGTCAGAACCCTCGATGAGACCAACGGTATCATTCTTTACGGCAATGGACTTATTTCCAGAGACGGATACGCGTGGTTTATGGATGGTGACAGCTGCGAGCTTGAAGGAGAAGAGATTAAGGATAGGGAGTACCCTGAGGAGGATGTATATTTCTTTGGCTATGGTAATGACTATTACCGTACCCTCAAGGATTTCTATTATCTTTGCGGCAAGACTCCCATGATCCCCAGATACGCCCTTGGTAACTGGTGGAGCAAATATGAAAAGTACACAGAAGAGAGCTACCTGGCACTGATGGATAAATTCGTTGAGGAGAAGGTTCCGATTTCTGTTGCAGTTATCGATATGGACTGGCACCTTACCGAAATCGATGAGAAGTATGGTACAGGCTGGACCGGATATACCTGGAATAAGGAGTATTTCCCGGATTACAGAAGATTTTTAAAAACACTTAAAGAGCGTGGAAAAGCTATCACACTGAATCTCCATCCCGCTGACGGAATCAGAGGTTTTGAGGAGTGCTATGAGAGAGTAGCAAAGAGAATGGGTGTTGATATGGAGAATGAGGAGGCTGTCAGCTTTGATCTGATGGATCCCAAATTCGTTGATACCTATTTTGAAGAAGTAATGCATCCCTATGAGGATGACGGCGTAGATTTCTGGTGGATTGACTGGCAACAGGGCACTAAAGCCCGTCAGGGTAATGTGGATCCCCTTTGGATTTTGAACCACTATCATTATCTTGATCAGCTTCGTCGCGGCAAGAGAGCCATGATTTTCTCAAGATATGCAGGAGTAGGAAGCCACAGATATCCTATAGGTTTTTCCGGTGATGCCTATGCCACATGGACAAGCCTTAATGTGCAGCCTTTCTTTACTTCTACCGCATCCAATGTAGGTTACGGTTGGTGGAGTCACGATATCGGTGGCCACATGCACGGAGAAGAGGATACGGAGAGAACCTGCAGATGGGTTCAGTTTGGTGTTTTCTCACCTATTATGAGACTGCACAGCTCAAGTAATCCATTCTTCTTTAAAGAGCCCTGGAATCTTCCGCAGCCCATGAGATCAGTGGTTGATGATTACATGAGACTTCGCCATAGGATGGTGCCTTACCTCTATACTGAGGGTTATAAAGCATGGAATAAGGATGTGCCTGTAATCAGACCTTTGTACTATGATTCACCTGATGTTCAGGGTGCTTATGAGTCCAGAAACGGTTACTATTTCGGTTCTGAGATGATTGCCTTCCCTATTACAGAAAAGCTTGATTCTGAGCTTCAGATGGCTCATGTTCATGCCTTCATTCCTAAGGGCAGATGGATCGATATTATGGGTGGCAATATCTATGAGGGTGAAGAAATTCGTAACCTCTATCGTCCCATCGAGAACATTCCTGTGCTCATAAAAGAAGGTGGAATCGTGCCCATGGACAGCGAAGCTTCAGAGGATATTAATAAGTGTCCCGAAGCCCTTGATATTTACCTTGGCGTTGGCGCTGACGGCGAATATGAGCTGTTTGAGGATGATGGAATAAGCAATGCTTATGCAGATGGTGTTGGAGCTTTAACTAAGATTACTCAGAAATACGATGCAGCTTCAAAGAAACTTACAGTAGAGATTTATCCTGCAACAGGAAATACCGAGCTTGTACCTGCTAAGAGACAAATCAGCCTTGTTCTCTGCGGAGTGGAAGAGGGTGCTTGTGTTAGCGGCACAGGTGAGGTTTGTTATGATTCTGTACGCAGACAGGCTCACATTGCAGGTATCACCTACAATTCAGGCGAGAAGACTACTATTGTTATCGAGAATGTTTGTCTTTCCGGAATGCATAGAGTTGATGAGCTTTACAGACTTCTTAAGAGATGCGAAATCAGCTATGATCTGAAGGAAGTTCTTTACAAGAAGCTTCAGGATGAGAATCTCGACAAGACAGCCTACATCAGATCCCTTGATGTAAAGGAAAACCTGAAGGACGCATTGCTTGAAATAATTGCGTAAGTTTATCGCATCAGGAAAAATATGACAAAACTCCCCTTGAGAGACTTTGATGGATATTTCCGGAGTCTTCTTAAGGGGATATGGCTTTCCTTTTTACCAAATCCTGTATTTTCCTGAAAGTGCCAGCAGTGCGAACATGTAAAGACAGTTGTCGTAGTATCTTCTGACACCTTTGCGAAGGGGCTGGTTCCAAAACCATTCAACCCACTTTTTAGCTTCTGCAAAATCGCTCTCAGCATCGTCGCTGTAGGGAATTGCCAGGGCACTTTGGGCGATTGTTGATAAAAGTCCAAGAGGGTGGAGGACAGGCCTTTCAAGTGGCGTTCCATCAACCTTGTAGGCACATCTTACTGCCTCGAGATCGGTTCCAAAAAACCTCATCATTCTAAGAGGAATGTCATAATGTCCCTTGTCTTTTCCAAACCATTCAGCGTCGAGGCCGATATTTGCTGCAGTTCTGTAGGCATCGCTGAAGAAGTCGCCAAACTGTCCCCAGGGTAGAACCTTGTCCATAGGGCTTCCGTCAAAGTTGGCATATTCGGGATTAAGACCTGTTTTTTCGTGGCAGGTTGTTACAAGGAATTCTCTGCTTACTTCAGCTGCCTTTGCAAAGAATTCTCTATCCTCCTCGTTTGTCCATTCTGCAAAAAGCTCATAGAAATGGGGAAGGTGGTAGGAAGGATCTGTATGCGGGCATCCGGGAACGAACAGAATCTGATGATTTTCTCTGTTCCACATGGGCGCGCCGGTTCTTCCGTTTTCGCCTTTATGGAGGCAGGCTTTCAGGATATCTTTCGCCTGCTGACTGTAATTGAAGATGCCTTCGCCGTCACCCCATCTGTGGGATGCGAAAAACAGAGCCATGGCGTAGAATTCTTCTCCATCGGGAGCGGGGCCGTAGGCATTCTTTTTTCCGTCAGTCTGACAGGACCATGCAAAATAGCCTTCGTTTTCACCTTCATCAAGATACATATAGGTCTTGGACCATTTCCATATCCTATCGAATTCTTCCTTCATATCCAGCTGAACACAAATCATCATGCCATAGGACATGCCTTCAGTTCTGGCATCATCATTTCCCGTGTCGGTGAGATATCCCATATCATCACCTGCTGTGTGGTAAATTCGTTCTTCCTCATCATAGAAAAAGGTCTGAACGGCCTCTTTTATTTTTACATCGATTTCTTCTTCGGTTTTTCCGATTTCTTTAAAAATATTTCTGTAAACACCAGTCTTGTATGCGCTCATTTTTCACCTCTGTAAAAGCTTGTATTTCGACTCGTTTCGCCATGATAGAATGCAGAAACGTCAATCATAATAATATTTTGTACAATTATTCTGCACGATTTAATATAATCTTTCTTGCTATTTATTGCGCAGATTACTCTTATTCTTGCCCTATAGATGTTCCATTATCTCTAAACAAGGGGACTTTCCTATGATAGAATGAAAAAGAAAATGATTTTGGAGTGATATGTAATGACAAGAAGAGAGATAGCAATGGCCAATTTCCTGAATGGATATAACTGTTCCCAGTCTATTGTACTGGCTTTTAAGGATTTACTTCCTATTGATGAATCCACACTTTCCAAGATGGCGTCATCCTTTGGAGGCGGTATGGGAAGACTTCGTGAAGTGTGTGGCAGCGTCAGCGGAATGTTCATGGTTACCGGCCTTTTATACGGATATGACGGTCCGGAAACCGGTGAAGTGAAGGCTGATCATTATGCAAGAATTCAGGAACTGGCGAGAAGATTTGAGGAAAAACACGGCAGCATCGTCTGCCGAGACATGCTTGGACTTAGCGTAAAGCATGATGTTCCAACTCCTGAAGCAAGAACTCAGGAATACTATAAAAAGCGTCCCTGCGCCGAGATAATCGGAGATGCGGCAGAGATACTTGATGAATATATCAAGGAAAATCCGGTTTAAAGCAAAAAATAAGGGGCTGTGAAATAATAAGCCCATGAAAAAAAGAGAAGTAATAGCTGGAAACAGCCGATTACTTCTCTTTTTTCATGGTAAAATATTACCATGAACAATCAAACCAATTCTTATAATACTATAAATCAGGGCGTTTTACCATTTTTTATTTCAGATTGTTTGGATATCTGTGATCCGGTTTTTACTTTTGACGAACTCGTGGGAGGTATGAATCTTGAGAAGTATCTGAAAAATGTGCCAGAGCATAAGCTTGGCAGAATCAGATATAATCCAGTCAAAATGTTGAAGACCGTACTATTCGGTTTTATGAGTGAAGGATATATTTCACTAAGAG
>NZ_AUJP01000008.1 GCF_000424285.1 Butyrivibrio sp. MB2005 | reverse complement strand
TTATCCCCCAGTACGAGGCAGGTTGCCCACGCGTTACTCACCCGTCCGCCACTAAGATTTAACAAGATTCCGCCGAAGCCTCATCAGCGTTAAATCTCCGTTCGACTTGCATGTGTTAGGCACGCCGCCAGCGTTCATCCTGAGCCAGGATCGAACTCTCACGTTTAAAATTTATCTAATCACTTAAAGTGACTGGATCGTTCGTCTGACCAGAACTAAAGCTTGGCTTTGTTCTGTCCGTTTTTACCTTGTTAGGTTTGTTTTGTTCTCTGAAATTTCTTTTTGGAATTTTCAGGGTTGCATTACTATTCCATTGTCAAAGTGCTTTGTCTTGGCTTGTCAGCCGCAACTCTGATAGATTATCATTTGCAGCTCTTTTTGTCAAGAACTTTTTTAATTTATTTTTGTTCGCTTTTGTGTAGACGCTGAAGCCTTCCGGTCAGTCGTTTCTATCACTCGCAGCGAGCGAATATAAATATACCATCCACCCTCTAAGGTGTCAATGAGAATTTTGGAATTAATAAAAAATTAATTAAATAGCCCCATCAGGGATGTAATTGTAAATTTTATGGCACCTTCAAAGTCATAGCCAATGATGTAATTCAGTATCCTTAGCCAGATGTATATCTCTATGAAACCAAAGGCTGCGCCAAGGAGTTTATTTACCGAGCTGACCATGGGTACGTTCTTGGATCCACGGACGCCTTTGGAGATCCCCTGGATGACTCTGTATATGGCAACCACAACGGCAATCCTTATTATAGAAGATATTATATGAAGGCCACCGCCGCTCAGGAACTTCTCGATAACGCCGGCAGTGAGGTTTAAGACCACAAAGCCCACAGCCAGAGCTGCGATTTCAAGAAGCTCTGAGATGAGTCCGTATTTATATCCGTATGCAATTCTCCACATTAACATAATGACAACCGCAAGTGTCACTATCACCTGCGGTTGAGAAATAAAATTCACAATATCCATATTTTTTCCTTATCAGTTAAGTTCTAAAGTATCTATGGAGCCATCTGTTACCAGAAGGAATTTGCTTCTGACATTTGTGGGGATCATTACCTTTACTGCGCGGTCGAACTTGCCTTTAAATTTCTCAACACCGTTCATATCGCAGAGAAGGAATTCACTTTCTCCGTAGATACCTATCTGTTCATTGTCAAAGAACACATCTACATATTCTATATTAAAGAATATTTTCGTCACGAGACTTCCCTGAGTATTGTAAACCTGTAGTCTGTATGCGCCTTCAGAGGTATTATTTATGAAAACAACGCCCACATAGGACTCGTTATAGAAAACAGATTTGATCTCTTCATCACCTGTCATGGCTTCTGTCTGGCTTGTTGGAACTTCGTTACCTGAGAAAAACATGATGCGATCATCGGCTGCAGCAAATATCTTGCTGTCGTTCATAAACTGCACGTAGGGAACAACGGTCTCTGGATAGTCGTAGCCACTTGCGTAGTTATCTGTAATGTTTTGTCCAACTGCGCCGAAGTTGAAAAATGCTACGCTGGTTTTTATCCTGCCATTGTCTGCCTTAAGATATGATACGCAAACAAGCTCTCCGCTTGGAGAAATGCTGACATCCACGGGATATCCGCTATCCTGCATGGTGGTCTTAAAGCTGGCAAGGGTATTGCCTAAAGCATCGAAAAGATATATCCATGTGACATTCTGATCATCAAGTACTGCTGCTACTACGCCCTGGGCTGCCACGCAGAAATCTCTGATAGGAAGATTGGTCTCAATCTCTCCAAGGGACCCGCCTGTATTGGCCACATAGATGTTGTGTCCGTTGTAATCACCTATGGCTACAACATTTTTACAGGTATGGATAGTGGGATTCTGCATCTGGTAAGTTCTGTTCCAGAGCTGTTCTCCTGCTGCGTTGATACAGCTTACACCATCCTTACTGTACTGAAGGACATAGCCGTCAAGGTTAATAGCACTAGCGCCTGCAGAGTCCGATATTCTGACACTGGAGGTAACTGTGCTTTCCGTGAAATGCTTATCTCTCCAGCTGATGTATACTGCGGCTGTCAAAAGGCACAGGGTGACGATGATCACCACTGTCCTTACAGCTACTGCTATTCTGTGCTTACGTATCTTCTCTGTATACGAGGGTTCGCGGTACTCCTGCTCTTCCTCTTCATCATTATCTGAATTTCTTTTTATATACTTGGTAAAATCTCTGACTTCAGCCATAAAACTTAAATAAACCTATATACCGTAATAGAATCATACTCGCGCTCCGGTCCGAAAACAGGATCCGGGAAATTGTCATGATTGATGCAATCCGGATGGAACTGAGTCTCAAGGCAGAAGCCGTCTCTCTTTTTATAGGTAACGCCGTCCTTACCGCCCTCAGCATCAAGGAAATTGCCTGAATAGAACTGGAATGCGGGAAGTGTTGTTGAGCACTGCATAGTGATGCCGGTCTTGGGGCTCTTAACTGTTGCAAATACTCTCTTTGTGCCATCTGCGCCGTCGATGCAGAAGTTATGATCATAGCCGCCGCCGAGCTTAAGCTGCTCGTTGTCTGCATCTATATCTTTTCCGATAGCCTTTTCTTTTCTGAAATCAAAAGGAGTTCCCTCTACGCTTGTATATTCGCCTGTGGGAATGAGACCTGCTCTTACAGGTGTTGTGGTACTTGAATTGAACTGCGCGATGTGATCGCAGATAGAACCTGCACCGTGACCGGAGAGGTTGAAATAGCAATGATTTGTGATGTTCATAAGAGTCTTGGCATCACTTGTTGCATGATAGTGAATGGAAACAGCATCATCCTCAGAGAGGCTGTAGGTTACTTTAAACTCTCTGTTTCCTGAAAAACCTATATCGCCATCTTCAGCTTTAAGAGTAAAGGTTACGCTGTCTTCTGATTCATCAGCGTCCCATACTCTCTTGTGAAGACCATTATCAAAATCACTGTGAAGATTGTTTTCGCCATCGTTGATAGCCATGTTGAACTTTTTGCCATCGATGGTGTATGTGCCCTTATCTACGCGGTTTGCGCTGGGGCCAACAACAACGCCAAGAAAGCAGTCGTTGCCATAATATCCGGAAAGATCCTCGTAGCCAAGAGCCACGTCAACCTTATTGCCGTCCTTGTCCTTAACGATGATGCCGCGAATGGCAGCACCATAGTTCATAACACTGAGCTCAGTGCCCTTTTCATTGGTGATGTGGTAGCCATAGATAGGTGCACCCTGCTTTGATTCTCCCAAAAACTCCCTCTTTACAGTCATTTCATTTTCCTCCGTTTACATTAAAGTTCTGTTCTGCCTTCCAATGCTCGTAACAATGTAACTTCATCAATATATTCGAGGTCGCCGCCGACAGGAACGCCGCTGGCAATCCTCGTAACCTTTATCCCCGTAGGTTTTATAAGCTTACTGATGTACATAGCTGTGGTCTCGCCCTCAAGACTTGAATTGGTGGCGATTATAACTTCATCCACATCCTCACTCTGGAGCCTCGTGACAAGCTCCGTGAGTTTGATGTCCCCGGGACCGATACCTAACATAGGTGAGATTGCTCCGTGAAGCACGTGGTATACACCTTCGTACTTTCCTGTTTTCTCATAAGCTGCAAGATCACGGGTGTTCTCAACAACCATGATAGTGTGGTGATCGCGCTTCTCATTGGCACAGATGGGACAAAGCTCATCATCAGTCAGCGTAAAGCACTCCTTACAATAGTGTACATTTTCCCTGGCATCCACTATGGAATCAGCCAGCCTTTTTACCCTGTCCTTGGGAAGGCCTATCAGGTAAAAAGCGAGCCTCTGGGCGGATTTACCGCCTATGCCGGGAAGAGAAGCAAGCTCTTCAATAAGCTTATTAATATGTCCGCTGTATAGATCCATTAAAATGAAAGTCCTCCGAGACCTCCAAGGCCGCCTGTCATTTTGCCCATGATGTCGCCCTGAGCTTTGTCTGCCTGATCCATGGCTTCGTTAACTGCTGCAACGATCATGTCCTGAAGCATCTCAACGTCGTCGGGATCAACCGCATCGGGTGCGATTGTGATAGCTGTAAGCTTTTTAGCGCCTGTAACTGTAGCTTCTACAGCTCCGCCGCCTGCGCTTGCCTTAAACTCTTTTGTCTCGAGCTCCTTCTGGCTCTCCTCCATCTGACGCTGCATGCGCTGCGCCTGCTTCATAAGATTGTTCATGTTACCGGGCATTCCGCCGGGAAATCCTCCACGTTTTGCCATTTATAAATCCTCCATTTTCTTATTCGTCATTGTCATCGTTATCATCTTTTTCTTCGAATGCATTCTCTTCATCGCTCATCTGCTGTTCACTATATGCATTCTCATTGTCCATCATTGACGGAGCGCCAAAGTCTTCATCATCAAAGCCTGTTATGATGTCGCCGCCTGAATTATCAAAACCATCTGCCACGTCTCCATCTGTGCTGCCCATAATTTCAGCTGCATCCGGAACCTCGGGCATGACCTCATCCTCCTCAGTAATAATATCAAAATGAATATTGTTAAGAGGGACATACTGCTCTTCCATAGGTCTGTCCTGGCTGGCATATCGCATTTCAAAATCAACGTGCTTACCGATACTTTCGTCAAGAACAGCTGAAAGCTCGCTCTTTCCGGGCTCTTCATTGTATTTATCAACCCGCTCTTTTACATCAAGCACGATGAAAAGCTTGCCATCATTGCCCTGGCTTAAGGCGGCTTTCTCGAGATATGTGCGCATGGGATTTTGCATCTTTACAAGAATCCTGCCCCAGTCGTTTACTACTCTTTTTACATCCTCTGCAACAGCAAGCTCAAGGGCTTCCTTTTTCTGAGAATCTATGGGCGCTGCGCCATCAGCAAGGCCGCCGGAAGGTGATTTGGCACCGCCGGGTGCTGCATTTACTGCGATCTTGCCATTTTTAATGCCGCTTAAGATTTTCTCAGACTCTGCGTTTTTCTCTTCAAGGATACGCACTCTGTCTGTGAGAGCTTCGTTACTGTCCTCCATCTGAGGCTTGCATATACGAATCAAAGTAACCTCTATAAGGATACGTTTTTGTGTTGCAAAACGCAAGTTAGCTGACAGCTCCGAGAACACCCTGATATAACGCATTATGGTATCTACGTCCGTACCCTCAGAGAGCTCCTTTAATGTGCGGAGATTGTCTGTGGACATATCCACGGCATCTTCCATATTGTCGGAAGCGGTGATCAGCATAAGGTTACGCAAGTACCAGATAAAATCGCTGACAAACTGCGTAAGCTCTCTGCCCTGAATTACTATCTCCGAGAGAAGCTCCAAAGCTGCTGTAACATCCTGCCTGATAAGACATGAAAACAGATCTCCGAAAACCTTGGTATCAACTGCGCCAAGAACTCCAAGTACTCTGTCGTAGGTCAGCTCTTCGCCGTAGTTAAATGCGATGCACTGATCAAGAAGGCTTAGGGAATCTCTCATGGATCCGTCAGCTGCCTTAGCGATATATCTAAGGGCCTTATCTTCAACAGCCACATTCTCGGCATTAACAACTTCGCGAAGTCTGTCTGCAATGGTATCGATTGTGATCCTGTGAAAATCATAGCGCTGGCACCTTGAGAGGATCGTGATAGGGATCTTGTGAACCTCTGTGGTAGCCAGAATGAAGATAACGTATGACGGCGGCTCCTCAAGGCTCTTTAAGAGCGCATTAAAAGCACCCGTAGAGAGCATGTGAACCTCGTCGATTATATAAACCTTGTATTTTCCTATTGTGGGTGAATATGAGATCTCATCAATGATCTGTCTGATGTTCTCAACGCCGTTGTTAGAAGCAGCATCTATCTCGATGACATTGCCCATGGCTGCCCCCGACTCAATAGCCTTACAGGTGGGACACTCTCCGCAGGGATTACCATCCTTTGGTGTCTCGCAGTTTACGGCCCTTGCCATGATCTTGGCAACAGAGGTCTTACCTGTACCTCTCGTTCCGCAAAACAGATAGGCATGTCCAACTCTGTCAGATTTTATCTGATTCTTCAGCGTCGTAACAATATGATCCTGCCCTTTTACATCATCGAAAACGGGCGGTCTGAATTTTCTATATAAAGCTACGTATGCCATTAAAAGCCCTACTCCCAAAACAAAACTTCTTACACAAAAATGTGTATTTTTCATCCATGATATTATACCGAATATTAGGCGCACCAACAATAACTTTATTGACTAAAAACTTTCATCCTCGTATAATGAAAAAGCGCGTAAAACGTGCATGGAGTCGTATCAAAGTGGTCGTAATGAGGCGCACTCGAAATGCGTTTGTCCTTTTTGGGCACGAGGGTTCGAATCCCTCCGACTCCGCTTTAAAAAAGTGCCGACAGATTTGATTCTGCCGGCACTTTGTTTTTTTATTCTACTGTAACGCTCTTTGCCAGGTTTCTTGGCTTATCAACATCAAGACCTCTTGCAACTGATACGTAGTATCCAAGAAGCTGAAGCGGGATAACCGCAAGGGAACCAATGAAGTGCTTGTCCATCTTGGGCACGTAGGTTACGAAATCTGCTGTATCCTCGATCTCATATTTGCCATAAGCTGTAAGTCCCATGAGGTATGCGCCTCTACTCTTACACTCAACCATGTTTGAAATGGTCTTCTCGTAGAGATCGTCCTGTCCAAGGATTCCAACAACAAGGGTGCCATCCTCAATAAGAGAGATGGTGCCGTGCTTGAGCTCACCTGCTGCGTAAGCCTCTGAGTGGATGTAGGATACCTCCTTCATCTTAAGACTGCCCTCTAAGCCGATGGCATAATCGATACCTCTTCCGATGAAGAATACGTCCTTGGCATTGGCAATCTTAGCTGCAAACCACTGGAGTCTCTCCTTATCATCAAGTACCTTCTGAATGCACTCAGGGATTCTGGTGATCTCTGAGATATAGTTGGTGTAATCTTTTTTAGCGATCTTCTCACGAACAATTGCAAAACGAAGAGCAAGAAGATATGTAGCAACAAGCTGGCAGCTGTATGCCTTGGTCGTTGCAACGGAAATCTCAGGTCCTGCAAGTGTATAGAGAACGTGATCTGCTTCTCTGGCAATGGAAGAACCAACTACGTTAACGATAGCAAGAGTCTTTACGCCATTGTCCTTAGCTTCACGAAGGGCAGCGAGAGTATCTGCGGTCTCTCCTGACTGTGAAATGCAGATTACAAGGGCATCCTTATCAAGGATAGGCTTTCTGTATCTAAATTCTGATGCAAGCTCAACCCTTACAGGGATTCTTGCAAGATCCTCGATTACATACTGAGCTGCCATTCCAACATGCCATGCAGAACCACAGGCAACGATTGTGATGGATGAAATATTCTTAATCTCTTCGTCAGTGATGCCAACCTCTGAAAGATTAACTTCACCCTTCTTTAAAAGTGAATTGATGGTATCCTGAATAGCCTTGGGCTGCTCGTGGATCTCCTTCATCATGAAGTGCTCGTAGCCGCCGCGCTCTGCTGCTTCAGCAGTGTACTTAATCTCAACAAGCTCTTTCTCTATCTGATCGCCATTGAGGTCAAAGAACTCAGCTTTGCCGGGAATAAGGCGGGCCATCTCATTATTGCCAATGTAGTAAACGTTCTTAGTATGATTAAGAATAGCGGGAACATCTGATGCAACGAAGGTCTCACCATTATTTATACCGATGATCATGGGGCTGTCTTTTCTTGCAACATAGATCTCGTCCGGATAATCCGAGAACATAACTTCAAGAGCATAGGATCCGCGTACACGTACCATGGTCTTGGCAAGTGCATCGATGGGGCCCATCTTATACTTCTTGTAGTAGTAGTCAATAAGCTTAATTGCAACCTCAGTATCTGTATCAGAATAAAACTCATAACCATTCTTTATGAGCTTTTCCTTGAGTTCCTGATAGTTCTCGATAATTCCGTTATGTACACCAACAACTGTAGATTCGACAGTACCTGAAGCGGAGCCTGTGCAATTGCCTGAAACATGAGGATGAGCGTTGGTCTGTGAAGGACCTCCATGGGTAGCCCATCTGGTATGTCCGATACCGCAGCATCCAATCACTGACTGACCGTCGTCTGTCTTCTCTTCAAGGTTCTTAAGGCGGCCTACAGCTTTAACAACTTCAGCCTTCTCCTTACCATTTCTGACAGCGATTCCTGCTGAGTCATAGCCTCTGTACTCAAGCTTGGAAAGTCCCTCAAGAAGAATGGGAGCTGCCTGATGCTTACCAATAAATCCAACTATTCCGCACATATTATATATTCCTTTCGCGAAAATGCATTTAATAAAGTTCGATTCTATCTAAATCTTAGATGTTATATATAACACATTATATCAGAGAAGGTCAAACATTCGCTTATTTTCCTGTAAGCTCATGATATTCCACGCGAAAATACTCATCTATCTTATCGTTTTGTTCATCATAGGAATGCCAGGTGCCCGCAGCATCTTTGTAGCCAAATACTCCGATAATGGGAAACTGCTTTTGAAGGTCAAGGAGATATCCTGTGTAATCCGTCTTTATTCCAAGAAGCTCATACATATTGGCAGCAAGATAATTAAGGCTCATGTCTTTTTCTACCTGACCATGACCCAGGTCATAGTTTGCCCAGATCATGTAAGGAGTCATATATATGCGGCTGCTTGCCTCAACGCTCCCGTCATTTTCATGAATAGCCTCCATAGAACCATCCATAAGTCCGGGCTCGTGATCGCCAAACATCACAATGATCACCTTTTCATCAGAACCTCTGAAGTAATCAAGCAGATTTTTGAATGCAGATGATGACTCTCTTACAAGGGTAAGGTAACTTATAAAGCTTGAAAACTGCTTATAGTCTTCACCGACAGATACATAGTCATCTATTGTCAGAGTCTCAGGTGCGCCGTACCCTCCGTGATTCTGCATTGTAACGTTGAAAAGGAAGGATGGCTTTTTGCTGTTTTCATAAAGCTCTATAAGTTTATTATAGTCTGCTTCATCTGATACACCCCAGTTAATTACGGGTGCCTTTTTATCCATGTCATCCTTGGAGTAGTAACTGCCAAATTCGAAATTCCTGTAGACATTTATTCTGTTATAGTTCGATGCAGTGTAGGGATGAAAAGCAATTGTTTCGCCACAGATTTTATTCAGGTCATGACCGATATTATATGCATTTTCCAGGTTATACTGCTGATAGGGGTAAACTCCTACATTCAGCCCTGCCATGGAAAGCCCTGTCAGAAATTCAAACTCGCTGTTGGCTGTTCCGCCGCCACATACAGGGACATATACAAATCCTCTCATAGCATAATCTGAAATACCATACCAGTCAGACATATAATCATCTGATTCAAAATCGCCAAGAACACTAAGATCAGAAAAGGCTTCATTCATGATAGCTATGACTGTAGGCATATCCTGCACGCTGTCAGTGTTATCCCCGTAGGCTGCAAGGAGCTGCGTGACTTCATCCGTATCATAACCCTCAGGTGTCTTTATCCTGGAATCCTGGAAGGTCATAATAAAACCTGCCGTAGCACCATACTCTGCGTAGGACTCCTCCGGTCTGAAGGGATATATCTCATAGCCCAGCTTATCAAAAATCGGGACATAGTAAAAAAGCATGAATTCGCAAGCGATAACTGCTATTCCGCAAACTGCCATAACCGCATGCTTCTTTATCCCTTTTATCTTGGGGAATGAGAAAAATCTGGTAAGAACTATTATCCATAGCAGCAATGCCAGAGGCCTTACCATTCCATCCGTAATTGCAAAGTGATACTGATCTGCAACCTTGGCTGCTGTTCCTACTACGAGAATATCAGAAGCCTTAAAGCAGTCTCCTCTAAAGTCCCCAACGTAGTGGTTCACAGTACCCATATAAAATCCAAGGAAAACAGTCATGATAAAGGCTGCATTGAAATTACCGAAAAGAATCAGAAATCCCAGCTCCAACAGCGCATAAATACATATATTTATGATGATGGCAGGAAAGAGCATATTTCTTACAGCATTGTCCCAACAGGATTCTGTCGCAAGAAACGCCAGTACAGGTATTATCAGGGCAATTGGAATCGCCCATTTTAAGCCAAGCTCTCTCTTTTTCCCATGCAAAATATAGTAGGCTGAAAAAAATACCAAAACTTCCCAGGACAGCACATAAAAATAAAAGCTGCCACGTACTGCGCCAAGCTCGCCCACAAGATAGTTTATTCTTAAAAAGTGATAGCCTATCACAAAAATCATCAAGGATATCGCAATCGTAATTACTTGTTTAACCTTCGAAATCTGCATCTATCATTCCTCGCCATTTCCAACTACAAACGGCAATTTATTTGAAAATCTGTCTATATCGCTGTTCACCTTAACCTGGACCTTGATGTAATAAGTGCCCGGAGTTTTCCTGATTTTCTGCGTGATCTTCACGACTACATGTTTATCATCCTTCTCAACGATCCTGTTCTTGGGATTCCACTCGTCATTGACATAAACAGCGATGGCTTCCTTAAGCCCTTCCCCTGTTATCGTAACAGTATTGTCATCTCCAAGCCCGTTCCTGTCCGCTATGGAAGGCGGATCGATGGATGTGATCCTGGGCGTACTTTTCAAATACGTAGGAATGGTGTATGCAAGGAAATAGGCCAGGAGTAAAAATCCTGCAACCAGAAGGCATATCCTTTTTCGTCTACTCAAACGCTTTTCCTCCACTTCTCGAGCATATCAATTTTCTTAGCATATATACTAGCCAGTCTATCAATGTCTCTATCGTTCATCTGTGAATCCTTCGAATACATCTCCTTGATGAATGTGGCTGATGGCAATTTGCCTGTATCCAGTGCCCATGGATTATTAACAAGCTTAAGCATCTTTTGCTCATTAGCGGCAAAGCCATTGGTCTTTAGTCCAATTAATTCCTTATTATCCTGAGGGATGCGCATCCCAGCATACATCGCTCCGCCGCAGTCATAAACAGGTGCTACCCTCTCGATTCTAAGCGTATCAGCATTGCGCAAAAATGCAATATTATTCAGGTGTCTGTCATAACCCGACATGACAAAATCCAATAAAATCTGATAATCCAGATCTTCTCTTACTTCGCCTATGTTCATGCCATAATCTTCGCACACATTCAGCAAATGCTGGAAATTGGAAATATCATTACTCTTCTTACGAGAGCTTATCAGAGCATACGCAGATACTAACTCTTTATTCTGTGATGTCATAAGCCTACTGGAACATCCATAGTCATACTCTTTCCCATTGATGTGAACCAGGCTATATTTTACATGGTTTGTATGATCCTGCTCTTCATTGATCGCAGTTGCAACCACTTCATTAATACTCTCCGTAGACAGATTTGAATGATTACCTTTAATAAGATATCTCTCGCCATCTATTATAGTCCAGGTCTTCTCCAACTGTCCCTGCAAAGAACTGTTTGGAGAATACTGCGCTTCCCTGTTCTCTTCATCCTCATCTTCATCCGGCCAGATGAGCACATTCTCAGTGAACTTATTGTCAAAAAGATTTACATCTTTCCATTTTAGGTCAACATCCATTGGCCTTATCCAATAATAATCTGTAAGACTAAGCCCCAGATTATTCATAAGATACTCTTCCGGAAGCATAATCCCCTTTGCAGACAAAAACTTAGCTATTCTTCCCTGCTTTATCGGAACAGCCCTATCTTTCCACCAGAGCTTCAACCATTCCTGCCTGTTATTTCTGTCTTCGAGCGGCAATAATTCAATGGCATCATCCTTTATTGAGAATTTGATCATTTGACCATTTTCATTTAATTTGCATACAGCAATGCCCTCATCCTTGCGCATCAGAATAAAATCTTTGCTTGACATTTTCCCACTCCGCTTCTTCTCTAAGTTCCTCAATTTTCCACTTTGCTACATCTCTTACAAAATAACTATTTGTCTTATTAACCTTACATAATCTGACAAGTTTATCAGCATAGGCCTGACAACGCAGATAATAACTCTTATTCCTGACGATAATCTCTCCGCCATCAATTTCCAAATCCACATGACATCCATTTAGAGATTCATACAATTCATCCAGCGAAACGCCAAGATAGTCCGCTATCTTCTTGGCATAAGAAAATCTCATCTGTCCGGGATCAGTCTTGCCATTAACTATATCATTTAAGGTACTGTACGGAATCTGAGTAACAACGCTCATTTCCTTACAGTTGACCTTCTTCCCACAAAAATCTTTCATTGCATATACCTCAAAATCAGCTTTGAACCAATACCGCTATAACGTTATTTTATTATATAACGCTTTAGCGGTATAATCAACTCTATATACGCAAAACGCCGTTTTATACCCGACCAGGTATAAAACGGCATCTACTATCTGTTATTAATAATCTATCAAAAGTTCATCAAAGTTCAAACTTGTGCTTATCCTCTACTGATATCTCAGAGCCGAGCTGGACCTCGATGATCTGGAGGACTTCGTCACCAGTGTTGATGACAGTGTGCTTTGAACCTGCTGCCATGGCAACTACATCTCCGGCTGAGACATTGCGCTCGATACCATCAACGATGGTCTTACCTGAGCCGCGAACGATGTTCCACACTTCGTCTCTTCTGTCGTGGCTGTGATAGTTCATGGAATGACCAGGGTTAAGAGTAACCTTGATGGTCATTGAATCCTTCTCTACATCTATAACCTGATAGCTGCCCCATGACTTCTCAGCGAACATGATGGGCTGCTCGATCTGCTCAACGAAAGGCTTGATATAGGAACTCTGCTCTTTATCTGATACAAGGATACCTTCCGGAGATGAAGCAATCACGGCATTCTTGATGCCCATAACGATTACAGGAACGTTCATATCGTTAATAACATGGACATTCTCGCAGTTCTCGTTAAGAAGCGCATCGCCAATAACATTCTCCTGCATAGCTTCTGTAAGAGTATTCCAGGTTCCAAGATCCTTCCACATGCCACCGAAGCGGATAACATTGATGCTGGACTCTTTTTCAACTACTGCATAGTCAAATGAGATCTTATCAAGAGTCTCGTACTTTGCAAAAAGATCATCATAATCTGTGAAGTCTATAAGCTCATGAGCCTTATTAAGAAGGTATGAGAGCTTGTAAGCAAAGATACCGCCATTCCAAAGAGCACCTTTTTCGATATAATCCCTGGCTGTCTCTACGTCGGGTTTTTCCTTAAATGCTGTTACCATGGATACTTCATTTTTATCTTCAGGAATGATATAGCCATACTTCTCAGAAGGGTATGTGGGATTGATTCCCATAAGTGTAAGGTTTGCACTGCCGCTGGCAGCCAGGTCTGACAGCTTCTTAAGAGCCTCAAAGTAAGCTCTGTCCACATAAGGATCAACAGGGCAAACCACTACAGGCTCATCCATAGCTACACCCTGCTTGTCGTGAAGATATGCGCTTGCAAGAGCGATTGCAGGGAAAGTGTCCCTTCTGCAGGGCTCAATTGAAATGCCTACATCAGGACCAAGCTGGTTATTTATAGCAGAAACCTGAGTCTTACTGGTCGCAATAGTAACGTTAGAATCAGCATCAACCTCCCTGATCTGTCTGTAAACACGCTGAACCATGGACTCATAGGTGCCATTCTCATCTTTAAAAATCTTGATAAACTGCTTTGACCTTACATCATTGGAAAGGGGCCAAAGACGCTGTCCGGAACCACCGGATAAAAGAATTATGTTCATATTATTTCACAACGCCCTTCTCAAGGTACTCAGCAAGATTCATCTTAATATGCTCGCCTGCACGCTCAACCGCCACTTTCTCCATATCATGCTTAACCATGATCTCAACAAGCTCTTCAAAGCTTGTCTTGGTGGGATTCCAGCCAAGCTCTTTCTTTGCCTTAGTGGGATCACCCCAAAGGTTAACAACATCTGTAGGTCTGTAGAAATCAGGGCTAACCTCTACAAGCACTTTACCTGTAGCCTTGTCGATACCCTTTTCATCAATATCCTTGCCCTGCCACTCAAGCTCAATGCCTGCATGATGGAATGCAAGTGTAGCAAATTCGCGAACAGAATGCTGAACGCCTGTAGCAATAACGAAATCCTCAGGCTTTTCATTCTGAAGAATGAGCCACATGCACTCTACGTAATCCTTGGCATATCCCCAGTCACGGAGTGAATCAAGGTTACCAAGATAGAGCTTATCCTGCTTGCCCTGAGCAATGCGGGCAGCAGCCAGAGTGATCTTTCTTGTAACAAAGGTCTCACCTCTGCGCTCTGACTCGTGGTTAAACAAAATACCTGAGCAGCAGAACATATTGTAAGCTTCTCTGTACTCCTTCACAATCCAGAAGCCGTACTGCTTGGCAACAGCGTAAGGACTGTAGGGATGGAAAGGTGTGTTCTCATTCTGAGGAACTTCCTCAACCTTACCATAAAGCTCTGAAGTAGATGCCTGATAAATGCGGCATGTATCAGCAAGTCCGCAAAGGCGAACAGCTTCAAGAACTCTAAGTACACCTGTTGCATCAACGTCTGCCGTGAACTCAGGTGAATCAAAAGAAACCTGAACGTGACTCTGTGCAGCAAGGTTATATATCTCATCAGGTCTTACGTTACTTACAACCTGCATGATACTCATGGAATCACCAAGATCTCCATAGTGAAGATGGAAACCGGGAACACCTTCAAGGTGTGCAATTCTCTCTCTATAATCAACGGACGAACGACGGATTACTCCGTGAACTTCATATCCCTTATCAAGTAAAAACTCTGCAAGGTATGAACCATCCTGACCAGTTACTCCTGTTATAAGTGCTTTTTTAGCCATTTTTCTTCCTTTCCGTCACAACCATCAAATATTATAAGTTTGACACAACATTATATCATAAATTATTGGATTCTTCGCTATTCTTGTAAAAATGTTCAATGATTCTGGCTATAGGTTTTGGCCAGAACTTACAGAACATCTCAAAATCTTCCTGAGTCCTGGTATTGCCATTTATTAGGGCAGTGGTCTCAGAATCATCATGAATCCTATGAACCATCAGTATGTCATTTACAAAAACAAACTCGCCCTTTAGCTTTGAAAACCTCTCCCATGCCTGCCAGTCTATGCCGCCCTTGTATCCAGGAATAAAAAGCTGATTGGTAAGGTTCTCAGGAACATAGGTAACCGATGGACAACATATCGCAGAGCCGAAGGAAAGCATCCTTCGCCTCATGAACCTGGAAGCCCACATGAACCTTGGTCTTAATGGAAACAGCATAATCCTTTTGATATTAAGATTCTTTATATCAGAAACCTCTACTCCATTCCTAAGCTCCGCATAATCGGTATATGCAATTAGTGGCCTCTTTGTGCCATTAAAATGTTCCACTACCTTTTTGGCAAAATCCCTTTTATACAAATCATCCTGATGAGCTATGGTGACAAGTCTCGTCTCCGCGCAGCTAATAGCAAAATTCCAGTCTGTTGCGATATCACTGTTAAACTTCCGCTCATCATTCACAAAATAGGGTATGTCATATTTCTTAGCAAGTCCCTCCAAAAACTCAGAGGGCGTCGATGTGCACAAAATTACATTTGTCTGAAGCGACTGGGACGTCACGGACTGTATGCATTCCTCTATATATTCACTTTCTCCATACGCGCAGATCGTAAAAGTGTGATCTTTTGCAGTAAATACTTGTCTACTCATAAACCTTAACAATTTCCTCAAAATTACAGATTAGAAAGATACCCGGTAACATTCACATAGTTAATCCCATCCACCTCAGTATCTTCCCCGCGGTAAATGACCGTCTTATTAGTTATTGTACCAAAGTCATGTTCTGTCAACAGACATTTTTCATTATCCACAAGATTCTTATATTGATCCACAAAAACATTCTCCGTATGCTTTATCTCAAATATCTCGCAGGTAAGTGCCTTTTCATCAGCAATAACCATATCAAACTCACCAACAGCAAAGATGAGCTTAAATACTCTCTTTCCTCTGGGAAGCCTCTTCTGAGTTTCAAGAAGGACGATATCTTCGAGCATTCTGCCCTTTACTTCTTCAAGGATTATGTTGCAAAGTCTGTCTTTTTCCAAGATTGAGAACTTCTTGAATGCTTCATCCTTCATAATAGAGTAAACCAGAGCCTGTGCCTGGCAATATCTCATGCCCGGCTGAGTGAAGATGATATGTTCAACCGCACTACAGCCTATACCTTCCGAAGGACAGTCGACTATAAGATCAAGAAGCCTTAAATATTCCTTAATTTCTGCCACATGATCCTCAGTGATCTTTACCGTCAAATCATCTTTATTCTTTATATCCAGAATCTCCATAAACCTGGAAATCACACCACTCGTATCAGCCTGATCAAGTATACTAAGTCTGTTCTCTGCAGCAGCACGCTTTCTATCAATCTGAGCTGCCGAGCCAAGATCATGTGACTTAAAATCCCTTGTAATAACAGATGCCAGAAATCTATGATTCATGTCCTCAATTATTCGATTCACGGCATTCGTCAGTTCATTCGCTTCATATAAATCCACAAGATGCCTGAAATGCTCACCATTCTTATAACACGCTAGACTGTGCTGAATATTACGGGCAATTGCAGTATCTATGTATCTCCTGGTGGTCTCATCATCTCGGAAAGAAATACCCTCATCATTTAGCAAAGGATCATCAAAATCCGTCTCGCCCACGCGAAAGGTCCCGCCATACCTGATGTACTCATCTATATCATTTATTCCAAGGAGTGAGGAATACTCTCTGAATGGGATAAACGTCGTATGAATTGTGACAGTTCTATCGTAGAGCTCTTCATCTTTTGAGAAAACAAAGCCCAGAGAATCCGTTCCAGCCAATACAATCTTCATACCACCCATGGCATATACATCTGACAAAAGTGATGCAGAATCGATAAAATCACTCATCAGAGTAATCTCATCAATAAAAACATATTTATATCCCCGCCCGGAAAGGGTCATCAAATCCCTGTTAAGCATAGACATATTGTCGGATGGCATAATCTTGATATACGCAGCTTTACTTAAATCAAGATCAGATATAGCCTGGAAGATCATAATGGTCTTACCGGTTCTGCGAAGCCCGTATACAAGGCAAACCTTCCCTGATATGTCAGAATCAAGAAAAGCGGACAGACTACTAAAGCACTCTCTCCTCTTGTACACCTTCACGCTATCTACATAATCCTGTAACCTGTTACCACTGATAACATTAGTAAGATACCCTACGCCAAATGAAGGGGAACTCTCTGAAAGCCCATTCCCTGAAAGCTGTCCCTTCAGCTCAGCTTCAATCCTGTTCCTCCGCTCGATCTGAGACATAATCGCCAGCTCTTCTGCAGCCTTAATATACTTACCACCAAGGTACATCCTCTTGGCACCACGAATATTCTTATATGATATGTTTCCTTTAGGAAGGCTCTCAAGCTCTCTGATAAGCTCTTCTCTTGATCTATCACTAAAATACATACATAATGTCCTCGTATAATACGGTTCCTATTCACAGTGATCATAGCAAAAAAGCAACCAAAAAGCAACTGTGACGGTTGCTTTTTGGTTGCTTATCGGTTGCTTTTTTGTAAAACAGCTCAATAAATTGTTTATCCTCTATTCCAAATTCCGCATAATCCTCATCTTATCAGCTTCTCGAAATCAGCCTTGGGATGTTTGCAGATAGGGCAAATGAAGTCATCGGGAAGTTCTTCTCCAACCCACTCATAGCCGCAGATCCGGCAGCGCCAAACCGTCTCACCCTTAGGAGTGGTGCCAACAGCTTCCGGTTTTGGCTTAATGTCGCTCTGATAATATTCATAAGTGCAGGATGCAGTATCAGAAAGAACTGTCATAAATGTGGGCTCACAGATGAATAAAGTGTGAGAGCCAAGATCAACCTCCTGCTCAACCTTGAGAGAGAAGTATGCGTTGGTTCCGTTTGTAATATAGGGCACACCATTCTCAGCCATAGCATAATTGGAAGCATCATAGTCTGCGCCAAACTTATCTACATCACGACCTGACTGGAATCCAAAATGCTTGAACAAATCAAAGCTTGCATCTTTACTGATAGCAGATACATTACAAACACCGGTATCTTTTATCATATCGTGGGTAAAGTTTGCTTTGTTCACAGCAATAGAAATACGATTGGGTTCTGATGCCACCTGAATAGCCGTGTTGATGATGCAGCCATTCTTCTTATCACCACGCACTGTAGTACAAACAAATAATCCGTAAGATAACTTATACATTGCCTTAGTGTTCATTTCAGCCATTTTGGAGTCCTCCTTTTGATGTTATAAAAATAATGCAACTTCTTTTATAGTGTTACATTTATATTATCCGTAAATCTTTTTAAGGCTCTTACCAAATGCCTTTTCCGTCATATTCATTCTCCTGGCAGCTTCCTTAATGTCAAGCAGCCCATCATTAACCAATGAGCATAAAGTTTCAAGACTTCCTTCTGCTCTTCCTTCCCCTTTTCACACTAACTACAGAAGCATAACTATTACCACTTCTATGAATACACTCTAAATCCCTTACTATCGCATATTTTCTTAGACAACTCCTCAGCCGTAAATTTTTTTTCAACCGGATTCATTTCATACATCGCTGAACACAAAACCTTTATCTGTCCACCGCGTGTTGTTTTACTAAGTATATCAAGAATATCTTCTCTCTTAACATCTATCTCATTTTTCTTTATCCAGATGTGCCAGCACAATGCAGGAGAAGATATTACTGCCATCTCCCTTGAAGAGTTTCGCAATCGATTCCTCATTTTACCAAATAACCTGATTGCCCCCTTATCATCAGAAATAGCAAAAATTCTGTAATCACTTGCAGGAATATTGCTAAGAAGCATCATGCATGTCACGATCATGATCTCTCCCAGATTATCACTCTCCGTTTTCCCATTTCTGGCAAAATCAAAAAAAGTTTTGGCTAAAAGTGTATTACTTCCCGGATTCTGGTACAGCTGCTTCTTTAAACTCTCTTCCCGGATTATATTCTCTTTTAATAATGAGCCGCTTGGAACACATATCTTTACGGCTTCAGATAAAAATCCATTTACTTTCTCTGTGTCAGTAAAGCAAAGACGAAGAACATCATAAAATTCTTCCTCAAACATCACAGCAATCTTAATCCCATTATCTTTGAGATACGATAAGTATGCCAGTTCTTTCTCTTCCAGCTTCCCTGTACGTGAAGACAACTCCATTAGAACCGTGATCGTCAAAAACACCGTACCATCTAAAGATTTCAGGAATTCCACAATCGGACTAAGATTACCAACATTCATATGGAACCTAAAGGAACATGCATCATAAAATATAATTGTTTTTGCCCCAATAATCTGATCAACATTGTCGGTCACAGCATACTGCTTTATTTCTGACAAATTATCCGGAGGATTATGATATATTTTTGCCATGGTTACTTCACACTTCCTTGTTCCATAAATTCACCGGATATTTTATCCATATTCTTCAAAATGCGCTCTACATTTCCCTTGGATAATATCTCATCCTCTATTGCTTTTTTTGCAAAATCATTTACCAATTCCTTTAATCGTTCATAATCATTTCTTGAAGTACTGCGGATGATATCCTTATCCAACCAGTTCCTGTCAAAAGTTGCTTCTACCGTCTCACTTGTATTATTCAGTAGTTTCTTTAAGGATTCCCCCGAAGCATCCATCAAATCCAGTTCATAGCACCTAATCAATACTGCCATGTAGGGAGCCTTAAAATAATTCATCAGCTTACAGATAGTATCCAAGTCAGAGTTATTATCCGAATCTGCGCGAAACTGCTTATACCTCTCTCTAAAACTTTCTTCCGGCATAAGCATCATTCCGGAAAATAAATTTGCCACTTTTTCATGCGTATCTTCAACATATTCCTGTCCGATATAGAGCTCTATCGTCTGTTTGACTATATTAGTGCCATACAATATATGGTAAAACTCATGACACATGGCAAAATTAACGTTACCTCTAGAAAGTGAAGAATTCACAAAAATGTATCCCCAGAAATCACTCCTGTAAAGCATTGCTCCTATTTCCTTATCCTTAAGTGGCATCTCAAGAATAATGAACCTTCGCTTGCCTGCCTCTTGCCTTACTATCTGAGGGATATTAAGAATTGTGCCATCACTATCTATTCCAACACTAGAATAAAAGTCACGAATACTATCCGTGACTTTATTCATATTAGCCTTATTAAACTCTACAATACTCCTAAAACGCTCAAATTTCATAGGAATTCACACCCGCCGTCTCATACCATAGTTTACTCGACAATACCTCATCAATATTCTCTATAAACTCGACTAATTTCATGGCACATTTTACCTGATCTGGCCCCGGTTCTCCTGCATAAAAAGCATAATTTAAAACAGGTGATGAATAAGTCTCCTCCATGCTTCTTTCCTCCGCAAAGAAAGAAACATCTTTACCAAGAGCTTCTGCCAAAAGCTCCATTTCATCCATAGTCACCTTCTGTTTCTCATTAAGTAGTTTTGATATCTTATCCTCTGACATTCCGGTTCGAGCACTCAAAAACTTTTGGCGTATTCTTTGGTCAGAAAGATAAGCATTTATGTTTTTGATGTATTTGCTCATAAATCCTTCGTCTCCTTATATTTTCAAAACACCCCTCTCTTGTATTGTACACAACTACTTGACAAAATTAAATACACATTTGCTAAATTTCATAGAAAATTAAGCAAATGTGCGAAAATAATTATTATATAAAATACATGAAGTACAAATAATATTAGTATTTGCATTTTATTTATATCTTATCTGCGTCCCTTTTCTGCCGGGTGTAACAAGACACATAACAAGAAATGCCATAAGGTAAAAATTCACCAAATAGTATCTGACAAGAACCATTGGACCAAACAAAACCGTAGCAACAAGCAGCACAGGATATATAAGACTTCCAAGCTTATCGAATTCCTTTTTGTAAATCAAATATGCTACCACAAAAAGCAGAAGCCAGTTCATGGCGCCAACTGAGAACAGCCATGATAATACCGGTATCTTCTGGAACGAAACGTATCTTGATATATAAAACAATCTATCATACAGCCAGGGCAGCTTTGAATCAAATGTTCCCGGGCTCTCAACGTCACATGAAAAGTACGAAGTCTCTGTCTCAGAATACATGTGCCCCCAGCCCCAGGCATCACCAAGCTGCTGATACCCATCAATAACACTGTCCGGGTACCAGGCATATAGCGTGTTCATCAAAAATGCATCGATATAAGTAATAGGAGCCTTTTTTCCAATGGACAGCCATAAATTCTGATATTCAGCCTTGTTCTTCAAATATTTGGACGTCTTGAATTTATACTTGGCATTATCAGCAGAAACAGGGCAGTAATTATTCAAGCTATGCTCATTAAAAACCTTATTCATCAGCTCCTTCTGCTCGGCAGTAAAAACTTCATTGTCATAGTTATACGCTCTGGCAAGCTGCTGAATAGGAATGCAGTACATATCAAGTCCCTTGTCCGCTTTCACATGGCACAGTGGATATACAAAACTTACTATGAACACATTGATACACAAAACTGCCACAAACAGCAGCGTTGCGAAGATCCTTTTTGATCTGCAAAAGAAAACCGCAAAAGGGATTGCCAAAGCATAGGCATAAATTCCATTCCTTCTACACAAGAGCATCAGACTTGCAACAAGTAAAAAGCATAACGCCACACTACCGAATCCAAGGTTAGTCTCAGGCGAATCCAAAATCTTGCATACAAGAATTACCACAACTTCTGCAAATGCACTGAATAAGACATCCTTTGTGGTGCACGCCCCAAACATGGAAATAACAGGAAACAATGCATAATATAGCAACAAAATAGCGCACAGAACCTTCCTGCCACTTAACCTACTTCTCACAAAAGAAAGCAAATAGGCATGACAGCATGACACTACAAGCATCTGCAAAACAACATATACTGCAATGCCGAGGTTATAGTCGCCTGACATTTTGTAAAAGCAATCAATAAAGAACCCTATTATGAAATACAAAAGAGGAGAATGCTTTGCCGTAATCTCACCTGCCAAATACATATCATAGATCCCGCTTTGGTCGTAACAGAAAAATCCCGGATATGCAGCAAGCCATATAGGAATCCAGCAAAGGAAAATGATCGCCCAGTCCCTCAAAAACACCTTCCAGTTAAAAGCAGCTTCAACAGCCAGCAAAGCCCTGTCCCTATACCAATCAAGCAATGCAATAATAACATAGGAGGCCACAACTCCTACACCAATAGATAAAAGCAGAGAAAAAATCTCTGCCTTAAATCCATGAAGCGTACCTGCAGAAGTCATATGCTTACCCACGCTGTACATAGCTCCATATATAATTCCCAATATCAAAGATATGATAATTCTTCCTGCTTTATTCAAATGCAAATCCCCAATTATTCAGAAAGCTTAACCACTATTATGTCATCGCCAACATATACACAACCATCCGAAGGATACATATCCAAGGTAGTTCCTATCTCTACCGCTCTTGCCTTCATGGCTTCATCTTCTACATTAATAAATTCCGTTCCAAAAGCAGCATTTAAGTATAACGCCGACCTTCTTGATCCTGACGTCTTATCGCTTTCATCATACCTATATGCAAAACTGGATTCACCGATCTGGGCACTCTTTTCGCATGCAGCATTCAGCGGCGCTTCCCATCTACCAATGAAAAATGTAGGCATTGGATTCTCACAGCCACCTCTATATTTGATGAGACTAACGAGGTCCGATCCTACTTCGTACTGCTGACTATTACAAACATCATTTGTATATATTAGTTTCTGTAGCTTACCAACCTGCATAAACAAAGAGATACAAACAACTACCACAAGCACGCTAAAGGAGCACTTCCCTATCAATTGCTCTCTTTTTTCGTAGGCAAGATTTACAGCGTATGTTCCAATGAACGCCGTCGTAAAAGCGACCATAAATCTGGCTCTCGTAGCAGGAATATTCCCCGTAACTATATTAAGTGAGATCATGGCAAGAAGGTTCCCTACAAGAATCAGAAAATAATCAACTAAAGCCGCGCCTTTAAACTTACATTCTCCCCTAACAATATCCACAATTCTGATAAACATAATAACTACCAAGCCTGCAAGCAGAATATAGCCACTGTAGGTACGCTGCCCCAAAAGAGCTCTCTGAAGATCCCTAAAGATTCTTCTTACCACCTTTGAAAATGGCTGAGTTTCCCATCCAAATGATAAATAATCAGAGCTTCCCCAATTAAACACCTTGAGGATCACTTCATAGATAATAAAGCTCACAATAAAATGTATTGCGAAGATCAGAACAGCTTTCCAAAATGCCTTATGTACTTCTTTGTGATCTTCTGTCTTCTCCGCCAAAACATCAAGATAAAGCATAAGACAAGCTGCAGCACATGCAAGATGCATTCCTGCAAAGGATTGATACGTTCCAAAAGCCCAAACAGCGAACAATACAGAAATCACAACTTTAACAACTACAGTTTTACTTTTGCATCTACTCTCTAAAACATCAAAAAGCAGTGCAAAAGAGATTGACTGCAAAAACAGAGCAATGGTCATGGAGGCCTGCTGATGAGAAAAATAGAATTGATTCATCCATATAGGATAAGAAACAAAGATTGCCGAAAAAAGCGGATATAGCGGGCCATTCCAACCTCCAGAAAATTTTTCAAGCACATAGCACCAAATAACGGTGGCTGCGCTAAAAAACATCAAAAAGAGAAGACCATTTAAATAAACATTATATCCACCAATATTGATCAAACGAGAAGAATAATAAAATCCAAATCTGCCAAGCCCATTAAGAAGCCACTCTTTACCATAATCGCCACCAATGAATTGTTCAGCATCTATACCTATATTAGTAGACATAGCATGGCTGTAATACAGTAAAACCGTAATGGCAACTGACAATATCACAGAATATCTTTTTTCAGAAATAAACCTCTTCATTGAGCCTCCACATTTATGCTAAAACCATGCGATTAGCCTTTACGATTCATCAAAAACATAAGTCTAAGGGCAACTTCTCCTCCAACTGAAGGACGAAGCCGCATAGGATAAAACAATCTTGCAAAATATCTATATAGATTCCGTTTGCCACCCGAAAGCAAATACCAGTCCCTCATGACACGTTTACTCATACCCTGCTTCCCAACCAGACCAAAGCCGTCATCATTCATAAGATTCTTCTCAAGCTTAAGGAAGGTTCGAATTCGCTTACACTTATACCCAAACTCAGGGCCGAATATCTCACGACGAAGCCAGTTAGAAATCAGAGTCATGACGCCATTTCCATACTCGGTTACAGTCGACTCATGACGGCGATACTTTGTAAGAACACTATCATCATACAAAATATCTCCATGAAAATGCGAAAGCCAAATACACAATTCGTCATGGTACATAGACTTGCCAATCAGATTCAGTGACAAAAGCATATCTCTCATGGTATTATCTATAACCATACAAAAACCTGATGCATAGGTATAATACAAAACACTGTAATCATTCAGAATATCTGTACTTCCAAGGACATGGTGACTTATTAGATCAAGATTGCCATTACAGTTATCGTAATCATGGATGTATAACAAAGGACGTGCAGTAGCATTCTCTTTCTGTAAACTCTCCACTGCTCTGGAAAGTTTATCCTCGTGCCACACATCATCCTGATCACTAAAAGCATAAAAATCCGCCTTAGGGCATCTAGCAAGAACATCCCAGAAACAATCGGGATAACCAAGATGATTTGGTGATTCAACCAAAACAACCTTGCCCGGATTCCCCTTTTCATAGTCCCTTACAATACCCACAGTAGCATCAGTTGAACCATCATCCCTTACATATATGCAAAAATCCCGATAGCTTTGGCTCAAAATTGAATCAAGCTGCTGCCTTATATACTTTTCTCCATTGTATGTGCACATAAGCACATTTACAAAAGCACTCAAAATCTATCCTCTTCCTATGCGAAACATCCTTAGGAAAACTCCGTCAAGATGCATCCGCCTAAGCTTCATATAAATATATATGGCTCTTGCCACACTACTTCTTTCTCCTTCAGGTCCCTTAAAAGTAATCAGCCTGTTTCTCTCTATCCCCGGCATCTTCTCATTAAGCCAACTGAACACTTCATCTCTATAACTAATAAGAGCCTTTGCATCTGTACCCTTCGCCGCATATAGGATGTGGAAGATACCGGTCTTAAGCATGAAAAATTCGAACTGCTCATCCCTCATCCACTTATCAGCTCCGTCCATTCCCGCAAGGGCATCAAAAAGTGTTAAAATGTGAGACTCTTCACTGACAGCCCTGTGAACTGTATTGGAAACAGATCCATCATTTATCACCCACTGATATCCCACATAATCAGTGTATGACACCTTCTGAGTATGGGAGTAGCTTAGTACATTGAAATATATATCCTCCCCAAGAGGCACAGGTAAAAACCTGATATTCTCTCTCTCTACAAAATCACGCCTGTAAATCTTGCCCCATGGAGTTATATTCATAAAGCGGCACCACGCATTATTTATAAGCTCTACATGTTCCCTGACTTCACCAGAAACAGTGACATGCTCATAACCTGAGATTACTATATCGCTGACTTCTCGTTCTGCAACTCCAAGTAATTTCTCGATATAGTCATCCTTAATCCTGTCGTCCTGATCCATGAAAAGAAGATAATCCCCGGTTGCTTCATCAATCCCGCGATTACGGGCACCGCCCTGCCCAGTATTCTGCTGGCTGATAAGCTTAAATACCATTCCATTAGTTCCCTTTTTAGAAACACACGACCTAATGTGCTCTTCTATTATTTTGGCAGAATCATCAGCAGATCCATCATCAACCAAAATCACTTCCAGATTCTGATAGGTCTGAGATAGCAACTGTCGAAAAATCTCATCTATATAGTTTTGTCCATTGTAAATAGGTATTATTACTGATACTTTTGCTGTCACACTTATCCCTGCATCTCAATATTACATTAGTCTCAAAAAATATTATAGCGCTGTGATTATCACAGCGCTACTTTTATCCAATAAAGCTCTCTATCTGTCCCTTAGTAAACTCCATCATATCCTTACCAGCATTCCAGGCCTTGTACCAAGCAACCGTTTCACGGATAGCATCCTCAACATGCCAAACAGGTTCCCATCCGAAAGTCTCACGAGCCTTAGCACAATCTAGCTTAAGGAAGCTTGCTTCATGAGGTGCGTTTTCTTCAGCCATGTTCTTCCAGCTTGCAGGCTCTCCCCAATACTTTACAAAGAAATCAGCGAGATCACCTGTATTTATGCAATCTTCATCGCGAGGTCCGATGTTGTAGTAATCTGCATACTTCTTATCATAAGCCTGCTCCATAGCTATCATAAGATAAGCTGCCAGAGGCTCAAGCACATGCTGATAAGGACGAGTAGAATAGGGATTACGAACGATAATGCTCTCACCCTTTATTGTCGCACGAACGCAATCAGGAACAATACGGTCATTTGCAAAATCTCCTCCACCAATAACATTACCTGCACGAGCTGTAGAAATAGCAGGTGAACCAGCCTCTGAGAAAAATGACTTTTTGTAGGAATGTGTCACAAGCTCAGAGCAGCTCTTGGAATTGGAATATGGATCATATCCATCAAGCTTCTCATCCTCTTTAAAGCCGTGGTTCTCAAGGTCGTTGTTCTCATACACCTTATCCGTAGTCACGTTGAGAAAGCTCACTGCCCCAGGGTGCTTACGAAGGCACTCTAAAATATTCACAGTACCCATTACGTTAGTCTCGTATGTATAACGCGGATCCTTGTAGGAATCGCGAACAATTGGCTGCGCAGCAAGATGAAGCACAACATCAGGATCAGCCTCAACATAAGCCTTCTCCAAAGCCTCAAAATCCCTGATATCCCCAATAGTGCTGTGAATCTCATCAGATAAGCCAAGTATTCCAAAAAGATCAGGATCAGTATTCGGTGCCAGAGAATAGCCGTATACTTCTGCTCCCATCATCTTCAGCATAACTGAGAGCCAGCTGCCCTTAAACCCAGTATGTCCTGTAAGGAAAACCCTCTTTCCACCATAAAAATCCTTCATCCTGCCAAAATCCATCACCATTCTCCTCTCGTAAAACAATTTAGTTCTTATCTTCCGTCTTAAATGCCCAAAACTTATTGATAATAAAATTAACCGGCACGCTGATCAGCAAGTTAATAATCGGCGCAATAAATTCAGATATATGAAATACCTGTACCCAAAGCACCATCAAAATACTATTCAAAAACAGCCCTGTAAAAGAATAAGAAATATATGTCTTGATAAGTGCCTTCCACAAATTCCTGCTCTGGCCTTCTTCCATAACAAAGACCATCTTATTATTCCAGTAAAATGACCAAAGCACACTCAAAATGAATGCAATCACTGTTGCCACAAGGTAATCCACATCACCAAACAGTCCGAACTGTCTCATAGCTAACAGCGAGAACGTATACAGAAGATATGAGATCACCGTATTACTCACACCTACAATTCCGAACTTTACAAACTGCATCAAAGACTCATGAACCGAATCCGTATACTCTTTTCCTATTATGCGAAAGCAGAAGCGGAAAACCGCTCCTGCTATAGTTTCAATTATTTTCCAAATAAAATTCATTATGCAATAGCCTCAAGAATAATCTTTGCCATATATGACAGCTTCTCGTCTGTCATTCCGGGATATACGCCTACCCAGAAGCTGTTTGCCATAATCTTGTCTGTATTGGCAAGATCACCGACTACTCTGTAGCCCTCGCCACTTGCTCTCATCTCATCGAAGCAAGGATGCTTAGTAAGATTACCTGCAAAAAGCATACGTGTCTGAATTCCATGACTCTCAACATAATCAACAACCTTCTTACGGTCAACACCTTCCTTGCAGGTCATGATAAATCCAAACCAACTTGGATCTGAATTCTCAGTAGCAACAGGAAGGATAAGCTTATCCTCAGCACCACCCTTAATAAGTAGATCCTTAAGGAACTTGAAGTTATATTTTCTTCTCTCTACGAAGCTTGGGAACTTATCAAGCTGAGCGCATCCTATTGAAGCCTGAAGATCAGTAGCCTTAAGGTTATAACCAAAGTGTGAATAAACATACTTGTGGTCATAACCAAGAGGAAGCTCACCATACTGCTTATCAAAACGATGTCCGCAAAGGTTATCGCAGCCTGAAGGACATACGCAGTCGCGGCCCCAGTCACGGAAAGATCTTGCAATCTTATTAAGAAGCGCATCATCTGTGTAAACAGCGCCGCCCTCGCCCATAGTCATGTGGTGCGGCGGATAGAAACTGCTTGTTCCGATATCACCAATGGTACCTGTGAACTTCTTTTCCCCGTCAATCTCATACTGAGAACCAAGGGCATCACAGTTATCCTCAACAAGCCAGAGGTTATGCTTGTCACAGAACTCCTTAACACTCTTAAGATCAAAAGGATTACCAAGTGTATGTGCGATCATAACAGCCTTGGTCTTATCGGAAAGAGCCTTCTCAAGTTCGTTAACGTCTATGTTATATCCGGGAATTGTAACATCTACAAACACCGGAACCGCGCCATACTGTATGATAGGTGTTACAGTTGTAGGGAAGCCTGCTGCAACAGTTATAACCTCATCACCTCTATTAACCCTTCTATCACCAAGAAGAGGTGAGGTAAGTGTCATAAAAGCTACAAGATTAGCTGATGATCCAGAGTTAACGAGTGCGCAGTGCTTTACTCCCAAGTACTCTGCAAGCTTTTTCTCAAATTCATCAGTATATCTTCCTGATGTAAGCCAGAACTCAAGAGCACTGTCTACAAGGTTAACCATCTCCTTCTCATCATATACACGAGATGCATATGAGATGCGGTCTCCCTCCTTGAACTCCTTGTTCTGATTGTGATAAGTCTTAGCATAATCTGCCACCAAATCCAGTATCTGTTTCTTTGCTTCTTCCTGTGTAGCCATGTATATCTCCTTTATTCACAAAAAACTAATCTGTTTTTAATCAGACCTTCTTTATACCATATTTTGGTTAAAATGTCACTTTACAATCTTCTCAAAATCCGCCTTGGGATGCTTGCAGATAGGACAGATGAAATCATCCGGAAGTTGCTCTCCTACCCACTCATAGCCGCAGATTATGCAGCGCCATATCCCTCCTTTTGGAATGTGCTTTCCTTACAATTCTTCTCTTAATACCCACATTTTGTACGCTTATTTTTATTGTGTTTGACCGTTGCCTGCCAAAATGTTTCTTTATTATAATCAAGCAAAAACTCCGGAAATGCCGATAACACAAAAACTTTTCCATTGTTTACATGCATACTCTGATATGAATATATCTCAGATGGTGTCACTGCTTGTTTGTATTCATAATAGCTATAGATCTCTTCTCTTTCCCCCAGGCAACTTACTCTTCTAATATATGTATCTATAATCTGAGCCCAATCACTAAATGTATATTTATTTGTGTTTCCATGACCACTATTATTGGCACTTAGATTCTTATAATTCTTGATATCCTGGGCATTTACGAAACATCGTGTTGGAGTTTCACACTCTCCCTCTAAATAATCTCTTACTGCTTCCACCATAGGATAATTTATATATAAAAGCCCATTTTCTGTTTCGTTATCAAATGTCTCAAGCATCTCTGACACAACATCCGCATCCTGCTCTTTTCCCAAATTATCTTGATGACAATCAAAATCAAAGAACAGATATACTTCAGAAAAATCATCTCTTGTATATTTTCCAATTATCTTTGAAGCTTTCTTGTTCTTCTCACGAATAACCTCAATAATATCTGTCTGAAAATCGTCTTCCTTGAGCTGCTTCCATAGCATATAAATATTTTCTCCTGCCGGAAAAGGTATGATATCAACATTTTCAGATTTGAAAAATATATTTTTTATATTGTCAAAGATTCCCATCTCTCTGACATCACCTTCAACAACTATTGCTATTCGCTCTTTATTCATTAAACACTCCAGCCTTGTACATCTTTTGTAGATTATGTGCCTTTCGAATATCCTTCTCTGTTTTATCTGCTAAGCATTTAATACGATTATCATTTATCTCAAAATAGCAATCAGGACGCAGCAAATCATTCGTAAGCAAATCCGTGTTATGTGTTGTAAGAACTATCTGACAATTCTTTACTTTCTTTAATAGCTTTACAAGTGAATAAGCCAACTCAAAATGATAAAAGGCATCAAATTCATCAATATAGACAAAAGCAAGCTCTTTCATCTGCAAATACCAGTAATAAAATAATGTAAGGGAAATCGTTCCAGTTGACGCAACAGAAAAGAAATTCACTTCTCCACCTTTAAACTTGCAATAAATCTGCTTCGATCCATCAACTTCCTTCCCAGTGAGAGAATACTGAATCCCTTCATCACTCAAAAATTTCTGAAAATCTGCAACTTTACCTGTTGAAACAATATAATCAGCTATACCCTCCGTTCCAACTTTAAATCCCTGATAGCCACGGTTATCGAGAGAATAGAAAAGAAGCATTCTATTAACAAATTCCCCAAATTGTTTGAATACGCTATTTATCTCATTTTCTTTCAAGATAGCTGTACTAAAAATATATTTCACACGAGAAACTCTGTTAAAGGTTCCATTGCTCAAAACAAGATTATCTGCTCCTTCAAGAGTAGTATAACCTTCAACATCGTCAAAATTGTAATCAACTACCATTTCATCATCAATTGATAGCTTTTCATACACCAAATCCAAAATATTTCTCTTTTGGTATTCATACTCCAATGAATGACCATCAAAGACAAAGTTATATTTAAATGTCACCTTCTTCTTATTATTGTCGAGATTAGAATAAAATGTATATCTATCATATATTATGTTTGTATCTGTAAGGTGCGCTACTATATCAAAAATAGCCAATCCAAGATTAGACTTTCCGCTACCATTCGGACCATAGATAATTCCCTTAGAGATAATGTTGCCATCATTTGATATTGCTTCTTTGTTGAACTCATAGTTATATGGTTTTGTGAAATCCAATACAAATTTATTTTTGAAATTTTTAAAATTTTCTACCTGAAATTTTGTAAGCATAATCGTCCTCCATAAAACAAAAATAGCACTATTGCATTTTTTTTACAATAGTGCCGTAATTATTTTACTAACAGCTTTGCCATTTCTTCCAATGCGCTTTGATACTCTCCAACAGTGGCTCGGGCATTGGTTGCTTTTTGGTTGCCTCCATTTCTTGGATACTTCTCGGATATCCGGATATCAAACTATGAAAATACCCAAACACCTTACCGCCCTATAATATCAACATACTTTGGCAGGCCGTCCCGGTATTTCATAGCAACCTCACCCTGAATTAGAGGTCTTAAATAACTAATCAGTTCACCTTTAACATCATTTCCATCATCATTAATCCATTCTCTTGGAACAGATTTAACTTTATTTGCAATATTACCGATGGGCTCGAATCCATAAGTCACCTCATAAGGTTCATCGCCAAGGCGCTTAATTACTGTCATACAGCCTGTTTCGCCAGCCTCTGCCGCCTCCACAGCCTTATGCCCAAGCTTAAAGGACTCATCTATATCCACTGCACTTAGAGAGTGGGCAGCACACCTTTGCAGGATATTTACTTCCACAGACCTTGCCTTAACATCGATATTCTCCTTAATAAGGAATTCCAGCGCCTTACCTGCGCCAGATAGCTGCTGATGTCCAAAGCTGTCTATAGCTGATTCACTGGCAGTAATATAGTTGCCATCCTTATCTCGAATTCCCTCAGATACAGCTATAACCACATTGTCATTGGCATCAAGTGCCTCTCTGACATCCTGTAAAAATGCTTCCTTATCAAAAGAGGTCTCAGGCAAATATATCAGATGGGGCGCTTTAGAATATTCATTCCTAGCCAATGCAGCTGAAGCCGTAAGCCAGCCGGCATCCCTTCCCATAATCTCTATGATAGTTACAGACTTAATGGGATAAATAGCAGTATCATGAGCAATCTCCAAAACTGATGTGGCTATATATTTTGCCGCTGACCCAAATCCCGGAGTATGGTCCGTAACACTCAGATCATTATCTATAGTCTTAGGAATACCGATCACCCTAACATCAGATCCAATCCTGGATGCATATTCCGACAGCCTTAGGACAGTATCCATACTGTCATTGCCGCCAATATAGAAAAACGTCCCCACATTCATCCGTTCAAACTCAGAAAAAATAAATGCATATTGGGAATTATCATCCTTATAATCGCATAACTTATATCTACAGCTCCCCAGATACATAGCAGGTGTCCTGATGAGATCATCAAGAAAATCAGCATCCTTCTCTGCCTTCTCCGTAAGATCCACATAGTTCCCTTTCAAGACACCTGTTATTCCGTTTAATGCTCCATAACACCTGCAAAACTCCTGCGACTCAATCACAGCCTTTATAACACCACAAAGGCTTGCATTGATTCCGGAAGTTGGTCCACCTGACTGAGCAACGATTGCATTTTTCTTATTTTGCATGTATTCTCCTTGAGTTCCTTTGTCTACAATTAAGCTCTTAATAGTTCCTGATATCCTTTACTATTTGATTTTAAAAACTACTTTCTCCCCAACCTTCTCACTTTCCAATTCAAATATATTATCCTGAGTAAGCATTAGGCCTGTAGGATTCCTTCCAATAATCACATATTGATTATTACAATCCCTGGCGATATATTCTCTCGTAGCGTCATCAAGCAGAATATCTGCATTGTCTATAAAAAACAGTTTTCCTTTGGAATTGAACCAATTCTGTACACGGTAATCATTTAGAGCCCCTCTTCCTGATTATCTACAGCATTGTCTATCAAAATGTAATATGTGTTATCTACATTCTCAATTTTGCCCACTGCTTTTCTAAGCTCAGAATTATTCCCCTTTGACTCTACTTGTATATCACTATGAATAGCTCCAAAAAGATACTTCCAAAAATCAAATCCTGAACCAGTATCTTCACACCAAACAAATCTGCTCAAAACTAGTATATTACTTTTCTTCTCCAATTATGAACTAATAATATATCACAATATTCGGCATAGCCTTATACTGTGTCCTTACAGATATTCTACGCAGAACTGCAATCCTTTTTTCATATTCAAATATAGTCATCTTCAATCTGCGAATAAGCCGTTTGAAGGTTTTTATATACATCAGTATCCGAATACATATACTTATTTGATAAACATAAACTTGTACTACTATCTGGGTATACTCTAACAGCGCATACGTACTCAAAACACATGGCTGATTCATCACATGTTTCACAAATATGAGGTAGCTTTCTTGCACTATATTCTGGATGCTTTATTCGAATTCTTATTCCTTTGCGATTGAGACAAAGCTTAGGGGTATAATCTCCATGTATTTCCATTTCTCCATATTGCCCTAATTTATGTTTTACTACATCTAGCAAACTACTATTTCGATCGATAAGAAAATCTACACCAAAACCAAATTTATCAGCGACATGAATAAAATCATCTAGCTCATTTATGTTTAGCTCACTAATATATATATTTATTACTTTTTTCTTTGCGTTGCATCTATCTAGCCTATGTAACGCCATATGGGGGTCAACGTTCTGATACGTTTCATTTAATTCTTTTTTTAATGAAAAAATAGAAAGATTTATCATAAATAAATCACATTCTTCTATTAATTCTAGCCCATAACCATTTGATGTAATAGATATATCTAATAAAGGATATTTATCTCGCATTTCGGAAATAATAATTCCAATATCTTCGTACAGAGTCGGCTCTCCTCCAGTGAATGTTACATGCCTAATATCTTTTTCTGCCGCAAATCTAAAGCTTTCAATAATGACGTTCTTATTCATTTCAGAAATAGTGCCCTTATACCCTTCAGAATGACAGAAAGTACATCTACCATTACATTTTGTCGTTATTACCAGTCTCATCGGTAGCACTTGTTTATCCCCCAAATCTCAATCTTTAGGCTTCAAATCAAAGAAATCAAAATCAAAAAGAGATACTTGTAAACAATCCATAGCAAAATCATCTAGTTCCTTTTTCATTTTTGCTGACAATGTATTGTTACTATCTTCTATAGCTTCTTTTATCTTAATTGCTGATGTACTCCTGGAATTTGGTAAGCTCTTTATGTATTTCTTTATAATATCTGCTTTCTTCTTTCTCCCCAGCAAAGAATAAACTATATACCAATCTTCCAACGCAGTACATGGAATCTCATACCCTTTTTCAGTCGGCATATATTCTATGCTATCAGGCTTTATATTATATTCGAAAGAATATTGATTTGGTTTAGTAATAAAGCAACTCACAAAATCCGCAACTATGTCCTTAAATTCAAATTTAAAATGATATTGCTCTGGTAATTGCAATTTCTCTTTTATTTCTTTACACTCTTTAAAAATCTCTCTGACTTTTTCAATGTCAGAAGGCTCCACCCAAAAATCGACATCTTGAGGATTATCGCAAAGTTCGTACATTTGCAGCAAATATGATCCGCCTATACCACATCTAACCTTTTCTGTACGCAGTATTTCCAACAATTGTTTTAATGAATCCATATTAACCATATTGTAAATACCCCTAAATATGCTTTGTGAATCTTCTTACAGTTTTTTTATACAAAGACATTATTACAGTTATTATCGCAAGATAAATAAAGCTACTAATAACGTTAACCATTATGTCCGACAATCGCATATTGATATAATTTATTAAACCGATCAATAACGAGCTTATTATCGGAACTATTTTTATTGCCAATATAAAAGCGATTATCACTAAATATCCTAAGTATATCTTGTATATGTTCACCATCTGAAATGCCGTACATGAAAATCTTTTATACCCAACTAGCCATTTCCAGATTTTGTCACTCTTATCATCCGTTAACAATTTTATGGCGTTTGTTTTACCAACAAGAATACTCCACTTAATCAATATGACCATTACCGTTATATATGTGAACGAACATACAGAGCTTTTATCATAGTCACCGATTTTCCAATCTTCACTATCATTTATTAACAATTTTATCTGATTAATCACTTTTGGATGATATGGTGAAATCCCTAAATCAAACAAATCGATTAGTAATGCCGGTGTGAACGAATAATAATTTTTTTGTTTGCTATATTTAGCACCAGCTTCTCTGACAATCAACTCATTTTCCCACAAGCAATCAGAATCCTGCAGTCGGTTCATCACATAATTCAGACTTTTAAGTATATCATCTTCACTAAAAATCTCATGTTTCAATATCTTGGCTTCATGCGCCAAATTAATTGCTTGCAAGCTCTTTATCGTTGCGAAATAAGAGATTTGTTCTTGAAACTCCCAGTAAATCGCTTGTCCAAAGCCAGTCTTTTTATTTTCATTTAAGTATCTCAAACCATCTGATATAGACTTCTTAATTAAATCCACACTATCATTGTCCAATTGCAGCGCTTTGTTACTATAACACTTAAGTAATGCGGTTATTGATAAAGCTGTCATAGGTATATTAACACTACAATTATTTGTATTCTGATATGCCCATCCTCCAGACTCAATATCCTGTTGATTTACAAGCCATTTCATTGATGCAATAACAGAATCATTGTAAGACGAATCATAATAATCACTTCCTGCAATAGCTATTATTGCCTTTGAAGTAGACCAAACAGATACCCCTTCTGACAAAGACCATCCTTCTTCATCTTCATCTATTTTTACATCCTGCCCTTTATGAGTATCTATCTCTTCTGCATTATTTTTATAGAATACTAGCCTATCTAACAGTATTCTCATAACATCGCCAGGGAATACTTTTACCGCATTTAATGCTTCTATTGCACTTGCTAACGGAGATGCTCTAAATCTATCCTTTCCATTGATTAAATACGGAATTCCACCATTAGTATCTATACAGTTCATAAATGGCCTTAGCCAGTCTAATAGAGTTTTCCCAGAAAAGCTACGAAAGTCAAGATAAGAATCTATTATCTCTATATGATTTGTTAAGTCAATCCTTTTTTCTTCGTCTAACATCATTATTCCTTATTTATGTATCAACTTTTAAAAGCATAATCTCAATTGTACATATATTATTCTATTGCAAGGTATAATATATGACACTCATAATAACAAAGTTTTATATGGAGCTCATTAGTGTGTGTCACGCTCCTCTACTGTCACTCCCAATACTCCAGATCATATTGTAATCTACATTTATAACCTAGTGTATCGATAGCTTCTTGTATTTCCATGTATTCTTTCGGCTCTTTCAACTTCGTCCACGCAGCTTGAAACCCCAGCTTTTCAGAATCTTGCTATCAAGTGGGCAGTCACAATTCTACTATGCTTAGCACTTCTTCCGCCTTCTCCACAATATATGTAGCGCCGGCTGTCTCCAGCTCCTCTCTGCTTCCGTATCCCCAGAGAACACCAACAGAATCTATTCCTACAGTCTTAGCAGCAGAAATGTCATAATGTCTGTCGCCTATCATGAGGGCATTTGCTTTGTCCGTTACGCCACATTGTTCAAGAGCGTGATCAATTACATCAGTCTTAGTTATAACATCCTCTCCATTTGGCCTTGCAACAAATTCAAAATATTTGCGAAGGTCAAAATGATCAAGAACAATGTCCGTTCCTTTTACACTCTTTGATGTAGCTATTACCAGCCTCTTTCCATGGTCTTTCAAAGCATCGAGCAGTTCTATAATACCTGGATAAACCTCGTTCTCGAGAACACCACCTTGTTCAAAATAGGCCTCTCTGTAATATACTATCGCTTTCTGAGTATCCTCCGGTGAATACCCAAGAATCTTACCAAAAGATTCCTCAAGCGGCGGTCCAACAAATCTTCGCAGCTGACTTTTATCTGGTACGTCATTGCCCATCTTCCTAATAGCATATTCAAATGAATTTATAATACCGGGACCGGAATCCGTAAGTGTCCCATCCAAATCAAATAATAAAACTGAATAATTCTTTGCCATATTATTCCTTTTCGCCTATATAGTAAAAATGGCACCATGACAAAGCATTCAATTATTATCATAGTACCATTTAAAATATTATATCTTTACCACCTCTTCCAAGGTGCCTTGCCACTTTCCCACAATGCTTCAAGCTTCTGCTTCTCACGCTGGGTATCCATGCACTGCCAGAAACCATCGTGTTTAAATCCCATGAGCTGACCTTCTGATGCAAGCTTCTTCATAGGCTCCTGTTCAAGGATAGTTTTATCACCCTCAAGATAATCAAATATCTCCGGATTAAGAATCATAAAGCCGCCATTAATGAGCGCACCGTCTGAATCATCCTTCTCTCTGAATGATTTGATTACTCCATTACTAACATCCAGTACACCTTTCTGCTGAGCGATACTTGCCATTGTTATAGTAGCAATCTTACCATGCTCTTCATGGTACTTTCTAAGCGCATCAAGATCTACGTCACATACACCATCACCATAAGTAAGCATGAAAGGCTCATTTCCAATATAGTCCTGAACTCTCTTTACACGACCACCTGTCATGGTATTTAGTCCGGTATCTACGACAGTAACCTTCCACTTCTCAGAATTATTATTGTGAACAGTCATATTGTTAGTAGAAAGGTCAAAAGTAATATCAGAATTGTGAAGGAAATAATCCGCAAAATACTCCTTGATCACATACTGCTTATATCCGGCAAGAATAATGAACTCATCATAACCATAGGATGAGTAATATTTCATAATATGCCAGAGGATAGGCTGTTCGCCAAGCTCAATCATGGGCTTGGGCTTATACTGTGACTCCTCTGATATTCTAGTACCAAAACCACCTGCTAAAATTGCAACTTTCATTCTGATCCAAATCTCCTTTATATACCAACATTATATTTCTATAATTTTATTCTCTATCCATTATACGTGAATAATCCTGCAAAAACGCAACCTTCGGTTCCCATCCGGTATCATTCTTTATCTTCTCCACACTGGGGCTAAGAGAAACATAAGGTTTCGCCCTCTCTCCAAAGATAACTGTTCCACCATTACTATACTTCTCTTCCATTTCCTTAACAAAAGATTTCAGAGGCTTATAATCACCTCTTGCGATATTGTAAATCTCTCCGCTTCTACCACGTTCTCCAAGCGCTATAATGGCCTCTGCTGCATCGCAGGCATCTAAATAATCCCAATTCTGAGAACAATCACTTAAGGAAACAGTCTCGCCATCGCTTAGCTTTCGAATTAAATCCGGCAACATACGTCCTGCTTGTTCATACAATCCATACAGACTGAAAATACGTCCCCATATCCATTCAATACCAATCTGCTCAGCCCGTCTCTTTGTCAGATACATGGCTGCAACCTTAGCAGCTCCATAGGCATTTACAGGCTTAGGACAAAGCTCCTCTGTAATAACATCATTACACACGCCATACTCTGCCTGTGATCCGGTACAAATGAACCTTTTACAACCTATCTTTGCGGCAGCCTCTATCGCGGCAACAGATTGATCAATATTCACCATCTGCTCCTGAAAGTCATCTCTTCCGCCGGCCCACGTGAGGTGATAAAAAGCTTCGCATTCGCAGTCAATAAACTCCGGTAACTTCGAATATTCCGAACTATCCAGTTCAACTACCTTAAGCCTTTGCTTAATTATAGCCTCATCTATTTCCGGCCTCAATCCGCATTTGTCAGAATCAATCTCAATAGTATTCATCAAATTTCCCGGTTCAAGCCTGTTATTATGCCTAGAACCCGGACGAACAACCGCAATCACCTTATAACTATGCATAAGCAGATGCATCGTAAGACTATATCCTGCAAAACCTGCGGCTCCTGTTACTATTACGCTTTTATCATTGTTCATTAAGCCATGCTCCTTAACGCAACAAAGAGCTGATATTCATGCATACCAGCCCTTAATTATTTTATTCTTCAGATTCGAAATTAATCCTTTTCTCCTCAACAACAACCGGTCTGTTAATCGTTCTGGAATTGATATTAAGGATATATTCTCCCATAAATCCCATAAATGCCAGCTGAACAGCGCCTATCAAAAACATACCGATTATCATAGGCGCATAACCTGCATGGAACTCATTCCAGTGCGTCAGTTTAAGAACAAGATATACAATAGCTACAATTACATCTATAATTCCAACTAAAAATCCAAGCCAGGTCATAAGTCTAAGACCAACCTTGGTATATGAAGTAAAGCTAAGCATTGCAGCATCGTATAAAGTAAAGAAATTATTGTGAGTTTTGCCCGCCCTTCTCTGTGGCTGCTCGTACTCAATAGTCTTGAGATTAAAGCCTTCTCCATACTCTGCAACGATTCCTCTAATAAACGGAAGTGGATCATTAAGCTGTCTAAGGAGCTTAACAAATGACTTGTCATATAAACCAAATCCTGTAAAATGCTCAATCATCCTGACAGATGACATTTCCTTTATCATCTTGTAATAAATGGATCTAAGGAAATATACAAATCCATTCTCTTTGCTGGATGACTTAACACCACTTACAATCTTATGTCCCTTCTCCCACTCATGTACGAATATCGGGATCATCTCTACAGGATCCTGGAAATCCGCACAAATCGGGATTACACAGTCCCCATCAAGAGAACAAATCCCATGAAAGGGAGAATTAAACTGACCAAAATTCGTTACATTATAAATAGCCTTGAATTTCTTATTCTCTGCGCACTGTTTTTCTATATGCTCTCTCGTATTATCGGTTGAAGCATTATCAACATAGCATATCTCGTAATCATACTCAGGAAGAGACTTTTCTATTTCCTCCGCTATCGCATTTCCTATTGCAGGAATATTATCTTCCTCATTGTAGCAAGGAATCATTATACTTAACTTCTTTTTCTTATTATGTACCATCTCTCTATCTCGTAAATCTTTAATTATTTATTAAAAATGCTCTCTGTAAGGAATTTAATACTCATAGTAGTCTCTGTTGTCTTCTTAAAATCCAGGAACATATCTGTTATTTCTTCATTAAGCTCATCCCACTTATTATCAGGATTAAGCGTCGGTAAGGATGCATCAGCATAACTCTCATTATACTTATTCTTAAATCCATCAAATCCGGCAAGAGTAATATCAGTAACATTAAGCTGATCCATAAATCTAAGGCCGCAGATTACAGCATTGTCAAAATGCTCCCATCCTCTTTTGATGACACGGTTAAAATTGATAACCATCTCGTTGCTTCCAGGAACTGTCTTTATGCTTGAAAGGAGAATCCTCTTTACCGCATTAAACTTCTCCGGATACACAGATTTTGCATATTCATATCTAACAGCTCCAATAAGGAAAAGATAATCAAAGTCATAATCAGGATGAATAGCATTAATACCAATTACTACAGGCTTCTTCTCTTCAATATACTTTTTAATCTTCTCTTCCTGCTCAGTAACTGACTTACCGGGAGCAATGAAAAGTATCTCTTTTCCTTTGAACTTATCTCTAAGAGCATTTATCGTTTCTTCGTCATCAACAATTCTATTCTGATTTTCTAAATACTTCTCCTCCAGGAGATCATAATCATATTTCTTACGGTCATCTTCGGACAAAGATTCAATGATATTTCTCATATCTCTTGCATTTGTTCTGTGATTCTTAAGCAGATATGCAATGTTATTAACATGACAGCAATATAAGCCTGCAATAAAATATGGAGTAGAGTATCCCCAAGAGAATTTCTCTTTAAATCCTTCCATATACATATCAATTGCATCCATGACCGCATTCATATCGTAATTTCCGGAATGCTTCTTGTTTAAATAGCTGGTCACAAGCTCAGTTGTTGCATTTCCGGCGCCTCTTCCCATTCCGCATAGACTGGCATCAACAATGCACTGTCTATCCATCTTAAGAAGCCTCTCCACGAAATGCATCGTAAGAGCAAATGACAACTGCTGATTATTATGAGAGTGGAACCCAAGCTTAATATGTCTGTCCAGACAACCATCCAAAACCTCTATGATTCTATCCAGATCATCCTCATACATTGCACCAAAAGTATCAACAACAGAAATAGCCACCGGATTTAATTCATTTATGGCGCTTGCAAGATCTTTAAGATCATCATTGGAATATGCCAGCGTATTGGCAGCCTGAAGGTAAATCTGATAACCCTTATCTCTTATCTGCTTTGCAACCTCAATGCCCTCTCTGTGCTTACCATGAGGGAATACAACACGTATAGCATCAATAGATTTGTGGTCACACTCCGGCAGATACGACAAATCATATCTATCCCAGTCAATCATTGTAACATAAGTTACTCTTTCATCACGCTTAGTAATGTATTGAATAACATCATCCGGCACATGAAAAAAAGACGTACCTTCAACATGAGGCGTGTTCTTTAACCAGCCGCATTCGATAATCTCTACATTCGCTTCCTGCATTTTACTAATGATACCTTTAATTGCGGGCGTTCCAAATTTGGCATCAACAATATATGCTCCATCACGCAGTGTACAATCTAATAATTCTATACGTTTTTCCATATATTACTTTAACTCCTTCTTTATATATGCATATACTCCGCTTTGTGTCTCGTTTTCTGCAATCTCGACATCTATTCCGTCATAGGCTTTAATTATACCATCTCTTATAGGCTTAATTCTTCTTGCTATTCCACCTGAAAAAATCAACTTAGTCACTTTCGTTTTATCAGGCTGTACTCTCTCAGCCGCCCAGAGAAAATTAGCAATCATCTGATCAAAAATGGATCCCATTAAATTATTCAATGTCAATCCATATTCGCCAATCTCTGATATCTTACCACATGTATGGTCTGTAATAGGATTCTCGAAAAAACTCATATCACATTCCAAAGAATGTTCACTATCCTCCGAAGCTGCCTTTAACATAACATCCCATATATCGTTACTATCAGGATTCAATCCAAATCTGTCTAAAACGTCCTCCAAAAACCTCACGTACACATTTAACGCTCTGCCGGAAGGCAAATGAGGTATTGTCCTTAAATATTTCCCATCAATATAAGGTCTTGTCTGCATTCCCTCAGATAACTCAGCACCGTCCACGATAACGCTAGTCTGCGCACCTGTTCCAAGATTAAATGATAGCGAATCCTTTTCCCGAATACCGGCACCGTATAAAGCCGCCTGCTGATCTCCCAATGCAGGAAATAGATGAAAAAGGCATCCCTGATACTCACATATTGTACTTGTCTCTCCTATCTCCGGCAGCCTTATCTTATCCGTTGCAACCTTTTGGAATAATCTGTGATTCCATTTTCCTGATGTGATATCCATCAAGCCTGAAGCAGCCGCATTAGTAGGATGTATACAAATCTCAACTCCAAATACCCGTTTAACAAGATAATCGCCAAGAGTATAAAAAACAAGATTATCTTCTATACTTAACAATCCTGTATCCTTTAAATAGAGCATATTGCAGCTAGGCAGCCCGGCTCTCAAAGGCATTCCACTCTTTTTTATATCATCAGCATATTCAGGAACAGATAACTGCTCAAATGCAGATTTCTCACCTATTTTGAGTTTCCCATATTCCTTCTGCCATGAAATATAATCCGTATAAGCCCTGCCATCCTCGAAAGCCAGAAGAAAACCATGCATCTCTGTCGATAAGCCAAATGCAACCTCTTTGTCTTCGCCTCTTAGCTCGCTGATCATATCAATAATTGCAGAAGACAGCGCATCTATCTGCACTGTATCGGTAATGGGCTCATCCCTATGAACAGTAGGAGAACTCTTTTGAACCTGTTTTATTATCTCTCCGGTTGTTCCATCAAGCTTAGCCCCCTTAAGGAAACTAGCTCCGCAATCAATTACAATAATATTCATGAGTCTCCTTCAGATAATCAGCAAACAGCTTCTCCAACTTTTCATCTATGTTCATTGGATAAACAATCAAGTGACTGGGGCCATCCAAAACAGCCAGATTGATCACATTTCCCTTAACTTTCTTATCAGTCTTGATAATCTCAAATAAATCGTGGGGCTTATCGATTACAATTTCCTCTTTAAGGAACGAGTCCTTAATTAATTTCTTAATATCCAGATAATAATCCTCAGAAATCAGTCCCTCTTTCCATGCAATATAATTCACAACATCAATTCCCCAGATAACACCTTTACCATGCGGAATTGCATGATGTGTATATGCCTCCAATGCATGTCCAAATGTATGACCATAATTGAGCACACGTCTTAAATCTGCTTCAAACTCATCTTCTTCAATGATAAGTTTCTTAACAAATAATCCTTTATGAATATACTCGCCTATCTTAGCACAAGGAATATACTCTTTCTCTGCTTTAAGCTCGTCATAGAATTTCTCATCACTGGTCAGTGAAAACTTAAGGATCTCTCCCCAACCATTCAGATAATCACCTTCAGATAAAGTACTGATAAACCTTGTATCAATAATAATTCTCTTAGGCGGATAGAAAACGCCTATCTGATTCTTATATTCTCCAAAATTGATTCCGCACTTACCCCCAATGCAAGAATCACTCATAGACAAAAGAGTTGTCGGGAAGAAATACCATTCAATATTACGAAGGAACAGATCAGCTGCAATTGTAGTAACATCCTGAGTTATTCCGCCGCCAAAACAAACAACCTTCCAGTTTTTTCTAACGCCGAGCTTTTGCCAAAACTCCATGATTTGCATGCAGGTATCCATATTCTTCTTATCCTCAACTGCGTCCATGAGGAAAATATGATCTTCTGCCACTCCGGAAAACTTGTCCTTATATAATTCATATACGTTCTTATCTATAACGTAAGCAGTAGTATCTTCAAACTTTTCAAGATTTTTTGAAAAGTCATCCGTAAACTCCACTGAATAATCATACAATTTAGATTTGATATCAATAATGTCCATTATCATAGTCTCCTTCTTATCTACACAAAAATCCGCCATCAACAGCCAAAAACTGCCCTGTTATACTCTTATTATTCTCAGAGCACAGGAATGCAACCGCATCTGCTATCTCTTTCGTATCCTGAAATCTCCCTGTCGGGATGTTCTGTTTAATACTCTCTATCTCATCATCTGATAGATTTTTCTTAGTCATCTCTGTCATTACATATCCGGGGGCAACAGAATTAACCATAATTCCAAAAGGCGCAAGCTCAAGTGTCATGGTCTTCATAAGCCCGCTTAATGCATGTTTTGAAGAAGAATACGCTATCCTTCGTTCTCGTGAAACTGCTCCGTATAAAGATGATATAAACACTATTCTTCCAAATTGTTTATCCTTCATCCCTGTTACAAGCTTTTGAGAAATCCTGGCTGCAGAAAAAAAATTAACCTGAAATACCTCTTCAAAGACATCCTCTGTTATCTCGTCAATTCCCGAAAGTATATTTCTTCCTGCACAGTGAACATAGGTATCGATATTCTTAAGTACCTCTGCATTGTCATTAAAATATGCATCAATAGAACCATTATTCGTAAGATCCATTTCTGCATGAGTCGGTGCTATAACTGTAGCTCCAAGCTCTTCAAAAGTGTCCTTTATAGATTTTCCAATTCCTCTGCTTGCCCCAGTAAGAAATACCTTTCTACCATTAAAGTCATTCATCCGCAGTAACCTCACTCATCCAGCAACGGAATAATCATCAAGTCTTTCAGTTCCTCTCTGGGAAGAAATGGAGCCATATCTTCCATTGGCGGTGATACCAAAGTTCCATCAGGCTTCCTCATTGCAGATGGCTTAGGCTCGAATGCCTGGTCCACGTCCACAAATACTTCGCATAATCCATAACCTTCAAGCTTCATGAATTCAGACAGCTTCTCACCCATTTCTCCATTGCTATGAATCTGCATATATGGCAAACCATATGCATCAGCAATCTTGTGCATGTTAGGGAAGCTCAGATCCCCTGATTCAGGACCAACACCTACTTTAGAAAACTCCGGAAAGAGATTCTTCTGAGTCTGGCGCATTGAGTGGTATCCGCCATTATTTATGATAAATATCTTAATCGGCAATTTATGGAAAACAACTGTCTGGAGTTCCTGCAAATTCATCTGAATACTGCCATCTCCCGAAAGACAGATAGTGGGCCTTTTCTCTCCTGCAAAACATGCACCAATTGCTGCAGGAAGATCATATCCCATACTAGCGCATCCACTATTGATCAAAAATCTCTGTCCACTCTTTATAAGAAAGGCATTTGCACCAACAACACATGCACTACCATTTGCGGAAGCAATTATAGTATTCTCCGGAACAAGAGGCCATAATTCATTCATAAAGCAATATGCATTGGCAAAATCCCCGTCAGCATAATGCCTCTTCTTGTCTACTACAGGATACTTGTCCTTCCAGTTCTTGCATATATCAAACCAGTCTTCCTTACGTTCAAGGGGCTGTGTTAATGTCTCATCCAGCCTCTCCAGGAATACTTTAGGATCACTTCTTACAGGAAGCTCCACATGAACTCTGAATTTAGTAACCTCTAAGGGATCCGGGTGAACCATGACAACATATGCCTCTCTTGCCCAAGACTCCGGTGTAAAGCCAACCTGACGCATACCCAATCGGCTTCCTATTGTAAGCACAAAGTCACTATTCTGAACTGCCCAGTTACCATACCTGTTACCAACATCGCCGGCTCTACCAACATAAAGCGGATGATCCTCTTCAAGAACATCTATTCCATCAAAGCAAGTGACAACCGGTACGTTTAGCTTTTCTATTACTTTTCTAAATAATTCATAAGCCCCGGCTGTTCTAAGTTCCGGGCCTGTATATATTACAGGGCGCTTAGATTCCTTAATCTTATCTATAATGAATTTAATAGTAACGTCTGAAATCTCATGCGGTATGGTGTTTGCCATCTCGCTCTCATTAAACTCAACAAACCTGTCTTCCTCTATCATGGCAGACTGTACATCCTGCGGAATATCAAGCCACACAGGTCCCGGTCTTCCGTGTTCTGCTAAATACATAGCCTTATCAAGATGATATTTCACCATCTCCGGTCTTGTAATCATCTCGGCATATTTGGTCATAGGGGCAACGACTTTAACTATATCAAATTCCTGATCCCCAAGAATTCTCATATTTTCACCGGTACTTCTAACAGTAGTCTGATATTTCACCTGACCGGAAATCACAAGCATCGGAATACTATCAAGCCATGCTCCAAGAACTCCTGTAAGGGTGTTAGTACCACCGGGGCCTGTTGTGCAGCAGACTATCGGCAGTCTGTTGTTAATTCTATAATATGCCTCAGCAGATATAGCTGCTGCCTGCTCATGTTGTACAAATATGTTAGTAAGTCCCTCCTGATGTCCGAAAGAAACATTTAAATGCATTGCTCCGCCACCCGGAACAGTGAAATTATGGCTTATTCCTTTCTCAACCAAATAATTTGCAATAAAATCTGATACTTTTACTTTCATTAAAATTCTCTTTTCACTCCCTATATAAATATACAATTAGTAATAGAACAAATTCGCGTAGTATATAATACCATATAAACATTATCTTAACTCACTCACATACACCATTGCTTCAAATCCATCTTCTTCTATAGGAATTCTTCTTGTTACTGATATTTTTTCCTCTATTTTCTCTTTAGGTGTATAACCCATCCAGTAGAAATCCATACATATAATTTTTGATGTCTCCTCCGTTATATATTCTTGAACTTTATCAAGCGATACAATTCTATTATTCCATTCAGTAAGATGATCATCTGCATCTTCATCTCTCCGTGCAAATCCACCATTTTCATAATCCAAATAAAATCCATGTGGAGGATGACCTGCAACATAATACGCTCCATATTTGTCTGGAATTGCAATGATAGTATTGTTGTCTATGCCTCCAATAAACAATCCTTTTTCTACTAGTCTGTAATAGCTTTCATGTTCTCTACTAACAACTACTCCATCAGACATATTCGATTGCGCACCAACTATCGCTCTATTCTTTCCAACTATTATAGCATCGTTCATTTTTAATGAAATATAATCAATATTATAATACGACTGAATTGCAAAAATGATACTTAACGCCGTTGTGGTTGCAAGCTTTGTTGCATAGCCATGCCGTATAGCAAGCATTAAATCCGCACAAACTAATACTAACCAATATGTAATCACTATTGTGTAGATTTCCAACTAAAAATATTAAAAATATAATAAATAACACTTCATCACCTATCTAACCGAAATTCTCTTTTTGCCAATATTCTTAACGCACTTTTCCCAAATAACACATGTAATAAGTGTAAAAAAAGAAACAAAAATAATTCCTATAATAGTTTGCTTAGTATTTAAATTCTCCATATGCACTATCTTTATATTTGTTATCTTCAAATATACAAATTCAAATAAATATAGCCATAAAGAATGCATCCCAAAAGCGACTAAAGAATTACGTCCTAGTATCTGCAGCCACTCAAGGTTTACCCCTATCTTACTAAATATTCTACATAACAATTTGGATAAACTTATGATGCCAACACTACCACAAAATGCAACAGCTATAAACAGACCTATATCATTGCCCATGGAATAATTACAAATATTTATTGCTTCAGCGCTATAGCGGGCATAATAGTAGACAATTGCAACTCCTATAACAAAGGTTATTACCCAATTATTATCATCTAATATATAGTCCTTGAGTATCCATCCAATAACATAAAATGTCAGCCCTATTAAAGCAGTATCCATCTTCCACGGCAGCCTGCCATTTATCACGCTAGCGCAAATTGAATATAAATAATACATAAAAAAAACAATAATCGCAACGCATATTAACCATTTATTTTTATCGCCTTTAATATAATAATCAATAAACCTGTATAGCAATTTTACCCAAAATAAAGCAATCAAAAACCATATCTGTCCAACATGAAAAATCTCTGGCTGAAGAGAATTCATCGTAGATTTTATTGCTGCTAATGTTATTCCCCCTCTCCAAGCAGGAATCATCATAGAAACCGCACCACCGATGGCGCAAAAGCAAACAAACGGCACCAATATACTCTTGAACAGTTTGGAAATTGAATATTTTCTATCTGCAAACACCCCACTAATCAAAAAGAAAAAAGGCATATGAAAAGAAAAAATCATCTTCATAGGCAAACCACCATATGTAAATAAGTGTCCTGCTATTACAAGAATTATTCCTATCCCTTTGCAAACATCAATATATACGTATCGTTTTGTGCTCATATTGTTCTACCAACCTTATTATTTAATCTCGTAGTTCATCAGATAAATAGGATATGAATCGTTTATCTGTTCTACTCCATCACAATACCATTTCCAACATATTATTACATTCTCATAATCCATATCATCAATACTAATGTCAAACTCAAACGGGAAGAACTCTCCTTCATAAATTGGAATTGAATAAACTTCCTTTTCTTCTCCATCATACTTCACGGAAACTGCAACTTTTAAATCACATCCGCGATACCAATCTCTACATCTTCCAATATAGATTCCACCACTGGCATGCACGCCATTTTTTATATTATACCTATGAACAAGCGGCAACTTCACTAGTGAGTTCTTCTTATCAGACTTAACAAGGTGCATTAACGCCGTCTTGGCTTGATTTTGAAATGCGCTATAATCTATTCACTTCATCGAATCAATATAAAATCCAAATTTATTATAGTCTGAAAGATTTTTTTACTAAATCCCTCAAAGGAGCAAAAAGAATATATCCCTTCACTATTATCAATTTCATCCCACATCTGCGTTTCTATAAACAACCTATTCTCATTTTCTATAGAATCAAGATACGAATACCTATATACTCTAGAATTTTGAGAAAAAAGTCCAGCTATTCCGGCATTTACCGCCAAATCACCCAGCATAAGAAATGTACCATTGTCAACCTTATCTATACTTTCATCCCGATCGTGGAAGACATATCTTATATTTTTCTCTAGTGCATCATCTGTCACAAATCTAAAAGAAAAATCATTACCTTTAAAGTCATATGCTATTTCAACCGGAATCTTAATAAGATTAACACTTATTAGTCCAACAAGTAATATCCACGCACAAAATAGAGTTTTTTTCTACCGATAGCATTTAGATATCCAACTAATTCAATACCAATTACAAACGAACAAATCGTTAAAAGTATGTATCCAGGCACAAAATATCTTGCATATCCCGTGGTCTTGGCCCATAAGTAAAATGAAGTAATAAAAATAAACACTAACGAAAAATTTGAAAAAACTATATTTCTCTCACCCCTAATTCGCATCAAAAGGGCAAATATAAGGCTAATCAGTACGTACTCAACAATTAATAACCCTTGATATTACTGACTTTGCGGGCTATTCGTGAGATAATAGATGCAAGGAAATCGTAGATTTTACATCAAAAAACCTTGCACTTCTCACACGGAGATTCCCATGTATAAAAAGAATCAAAATCGTCAAATAACACTCAAAGATTTCAATCAGCCTTTATGACTGAAATTGGATCCTGAGAATAAATGGATAAAGAAAGCTCCATGATTCCATGGGATGCTATCGAAGAAGAATACGCTGGTCTCTTCCCTTCGGAATGTGGAATGCCTGCCAAACCTTTGCGAATGGCATTAGGAGCTCTTCTGATACAGAAGAAATATGATTATTCTGACAGAGAGCTCGTAGAGCAGATCCAGATGAATCCGTACTACCAGTACTTCATCGGACTTCATGGATTCCAAATGGAACATCCATTTGCACCATCATTGCTTGTTGAATTCCGCAAGCGTCTGACTGAAGAAAAGCTGACAGAAATTAATGAAATGATCATTGAAAACAATAAGCATGACGATAGCAACACTCCTTCAGATGGCAACAATAGTGGATCTTCAGACGAAGATCAGCCTGATAATAGCAACGCCGGAACAATGATCATAGATGCAAGCTGTGCTCCACAGAATATCGAGTTCCCGCAGGATGTAAATCTCCTGAATGAAGCCAGAGAGAATCTCGATGCTATCATCTGCTCCATCTGCTATGTGTACAATCTCAAAAGGCCAAGGATGTGCAGAGAAAATGCAAGAAAAGATTATCTTTCGCTTGCAAAGAGCAGAAAGAGGAGCGCCAAAAAGATCCGAAAAGCCATAAAAAAGCAACTCCAGTACATCCGCCGAGACAGAAAGTACATTGACTGGCTCGCAAGCTATGGCTACTGTCCAGATGAAAAGCAAATGGAGCGGCTTGCGGTATTGGACAAGCTTGTTGAACAACAGCCGTACATGCATGACAATAGCACCCATACGGTAGAGAACAGGATAGTCAGTATTTCTCAGCCATACATCAGGCCAATCGTCAGAGGCAAGAGCAAGGCGCCTGTTGAATTCGGAGCTAAGCTTGACCTGAGCGTAGAGAATGGTCTTGGCAGAATCGAAAAGATATCCTTTGAGGCATACAACGAAAGTGAAGTGCTGATACCTGCCATTGAACGATACCGCGAAAGAAATGGTCATTATCCGGAAAGGGTTCTTGCAGATAGGATATACAGAAACAGAATCAATCTCGCATACTGCAAAGAACGTGGAATCAGACTTGCTGGACCAGCACTAGGCAGACCAGGTAAGGATGCAGTTGTTGACAAGCGTACAGAATACATTGATAGCGTAGACAGAATAGAAGTCAGGCGTAAATTTGGATTATCAAAACACAGCCATGGACTGGGATTGATAATGACAAAACGTGAAGATACAACACGTAGCTCAATTGTTCTGTCGATTATATCAATGAACCTGGATAGCCTGCTAAGGCTTTCTTTGTTCCAAAAATTGATTTTGATTTTTTCAAGGTACAATTGTTGTTATATTTTATGCGAAAGCATCGGCTGAAAAATCAGCCGGTTGCTGAGCATACACTATATAGGGATGCTCCATCCTTTAGAAGCGGCATCCAAAAGAAAGCACCTATTATGCGGCCTCCCCATCCCATATAGTTGTGATAGCACCATTCAATTATCTATCTGTCGGAATGTATAATTCGTTCCATGAACATCAGGATTTGAATATCCATAACTAAGTGATGCGTTGCCAAAATCATCAAAATACATTCCGACATGCCTATGATGCGCAATAACATACATAATAAACAACAAGAACAGTACTATTTCTATAATTCTTAATACTTTATTCCTGCTCACTGTACTTAAATGCATCTATCGGTTTATCCTCCAGTAACATCATTCCTTCATAGGCATCAAAGTATTTATATACGCTTAACCTATATTTTCTCATCACATCAATTGCATACATGGAAGCCTCTAAGGACGTTCTTAGCGGCGTTGTTCCATTTTCTACAGGCATATAATCCTGATCATCAACATACAAATACTTTTGCATGTTTGCATAATATGCCTTCACTCCCGGAGCTCTCTTGTACTGTTTAACTGTGCCCCAAATAAAAGGTATTACCATACATAACATAAAAATTATTAGTATTGACTTCCTAATACCTTTCACATAAGAGAAACAATATCCAATTATCCATATTGTGGCAATTGAAGCCATACGGGTATGTACCCAATACCACTCGTTAATTAGCCATACACCTTCTTTAGCTCCGGTATTCCATCTACTGGCACTTGCTAAAAACCATACAAAATATGCATATCCAATCATGAACAATGGCAACCATGTTTTCTCATACATCTTTGCCCAAAAGAAGCAAATAATTGATGCAACTATTACAAAAAATACCAATATTCCAACTAACGCATAAGTCTTTACAGGAATCAAACCATCATAATAAGGAGCAGAACCTATCACAAAACTAGCACTGTATATAAGTGCTCCTCTAGCCAATTCGTATGGAGATTTTAGCATATCAATTATACTAGGAGAAATATTACCACTATTTACATTTCCATAGCCTATAAGCTTATATTCAAAAAAATAACCCACAGAACAAATTGCCCAAAACAGCATGATTATGAATTCAGAGAAATCAATTTTTCTGTTCTTAATCCATAACGCTATCACGATACAACATGACACAGGTATAGCTGAAAAAGAGTAAATAGTGCCAAAAACATTCGTTCCAACCAATATAATCAGCATAGTTTTGCCTATGTTTTTCTTATCTTTGCAAGAATGAAGCACCTTGTCATAATAAACAAGAATCAGGAAGGAAAAAAGCATTCCCAAACGAACTTGCATGTCCATTCCTGACAAGCCCTGCTGCATTGGTCCAAAAGCAAACGCGCTCATAACAATAGTCATCAAGTAAAACATTGCCTTATTAAGAATTTTCCCGTCTGAATTGTCACCCTTCGAAGATAAATATACACACACAACACAAAAAACTACTGTGTTTATTACATTTATCACTTCTTCAAAAGCCACAGAAAATCGAAAAAGAACAACATTTATAAAAAAGATAATATTCGCTCCAAGCATCCCGTGCTCAGTATATGAATTGATAAAATCACTTAATGTAAGCGTTCCCTGATAATAATGTTCTGCTATATGTAAAAAGTCAAAAGCTGATAAATATGGTACTTCAACAAATGTCTCTGCTATGTATACAATATAGAGCAACGATGTTAACACTATGATACCTACTAACACCCCGGCCTTACCAATCTTTCTCATAAATAACTTTCCTCTCTTTTTAAAGTCTTATCTCATACCTTTGTTCTTTTTTATTCCGGGCTCATTTATTTATCAGCAATTCCAATGAATATCCCGCAAGCAATGGTATAGCAAATATAATTCCCATATAATATCTACCATAATCATTTACAGGAGACATTACACATACCGCTATCAGCAAGATAATTGGAATAAACGGTATTACTGCAAAAATATTACTTTTTCTCATCACCATGCACACCAAAAGAATAACTACCCATGTATAAAAGCCAAATGAATAAAGCAAATTATATGGCAGCTGAAACGCTAAAATATAATTTCCCAAAAAATTCCTAAATTCACTGGTACTATCGTGAAATGATATATTTAAATTACCATATTCTCCGGCAACACCTATATTTATATACAAAGATGGAATTCGTCCTCCTGGTAATCCATTAGTTGGTGCGTCATCTACAGTAGTCGGGACATTTGGGACTATAGAAAAATAGCCATATCCACCTGCGCAGATACTTTCTAAAAAGACAAATGGATTCTTTTTCAGTAATTTCCAATATAATTCCCAAAAACCATTCTCTTTCGCCTTTGTATTATTAAACGAATTTTTAATTGGATCTGATAAATACGGATTATAGCTTTGGGAAACTCCCTCATATCCAAATGGAAAACACTCGCCAATTATCATTTTTTCTTCTTCGGACAATGTATCATCATGATATTTTGCAACTCTTGCGACAAATTGCAGCGGAATCGATAACCCTTCCGAAGATCCAGCAAAGAATTCTTGCCCAAAATATCCCCTGGCTATAGTCTTGTTTGTTATAGTTCCGGATAGTAATACTAAAACTAATACTGGTATAAGGATTAATAGCGTTCTTATTTTTGATGACTTTATGTAAGCATAAATGCCTAAAGCAACCAATACCAATAGGAAAACGTATATCATTTCTTTTCTATATAGGCAGCTTAACAAACTAAAAGTGGAAAACAACAATACATTTGTTTTTTTAAACGACTGAGTCTCGGAAATATTATTATAAAGTCTTAAAATCATAACGTACGCTAGTAATGTGAGCCCATAATTAACAGTATCCTTCATAACACATTGAACAGTCGCACCAAAAAAAGGAAATGCAGAATAAAATGAAATTGCTACATAAACCACCCATCTAGGAATATTCATCCTTACTAACTCTTTAACAGAGGCAGTACAAGCAGCAGCACACACAAAAAATTGCAGCATTGTATATATAAATATTCCCCTATTATCGAAGCCAAACAATAACTTACCCAGATCGACGCACTTTCCTGCTATTAATGTTGAAAATGGCGGATGAAATTGCAATGCTAAATATCCATAATACTGTTCTAATTGATATGTCATATCCCAATACACCGATCCTGGATAAAAAGCAATTAGCCACGGAGCCCAACACAAAGAAATGATAAAAAAAGTTATTACACACACTCTCTTATCATTAACCTGCTTTTCCACATTGCTCTTCCTGTTTATATAAGAAGTTACTATCTTTAAATAAAAAAATCGAAAGCCATACAAACAGCAGCATATTAATACATATGAACAAAGAAAAAAGGCCACAAATTTCATCCATAAATACGATTCACCAATTATTGAAAAAGAATTGTATTGATATAAATATAATCCTATAGCCTGTAATAGCGAAAAAATAACCGAAATGATTGGCACTAATTTTATTTTTTTTCGCATTTTATTTCCTTCCTGTAATATCAGACTAAAGTAGTTGATGTATGAATCCATTAAGAACCTATTTAGTGTCGGTAGCTATCCACCTAATATTTTGCACCTATGTAATAACAAACGTGCAAAGAACAATGAAGTTCTGAGAGGTAAACCTTTCGATTATCTATAACTCTCACATAACGCCTTGAACTCAAATTTTGAGAGTGCAACCAGTTTCTTTGAAATGTTTGCTCCCCAGTAACCGTATCCTACCTGTACAACTTTCATTTTTCTCTCCTAGCTTTATTTCTCCGGCATTTGTTTTTTGCAAGTAAAATTCCCTTAAACAGCTTACTTTTATTGTCTTTTTGATCACTTATAATTTATTCCTCTCAAAAAATATACAAAAATAGAAAAACATATACCGCATACATAATAATATAAGTCATTAAAGACTTATCGTGAATAATAACCTCGACTGGATCTCCATCAGAATCACCTTCAATATCAAGGCTATAGCACATAAGCAAAACAATAAAAAAAGGAACCGTCCATATCATCCTGGGATTAGGCATTTCAATCGACCACAATGCATAGAACACATTCACTAAGGCAACACAAACGTACATATTCTTATCAAGAAAGCTCTCATTATAGTACTTTAATACTTCTCTGGAATCAGTCTGCCCCCGCAATTCATTTCTTCTTTTACCAAGTCCCATATATAAGCTACCCGTAACAACAACCAAGTATAGCCATTTTGAGATAGTAACCCCTGTTACCAGTCCTCCATAAATCACTCTTATTACAAAACCTGTCGCCAGGATTACAACATCTATGACCGGCTTATTTTTTAATCCCATGCTATATAGCACGTTCAATAATAGATACCCAAGTAAGCAAGCTGAAGCAATATAATTACCAATGAGAGTTGATACCGAAATAATCACTACAAGCAACACCACGGAGCACAACGCTGCGCTTCTTATGCTGATTGCTCCACTAGCCAAAGGTCTGTTTCTTTTAGTTGGATGATTTCTATCTTTTTCTATATCGCGATAATCGTTTATGATATAGACTACTGATGATAAAAAAGAAAAAGCTATAAATCCTAAACATGCATTTATAATTCTATTTTTTTCGAAAATCACTCCCCCAAAAAACATTGGAAGAAATACTAGCACATTCTTGATGTAATGCTTTACTCTCAATAGTTTTAATAACTGTTTCATCATTTTCTTCACAACAACCTCAGCAAACAACCGCACCTAAAATAGGCACCCCGCAATTGTTACAAAACTCTATCACCTTCGCTATTTGTTCATACTTAGAATTATTCTTTTTTTCCACCAAAACCACAGCGTCCATTTTATCCAGTTTCTGTATTTCAGTCGAATCCTCCATAAGGTTATTACAAACATCAACCCGTTCCAAAAAGTCTGACGGTATCAAATGCTCCACCATTTGTCTTCTTAAATCTTTTACAGAATTATCCTCACAAGAACCAATAATGCATATATTCCTATAATTATCTTTCCGCGCAGCCAGTTCTATACTTGTTAAGGCTACCTCAAAATTATCCTGTTCATTTATATCATTAAGTTCCGCAAAAAGAGGAACTCCAAAGACATTTCGTATATCTTCTGCCAGGCGCAAGCACGAAGAAATTAAGTACATAAACGCATATATAAACACCATCATAAAGAATCCGGCAAGGAATCCGGCTACAATGTACTTCTTGTTTATGCTCTTAACAACACTCCTCTGAGTTACTGTAGAAGAATACTTGCTTATTATATCTTGAACACTATTTACATCAGAAATATTACTCATATCTGTCATAAGTTCTTCATCTATCAACTCAATAAGCGCATTAAAATAATCCTGTTGCGTTCTGGGAATATTAGTCTTCAGATAGGTCATATTATAAGTCAGTGATTGCAGATAATCACTATTGGCTCGCTGCTTATTCAGAAGTTCCTCATTTTCTCCTATACTATAATACTCATCAACAAAACTAATACTATAATTATATGTTTTGTGTATTTCACTGTCTAATTCTTCCATCTTTTTTTGGAAAATGTTCATAACTGTCTGACTATCAGTCTCATCAAGTCCTAGTACAGAAATGGCCATCACACTATCTCCATCAATATCGACACTGATAAATTCCTTTACCTGACTTTCAGTATATTTATCACCTAATTCCTTGGAGATATTAGCTACCGTCTCTTTATTCAGAAGTGATTCTTCATATATCGCAATAATATTTTTAGCATCACTTATTAGCAATTCAGAATCAGAATTTTTTTCCTCTTCTATATCAGAATCATTCTTACTATAAAAATACCCTTCTACTGTTCTAAATGCGTGCGAGTAATCATCTATGGAATATAACGCTGTAAAAGATGACAAATTATAAGCATCGAAATTCATAAGCGCTGATGACTTCGTATAGTCAATCGTTTTAATATATTCTTTCATATAAGAAAGATAAGCATTTGCACTTGTCTCGACTTTATTAGCATCAATGTCAGATAACCCTTCCCTTAAAGAATTTAAATTATAAATAGTATTATATCTTGCATCATTTGAGCCATCCCCAGTACTCATCACCACGCTAGACTTGCTATAACCATATGTACCCAAAAGAACTGTCCCTAATAATGCAACAGCTAATATATTTTTCCATTTTAAAGATATAAACAACACCATATCCTTAAAATCTATTTCAATCTTTTCTCTATAATTCATAATTTGCCCTCGTTAACACAGTGACCATTAAATTTATCAGTTGCACCAATATATATACCTATGCCTGTAAACAATACAAACGATAAATTCATCCAATACTCCATATCTACAAAAAGACTCAGTACTATCATGCAAAAAGAGAAAATAGCAACCCTTCTTATAGTATTATCTTTTGATATTATTGCTGATATACTGATCTTTATAAATACTACAGCATATAAAGCAGCTGATAACAATCCATAATCATACAAAATGGATAAAAGTGTATTTTCTATAGGTCCAGCGTATTCACTTGCAGCATTAACCCCTGTCAATTCTGACATTGAATTTTTAATTGCATAATAACCATGTAATTGTCCTCTTCCCAAAAGCATTTCGATAATTGTTCCTTCGGGATACAGTTTTAAAATCTCTCGTATAGCAAGAACTCTGGTGCCTATACTATAATCATTTCCTAATGAAAAATCTCCTTTTATCACTCTGAAAAGAGCGCCAAATCTTGTAACTGTTATAACAAATATATTGAATAAAGCATTCCTAAACACAACACCCAATAACAAACCACAAATAACCACGCCAACAATCAATACATTCCTCTTGTTACTATCTATTGTACGAACTCTATCAACCACTATATCCCTGTGAATAAAAACATATAGTATAACAATAAAAAAAGCCATTATCATGCATACTCTCACTGAAGTCAGCACTATACATACATTGGCTATAACAATTCCTGCTATCTTCATATATACATTATCAATATATAAAACAGAAATAAGCAAAAGCACTATCATCGCATCTGCCTCCAGAACGGGATTCTGAAATGCTGCGCTCATCCTCTCACCATTCTGAAATACCTGTACATAATGAAAAAGCGCCATAACACTCAACACCATCAGGGCTTTCCACACTAATACATAGTTCTCTTTTATATTATCGCTTACATTACCAATAACATACCCTGAAAAGATTAGTAAATATACCGAAACTGAAAATTTATCCGAAAAAGGCTCAGTTCTGCTAAATATCCTAAAATATACTGTTAGAATGCCCATAAGAACAACTATAATAGGATGCTTTCTTATAAAACTTATTAACAGACGAACTGATTCCTTTAATCCACTCAAAAATATGAACGCAATAACTAATGCTATATGTAAGTATCCATCGCGTGAATAGTCTAAAAGGGATATAATTATAGATACTAATAATCCCAATCCTAAATAATCTTTCCATAACACTGAATTATTTGATTTCATACTCTATTTAACCTCAAAAATATATCTTTTATCATCTTCATAGACTTGTTCTAATTCATATTGTACTTTCTGTATATCTATACCACTTTCTTTACTAATAAGAATAAATTCAGGTGATAATTTATCATACTCAGATCGATTGTTAAATCGTCTTACCTTTATCCCATCATCACTTTCATTCACCTGAACAACTCCTACAACATCATTTGAAAGTGCATTTACCAAACTTGCTGACCAATAATCATCAGAATATCCAAATGAATAACCACTATCCATAAGAAATTCTATGTATTGTGGTCTATCTGAAATCGCTTCATTCTTTACTAATACATCAGCAAGTATTACCCTAAATACCAACAATATTAAAAGGCCATAACACAATAGCTTTTTATTTGACTCAGAAATCGCTACTGCAAACATAATTGGAATAAAACACAGACTCATTGCTAAATAATGAGTCTCTAATGGTCGTCCCCACACCTGTCCCATAGATGTGAATATAAGAGGAAACAATGTCACTCCTACTGCTATCCATCCTATATTAAATGTCATTTTGGCAGTTTCATCCGGTATTCTAAAATACTGTGAAATACATATTACATATACTCCAATTATTGAACATACACTTACCAGCTCTAGCATTCCCCCTACGGAAGCAAGTTCTTGCCCCGCAAAATTAAGAGCTCCAAAAGCATCTAAAATGCCCACCGGTAGAGTATATAAGTTTTCTTTTATAGCATCTTTAGTAGCCCAGATTATTTTTCCGGGATTCCCACAACTGTAGAAATGTTTAATAATTACCTCATAAACCAAAAATCCCGCTAACGCAGGAACAATAATACGTATATATTCTATCGGCTTTCTTTTCTTTGCTAAAATAAAGGTTACAATTATAGGGATGATGACTTGAATAAAAAAGCGAATTCCACTGGCTCCCAGAGCAAATGATAAAAGCGAGATGAAAATAGAAAGCAGCTGCTTACTGCAATTATCCGCAATCTCATTTTTCTCCAATTGCAAAATCAGATACAAAAATAAATAACACCAAAAAACATATGTAATATATGCCTGAACTTGATATAAAAAAGCCCAGTATTCACCTACGGGTGCTAATGAAATCAGCACTGGTATGAACATCAGATTTTTATTATGGGTCAATTGGTATACAATTAAACAGCTTGTTATTGTTATCATAATAACAAATATGATAAAACTAATGACAAAAACTAGTCGAAAACTGCTTGTAAACCGAAATAGAATTGATTGTAAAGTCTGTGTATGTAAAAGGTGTAATTCAGTCGAAGTCCACCAATTACGCGTAAGAAAAAGCTTATCTTCATCAGCAAGAGTCTTCGCTAATAATAAATCTCCTGCTATATCAGCGTTCATATATCCATACCAATGACTATATAAATACCACACTAAGTATATCAAATGACAACAGAATAATATAACTTGAAAAGGCAATGCAATTATATCAGCAATTCTCTTAAGTTTATCTATTCTACTAAACATATAAAAAATCACCCTCTACACTATAACCTTATCATTCTAAAAATGTTTATAGACATATTACATATATGTCTATAAGCATATCCCATTAGCTCTGCTATTATTATGGTTAAAGCCAGGTTAATCAGAAAGGCACCTGTCCACTTTACAATCCAATACTCAATATCCATATGCTTAACATAATAATAGATCAAAGAACTACCAACGCCTTGTGCAAAGAAATAGTAAATTGCATTTCTACCAACATGAGCACATAATTTGTATATTATACCTTTCTTGATGAATGGCTGAACAAATATTGCTATTTCAATGCTAAGAAGAGATACAATACCATATTTAGGACTTGGAGGAAACTTTGCAGCTTGTATATTATAAATTGGAAGATGCTGCAAATAATTTGTTACAATAGCGCCAATCAAGATAATGACAACATCCCTAACTAATTTCATTCTGCTTAACTTAAGCCCAGAATCGCTCTTAGATAAGTAAAATCCTATTGTCCAAAAAATACTATAAAATAGGAAAGTAGCGATAGAAGTATCTAACCCCAAAAAAGAATTTCCATTATAAATCCACAAAAACAAAAAAACAAAAATCAATATATATGTCTCAATTTCCTTGCCCCCCAAAAAATCACATCTCACTAAACAAAGAATAATTGTATTACATAAAAGTACCACAAAATACACTGGCATAAACCAAATTGATCCAGCAACAACAGGAAAACCTGAAAAACCAACATGAAAGAACACATTATTAACAAAATCTCTGCCATCAAGTAAGCCGCTACTTGCTCCCAAAACATGCAAAAACTGCAATATCACACACGCCATTTCTAAAAAAATCACAAAAACAATCCATTTGGTCCAGATTCCACTAAGACTTTTAATAGTTTTCTTTAAGCTTACATTACTGTATCCAGATCCCCATCCAGACAAGAAAAAGAAAAATGGGACATCTAGTAGAAGTGTTATACTCTGGAACCATTCTGGAGTATAACTCTCTCCGCTCCAAAAAGCTGTATGGATTGCAACTATTCCTATTGCAGCTACTCCGCGTAAAAAATCTATATAATCATTACGTTGGTTAGTTTTACTACCAATAACTGAGTCATTTTTCATAAATCAAATCTCTCATCAAGTTTACTTGCATTTTATCTGCTTCCAAACTGTCCCGCGGTAATTTGTTGTATTTAAATTATCTTCATTCTTAAGTTCCTCATTTATACGATAATAAATATCATAATCCTTAAAATTGAAATAAATACCTTCAAATGCTTTATTTCGAATCTCAATCATTCCATATGATTTCAACTCTCGAAAGCATGAATCTATTGCCTTCGAATCATCATAATTCTTAACTATTATCCCTAATAATGGTAGGCAATTATTTAGTAATATCAGCACTGTAAATATTGTTGCAACAATAGTCTTTTTTCTTTTATCACTAGCCAGCAAAATAAATACTGATATCAGCAAAAGCATATAAATATATGGTGAATATCTTGCCCACCAGCTTTCCTTTATTCCAAACATCAAACCTACGCATACCGAAACATTCAGTATAATTAAATTTCTATCTATTTCATGATTGCTTCTCACTAAGCATATCAGCAATACAATAATAGCAGCAATAAACAATCCACCAAAAAAAACACCAAATCCCGATACTCTTGCATCCACATCACAATTTGTCACGACCTCATTAAATGAAAATGTGAATGGCACCTTCAATTCAACAGTTTTTCCACTATCTGCAGTAAAATTATCCACCCTAGAGAACAAAGAAAGAAATAGATTCTTAAAGTGATTTTCTTCGCTAAAAGGAGAATTATTAGACATAATGTCAACTTTTCCCTCCCCCATCAATGGATAAATTGGTGACCCATGTCGCAAAACATTCGTAATGTATGTTGAACATCCCCCCCACGCAACCGTAAGAAATACCAAAAATAAATACGCTACACTTTCACTAAGCACCTTTTGCAGCCAATCCTTATCGCCTCTTATCAGTCTATAACAATCATATATGTAATAAGCAATGCAGAAAATCCCCCCATATAGTAGCCCCGTAAACTTTATGTTCCCACACACAATCATAGAGGCTGCTATTAGACATACAGATGTAGTTCTTTCAAATGTTTTATCATCCTCGAACATTAATAGGGAGACTACCAATATAATCAGCATAGTATGAAGGAAACCATCAATATAAAATGTAAACATCTGTTGAATGGAAATAGGATTAAATGCAGTAACACTGGCCATCATTAGTGCGTTGGTATAACTATGCTTCTTCTTGACCATATAATAATAGACCAGCATGAAAGCACTTAACATTGCTATCATCGTATAGCATTTACCGTTTTCTATATTTCCGGATAACGAATAAATGCTAGCCCCAAAAATCCATGTAGCTTTACCATATGCCTCCACCCACAAAGTATTACCAGAATACTCTCCAGCCCCTTCTATTAACGAAAGACTGGGCAATGATTTTAACGGATTCCAATGATACCTTAGTAACCCTACTGCTAACTTATGGTAAGCATTTCCATCCCATGAATAATCAAAAACTAATCCAGCAATACATGACAAACCAACAAATATTATTAGAGCAGTTATTACTTCACACCAATTAGGACTATTACTATTAGAAAAAGAACATATTATTACAGAAATTGTAAATGAGCACAAAAAGAAATGCCAACTTATACTCTGTCCAATAAAAAAAACAATTGTAGACAGTAATAATTCAGTGGCAAATGTAAGAATACTAATCTGAGCGATATGAAGTAAACTTTCTTTAGTGTAATAATTTTTTAATATCATATACATTCCAATCATAAATATAGATGAAACCAGTTTTCTTAATCACATGCATTTTATTTGCATATTAAAACAATCATTTATCAATAAAACAAGTATGGTTGACACAGATTCTAATTATCTTGTAACACAAATCTATATCTAACAACCGTATATACGTAAGACATTCTCAAGAATTTTGATTTTGTATTCACGCATAATAACCTGTACCATATCAAGATTCCCATCCCCACTACCGCATATAGTATATATTTTTAACAAATACCTATTATTATCATTTTCGTTCACGCCCTTCGTATTTTAACCATTCACATAAAACTTTCTATCCAATTTTCCATTATATGTCCTTGCTATTTTTTCCGTTTTTTCAACCACTTTAGGAATTTTAGTATACTCCAGCATTGAAGCTAACTGCTCTTTAATTTCTTTTTCAGAACAAACGGATTTATCATTACAAACGACCAGTAATTTTAATGCATAGCCTGTTATTTTGTCTTCAATTGGCACACAAATACAATCATCGACTCCATCAATTGCTAAAGCCGCTGACTCTACTTCTGTTGGTGCAATCTTTATTCCACCAACATTTATCACATCACCTTTTCTACCGATAATATATACATATCCTTCATCATCTATATATCCAACATCATTTGTATAGACTATACCATTTACAAGGACCTCACTAGTTGCTACATCATCATTACAGTAACCCTTCATGTTCATATCACCTTTACATGCAATAAGCCCTACATTATCCTTCGATGATGCAATTGCTTTTTTTTGATCATCAACAATCAAGATTTCTGCATTAACTGTAGGTTTTCCAATACAACCATCTTTTCCCCGTACTTCATTATAGTTATATATACACACTGACGCAGACTCTGATGAGCCATAATTATTATATAATCGAGTATATGGAAGCAACTTAGATAATCTAATTTTGTCTGGCTCTGGTAATGGAGCGGTAGCAGATTCTATGAAGTCAATTTTTTCTTTATAATCTGAAAGCTTGTCTTTAGTCAACGTAAAAATCGTTCTTATAGCTGCAGGTGGCAAACAACAAGCAACCTTTCCATTTTGATAATCCAGTGCTTCAAAAAACTCTCTGATATTTGACATACCATTCAATATATAAATTGTACTGCCATTGACAATAGTAGTGAACAGCTTTCTAATAGCATTTGCATGATTTAATGGTCCTGGAACAATTAAAAAAGTATTGTCACTATATTTACATCCTCTAATAAGATTCTCTGCTGTAGCAACGAGTGCACGATGTGACAATTCAACACCTTTAGATGTACCAGTTGTTCCTGTAGTAAATAAAATATCAGCTGAGTCTGTTCCTTTCGGAAATTTTAGCCGTTCTACTGGAAATTCCTTTTTATCAAGTTCCAAAAGATTTAGACTATCGATATGAATTGATTCACATCCTTCGCATTCTTCTCCAATAACACAATCCGCCTTCAATTTCATAGCAACACTGATAAACTCATTATGTGGCGTGTTTTTCTCAAGAGATGCTATTTTAGCTCCTGCCAAATGAACCGCCAAGTAAAGAACTGCATATTCAACTGTCTGTGATGCCCTTGTAATAACAAGATCACCGTGCTTTACCCCACATGAGATAAGATATCCAGCATATTTATTAACATAAGTATTAAGCAATGAATAACTAACACTGTTTCCATTTGCAATAACAGCCGCTTTATCTGGCATATCCTTTGAATGTTTATCTAAAAATTCTACAATTGATTCCATTACGATTCCTCTCACTCTCAGTTCTTTGAATTATGATTTACGATAGTATTAATTATAACAGTTGAGATGACAGCCACTAACAAAGTAGCATATGTCTCTGAGAAATATGGAAATATAGGGTATGTATGAAAAATACTCTTATAACTCACCCAACCTAATCCCACAATTCCAGAAAACACCATAGCAATCACAGCTGCTTCTTCATGTAATTGTTTCCAATAAATACCAAAAAGTAAAATAACAAACAAGCATCCTCTAAGGCTATATGCAAAATAAACTATATCCAAAATAGTCGATGCATTTCTCAACAGTACAGAAATTGCTATGCACCCCCCTCCCAAAAGTGCTGTTGAGATACGAGCCACTTTCAATACCTGCGAATCAAGCAGCTTTTCATTTGTCTTATTCTGCTTAAGGTAACTATATACATCCCTGCTAAACAAAGTTCCGCACGATAAAAAAATGGGAGATGCTGTAGAAAGTATCGCCGCAAAGATAGAAGCCATAACCAAACCTCCTACCAATGGAGATAGATTCATTAATAACGTTGGAAGTGCCATCTTTGCATTCTCCAAATTTGGATATATAGTTTTTGATATCATACCAAGTAATGCCGTGAATATGCCAAAGGGAGCAACCAATAATGCAATTAAAAACGATGAAGAGATGGCCGTTTTCTCATCTTTAGCTGCTAAAATGGGCTGTAGACCAGCCTGCGCTGTGCACGCTCCCAAAACAGATGCTGTAACCCACGAAGACACCTTTGGAATACCAATACTGCTCATTGAAAAAAAAGAATCATCTAAAGATGTTACTAAATTTGAAATCCCACCAACTTTATTTGATGAAACTACCAATGCTAGAACAATCCCCGCATACATTACAATCATATGCAGGATATTGGTATAGCCTACTGCAACCATACCACCTAATACTGTATATATAAGAACTCCACACCCTAATACTATTATTGAAATATTAGGATCAAAACCAAAAAGCGCCTGACCTAAGGTCCCTAGCGCTATCATCTGAGATGTACCTACTGTAACCATAACAAAAATAAGAATACATGCTGAAACAAATCTAGCCTTCTGCCCTATATAATTACCAATTATTCCAGCTACAGTTGGCTTCTCTATGCTTCTAAACAGTTTTGCAAAAAAAGCTGCTAACACGCATATCCCTATACCATTTGCAATTGTATACCAAGCACCAGAAATACCATAAATATATCCATACTCAGATACCCCCGTCGTCGCTGTTCCCCCCATCCATTCTCCAGCACCAACCATTACACATAAAAGCATTCCCAACCCGGCACCATCAAACGCTTTTGAATTTACAGTTTTTTTTCGCGCTAAAATTCCGGTAAGAAAAGTAATAAGGAAATACCCTATAACAATTACTAATTGCACCATAGTTCACCCTTCTACCATTCGTCTTATAACTTCTTTTAGTGAACCCACATTAGATATGTTCATTAAATCATCAAACGAAAACTCTATTCCAAACTGTTCTTCAAGATTTCCAATAAGTGTAAGATTCCCCATAGAATCCCATTCTTGAATATCTCCAGGTTTCAAGTCCTCTGTTACCTCAAAATCCTCTCCCAATCCTAGCGATTCAATAAAAATCTTTTCGAATTTTTCATTCATTTTTTGTTATCTCCTTTAACGTGTTTTACTACAGTTCTCAAAATAAGGTTCAAAAACCTTACAAATGTACTTCCCTGTTTTGTGTATTTCTCTACCAACATATCATATGGCATACTGCCTATATTTTTAAAAAAATCAGTACTGAACTTTGAAACCTTTACACATTCTAAAAAAGCCGGATTTTCTCTAATAACATCATTTTTGGTTTTTTCATAATATCCCAAACTATCAGATACCTGATTAAAGAATTCCTGACCTTTATTTGACGAAATAATTATTGCCGATGTACCATGTTCAAGATAAGGATTTCTCTCATCTTGCTCTATTCCCCAAAAATCAGCAATTGTGATATCTGCCGCTCGCTCATCACTTTTACATTTGCATTTCTCGCAAGCTTCTCTAATCGTAAGTTTTTGATGATAACTAACTGTTTTGGGATCTTTTCCTCTTTGTGAAAAGTATTCTTCGCCATTTTCAAAGCGTGCATACGTTCCGAAATTATTCCACCCATATCGCTTGTCTTTAGATTTAAAATATACTACCTTCGAATTGAACTTCTCTTCCAAATAATCAATATACTTCCTGTGTGCATAAGGCGAAGAAATTCCCAAGCATATAAATTCAACTTGTATCAGATTTTCATATTCTTTTCCTAAGAAATTGTTCAACGCTGAATTATGGCATGGAGCACCAGTAAATATAACCAGCTTTCCAGAATCGAGCAATTCTTTTACTCTCCTATATATACCTTGTGTATCAGACTGAAGATACTTTGATTGCGTAAGTAGCAATAGATCATCATTGTTATTTGCAACAAACTGCTCCGCTCCTTTATAGTCTTTTGTATATCTACACCCAACAGCATAACCACCCTTATCCACAATATACTTATTAAATGCGTATGACACACCGCCTGACGTACAATTAAGTCTTATCTCATCATTCAACAACCACGCTGCATAAGTATTGCAAACATCATTCTTTTTCTCATATTCATTATTATGGGGACACTTTTTTTCGCATAAATTACATCTTATGCATTCATCATAATTTACTATTGGGTACCAAAATCCCTTTTCATCATCTCGGAAGCTGATTGCATGTTTAGGGCAAATATCCGCACACATCTTGCATCCATTACACTTTTCTCCTTTATAAGCATCTACCATTTTTATCGCTCCCATGTGATATCTTTTGCTATAGGCCTCACACCTGTTTGCCCAACCATAGTATTAGAAGGAATTATATTTCCCACAAGACTATTAGCTCCAATAACACATTGATCTCCTATAGTAGCCCCTTTAAGTATTGATGCCTTCATTCCTATTAAAACATTATTTCCAATCACAATCTCTTTCGCACTATTTATTATTTTTCCTTCCGAATTGTATATAGGATGATGATCATCATCCAGTATACTTGACATCCTTGCCATCGATACAACATCACCCAAATTAATTTTGAGACCACAAATTATAATACTACCTGTATTCATATATAAACGTCCCGTGGTTAGTTCTGCATTATTATGAACCTGAACTCCTGCTCCATAGTATAGATATGTTTCACCATTAATCACCCATTTAGCACCTTTCCGAAGCACTACCAGGCATTCTTGCTTTGAACCTCTTATCTTATATGCATTAAGAAACAAATCTCCGTTCAATTCAATATGTGCTGATTTGTCCACTGTTATATGCGTTCCGAAATATGGGTAAATATAATGTTTTCCAAGTCTCGTTATCCTTCTAGAACAAAAATTCCACCATATAAACTTAATTGGTGAAACCCCCCATAGTTTTGTAATCGCCATATAAATTTTTTTAATAATACTTTTCATTTTCAATTATCTTCCTTATAACACAGAAAAATCGCAATTGTCCGGATCCGGCCATATTCTTACATCACAGTTCAGCTTCTTTACTGACTCCATTTCATCGTCTGTTAGGTTTGTTTTTGATATTGCTGAAAAATTATCTTTTAAGTGTCTTGTATTTATACTGTTCGGTATTGGTATAATCCCTCTCTTATAATGCCAACACATAATTATATCCGCTACTGATACATTATGCATTTCTGCAATATCTTTTAATCCATCAATTATTCTTTTATCCATTCTACCTGTAGGTGTATGTGCAATTACCTGAATATTATTTTTTGAACAAAATTCTATGACATCATTTTGCTGCAATAGTGGATGACACTCGATTTCATTTACCATTGGTATTACGTCACAATTTTTCATTAACATCTCTAAATGTTTTATATTACAATTGCACACACCGATGGCTTTGCATTTTCCTTCGAAATATATATTCTCAAGTTCTTTCCATGCTTCTACAAATGTATCTGTCTGAGGCCAGTGTAGCATTAACAAATCAACATATTCCATTTGTAATTCTTTGAGAGATTCCTCATAACATTCACGAACACCATGTGTGGCTTGTGCTTGATTTGTGACTTTTGTAATAATAAAGAAATCATCTCTATCGTTTTGTACATACGGTTTGATGGCGTTTCCTAAATAGTATTCACTTTTTTGATAGGCTCTAGCTGTATCAAACAAACGACATCCACATATATCCACTGCATAATCTATAACACCTGCTATTTTCTTAGTCTTAAGCATATCTCTTCTTACAGGATATCTATTACTAATTTTATAGTTAGGTACTAAAACATTTTTTACTTTTTCCTTCATATACAATATCGCATATTTATTTAATGACATCTCAGGCTTTACAGTACCTACACCAAAGCCCATAAATGGAATCATAACTCCATTGTATAGCTTATAATATGGCATTTCATTCATAACACCATTTTCCTGCAACATTCCTTATACTATCCCTTCTTCTTTCCGAATATCAGTAAATAAGATTTTTGAAAATTTCTCTCTACCAAAATCATTCATGAATATATCATTCATAAAACATACGTTATCGAATCTTGCATCATCATAGTAGTTTAATACTTTAAGTCCCTTGTGTTTACTAAGAACGGGCTTTATATTATCATAAACAAAGACTTTTACAAAATCATAGCTAATAAACTCCCTAGTTTCTGATGGTATTGGTGGAATAACAAGAATTGGATGCCATGCCATTTCTTCACAAAAATCAATGCAATCGTTCAAAATCTGCGTTTTTTCAATGAATGCTTCTTTGTGTTTTATCGCCTGCGCAGAATTATATAAATCTGTCAAATTGAACTCACTTTTCCAAACATTAACCACTGATGGTACTGTGTCATCTTGCTTACCAATATCTTTCTGTTCTTGAAAAATTAGTCTCTTTATTTTTTTAAAAAAAAGACACGCTAACGGATGCTTAGTTACCCAAAAGCGAAATAACGAATAGTTATCTATATCTTCTTTAGGTAAAATCCCATAAAACTTATCCATATATCCTGGACGATCATGATCATTATTTCTTCCAAAAGATAGCGGACTCATAACTATTATTATAACAACTGCGTCTTTTTTTATATGATTCTTAAATCTTTTTAGCAAACTAAAACCCGTTTTATAACTTTGTGGAGCTGTTGCGAAATTAAAACCATGTGAATCATAATACTCGTATGATATGCCATATCTTCCCGGACCAGATCCAATATTAACCATGTCTAGATCATACGGAACTTTCTTAAAAAACTGACACCCGCCTTGACTATTCTTAAACGATTGTGTATTGCGATATAATAATTCAAGAAATTCATATAATGCTATAAAAATAAGCACTACTAAAAATATTCTTACAAAATACATCATCGCATAATCCCTCTTGACTGGAATAACGCCTCCTTCACAAACAATTTCGCATTCTTATAGTTTGTTGTTCTACAAAATATAAAATAAAGAATAATATTGGGAACAACCAAACAAATGATACCATTTTTAATAAGCATAACCAAATCGCTATTCACAGTATAAACAGAACATAACGCATATGTAATAAGTGATACAACAATACATATCGCAAAATATTTTATAATATCAAATAAAAAGCTTAAATAGTAGCTCTTTCGCTTAAAATATCCTTGAAATAACACTTTTCCTCCGAACGGTATATTGATAAATCCTATGCTGATTATCGTCGACAGTAAAATACCGGCTATTCCTATGCTCTGAACCAACAAAACATTTAATGTAATATTAACCAATGAAGATATTAGTGGAACAAGTTTACCTTCCCACCATAAACCACATGCTTCCTTATACAGATATGAAAAATCACCAATGTGATGAACAAAAAAGAATATTACAAATAGCAAAACTACTGATTCATCAAATATATTCTCTGATCCTTGCCACAACCTCATAAAAGGATTAAACATGCATAGTAGACATGCGCACCACCATATAAGTACCCATGCATATAGAAAATTAAACTTTTTAAAATCGCAATAATTTTTTTCTTTATCCTCCAAAACAAGACTATTTCCTATGGCTGGAATAATTGCAGTATGGAGAACTCCTAGCAAGCTTACAAGAGCAGTTATAATGCTCCAATAACCATTGTAAATACCCAAAAAATTTAATCCAAGAAAAGAGGATATCACTACTGCATCTGCGCTAGTCAATACGATACCCCCAAACTTTTGGAATACAATACCAGAAACATTTCGTCTAATCGAAGCAACATCCTTTTCCGCAATTCCACTCTTTGGAATATATTGCGGATATTTCTTATCAGCAACCCTTGCTATAATGATATTTTGAACAATGGTAAACAATGGTATCAACAGTGCATACAAATAATAGCTGCGAAACATAATCATCGCTACTATTTGCAAAACATTCATTACAAATCCTGTAAATGTTGCTATTTTTGTTGACATATCTACCCTTTGTGTTGCCAAAAAAATAGCCCCTTTATATGCAAATAAAAAATATCCAATTGCTGTGTTGAACATATATATTGCAAATAACATTCGAAGATTAATTCCATCAGGTATGTTACCCTTTACAAGATAATTTAGAAAAGGTGCACACATTAAACCACAAAACAATATTATAAAACCAATAATACGATAAGATTTACGATAATATCCCAGAAGAAGACATATCTTATCATCGTCTCCGTCTGCAACCGGCTTATACATGTTATACACCATCGCTGAACCCATTCCCAATTCTGCAAAACTAAGAATCCCTAGTAGAGAGGAAAACAAACTCCCTAAGCCAACATAGTCTATCCCTAAGGTATATATCATTACTGTTCTAGATACAAATGGCATAACAATTAATACCATTCTAGAAAACACTCCCCATATCAAGCTTCTTGAAACATTTTTAGTTCTACTTTCTTTAATAATCATATCCTAAAGCGAATCCTTTTTGGGGATGGAAATTATCCACCACCATTATCCATTCTCATAGATTTTTGAGGGTCATTCCTCACTTTTTTTAGTTTATTTATCTTATCTCTGATTCAATCACTCTGTATCACTGAAATCTCTGCTTCTTGTGTTACAAGTCCTTCTCTCGTAAGTCCTCAACAACATTATTCTTATCTTCAATCCGAAGCTCCAATCATCCATCCTCTTACTCCGTCCCAAACACATCTGTTCTTCCCGCTGCTAACAAACCTTAAGCTTTAACCAACGCTTCTTTCCTTGTAACCCAGTTGTAATCTTATCTCTTAGTCTACTAAACATCTCCTAGTAGCGTTACCCATTCTAGATATATATACATTTCTGTTTAGTTCTCTAGAAATCTATTTCTAAATCTTACTGTCATAAAAATATATCTTGGATGCTTCACTTATAAACATACATATTTTTGTATTCTGAGGATAATCCTATCTTAATTATCAGATTCATACCTAAATCTATACATAAACTTTCATTATTTCCTCATGGATGTCTAAAATGATCATATTTTCTCAATAATCTGACTTTGGCAACCTCTTTCATTTCTAATGGATACTCTTTAATGCTAATAATTGCTCCATCTCCTTTGTCAATACCTTAAATATCCATTATGCGATAACTCCTCTATCACAGATGACAAATTATTCACAAAAATCATTTCTTATTTATTGCATTTTTCATGAAGACTATTGAGTTTTTTCTTCTCTGCTCAATATACTGATCTGATACAACATAATTTACAGCATCTAAATCCAGCCTATCAATTTCATTCACATTCACTAATCTTTCAGTAAGATTGTATTCGGATAAGATCGACTCTAATCTTGAATTCATCGGTATATCATTTTTTCCATCCACTCTACAAAAACTATAAAAGGATTTGTGAAACAGTATTGAAAAAGCCGTCCCGTGAAATGAATCAGTTATTACACATGCCGCATTTAAAATCAATTTTATATACTCTCTCGGTCCAACATTCATATAACTATAATCAGCAAAATTCTCATCTGCCGCATTGTATCGTCTACACACATGTGGAATAGCAACTATTTTTAATTGATTCTTTTTTGCAAACGCTTTTATCTTTGTACGTGCAAGTGTATCATCCCCTAATAAATATGCAAAGAGGTAAGGTGTCTTTATCTCGTATGATATTTTACTTTTATTGCTAACTTCTATCCATTCTTCTTTAGTAAGTAAAAAAACAGGATCCACCGCCCACATACACTCAACGTTTTCCTGCTGTAACCAATCGTAAATATTTTTTTCTCTTACTGAAATATCAGAAATAGATGATATCATAGCTTTCAGTTTTTTCTTTTCTTTTTTGCTTAGATTATCCTTTCCTATACTACAGCTATATGCTATTTTTTTTCCTTTAGCAAATGATAAGAAATAGTTTTTATCAAACCAGGTAGGATTCCACATTTGGTCCCCACCCACAATATAGCAATCATATTTTGGCAATGTATCAATTGTGTCTGGATATACTAGTTTAGTAACCAAAAATTCTTCACTGATAAATTTATCAAATTCCATTTTTATTGGATCCGTCGGAAACAATTCTTTATATTTTTCCGCCATTTCACATTGACCAATAATTAGTTTTCTTCTCTGTAAATAATTTATGGGATCTACTGTTATATTGATCAGTCTTTTAATTCTACTTAAATTCTTATTAATAGTCCTTTTTTCGGTTCTATTATAATTTAGTTCCTCAACTGCATAACCAAAATTCTCAAGTATATGATATAACGCATACGCTTGAAGTATTCCCCCGTAATTATAATTGTCATAAAACAAAGTCGTAATCAATACTTTTATCTTATCTTCCATTTTGTATTCCCCAGTTACTATCTATTTACTTTCATTTACAAGTAGTTTGCTTATATCTTCTGACAAACAAAAATAGTTTTCACAATATTGACTAATACCATTATAAATTGATAGTCTATAATTCAAATCATTTTCCAATTTATGAATTTGATTTAAAAACTCTTCACCTGAATCTGCAATTCCAATCTCGTTGGAAATATCATAGTCTTTTGCTGCATAACTTGTGGATACAGTCAAAATACCTCGGCACATCGATTCTAACAACTTAATTTTTGCACCTGTACCCTCAAATAAAGGTATTATACTTATATCACAAATATTAAAATACTCATCTACTTTTTCAACTCTTCCCGTGATAATTATATTGTCCCTTAATTCTTCTTTGCATTGTAATATTGCAGGGTCTGGGTTAGAACCAATTATATAAAGCATATATCCTTCACTTGCGAGAACATTCATGACATTTTTGCAGAACCAAACAACGCCATTTACATTTGGATACCAACTCATCGATCCCAAAATCATTATCTTTTTTTTAAATAATCGTCTATCTTTGCTTCTACAAGTATTCGGGAATTTGATTAATGGTTTTAAATAATAGCATTTAGCAATACTCTTATATAATTTTTTATGTATCTCAGCATCGGTTTTTGAAATTGATAAATAAGCATTTGACTTTGTAAGCAATTCCTTTTCTATAAGCCAGGATCTAAACACTCTAATTTGGGAATAAGGAAAATAAATAATCTTTTCATTCCACGCCTTTTTTCTTAATGCACAATTATACCTTTCTTTATCATTAAGATATTCAACATTGTGAGATATATATATTATTGTAGCTTCTGGAAACTTTTTTCTAAGTTTCCTATGATATAAATACATCAAATGATGGCTAACTAAGATAAGCTTTATTTTGTTTTTACTTATACATTCTACTAAATCTAAATACATTTTCGAGGAATAATAATTTCTAGAATTATAATCAGAATAATATTTTATGCTACTATCTTTATATTTATAACCCTCTTTTTCTATTAATGTATAAACACATAAATCAACAACTGTAGAAAAATGTTCTATTATTCCCCAATTATATAGTGCATCTCCAGAATCCAAAGGAAAAACCTTATGAGTAATCAAAACAGCCTTATTCATAGTTAATCTCCATATTAATAAAAATGTCTATGTTTCTCAGTCAATCGATATTTTACTATATCATTTCTCAAACCTATTTTTTTAGCCGGCACTCCACCATATATACAAAAATGTTCATTACACGGCTTAGTTAAAATAGCCCCAGCAGCAATAATATCTCCCTTTAAAACATTTGCTCCCGGCAATATTGACGTTCTAGAACTAATCCATGCATATTCCCCAATATAAACTGGTTTCTCTTGTCCTGTCGTACTAAATGATTCAGAATTTACATCATGCTGAACAGTCCATATCCAAGCACCCGTACTAATATTTACATTATCCGCAATAACAATATTCTTTCTGGCATCCAAAATAGCTTTGTCACCTATAGAACAGTTTTTTCCTATTGTAATATTCCATGGATTTCTAGCTTCTAATCCATAATAAATAATCGTGCCTTTTCCTATTGTCATTCTGAAAACATATCTGTATAAGAAGAGACGTATATGATGTGAAGGCACGTAACCAACAATCTTAAAATATAAGAATGTAAAGCTATTGATCCAGCTATATATATCCAGAATAAGATTTACGATAACACTTTTATCGTGCTTTACTCCATTTGACTGTGCTTCACTATCTTGTCTATTTGAGGCATGCTTCTTTGAAAACTCACAGAAACATGCCTCAAATAGATTTATAAAAATGAATAATCCAAGAATTATTAACGCCTTTATATCTTTCACTTCACATATTCCTCAATAGTTTTTATTAGTCGATCTTGAATATTCTCTTTCCGGTACGCATCTAAATCAGTGTGATAATTCTCAGCTAATTTATTAAGACCTTCTACCGAAGTTGGCAATTCACTTATTCTACTATACCCTATACCTGATATTTTATTATTTGATAATAACCAATCAGGAGCAATTGGTATAGAGTTAAGAAAAATACATTCAAGCAATATCCCACTTGTTGCATTTTCATAGCGTTCCTTTTTATATGGAAGTAATGTGTATTTTGATTCCGCAATGCATGAATAATACTCATCAAAAGGTAATACTCTGTCTTCTATTGTGATATTTTCTCCTGCTATAGCTTTCAGACTCTTATATTCATCCTTGTCCATAAAGTCTCCGGCAATATATAGCTTTGATCCAGTTCCGGAAAAGTGCCTTACAATTCCCTCTAAATCCTTGGTGCCTCTCATAGCTCCTAAACAAACCATCTGGCCCTTCTTTTTTACATCTTTATATTTTTCATATTTCTCAGAATAATAGAAGTCCGGAAGCGTTATCTGATTATCAAAAAGCTTTAAGGATGGATTAGTTACAACATATAAAGAAACATCGTTCACCGCCCGCATACAAATTCTGCCAAGCATTCTTCGAAGTGGTGAACTATACGACTTCATATCATCAAGAATATCACGGTATAATGTAACCAAAATACTTGGCCGTTTTTCTCTTTTCAATGCCAGATATAAGTAAAGAACCCAGTCGATATTCGTAAACCATATTATGTCATAGTATTTTGCCGTTGAAAAAATCTTATTAAGGTTCTTCCATCGAGAAATAAACATTAGTGCCTTGTTACCTTTATGATAATTACCCTCTACACTAACAACTTCATATTCAGGAATCAGATCTTTACTTATACTGTCACTACAAAAAACAGTTATATTATATTTGTTCTTTAAAAGCTCTGCTGACTCTTCTAGCACTTTAGGCGCATGTCCTACCGGTTCACTGTTTTCATTTTCTAAATTTATATATTCTGCTATTGCAGCTTTCATTACTTTCATTTAACTAGTTCCTTGCCGTATAATCTTCCGTGTTGTTGAGATTATTTATAACGAATCTTTTATATCCGATAAGAAGAAGTATTTCAACCCAAAAATAATATAGCCAAAAATTACCAACAATAATCCAATGTATTCCCTGTGCCATTATACCGATGTATAACGTCTCGGAAATAATATCATGTTTTATACGCTTCTTAATAGCAATTATGAAGACAAATACAATACATAAGAGACCTAGCAAACCTCTATCCGTTAATGTTGACAAATATATATTATTAGCTTCACTAACATTATTTTGGAGAAATCCAATCTCAGACTGTACGCTATAATAGTATGCCCCTGTTCCCCTTCCAATAACATATTGTATGGGTGAGTTTTTATAAAGCATCTCAATCGCATGATCCAAATGTTGAGCTCTATCCACAGCAGAATAGTTAAAATCAAGATTTTTGTTCCTAGACAGAAACGATACTATTTTGTTATACACATTATCCACAAAAGCGACTCTTAATGATTCATTCCCATAAATTATAAAAGCCAAAATCACTACCCCAACTATTCCAATAAGGATAGCAACATATTTTCGAATAAATGGATTTTTCTGGCACAATACCAGTATCAATGCCAACGTATCCATTCCATATACCGCGCTCGAAAAAGAAAATAAGGAAATTACAAGTATGATTACTATATATATAATCGCTTTCTTTCTTTCTCTTTTGTTAACGCTTATCTTAAAATATACTGAAATAAAATAGTATAATAGCATTGCCATCAAGGGTGCTAAATATCCTGGCTCAGAACATGTCCCTTTGAGCCTAGGTAATGCATATCGAGCTATTTCAATAAAATTTGCATCGAAGTACTCGTAGGCATTAATTATTTTTCCTAAATATAAAAATTTATTAAATACTATTCTATAAACACACGCAATAGCCTGGATTATTACTGTATATTTCATCAAGTTATCAATATATATATCATCTATTTGATAACCCGTTCCAAGAAATATTATTAAAACTGCCAAATACACTATGTTTCTAGCTATATACTTAATCGCGAAAGATAAAACTATGCCATTACTTATTAGTACCCCTAATATTGTTAGTACAAGATTAATACTAATAAAGGTTATTAGCATTAACTCATACTTTTCGTATTTCAATCTCATACATACACATAGCAAAGTGCACGAAATAATAAGCCAAACCTCTGCTGGTCTAATCGGCGTTTGTCCTATATAAAAACCAATCGCATCTCTCAATGGAAATAGTATCCATATTCCAGCAAAGACTATAGATAAAAGTCTTTTGTCTACATGTACTATTCTATTCATTATTTAAAATCCTACATATCATCTCTAAATATCAATACATTAAATGATAAAGCATTTATCTTTTATCTATAACATACATAACATTTTTTTCTACAATCTTAGCAATATTTTGAGGTGCATACTGCTTTCCATACTCATATGCCATTTTTTGTCTTTTTTCTAAGTCGTCATCTGATATTTTCTTTGACAATTCAAATACATCTTCGAACTCTTCAGGCGAATAATTGTTCATATTAACAACAAAATCAAGACCACGGTACTTCTCATCAAATTTCCCTATACATATACATCCAGCTAAACATCCCGTTTTAAAAGTAGCATTTTTCTCATCAATAAATGGTCTAATCGGAACTACGCAAAATGCGCATTCACTCATTATCTCAATAATTTTTTTCGGTGGGCAATCATAAAAATATTGTATTCCTAGATGATTATCAATATTCTCTATTTTAGAACCAGATAGGATATATAACGTGTTATCCCCACCCTTGTTAAATCTATCCCAACCTTCAATCATCTCATCAAACGCTTTTGTCTTTCCCACAAGCCCAAAATACACATATTTATTCTTTTTCTTAGCTATATTAAACTCTAAATTGTCCGAATAAATATTTGTAGGTATCGCACGCTCAAAATAATATGGGCAAAATCTTTTTATAGATTCTCCCATTTCTTGATTTGACACAAAAATCGCATCGGATATAGAACATAGATATTCTATTACAAATTTTCTTAGTGTATTAAGCCTGCCATATTCATGAACAGATGTAATGATTTTAATACTATTTTTTTTCGCTATCTGAGAAATCGAAAAAAAACTGTAAAGAATCAATGGGTTCCATTCTGCAAATGGATATTCGATTACTATCGCATCATACTTATTTCCATGCTTAATATCTTTAGCAAGCTGTCTAACCTGCTTAACCATTCCAAATTCGGACATCTTACCAAATGCATTTAGATCTGTTTTACAATCTGACGAATAAATCTTCACATCAAAGTTTTTTATGCTGTCTTCATAAATGACCTTACTATACGATCCTATACCATCATAAGATTTTCCATAATTGTTACAAACAACTGCTATGCACTTTTTCATCAATCATCCTATATTTCAAAAACCTTCATTATATTGTCTTTGTACTGTTTATATAGAAAATTATGTTCCACTCTAGCTTTAGCGGCTTCTCCTAGCCGTTTTCTTAAGCCTTCATCATCCGCCAACATCTTTAGAGCTTCTGCGTATTTTTCTACATTGCGATTATCAACTTCTAATCCGGTTACGTCTTTTAAATTAACATAGTTAACACCGGATCCTTTAATATAGAAGGTCACAGCAGGCTTTCCAAAATACATCCCCTCTGCAAGCCCCAGACCAAATGCCTCATTCTTTGTAATAGATGGAAATACGAATATATCTGCAGCCTCAAGATAAGCCTTCTGAACATCATCACTTGTCGCACCAAGCAAGGTAAAATTACTCAAATCCTTTGTGTCCTGATTTATTCTGTTTGTCGAAGAACCTGGGTAACCTGATACAAAAAATACAAATCGTTCATCTACCAATCTGGCAACCTGAGCAAGGTATTCAAATCCCTTATAGGGAACAACTCTTCCTATACCCAGGCATATTATTTTTTCTTTATTCTTCTCTCTTATTTCCATAGCCATTTTATGACTGGTATCTGATGGAATAAGATTTTTTTCATCAACACAACTTGGAACCACCATGCACTTTTCCTTAAAACGCGATAAATATGGGCTGCCATCTATATAATTTGGACTAGTTGCAACTATTCTATATGCTCTTTTAAGCTCCTTAAAATAAAGAGACCTCAAAAGCTTTTCACCTATTTTTTGCTTTATTATGTCAGAATGCCAATATGTAATAAGCTTCGATTCATTAGAAATATATTTTAAAACCCAAAAAGTCAAAAAAGGATCCGGTTCATGTACAATTACATAGTCCGGCTTGTATTCCCTAAGCTCATGCTTAATCTTTGCACCAATGGACACTGATAACGGCTGTGAAGCAACTTTAACGCTTCCAAATCTGGAAACTTTTACACCATCAATTATATCAATAGCATTGCTTTTCTCCCTGGAAAAGCAGACTACTCGCATTTCATATTTTCCTTGCACAGCATCACTTATAGATTTGGCTGTTTTCTCAATTCCTCCTAGTTCTGGATAATAATATTTTGATATTTGAAGTATTTTTTTCATTCTGTAAAGCTCCATATATGCGAGGCTATTTCAAGTCTTATAAACATCTCTCTTAGCTGCCTTAACACATAATTGATTATTGTATCTCCCAATCGTGGTCCATTCCCATTATGCCATGGTCTTTTCCTGTATCTTCTTCTACATGCATAACAATAAGATTATGGATACAATCTATTTCTACACCCGCTTCATCCTGAATCCAGAAATCAAGGAAATATGCACCCTTTAGGAGATTGAGCTTATTGATTGTAAGAACTACTTCTCCTGCTTCCTTACCACTTATAGTATGCCCTGTACATTCTTGCATCTCATTGCCATAACAATATACCCAGTCACTTCTTGTTATTCCAAAAGTAAAGTTGAGATTCTTACTAGTATCATTTGCTTTGAATTTTATTCTTATAGACAGCTTATCTCCTGTAGCAAAGCGAGTACATGGTTCACCTTTTTCATTAACCATAATAACGTCCGTAAACTCCGCTTCACCGGTTCCGGATCTTCTTGCATCCGGTCCACACTGAGAGCATATCTTCTGACATTTCATGCTATTATTAAGCTTTTCCTGGATGATGTTCTTTTCTTCTTGAGAAAGTTCCCCATTTTCAAGAGATTCTTTTTCTTTCTGATCACGCATCTTAGCTTCTACTTCTACTCTCTCGAGGCGCTTAAGTTCCATATCATTGAGATAGTCATCGCAGATCTTTCTGGCAGGACCCTCGTCTCTTATAAGGCCATCTTCTATCCATATTACTCGGTCGCAGATTTGCTTAACCTGTCCAATAGAATGTGATACAAGAACTATTGTCATACCGTTTGCTTTGAGGTCTCTAAGTTTGTTAAAGCATTTCGTCTGGAACGCCTGATCACCAACTGCAAGGATCTCATCTACAAGAAGAATATCAGCGTCTACATTTATTGCTACCGCAAATGCAAGACGCATATACATTCCCGAAGAATAGGTTCTTACAGGATTGTCTATGTATTGCTCAAGTTCTGAGAATGCAATAATATCATCTAGTCTTCTATCTACTTCTTTATTCTTAATTCCGAAAATTGAGGCGTTAATATAAATATTTTCCCTTCCGGTGAGATCAGGATGAAAACCTGCTCCAAGCTCGATAAGGCTGGAAATTCTACCCTGCTCAGCTATTGTTCCTTCGTTTGGACGAAGGATCTTTGTAAGCATCTTAAGTGTGGTACTTTTACCACATCCGTTTCGTCCGATAAGGGCAACTGCTTCGCCTTTTTTAACGTCAAAACTAATACCTTTAAGGACTTCACGCTTTTCATATTTATTGCGACCTATATTTACAATGCGCTCACGAAGCATTGTTCCTTTATCTTCATAGACTTTGAAGAACTTATGCACATTCCTTACTTCGATAGCATTTTCGGGATTACTTATATTTGCATTCATCACATTTCCTCCGCAAAATCACCTTCAAGATGAGCAAACACAAGCTCTCCAATTACTAATATAATGATCGCACTTCCCCATGTAATGGCAGTGTAAAGTGTATCAGGTAACTGTTTATAATAAAGAACTGCATGATAGCTCTGCACTATGCTTGTCATAGGATTGCACAGCAAAATAACCTTAACTATTGGCTGAAGGTTATCCATACTGTACATTATAGGAGTTCCCCATATCCATGCCATCATGAGAATTCCTACAATATATTCCATATCCCTTATATATACAGTAATTGCAGAAAACAAAAGTGTAAATCCAAGACAAAGTATAAATTCTGCAATCATAACTATAGGTAAGAACCATATTGCTGCTGGATTAATACCCACACCGCCGATAACAATAAAGAGGAATACTATTACAAAAGCTAGCAGCATATTTATGAATTTTGCAAGTACTGCTGATATAGGAAGCACTTCCCTTGGAAAGTATATCTTAGTTGCTAAATTTGAGTTATTTACTATGCACCCTGCCCCTTGTCCTACAGCTTCGCTAAAGAATGTCCAAGGTACAATTCCTGCTGTTAGATATATATAATAGTTCTCTATTGAACTTGGAAAGATTACTCCAAATACAAAGGTATAGATAGCAATCTGAAAAAGAGGAAAAAGAAGAGCCCAGAGCATTCCCAGGGCTGACTTCTGATAACGACCGCGAAGCTCGCGCTTTACCATACTGTAGATCATGTCTTTGTATTCTATTATTTCTTTAAGTCTAGATATCATTACCTACTCCATCAAAGGTATTTATTTACAAATGCGAGAAGTGAATCTACTTCACCGCCAATCTGAACGCTTTTACAACCTGCAGCATTACCTGCAGTGATATCATTTTCACCATCTCCTACCATGTATGAGGCCGAGAGATCGATGTTGTATTCCTCTGCTGCCTTAAGTAACATTCCGGGCTTTGGCTTTCTACATTCACAGTTTATCTTTAGTTCTTTGACTTCGCCTTCAAATCCGCTATCCGGATGATGAGGACAGTAATAAATCGCATCGAGGTATGCTCCCTCCTGTCCAAGAAGTGTCTCCATCTTGTTATGAATCTCGTTTAGCTCATCATAAGTCACTTCACCTCTTGCGATAACAGGCTGATTGGTGACAACGATAGCAAGATATCCTGATTCGTTAATTTTTCTGACTGCTTCTGCTACTCCCGGCAGGAGTTCGAATTCATCTATGTTCCTAAGGAATCCTATATATTTGTTAATTGTACCATCTCTATCGAGAAATACAGCTTTTTGCTTATGTTTCAGATTCTTCTGCTCAACTTTTCCGGACTTTATGTCGTTTTCAATTAGATAGAATCTGTCAGGAGTTCCCATATCCTTAATAAATTCCGGCGTGTCATAAATATAGAGCTCACCATCTGCTATAAGGGGCTTTAGTATCTGTCTATCAAGATCTACCTTTTCGCCTTCTTCGAAGGTGAACTTATCCATTATCTTGGGTGATAAGATATGTACTCCAGCATTGACTCTGTTTCTATACCAGGTTCTTGGATCTTCCTTATGAAGCCAGTTCAGTACCTTCCCATTTTCATCAGCGATGATGATTCCACTATCATAAGGGTGATTATTAGGATGAGTAATTATAGTAGCAAGACCGTTTCTGTCCTTATGGGCTTTGATGAACCTGTCAAAGTCAATATCAAATATGATGTCGCCATTAAGAAGCAGGAAGTCCTCTGTGAGTTTGTCCTTTAACGCAAATAATGCCCCTGCTGTTCCCAGTGGCTTATCCTCAACAAAGTATTCAATATTTACTCCAAAGGATTCTCCGGTAACAGGAGATGTCTTGCTGCCGTCTCCGAAGTATTCCCGTATAGCATCTCCAAGATATCCAACGATAAGGAGTATATCTGTTAGTCCCTGTCTCTTTAATGCTTCTACTTCATATTCAAGTACCGGCTTCCCTGCAAGGGGGATCATTGGCTTTGGCACTTCAGAATTAACAGAAGCGATTCTGGTACCTCTGCCACCTGCCATTATAACTACTTTCACAACTTATTCCTTCCAATTCACATTTAATTAGAGGCCACGTCTCTTCTCGGGATCGTAATCCTCAGCCTTATAATAAACTACTCTTGTTCCTTCATCCTCAAACTTGAAAGGCACATAGAGAAGATCTTTCATTGCTTCCCTTACCTTTTCCCTGTTCTCTTCAGGAACGTAGAATAACAGGAATCCTCCGCCGCCTGCTCCAAGTAGCTTTCCGCCAAGTGCGCCGGCTTTTATTCCCTTTTCATAATACTCATCTATTCTTCCGGTGGATACGTTGCTCCCGGTACTTCTCTTAAGTTTCCATGTATAATCAAGAAGTTTACCGAATTCATCCAAATCTGCATCTTTGTTGACAAGTATTTTTTCCGCATCATCAACAAGTGTGTACATCTCTGAAAGCTGTTTTTTCTTATCTGCAACCGGTGTTGCAGCCTTCTGAATCTCTGATGAAAGTCTTGTGAATCCTGTAAAGAACATCATCATGTTATCATTCAATGTCTTTTTACGCTCGGGAGATATGATTATTGGAAGTACTTCATATCCGTCTGCGTTAAAGTTGATTCTGTTAAGACCGCCGAATGAGGCAGCTATCTGATCCTGCCAGCCACCTGCTTCTTTACAAAGGACTCGCTCGAGATAAATTGCATCATCAGCAAGTTGTCTCTTATCAGCGTACTTGCCCTTAAGTGCATAGAATGCATTTATCATTCCAACCGCGAAGGAACTGCTGGTTCCAAGTCCGCTTCGTGCCGGAAGGTCCGCTTCATAGGACAGCCGCAGCTCATGCATATCCATCATATCCATAGCATTTCTTATGGCCGGGTGGTCAACATCACTTAGTTCCTTAACTCTCTCAATCTGCGCATACACAAACTCAGATGTGTAATCAAAAAACGGCGGGAGATGTCGTACATTAACATAGCAGTACTTGTCGAAGGTTGTTGATAATACAGCCCCCTTGTTTTCCTTAAAATAATCTTCCATATCTGTTCCGCCGCCAAAAAAGGACATGCGAAACGGGGTTCTTGTAATAACCATTATTCAAAATCTTCCTTTATAATATTCCATACAGCATCTATGCTGTGATGATCACGCACGTATTTGCTGTATTTATCTGATATCTCCGAAAGTCGGGCATTGTCATTATACAGACTGATTACCATATTCGCAAACTGTTTAGCATCATCAGCAACCTCTATAATGTCTTCTACATCAGGAATACCTTCTGTTCCAACAGAGGTTGTTACCATAGGTGCTCCATAGTACAGAGCTTCTATAACTTTACCCTTAACTCCTGCTCCATATCTAAGAGGAACCACAACCAGCTTGCAGGTATCGTATAGCTCCATGAGCCTCTCTTCAGAAACAAATCCCTCAAGGATTATTCCATCCTTACCAGATAGTTTTTCTATCCTGGGAGTAGCCTTTGATCCAACAATATGGAAAGATATTCCAAGTTCTTTTCTTACATCCGGCCAAATCTCCGTGGCAAACCAGTTTACAGCATCTTCATTCGGTGGATGTCCGAAACCTCCGACAAATAGAATATCTTTTCTCACAGCAAAATCTAGATTCTTTTTCTCTCTGAAGGACTCATAAACATAAGCAGTTATAGCCTTTGCTTTTATAGAAGGGTCAATCTTATGTATCTCATCGATTTCTATCTGAGACGGATAATAGCTAATGTCTGCCTTATGCATGATATCAAGTTCTTTTTTCTTCCATTCCTCAGCTTCCTTTTTGAGCTTCGTATCACCACTTAGTTCATACTCGCGACCAATTCTTAGGAAATGAAGATCGTGTCCGTAATAGATGCATTTGATATTAGTGTTATCTCTTATGAAATCAATATATTTCTCTGTAATATGAGGTCTGTTCAGATATACAAAGTCTATGTTTTCCTGATTATCCCTTATCCAATCTTCATAATGATCCCTATACCACGGACCATACAGAATCTCTATACCAATCTGCTCAAGTGCTGTTGAATATGGTTCTTTTCTTGCAAAGTTATCTCCGATAAATTTTACATTGTATCCCTGAGAAATAAACATCTGAAGATACTGCCAGGTGGTCTTAGACCCTGCATCCTTATCAAACTCGGGAGCATAGTGGTCTACCACTAGTATTGTTTTCTTTCCATGACTTCTGTCTCTTGCATGGAAAAGATCTGATTCTGTCTGGGACTGCTTTTTGAATTCTTCTGCCCATTTCTGTTTAAGTTTCTCAGAATTCTCAACCTGATATTTCTTGATTCCTGTTGAAGTATCCGTACCATTCGATTTTCCTTCGAAATGAACTACCAGGGACTCAGGCTGGTACATAACCTTGTATCCATGCTTTCTTACTTCAAAAGCAAGATCAGAATCCTCACAGTACGCCGGAGCAAAGAGTTCATCAAAACCTCCGATTTCTTTCCAGAGATCTGTTCTTATCATGATGGAGGCACCTGAAATATAGTCTGCTTCCTTCACGTAATTAAACTCCGGAAGAAGGGGATTCTTTCCATTACCATAATTCCATGCATGCCCATCACCCCAAATGATACCGCCTGCTTCCTGAAGTGTTCCATCAGGATATACCAGTTTGGAACCAACCATTCCAATTTTGTCATCTCTCTCAATAAGATCAACTAGGCTTTTCAGCCATCCCTGCTGTACCTGAGTGTCGTTATTCAGGAATAATATGTATTTGCCTTTTGCATGCTTTGCCGCATTATTGCAGTTTTTCAGAAATCTTTGATTCTCTGAGTTTCGGACTATATTTATATTCTCTGCTATTTCTGATAAACGAGTCGTGTAGTCTGTTGATACGTCATCAGCAATTATAACTTCGTACTGTACTCCCCAGCTATTGCTCAGAATTGTACTAAGACAGTTATATGTATATTCAAATTGGTTATAAACAGGAATAATTATGGAAACTGTGGGTGAATCATATTCCGGAAATTTTAACTTATCATACTTTTCAAATGGTCTATTCTCTATAACATCTAGCAGTAATAAATCTGTAAGTGTCCCAAACTGATAATTATCTGTTCTTCTTTCGAAGTCTCTGAATTCCCTTTTAACCTGTTCTATTCCACCTTTCTTATATGCTGACAGAACGAACTTTATATTGTTTATATTAAGTGCCTTAATATACATTCCAACCTTGAAGATTCCTCGTCTTGAAGATTTCTTTTTTGAGAATGATTTTTCATATACTCTTCCGGGGAAACTGACTATTCTCCACCCCGTTGAATTTTGTATTGCATTATAAGACTTTTCTATATCCTTAAGCCTGTCTATCTTCTTCTTCTGCTTAGCAATAAGTTCATTCCTTTGATCAAGCTGCATCTGCAGATTATCATTCTGTTTTTTCAGATTATCAATTGTCTCGTTCTGATCTGACATTACTATGGTTGCTCCGTTTTCATTGCTCTTGGTGAGTTTTCATTAGTGTATAGTTTTCTTTTTCGCAATATGAATTATTTGTTACGTTACTTAGAAGAACGCTTCTTCCAACATTAGGCACAGTGCATGGTATACCGGAAGGTGCAGTTCCTGTATCTTGAAGGTCTCTGACTCAGGAACTATGATGCAGGCATCACAGTACTCCTTTATCTTGCCGCCGTCACGTCCCGTAAGGCCTACGACTTTAAGGCCCTTCGCTTTTGCCATAATTGCCGCATATATAATGTTCTCTGAATTACCTGATGTGGTTATCCCAAGGAATACGTCATTGTCAGTAGCGTAACCATTCACCTGCTGAGCAAAGCTCATCTGAGGATTCACATCATTTAAAAATGCAGTGGATAATGCTACATGATCCACAATCGCTATTGCCGGAAGTGCTCCTTGCATAGCTTCTGAGAGCTGAAATCCAAGCTCTTTGTTTATTGATATGAGCTCCTGTGTGATCTCATTATCAAGTTTCCTTGGTTTGATGAATCCCTTCATCAGCTCTCCAACTATGTGTTCTGCATCAGCAGCAGAGCCACCGTTTCCTGCCACAAGTAGCTTACCACCTTCTTTATAGCTATCGCGTATAATCTCAAAGGACTTCATGATACTATCCTTCTCTCTTTCAAGGGAAGGGTATCTCTGAAATAATTCATTATATAGTTCAAAAACTTTATCTGTCATTAGCAAACCTTTCTTAAATTATTGAGTCGTGAAGCTGATACTTAATTATATGACTTTTTAAAGATCAGCATCATGCATTTCTTTGCTGGCTGATTCTGTAAAACCTTCAGTACTTTCTTTCTGTACAAGTATTTTTATAGTTTCAAATATTATCTGAACATCCAATAATAGTGAATAATTAGTAATGTAAAGTAAATCTAACTTCAATTTATCAAGAGCGGTAGTGTTATATTTTCCATAAACCTGAGCATATCCTGTTAGTCCGCCCTTCATCTTATTCCTATACAAAAACTCCGGAATATCTTCAGCGTATTTTTCGACATGTTCCCATCGCTCCGGTCTGGGACCCACGATAGACATATCTCCCTTCATAATGTTAATCAGCTGTGGAAGCTCATCCACCCTTATAGCTCTAATGATTTTCCCAACCCTTGTTATTCTATCATCCTGCTCTCCAGCAGGGTGAGGTCTTCCGTCTTTCTCTGCATCCACTATCATCGAACGGAACTTTAGAATCATAAATCTTTGTCCGTCAAGAGTCACTCTCTCCTGTCTAAAGAACACGGGACCACCATCTTCGATTTTTATCGCAAGCGCTGTAATTAACAGAATTGGACTAAGGACTATTAGCGTCACAATACTTATAGCAATATCAAAAAATCTTTTTATGAACCTTTGAATAGGATTTATACCATTGTTTCTGTTTAAGAAAAGCGGAGTATCAAATAGATTGAGTTCCTCCGAGTTTTTTACAATTACATCAGAAATCTTAGGTACAAAGTATACCCTCTTATCCAATTCAAAGCATACTTTCAAAATTTTATTCTTCTTGTGTGCAGGAAGATCATTTAGAAGTACTGCATCAAAGCCAACTATTTTTTTTCTGATATTTGCCTCTTCCTCATCACATGACATGCGTTCTTCTATCTTGTATTTATATGCAATTCCATTGATTTTTTCATACAGATTATTATCATGATCACCATGAATTTCGATAATAGTAAGTGGCGGAAACATCTTTCTGTAGCTATTTACCAGAATAACTGATATCAAACAATTCACTAAGGCTTGTATTAAAAACATTGCAAAATAAGTTTTGATAAACTTTGGGAAATATCTGAACTGTCCTGTTATTGCACATGAAATAAACAACTCGATAAAATTCACAGTCATAAGTGTCAGAACCTGCCCCGCCAAAATATTTGCCTTACGCTCCACACCTATTTTGAATGCATGCAACCATTTTCCTATAACGATATATAAAATAAGGTAAATTCCTGTAGCCATTCCAAGGTTACCTGCACCAAGCAAATAGCCCGTATTATTATTTATTTTTACAAATTCATACCAGTGATATAGGAATATTGCTACTGCTATACTAGTGATAATGACTTCACTAAAAAATCTGTATATGTACTTTCCGTTCTTTCTTGACGTTTTCGGTATATTATTTATCATTTGTATTGTTTTTTATTATCTCTTTCTATTTCTTTAAAATAGGCAAACCTTACTAAAATCATTCTTGATAGTGGCAATGATTGGCATCTGGATCTGAATGATATTTGAAAATAAAAGTTTATTATTCTCTACTGTAATTTGTCTAATCATAGATAAACCACATAAATCATCATGCTTTATAACTGAATCACTCCTATCATATTACTATATGATATTCACTTAGTCCAATTTCTAGGTTTGAGACGGCGCCTATACAGTCCGGAATTTTCCATAAGGTCCGTATTATGTGGTACAATAAGTACGCTAATCCATCAGTGACAAAGCATCCGTTCCGTACTTGATTACAAAGTTTTGTTCCTCAATCAAGTGTAGATGGATTTTTGATAATTGTACCATTAATAAAGTTTTGGGAAGAATGATGAATTTATTACATAGATGTAAGTATAAACCAATTGTTTTCTGTTTTTTCGTAGCATTAATTCTTGAGGTTTTTGCGTTTAATTACAAATTCTGGCTATATGGTAGCTCGGAGAATGCAAGCTTCCCCACTTTTTCCTTCGAAGATGGAATGCAAGTGGAGTACGGAAAGTCTTATGTAGTCCCTGGACATTTAACCCTTATATCTGAAGACATTGACGCATATGTAAAAAGCATTCATTTAAATGTTTCAGACTGTAACGACGCTGGCTGGGAAAGTAAGGAACGACAGTGCATTCTGCATATTACGACTTCGATAATGGATGAGGGGCATGCACAATTCTATGATTTTGTACAAATTGTGGCTAGTCCGCTTGTTCCAGAAACCATGTATTTGCCAGTTGAGACATTCGGGAAAGTGAACAAGATTAAGCTTACAATAGCAGATGATCTGGATGAGATCGTTTTTGATTCTATTGAAGTGAATTCCGGTATCCCTTTCAGATTGCGAATCATGCGTCTGTTACTGGTATTTGGGGTGTTGTTAGCACTGCAAGCTGTGTTGTTTTCAGACTATTATTCGCTTGATAGTATGGATTTTGACAGTCGCAAATCCTTTCTTATCGTATCAGCTTTTGTAATAGGGCTTATTATCTTGACGTTATCAATTCAGAATCAGACCAGAGACTGGGGCAGTTCATATAATTACTCAAACCTTGCTAAAGCCTTTGTTAATGGCAACTTTTTTGTAGCAGAGAATACGGATGATATTCTTGCAAACATGGAGAATCCATATGATTTTCGCAACCGAGAAACGCTTGGCGCAAAGGCCGTATGGGATACCGCTTATTATGGGGATAAATACTACATTTATTTCGGAGTTATTCCTGCACTGATTCTTCATTTACCATACTATCTAATCAGCGGTAACGATATGACAAACATGACAGCGACTAGCATTTTGGATGTGCTGCTGATACTTGCAAGCTTCTTTCTTGTTAACGAGCTCAGAAAGAAGCTTAATAAGAATATCCCTCTGCGATTGTTTTTGCTGCTTTCGACAACCTTTACGTTATCATCCGGATTGATATTAATAATAAAAAGGGCTTCTATCTACTATGTGGCTATAGGTACAGGGCTGATGTTTATAATGTTTGGCCTAACGTTGTGGATGAATTCTGTTAACGATGGCACCTCATGCAGTAGTGAGATTCCCAAAGGAGATGGCAGCTGCTTGAAAGTTGCGGGAAATAGTTTCCAGAGGCATTTGCTGTTGAAGGGCATTCTCGGTTCACTATGTATGGCACTTGCAGTTGGTTGCAGACCACAATTTGCAATGGCAAGTTTTTTAGGCTTAGTAATTTATTGGGATTTGATAAGAAATGCTTATCTCAGAAAAAAAGGCTCATTGATAAAGCTTGTCATACTGATTCTTCCATATGTGCCTGTAGCTGCAGGCCTTATGTATTATAACTATGCACGATTTGGTTCACCATTTGACTTTGGGGCAAATTATAATCTAACAGGTTATGATATGGTTCACATGGGAATTCATCCTGCAAGGATTCCTATAGGACTGTGGTATTATCTGTTTAATCTACCACATATTCATTTTGAATTCCCATTTATGTATTCCAGTAGTCTTATCATCAGATATCAGGGATTTATAGTAAGCGAGCCAGTCATTGGCGGAGCAATTATGATGGCGCCGATTACATGGCTGTGTATTGCAGATTTCAGGAGAAAGAATAGTTTCAATTATCCCGAAAACGTATTTGCAGATAAAGCTTTATGGTTTAGAAGATTGTGCTATATTATTGTGCTAATCGTGGTATCAGTTGATACTCTTATGTGTGGTGTGCTTGTAAGATATCAGTTAGATTACAGAATTTACTTAATTATTTCTGCAGTGATTATGGCGATGAGTATTTTAGCTAAAGATTACAATGATAAAGAGACATATAATAAACAAGCCAGACATGTGGCTTGTTTATGTGTAGTGACTTTGATCATGTGCATCCTGACGATTTTCTGTCAATATGAGAACCCAGATTATACATATCCAGAAATCAATCCGGTACTGTTTTGCCGAATGAAAATGTTTTTTGGTGGATAAGTTATACCATTTATAAACGCTTTTTAGTTTATTTCTTTGGTTAAACCTCAATCACGAATACTTAATATCTGAATTCTCCACATTTCAGCGTGGATAAGACATAGACTTATACAATGATGATTCTTGTAACATCCGTACAAAGTTCTTGAATTATTACAGAATGCTTGTACCAAATAGACAAGAATCATCACGATAAGAATTTAAATATAGATACGGCTAGTCTGAATCCTTATTACAAATGGTCTGAGACGTTACAACCGTCAAGAAATGTGCCTAACAAGTCATTTAGCTTATCATTTATATCGTTGTGCTTCTGTATGTATTTAAAAGCATTATCCCCGATTTTCTCAGTTAACCCCTTATCATCTGACAGTTTCCTGATATTATTTATGTAGTCTTCAGGTGTTTTGCAAAATAAGAATTCCTCCTGATCCTTGGCGCCTATACCCTCTATTCCGATATCATTTGTCAGAACCGGTACCCCTGCTGACAACGCTTCCTGGATCTTCACTTTTATTCCCGCTCCTAGAAGGAGTGGAGCTACCAGGCACAGAGCTCTTTCAAAGTAAGGATCTACGCTGTCCACAAATCCTGTGAGGGTGATTGGTAACTGCAGTTTATTCTGGTGCTTGTCGGTAATGTTGCTGTTTTCGGAAAGCACTTCTCTGCCATTTTTTTTATAAGCTTCATTAAAAAGCTTGACCTTGTCCTTTAGAACTCCTGCGGGATTGGCTCCGACTATAGTAAGTGTATACCCCTCATTTGCAAGCTCATCCATTACGTTGTTAATAAACCATATGACAGAATCATAGTTCTCCGCCCTATCCATAGCTCCAAAGAATAACAAATTTTTATAATCTGGATTTCTCTTTACTCCGGTATGCCTCTCAAAGTAATTGGTTCCCTCGAAAACTTTATCCTTAGGGATTCCGTCGTTAATTAATAAGTCCTTGTCCTTTTCATTAAGAACAACCGTAAGATCCGCTTCTTTTATGACCTCGAGCTCTGCTTTCTTGAGAGTTGTGTAAAATCTCTTCCACTGATTAGTCCCGAATGTCTCATACTTTCGCTGATATCCCAGATAGGTTACGTCTTCCTCAATCATGATGTACTTAGCCTTGGGAAACAGCGCCTTAATTTCAGGCATAATAAGCCCCATTGAGGTCCAATGGAGCATCACAATGTCAGGATTCCCGCCTGCTGCCTTATATTTCTCTATGCGCTTGCTAAGCTGCATGTGCTCATAGAGAAGGAGCTGTCTTGCGTACTTAGTCCAGGGATTGAGAAGCGTAAATCCGCTGACCACCCTTCTTATTATATAGTCTAATTTGGAATGGTCGCGGTAATATATGTCAGATGATATGCCTAATCGTTCCAGCCCCACTTCCTTCCGCTCTTCTTCGTACCCGAGCCCAATGAAGGTGATATCGAACTTCCCGGTGTCATTTATGTAGTTTATGTAGTAATTTAGGTTCTTCCCACCCGCATGCCTTACCTTAGGGTATGGGATATATGGGGCGAGCCAAAGGATTTGTTTTTTCATACATTAATCTTTTTTGATGTAGCCGTACATTTTTAGCATTTCTATTATCCAGTCTGCTTGCTGCGCGGCTCTGTCTATGATGTTAATAGCTTGTTGTTTTTGGTACTGCGACAAAGATGCATTATTCATTACGCTCATCTTTAGCACATTCTTAACGATTTCGTGATCTATCTTTTCGAGTTCTTCCATAGTCTGAATCCTGTGTACTTTGGTATTACAATTTGCATGTATTATCCAGAACCCATCGTTCTCAGAAAATGCGTTCCATGTCATATATCGTACCAAAATATGAACACATCTCCTAATATAAATGAACTAAATATAATTCTACATAAAATCCGGAAGAAAAACTCCTGTTGTGGCAACTATTCCAGAAACACCATATTTCAAATCAAAGTAACTACAGCCTATCATACTAATAGAATCCACATTCCCCAAGGCCTGTTGCGATAAATATAACTCTAAAATAAGCAATGAAGCCACAGCATAAACACAATTATCCAAAGTAGCACTTTCAAAAACATCTACTCTATCATGCTTTATTCCATTATGCTTACCCCACCAAGAGATTCCATCAACTGAATCAACTATTTTTCCATTTCTATTTTTCCTTAATAATTTTCCACTCTTTTAATGGTTGGAATTCAATATATGGCGTATAAACTTTTGTATCCCCAATTTTGGGATATTTTAAAAGCAACGTTTTCGTAATTGAAACAATATTTGCGTTCCAGGGAAGTTTTATTCCTGCCTCCCTACATATCAATTTAGATATTACTTCAAATTCTGATGATGCAAGCATAAGAATCTTTGCAAACTCATTTGAAAACGTTGAAGCATTTAACATTTTTTCTTGACGATTTATCCTATGAAGTTGATTCGACAAAGACCTAAAATAGTACCAATTTGCTTTTATATCTGCCTCATTCATCAGATTCCCTATCTCCTTCAGAATGTAATCTTAAAATATTGTTCTCTTGACTTTAGTGTTGCTGAGACAATTGCCCTTAATATCCACAAATATTCTTATTTTTTACTAATAAATGACCCCAATCATCAGCTGCAAAAAATCCCTTTTTGGGGGATAAGTTCCTTCCACAGAGCTACCTTTTTCTTGCCTTTTCACTATACTCAAAGTCATACATAACCCAGACTTCATCATATAAAATATGCTTTTTATCTATCTCTTTTCTATATACTAACAACGAATTCTCCTTAAGGTCATGTTCCAACTTACTCTTTTCAGAAACACTTTCATTCCCAAGCTTTCCTCCTGCCATTTTGAGAATTACATCTTCCATAGCACCTTTTGTATCGGAACAGTCTATAACGCTAATAAACACCTTCTTGAATTCAGCTGCCCCATCACATAAGACTTTCTCAAGTAATAACTCACTTTCGCATGCCTTTAGTCTTATGCTACATCTTTGTCCATCCTTCTTTGCCTTTTCCAGCTTTGGATCCATTCCCTGCCTTGCAAATCCAGATTTAAACTCAATTAAATACACCGTATCAGAACTAAGTGCAAGTGCGTCCGCTGATTCAAGCTTTTGCCTCCGACAATAATGATTCTTAATAGCATCAAAATTGTAAGCCTCTCTGTTGTCCGTAATGTTCATGGGCTTTGCAAGCTCTGATATCGTTTTATACTCATTTGAGAAATTAGCTTCGAGAAAATCTCTCAATTCCTTAATTGTCATACAAGCTTTCCTCTCTCCTGAGATTAATAAAAGGTGCACCAAGCTTTGAGTATACTTCTGAATAATCGTCAGATACATCCTTGTACATTACAGAGTACTCATCTTCTAATTTAATCGTATCATATAGCTTTACTGATTGCTTTTTTTCACGCTTCTGAATTACCTCGAATCCATATACCAGATTTGTACTATGGGTCGTAAGCAATATCTTTACACCCAATTCCTTGTTTAGTAGCGCCAACACCTCTGCCAATAAGACTTGCCACTCAGGATGCAAATGGTCATCCGGTTCATCCATAATTAGCAAAGTTTTATTATCAAGCTGTCCCTTAAGTAATAATTGTCTAATAATAGCAAATAGTTTTGAACCTGCCGCTAAATTCCTAACATCCAGCTTACTACCCGCACATACCATCTTATTTCCACTGATAATTACTTCATCATTAAAAGCCTCATCTATTTTTTCAAAAATAAGTTGGGCTCTCTCCTCATTTTCAATTTCCTGATAAAGATAGTTATGTGGAAACATATAATTTGACAACTTTTCTTTTCTGTTCCGAACAGAAATGGTTTGATAATAATCAGATAATTCTAATTGATCATGATACATACCATATGAAGTCTGCTTGTTAACGTGAGCATATATTTCATCTAGTACGTCAGAATCATCAATCATTATTACCTTTTCTATCTCAGAATTTGCTATATAGTTGTATAAGTGCTCTGTTCCTTCTATTTCATTTTTCCTAATGCGTATGTTAAATACATTTGCATCGTTTTCTTTTACAAGAATTTCTCCCACTCTATCCTTGTATCTCACGGGTGTAATCTGATCAAAGAAATCACTCTGCAGATATTTTATAATCTTTCTATCTGCATATTTCATAGCTTGAGGATCATCTGTTATAAGCTGTTCCATAGTCTCTATCAAGGCAATGGTTTTCAATAATTCGCCATTATCTCTATAGATTTTTACTCTTCCACCCAGCATTGATCTGTTTGGCTCCTTGAACAATCCATCTATCTGTTCATCGCTCGCTTGAGAGATGTCTTCAATAATAGATTTTGCTTTATTACATAAATCCTTGATTTCTTCATCCGTAGCTGCAAAACCTATATTGAGCCATTCATTTATCCTTTGGCTGATCCTATTGCTTAAGTTTAATTCATTTGCACCAACCGGAATTATATTTCTTATTCTCCTATGTAAAACAATATTGATATATGCTATTTTATCAGCAAGCGCATTCAAAAAAATATCTTCAACTGCCGAAAAAATAGCATTTATAGTTTTCCCTGCTGTTGTTTTTCCAGAATCGTTATATCCCGTTATTAGCGTTATTTCATTGATTTCTATTTCGGAATCTCGAATCACCCCAATATTATTCAAGTAAACTCTCATCTCATCTCTCCTATGATGTCTCCAAAAGCTAAAGCATCATTTTCCCTTTCTTTTACTACACATCGCATAGCCTTTGTATATTTTCAACTTAAATATTCTAATAAATTCTCTGCTTCAGTTGTATATAGTTTACCCTCGTAGGTATTATTCATAAAATGAATTCAAATCACATCCATGCTGGCGGATTCTTTCCCACTGTTTTGAAATTACTCTTTATTGTATTAACACTTGTAAAGCTCAAAAGAACTCTCTTTATCTCCTCATTACCAGCTATTTCCCCTATCATTTCAATCATAGTATTCATAGCTGCAAATCTATTGCCATCCCGAGCAGCATTTGCTAGCATCGCAAGATTGTACCCTTTTATTAGTGGAGATTCCGATATTCCCCAATACCATTTTACTAAAGCTTCCATATCGTCAACTTTATAATAATTATTATTCCATGTATTTCTCCAGTCTTCCCAAATATGCTCGAACATTTCCAAGCAAAGATTTTCATCTTCTCTTTCTAATATCATATATTTCTTTTCATCTAGTGCGCCAGATAAGTTATCAGCATCTCCTATTTTATAGTAGGGACTATGTAAAATCTGTTCTGAATATGTAACAATTTCAATTATCCCAATATCTTTACGACTAAGCGAATTAATTAGTTCCTCTGAACTTACACGTGCATTACTTTTAAGCCAAATATCATACCCTTCTTCAATATCCCTCTTAAATTCTGCAACACTACTATATCTTTCTTCTCTATTATAATTAGTGGCTTTATCTGCTATTCTGCACAGCTGATTTGGCGCGCAATTCATCACTCTGCCTGTCAAATCATTTAATATTACGCCAAGCGCAAAAATATCCGTTCGTATATCTACATGCTTAGAATCATTATTCTGCTCCGGTGACATATAATTTGGTGTACCAAATACCGCTCCTGTATATGTAAACGAACTGGATGAATCGATATCCTTACTTAATCCAAGATCACAAATAACAATATCATCCAGATTATTTATCAGTATATTTCCCGGTTTTAAATCTCTGTGAATAATCCCAGCAGCATGCAAAGCACTCACTCCATTTAGTATAGAAATAAATATTTTCTTTTGCATTTGCGGATCATTAAAAAGCTGTTCACTATTTATAATAATAAAATTATTTAAATCATATTGATACACAGGCATTGTATAGAAAAGGCCTTCTTCATCCTCTCCAATATCTATTATTTTAATTACATTTGGCGAATCAATTTTCTGTGCTATTTTAATTTCGCGCAAAAATCTATATTTAGAATATTCGTCCGCAAAATTCCCATCTAGTAGATGTTTGCAAGCCACTTGCTGGCCATTATTCGTTATTATTTCAATTGTTCCTTGGCCTCCATGCATAATCAGTACCCTCACATCTTCATATAAATACTTATTCCGTATATAAACGTCTAATTCTGAAATATTCTCATCATTTCATCCTTTACGCATAGTATATCACTTCATACTTCAGTTTCATTTATCTATGATAACATCAAAATATCTATTTATAGTCCTCTTGATGTCATTGTTGCTCTACATTATAAAAATATGTTTTAATACATATTTCTCAACGCAATATCACTTTTTCGAATACAAATATTCAATTCTTTATCATTAAGATATTTAACCAATTCATGAAATTCATCGTCTGTTGTCTCTGGTCCCATCACAATTTCTTCTATATTGCGCTTTATGTGGACATACATTTCTTTCATCAAATAATCATTAGATCCACTTTTCAGTGTTTCTATATCTCTTGCACCTATAGCTGAAAAAGCTGATAACTTATATCTCCATTCTTTTTCGTATTCCCAGAAGGAATTCTTATGGTTTCCAATATCAGCAATTTTAATCTTAAACGATGGTTCATTAATTCCTTCCCAAAAATCCCCCTCTTTTGCAATGCATCCTTGTAATTCACTTAAAGGTTGATACGTGACTTTTATTGGTCCGTAAACCTTATTTATCATGATGGGCCTTTTATCGATAGTAGCTCTAACTCCACTATCAACTGGGTCTATTGCTCCATACGGAACAAAGCCACATTCACATTCCATCACACCTTGAAAATCAGCAAACAGATCCGATCTGGCTTTTATTCTTACTCCCCTGAATCTATTGTATACTCCCCACATGCTTATGCTTTCTTCTGACTCTTCAGACCAGCATGAACAATACATGCATTTTCTTGCATTTAGAAGTTCCTGCGATTCATTAATTGTTATAATTCCTTCAAGAGGATCATTCATCGTATCTAATCTTGAGAACTTAATTGTTTTGTTTTCAAGTATCTTTTTTAATGTGTCGATTGACGTATAATGATATAAATATTTAGGTATCATGTTTTCACTCCTATCGCACAGATATTAGTATTCTGTCCAGGCAAATAGCCCACAAACATAAACAATCCATCTTATAATACCTAGAACCATGCAATCAATGCTCTTCCTCATATCCGAGCCCAATAAAGGTGATATCGAACTCCCCGGTGTCATTTATGTAGTTTATGTAGTAATTTAGGTTCTTACCACCCGCATGCCTTACCTTGGAGTAAGGAACGTAGGGCGCAAGCCATAGGATTTGTTTTTTCATAATATCCCTTATTTAGATACTAATGTTTAAACCGTTCTGTCATTTTTCATTGCATCCATCATTAGTTTAGCAGTCTGATCCCATTTGAAATGTGTGACTCGTTCCTTTCCACGGGCTATCAGTGATTCCCTAAGAGTTGGCTCTTTCAGTAATCTTGTATAAGCATTTACATGTTCTTCATCATCCTTTGGTGGTATCAGGAGTGCTGCATCACCGGCTACTTCCGGAAGAGAACTTGTATTACTTGTAACCACCGGACACCCCTCATTCATTGCTTCAAGCACCGGTAGTCCGAAGCCTTCATACATGCTTGTAAATGAAAGACAGAAGGCTCCTTTGTAATAAGCCCCGATATGCGCGTCCGGAACATAACCACAAAAGATTACAAGGCTGCGGTCATCCTGAGCAACCTTTGCACTTTCCAGTATCTTATCCGGATCATTACAGCTCCCGACAACAGCAATCCGATAGTCATTAAGCATACACTCTTTGATAAAGCGGACTCCCGAACGGATTTGCCGTTCCACATTTTTGTGCGGTACTACATTTCCGAGGATAAGCAAGTATTTCTTCCAAGAAAGGCCTGCATCTTCAACTATACGCTGACCATCTGCTTCCGTTAACACTTCCTCCCTCGGCACAAAACCATTGTAATTCACGCGTATATGCGCAGTATCTGCCTTAGGACAATGTTCTATGAAATCCTGCTTCGTGCATTCTGAAATGCAGAAATAATATTTTTCAGGAGAAACCTGCTGCAATACATCATAGAACCAATATCCTTTTCTGACCGGAAACTCCCCAGTCACGATTGGAATCAGGTCATGGATAATTGTATAAACCGGTATCCCCGACTTTTCAATTGCCGGCGGTGCAGCCTCACAGGGTGAAAAGAATGCATCATATTTTTTGAAGGCTGTCACATCACTGTCATACGTGAACACATCAAATGCATCAAACAAATGCACTAGCCTTCCACTACCTCTTAATGGCCTTTTCCCGTTTTTCTCTCTTTTCTCAAGCCACGTTTTTAGGTGATACTGCAAACGTCTGTGTGGTAACGCCCTGAATGTAATAACTGAAAGCGTCGGATGAGCGGTTTGAAGAAAACGTTCCACTATGTCCGCTTTCTCAGGATCTGCATACACCGTTACTTCGACATCTTCCATCTTACAAAACTCGTCAAGTAGTGCAGATGCCACAAAAAAAATCCCACTACGAAAGGAATTCCCACATTCAAAGTTGGAAAAAATATTTCCGCAAAACAGCAGCCTCATTCTGATCTCCCATTAATTTTATCACGTAGAGTAATTACCTTTCGATAGATTCTTCTGATTATTTGCAGTTCCTTCTCTTTTCCGTGTCCCACTAAAAAAGCCCCAATCAAAACCTTAAAGCCAACCGGCTCATAGTCCACCTTCATATCACAGCAAACATAGAGTACTCCGTGTTTTAAAACTCCCCTGTTGAAAGGTATATGTTCGCACAAATGATCAAATTCCGGACTTCTTTTGTTTTCTTCAACTACATACCTAAGGTCTTTGACTGCATCATAACGGTAAATCCCTAGGCCTCCAAAAGCTGACCTGCAGGGAAGATATCTCTTTTTTCTCAGTGCCTGCTGCGTAAAACGGCGAAGTCTCAGCATCTCATCCTGCGTCATGCAATCTCCAACTCCGATTACCGGTGGCTCTGGCAAGTAGGCAAACAAATCATAATACAAAACAGGAATATGTATAGGTCCTACCTTCAGAAAATACCGCCCATTCGCAAATAATGCAGCCCAGTCAGCCGGTGCATTTTGCAAAGTCTTTACAATCGACTCTACATCATAATCCAGATCCCCGTCAATTATGATATAGTAGTCCGGTGTATATCCTCTTTCCCTTACAAGTTCCAGACACTTATTGCGGAGTATCGTCATTTTCTCAATACGTGGGAGCTTGTCAAAATTTGAATCATCAAAAAAAAACAATCTCACATTCGTATGCGATTCACAGTACGTACGAAGAATATTTCGCGTTCTATCCCTGCTGCCGTTTTCCACAATAAAAACACTGCTGTCTTCAAAGTACAACCGCAAATGTTCTGTTTTTTTCAAGAAAGCAGGCAGTGTCTTTTCGCAATCTCTGGCCAAAAACACGACTGCCACTTTTTTTCGGAATTTCACAATTCTCATCCTCTTATGATCTTTTTGATTTTGCTAAATAGTCTCTGTTTCAGCGCATACTCTCTCCATGAGCCGGCACAACAGTGTACTGCATAGTTGCTTTCCTGCTCAAGAGATCTCGTTCCACCACAATAGGCAGATGGATAGATTGTCATGCGATCCCCTATCTTCTGTAGGCAATCCTTATACAAAAAGCCATATTTACGTGCGCAAAGAGCATAAATATCAGGTGCCAATATGCTCATATCAGGCTTCCCTTCCGGAGTCAGAAATGATCTGTTTTGATAGCTGTCCATACAATCTTTGATAAAAGCGTTTCCTTTTTCCGAGCCAAGAAATGCTGCCTGCATGCAAAAGCCCGGGATATGATCTTCCACAAGTGCCTTACCATTCTCATCAATCAAATCCTTGTATGGAGCAAAGCCCTCTTCATGATATTCGATAAATGAGAAAAAAGCATTGTCAAGGAATTCATCGATACTCTTTTTCATCAATATATCCGAATCAAGGTAAATCCCTCCCTCCTGATACAGGATAAAGAGTCGCAGATAATCCGTTGCAAAAGCCCACTTTTTCATAGCGATTGCTTCCTTCACATAACCGGGCATATCCTTTATTGGAAAATCTTGCAACTGCCACTCACGCACAGTATAGTCCGGCAGGATTTTTTCCCAGGAACGGATGCACTCATTAATTTCATCAGGCTTGGCAGAGCCGGAAAGCCAGACATAATGGATTGTTTTTGGTATCATTCTCTTTCTCCGGTAAAATACTTTACAAACCGTTCCGCCATAATGTTACTTTCATAGTTTTGTAAATAAACATTCCTATTCGCGGGACTGAATTTACGTATCCCGCTTTCAAGATAAGCGTTAATTTTATCAATAAACGCCGAATCGTCTTCACATAAGATGCAGTCCTCAGAAAGGAGGTATCCCTCAAAGCTTTCCTGTGTCCCAAAAATGACTTTTCCATACATCATCGCTTCGCAGGTCTTTGTCTTCATACCGGAACCACTGATAATAGGCATTACAACTGCCGCAGCATTTTGGTACAGTTCAGTAAGGTCATCGACATAACCATAGAAATGGATTTTATCTGACCCAAACCGTTCCTCATGTTTTTCCATATTCAGGCCTGCCGCAATCAGAGAAGCATTGATCTTAGGCATGCAGTTTTCGCAAAACCTGAACAAGCCTTCCGTATTACCAAAAAAGTCGCTGCCTATAAACAGAAGATAGGGCTCTTTGTCTTCGGCCGGAAGCGTGTTCTCCCTATACGCATCTTCCATGGAAGTGGGAAGCAGCAAGTCGCTTTCTCGACCGTAAAGTTTTTTTAGTCTGTCAGAATCTCTTTTATTCAGTGTAATTAACGTATCCGAATATCGTGTAATCCTTCTTTCATATACAAAAATTGCTTGCTTATAAAGCCACCGCTCCACCTTTTTAATAATGTTCTGTTGCGATGCAAGTAATTGGCACCAATAATCATATTCCACATTATGAAAAAAACTGATCACCCTGCCCATCTGAAGCATGCGGATGCTAAAGTCTGCTAAAGTAGTTCCATCCATAAAAACATAATCATATTCTTTAATCTTTCGTATCAATTCTTTATCAATTCCAATCTCACATCCTGTCAGGGCCTGTAGATACTTGATTCCTTTAGAAAGCAAGGTTTTCTGATTTTGACATACATAAAAGTAAACATCTTCCTCTCCCGCCAATTTCTGCAAGAGTGCCAGATTTCTTTTCCGGATTACGCTTCCACCATGATCCAGATCATCATGTTCAATTGAATAATAAAGAATCTTCATATCTTTTCACCGTCACATACTTTCACAACCATCTTTGTGATTTAATGATCATGTCGCAGTCTTTTCATTATCAGTTCTTTATAGAACAGATAATTGCCATTTTTGCGAAACATCAATACATAAAATATGTTAGTCAAACAAAAAACACACACCGCTTTAATAAACCATAATCCTAAGTTCTTTACTTCTATTCCTGCCATTTCAAAAAAAACACTATATCCATAGCATATCAGCCCTGTCACTATCAATGCTATAAAGTAATGAATCCAATATCCAACAACGCTTTTCATAAATTCATATTTATATAACAAATAAGGTTCACGCCATGATACTGTACATAGATGACTGATAACCGTTCCCCAAAACACACCGGCAATCCCCATCTCCTTGACCAGAATAACTGATACCCCCAGATTTATTGATGCTTCGATCAAAGGGCGCATTTTATCTTTTACAAACAAACCGCATCCATTCGTATAAGCAGTGGATATAATCCGTGATGTCTCAACAAAAAACTGCATACTTAATGCTGCCACTGTCATTAATGATAATAACATTGTTGACCCGACCCAATTAAGAATAAAATCATTGATAAGTGTAAACAGACAGACGGTACACACACTCGTTATCCATAAATTAGCAAATAACAGCCTTTTATAGGTTGTATATCTCTGTTCCCGTGTTTGTTCAATATGAGCATTCCCCAAGGTTGAAACGAAGCTGCCCAGTAGCTGATTCAATAAAGAAGTGACACTGTAAAACAGTAAACTGTAGTTAGAATATATACCTGTAGAAACAAGTCCCACAAACTTTGAGATTACTATATTATCTGTACTATTTAAGACTGTTCCGCCTATCTTATGGCAAAAAATCGCCTTTGTATCATTGAAAATCTGACTTTTTACGGAAACATTAACATTATTATCAACTTCAAATACTTCCCTATATCTGTTACGTACCCATTCGCTAAATATATAATTAGATATTACTGTAAAGATAATGCCGGCTACCAATACAAGAACATATTTCTTTGTTGTTAAGAGAACTATTATTTTAAAAATATATACTATCAAAGAAATTGCTGAATTCACCAGCGAATTAATATACTGCTTCTGATCAGCATTCAATAATATCTGTTTATAAGAAAAAAAATATGATGATACTGTTTGAAATAGAAACAGTAAATAAACTATTGTTAAATTGACATCTCCCGGGATTTCACCAGTATCCTTAATGAAATATGAAAGAAAAGGAAGGATAGATAATCCTAACATCAGTATTATTAAGGCAATAAAATGATATACCCTCTTAAAAAAATACATGATTTCGCCAACTTCTTGGATATTTTTCTGACTAATTGGCTTATATAATCGAAATGCTATAGCATTACCTATCCCTAGTTCCGCAAAAGATAGTATCTGTAATATATCTGTAAATAGCCCATTTATCCCCAAATAATTTGATGACAATACATAGATGAATATAGTTCTATATCCAAATCCCAATAAACTATTTACTACATTACAAGTCATCCCCCAGAAAGATGCATTAACAGCATTTCGGGTTCTGCTATTATTATTAAACATTATTTATACCTTTAAAAGATAATGATTAATTCCCCAAAACAAACATTACACTTGGCAGAGTTCCAAAATCACTTTACTGCCATTCTGATGTATTTTGAAGGAATCAGGCTTATACACCAAGCTATAATAACACAGCAAATATAAATAATAATACAATCATGAATCGAACCCGGACGCATTTTAAACCAAGCGTTAAGACATGTATTATAAATCAGTGTGGCTATCAGTCTTTGTCCGAAGTATACAGACAAAGAAAATTGGGAAAAGAACATGATAATCTTCTTAATAAATGTAGGCAATACCTCTAACGGTACCAAACAGAAAAGAATAACCGATATTGTGCCCGCTAAAATATAATAACATCCTGAATAGTCGTATTGCCGTTCTACACTTGAAAATACATCCATATTAAATAAAAAACACAAACTAAGTATAGAAATAACTATTACTGCACACCTATGCTTTTTTATCTTATCCAAAATTTCATAATGACAGATTAAAATTCCAATAACAGCGAAAGGTAGCATTTCCATTATTCTTCCTATAGGATATGTTACATAACCCGCGTTGAATCCCTCTTTCCAAACTACATTGTCAAAAAGGGCTCCGTTTTTGCCTGAATACTGAAGGTATAACGCAAGATAACCCATTAACCAGGTGACGAATATCGCATGTTTCTTGAATATCTTAAAAAGCACAATAAAAACAATTGTTAATATAATCAAGTCTATCTGGAACCACTCTGTCTGATTTAAACTATGTCCGAGTGCCAATTGCCATAGCAAATCGCTAATTCCTTTTTCTAGACTTAATCCTTTCCATATGTCCAGCAATTTATATATCAGATAATACGAAAAAGCCCAAAAGAAATGCGGTACCAGTAACCGAAGAAATCTCTTTTTGATCTTTTTATTATCCATCGATAATTTCGACATGTCAGTAAAGATAAATGATGTGAGCATAAAGACCGGAACAGCAATTTTACCATATCTCATTAGCATTCGAAAGGGCCATGCCAAGTCTTGAATCGATGCTCCATTCCAACTTTTAAAATGATAAAGAACTACTTCAAAACACATCCAAATTCTTAAAACAGCGATGCCATAATTAAAATTATCGGTATTAGCATTTACATCACTTTTTATCACACTGTCAGTTTTTAAAATTGGATTTCTTATTTTTAATTGATTATCTTCTCCCAAAAATGTATCCCTCTTCGTAATTACTATACTATTTGGTTTGGTGTTATTTTAATTGTTATCAGGGACCTTTAGCTGCTTAATATCCACAGGTTCAATGATAGCATTTGGCACAATTGGTTCCATGAACCCAATAGCATAAAGCGGATATGTGATAAAGCCATCACCTTCGCCTACGTTGGTGTCAGCAAGCTTTATTGCCAGGTGAATTCCGTATTTTTTCTGATTACGGATCACATATTTCATGCTTGTTGCTCTATTATTGGTAGCCTTGCATTCGACTATCACCGTTTCGCCCTTATCTTCAAACAGAAAGTCAAGTTCCGGAGATCCACTAGGCGCATGGAAGTAATATAATTTCATGTCGTTAGTAGCAAATGCAGATGCAACCATATTTTCTGCTATGGCTCCTTTGTAAGCACTTAAATCTCCTGAAAGAATTTTTGCAGGAATATCGTCGCCAAGCTGCGATATGAGTAGCCCTGTATCACAATAGAAGGCTTTGAACTCAGTTGGTATTTTTGCTCCCTCGAGAGGGAATGATATCTCTCTTGTGTTAAATGAACGGACAATAAGACCCACATCTATCAGGTATTGCAAACCATCAGCCTTTTCCGGTGAATGTCCTTTAGCATTTACAAGACTGTACTGAAATTTCTTATATTCTTTTGAAAGCTGTGATGGCATTGAATCCAGGCATGCCTCTGCCCTAAGTTTAAGTACTTCGTTTGTCTTGTCATTTCCATCAGCGTCTTTATACCGTCCAAAATCATCCCTTATCGACTTTAGTATAGATTTTTGCACATTTCTCACAGCATTGAGGTCATGAGCTTCAAAAAATGTATTTACTGCCTCAGGCATACCACCTACTATAAGATACTGCAGATACAGAGCGCGCATACTTTCATGTATGGGTTTATCTATTGTTTTCTTATCATGAATAGATTCCCTAACATAATCAAGTACTTTTTCATCTATTCCTGTATTTTTTAAGAATTCGCGAAACGAAAGTGGGTACATTGTCAGCTGCTCTTCATAGCCAACAGGTATGCCCCTTGTATATGGTTCGCGGAATCCTTTCACGCCCAGAAAACTTCCGGTAGCAATAACATCATAGCGGCCATCAATATCCCAATACTTAAGGGAACTCCTGGCATTGGGGCAATCCTGAATCTCATCAAGAATGATAAGTGTTTTGTGTGGGATAAATTTGGCATTTGTAATTACAGCTGAAATGGACATAACCATTTTGTCTACGTCAAAATCTCCTTCAAAAGCACCGTGCACTGTCTTATTTGCTCTAAGATCAATGTATACGCAGCTTTCAAAGAATTCCTTGCCAAATTCTTTCACAATATATGTTTTTCCAATCTGTCTTAAGCCTTTTATTACTAGGGGGTGATGATTTCGATTGTTCCAATCGTTAAGCTTTCCCCAAATATCTCTCTTTAACATAAAAGCCTCCTGTTTATACCATTGTACAACGACAATTGTCATTTTTCAAAGGATAAAGTAGCCTCGAATTGTCAAAATTCAAAGGTAAAAATGTGTTGTAATTGTCATTTTTCAAATGATAATCAGCGGGTTGATTATACTGGGTCAAAAGTCAAGGACTTTTTTAGACAGAAATCAATGTTTTATGGAACCCGAGATGGCCGCTATGGAATACTGTTAGACAAGAGAACACAAACACTTTTTATTGATCTATATTATTCTCTCAATTTCAAATTATTATGGCATGGTACGAATACCATGCCATATATTAAGCTATTTACTAATTCAGTTTTATTTATCCTGCTCCCTGTAGCACATCTGCGCTTTCTTCTATACTAAAGAAATCAGCCCGTGAATCATTAAAAATATCAGAAATAATCTTGAATTCCTTACTATCCTCAGGCTTTTTCTGACTATACCTATAGAAAATATACACCTTCTTACCGTCATCATAGTTACTGTTCCAAGCCCATGTCTTAGCAGTATTTATGCAACGTTTTAAATCTTTTCCATCAAAATCAAACAATTTGACATAATAATCAGCTGTAACGAGATCGTAATGAATACTTTCACTATACTTTCCTTGAACTGCTTTATTTCGACTAAAATCGGTGCCTGAAGCCATGATAAGATCGGCAAGTATTCTTTGATCTTCAAATTTTGTCGGCCGCTCATTTTTTGGATAATCAAATCTAAAATATGTCTTTTTTAAAGCGTCAACAATCTCATCTAAATCGTCATACTCAATTATTTTAGGTTTTTCAAACTCATAATCATTTATATAAAATTTTACGTAATAGTCTATATCAAAAAAATATTCCGTAGAAAAACCCTCAATATCTTGCATGATTCCAGACAAAAACTCCCTTAAAACCTTGGGGTCAAGCATATCATCGAATTTTGCAATTCTAGCAATATTTTTTGAATAATAGAACGCGTGAAAATTCACAGACTCCTCAGAAAATAGGATTCCTAGATTAATAAACTCCCCTGAAATCTTAGCAGGAGAATATCTTAATACTGAGTATTTTAATGTTTTTCTCATTTATCACGCCTCCTCTCCACAATTATCATATCACAAATTCATATATTCATTATCCCTATGCAGCTTTTAGGTTTTGCACAAGATATTGTGTTTTTACTACATGTTGCTTATGCCAATATTTTTGTGAATTTTCCGTAATTTTATTGACGTAGCATGCATAAAATGTTATTTTATTATCAGAATAGGAATAATAGGAGGTTCATGCCGTGCTAGTTCAGTTTTCTATGAAGAATGTTTTGTCTTTTAAAGATGAAATCACTCTTGATATGACATCCATACCAGCATATAAAGAACATCAGTACAATCTAATCCAAGGAACAAAAGAAAAGTTCTTACGAGTAGCAGCAATCTATGGTGCAAACGCAAGTGGAAAATCAAACCTCTACTATGGTATACAGATGTTCCAAAATATAGTTATGCGCTCTATGAATGCCGTCGGTGAGATTGAGGATAACATTCTGGAAAAATATTATAATCCCTTTGCTTTTGATGATGATTTCTCTCCATCTGAATATCAAATTATTTTCTGTGATGATTCTGCAGAATATAGCTATGGATTTGAGTTTGATGATAAAGAAATTATTAGTGAATGGTTTTATGTCCGGGATTTTGAGAGCAATCGTAAATCAATAATTTTAGAACGCAGTACTAAAGAAATTAAAATGGGGGCTTCGATCAGAAGAGAATGTGACCGATATAAGAATCAGATTTCAAAAGAAGCTCTTGCCCTAACCTTTTTCAGCAGATTATCTCTAAAAACAGAAGTATTTCACAAAGTATTTGCTGAAATTTCTCACATGATGATAGTAGATACTCGCTTTTATGAAAATCCCCGTGTTATGGAACGATTTCTGCCAGATGTAATTGATAATAATAAAGATGAGCTCATCAGGTTTCTCACTGCTATTGATACTGGTATCAGGGATATTTCATACGATACAATCGACAAAAAGATAGAGTTTTTTACATATCATAATGGTAAGAATCAAAAGAAATATAAGCTAAATCTGTATAACGAATCGCAAGGTACCTTAAAAAGCATAATTATTTTTATTATTGCTTCTTCAATCATTATGCGAGATGGAATTATGATTGTAGATGAGTTGAATATTAAGCTGCATCCTCTACTTCTTAAATTTGTAATTGATTTATTTAACAATAAGGATTCTAGTGCCCAGCTTATTTATACAACACATGACACAACTCTTTTGGATCGAAAATTTTTCAGAAGAGATCAGATCTGGTTTGTTCAAAAAGATGATTATGGGTATTCCAGCCTTTCTGCCTTATCTGATTTCAAGATTCGTTCTGATGCATCGTTTGAAAAAGACTATTTATCCGGAGTTTATGGAGGAATCCCTTCATTATCTGAGTATAATGTGGAAGCAGGTGATTGAATGGGAAGCGATGATATTTTTAAAAAGAGACGGGCCGATAGAAAAAAGCGTACCCATGATTTTAAAACGCCTAAGGCAAACTCGTTTCTTATCATTACAGAAGGTGAAAAAACTGAGCCTTATTACTTCAATGGTCTAAAAAAACAAATCCTTGAACAAATTGGTGGAACTGTTGATATTATTGAAGTTCCGGAAATTGACATTTATGGACAGGGATACGTTATTAGAAAACTCTATTCCAAATTTCCTTACAGTATCTTCATATACCTTTTTTGTAGGTGCATCTAAATAAATCATGATACCTGACTGATTTTTCTTTGCTCTCCGAATATGATTCTTATTATATACATATATAAAATGCCAAATATTCAATGCTATAACCAGAATAATAACAACTGCAAGTATATTTTTTCCAGTATTCGTCAGTTTTGAATAGCTTATATTTTTATAAGTAACTGTATATGAAAACACACCACATATCGCAGAAATGATAGATACCGCTGTTAACGTACTGAATATTAAGAATATTATAAAACTACTCCATTTCCCCCATTCTTCACTAACAATTTTTTCTATAAACTTATCCAATTATCAAACTCCCATAATACGTTCTCTTTCAACGTCTTTTGTCTTATCCCTAATCTCACCAATAAGCTTATGCACCGTAGTACAAGGACACATTTCTGACGGTATAGTTTTGCCATCCCTGATACATTGTTGAAACTTCTGCTCCGCTATTTGTATCGCTTTCTCCTCATCACCATTGTCATGGACCTTCTTGTATAAGCTCTCATCGGACTTAGAGTATTCCTGATTGGTTTTCGTTTCATACAGTTGTCCAAATTTTGTGCAGCAGGTCCATGAATTATCGATTGCAGGCATAGATCCAAAATATGCGTACATCCATATTTCAAAACAAGGGTTGGACCAACCCACATTGATGCCTTTACTTTCTGCTTCTTTAATTATGTCATCAAAAGTCTCCACCTGATCTCTATCAAAAACAATCCAGGGTAATCGATACTGAGCATCATAAGCCGTCAGTTCAAGGCACCTGTCTATTAGCTTTCTTGTTTTGGTCTCTTCAACCTTTATCACTATGTTCTTTCTGATATTTTCAGGCAATGATTGATGAAGCCCCGTAAAATAGCATCGCTCAGTGCCCTCTGTATCCGTTACGATGAGGTAATACCCCAATTCCGGTATCCTTAATCTCCTACGGGAATCCCTTTTCACTCTATTCCCAGTCCTGTCTTTTTTACCCACAAATGCCACCTCAGTTTATAAAATCTATGCTTTTTAAGCTGGGTATTGCCCCATATTTTCCTATGAGATAATTCTTCTCATAATTCTCATCCTTACGAATATGAATACCATCTTCATCAACAAAATCAGCTAATGAATATAATGTGGATTCACCATTTTCATCCTTCTCCACAAACCAGACTTCATCTCTGCGCAGTAACTGATTTGATAATTGCCATGTATCATGAGTCGTAAAAATAAGCTGTGCATGGTTTGTATTGATCTTAGGATTTAGAAATGTAAGCAGGAAATTTCTTACCAAAAGCGGATGAAGGCGAGCATTCAATTCATCGATAACAAACACGCTTCCCTTCTCCAACACATCTCTTAAATCCGGATAAAGTGCAAACATCTTTAATGTTCCGGCAGATTCCGCCTCAAGAGGTATCTCCACCATTTCGTCCGCGTCAACCATCTTATGAAGTGAATTTATCTTATACTTTTCTTCTTTCGCCTGATTCTCCTGAGGTATCTTCTCAACCCTAAAGTCTTTGATATGCTCATCAAAGGAATCAAAAAATCTTATTACATCCTTCTGAACATCTTTATTATCAGCAAATTCATTAGGCAGTCTTCTGGAAAGGAAATAATTTGTAATTGGATCTCCAAAGTCGGCAAATTCATTCATAAGGAACCATTCCCTGACTTGCTTACATATTTCTATTTTCAGTTTTGCCCCGAGAGATACTACCAGAACCTGTTTCTCCAGAGCTACCTTGATATTATCTCTGCTGCTAGCTGGAATACCTGACAAATCCAGTTCATCTGGCGTCCTTCCGCGGTAGAAAACCGTTTTAAATTCTCTGGCTGTTTTTGCTTTAGAATTTAGCCATTCTTCCGTGACACCTTCACCATTTATACAAAATCCGTAATTATATGTTTTTTCCTTCTTATCACCAGGAAATGTAAAATATATTTCAAAACTCGACTCATCTGTTGCAGAGTCCGAAGCAAACAGGAACGGAGTAGGCTTATATAACTCATATTCCTCCTCATCATCCCCATATTTGAAAGAATTAATAACATAATCGGACATATATCCTAATGCATGGTATATGTTTGATTTTCCACTGGCATTTGCTCCATAAATAGCCGCAACTGTCAGGCTCTTCTCACCGCCAACATTCACAACTCGTTCTGAAAACTCTGTCATTTTTGTCGCTGACAAGTCCAGTGTTGCTTCTTCTTTAAAAGATTTGAAATTCTTAAAATTAAATTGAATCAACATGGTTTGATTCCTCCTTAATTCTGATTATATACAAATCGGACTAAAAATCAACGCTCAAATGTGATTTATTCTCATTTAGATACATTTTTTGCTTTCAAGGCACAGAAAAGCCGAATTTAGATTTTGCGCATAAAAATAGTCAGCATTCATTATGAATGCTGGCTAAATTGGGTAATCCACTTTTTGAGATTTGTTGCAATAGAAATTCAAAATTGCAATTTCTATGTTATAAAATTGCATTTGCAAATTTAAAATTGCAATTCTGTATTAAAAAATAGCAATTTCGCATTTAAAAATTGCATTTTGTAAATCAAAAATAGCATTTTCTAATCCTTAAAGCCATTATAATTCCCCCTCAAAAATACTGATGAAATCTGACGAATCAATATTAAAGGGCATGCCTTCTATCATTCCGTTTCGATAGCTGTTATCAGGTGAATAGTTGCCATTCTTGACCCAAGGCACAATTCTGTTATCCCTTGTAAGAAAATCAATAGACTTATTACTATCCTTTAGCGTAGTCGAACACTCCTGCATACTCTTCCTGTTCCGCAGTAGCCATTTGCAGGTAGCCTTCAATATGAAGTTGTCTGTTCTCAAACCCACTTTCGGTTACCTTCATTGCTTGTGTCTCCTAAAAGTTCAGTCCTTCCCACAGCGCCTATAGTCACCGTGGTACTACGACCTCTGCTGACTTCTCGCCATTCGTTGTTACTCACGGACTTCATACTCCGTTTCCATCCGCTGACGAGACCTCCCCGAGTACCACACGTTTCTTTCACTCCATGCACCAACCAAATTTACTATGCGCGGTTCCGTACAGTTATTGGGCTTTGACTTGTCTAGTAGCCTTACCCCCAGATCAACATAGCCTCATATATGGTTTCTGTTCGTAAGGTCGGAGATTTGCCTACACCTTCCTTCAGATTCCCCTCACGTTAACGTGGTTATACCACGAAAGGACACCCTTGGTGTTCAGCTATGCCCTTCCCACTGTCGGGCGGGCTAGGGACTTTCACCCATTAGAAACGTGCGCCGTCGGGCGCACTAGAAATAGCCAGCACCCATATGAGCACTGGCTAAAACCGCTTTTAATATCCCTATTACACTGCTATCAGTTCGCAGTATCTACCTCATTCGCTATCGCCTTCTCCATCCCCCTCATCCTCTTCGCCATCTTCCCCCTCCTGCAGCTTCCGGAGTCTTTCAAGCTCGTTCTCTCTGTCGTACTCGGCCTGTTCTTCTTCGAGAAGAAGGGTTCTGCGGCCCTTTCCGCGTTTGCCGCGCCTATCGATGAGGGCTTCTTCTCCGCCTGCCTCATATTTTCGAACCCACTGGTAGACGTGGGCGTAGCGAAGACCGTAGAGTTCAGCGGTTCCTCTGATATTTCTGTCATGGGAGAGGCAGAACTTTACGACTTTTATTTTCTCTTCATGGGAAAGTTTTTTATCTAAAAGATCGAGACCAGAGTCAAGATTCATCTGCATGAGCTTGATCTTGGTCGCAAAAGATAATGGCTTTCTGGTAAGCCTCTTTTTTCTTGCCATGGGCGCCTCCGAATTTTGTTGCATCTATCCTTCCAATATTTGTTCTATCGCCGCACTTTGTATGTCATTAACAATATTGTTTATATCCGCGATGGGCTTATCCATATATACAGAAGCCAGGTCCGTTTCAAATGATAATTGCACTTCCTTGTTAGGGTACACCAATCGATATGTGGGGGCAGGCTTTTCCGCCACCATATCTCCTATAGTCAGATATCCTGCCTGAAGCAATAGTTGAATTAGTAAGTGTGAATCAGCCTTATCTTCTGAAAGTTTCATAATATCAAAAGAGTTATAGGCAATATCCGTCATAACTGCATTTTCAATATTTTCAACAGTTATCCTCTGTTTCTTGGCCTGCTCTACCAGCATAACCGGTGTTGCAGTCGCATACCAGTAGTTCCTGAATTCAAAATTTTCCATAAAAAATCTTCCAACGGACACCGGGTTATATACCTTGATTCCATCGAATACAAATTTAAATCCATCATACCATGAAGCAAGTCTCTCTTTTAACTCATCATAAGTGCATCCGTTCTTTTCAGCACCGGCTTTGATATAATCAGTAAAATACTCATCCAGTTCATCCTGGGTGTAGCCTACAGCGTCAGAGTACTTACTGCTTCTACTTATATCAACCAGATTGTTGAGCTTACTAAACACAGAAACCTGACTCAGACGCGTCACTCCGGTGAGAAAAACAAAACGCTCCATAGATTCATAGCCTTTTATCATCTGATAAAAAGCTTCCATCATCCTTCGTATGAGTTTTACTCCCTTTCCATCCTCAAGGTTATTGGTTATAGGTCTGTCATATTCATCAATAAGAACAACAACGCCTTTTCCATATTTCTTATAAAGTGCCTTTATAAGTTCACCAAACTGAAGCGCCGGCGAACTGCCCTCTATCTGAACTTCATGATCAGAAGCGATACTTTTTAGTTCAAGTTTTATCCACTCTTCCAAATTCGCTGCAGTGGTGCTGTCACTTCTTCCAAAATCTATGTGTATGATAGGATATTTTTCCCATTTATAATCTGAATCGTAGATATAGAGTCCTTGAAACAATTCTCTCTCACCTAAAAAAACCGATTCCAAAGTACTTACTGTAAGGCTTTTGCCAAATCTTCTTGGTCTGGAAAAAAAGAACAATCCAAAAGGTTCTTTTACCATCTCGTAGATATGCCTGGTCTTATCAACGTACATGCAGTCTGAATTTATTAAGTTTCTAAATGTAGATATAGATGTACTTATTTTTTTCATTTCCATTAGCCTTTTCTTATGCGCAAATTGCTTGCTTTAGATTATAAATCAAATAGCAGCGTCCTGATTATAATAACAGTATACATCCAGTGAATTAAATAAGGTATACAACTTTCGCTGTATACCTTACTGTCTTTACCTTGTTGTTTATTTACTCAGCTTTGAACTCGTCCTTACCTACTCCGCAAAGGGGGCAAACCCAATCTGCCGGGAGATCATCGAACTTTGTTCCTGCTGCGATACCGTTATCCGGATCGCCTGCTGCCTCATCATAAATATATCCACATGTGCCACATACATACTTCATAAGAAATACTCCTTTCGTGTGTAAACAACTAGTTGATTGATGAGAATATTGTAACATGATTACGAGAGGAAGATTATTAAAATTTCGTTAACAAGGCAGTATGATTTCGCCCGCAAAAAAACCTTATTTTTCTGCTGATTCTCCATTTTTTTCTTCAAGCTCACGAATCCTCTTTTCAAGGAGTCCCTGGTTCTGGATGAGTTTGGTGATGCGGCCTGCCTGCCTTGATGCAATGCTTGTAAGGGACAGTACCAGCATGATAAGAAAACCGATCAGCATTATGTAGAGGCCGTTCATGGCACTGGTAATGCCAAGAATCTGGATCAGATAAAACATCAGCATCGGATTTATCACAAGAATCAGCATCACAACTCCTGTAAGTAGCCACAGAAGTGTGTACTTCATATTCAGCATTCTATGCTTTAAAAGCGAAAGAATTATTATAAAATAGATCACTATTGCGGTAATCAGGACCGCAGTAAGTTTTGGCGGAATAATTGTCCCCATTTAAAATCTCCCATTTCTAATTAACAATATCTATAGTCACATCAGATATACTGAAAATCTCTTATCTCCTGATGCCATAGCTGATTCTGCAGACTATGATGTCCAGCGTAACCTTTATCATGTAATAAACGGAACGTCTTAAATTAATCGAGCTTGTGCCTGTCTCACGCTCACGCATGACAACGGGAAGCTCCATGATTCTCTTCCTTCGCATAACAGCATCCATGATAGCCTCAGGCTCCGGATAATCTATGGGATAGCTGCTAGCAAAAGCATTTATGAAAAACTTGTTCACAGCTCTAAAACCGCTGGTTACGTCCTTTATTTTCCTAAGGCAAAGAACCGTTATTAGCGCACTTAAAAATCTGATGCCGATTCTCCTAGTAACAGAACTCTGGAAGCCCTCTTTATTGACGAACCTTGAACCTATTACGTAGTCTGCCTCATCGTCCAAAATAGGCTGCACGATATCGCCGATATAGGCAGGATCGTGCTGTCCGTCACCGTCAAGCTGAACTGCCACGTCGTATCCCTTTTCCTTGGCATACTGGTAGCCTGTCTGAATGGCACCACCGATTCCAAGGTTTATAGGGCAGGTCACGTGGTTATAGCCCTGCTCTCTTAAAATCTTGCCGGTGTCATCGGATGATCCGTCGTTAATTACAACGTAGTCGTACTGCGGATATCCGCTCCTTAGCTCTTCAACTATATTTTTGATATTCTCGCCTTCATTATAGGCTGGGATGATAATAAGCACATTTGATTTCTTTGTGCTGCCTGAATATGTCATTTAATATTCCCCGGTTTATGGATTTGTGTCATACAACACTAACCAATTATAGCATATTCCTGCCAATTTTCATTCCGGTTCCTTTTACAGATTCTCAAATATGCTTGTGCTCTCGCCAAGTCTCTCTGTTACTCTGTTGTTCTCGCTCATGGCATTGTCGATGCCCTGAATCTCACCAACGATCTCCGTAGAGTTATTTGCGGACAGTCCGATGGCTTCACTGGACTGCTTAACTGATTCTGTGATGGACTCAACGGAATCTGCCATGCGCTCCATGATGACATTGAGGTTATCTGCCTTATCGGAGAACTTACCAAGCATCTCATCCATCAAAATGGCTGCCTGCTCGTACTTATCACCGGTCTCAACGAATGCGTCGTAGTCGGCGATAACCGTATCGGTGATGAAGTCTATAACTTCAAGGGCATTGTTTGAAAGTGTCTTAACAGCATTAGTAACTTCATTACTGATAACCTGGATATTTCCTGCTGTCTGCCTTGAGTTCTCTGCAAGGGCACTGATCTCTTCAGCAACAACTGCGAAGCCTTTTCCTGCTTCTCCAGCTCTTGCTGCCTCGATGGAAGCATTGAGGGCAAGGAGGTTTGTCTGAGATGCGATATCCAAAATGACATTTGTAAGCTCGTTGATCTGGCTAACCTTCTCACTGTCTTTTACAGAACTCTTAAGTACTTCGCCAAGCTCTGTGATCTTAGCTCCGGTATTCTCCTTCTTATTGGTAGCTTCAGACTTAATGTTATCTGCTTCAACCTTGATATTGCCGGCAGTTTCTGTACCTGCTGCAGCTTCGTTTCTGATATCATCAGCTGCTTCCTTAACCTCTTCAAGCTTACCGTTTATGAGCTCAGCGGTTTCAGATACTGTATCCATGCTTGCGGAAAGCTCCTGCAAAGCTGCGGATGTATTGGTGATGTTATCACTTGCTCTCTGAATCTGCTCTGTCATCTCATCGGAAGATGTGCGAAGAATGACTGTGCCATCCTTAACATCCCTGATGATATTCTGAAGAGTGCCGATAAACTGGTTTATTCCATCCACGATGGACTCAAGCTCTGTCTTGGTTTTCGTATTGATTCGAGCCGTAAGATCACCTTTTCCTGCATTGATATTGTCAATGATAGAAACAACTTCGCCGGAAATTGCACTGATCTTTTTGCTGACACGAGTAATACTTAGAATCATACCAACTACTATACAAACTATAATTACAATGATTCCAATAACAGCCTTTTTGGTTGCAGTATCAAGGCTGATCTGCAGGTAAGCATCAAGGCCATTCGACAGGCCAACAAGAGAAGCCTCCGCTACATCATAGCAAGCCTCCATGTTGCCCATATTTGCGTAGTAGGTGCTTCCCAAAATTCCATAAACAGTCTGTAAATCACCTGACATGCATCCATCTACTATAGCATTGGCATCAGCAAGGTAGCTATTTAGAGCTGCCTCCAAGGCATCCATCTGCTGCTGTCCATCTGCCACCTGAGTAACAAGTATGCTCTGCTTAAGATATTCCACATGCTCGGGAATTCCTGCTTCAGCTGCCTTCATGTCATCTACGTATCCCTGGAGTGTTGCCTGATCTACACCCTCGACAGATGATGCACCGATGAGAGCGCTTAATCTTCCATCGATCAAAAGCGTTTTCTCTCTAAGCTTTGCCTCCTGGACCAGGGATTCAGCCTCATTCACACTGGCCGTATTTGCTGTGAATTTCATGGTCTTCATGCTGTTTATCATTATGATGGTCACAATGATTACAGCTATCAAAATCACGATATTCACCGCCAGATTCTGAAAAGCTATCGTCTGTAAAAATGAGCCCTTTCTCTCGGACATGATTTCCTGCCTGTTGTCACGATCATTTGCCATAGTAGTACCCCCTCGCTCTAGCATGCTCACTGACCTGTATGCACAGATCTGACAATCATTTTGTAAATGATTTTTAATCTACTTATATTATAAAACAACGTTAACATTTCATTTATTAAAAAAAATTAAAAAATATTCTTTAGGAAATACGTCCAGAGATGGAGTGAATACAAGAAGTAGCAGCATAATACCTAATGCCGCTACTTTCTCACGTTTTTTACAAATTTTATCTTTATTGTTGGTTTTCAATTGTTAAATTTAATACCTATTCGTATTAACATGCTATTTTCCGGGAATCGATCCATCGCATTCCAGGGAAAATAACCCACATGTAGCGCCTTTTAGATTGCGCATACATCATATTAGTTCTTCCATGAAAATATCATGGTTTTTGCCCTTTCTGCTATGTAATACATAGAGTGAACACTCTTCATCGATCGATTTACGTACTACGGTGAATACCATGATCAGATCGGGCGTGCATCATTTTGTGCGTTTTCCAAACCCATAGTTTGATAACTCCTTAGGTACTGCGTTTAGGAATAATCAAGATGATCATCTTGTGCTTGAATGCATTTGGAACTGAATGCTCACTGATAGTATCATCAGCAAAAAGTTTCGTCAATATTAAAAATAATAATTTATTTTGATTTTGCAAAATATAGTTGTATTCTGATTTGATATTTTTCCGCATAGATTCGGAGAATTTTTGATCTTTTAGAAAGGCAGAGTGTATCTCGTTTACGAGCCGTACTATCGATAGTGCGAATCATACTCCCGGTTTTAGGTTCTCATTTAATTTCTTTTACAAAGCATCCTTATACCACCTGCTTATCCAGGTAGTCCTCGTATGCTGACATATTAGAGATGGCGGAAAGTGTGGAATTCTGCAGTGATGTCAAAGTGCTGTTTGATGAATCATCACCGCTTCCAACTGCAAGCCCGCTAAAGAGTGACTGGGTAAAGTCAGCTGAATCTGTAAGGGAGTTCTGAAGGGTATCCTTAAGGATAGAGGCTGTGAGATAGTTCTGCATGATGAGGCTGGATCTGGCTTCCTTCTCAGTGCCATTTGACACATTTACGCCTGCAATACCGGAGAGCTTCTGTGCTGTGTCATCGTCAACGCCTTCGGACTTAACCATAGAATCAAGCATTCCTGTGATAGAAGCTGATCCTGTATTCGATGTTATTGCTCTGATGGCAGAATCAGCAAGCTCAGCATTGGAATATTCGTCATAATCTCCGGCAATCGACTGCACGGCATCTCCAAGGATCCCACTAAATGAATCACCTGAAGAAAGCGTATTCATCACATCCTTTATTGATGATACGCCTGTTGAAGCTCCTATTTTATTGCTAAGTGCTGATAAATTGGTGTAATTAGAAACAATCGAAGAAAGATAATCGTAGTCCATGACTCCCCCAACTTCCACAATATCTTGTGGCTCCCCAAAAAACTCTTCCCATATATTGCTTAACTAATTTTTATTATCTCACATTTTTGCAGCTTGTAAATTGATGTATTTTAACATGTTTTTGCATATAAAAAGAACCGCTACAGCTCTGGCTTTACGCCTTGTTGTAACGGTTCTTGTAGATTCTATGCGGTTTTACGCACCCTGCGATTTTATTCTACGGCTCCCACTATAGCCGTATGGAACAAAATACCGGATTTTTAAATAATTACTGTACAGTTACAGCTGTGATGTGGGGGTTAACACCCTCATACCAGTAGAGGAAGCCCTCCATGTCTACTGTATCGCCTACGTTAAGGCCTTCAACTGCCTTGTAAACGTCTGAATCCTGTCCGCAAAGGTAAGACTCAACTGTGAATGTATATGTTGTGCCGTTTGCAGAAACATTGAAGTAAAGGTCATCACCCTGTGAGCCTGAACCATCATAGTTATAAAGGAAAGCTACGTCATTGCCGTCAGCATCCTTGCTAGCCTCAACAGTCATACCCTTGAAAGCTACGAACTCGTTCTGGTGATCGATAATAGAATCATCTGCAAGAAGATCTGTAACATCAAGTGCCTCTGCTACAAAGTTGCCATCCTCGATCTCGAACTTAGCATCTGTGATCTCAACTTCGCCTGACCACTCTGACTTATAACCTGTAACCTTGATCTTTGTGCCGGGTGTGAGCTGCTCGTACTCTTCCTCTGAGCAAGGCATATTGTAAAGGAAGTAAGCACCGTCCTCAGCCTGTGTGTAGAATGTAGCGTTACCAACGCCTTCGTTCTCCCACCAGCCCTGCTTAGCCTGTACATAAGTCTCAACTGTTACTTCTGAATCAAGCTCAGCTGCAACGTAATCATCATGAGTCATAACGTCGCCTGCTGCTGTCTCCTCTGTAGCTTCTTCGCCTTCTGCAGCCTCTTCTGTAGCTTCTGTGGCTACTTCCTCAGCTACGTCTGCTGCATCCTCAGCTACTTCCTGAGTTGCATCAGAAACCTCTTCTGCTACCTCAGATACTGCCTCAGTAGCTGCGTCCTGAACCTCTGCACCTTTGCTGCCGCATGCTGCCATGCTAAGAGCAAGGCCCATTGTCAAAACTGTTGCAATTACCTTTTTCATAATTTTTCTCCTCTTTATTCTTACATGTTAATAATGTAACAGACGTATTATACCACTATTTCAAAATTTTGTTTGAAAAAATGTAAATTCCTATTAAAAGCCAGGTGGTAATTAGAAGTCTCACAAGCCATTTTGATTCCGCCGGCAGTTCTCCGAATTCCGTTTTACCGGTTCCTGCTGCCGATACCTGATCAAGGTGATAAAGACTCTTCGTATCCTCATAGAGTTTATCTATATAGGCTGCGTCCACTTCGGTTTTCCTTCGAACTGACTTTGTCACATTCTCAATCAGCGACCCGGCTGCATCTCTAAGCGATGCGGAACCATTGAAAACGCTGGTAATAAAGGTATATTTCTGATTTTCCAAAAGAAGCTTTGTGGCTTCGATCTTCACATCATAATAGGTAGTGTTGTCTTCCCCTGCTCTGCTTAAATAGTCCTGATATTCCGGAGAATCCTGAGCCTTTGATGTTACGGGAACGTAGCCTTCCGTCTCAGCGTAGGCTATCTGCACATCATTTGTCAGCATGTACTGAGCAAAAAGCCAGGAGGCAAGCACTTCCTGGGGATCCTTCTTATTGAAAATACAAATCGACGGTCCCTGGGACATCATGGCAAATTTCTTTTCTTCGGGAGCAAGCCTTGATGCCTTATTATCTGAAATCTGCAATCCCTCCCTATCCACAAACTGAGGAATAGGGTAAACTGCGGTCTCAAAATCGACGATCTTATCCTTGGCAATATCGCAAAGAGGTGCATTAGTGCCCATCCAGGTGGCACCTGCCGTAGAATCCACAGCAAAAATGCACTGTCCCGCATTCAGGAAGTTTGCAGGATATCCTGATATTTTAAATGTGGAAAAAGCTCCTGTTTTGGCGTGAGATGTGATCTCCATGAGGTTTTCCCTTGTCACATCCTCAAAAAGCCAGTTGTTTCCAAAAGAATCCGAATACTCGGCGCCCTCCTGTTTTAGCAGAGAAATCATCATATTGTCGGTGGACTTATATATGAAGGGAATGAGGACCTTTTGACCATTTAATTTAAAGGTTCCATCCTCATTTTTCTCCGTGGCCTTTTCAGATACTTCCCAGACAAAATCCCAGGAAAGAACTTCAGGCATCTCATATCCAAGCTTCTCCACATAGGTCTTGTTCACATAGCAAGCCTCCGTGGAGCGCATATAGGGAATTGCGTAGTAGTGATCCCCTATTATTCCCTCAGATAAAAACTCGGGGATAATCTCATCTTTTGAAGGAGCGTCGTATTTTAGCTCATCCCCTGAAAGACCATACCTTGAATCCGTCAAAAGCTCATCCAAAGGAACCACCGTATCGCTGCCCGTAAGGTAAGTTGCGATATGATCCGGATATGTGATGCAGACATTTGGCGTTGTATTTGTGGAAATATTGGTAATTACGTCGTTGTAAATTTTTCCGTAATCCGTGTAAAGTCTGAGGCTTACGTCGATATTTGGATAAAGCTTCTCAAAATCGGCGATGGCTTTCTCATAGATCCTGGTCTGGGTCTTGTTGGTGTCGTTTTTTGCCCAAAATGTAATTTCATATTTTGAAGTCTCATCGAAGGCTTCCGGAATCTCAAAACCGGAGGATTCCCTGGATCCATGGCACGCAGTAAGCGGCAGAACAGACATGGTCATAAGCACTGCTGCCATGAAAGCTGCGGCCTTCCCGGATTTTTTCATAAACGAAAACAGTCTCATCCCTTGGTTCCTCCTCTTGCAACGCCTGCCATTATCTTTTTCCTGAAAACAAGGAACAGAACCATCAAAGGCACTGAAATAGCTACAACCGCTGCCATCATGGCAGGGATATTCTCTCTTCCAAAGCCGTTTTCCCTTATCTCCTGAATTCCGTTTGAAACAAGGAAAAAATTGGGGTCATCGGTTATGAGTCTTGGCCACACGTAGGAATTCCAGCACTCTATGACCTTCAAAATAGTGATGGTTATAAGTGTGGGCTTTGCTATGGGGATCATAACGCGCCACAAATAGCGCATATCAGATGTCCCGTCCACCTTTGCTGCCTTGTAGAGCTCGTCCGGAATCTGCTCAAAGTTTTCTTTTAATAAGTAAATATAAAAAACTGAGATAACAGAAGGCAACACCAATCCCGGCATGGAGTTTCTGAGGTTCATGTTGGTGATGGTGACGTAATTGGTGATGATAACCAGCTCGTTAGGAATCATCATAAGTGATAAAAACAGGGCAAACAGTATGTTTTTCCCTTTGAACTCAAGCCTTGAAAAGGCAAAGGCCGACAGCACTACGATAACCAGCATGATTGCTGTTGTAACCACCGTGAACACAAAGGTGTTAAGCAGGTATCTGCCAAGGGAAACCTCCGTAAAAGCGTCCACGTAATTCTGGAAGGTGGGCGATGTCACAAAAAGCTTTGGCACGTACTCACTGTTATAGGAGCTGTAGCTTTTAAAGGATGTAAGGATCATCCAGTAAAAAGGGAACAGTACGATAAGCGCCCAAAAGGCCAGCAGCAGATACCTTATGATCTGTCCAAAGACATTTGCCGCCGTTGCTCTTTGCTCAATCAGCTTATATTCAGAATTAACATGAGGCACAGAGCCTGTTTTTCCATCTGTATTTGAAGACATATATTTCCTCTTTTCATGATACGTTATGTATTAAGGTCATGCTAAAGCCCGTAATTACTGGTAATAAACGGTCTTCTCGCTGACGAGAAGGTTGATTATGGTAATCGTAAATACTATGGCAAAAAGTATGATAGCTGCTGCCGATGCGTAGGATGGATATCCGCCGCTGTTTCCGTAGAGCATGTCGTAGATATAACCAACTATAGTGTTCATTCCCGCAGCGTTAAGGTCCGTTCCAAAAAGTGCAACCTCGTCGCTGTAGGCCTTGAAAGCTCCGATAAAGCCTGTGATCACAAGATAAAATACCATGGGCGAAATCATGGGCAGCGTTATCTTGAAAAAGATTCTGAATTTTGGTGTGGCATCAATTTTTGCAGCCTTGTAATAGATAGGGTCTACGGATGCCAGATTACTTGTAAGAATCAGGATTTTAAAGGGCAGTACCACCCAGATTGTGTAAAAACACATAACAAACATCTTGGCAGAATATGGTCCGTCTATGAAATCAACGGATTCGCCGCCAAAGAATCTTATAAGCAGATTAACCATTCCGTCTGTGTAGGCGGTTTTCTGGAAAAGGATCATGAAAACAAGTCCTACCGCCAGAGTGTTGGTCACGTATGGAAGGAAAAAGATTGTCTGGAAAAGTTCACGAAGCTTATCGATTGAACTTAAAGCCAGCGAGATTATAAGTGCAATGCCCGTGGAAAGCGGCACTGTTATAAGCACGATAATAAATGTATTCTTAAGGGCCTGAATAAAATATGGATCATGAAGCACATAAGAATAATTGTAGCCACCTATACCAAAGTAGCTCTGGGATGCGAAATTATAGCCCTCCTCAAAGGAATATATGAAAACATCTATCATGGGATAGACCAAAAACGCTCCCAAAAATATGATTGCAGGCAGTAAGCACAGCCATGCAGTTAAAGTCTGTTTTTTACTATTCATTTAATGAAGCACCTTCCCCGTTTTTGCATCAAAAATATGAATCTTGTTAGGTTTAATATTAAATGCCACTTCGCCGCCGGGAGTCTTGATCTCTGTGCCGGATGCGATAATTGCACGTATCATAGTGCCTTCAAAATATTCGTTGGCACAAAGGATACTTGAATCTCTACCCATTACTTCAAGCTTTCTGAATTCGCAGATAAGTCTCTCCTTATTATCAGAGGCTTCGCTTCTGCCATTCCAGCTATCATCCGGAATGAAGCCTTCGGGCCTTATACCCACGAAGACATCTCTGTCTTCAAAGTCTTCTTCCATCATCATGATTCTGTCATTTCCAATGAAAACAGTGCCCGCTTTGACAACGCCTTTAAATACGTTGATCTGGGGCGTCCCAAGGAATTTTGCAACAAAAAGGTTATCCGGCTTGTCATAGACATCCTGGGGATTGCCATGCTGCATGATCCTGCCATCCTGCATAACCACTATGGTGTCGCAGATACTCATGGCTTCTTCCTGATCGTGGGTTACAAAAATTGTGGTTATACCTGTTTCCACCTGAATTCTCTTAAGCTCTTCTCTGGTCTGAAGCCTTAGTCTCGCATCAAGGTTTGACAGAGGCTCATCAAGAAGCAGAACCTTTGGTTGCTTTACAAGAGCTCTTGCTATGGCAACTCTTTGCTGCTGACCACCTGACATCTCTGAAGGCTTTCTGTCAAGGAGTCCTTCTATCTGCACAAGCTTTGCGGTCTCAAAAACCTTTCTGTCCATCTCATCCCTGGTCATTTTGTCCTTACCGCGAAGGTTCTCTAACGGGAATCTGATGTTTTCTCTTACATTCAGATGCGGATAAAGCGCATAGTTCTGGAAAACCAGACCAACTCCCCTGTTTTCCGCAGGGAGCTCAGTGACATCATCATCGCCAAAGTGGATTTTGCCATTGGTTGGTTTTTCAAGCCCGCTTATAAGATTAAGGACTGTACTTTTTCCGCAGCCTGAAGGCCCAAGAAGTCCAATAAGCTTGCCATTTGGAATCTCGTAGTCAAAATCATTTACGGCAATGACATCCTCTTTTATTTTTTTGTTTCTGTTTGGAAATTTTTTGGTAAGATGCTCCAAAACTATTTTCATTGATAAGTCCCCCAAGGTGTATTTATGGTCGCAAATCCTGCTTTTTGATAATTACTTAGAAAAATATCACTGTCAGCATTCATTATAAGATCATTTGGAAAGTCTATCTCATTAAGCTCTGCCATTAGACGCGGCATCTGTCCCACCTTCGCCGCTGACAAAGCCCCTGAATCTGCGCATATCAAAACATTTTCTTCTGCGCACTTTGTAAGAAGGCTCCTGATTCTCCTTACTGCGTCGTCCCCATATAAAAAGCTCTGCTCGTCAATTTCTACAGGTTTATGTAATTCCTTGCATACCCTGAGGAGTTCATTAATGTCGCAGCTGATCTCTGTCTTGCAAAGATTACCCAGCATCAAAACATTGCTGTCCCTAATGACATTTATGTACATCTGCGTAGCCTTCGCTTCGCTTATTTCCATGGGTTTCCATCTGCTGCTTACCCCTGCAACTATAAAATCCGGAGTAAAAATGACATCGCCTGGATACTCTTCTTTCCCTGGAAGTCCTATTCCGAAAAGATATCCTTCAGGACTAACTATATCTGCTTCGCAGCCGTACAGAAGCTTTACTCCAAGGCTTTCACGGATGAGAACATCCTCCTGGCCATCGAGGTTTTCACTGATCGGAGCTTCCTCCTGGTCTCCGGCTTCCTCATTTGCAGCATCCCAATCCGTGGTTTCGTTTTCTGAAAATCCCGCGCCTGCGGAGTCCTCATCAACCACCAATGCGCTGAAGGGATCTGTTACTGCCAATAGCTGAATATCCCTGTCTCTTGCAGCTTCGATATTTTCCTGTAATGTGGATACCCCGCCTGCAGAGAAAAATGTGTGTGTCCGCAGGTCGTTCCTTATCTTATTCATTGTTTTCGCTTATCCTTTTAAATATATAGCCAAAACTGTTACATTGGTAGCCTTTTTGATATAAATCTTAGAATTTCTCGCTCTTTACCTTTATTATGAAAAGCTTCCCTTCTCTTACAGAAACTGTTGCTCTGCTGCCCGGTGCCACTTCATTACTTATCCCTACCGGGAAATCCATGGTAAGCTCTACGTCTTTAACATTGTACTTGGCGCCTTCTATTGTGACGCCGCTTGCATCGCCCCCTGCAGGAAGCACAGAAAAGAAACTAAAGTCATCGCCAATTTCTGCAATGTTGCTGGCAGTTCCCAGACTTTTACCGGCTTCTGCTATTCCATTATTTTCAGAGATTCCTTTATCCACCGAGGCGCATCCGCCTGAAATCAGGCTGATCTCCGAGTAGTCATCAATTATCATCCCGGAAAGTCCCTGCTTTTCAAGCATTATCAGAATCGCCATGTTTCCAAGGCTATGATCGAATCTCTTTCCAATCGCTCCTATCAGTATAAATTCCGTAAATCCACGCTTTATGGCTTCCTTAACGGCATAGACACTGTCTGTATCATCTTTTTCCGTTGGCAGCTTTATAAGCTCAACCTCTGTTTCAGGCACAGGATGTGAATCAAAATCCCCGATTATAAGATCCGGCTTAACCCCCAGCTTTTCTTCGTGATAGAGCCCGCCATCGCAGTATATACAGAAAGTCTCCTCATCAAAATGGGACTTCACCCATTCATAATTCTTTATTTCCGAACCCGCTATTATTGCGCACTTTTTCATAAATATATTCCCTTTTTCTAAAAGTGTTTCTACTCCCCTATAAAAGCTACGATTTTTTTGATATATACCTAATAACGTCTGTTATGGTCATCTGAGGTATACTCCGCACAAAAAACATCTTTCTTTTTACAAAAGTGTTCCTAAAATATGTTTACTGTTCCTTTTTACACAACATATATAAGAAAGGCTCTTAAGCCAAATTTATATACCTATTTCTCCCGTAACTTCTCGCCAAGTATATAAATTGAAAATAATAATTAGACTTATATACTTTTTTATATGCATTTCCTGTAGTACTCAGCCCATGTACTTATAAAGCACAGAAAAAAGTATATAAATTGACATTATATTTCTATCTTATATACCGGCCCTGCTCAGTCGCTTACAAAAAGATATATAATTACTATGTATTTTTCAATCTTATATACCTGTCTCCAAGTATTCATTTTTTACAACAACACAACTGTAAAATAGGATAAAAACATAAAGTGCAAAGTGAGAACTGAAAAATAGAATTCATCAAATCCTTTTTCAATTCGAATAATCCCAATTTACCTCCTACAGCCACATCTATATAAAAATGGATTAAGCATATATTCCCTCATCAAAAAAGACAGATGATATACCATCATCTGCCTTATATTATAATCCTTTATGCCATGTTGTGACTATATTACAGCTACGTTTTAATATAATAGCCAGAACCTGCGAATATATATGTTCGCAGGTTCTGACCATTAACTAAAACCTAACGGTTATTTAATCCTGTCAAGAATTTCCTGGGCGTTGTCCTTTGTGACCATCACATAGTCGCAGCCGATGTAGTGGTCGTTGCCGGCACCCTTCATGTAGTTGATGGTTGCGGCTGCTGCCCTGTGTGACTGATCAAAGTAATCATTGAAGACCGTTCCTGTAATTGATCCATCAATTACATCGTCCAAAGCCTCCGTCAGCGCATCCACGCCAACAAGATAAATGTCTTCTCCAACGGTCCTGCCTGCTTCGTTAATGGACTCCAGTGCGCCAAGAGCCATTGAATCGTTATTACAGAAAACAACCTCCGTCTCGGGATGCTTTTCAAGTGCTTCCTTTGAGAGCTGCTTAGCTGACTCTCTGTCCCAGTTTCCAACCTCGTCGTAGAGACACTTTACGCTCCAGCCTTGATCCTCCAGTGCCTTTACCGAAAACTGCGTTCTGTACTGGGCGTCGATATTCTCAGGATCGCCCTCTATCATAATGTATTGAACTATGTTGTCATCATTCTGGTCAACCTTTTCAAGGCCGATATCCACGATGATATTTCCCTGAAGAGTTCCGGACTGCCTTGCATCGCAGCCAACGTATGTAACTTCCCAGCCGTTATCAACCCATCTTTGCTCCTCGGCAACATCAGGCTCTCTGTTTATATAAACAAGAGGTATCCCTGCACCAACTGCCATGTCAGTGATACCGGCTGCTTCCGAGGTATTTACCGCATTGATGATAAGAACATCAACGCCGTTATCAATCATCGTCTGTATCTGCTGATTCTGCTTTTCCTGACTGAGCTCTGAATCCTCAACAGTGATGTTTTCCTCTGAAAATCCCTGGTCAACCAGATAGTTTACCAGCTCATCCCTGTAAAGGGACATAAAATTATCATCAAACTGATATATGCAAATACCGATTTTTTTCTGTGAAATGTCATTACTGCTTTCTGTGGCAGTATCCTGTTCTGCTGTCTCAGCGCTTTCTGCCTCCGCCGATTCTTCTGTGTCTGCTGACTCCGACTCTGCCCCGGCGCATCCGGAAAGCATCGCTGCTGCTATCACCCCGGCCATGAATAAACTGCCCATTTTCTTCTTCATATGCATTCCTCCTCGTGCCTAAAAGGTAGTTTTATCTCTTCTTTTCCGGATATTTCTCGTAAAAACTGTTCTTTTCCTTGCGCATCTGCTGGTAGGATTCTCTAAGGGCAGCTCTGATATCACCTGTATCCTCGTCAGTAAACCAGCCAATGGAAAGGTGAACACCCTCGGGATCGCTGCCAAGTTCCCGAAGCTTTCCAATCTTTTCTTCAAATTTCTCTTTGCTAATCCCCTCTGCAACAACAGAGAATTCTTCGCCCGCTGAGCGGAAAACCTGAGACTCCTTAAACACTCCCCTTAGAATCTCTCCTGCCTTGGCAAGAGCCTCGTTTCCGGCGTCGTGTCCACCCTCGGCGTTAAGGGCCTTAAGTCCGTTCATGGCGCATATTGCTACTCCGAAAGGAGCTTTTTGATATTTAAGTCTTGCATCCAGCTCATCAACCACTCTGTTCATGGCTGCTCTGTTGCGAACACCTGTAAGCATATCAAGGCTTGTGAGCCACTCAAGTCTCTTTAAGAACTCGCTGTTAGCCATTTCAGATGCAAGGAAAAGAGCCATAAGCTTGGCTGTTTCTTTTATTTCACTTTCTCTCTCCGCATCAAAACTGCTGATAATAAGATATCCCTTTGTCTGCTGCTCATGGGAAAGAGGAACAAGGCACACATTGCTTGCGCCTTCTGTTTTAAGAAGGTTAGCCCACTTATCGGGAATTCTGCTGTTGTTTTCAATTTCGCTCATATCCCTGATTATGAAGCTGTTACTGTCACCAATGATCTCATCCCAGGCTTCAACTATTTCAAAAGGAACCTCACTGAAAAGCTGCTCTGCTGCAATGGATCCATCTCTGATGCTCTGTCCTATGATCTCCGCCTTCTTTTTCTCGTTATCTGCAGAAACGACACAAACAGAAACAGCGTCTGCAAAATTTCGAAGATCATCCAATACTTCGTTGAGGTTAGCCTTAAAATCTGCACCTTTTTTAAGGCTTACGCTGGTTTTCATAACAAAGCCTGCGACAATGGGAGATATAGCAGAAAACTTATCCGGCTGCATCTCTTCGTCTAATCCATATATGAACTGGCAATATCCAGTTTTTCCATCTGATGAAGGTTTTAGTGGAAGAATAAGATTCTCAGACCATCCGCCATAGAGCTCCGTGGTGTCGATATACGTATGAAAACGCTCACCTTCGAAGGCAGATTTAAAGCACATGTCGTCAAACTCTGCTTCCTGTCTGATAAATTTGGTATATAGTTCGCCCTCTGTGTTTTCTCCTGTCATGCTGAATTTGTCATTAGCTGCAACAATCCTGATTTCTCCGCAGGTTCCATCAGGATTCTTCTCAACACTCATAACTGCACATGGATCAACACAGCTCTCAGCTATTATCTTAAGCTTTTCATAATCCGGATTATTAGAGCTCATTCTTCACCTCCTGGGCGGTCTGATAGATATTATTATTCTATCATAATTTGCATTATAGAAATAAAAATACGATAAACTGAGTATTTAATTTATCTAAATAATCCCGAGAGTCACTGTTTCTGCGGAAACTTAGGTTATGCTGTATACTTTCTTCCCTTTTGCCAGGTCTTATCCAAAAGTGAAATAAGGGGCTTTGTACAGAAGCTGTAGATCATATAAATCACAAAGCCTGCCACATAAATTCCTGCTGCGGATATAAGCATGGAAATAACTAAAAGCACAGGGCTTCCCTCAGCAAAAGCCTGAATATTGCAAAGAGGAAGGAACCTTACATGTACCAGATACACTGTAAATGACGCTGCCGAAAGCGTATTGATAACCTTGCTGCTTCCAATCTTCAGATTCTTGAATATAAGGAAAAGAAGCACCGCTTCTATGATCACAAGTGGATTATCGTAGTTCCAGGCTACACTTTCAAAAACGTCCTTTTTAAGAACAAGCTTATCAAAATACGTCCAAAGAATGATAATCGCCGCATCTAAGATAAACCAGACAAGAAGCTTTCCAGTAGTAATCTCCTTTGATGTGAAAGATTCGCCGTTTTTATCCATATCCCTAAGGGAGCATCCTATGAGATACATAAATACAAAGATCACAATGGTATAGCCTGACTGGGCGCCGTTTATTCCAACACTGCTAAGACCGTTCATAGTCCTTCCGGATACTGTTTTTGCAATCTCAATAAGTGTAGGATAAACCGAGAATACGATCAGCATCAGTGTCATAAGTCTCTTTTTCCCTGTCGCATCAAGGCCTTTCCAGGCAAGATTTATGTATGGTGAAAAAATATAGAGCGCACCGTAAATAAAGACGAACCAGTTTACGGGCATGAAGAATGATAAAAATACATCTGTATCAAATCCGCCGCCATTTCCAAATATAAATATTCCAAAGAAAACAAGACCCAGTATCAGGAGCTGTAAAATAAGCTCTATGGGCTTTAGCAGATCTCTCTTATTATTATCAGCAAGAAAATAACCTGATATAAGCACAAAAAGATTAACCGCACAGATAGAAAGCGCCTCAAAGAAAATCATGATGAATTCATTTACGCTGCCGGATGCTGCATAGCCAAATCCGCCGCCAATTGTAGCGTTATTGTAATGAAGCCATACAACTCCGCAGGCTGCAAGGATTCTCAATAATTCAATATTTGATTGTCTACTTTTACGATCCGCCACGTTTGGTGCTCCTATCATAGCTGTTTTGTTTCTAAATAAAACTTTAACGATTTATCAAACCTAATTATATATCTTTTCGCGCACGTTAGTCTATCGTGCTTTTTAATCATATTTACAGTACAAAAAATCCCCGGAAGAGATAACTCTTCCGAGGATAATATGCTTAAAACAATTATTTTTCTTAGTTCTTTGCGATCATCTTTCCGCCGCGCTTTGATACTACGTCGAAGATAACGGCTGCAAGAAGAACGACACCCTTTACAACCTTCTGCATGTTGGCATCAACGCCCATAAGTGACATACCAAGGTTGATAACACCCATGAGAACCGCACCAACGATAACTCCGGGAACTGTACCGATTCCGCCGTAAGCAGATGCTCCACCGATGAAGCAGGAACCGATAGCGTCCATCTCATAGTTCTGGCCGTATGTAGGCTGAGCTGATGTAAGACGTGCGATTGTGATCATACCTGCAAGTGCTGCAAGGAAGCCCATGTTGGTGTAAGCAAGGAAGTAAACCTTGTTTGTGTTGATACCGGAAAGCTTTGTAGCCTTCTCGTTACCACCTACTGCGTAGAAGTAACGTCCAACTGTTGTGTTGTTTGTGATGTAACCATAAACAAGAACTACGATCATAACCCAGATAAGAACTGTCGGAATACCCTTGTGCTGTGCAAGCTTGTAAGCAAAGAGAATGATTACAGCTGAGATAGCGATTGTCTTTGCAAGGAATCCAGCGAAGTTCTCTACTTCGTAGTTGTTCTTTGTTCTCTTAACACGTCCTGATACTCTGAGGATTACGTAAATTGCTGTTGCAAGGATACCACCAAAGAGACATGTAAGGTTAAGTGCACCGTTTCCGAAGATGTCATGTACATAGCAGTCAGCACCGCCACCGAACAGGTTTACAAATGAAGTCTTATCCTTGATAGAAACTGTAAGTCCGTTAAGAACTACGTTTGAGATACCTCTGAATGCAAGCATTCCAGCCAGTGTTACGATGAAAGGAGGAATTCTTACAAATGCGATCCAGAATCCCTGGAAAGCACCGATTGCTGTACCGATGAGGATCATGCAAATGATTGCAAGCGGGATCGGAACGTTGAGGTTAACCATAAGTGTTGCACCTACAGCGCCTACAAAGCATACAACTGATCCAACTGAAAGATCGATGTTACCACCGGTTAAGATACACAAAAGCATACCTGTTGCAAGTACGAATACGTATGCGTTCTGTGAAATCAGGTTACTTACGTTCATAGGCAGAAGAATTGCTCCGCCTGTTCTCCATGAGAAGAATGCTACTACTATGAGAAGAACAATTATCATAGTATTTTTCTTTAAAAAGCCAAGTACTTGGTTCTTATCCATTGTTTACCTCCTTATTTCCGGATGACTGTAAAATCTTAGTCATTATCTTTTCCTGTGTTGCTTCTTTGCCATCGAGCTCTCCAACTATCCTACCCTCGTTCATGACATAAACTCTGTCACACATTCCCAGAATTTCCGGAAGCTCTGAAGATATCATAATAACTGATTTACCTTCAGCTACGAGCTGATTGATAATGCAGTAGATCTCATATTTAGCGCCGACATCGATACCTCTTGTAGGCTCATCAAGTATGAGAATATCGGGATCCGCAAACATCCACTTTGCAAGAAGAACCTTCTGCTGGTTACCACCTGAGAGGTTGCCAACGTTCTGTTCAACTGTGGGTGCCTTGGTCTTAAGCTTTTCTTTGTAATCAACAGCAACCTTATACTCTTTATCTTTATCGATGATCTTGTGGCTGCTGACTGCATCAAGATTAGCAAGTGTTGTATTTATCTTGATAGGATTGGAAAGGATAAGTCCGTTACCCTTTCTGTCCTCAGTAACGTAAGCAAGCTTGTGCTTGATCGCATCCTGAACAGTGTTCAGATGAACTTCCTGTCCCTTGATGAATACCTGTCCTGAGATGTTCTCGCCATAGCTCTTTCCGAATACGCTCATTGCAAGCTCAGTTCTTCCTGCGCCCATGAGTCCGGAAATACCCAGAACTTCACCTTTCTTTACCTTGATGCTTACGTTATTAACGATTTTTCTCTCATTATATAAAGGATGGTAAACATTCCAGTTCTTTACTTCCATCATGATCTCTTCGCCAACATGATGCTCTCTCTTCGGGAAACGATCTGAGAGTTCACGTCCAACCATGCCCTTGATGATTCTGTCTTCTGACAGGTCATCTACACCCTTTGTAAGGGTCTCGATTGTAGAACCATCTCGGATGACTGTGATCTTATCAGCTACATAAGAAATCTCATTGAGCTTATGAGAAATGATGATTGAAGTAAGATTACGCTCCGCTTTCAGCTTGAGAAGCAGATCAAGAAGTGCTCTTGAATCTGTCTCGTTAAGCGAAGAAGTAGGCTCGTCAAGGATAAGCAGTCTGGCATCCTTTGAAAGTGCCTTTGCTATCTCAACAAGCTGCTGTTTACCAACACCAATATCCTTAATCAGTGTCTGTGTACTGTCCTTAAGTCCGACAATATCCAGATATTTACGAGCAAGTGAACTGGTCTCGTTCCAGTTGATCTTAAATTTGGTTCCCCGTTCGTTTCCAAGGAACATGTTTTCAGCGATTGTCATGTAAGGAATAAGTGCCAGCTCCTGGTGTATGATAACAATACCCTTAGCTTCACTGTCCTTAATATCGTTGAACTTACAAACCTCAGAATCGTATTTGATATCCCCTTCATAGGTTCCGTACGGATAAATACCGCTAAGTACGTTCATCAGTGTGGACTTACCAGCGCCATTCTCACCAACAAGCGCATGAATCTCGCCCTCTTCCACCTGAAGATTTACGTTATCCAGAGCTTTAACACCGGGGAAGGTTTTGGTGATATTTTTCATTTCCAATAATATCTTCGCCAAGATTACCCCTCCTTTATTCACAATAGGTTAATTATTTTTTACTGGTTTAAAAGTTTTGCATACAATGGGCGGGTCTAAAGCAGGCCCGCCCTATAAGTATTTTGTTTTAGATTAGCTTACTGAAGCTGATCCTCTGTGTAATAACCGGAGTCGATAAGGAGCTCTTTGTAGTTATTTACATCAGCGAATACGGGCTCGCAAAGGTATGAAGGAATAACACCTGTGCCGTTGTCATATGTCTCTGTATCGTTTACAGGAGCATCTGAGCCCTTCATGATAGCGTCAACCATCTCAACTGTCTTAGCTGCAAGATCACGAGTATCCTTGAAGATAGACATTGACTGCTTGCCTGCGATCATGTTCTTAACGTTAGCTACGTCACAGTCCTGACCTGTGATGATCGGCCAATCACCTGTGTAGTTAGCTTCAAGTGAGTTTGTAGCACCGAGTGCTGTAGAGTCGTTTGAGCAAAGAACTGCATCAAGCTTTGTTCCGTCAGCATAGTTTGCAGAAATGATAGCATCCATTCTTGACTGTGCTGTCTCTGTTGCCCAGTTAGCTGTTGCAACGTCGTCGAACTCAACCTGTCCGGACTTAACTACAAGCTTGCCCTCGTCGATGTAAGGCTTAAGAACGTCCATTGCACCGCCGTAGAAGAATCTTGCATTGTTGTCACCGGGGTCACCTGTGAAGATCTCAAGGTTGTAAGGGCCATCTGTGTTGTCAAGATCAAGCTGATCTCTGATGTACTCACCCTGCTTTGTTCCAACCATGTAGTTATCGAATGTAGCATAGTAGCTAACAGCGTCAGAGTTCATGATAAGACGGTCATAAGCGATAACAGAAACGCCTGCTTCCTTAGCCTGCTCAAGAACTGTTCCAAGTGAATCACCATCGATAGAAGCGATTACAAGAACCTGTGCGCCTGAGCTGATCATGTTCTCAATCTGAGAAACCTGAGTAGCGATATCGTTTGATGCATACTGAAGATCTACTTCATAACCTGCATCCTTGAGCTGCTGCTCCATGTTTGCACCATCCTGGTTCCATCTCTGAAGGTCCTTAGTGGGCATTGCTACACCAACCTTGCCGCCGCCAGCAGCTGTGTCCTCTGTAGCTGTCTCTTCAGTAGCTGTCTCCTCTGTAGCAGCTTCCTCAGTTGTCTCTTCTGCAGCAGGAGCCTCTGTAGCTGTCTCCTCAGCTGCGCCTGTGTCAGTTGTTGCCGGAGCTGAGCTTCCGCCGCCGCATCCTACGAGCATTGAAGCTGCCATAGCAACTGAAAGAAAAGTACCTAAAAGTTTTCTCTTCATTTTGTTTCCCTCCCTATGAGAAATTATGAAAAATTTTACGGAATTTGTTTTCCGTTCCTTACAGTAAACAATCTATCATAAAAGCATTAGGAATAATTTACGACATTCTTCAAATTTTTATCATGGAGTGAAATAAAAAATCGATTGTGCTAGCATTTTTTTGCTATAAACAATCGATTTTTTATAAAAATGTGCTATGTTTAACGTTTTTACGTTTGGCCCAAATGGGTAAAGGCCGCATGATCACTGGATTTATTTAGTTTTCAGGCATTTTTCCGGGAACGTTTAAGTAAACATCCTCTTTTAGATGGAATCCGCTCTTGATTATTACATCATTGATATTGTCTGCAGTTACGCTTACAGGCTGTATCTTCAAATATGGAATCGTATTGCTTCCATCGTTTATGGTAGATAATTCTGTTCCATCGCTCTCAAGACTTTCCGCGTCAAGCGCCTCTCCGTTTGCCAGTTTAACTGCGCAAACCGCTGCTGTCTGGGCAAGCTTCTCGATAGGTTTATACACTGTCATCAGCTGCGTTCCTTCTACGATCCTCTGGCAGGCCTCAAGGTCTGCATCCTGTCCGACTACAAGCTTTCTGCCTGCAAGTCTTTTCTCTGAAAGTGCCCTGAGGGTGTGGCTTGCAAGATCATCATTGCCGCACATTATGGCATCACATCTGATTATGGTACTTATATTATTGTAGACATAATCACCGGCAAGCTCTGCCTTCCAGCCATCTGCATAGGTTTTATCGATGATCTCGTTGCCGGCTTCCTCCATGACTGCTTCAAAGCCTGTTTCAACCATTGGAACGTTGGTATCATTGGGTGATCCGCAGATCATGACTACCTTTTTGTCTGTAAGACCTGCATCCACAAGAGCCTGTCCCATGAGCTCGCCGACCATTTCGTTATCAAAGGATATATACAGATCAGTTCCTGCATCAGCGATCATTCTGTCATAGGCTATGACCTTGATACCTGCGTCCTGCGCCTTTTTTACCGCATCCTTCATATGAATTGAATCTATGGCAACTATTACGATTACGTCCATTCCCTTTTTAATGAAGTAATCAATCTGCTTTTTTTGCTCATCCACATCACCGCCGGCAATCTGGATATTTACCTCTGCTCCAAGCTCCTTTGCCATTGACACAAAGACGTCTCTGTCCCTTTGCCATCTCTCGATTACGAAGGAATCAAAGCACATTCCGATCTGGATTTTTTTCTCTTCTGTCTCGCTCTCCTTTTTGCTGCTACTGCTCTCCTGATTACAGCCGGATAAGCTGCATGCTGCAAGTGCGGCAATAACAAGGCATGATGCAAATCTCTTTAGTATTTTTTTGTAAAAATGCTTCATCGTTTAAGTCCGTCCCGGATTTTTTTAATATAAGATAGGAATCCGCAAATTTATAGTTTTCCGTCTTTCTGAGAAAAACAGGATTCTATGCTATTGGATTCTCTTTGTACTCTGTAGGTGTGACTCCCACATTTTTCTTAAAGCTTCTGCTGAAGTAGTTGGGGTCGGTGTAACCGCACATGGAGCAGATTTCCTTCATGGAGTAGTCTGAGTTTTTAAGGAGCTCCTTTGCCTTATCCATGCGTATGTTGGTGAGATATTCAATAAAGCTTACTCCGCTGTCTTCCTTAAATATCTTACTGAAATAGTAGGGAGAGATGTTGACTACCTTGGATACGTCATCAAGAGATATGTCACTTGCGTACTTCTCTTCTATGTAGCGCTTGGCTGTCTTGATGATATCTGTGGATTTCTCCTCGCGCCTGTTGGCTATGTCGTGGCAGGCAGATGTAATCTTTCCTAAAAACCACTCCCTTAGAGCTTCCGGTGTATCAAGGTCCATTATCTCAGGAAGGTAGCTGTTTCTGGATGAATATCTGTAGGTCTGGCCTCCGCTTTTGTACATAATGTGCTCTGCGTAAAGTGAAAACTCCAGGACCTTCAGCCTCATGGCCATGATGTCGCCTTCTTCCGCCATCTTAACCATCCAGTCTGAGTATTTATTGGCTATGGTGAGAGCACTGTTCACATCTCCCTTTCCAACAGCCTCAAACAATGGCTTTTCAAGGTCGCTTGGATAATCCTCCTCGTAGGCAGGACTAAGTGGCAGATCGTCTGCATGGGCCACTCCTCCTGTTGTGGCAATGAGTGCATTAAGCGCATCTCTGTAGGAATCGCCAAGCTCCCTTAAAGGTTTAACCCCGCCAATTCCAATACGGAAGTTTACGTCAGTCTTTTTCCCAAGGAATCTTACAAGGTCCCTTGTTCTCTCGATGAGGGCACTTCTCTCATCAAGCTCCATTTTTGTCTTTTCATAAGGGATAAGAACCGCAATCTTATTAGCCATTACGTTACCGATCTTGCAGTCAAAAAATTCCTTTACGGCTTCTCTTATCTCCTGGTATTTTCCGGAAATTTTAACTGAGCTTCCGACTGCGTTGGTCATGTGATTTCCTTCCTGGGTATCACCGCTTACGATAGCCAGCATATATCCATAATTTTCCTCAATTCCAAGGATTGTTCTGTAGCTGTCGACATCCTCTTCAAACTGTTCCTTTAAAAGGATGTCGTAGATAAGTCCGTTCTCTATTATGGGCTCTACTGTCTCAAGCTTTTCCTTAATAAGAAGCTCGTTACTGCGCTTTTCTCTCTCCGAGTCGATCTGCACCATGGCCTTTTTGATAACTGTTATGATCTTCATGCGATCCATAGGCTTATTGATATATTCGAGAACCCCGAGCTTTATAGCTTCTTTTGCATAGTCAAATTTGTCATAGGCGGACATTACTATGAAAACAGTATTCGCTGAAAACTGCTTTATCTCTTTCATGGCATCGATACCATTTATACCGGGCATGTGGATATCCATGATGGCGATGTCAGGCCTGAAGCGCTCTGCCAGTTCTATTACGCTTCTTCCTGTTTTGGCAAACTCCACCTGGCAGGTATCACCAAATTCTTTCTCTATTATGAATTTCAGAGAATCAATTACGATTCCTTCATCATCCGCAAGCATGATTCGATACATGGCTTACTCCTCTTTTCTTAAAAGATAATTCTGTTTTGAATATCCCAATACTCCGGCAGATGTATTGATCAAGATCACTCATCAGCAGGAAGCGGCAGTCTGATAATGACTTCGCACCCTTTTCCCGGGCCTTCGCTCTTTATGTCCACAACATCCGGCCTTTCCGAAAACAGTCTGAGCCGCGAGATAACGTTGTCCATTCCGATTCCGTTGTGCTCATACTGCTCCTCCTTGTGGGCAAAGCTTCCGCCAAGGATCTTGTCGATATCCTCCTGGCTTATGCCTTTTCCGTTATCGCCGATACTGATGCAGACATTGCTGTCCTCTCTGTAGACCTTGAGCTTAATAACACCTTTATCACCCATCTCTCTGATGCCGTGATTTACTGCATTTTCAACAATAGGCTGCAGTGTCATAGAGGGCATCGCAGTCTTAAGAAGGCGCTTATCCACCTGTTTTTCATATTTTATGTCCCCTGAAAAACGGACGTTAAGGATCTGGATGTAGTTATCAACGAGGGTTACTTCCTCTTTTATGGTAACCTCCGTCTCCTGATTTTTAACATTGTATCTGAAAAAGTCAGCCACAGTCTGGACATACTCATAGGTCTTGTCCGCACCCTCCATCATGGCAAGCTGAGCTCCTGCATTTAATGTGTTGAAAAGGAAGTGTGGATTGATCTGCGCCTGCAGATATTTTAGCTGAGCATCCTTAAGGTGTGTCTCCATCATAAGCTCTTTTTCCTGGAGGTCACGCTCTTTTTCCATACTTTCCCTGAGTCGTACAATGTACTCCTTGATGCTGACCACCATCTTGTTGAAGGCACCGATAACTATACCGATCTCGTCATGGTAGAGGGGCTCGGGAAGGTCTGTATCAAAGTTACCTGTTGCGACTTCATCCGCAGAATCTGCGAGGTCCTTAAGCGGCCTTATGAGCATGCCTACGATGATTATGATGCTTATGATGTTTCCTATCATAACGAGAGTAAGAACAGCCACGCTGACCAGCTCGAAGGTTCTGAATGCGCTTGCCAGCTCTGTGTAGTGCTCTGAGTTACTGACAAACTGCTCAATATTAAGACTTGAGATATAGGCATTTATGTAGTCATAAAGCTCAGTTGACTTCTCGTAGTGGTTTCTGTATTTTTCTACATTTCGTCCGCGCTTGGCTTCAATTGTGAGAGATACTTCGCTTAAGTAATTCTCTGACATGTACTTGATATTACGTCTCATGCGGCTAAAGGACTCATCCGTAACCTGAACGCCTATGGCTTCCGACAGATTCTGGAATTTCTGCGCACTGTTATAGTAGTTTTCCAGGGAATCAGTGGTCTTGGAGCTAAGGTAAACGGTCATGGAATCCTGAACGTCCGCTATAGCCTCAGAGAGGGCATTAAGCTGTCTGTTGTCGTGATAAACCATCTCCATTTCCTGTGCCATGATGTTGATTCCGAAAATCAGGAAAATATTAACTATGAAAATTAGTATATTGGCACCCATGTAGATGCCTACGATTTTTTTCTGAAGAGGGAGGTTAAAGAATCTATTCATCTATCTCCTCCTTTTTCAGGAAATCAGCCACATTGCTGCCATTAATAAGTGTTACATCCGCTGTAAAATACTGGCTGGTGGTACCAAATTCATGGTAGTCACTAAGGGCTTCCACGCAGTACTGGCCCATCTGCGCCGTATCAATTGAAATAGTGGCATAAACTATGCCCTTATCTATGGCACTTACGATTGATTCAGAGTCATAATATCCAAGGATGCTGACATCTCCAACTTTATTAAAATCAACTACCGCCTGATAAGCACAGACAGTGTTCAGCTCATTAAGGCAGATGATCACGTCAGGGATTTTTTCATTAAGGAAAATATCTCTGATGGATTCCTCAACCGAGAAGGCATTTTTATTATCAACAGGCACAACCGAGATGTTGAACTCGGAATTCGTGGCATTTTCCTGGCTAAGAGTTTCCTGTAGCGCAGAAATGATGATGTTCTGACCGCTGTCCTGAGCGTCGGTATTAACGAGCACGGTTACCTCCATGCTCTTTCTCTGTTTCATTTTCTCAGAGTCTTTGAAGTCCTCGCGGCGTTTTTCCTTGATGATGTTGAAAACCTGTCTGCCGTACTCACGTCCGATGTTATAACTTCCGACACCCACAAAGCTTATTCTTCCTGAGTGGGTATTATCTCCGTACAGGGTTACAACCGGAATCCCCTCCTGTGTGGCTTCGTTAATTAGGTTAGTCATCTCATCCGATTCATTGGCATAAACGATGATCCCGTCAACTTTAGACGCGATGGCAATTTTCATAAGCTCCTCGCAGCTGTACTGACGATCAAGATTCTCACCAAGAAGATCTATATAGGTGTTCTGCTCCTTTGCAGCTTCAAAGGCACCCTTATATACTGACTGCCAGAAATCCGCCTTGTAGCTATCGGTGATCATGACATAGTATTTGTCATATTCGTTTACTTCGCCGGATTTTCTGAAGTCTTCCATATAAAAACGAAAAACAAGTGCTCCTACCACCAGCGTAGCTATGGTAAAAAGCACAGTCGTAAACAGCAGAAAATTGTGCCCATGCATTTTCTTATTCGATTTTTCGGAAGATGTATGTGTACTCATACTCAGAATTTTAGCAGATTTTGAGAGGTTTGTTTACTGTTTGAACTGATGCCGCACAAATTAGTGTGTGGCGACATCAGTTTTCTTTGTATTCCAAAGGGCAAGACGAATAAGGAACAGTGTTCCTCTTACGCAAAGCTCAGTGCACATGGCAATCCAGGCGCCCTTTAATCCATATCTTGCACCAAGAAAATATGCAAGAGGAATTCTGACAGCCCACACGCTTACAAGATTAAGAACACTTGAAAGAAGAGTCTCTCCCGCGCCTCTGAACACTCCGGCAGCAACAATCGATGCGCCGTAAAGAGGCTCAGCAAAGGCTTCTATTCTAAGGACCTGCGTGCCCATTCTTCTAATCTCTGCATCAGGTGTAAGGATTCCTATCATGAAAGGTGCGAACAACCACATGAGAACTGCGCTTGCTCCCATTATAAGCATTCCAAGAACAACTGCCATCCAGCCAAGTCTTTTAGCCAGTTCTTTTCTTCTGGCACCGATGCACTGACCAACGATTGTTGTGGCAGCTACGCCGATACCAAATCCCGGCATATAGCAAAGACCTTCTGCTGTAATAGAGAATGAATTGGCAGCAACGGACACGGTTCCAAAGGGTGATACTATTCTTGTAAATGCAACGTATGCAAAGCCCATTATGATGTTGTCTATGGCAACAGGTATGGCAATCTTAAGAGAAGCCGGGAGCTCTCTTTCTGCAAATCCCATAAAACCTGCCGTATCTTTTTCTTTTCTGCCGGTAAGGTGGAGCGCAGGTGACTTTACAAGAAGTATATAGAGCATTACCGCCGCAATTATCACAAAGGATAGCGCCGTACCAAGGGCTGCTCCGGTAACTCCAAGCCTGGGAATGAAAATCGCATTAAAAACAACGTCCAACGCGCACATTACCACATTCAAAATGCTGGGAACGCGAATATTTCCGCTGGACTGTATCATACCCTGAGATGCGAAAAGAAGCTCTCTTGCAGGAATTGAGAGAGCATATATCAGAAAATAGCTTGATGCATCCTTTCTTATGGCGATGTCGCCGCCCATCCATGTGGGAAGGTATCCGCTTACCAGGACGCCTACAGCCATAATTACGATACTGAAAATAAGGGAGCACACAAGCCCCCATTTTACTATTACTCTGGCACCGGCTTCATCCTTAGCACCTATCCTGTGGGCAACGCATACAGAAAAGCCCATGGCCGCTGCTGTGATTATTCCTCCCACAAGCCAGGTGGTGCTGGAAACCAGTCCTATAGCTGCAGATGCATTGGCTCCAAGGTGTCCTACCATGGAAGCATCAATGTACTGCATGATTATAGAAGATATCTGCGCAAGAATGGCAGGAAGACTGAGTTTTAATATCAGCGCAGCCTCCTGCCTGGTTGTTAATTTCTGGCCATTTCTTATGGCCGCTAAAGTTTCACTCATTTTATCATCACTTATTTATCTAATATTTCCGCTGCTTCTTTCATCAGCCATGAGCTCAAAATTTTTGAAGGTTTCAAGGTTATCTTCCATCTGAGCTTCATTTGACATTCCGGACAAAATTGTCATAACCCCCGGCAAAGCCCCAACAAATAATCCTTCTCCCTTCAAGTTTTGCCTGTTTAAGTTTTGCTAAATTTAATATGGAACAAAAAATAATAATTCGCAATAGCAAAAACGCGGTTGAATACTTTTTAACATCAATATAGAATATAAGCTTGTCAAAAGAAACTAAAAGCAAAAGGAATAAAACTTTGAAAACTAATAATATGACTTCAGGAAACAGTATGAGGCAGATAGTACTGTTTTTCCTGCCACTTCTTTTTGGAAATCTTTTCCAGCAGGTCTACAGCCTGGTGGATAGCATAATTGTAGGAAAAGGTATCGGAGACAATGCCCTTGCAGCTGTAGGCGCTTCTGGAACCTTGAATTTTCTCATATTGGGATTTGTTGTCGGCCTTACAAGAGGGTTTGGAATCAGCTTTTCTCAGTCATTTGGCAAAGGTGACCATAAGCTTCTTCGCGAATATATACTGGCTGCGCAGTTTATCAGCTCTGCCATGAGCATTGTATTTACAATACTGTGCCTAATGGCACTAAAGAGTATGCTCATTTTTCTAAAGACACCTTCAGATATTTTTGATGATGCCTATAGCTATTTTTCAGTTATTTTGATGGGAATAATTGTAACTGTGCTGAACAATCTTGCGATTACCATACTTCAGTCTCTTGGGGACAGCAAGACTCCTCTTACAGCAATGATAATCTCATCCATAACGAATATCCTTCTGGATATTTTGCTTGTGATAGGTTTTCATTTCGGAGTTGTAGGCGCTGCCATAGCCACTGTCATAGCTCAAGCTGTCTCATATATATACTGCCGTATTGGCCTTAGTAAGGTTCCTGTTCTGACAGACGAGGATAAAGCAGGTAAGGGATTCTTTGTTTTGCCGCAGTCTGGCCTGTGTGTTGAGCTTTTGAAAATAGGCCTTCCTGTCGCATTTATGAATTCTGTAACTGCTGCAGGTGGAATGATCCTACAGTATTTCGTAAACATCATGGGAAGTGCCTACGTAGCAGCTTATTCTGTCTGTATGAAGTTCGCGGGACTGTTTGAACAGTTCGGAATCTCCGTGGGTCTTGCCATTCTTACTTTTGTCGGTCAAAACAAAGGTGCCGGAAAATATGACAGAATACGAAAGGGTGTATGGCAGGGTCTTTTTCTATCCATCATCGTGAACATTCCTTTAGCCCTTATTCAGATCATAATCCCCGGATTGATCTCAAGGCTTATGCTAAGCGACCCTGTCACTATCGGATATTGCAGCGAATTCATGCCCATTCTCGGAATAAGCCTTTTCGCTCTTGGCTGGCTTTTTGTATTTCGCTACGCCGTGCAGGGACTTGGAAATACTGTTGTTCCCATGTTTTCCGGCTTTCTCGAAGTCGCACTGCGCCTCGGATTCGGTTTTACCCTGGGCAGAATGTCCTTTAGAGGAATAGCCGTATCCGAAGTCTCAGCATGGATTGGCGCCTTTATAATGCTGGCTGTGACTTATTTTGTACTGATGAGAAAAGCGTAATGAGGTCTACATGTTATACATAAAATGAAGTGATTGCTATATCAACATAGCCATCGACCTTTTCCCTACTTAAAAGAACAACCGTCTCGACATGTGTTCTAATGTACAAACCAAAGTAACAAAGAAAAAGAACGAGCAACCCGCACACTGTAACATGATCCGCGGTAAAAACTCGTTCCCAAAGAATTCTTTCTTACGCAGCAGCATCAATCAGGATCTTGACATTATCCGCTGTGAAAACATAAAAACATTTGGATGGGCGGCGTATCCATCATATCAGATTCCACTTAGGGAGCGCAGGGTGCCTTTCCTGCTCGTCAAATGTTCTTATATCCGGAGTATAACATCAGATATTTCGCGTAGTCAAGTGGTTTTAACGAGCCTTCCTGACCTTATGTAAGAATCAAGCTTTGCCTCCTTTATGTCAAACATTGTGGCTACATAATACCTATTTTTCTTTACATCAAGTTTTATAGTGATAAAAATGTTGTCCTTATAGCATTTCACCATCTCGAGTACACTTCCATTTAAGCCTATATAATCCGGGTTTGTAATAATATCCGGCAAATAATCATAATATTTCGCAGCTTGAAAATGTTGTCTCTTAATCAGATGAGCAAGAAGTCCCTTAGAGCGAAAAATAATAAAAGCATCATAATCAGTATCCAAATACCGATTAAGCTCAGTATTAAATCGAGCTACCGCAATCAACTTATCTTTCTTCCCCATGTCAAGCCCCAATTTCAGCTTTAGTCAAGATTACGTTTCGTCTCCAGTCTACTATCCCCGGTATCAACACAATTTTTGCAATATTACCATTTGATAATAGATTCATTGCTATATCCTTGTTAATTCCTAAAGACACACCTGGCTTATCACAATACAACCAATCCCCTTCATCATCAAAATCAACCTTATAGAGCGTCCATATTAAATTCTCTAATATATTGAACTCCCTAAAGTCTCTGCCAAGTTTCACATCACTAATCTTAACATTATCGAAATCTGTATCGTCACAATATTCTTTCCAATATACTTCACCCGATAACACTCCGAAATCTGTATAGATATATTCGTCATCAAAAAGAACCTCTTTAATACAGTTCTCACCTATAATAAACGCTAATAAACCGACAGAACCTCTCTCACATACGGTCAAAAATTGCAATTCTAGTCCGTTTTCAGCAATGCTATTCATATTGATGAATGCCGGATCTTTTAATTCCTGAAGTTTTTTATTATAAGATTTTAAGGATGAACTCCTGCTCTCAAAAGATTTGCTGATTCTTTTAATCTCATCAGGGATATCATTTTTGTTTATGAAATCATCAATATTGCTATATCCCGATTGATATGCCTGGTGTTCAAGTAATTCCTTTGCCAGCATATACTTTATTGGGTAAAGTTTGCAATAATTGTTTATCCGACACTCTAACGTTTCGACATATGTTATCTGCATATTAACTTCCGATGTATTATGCCTGCAATTAAGAAGATTATTGTACTTGCTTTCCTCGATAAGCAGTCCATATTCATCAGATACCTCATATGCATCAGGGTTCTCTTTAATAAAGACCTGTTCTGAACTATATCCTAAGGCATTAATACAATCTGCCATTCTCAGGTAAACTGTTTCATCTTTGATAATCCTATACTTAAAATCCATACGCCTATCCATTGAAAAATTTTACCCAATGCGTTATAGTAACCATTGGATAATGGTTATTATAAGTTATCCAATGGTTACTGTCAATAAATTTTTGAGGTACAAAAATGGAAAACCAATTAATTCCGGAACGTTTGAAAATGGCTCGTGAAAAACTCGGGATTACCATGGCCGAAGCATCCCGTAGACTAAACTTATCTAAAATAGGATATTGCAGATATGAATATGGAGAAAGAGTACCTTCATATCAAACAGTAGAAGTAATTGCAAGATGCTTATGCACTTCTGTCGATTATCTTGTAGGTAAAACAGATGATATGTCCCCTGATTATCTTGTAATTAGTAAAAAAGATGCGCCTTATCTGTTTGAATTGGTGCAAAATGCCTATAACTTTGATTCTGATACCCTGAAACGATTAATAACCTATAGCACAAGAATATGCGAATCACAACTTACCTCCAAAACCGACAAATAATTTATCAGGCTTGCCAACAAGCCCTGAAATATAGGCAGAATTCACCTCGCAGAATCTACTGCCTTCCATCCGAACCTGTCGGAATTTCCAACAGGTTGATTTTTCATCTAATTTGCCCTCTTCCACTTACCTTCTCTTGCTTTTTGCATCATTTGCGGATTTTTATGGAGTAACATCTGACTACCTTCTGGGACTGACTGAAAACAGTGAACAACATCCCTTTCCTGTAGATGAGCTCGGATTAGATGATGAAACTATCGATTTATTGAAAAGCGGAAAGCATAACGTTCGCTTAATTTGTTAAATGATTAAGCACCCGGATTTTATAAATTTTCTTTCAGACACGGAAAGGCGCACTCATACCTGCCATTAGTAAGTATAGAGTGCGTCTATTCCTAGTTGTTTATTTCAAATGTATCATCGATGAATGTACAATCTCGTCTGCTCCGGTTCATCATCCCCTTGAGCCATACAGTAAAACTCCCATCCATAACGCTCATAAAAACCTGTATGATCTGTAACAAGATAGATCGGTGCTATTCCTTTTTTATTCATGTTCTCCACAACAAGATTAAGAAGATTTCCTGCTATCCCCTGTCCACGATGAGCCTCTTCAGTATATACAGCGCAAACATTGGGGCTTAAGTCCTTCCTGTCATGAAAATCATTATCGATTACACCTAACCCCCCGACAATTTGATCTCCTAACATGCATAGGTACCAACCATTTTCGGTCTCTTTATTAAGATACGCTGTCATACATTCAAGATAAGCATCCTTGGGGACTCCCCACTTTTTGTGAAACCAATCTGCAGCCATATCTTTTAAGTCGGGTTTTTCTCTCAACTCAAAATATTTGTGAGCAACACTACAGTCTCCACATGAACCGTATTCGGGAACATATCGCAGGGGCGGACTTTCTTTAATTCGTAGCCGCCGTCTACGAGGATGCGGAGGTCTCTTGCAAGGGTGGCAGAGTCGCAGCTGACGTAAACGATTCTGTCCGGAGACATTTTGAGCATGGTCTCAAGGCAGACGATATCGCAGCCCTTGCGAGGAGGATCAACTACTATTACGTCAGGATGTAAGGCTCTAGCTCTGCTGCCCGCTGTATCTTCTGAGTCAGATGCTCCAAAGTCGCCATTCTGGCTCTTTTCTCCGTCAAGCTTTCCGTTGTAGAAATCAGGAAGAACTTCCTCTGCTTTTCCCACATAAAAGGTCGCATTTGTAATTCCGTTATTCTTCGCATTATCCCTGGCGTTGTCTATTGCCTGAGGTATTACCTCTACTCCATAAACATGTCCTGCCTTTTTCGCCATGGACAGGGTTATGGTTCCAATGCCGCAGTATAGGTCCCATACGGTTTCTTTTCCAGTTAGTCCTGCATAGGATACAGCTGTGGTGTAGAGCTTATCTGTCTGAACAGGGTTTACCTGATAGAAAGAGAGCGGTGATATCCTGAAGTTAATGCCGCAGAGAGTGTCGGAAATCGCTCCCTCTCCCCAGATTACATGAACCTCTCTTCCGAGAATGACATTGGTCTTCTCGTTATTTATGTTTACGGAGATGCTCTTCATTCCGCTTATTTTACTAAGTCTGCTTACAAGCTCGTCCTGTCCTTTAAGGAACTGCGCTGAAGTTTTGGCATCACTGTTATTTGCGGAAGTATTATTCTTAGCGGCTTTTCCACCCCTAGCATTCACAACCAGGCAAACCATGATCTCACCACTGGTAAATCCTTTGCGGATAAGTACGTGGCGCATCAAACCCTTACCTGTAGCCTCATCATAGGCAGGAATGCCATGCTTTTTCATATGGTCAAGGACAATTTCAAGAATCTCTTTATTTTCCTCTGTTCCAAGAAGGCAATCCTCAACGGGGATAATTGCATGGGTTCTTCCAGCATAGAATCCTGCTATTGGCTGTCCGTCCTTCCCTGTTCCGATGGGGAACTGGGCCTTATTGCGATATCTGAAGTGCGTGGTATCCATGCCAATAATAGGCTCCATGATGTCATCGATAAAATCACCATCGAATCCGCCAAGTCTTACGATATTGTTCCTTACCTTGTTCTGCTTGAATTCAAGCTGCTTTTCGTAGGCCATGTTCTGAATCTGACATCCGCCACAGGCCTTTGATACAGGGCAAGGTGGCTCCACTCTGCAATCTGAAGCTTCTATTACTTCATCAAGGTGAGCGTAGGCATAGTTTTTCTTGCTCTTCATCACCGAGACCTTTACAAGGTCGCCAATAACCGCATCCTTTACAAAAAGGGTATAGCCATCAACTTTGCCAATACCCTCCCCGTCGTTTCCTATATCTTCAATTTTTACAGTGAGAACATCTCCCTTTTTGTAGGGAGCATTCTCCTTTGCTGCATTTTTCTTTGCCATTTATTTCTCCTGTATATGCTTAGGAATATCTTACTATCGAACCGATAAGCCTCACTTAAAGCATCAGTCCTTCCACTTAAGTCTGTGGAGTTCTCCCTCTTCTTCCATTCCGGGAAAACCGTTCTGTCGAAGGGCTTCATATAAAACTATCGCCACTGAATTAGAAAGGTTCAGGGATCTGATATTGTGTCCCATGGGAATTCTGATGCAGTCCTCTTCGTTATCCACAAGGATTTCTTCAGGGATTCCTGCGCTTTCTTTTCCAAACATTATGAAATCGTCAGGTCCAAAGGAAACCTCTGTATAGGAACGCTTTGCCTTGGTGGTTGCAAGCCATACCTTAGCCCCTTTGTGCTTTTCTTTAAATTCTTCGTAATTCGTATATCTGGTGTAATCAAGCTTATCCCAGTAGTCCATGCCCGCACGCTTTATATCTTTTCCATGAAGAGCAAAGCCAAGGGGTTCAATCAAATGAAGGCTGCTGCCTGTTGCAACGCAGGTTCTTCCTATATTGCCGGTGTTCTGCGGGATCTCCGGCTGATGCAATACTATATGCATTAAAAATCTCCTATTGCTGTAGTTATTTCAGAAGACGCTAAAATACGCCTTTTAAACTTCCTCATCACTGTCCATGGAAGCGGCTTTTGGAATGGAAAAAATGAACTCTGTGCCAACTCCATAGGTAGAGATGCAGTTTATATTTTCGCCGTGGGCCTTAATAATTTCTTTTACGATAGAAAGGCCAAGGCCTGTGCCCTTCTTATCTTTTCCTCTTGAAGCATCCGATTTATAAAAACGCTCGAAGACCATCTTCTGATCTTCCTTGGGGATTCCGATACCGCTGTCTTTGACGGATACGAAAACCTTGCGCCTTTTTTCTGTAGTCTCAATTTTGATAACTGAATCGTGGTGACTGAATTTAATGGCATTATCAAGAAGATTGTAAAGAACCTGCTGAATCTTACTGAGGTCAGCGTTAACCAGCATCTTATCATCCGTCAAAACAAGCTCGATTGCAATCTTTTTCTCAAGACAGGTCATCTCAAAGGATGCCGCAGTATTCCTAATTACCTGATTTATATCAAAGTCAGCTCTCTCAAGAAGCATGCCTCTGGCGTTTAGATTGTTCAGGGTAAGGAGACCGTTTGTAAGCTTGGTCAGTCTCTCTGTCTCATTCAAAACGATGCCCAGATATTTTTCATGCATCTCGGGCGGAATTGTGCCATCCAGCATTGCGGATAAGTAGCCTCGTATTGAGGTAAGGGGTGATCTGAAATCGTGGGATACATTTGCCACGAATTTTTTCTGATCGTCCTCCTGTCTTGCGATCTCGCCTGCCATATATGAAAGGGATGCCGCAAGATATCCCATCTCATCCTCTGATTCGACAGAGAACTCATAGTTCATATTTCCTGATGCGTACTGCTCGGTAGCCTGAGTGATTCGCCTAAGCGGTATGTAAACCAGCTCTGTGAAAAAGATAAGTATTATAAGTGACAAAAGGAACATGACCACCAGCATCAGATATGAAATATTGAGGTATCCGTCTGCATTTTTCCTGATCTGACTGATGGGAAGATGAATTACCACGTAGGCCTGCACCTTATAATTAGCTGTAATTGGCGCAAATACGCTCATGTTGTCCTCTGTAAAATAGCCCCAGAAGGTTCCGATAGTGTAATAGCTTCCGGCAGTTACTGTGGGATCAAAGCCGTCGACAATAATTTCTTCGTTCTGACTGATTATCTTGGAAGAATCAAGAACGAGACGTCCGGAAGGGTTTACTATCCATATCTTCGCACCTGCCATGTATGCTGACAAAGCACTGAGCTGACGATGAACGGTATCAAGGGATGTTTCAGCATTATACAGATCGGCCGCATAGGTGTTGGCAATCTGCGTTGCTTCCGCATAGAGGGATTCCGCTTTTTCTCTCTTACAGTGCTCAAAGGTCATGTTGGATACGAAGGTTGCAACCATTATGAATCCGAAAATTCCAAAAAGCAGATATGCAATTAGAAATTTAAGATAAAGTGTACGTTTCATTATGTCCTCTGTTATTTATAGTAATCAAATCTATTTTAACATAAAATAGGATTTCGCTTGCGAAATCCTTGCGCGCGAGCAATATTGCTCGCAATAAATTTCCTTATTGCGAGCTGCGCATAATTGCTTTTTTAAAATACAGGAAATTCAAATGAATTTCCTGTATTTTAAAAAAGCCCTCAAGGCGGCTCATATAACACCACCCCGAGGACCTTAATGAGAAGCTTATTTAATTATTTGCCAAGCGCAGCCTTTACAGCGCCAAGGAGCTGCTCTGCCTGCTCATCATTCATCATTCCAAAGGACTTAAGAGATTTAACAGGCATGAACTTGATCATCTCCTGCATCATCTTATCGCCGATAGCATCATTTTCCTCTGCTCCTTCGAAAGGTGAATTCTCCATGGCCTTTTTCATTATTTCACCGATGATAGGTGCAGTTGCGGCATTAGCCATAAGCTCGCCAACTGTAAGAGATCCATCAACTCTCATAGGCTTAATCTTCTTTGTCTCGAAGCTTATCTCTGTGCGAAGAGTGATGTTATCACTTGCATTACCAACAAGAAGCTCATATTTTCCTGTAGGAGCAAACCAATCGCCAAGGCCTTCATCAAAATATGAAAGTGCTCTTGAGCAGATCTCCATCTCTACGGTCTTGGTCTCTCCGGGAGCTACCTCAACCTTTGCAAAGCCCTTAAGCTCCTTAACGGGTCTGTCGGGAGTGCCGTTTAAATCGCCCACATAGAGCTGAACTACTTCTTTTCCTGCAACAGAGCCGGTGTTCTTAACGTCTACGCATACCTTGATCTTGGTATCATCGCTCATCTTGTCGGATGAAACCTTGAGATTTGAAAGCTCAAAGGTTGTATAGGACAGGCCATGACCAAATGCCCAGCGCACAGGCATCATCTTCTTGTCATAGTAGCGGTATCCAACATAAACGCCTTCACTGTAGTAGCACTTCTCGGGATCTGTATTGAAATTAAGGTATGAAGGGTTATCCTGAACTCTCATAGGGAAGGTCTCAGCAAGGTGTCCGCTGGGGTTCTTCTCGCCATAGAGGAGCTTATCTGTAGCTTCACCTACGCCCTGTCCGCCAAGATACATCTCAAGGATTGCTGCTACATCATCAGCCCAGGGTGTTTCAACGGGGCTTCCGTTATGAAGAACAACAACCACGTTCTCATTAACCTCTGCAACTGCCTCAATGAGCTCATTCTGAGCTGCAGGCATGTTCATATCTTCTCTGTCATAGCCTTCAGACTCGATGATGTCAGGAAGTCCGGCAAAAATAACTACTACGTCAGCGCTCTTAGCTGCTGCAAGAGCCTTATCCAGCTCAGCCTTATCAAGGGGTTCGTCTGCCTGTGCCGGGAAGCCTTTTACATACTCTACATTTCTGCCCTTTGCCTTTGCTGATTCAAGAGCACTTGTAACCTTGGATGAGTTGATATGGCTGGAGCCACCGCCCTGATATCTGGGTGCTTCTGCATACTCACCGATGTAAACAATCTTCTTATTTGCATCAAGAGGAAGAATGCCGTTATTTTCAAGAAGTACAGCGCACTCTGCAGCAATCTCTGTTGCCTTCTCGTGATCTGCGTCTCTGTCAAATACAACGCCTTCCTTTTTGTTATCAAAATAGTCATAAACAACCTTGAGGATTCTCTCGCAGGATCTGTCCACAAGCTTCTCATCAAGCTCGCCGCTCTTAACTGCTGCAACGATCTTTGCATCATTTTCAGCTGTGTTTCCGGGCATCTCAAGCTCAAGGCCTGCGCGCACGCCCTGTACTCTGTCATCAACAGCGCCCCAGTCTGTCATTACGAAGCCTTCATATCCCCAGTCATCCCTGAGAACCTTGGTAAGAAGCCACTCATTATCTGATGCATAGGTTCCGTTTATCTTGTTGTAGGAGCACATAACGGTCTTTGGCTGTGACTCTCTTACTGCGATCTCAAATGCTGGGAAGTAAATCTCACGCATGGTTCTCTCAGAAGCTTCTGAAGAGTTGCTCATACGGAAAAACTCCTGGTTATTAAGCGCAAAGTGCTTAATGCTGGTTCCAACATGTCTTGACTGAACACCATTGATATATGCTGCTGCCATCTTACCTGCAAGGTAAGGGTCCTCTGAAAAGTACTCAAAGTTTCTTCCGCAAAGAGGGCTTCTCTTAATGTTTACAGCGGGTCCAAGTACTATGGAAAGATCCTCAGCCTGGCACTCATCGCCTATAGCTTCGCCCATTTTGCCAATCATCTCTGTATCAAAACTTGAAGCTGTAGCACATGCAGCAGGGAAACATACAGCCTTTATACTGTCGTTAACTCCCAGGTGATCCCCCTCTGTGTCCTGCTTACGAAGACCGTGAGGTCCATCTGACATCATAAACTTAGGAATACCAAGTCTCTCTACTGCCTTGGTGTGCCAGAAGTCATCGCCGCCAAGGAGGGATGCCTTTTCTTCAAGTGTCATCTCTGAAACGAGTTTCTTAATATCTGTCGCCATTTTAAATTCCTTTCCCGGTAAAACTATTTGAGTACCGAAATCACTCTTATAACCGATAAATTGATATTAACAATAATAGGGAAAAATGCTATGATATTTAACAGATAAATATAAGATTTTACAGATAAATTTTCACCAAAATTACTTTATAACATTTATTCATATATGCTAATACGATAATGCCATGAGTGATAATAAACGACAGGAATCAAAAGAAGAACATATTAAAAAGAATATTGAAAAGATGGAAAAGCTGATAAAGGAGGAATCCAAGCAGATATTCGCTTCTGTCTCCCAGCATATTTTCATGTCCAATGACACTCCGGGCCCCGATAACGGAACCCGCAGAATTCAGGAAAAAGCCATCTACTACTATGTGGCTGCGGGAGATGTTGTGAGGATAGATGAAGTAGTATCCACCGCCTTCGACAACATTGTAAAAACCAAGACCACAATAATAGAGCCCTATACCAAGGGTGCCTTTGCAGGTCCCGACACCGTGGGAGATGTTTCAGAGAGTCCTCTTCTTTTTGCAAAATATCTCTTAATCGCTAATGTTACTCTGGCTACAAGAGCTGCCATAGACGGCGGTCTTCCTGAGCACATTGCTTACGCCATAAGTGATGGATATCTGCGATACATGGACAAAATAAATGACATCATGAAGATCAATCTTCTAAGTAACAAGGCTCTGCGCGACTTCACTTACGCAGTACACGACTACGCCTTTAAGGAGTGCGGTCCCATAACCAAGTCCTGCTGCGAATACATTCTTCGTCACCTTCACGATAACATCACCATGAAGACCTTGTCGCAGATAAGTCACCGTTCTGCCAATTATATTTCCGACACCTTTGCAAAAGAGCTTGGCATGCGTCCCATGACATTTATCAGAAGCAGGAAGCTTGAGTACGCAAGGACGCTTGTGGAGACCACATCTCTGTCGGTTTCAGCCATTTCGGACCTTTTGGCTTTTCCCAGTACCAGCAGCTTCATTACTTATTTTAAAAAAGAATACGGCCTTACACCTCTGCAGTATAAGGGCAAAGGTGTAAGCCCGCAGTAATTCATTTTTATTAGGTATACTCTGCCGTAGAGACCCTTTAGTCTTACGGCATTTTTTATACCTGAACTTCAAATTTGTATCCGATACCCCAGATAGTAGCTATGCGCCAGGTCTCGTGATCCTTTATTTTTTCCCTGAGACGCTTAATGTGAACGTCTACTGTTCTGGTGTCACCAACATATTCATAGCCCCATATCTGATCAAGAAGCTGCTCTCTTGTGAATACTCTGTTGGGTGAAGAAGCAAGGAAATACAAAAGCTCCAGTTCCTTGGGCGGCATGTCGATTCTGGCACCCTGATAGTTTACGGAGTAGTTGGTCATATTGATCTCAAGATCCTGATATCTTACAACCTTGTCGTCTGTAGGCTCGGGTTCTGTAATAGCCGGCTTATATCTTCTAAGTACAGCCTTTACTCTCGCCACCAGTTCCTTGGAATCAAAAGGCTTCTCCATGTAGTCATCTGCGCCCATCTCAAGGCCAAGCACCTTATCAAAAACTTCGCCCTTTGCTGAAAGCATTATTATGGGACACTGAGACTTCATTCTGATCTCTCTGCATACCTGATATCCATCGATACCGGGAAGCATCAGATCAAGGAGAATCAGATTCGGTGCAAAGGTCTCAAAGGCCTCTAAAGCAGATTCCCCATCCCCGACAATAAGTGTCTCAAAGCATTCCTTCACAAGATAAAGTGAGATCAGCTCTGCGATGTTATTATCGTCATCAACGATCAAAATTTTCTGTTTGCTTACCATTTATCCCCCTAAATACACAGACCTCATACCACCGGTCTGTTTTATTTTATAAAAGTAACTACCGTAACTCCTGAATCTCCTTCGCCAAATTCGCCAAGTTTAAAGGACTTAACATAAGGAGCTGATTTTAAATGCTCATGAACTGCCTGTCTCAATATACCTGAACCCTTACCGTGAACGATTCTCACAGAAGGAAGGTGTGATACATAAGCGCTGTCCAAATACTTATCAAGCTCAGCAATGGCATCTGCCGAGTTCATACCGATGAGGTTAAGCTCTGTTCCGATGTTCTTAGCTCCGGAAAGATCCATCTTGTACTTTCCGTAGAACTTTTTCATCTGCTCTTTGCCGCCCTCATCCTTTATAAGCTCCAGGTCATTAATATTTGCCCTGGACTTCATAATACCACATTGTACCACAAGATTACCGTCTTTATCAGGTTTGGAACTGATTGTTCCCTTAAGTCCCATGGAAATGATTCTTACGGAATCACCAAGCTTAATCTGAGAGGGCTTGAGGGTCTTATGTGATCCGCTCTGAGGCTTATTCTTGATAGAAAGCTTGCTGTTCTTATCGGAAATCTTCGCACCGACATTCTGCCTTGCCTTTTCAAGCTCCTGAATAGGAATTCCTGCCTGAGCTTTTCTTACGGTTCTTATGGTCTCATCCGCTGTATCCTTAGCTTCCTGAAGGATCTGTCTTGCTTCCTCATTGGCTTTTCTAAGGATCTTGTCACGAGATTCATCAAGTCTGCTTTGCTTGCTCTTAAGCTCTTCCTTAAGCTTCTCAACTTCCTCTTTATATTTCTCGATTTCCAGGCGCTCGTTCTCAATAGTAACTCTGCTGTTTTCAAGATCTGTTAAAAGATCCTCGAATTTCCTGTTGTCCTGGCTTATCTGCTCGCCTGCAGCATCGATGATTTCCTGAGAAAGTCCAAGGCGCTTAGATATGGCAAAGGCGTTACTTTTGCCGGGGATACCGATTAGCAACCTGTATGTGGGTCTTAAGGATTCTACGTCAAACTCACAGCTTGCATTCTGTATACCTTCTGTTGTAAGGGCATAGACCTTAAGCTCGCTGTAATGTGTTGTTGCAAGGGTTCTGATACCTCTCTCATGGAGATGATTCAGTATTGAAATAGCAAGAGCCGCTCCCTCTGTGGGATCCGTTCCTGCACCAAGCTCATCAAAAAGACAAAGTGAATTCTCATCAGCATTCTCAAGAATACTTACAGTATTGGTCATATGGGATGAGAAGGTTGAAAGGCTCTGCTCTATACTCTGCTCATCACCTATATCTGCATAAATCTCCTCGAAAACAGAAAGCTCTGATCTGTCGGCCGCAGGAATAGCAAGACCTGCCTGTCCCATAAGTGTAAGAAGTCCAACTGTCTTAAGAGTAACTGTCTTACCACCTGTGTTGGGACCTGTGATGATGATCATATCAAAATCTTTTCCCGCATAAACATCAATGGGAACAGCCTTCTTTTTATCAAGAAGGGGATGTCTTCCTTTTATGATGTTGAAATAGTGCTCCTGATTGAAAATAGGAGTTATAGCTTCCTGATCAAGGGCAAGAGATGCCTTAGCAAAAATGAAATCCAGCTCTGTCATAAGCTTTGCATCATCGGAAAGAGCTGTCAGATAGTCTGCTGCCTCAGAAGATAATCTTGCAAGGATTACATCTATCTCAGCCTTCTCCATGCCTGCCAGTTCTCTGAGCTTATTGTTCAGCTCCACAATTACGCTGGGCTCAATGAAAAGTGTTGAGCCGCTTGATGACTGGTCATGGACAATTCCGCTTACCTGTCCCTTGTACTCAGCTTTTACCGGGATACAGTATCTGTCTCCGCGCATGGTTACAACAGGCTCCTGAAGATAAGATCTGTAAGAGCCCACAACCATTTTATTTAGCTGACCGTGAATTTTTTCCCCTGTAAGGGTGATATCCCTTCGGATCGACCTAAGGGTTGAACTTGCATCAGATGAAATCTCATCTTCTGAAATGATACATCTTCTGATCTCGGAAGCTACGGGAGTTAAGGGTTCAAGTCCGTCAAACATATCTGATAGAACATCCCTTGTTTCCTCGTCCTTATCTGCTCTGCCGTAGCTTTTTACTCTGTTTACGTTATCCAGAAATCCTGCGATATGTAAAAGCTGTGGCGCATCCAGTGAACTTCCGATTTTTAGTGCCTTTAGGTAACCGCTAAGTTCTCTGTTACTTCCAAAGGACACTGAGCCTTTTTTGAAAATACGCGAAATAGCCGCATCTGTCTTTTTTAAATTTCTGTCTATCTCCCTTATGTCTGAAGATGGCAAAAGCTCACGGCACATCTTCTTTCCGGGTTCAGACGTTGCGAAAGTACTGAGTTTATCTACAATTTTGTCATACTCCAGTACGTGTAATACTTTTTCATTCATGATTCTACTCTTGTGTCAAAAAGGTTGCTCTCCATAAGCCTGTTAAAGCCGAGCCAACCTACCTCATTAGTGTTTTTCAGTATCTCTGTAAATGTTTCCATTTTGGCATCCGTATTGTCTGCAAGATGAAGGGCCATAGCCTCGATGATTGCAGGCATTTTCGGAGAACCGTATTCAAATTTGCCATGGTGGGACAAAATGCAGTGCTGCAGCTCCTGCTTAAGAAGCACAGGAAATCCCTCAATAAGTCTGATCTTCTCAGAAACCATCTCGCTTCCCATAACGATATGACCAAGAAACTGTCCCTCGTCCGTATAATCGTTGGTAGGGAAAAGAGAAATCTCTTTTATTTTTCCTATGTCATGGCATACTGCTGCCGTAATAAGCAGGTCCCTGTTAAGTGCGGGATAGCTGCCTGCAAAATAATTACACAGCTTCGTTACGCTTAAGGTGTGCTCTAAAAGTCCGCCGATAAAAGCGTGGTGAACTGATTTTGCAGCAGAGGATTTTCTGAATGCCTTAATAAACTCCTGATCCTCTCTGAAAAAGAGATTAAGAAGCTTATTTAAATGTACATTCTTAACGGAATCGATGAGTGCAAGGAGTTCCTTAAACATCTCATCATTGTCCTTCTCAGAAACAGGAAGGTACATGGACTGATCGTACTCGCCCTCATGACAGAGTCTCGCTCTCTTGATATTTATCTGAAGCGCACCGTTAAAGCTTGTCACTTCACCGTACACATCAATGTAGTCAAGATCGGAAAAATCATCTATCCCTTCGCTGTAGGGCTCCCATACCTTGGCATCAACCGTTCCTGTCTTATCCTGGAGCGTAACGGAATAATAGGTCTTTCCGTTCTTGGTTGTTGCCACCTGCATGTGTTTGCACAGGTAAATATCCGCAACCCTGTCGCCTGAGTTTAAATCCTTAATAAATTTCATAAAAACCTCAATTCTAAATATTACTTATCAGTCAGTTCCTGTAGAACTGCCTATTTCCATATCAATATTAAGCTCGACGTAGCCGCCTGTAGCCTGTCTCATAATTGTAAGGGTGATATCTGCACCAGGGTGAAGCCTTATCAGCTCATCCACCAGTGAATCATAGCCGTTTATCTCTGTATCATTGATCCTGGTTATGATATCTCCGCTCTGTATTCCTGCAAGCATGGCAGGAGAATCCATCTCTGTACGTGTAATATAGGCACCTGCAGGAATGCTCTGACCTTCCTGAACAGCCTCAGGCACGCTCTGTCCATGAAGTCCAAGAAAGCTTCTACCTGTTCCGTTTGAAAGATCCTCGATAAGAGATTTAAGCTCCGTGATGCCTATTGCACAAAGTACATTGGGCAGATTATCAGAGTTGTAATCCATATCCGTAAAGCCGATAACCGCTCCTGAAAGATCGATTATGGCGCCGCTTGCATTGCTGCTTCCATAGATATCCGTAGTAAGAAGCTTATAATTGCTGTCACAGATACCCATATCCACATTGGATGAAGTAACAAAGCCATAGCTTATGGAATCAAGAGTACCCGTCGGACTTCCGATGGCTATTACCGGCGTACCTGTCACGGATGCCCCATTGGATTTACCAAGCTTTGCGGTGGCAATCCTGGTCTTGGTATCAGCTGATACAAAATTAACTTTTACAGCAATAACACTAAGTCCTGTATTCTTGTCGCTAAGCTTGAGATAAGCCTTTGCTGATGTTTCATCTGCAAATGTAACCTGCACAGATTCCGCATCCTTTATTGCTGAGGTCTGAACCAGAATAAGATATTCCGAACCATTATCAGCTACTATAAGACCTGAGATATCATCAGTGCTGTTGTAGGGATCATTGATCCAGTTGGTATCCGAAGTAAGAGCAGTAACTTTAACTATGCTCTTTTCTCCCTCATAGGCAATGTCCTTAAGGGCTGAGTACATATCCGCATAATCTGAGGAACTGATCCTAAATGAGTTGATCTCGCGCTGCATTCTGTCAATCTCAGTGGATGCCATATCTATAGCAACACTGGCTGCCTCAGCAGCTATGGCATTATCATCAGCATACATATCCTCAGGCTGAATCTCGTCGGTTACCGTATCCTCAGTGGTAAGAGCTATAGGTGCCGGCGTCTTCTCCGGATAGAGCATATTATTTATGACCGGCGAGAGAAAAACAAAGGTGAGACAGGCAACGGCACCAAAAACCACTGCCAGCGTCATGGTGATAAGCGTCCTTCGTAGAAGCTTTTTCTTGTTGATGGGACGCTGTTTTATTTTCTCCCTCATAAAGTCAGGTGTCGCTATAGGACTATTAACTTTATCTAATTCTTCGCTGTTCTTATTATCCATAATCCCCCCGGTATTATGTACAAAACTTATTCATACCTTGAGATAAATCTCTTAAGTCTCTCCACAGCCTTCTTAAGGTCTTCAAGCGAATATGCATAGGATATTCTTATGAAGCCCTCGCCGCAGTCGCCAAAGGCATTTCCGGGAACAACCGCAAGCTTCTCCTCCTGAAGGAGCTTTGTTGCAAACTCGTCACTGCTCATGCCAAAACGCTTGATGCTGGGGAAAATATAAAATGCTCCAAAAGGCTCAAAGCAGGGAAGCCCCATCTGTCTGAACTCATTTAAAAGATAGCGTCTTCTCTGATTGTACTGTTCACGCATCATAGCAACATCTTCATCACCGTTTTTCAACGCTTCAACAGCCGCATACTGACTGGTGGTAGGTGCACACATGATGGCATACTGATGGATCTTGGTCATCTGCTCTAAGATATCCTTAGGTCCGCAGGCATATCCAAGTCTCCATCCTGTCATGGCATACGCTTTGGAGAAGCCGTTGATCAGGATAGTTCTCTCATACATGCCAGGTATCTCTGTAATGGATACATGCTTATCTGTGTATGTGAGCTCAGAATAAATCTCATCAGACAAAACAAAAAGATCTTTTTCTTTTATAACCTCTGCAATGCTCTCAAGGTCTTTTCTCTCCATGATGGCACCTGTGGGGTTATTGGGGAAAGGAAGAACCAGAATCTTGGTCTTGTCTGTCACATGCTCCAAAATCTCATCAGCGGTAAGTCTGAATTCATTTTCTTCCTTAAGCTCAATAATAACAGGCTTGGCACCTGCAAGAATTGCACAGGGTTCATAGGAGACGTAGCTTGGCTGAGGTATCAGCACCTCATCTCCCGGATTTATCATGGCTCTGAAAGCAAGATCAATTGCTTCAGATCCTCCGACCGTTACAAGCACCTGAGATGACGGATCGTAGTCCAGATCATGCTTTCTTTTAAGATAATTGCAGATTTCCTCCTTGAGCTCCATCAGTCCTGAATTGGATGTATAGAAGGTTCTGCCTTTTTCAAGTGAATATATACCCTCATCTCGAATATGCCAGGGCGTGTCAAAATCAGGCTCGCCGACACCAAGTGATATAGCGCCGTCGATGGTCTTTACCACGTCGAAGAATTTGCGGATTCCAGAGGGCTTTATGTCTACTATTGTATCTGCTAAAGGATTCCTCATGGCGTAATCTTCTCCCTTGTATCTTCATATTTCTTGGTGAGTATTGTTCCGTGATCCTTGTACTTCTGCAAAATGAAGTGTGTGGAACAGCTAAGTACAGTATCAAGAGGTGAAAGCTTATTAGTAACAAAGCCTGCAACCTCCTTAAGGGTCTTACCCTCTAATATAACCATAAGGTCAAAACCACCTGAAAGCAGATATACGCTGGTTACCTCAGGATATTTATAAATTCTCTCTGCAATGGAATCAAAACCGATTCCTCGCTGGGGAGTAACCTTTACCTCAATAAGTGCCATAACTTTATCTATGGATGTCTTGGACCAGTCAATCATTGTATGATATCCGCAGATTACGCCCTCTTCCTCAAGACTCTTAAGCTCATTGGCGACCTCTACCTCTTCTGCGTCTAATATAACCGCCAGTTCATCTATGCCAATACGGCTGTTCTTCTCAATTGTTCTAAGTAATTCATCTCTGTTAATCATAATTGCCTCCCCTGCAAAAGTTCTGCGCCGGTGAGCCTTTGCAACATCCGGCGACGACTGTGTGAAAAATACACAAAGTGAATATCATGCGCACAGCCCATACGTTTCCTATTTTACCATAAAGCGGATGTATAGCATACCTCCCCGACTTTCAATGGTATCCGCATATTAAATTCTTCGCAATTCATCTACTCTAAGTAGCTCATCCGCGGCAGGTTTATCCAAAAAACGCTTCTCACCATCGTTTATGATAAGGCGATCATTCCCTTCACAGACTCTTCCTATTATTGCTGCAGGAATTCCCACATCCTCAAGCCTTCTCATGGCGATTTCTTCTTCATCCGTTATGAAAAGAAGAGATCCGTTGGAAGAAAGCTCGTAGGGATTGACCATAAGGCAGTTGGTGACTTCAATTATCTCCTGTCTCATGGGAATCTCTTTTAGATTCACCTGAAAACCGCATCCAGCCTTAGTTCCAAGCTCCCAAAGAGCTGCAAAAATTCCGCCTGATGATACATCATGTATAAATGAAGCCTTAAGGTCCCTTGCTATAAGTGCTTCTTCCTTAACTGAAATATATTTCTTAAGACCTGATGTCTCTGAAATAATATATTCAGGAAGTCTCTCTTTAAGTCTGTCATGGCACTCATCTGCAAGAATCGCACTGCCCTCAATGCCTGCACATTTTGTCATGATGATGGCATCACCGGCCTTGGCCTTCACAGGATGCTTCTGCGCAGAAGCAGTATCTCTGCTACTACCTGATACAACCGCAGTTACAAGTGGCCTTGTGAGGGCATCCGTAACCTCTGTGTGACCTCCTCTTATTGAAATGCCAAGTTCATCAGCCGCCCTTTTGCAATCCCTTGATATCTGCTTAAGCTCACTCTCCTCTGCTTCTGCCGGCAGCATAATATTGATCATGGTCATTTGAGGAGTGATACCGTCTGCATAAAGGTTATTTATTGCATTATATACAGCATAGTATCCAACATTTTGGACAGGTGCCGTAATGGTACTGATGGCACTTGCCAGGATTTCTTCGCCATCTATAGAATAAGCGCAGTTTGAAACTGCGCTTTTCTTATTTTTATCTCTTATAAGCTTTAATACGGATCTGTTAAGTATGCTTTCTGTAGCCTTACCTATTCTCATTCCTTATCTCCATCAGCCTTCCGGTGTCTCTACAGGAACCTCTGTCGTTACTGCTTCCGGATCCGCTTCTGCGGGTGCCTCTGCAGGTGCTTCCGCCGGAGCTTCTGCAGGAGTCTCACCTGCTGCCGCTGCTGCCTGCTGAGCCGCAAGCTGTGCTTCTGCTCCTGCCGCTGCTGCCGCAGCTGCTGCCTGAGCTGCCTCTACATCAGCACCTTCTGTTGCCTGCGCTGCCTGAACTGCTGCAATGGCACCTGCTACTGCATTAACCTGATTTATATCGCCTGTAGCAATGGCTGTAGCAATCTGCGCTGCTGCAGTAGGATCACCGGTAGCTGTTCCAACTGTAACGATCTTGGGAACCATCTTATAATTACTGGTGTTGATAACTTCTCTTCCTGTCTCCACGCCATCTTCATAAGTGATCTTCCAAAGCTGAGCCTTATAACCTATATGAGCTGCCTGTGAAGAAATGGACCCGATGGGCTGACTTGCATCCGCAACAATCTGATCAGCGCCTGCAGGTATTGTCTCAAGGACTTCGCTCTTATACTCAACCTTGTGTGAAGAAGGTCTTGTTTCAACGCCGTATATGGTAAATGTAATATGCTTGTCTGAAGTAGTACTTCCTTCTATATAAATAGGATATTCCGAGCTGTTAACAAACTTAAAGTTCTTACCGCCTGACTCCGCAATAGCAGCGTCCATTGAAGGGTCAACATAATTGATGATCATAGAATGATTATGTCTCTCAGTAACTTCAAGCTCTGCCTTCAGAACTGCGTTATAAAGTGTGGTCGATACCTGGCAGATTCCGCCGCCTACACTCTCTACAACAAGGCCGTTAAGATATGAGCCTGCAGGAAAATATCCATTTGCCTCTGTAAAAGGTGTGATCGTATCAAGTACAGAGAATTCCTCACCGGGATATATAGTCTTTCCATTAATAAGTGAGCATCCGTTTGCCACGTTAGCGCTTCTTGCTGAGCCGGATGATTTGTAGCTTGTAGTATATGTGCCAAGTACATCACCGACTTTGCTAAGTGCCTCATAGCTTCCAAGAGGAGCATCCTCTTCGATTGCTATATCTATCTCGCCATCCTCGTGATTCCACTCGTTCTGAATATAATTTTTAATATTTGCAAGTGAGCTCTTCTCATCAAGGATATATCCAACCTGTCCATCTGATACCACAAATCCCGAATCAGTCTTGGTCAGTGTGTAATTTACCTTGGATACATTGAAAGATGCACAGTCAACATCAAGAATCTGATAAATAGCATCATCATTAAAAGAGTACTGGATATCATAGCGATGACCGTTATTCTGAATATCCTTCATGGCCTTATAGCGCTGAATGATATTACCTTCTTTTCCAAGGCCGTAAGCTTCATCCACAACCTCAGGGTTCGCAAAACCAATCCCAAAGGCACTTGCCTGAACTGTCACTCTCTGGGTCTCATCCTTACCCTTCAGAGTGATATTTTTCTGCCCAATCTCTTCGATGTAGGAATTTACTGCAGCAGTGGCCTCTTCTTTGGTCATTCCGGATACATCAACATCACCTATGAAGATTCCATTTGCGATTGTATCAGAAGAAGCCTTTGCACTTCCCGTTGGAACAAAAAGAGCAAAAGCTAACACCATTACAAAGCCATAAATAAATTTTTTCATAACTTCTCCATTTCGCCTCTATCCGGTATGTGCTATTATCAGAATGAAAGCGCACTACTTGCAAGAGGAATAACGAGTGCAAGGATAAGTACGATAATAATAATTGCTGAAATAAGCTTTTTATTTTTACCGGAATTAAAAAACTTTAACATAATTTATCTCCTCATTTTCTGAAAGGATATTATATATGAAGATGCCTTTTTTTACAAGCTTTATACTGCTGGTTCTGATCACGCAGATTGCCATCAGAAGAACCAGTTATAAGATAGAATCCAAGGAAGCTGACTTCTGGGAAAAGGAGCGTAAAGCGAATTTCACAAGAAGAAAACCCCTTGATAATCTTAATTATATAAAGATTCCTATAGAAGCTCTTCCCTTCGGAGCGCTTGATGATGATGAATCCAGGTACTGCGAGAAGGTCATCAAATCCCTAGCAGATCAAAAGGTCGTTAATCTTACAGGCTTTACCAATACGGACCTTAAACTTGAATACGGAGCTCCAAATATTACAGAGCTGACGAGATACGATCAGAATTACACAACCCTTGTAACAAACCTGCAAAAATGGGGCAAGCTCCTGTATGATGCAAAATTATATAAAGAAGCAACTACTGTTCTTGAATTCGCAACGGACACCGGAACCGATGTAACCGGCACATATAAGCTTCTTACCGATCTCTATCAAAACAAACTTGAGTTGTCAGACTCAGAGAAAAAAGAAAAAATCTCCGCTCTTTTACCTGTGGCAGAGGAGCTTCGTTCTCTTAGCAAAGACCAAATTAAAAGACTCCTTACAGAATCTCTGTAAGGAGTTTCTTTTTAGAGTATTGTCGGGCCATCACCGATTTCTACAGTGTAGAAGGCAGCTTCATAGCCGATCTTATCAAGATACGCTTTTCCAACCTTCTCTTTGAATTCTTCAACTGCTTCGTCCTTAACAATAGAAACTGTGCAGCCGCCAAATCCGCCGCCTGTCATACGTGAACCGATGACACCGGGAATCTTCCATGCTTCCTCAGCAAGGGTATCAAGCTCAATGCCTGTAACATCATAGTCATCACGAAGTGATACGTGAGATGCATTCATAAGCTGACCGAATTTTGTAAGATCTCCTGCCTTAAGAGCTGCTACAGCATCAATAGTGCGCTGGTTCTCATATACCGCATGCTTAGCCTTGATCCTGCGATCATCATCCTTGATAGCATCCTTATGTGCCTCAAATTCCTCAGGTGAAAGATCTCCCAGTCCCTTTATATCGCATACTGTCTGAAGCTCTGAAAGTGCCTTCTCGCAGGCGCTTCTTCTAGCATTGTACTGAGAATCAGTGAGCTTATGCTTCTTATTGGTATTAGCTATTACGATCTTGGCTCCCTTAAGACTTATGGGTGCATATTCAAATGAAAGATCAGCTGTATCAAGGAAAATAGCATTGTCCTCTTTTCCCATGGCTACGGCAAACTGATCCATAATACCACAGTTGCAACCGTTGAAGTTGTTCTCGGAATACTGTCCTATAAGAGCAAGGTCCTGATTAGTAACATCAAAACCATACAGATCTCTTAAGATAAATCCTGTGAGAACCTCAAGAGATGCAGATGATGAAAGCCCTGATCCGTTAGGAATATTTCCATAGATGCAAAGGTCGAAACCTGTATCAAGTTTAAAGCCTCTCTGCTCAAAAGCCCATACAACACCTGCAGGATATGCTGTCCATCCGGCATTTCTGGAGCTATCAATATCATCCAGTGAACCTTCGATCACCTTAGAGTTATCAAAGTTCATGGAAAAGAAACGCATTTTTCTGTCATTTCTCTTAGCTGCTGCTCCATATGTTCCTATGGTAAGAGCACAGGGAAAAACGTGGCCTCCGTTATAATCGGTATGCTCTCCGATAAGATTAACTCTTCCGGGTGCAAAATAAGCCTTAACGCCTTCTGTCTCCCCGAATACCTTACCAAAACCGGCAAGGACTTCTTCCTTCATTTTCTGTTCCATTGTAAAATACCTTCCTAATATTGCCTAAAATTATGCGCTTTGCGCCTTATTATGTCAGTTCTTTGATGCCTGAAGAAGCTTTTCACGAAGCTGTCCTTCGATCTGAGTAAGCTCAGCTTCTGCTGCCTTACGCTTCTCCTTACCCTCTGTCTGAATCTTCATAACTTCATCAAGAGTAGTGATGAGAGTCTCATTGGTGTGCTTAAGGGTCTCGATATCTACGATACCTCTCTCAGATTCCTTAGCTGCCTCAATAGATGCAACCTTAAGAGCATCGGCATTCTTTCTAAGAAGCTCGTTTGTCATGTTGTTAACTTCACGCTCTGCCTTAGCAGCCTGTGCTGAGTGCTCGATACCGATAGCGATAACCATCTGGTTCTTCCAAAGCGGAATAGTGTTAACAAGTGTGGACTGGATCTTCTCAGCCATTGTGGTGTCAGCGCTCTGTACCATACGGATCTGAGGACCTGTCTGCATAGCGATTGTACGTGTAAGCTCAAGGTCATAGATCTTCTTCTCAAATCTGTCGCAAAGAGATGCAAGATCTCTTGCTGCCTGAGCATCTTCAGGAAGTCCTGACTGCTCTGCCTTCTTCTGAGCTTCAACAAGATCAGTAGCTCGAACCTGCTCAAGCTTCTTCTTACCTGCAATGATGTACATTGAAAGCTCTTTGTAATAGTTGAGATTCAGATCATACATATTATCGAGAACCGCAACGTCCTTCATGAGCTGCTGCTCATGACGCTCAAGCTCGCGGCTGATGGTCTCAACGTTTGTCTCAACCTTGGCATATTTTGCCTTCATAACGTTGAGCTTGTTTGATCCCTTTTTGAAAAGAGCGATGATTCCCTTCTCATCCTCTTCAACATCAAAGTTCTTAAGCTCAGTAACAAGACCGGCGATCATGTCACCTACCTGTCCCATGTCCTTTGTGCGAACATTGTCGATGGCCTTCTCTGAGAAATCTGCCATCTTCTTCTGAGTACCTGCGCCGTAGTTCATTACAGCCTGAGAATTCTTAAGATCGATCTGATCTACAAAAGCATCTACCTGCTTCATCTCTTCTTCACTGAGGTTAGCTTCTTTTGCCATAGCCTCAATAGGTGATACAGGTGCTGCCTGTGCCTCTGCTGCGGCCGGTGCCGGTGCGGGCTCCTCTGCTGCTGCCCCAAATGATAATGTCGGTGCCGAGTTCTCAAACTCTTTGAATTCGTCTGCCATTTATAAATCCTCCTCCATAAACAATATTTTTTTCTGACCGAATCCGTTCGGATACGGGGTCCGTAACTCGCTGCTTCGCAACTTCGAACGGTCCCCAGCTCCCCTTAGAATTTTAATTCTACTTTTGTCTGTTCCTGTGCTGCAGGTGCTACTGCCTGCGCTGTCTGTGCAGCCTGAGCCATGGCTGTCTCCATCTGCATGGTTGATGCAGGTGCTGCCTGGGCTGCTGCCATAGGAGCTGCCTGAGCTGCTGTAGCTGTCTGCGCTACCGGAGTCTCTGATCCGGAATTCTGCAAAGCGCTTCTAAGACCGTCCTCTGTAAGACCATCCTGTGCCATCATTGTCTTCATAACAGATATGTCTGATGAAATATCCCATGCCATATCCTGGAAAAGACTATCCAGCAAATTCTCAAAAGCACTGTTTATAACATCTATCGCATCCTCAATCTCTCGCTTTGTCTGAGCTATGTTGTTACCAACCTCAGGCTGCTTATCAAGATCAACGTATGCGTTTAGAAGCTTTGTTGTGGTGGGCAGATAATAATTCATGAATTTCCTGAGATCATCTGCGCACTCAGGCTGTTTCTCAACCTGTGAGAAAATCCTGCTCATAATATTTTCAAGCTGATAGAGCTTAGAACTCATCTCATCGCCGGGTATTGCTTCATTTATTTTCCTGATCTGATTAAGGTAATCGTTACCTTCCTTCATGATTCCGGAAAGTCCGCCATCTGCAGGCTGCTCTGTCTGATTCCTCTGAAGTGAACCCTGCATCTCTTCCTGTCTCTGTCTGCGTTCTCTCTCCTGTCTGTCCACCTCAGCATTGAGATATCTGTCATAAGCTCTCTGTGTAAGCATTACAGTGGTCTCAGCGCTGTCGAGACGGGCCTGAGGAAGGAAGCCTTTTTTCATCATGTTCTTTATATTCTTAAGAACTGAATCTGACATCTCTCCTGCTGCAACCGCAAGATCTCGTACTGCAAAATACTCTGAATTACCAAGGATGTTACCGTATTTTTTATATGCCTTGGCAAGCTTATTATCCTTAACACCTCTGGAAATAAGAAAAACATTAAGAGCTGTAAGAAGAGCGAATACCAAAAAAGGAATAAAAGTGCTCTCAACGTTCAGCAGCGCTCCAAGCATGAACAGAAGCCCCCATGTTCCAAAGAAAAATGAGCCTATGGAACCGGCAATTATCTTACCTATGCCCTTGGACTTTGAAGCCATTGATGAAAAGAACGGTGTACTGAAAACACGTCCACGCATTGGAACTACTTTTCCGCTTGAATATGTAACTGTCCTCGGAGCAGAAGCTCTGCCCTGGAAGTTCTGGCCCTGATTCTCTGTTGCCTTCTTGACTGCGTCCTGAACCTGGACTCTGATCGTATCCCCAAGACTGCTATAATCTCCGGTACTTATAGCCTTATTGACCTCTTTAACTATCTCATTACCGGTATTTAGTAAGTTATCGTATTCTCCCATATCAAAACCTCATGATTAATCAGACTAAACCACTATCTGACATTATATCAAAAGCCTATTAATTTTAATATAACTACAATGAAAAAACAATGACAGTTAATGCATTCTGGTAGTATTATTGTATTTGGATATTTTATCCGAAAATCAAATTAAAAAAGGATTTGCGAATATCACATCAAAATCTTAAGATGCATTTCGCAAACGGGGGTAATTATGGACAGACAGAATCTGACTCTACTCACTGACCTGTACGAACTCACAATGATGCAGGGCTACTTCAAGAACAAGTCTCAGAACGAGACTGTTATCTTCGATGCTTTTTTCAGAAACAATCCCTTTGGCGGCGGCTATTCAATCATGGCCGGTTTAGAGCAGCTTATCAAATATATTAAGGAACTTCACTTCGATGATGAGGATATCGAATATCTTAGAAGTGTTGGTATCTTTGATGAAGATTTCCTGGACTACTTAAGAGATTTCAAATTCAGCGGAGATATTTATTCAATTCCCGAGGGAACAATCATTTTCCCCAGAGAGCCCCTTGTAAAGGTTATAGCTCCCATCATGGAAGCTCAGCTTATTGAGACCGCTATCCTTAATATAATAAATCACCAGTCACTTATCGCCACAAAGTCAGCACGTATCTGCTATGCTGCACAGGGCGACGGAATAATGGAATTTGGTTTAAGACGCGCACAGGGTCCCGATGCAGGTACCTATGGCGCAAGAGCTGCAGTTATCGGCGGATGCGTTGGAACAAGTAACGTTCTTTGCGGTCAGCTTTTTGATGTTCCGGTTAAAGGAACACACGCTCACAGCTGGATCATGAGTTTCCCTGATGAGTACACAGCATTTAAGACTTATGCAAAGCTTTATCCTTCAGCATGTATCCTTCTTGTTGACACCTATGACACATTAAAATCAGGTGTACCCAATGCTATCAGAGTATTTAAGGAGATGAAGGAAGAGGGAATCGACCTTAGCTTCTACGGAATCCGTCTCGACAGCGGAGACCTTGCTTATCTTTCAAAGGAAGCAAGAAAAATGCTGGATGAAGCAGGCTTCCCTGATGCTGTTATCTCTGCATCCAATGACCTTGATGAGTATCTTATCACTTCACTTAAGACTCAGGGCGCAGCAATCACATCCTGGGGCGTAGGTACTCACCTTATCACAGCTAAGGATAATCCGTCATTTGGCGGCGTTTATAAGCTTGCTGCAGTTATGGGTGAAGATGGCAGTTTTGAGCCCAAGATCAAGCTTTCAGAGAATTCCGAGAAGATCACAAATCCCGGAAACAAGAAGATCTACAGAGTTTATGAGAAGGCAAACGGCAAGGTTAAGGCTGACCTCATCTGTCTTGAGCACGAGACATTTACCGAGGATAAGCAGCTTCTCCTCTTCGATCCCCTTGAGCCCTGGAAAAAGACACTTCTTCCCGCAGGTTCATTTACTCTTCGCGAGATCATGGTTCCTATTTTCAAAAATGGTGAATGTGTATATGAATCTCCCAAAACAATGGATATTCGTAAGTACTGCCTCGAAGAGCAGGAAACTTTATGGGATGCCACAAGACGTCTTTTCAATCCTCACTCAGTGCATGTAGATCTCTCCAAGAGACTCTATGATACAAAGATGAAGCTTCTCGATCAGATGAGTGGCGTCGACATGACAGACGTAGAGAGGTAAACCTTTACAGGATCGTCAAATAAAATTTGACGATCCTGTAAAGGATGCATGCGGCGAACCCAGGCTACCTTACAACACATGAGAAATTCCTCTTAGTGCTGCTTCGTTCCCGACCTGACACGGTTCGTGGGTTCTCATTGCATAAGACCCAAATCCGCACGGATGCATGCACCCATTACAAGACCGTCATTTTTAAATAATACGCAAACCTTACCCGATTGTCAATTATTTATGTTGAATCCGGGTATGTTACAGGAGCAATTCTTTATGGCTGATAAGAACCTCTCTGATGAACTTCTCAGAGAAAAGCTTGATAAAAAGTACATGAAAGCTGCCCTTGCCCAGGCAAGAAAGGCTATAGAACTTGGTGAAGTGCCAATCGGCTGCGTCATCGTCTATGAAGGTAAGATCATAGGCCGCGGCTACAACAGGCGAAACACCGATAAATCCGTACTTTGTCACGCTGAGATAACAGCCATAAAAAAGGCTTGCAGGAAAATGGGGGACTGGAGACTTGAGGACTGTACCCTATATGTTACATTAGAACCCTGTCAGATGTGCGCAGGCGCAATTGTTCAGTCCCGAATCCCCAGAGTTGTTATGGGCGCATTGAGTCCCAAGGCAGGCTCAGGCGGAACTGTCATTAATATTCTTGATAACCCGGAGTTTAACCACCAGGTTGAGATCACAAAGGGCGTCCTCGAGGAAGATTGCAGTGCTATCCTTAAGGAATTTTTCACTGAGCTCAGGAAAAGAAACAAAGCTGAGAAAGAAGCCAAAAAGGCTGCTATGGCTTTAGAAGAATCTGAAAGCTCCGATCTCTGATCATTTTCACAAATTTCTGAGGTACATCTCTTAATGTCAGATATTCTCTCACTTGAAAACTGCATACTATGTCCAAGAAAATGCGGTGTAAACAGAACTGCCGGCATAAAGGGCTACTGCGGCCAGGGCGGCGTCCTTACTGCAGCAAGGGCCTACCTTCATATGTGGGAAGAGCCCTGCATTTCAGGCACGAACGGGTCAGGTACAGTATTTTTCTCAGGTTGCAACATGCGATGTGTCTTTTGTCAAAACAGCGAGATTGCATCAGGCGGCGTTTCAAAGGAGATTTCCACAGACCGCTTAGCTGAGATTTTCTTAGAGCTTCAGGATAAAAAGGCTTCCAATATAAATCTCGTGACACCCACGCATTTTGTGCCTCTTATAATACCCGCGCTGGAAAAAGCAAAATCGCAAGGGCTGTCCATTCCTATTGTCTATAACACAAGCGCCTATGAAAATGTAGAGACCATAAAGGCTCTCGAGGGCCTAATTGATATCTATCTGCCGGATTGCAAGTATTACTCCGACGAACTGGCTATAAGATACAGTCATGCTCCTTCGTATTTTAAGGTCTCCATGGCTGCAATATCCGAGATGCTCAGGCAGGTTGGAGAACCATTATTTAACGAAGGTTTGGGAGCTTTTGCCTATAATGATCTTATGGAAAACAGCGAAGATGATTACTGTGGTCCTCTTATGAAATCCGGAGTCATTGTACGTCATCTGATGCTTCCCGGACAGCTTCAGGATTCCATGAATGTGGTAAGAGAGCTTTTATCCACGTTCTCGGACAGGATATATCTAAGTATCATGAATCAGTTTACGCCCCACGGCGATCTGTCTGAATTCCCGGAGCTTCTTTCCGGCGTAAATGAGGAAGATTATGATAAGCTTATTGATTACTGCATAGATCTTGGAATAGAAAATGGATTTTTCCAGGGAAGCGGCACGGATTCAGAGAGTTTTATACCTGCCTTTGATTTTGAAGGAATTTAAAACGCCAGATAGCTAAAGGTTGCTACCTGGCGAATTTTTTATAAAGTCATATGCTAATCTTAGAAATCACTTTTATCTACATATCTCATGTAGTTTAGAACCATCATTGCGATCTTAAAGGTAAGAGCTTCATCAAAGGTTCTTACATCGAGGCCTGTTGCCTTCTGCAGCTTCTCAATTCTGTAAACAAGAGTATTTCTGTGTACAAAGAGCTGTCTTGAAGTCTCTGATACGTTAAGGTTGTTCTCAAAGAACTTGTTGACGGTGTTCAATGTCTCTTCGTCAAGATTCTCAGGAATCTCCCTGTCACCGAATATCTCGTCGATGAAAATCCTGCAGAGGTTAATAGGAAGCTGATAAATAAGTCTGCCTATTCCAAGGGTGTTATAAGCTGTCACATGTCTCTCAGCGTAGAAGATTTTTCCTACATCAAGAGCCATCTTAGCTTCTTTATAGGATTTACTGAGGTCCTTGATCTCCCCAACTATTGTGCCGTAGGATACGCGAACATCAAGCATGGCCTCGGTATTCATCATGTCTACAATAGTATTCGCTATATCATCAATATCCTCGTAGCTCTCACCTGCTTTTACAGATTTTACAAGGATAACGCTGTTTTCATCAACGGCTGTTACATAATCTCCTGCCTGAGATGTGAACATGCTGGACAAAAGCTCTGCTGCGCCGCTGTCTCTCTCTGCTCTTGTCTCAACCAGAATGATCACTCTTGGCACATTTACATCGATTCTGAGCTTCTTTGCACGGTTGTAGATATCGATAAGAAGGAGATTGTCCAGAAGAAGATTCTGGAAAAAGTTGTTTCTGTCGTATTTTTCCTTATAGGCGATTATAAGGTTCTGAAGCTGGCTTACGCAGATTTTTCCTACCATGTAAGCATCTTCGCCCTGACCTGACGCGATAAGGATATATAGAAGCTCGCCCTCATCAAAAATCTTAAGGAGATGAACTCCGCCTATAACCTGGGAATCAACGGCAGAACTTGCAAAATCCGAGATAAAAGCGCTGTCAAATGAAGGCGCCTCAGCTGTAGCAGCAACAATTTTACCCTTTAAGTCCAGGACGCTTAGCTGAACTCTGGTTATTGCTGATAATTCGTCAATACTGGTCTGTACAATCTGAGCTGAAATCATGATATCTCTGCCTCCGTGAATTTTATATAATTAATTCTAAAATAATTTTAGCACGTTGTATATAGAAAAAAAGCTGTGCCTTACGAATTTACGTAAAGCACAGCTTATTATTCTTGCATATCATGCGTATCGATTAGTTGGTAATAACCTTCTCTGTCTCTTTGTCGAATACGTGAATCTTCTCAACGTCGAAAGCAAACTTAACCTTATCGCCAGGTCTAGCTGTTGTACGAGAATCAACTCTAGCTGTTACAGGGAAGCCTGCAAGATCAAAGTACAGATAAACTTCTGCACCAAGAAGCTCGTATACGTTGATTGTTGACTCGAATACAGCCTTAGATGTGCTAACAACCATCTCAGAATCATCAACATCCTCAGGACGGATACCGAATGTTACAGTCTTTCCAGCGTAACCACCATCGATAACCTTCTTAGCCTTTGCCGGAGGAAGCTCGATTGACTGGCCAGCGATCTTGAGGCAAGCCTTGTCGCCTGATACTTCTACTTCTGCATCAAGGAAGTTCATCTGAGGTGATCCCATGAATCCAGCAACGAAGAGGTTGCAAGGCTTATCATAGAGGTTCTGAGGTGTATCTACCTGCTGAACAACACCGTCCTTCATAACAACGATTCTTGTACCAAGTGTCATAGCCTCGGTCTGATCGTGTGTAACGTAGATGATTGTGGTACCAAGTCTCTGGTGAAGCTTAGCGATCTCTGTTCTCATCTGAACACGGAGCTTAGCATCGAGGTTGGAAAGAGGCTCATCCATAAGGAATACCTTAGGATTACGAACGATAGCACGTCCCATAGCAACACGCTGTCTCTGTCCACCTGAAAGAGCCTTAGGCTTACGATCAAGAAGGTTTGTAAGGTCGAGGATCTTAGCTGCATCCTTAACCATCTTATCGATCTCCTGCTTCGGAACTTTACGAAGCTTAAGACCAAATGCCATGTTATCATAAACTGTCATGTGAGGATAAAGAGCGTAGTTCTGGAATACCATTGCGATATCTCTGTCCTTAGGCTCTACATCGTTAACTACACGGTCACCAATTTTAAGTGTACCGGAAGAGATGTCCTCAAGACCTGCGATCATACGAAGTGTTGTTGACTTACCACATCCTGAAGGTCCTACGAAGATGATGAACTCCTTATCCTGGATATCAAGATTGAAATTCTTAACAGCTTCGAAACCGTTAGGATAAACTTTGCATACATTTTCAAGTGTTAAACTTGCCATTTTTAGTTTCCCTCCTATTTCTCAAAAAAAGAGCTTTCCGCTCCTGACAAATAAAAGTATAGCCAAAGCACTATGCTTTGGCTATGCAACAATTATACAAAGATTTGACCATTCGTTGTAAGAATTGCCATTTAATAATTTTTTTATAAATTGGTTAGGAATTTTTGCACAAAGATATTAAAATCTTATGTACAATGTGACAAATCACCTTAAATCCTGCTTGAATTATTGGCTTTTATTTCCTGTCTCTTGCTTCCTGCATGCGCTTGATTGCTGCCTGAAGTTCTTCGTCATCTTCGTCATTCACGGGCTCTTTGGTCTCTTCCTCTTCTACCTTGGGCTCAAATCTCTTGAAAAGTCCGTTGTACATAAGCGCCATAAGAAATGAAGGTCCTGTTACTCCAAAAAGGATGAGAATAGGAAGGATCTGCATATCAAAAAAGTAAAGCAGCACAATAGGAATAAGTGAAACAAGTGTCATTCCAACTGTTCTCGGAAGACCAAGTATGGCAAACATCACTGAATTCTTCAGAGTGCGCTTGATTGGATTATCGAATCTTGACTGCAGTGGGAATATGTAAAGTGAAACCATGTAAAGCAGGATGCTGACACCAAACATTATATAGGTATAAGCAGCCGGAACCTTATCAGCGTTGTAATATATCCATGCAAAGTCCACACCGATAATAGCGCCTACAACTAAAACGATGATCCACAAAACAGTGGCCTGCTTAAAGTTAAGCTTAAAGGATTTCCAGAAGCCCTTTATAATGTAGCTCTCTTCATCTCTTACCATTTTAAGGAGCACATAGTGCATTCCTGTAAGAGCAGCGCCGCCTGTAAAAGGAACAACTAAAAAGAATAATACGACAAGATTGAGCAGCATAAGATCTGCGATTTTGTTAAGTGCCCTCATAAAAGGACTGTCTAAGTCAAATAATTTTCCCATTATAAATAACTCCTATATCAAGAAACTACTAAAAATGCCTGAGCACAATACATAATATCATGCTCAGGCATATAAATCATTAAATATTTTTATCCGATGGTCTTCTTGATCCATGCAAGCTGATCAGCAAATACTGTCTCTCTGCCGATTTCCTGCTGAAGCTCATGTCTCATTCCGTCGTAGAGTTTAAGTTCGACATTGGTAAGGCCTATCTGCTCTGTCCATACCTTGTAAAGCTGCTCAACACCGGAACCATACTCACCAACGGGATCTTCTTTTCCTGCTGTGAGAAGGATAGGAAGCTTCTTGGGAATATCTTCCATCTTACCTGTATCCTGAACTCTTGAAAGAAGCTCAAACAGTGTCTCAAAGCCATTAACTGTGAATACAAAATTATCTCTGGGATCATTTATGTATTTATTGATACTCTCTTCATTGTGTGAGAGCCAGTCAAACTTGGTCTTGGGACTGGATATACGGCTGAGGTATCCCTTAAATGCTGTGTTGTTAAGGAATCCTGATCTGTGCTTTTCACCAAGCATAGCGCCAATGAAAGCAGCCATTCCCTTGCCGGCTTTGATGGTACCTATAGACATATAGCCTGTTCCCTGAATGATGGCGCCCTGAATACCTGTGCCGTATCTTGTAAGATACTCTCTGGCAATAAAAGATCCAAAGCTATGTCCCATAAGGATTACCGGGATGCCGGGATACTCTTCCTGAGTCATCTTCTTAAGTCTGTGTGCATCTCTAAGAAGCACTGTGGCAGGATCATTCTTACAAAAATATCCGTAAGGAACTCTCTCTGAAACAGATCCGCCATGTCCAAGATGATCATTACCGATTACCAGAATGCCATTATCCGCCATATATCTTGCAAATTCATCGTAGCGGTCTATAAACTCCTGCATACCATGAATTATCTGCAATATTGCAATTGGCTTCTCCTCAGGAATCCATCTTATTGCATGAATCGTGGTTTCACGGTCTCTTGATTTGTAGGTAAGCTCCTCTTTTCGTGCCATAATAACCCCCTTAATAGTAATGCCAAAATTTTCAATACCATCCACTTTTTTGACAGTTTTTCTAAATACTATTTTACCACAATTTCGTAATGTGCATTCTTAAAAATTCGTAAATTATGTCACAAAATAATTATTTATGCTATCTCAGCACCCGAAGGCATTGCCTTCTCGGGAGTCATAAGTGCAAGATTGCCTTCTGCATCCTCTGCGCAAAGAAGCATTCCCTCTGATTTAACGCCTGCAAGCATAGCGGGTTTGAGGTTTACAAGAACCATTACCTTCTTACCAACCATCTCCTCGGGAGTATAGTATTTGCGGATTCCTGATACAATCTGCTTAACCTGACTTCCGATCTTAACCTGTGAGCAAAGAAGCTTTTTGGACTTCGGAACTGCTTCACATGCGATGATCTCACCAACCTGGAACTGAAGCTTCATGAAATCATCAAAAGTGATCTCATCCTTTGCGGGAATATCGATACCTTCGGAAGCGCCTTCCTCTGCTGCGCTGTCAGCGCCGCAGATTACGATAGCGTTTGCTTCTCTGAGCATTCCAGCCTTTGTGAGGTTTTCTTTTGCTTTCTTCTGAGACTCGATATAATCTGCCTTCTGCTTCTCTGTGATCTTTGCTGCTTCTGCAAGAACCTCGTTGAGATCCTTTCTTGCAAAGCACTGCTCAGGTGCATCTGTCACCTTTGTGCCGCTTACATATTTACCAAACTCAGAGAGGGTATCAAAATCACGGCTCTTTGTATTGAGCATGTTAAAGATCTTCTCAGCAGTTCTGGGCATGAAGGGTTCAAGAAGGCTTGTACCGATTGTGATACCTTCTACAAGGTTGTAAAGAACTGTTGCAAGTCTGTCTGACTGTGCCTCGTCCTTTGCCAGGTTCCAAGGCTCAGTCTCATCAATATATTTGTTGCAGCGCTTAAATACTGTGAAAATCTCGGTAAGAGCATCAGCTACGCGAAGCTCATCCATCTTTTTCTCAACCTTTTCATAAGCACCTGTGCAAACAGCCTTGAGATCTGCATCTACGCCGCCTTCAACGCCCTTATCGGCTACTACGCCACCAAAGTACTTGTTGGACATAGCAATTGTACGGTTTACAAGGTTACCGAGGGTATTAGCAAGGTCAGAGTTGTATCTTTCAACCATGAGTTCCCAGGAAATAACACCATCATTATCATAAGGCATCTCGTGAAGCACGAAATACTTAACAGGATCTACATCAAAGATACTTACAAGGTCATCAGCATAGATAACGTTGCCCTTGGACTTACTCATCTTCTCGCCGCCCTGAAGGAGCCAGGGATGTCCGAAAATCTGCTTCGGAAGAGGCTCGCCAAGAGCAAGAAGGAAAATAGGCCAATAGATTGTATGGAATCTGATAATATCCTTACCGATAAGGTGAAGGTCCGCAGGCCACCACTTTTTGTAGGACTCACTGCTGTTATCTACATCAAAACCGATACCTGTTATATAGTTTGAAAGTGCATCAAGCCATACATAAACAACATGCTTCTCATCAAAGGTTACAGGAATTCCCCACTTAAATGAGGTTCTTGATACGCAAAGATCCTGAAGACCGGGAAGAAGGAAATTGTTCATCATCTCGTTCTTACGAGAAACAGGTTGAATGAATTCAGGATGACTGTTGATGTGATCAATAAGCTGCTGTGCATACTTACTCATTTTGAAGAAATATGCTTCCTCTTCAGCGGGATGTACATCTGATCCGCACTCAGGACATTTTCCGTCCACAAGCTGAGACTCTGTATAGAATGCCTCACACTCTGTACAGTACATTCCCTTGTAGGAACCCTTGTAGATATCGCCCTGATCATAGAACTTCTTGAAAATCTTCTGAACCTGCTGTACATGGTCCTCGTCAGTTGTACGGATGAAACGGTCATAGGAAGTATCCATCATATCCCAAAGGCCCTTGATAACGCCTGCCACATCGTCTACAAATGCCTTAGGGCTATCAAATCCTGCCTCAATAGCTCTTGTCTCGATTTTCTGGCCATGCTCATCAGAACCAGTCTGGAAATGAACATCATAACCATCTTTTCTCTTGTATCTGGCAATTGCATCTGCAAGGACTATCTCATAGCTGTTTCCGATATGAGGTTTTCCTGATGTATAGGCAATTGCCGTTGTTATATAATATTTACCTTTGTTCTGCATTATATCTCCTTCTCCCTCATCCGGCACTTCGTGCCACCTTCCCCCTAAAGGGGGAAGGCATCAAATGAGGTGATATATATTTTTGTTTTTTGCCTTCTCCCTTCCAGGGAGAAGGTGTCAGCGAAGCTGACGGATGAGGGTTACCAGCAAAGCAGCTCGCAGCCGTCTTCTGTAACCACAAGCTCTACTTCCCACTGAGCTGACGGAGCACCGTCTTCTGTGTAAACTGTCCAGTCATTCTCTTCATCAACAAAGATTCTGTCAGTACCCATATTGATCATAGGCTCAATCGTAAATACCATGCCGGGTACCATGAGCATCTCGGTACCTGGTTTACTTACGAAGCTTACAAAAGGCTCTTCGTGGAATTCATTGCCGCATCCGTGTCCGCCGATTTCGCGAACTACTGTATAGCCATGCTTAAGCGCATGCTGGTGAACTACATCGCCCATATCTCCCAAAGGGGTCCAGGGCTTTACAGCTTTAATACCTATCTCCATAGCTTCCTTGGTCACATCAACCAGCTTCTTCCACTCAGGATCCACATCACCGATGCAGAACATTCGGGAAGAATCTGCATAGTAGCCATTTAATATAGTAGAACAATCAACATTAATAATGTCGCCATCCTTAAGAATATCGTCTTTGGAAGGTATGCCGTGGCAAACCATGTCATTAATGGATGTGCAGACACTTTTGGGGAAGCCCTCATAATTAAGAGGTGCTGCTATTCCGCCCATTTTCTTTGTAACATCTGCTACGATGTCATCAATATCCTGAGTTGACATTCCTGCCTTGATCTTGTCAGCAACTTCGTCAAGACATGCCATATTAATCTTGGCGCTCTCTTTGATTCCAAGGATATCTTTTTCTGTTTTAATAAGTGATCTCTTCGGGACGATATGTCCCATTCGCTCGTAACCTATGATCTTATCATCAAAGGCCTCGTGGCAGCTCTTATACTTCTTACCGCTGCCGCACCAGCAAGGTGCATTTCTTTCAATTTTCTTGTACATCTTCTGCCTTTCTTTAGCCAAAAACTTCTTTGTATAGTCAGAAATCCATACCTACAGCTAGTTAGCCAATTTCTAGTATGCCTTTTTGCGCCGCCATTGTCAATAAAAGCCACCTTATGGCATAAAAAACGGCAGCATCTCTGCCACCGCTTCCTGTTAGTAATCTCCAATTTGTTAAAACCTGATATATCCGTAAATATCACTTTGAGAGCTTTTCCATTAAAAGCTTTGTATTCTCAGCTATATCACCGTTAAATACTGCAGAGCCGGCTACAATTACGTTGGCGCCTGCCTCTAAGGGAATATGAACATTGTCAATTGTAACGCCGCCGTCTATCTCAACATCTGTTGAAAGTCCTGCGTCAGTGATAAGTTTTCTCACTTCAGTTATTTTGGCTGTGCATTCATCTATGTATTTCTGTCCGCCAAATCCCGGTTCAACTGTCATGATAAGAACCATATCCACGTGCTCAAGATAAGGCTTTAATGCATCCACCGGTGTCTTTGGCTTTATGGAAATACCTGCCTTTTTACCACAGCTCTTTATTTTCTCTATTACTTCTCTTGGGTCTGATGCAGCTTCAAGATGAAAAGTTATGATATCCGCTCCTGCTTTGGCAAATTCCTCAATGTATCTGATGGGTTCCTCTATCATAAGGTGTACATCATATACCTGATTTGATGCCTTGCGAATAGACTTTAAAACAGGAAGTCCAAAGGATATGGAAGGAACAAATATACCGTCCATTACATCAAAGTGAAGGTACTTTGCGCCTGCTGCCTCTGTCTCCTTGATCTGCTGTCCAAGTATTGTAAAATCTGCCGATAAAATTGATGGTGCAAGAATGTTCATAAATCTATATAACCTCTGATTAAAAATATACAGCCCACATATATCACATATGTGGGCTGAGAGTCAAATCATTATTGCATAAATTACTTAAGGAATTCCTTAACTGAGCTGTATACACCCTCACCATCGAGACCATACTTCTTAACAAGATCTCCTGCACTTCCGGACTCACCATAGCGATCCTGCATACCGATCTTCTTAACAACTGTAGGGCACTCTTCTGAAAGTACATCACATACAGCACTTCCAAGACCGCCGATTACGGAATGCTCTTCAACTGTAACAACCTTGCCTGTCTTCTTTGCAGTTGCTACAACAAGCTCTCTGTCGATGGGCTTGATTGTGCAGATGTTTACAACCTCTGCGCTGATGCCGTCTGCAGCAAGCTTTTCAGCTGCTTCAAGAGCAGAACCAACACCGATACCTGTAGCGATGATGGATACATCTGTTCCCTCACGGAGAACTGTTCCCTTACCAAGTTCAAACTTGTAATCAGGTCTGTCATTAACTACAGGACAAGCTGCTCGTCCAAAACGGATGTAAACAGGGCCCTCGTGCTCAGCTGCTGCGCGTACGCAAGCTCTTGCCTCGATATCATCTGCAGGGCACATAACTACCATTCCGGGAATTGTGCGCATAAGAGCAAGGTCCTCATTACACTGGTGGCTTGCTCCGTCCTCACCTACTGTGATACCGGCATGTGTTCCGCCGATTTTAACGTTGAGATGGGGATATCCGATTGAATTACGAACCTGCTCGAAAGCACGTCCTGTTGCAAACATAGCAAATGTGCTGACAAAAGGAATCTTACCTGTTGTTGCAAGACCTGCAGCGATACCCATCATGTTGCACTCTGCAATACCGCAGTCGATATGTCTCTCAGGAAACTCCTTTTTAAACCAGCCTGTTCTTGTTGCTGCAGCAAGGTCAGCATCGAGAACTACAACCTTATCATTAACCTTAGCCAGCTCGATAAGCTCTTTACCATAGCTGTCTCTGGTAGCAATTTTCTTAACTTCGCTCATTTTGTAACCTCCACTTTTATGCTTCTAATGCTTCGCCAATCTTATTAAGATCTTCCATTGCCTGTGCGTACTCTTCGTCGTTAGGTGCAACACCGTGCCATGAAACCTGGTTCTCCATGAAGGATACACCCTTACCCTTTATGGAATGTGCAATGATAGCTGTGGGCTGACCCTTAGTCTCTCTTGCTTCCTTGAAGGCTGCTCTGATCGCATCAAAATCATGAGCATCAATATTGATTACATGGAAGTTAAATGCCTCAAACTTCTTGTCGATGGGATAAGGTGAGCAAACCTGATCAACAGGTCCGTCAATCTGAAGGCCGTTGTTATCAACGATAACTACAAGGTTATCAAGCTTACGGAAGCCTGCAAACATAGCTGCCTCCCATACCTGACCCTCTTCGATCTCACCATCACCAAGGAGTGTGTAAGTTCTGAAATCCTTATTATCAAGCTTTGCAGAAAGTGCCATACCGCATGCTACTGAAATGCCCTGTCCAAGTGAACCTGAAGACATATCAAGTCCGGGAAGGTACTGCATGCTGGGATGTCCCTGAAGTCTTGATCCAAGCTTACGAAGAGTTGTAAGCTCCTCAACAGGGAAATAACCACGCTGAGCCATTACTGAGTAAAGGCCGGGTGCTGTATGTCCTTTGGAAAGAACAAAACGATCACGATTCTCAGCCTTAGGATCCTTGGGATCGATGTTCATCTCCTCAAAATACAGATATGTATAGATATCTGCTGCTGAAAGTGATCCGCCGGGATGTCCTGCTTTTGCTGCATGAACAGCCGTAACAATGCCCTTGCGGACTTCGTTTGCAATTTTCTGCAATTCTTTATTTGTCATAATTCCTCCACTTCCTTTGCTTTAATAGCGCGAAAAATCTTCACATAAAATTTAGCACACTTAGAAATATGCGTCTATCGTATTTTTTGCGGTGTTTTATCAAATAATTGTTAATAAGGAAGTTCTGCTCTCGGGCTAAAGCCCTCGCCAGAACTAAGTAGTACACTAAGCCCGAAAAAACCGGGCTAAGTGATTACTTAAGCTGTCCATAATAAGCATTGGCGCCGTGTTTTCTGTAGTAGTGCTTATCCTGGAGCTCCTGAGGTGCGGGCATTACTCTGGGATTGATAACCTCGCATCTGTATGCCATCTTGGCAACCTCTTCTGTAACTACTGCATTGTGAACGGCTTCATGAGCATCCTTACCCCATGAGAATACGCCGTGGTTCTTGCAAAGAACTGCAGGAACAGCAACAGGGTCTTTTCCCATGGCATTAAACTCATTTACGATAAGATGACCTGTGTTCTCCTCATAGGCATCCTCTATCTCTTCCTTGGTAAGACATCTTACGCAGGGAATCTCGCCATAAAAATAATCTGCATGGGTTGTGCCGTAGCAGGGAATGGATCTTCCTGCCTGAGCCCAGCTTGTGGCATAGGATGAATGTGTGTGAACAACGCCGCCCACTTCTTTAAATGCCTTGTAAATCTCTACGTGAGTAGGTGTGTCGGAAGAGGGATTAAGCTTTCCCTCAACCTTATTACCATCAAGATCCATAACAACCATATCGTCGGGAGTCATGGTCTCATAGTCTACGCCGCTTGGCTTAATTACGAAAAGCCCTGATTCTCTGTCGATCTCACTGACATTACCCCATGTGAAGGTTACAAGTCCATACTTGGGAAGCAGAATATTGGCTTCGTATACTTTCTGTTTAAGTTCTTCTAACATGATTTGCTCCTTTTCTACCCTCATCCGTCGCCTACGGCGCCACCTTCTCCCAAGGGAGAAGGCTCATAATTTTGCCTTCCCCCTCTGGGGGGAAGGTGGCACGAAGTGCCGGATGAGGGGCACATTACTTCAATGTATCAACAGCAGCTCTCTCGATTGCGAGACCTGCATTGTAATCCTTCATGAACTCATCAAAGCCCTTAACGTCATCAGCAACAGGTTCGCAGGTCTCAACCTTGCCATCCTTAAATACCTTGTTATTAAGATAAGCCTCAAGAGTCTCTCCATCCTCTTTATTAAGCATGAATCCTGCAAGGATTGCCTGACCCCAAGGGCCGCCTTCTCCTGCTGTCTCCATAAGCTTAATGGGTGTATCGAGGGCTGCTGCCATTACTCTGTCACCAACGCCTCTGATCTTGAAGAATCCGCCCTGGCCGAAGAAGAAGTCAGCCTTTACATTCTCTTCCTTCATAAGGATATCGTTACCAACCTTAAGCGCACCAAGTGCTGTGTAAAGGTGTGTTCTCATGAAGTTGGCAAGATTCATCTTTGCATCAGGTCTTCTTACGAAAAGAGGTCTTCCTTCGTTGAAGCCTGTAATGCTCTCACCTGAGAAATAGTTATATGCAAGAAGTCCGCCGCAATCTGCGTCGCCTTCCATAGCCTTTCTGTAAAGTGTTCCGTAAAGTGTATCATCATCTACGTCAGCGCCTACAGCCTGTGCAAATTCTCTAAAAAGTCCTACATAAGCGTTGAGGTCAGATGTGCAGTTATTGCAGTGAACCATTGCAACCTGCTCGCCTGAAGGTGTTGTAACAAGGTCAAGCTCAGGATATGCCTTTGAAAGGTCATGCTCAAGAACAACCATTGAAAATACTGATGTTCCTGCTGAGATGTTACCTGTTCTTACGCCAACTGAGTTTGTGGCAACCATACCGGTTCCTGCATCGCCCTCGGGAGGACATACAGGGATACCTGCCTGAAGTGTTCCTGTAGGATCAAGCTTCTTAGCACCTTCTGCTGTAAGCTTTCCTGCATCAGCACCTGCAGGAAGAGACTTAGGAATAATGTCGCGAAGCTTGAATGAAAAGCCCTTCTCCTCTGTAAGCTTATCGAACTGACCAACCATCTTCTCGTTATAATCACAAGTTGCTGAATCGATAGGGAACATACCTGAAGCATCACCTACGCCAAGAACCTTCTCGCCTGTAAGCTGCCAGTGAATGTAACCTGCAAGGGTTGTAAAGAAATCTACCTTGCTAACGTGCTCCTCGCCGTTAAGCATTGCCTGATAAAGATGAGCGATACTCCAACGCTGAGGAATGTGATAACCAAAGAGCTCTGTAAGCTCATCGGAAGCCTTCTCTGTAATTGTGTTTCTCCATGTGCGGAAAGGAACAAGAAGTTCTCCATCCTTATCAAATGCCATATAGCCATGCATCATAGCTGAAAAGCCCATGGCACCTACCTTAGTAAGTTTCTCCCCATACTGCTTCTCAACGTCCTTTGCAAGGTTTGCGTAGCAGTCCTGAAGTCCACCCCAAATATCCTCAAGGGTATAAGTCCAGATTCCGTTATCAAGTCTGTTCTCCCAGCTGTGAGAACCCTGTGCTATCGGATTGTTATCCATATCTGTAAGCACAGCCTTAATTCTGGTGGAACCAAATTCGATTCCGAGTAAAGTTTTGCCTTCAGCGATAAAACTTTTTGCATCTCCCATTTAAATGCACCTTCCCTTCTGTGTTTTTGCCTGGTTTTGAGTTATATTTTTATGCTCACAATGAACATTATAATATAGTTTATAATAGTCCGCACTACTATGCGGACTATTTTTTTATAAAAATTTAAAATATTTTACTTTTTTGTGTAATATTTTCTATTTAACAACGCCAAATCCCAGTATTGTGAACTTTTTGCCTTCCATATCCTTAGCCATGCGAATCTCTACTTCATGTTCCTTCGTCTCTTCCTCGTTAAGGATGATAACGGGATTGCAGTGGGTCCAGCCCGTCTTTAAAGGATCAGCATCCATTACCTTTTTACCGTCAACAAATACCTCTGCGGTACCTGCTGTGGGAAGTCCCGAATCCTTGAAAACAAGCAACAGCTTTTTGCAGCTAAGCTTTAATCTGAAAGGATCATCTCCCTGAGAATCATCAAGATGTGCCCAGTTATAGGGGAACTCAGGAACCTGAGTGATCTCGCTGTCCATCTCAACCTTCTGAAGATCCTTATCAATATCAGAGAAGGCCCCCATCTCAAAAAGAGTAATTCCAAATCTGCTCTTTAAGAGGGGCATTTCTTTTCTGTCAAGAAGTATAACCTTCTCAAAATCCTTGCCAAGAACAGGAGCGATTTCTTCAACAGGCTTTTCCTCTTCATTGCTGCCGATTCTTCCTGCATTTACTTCATCAAGCACGTAAAGCAGTGAGTCACACATAACCTGATGACCAAGGTTACTTGGATGATATACATCATAGAAGAACTGGTTCTTGGATATTACTCTGCCGTCCTGAGGAAGAAGTGAAAACTGCGGTGTCACCGCATTCAGAATGCTTACCATAGGAAGATTATATCTTTCTCCAACCGGTAACAGTCTGTCCTGAAGATTCCAGTCGTAGGAGAACACTGCAAAGAGCAGTATTACCGCAGGCTTCCAGGGCAGTGCAAGAGCTTTTCTTACAAGGGACTCATAGCATACGCCCTTGGTCTCATCGCCCTCGTCATTAACAGCAAACTCGATAACCACAAGATCCGGCTGTTCCTGGCCATCCCTGAGTACATCTCTCTCAAATCTGATCATTCCAAGCTCTGAGGGAGTTCCGCCAACGCCTGCTTTTACAAGCTTGACTTTTCCTTCCTTAGAGAACTTCTTCTCGAATTCATTGGCAAAAAGTCTTGCATAGCTTTTCTCATGGATCGGTATAGCACCTGCTCCCTGAGTGATTGAACCGCCTATGAATGAAAGTGTTACTTCTTCGCCCATTGCAGCCTTTTCAAGAACCTTCTCAAGTCTCTTTGTATTGCCGGCCTTCATAAGGCTTCTTGCAATCATTTCTTTATATCCGTCAGATTCAAAATCCACCGCATATTCCATTGGCTGCGGAGGAGCTGTAAATCCGTCGTTTAGATAAAATCTCACATCTGCCATTGCCTGAACTCCGGATTCCGGAAATTCAAAGCGGATCTGTCCTATCTCATAATCTGTAGGAACCCATGAAACATCAGCAAGATCAATAGTCGTCTCCATACCATCGGTTTCAAATTCTTTTGTTATCTCAGTCGCAGGTTCTCCGGGATTTCTCGGATACATCTGCATTACAAATTTTACTTTTTCATCATTGATTCTTGAAGAAACACTTACACCGATACTGTGAACCATTTTTCTGAAGCCCCTTGTGCTCTTAAGGTTCTCAAGCATCTCTTCATCTGTTACATTACCGGAAAGCTTTGCAGCATCAATGATCCTTCCGTCATTTTCATATATAAACTGAATTCCCCTTCCATCAGGCTGAGGAGCTCCGAATATTCCCTTACCCTGCATTATGAAAAAATATGGGCGTTTTTTCTCCGGATCCTTTGGCGCTGTGGGTCCTTTTCTTTCCATTACCTGCATAATCAAATTCCTTCAATTCCGTTTTGTCTAAAAAGCACTTCCTATGCGAAGTACTGTCATTATCTGCTATTAAAAACAACTAGGGCGATGTCTTTACAGACACCGCCCAAATCTACATTAACAGTTTCTGTTAAATGTTAATTATTTGTTTGCATCATCTACATATGACTTCCATGTATCTCTGATTGCTTCAACCTGCTCAGATACTACTGCGCCGGGAGCAATGTTCCATACGAAGTCAGAACCAAGGCTGAGGTTAGGAACCATGCCGTGATAAGCGATGCAACCCTTCTCTGTCATCATTGTGATTGTCTCATCAACTGCTCTGCTGTCGAAGATACCATTTCTAGCTGTTGAAAGATATCCGTTGTAATCAAGGTACTCAGCAGAAGGAGCGTTTGTATAGAGGTTCCAAGCGAATGCAAGCTTCCAAGCCTTATCAGCATCATAGCAAGCAGGGATTGAAACCGGGTTGTTTGTCCAAACGTTGATGTAATCAGAAGCCTTAGGTCCCTTAGGGAACATAACGAATCCAAGTTCATCAGGCATATCCTCAAGGAAGTTGCCAGGGCATCCAGCATACTCATCCTCTACAAGGAATGCAGCCTGTCCGTTGATGAATGCTTCTTTGTAGTAATCCCACTCAGCGCCTTCAGGATCGGGCATATCATAGTTGTCATAGATCTTTACGCACCACTCAAGAGCTTCAAGTGTGTTAGGGTTCTCAAGTTCATATGTAAATCCGTTAGCATCCTTGCCGATAAACTCACCGTTATTAGCAAATACTGCCTCAGTTGTCATAACACCTTCGTTAAGTGTAAGACCGTAAACGTCGATAACACCATCGTTGTCTGTATCTCTCTGAACCTTGGAAAGGAGATCCTCGAAAGCATCCCATGTCCATGTTCCGTCTGCCTGCATATCATAGATTGTCTCAGGATCGATACCTGCATCTGTAAGGAGTCTCTTGTTGAAGTAAACACCTGTACGAGCTTCTGAATATCCAGCGAACATAGCGTAGATCTTGTCGCCATCTGAGTACTGCTCATGGAGCTTGTTTCTCTGGAACTTGTCCTGAGAGAAATCAAGGCAGTCAAGTGTAGAAAGGTCATACATAAGACCGTTAGCCATAGCAGATGTGATAGCCGGATCATCACGAAGAGTCCAGAGATAGTTGTTACCGTCATCACCTGTTGTAGCATAATCTACGAAATCTGTAGGTGTTGAACCCCAATCGGAGATAGCCTGAGGCTTGATTGTGAAGTTGTATGTCTCCTGGATCCAATCTCTGTACTCCTGAAGAGCTTCCTCATAATCGTTCTGAGGTTCTGTCGGGTCACCTGACCACCAGTCACGGATGATAATATCCATACCACCAAGGTCGATGGGGTTGCCATCAGCATCTGTGATAACCTGATAAGGATCGTAGTCGCTATCAGCTACTTCTTCCTCTTCCTCATCCTCTTCTTCGTCAGCTTCTTCATCAGCTGCTTCCTCTGTGTCCTCTGTTTCTTCCTCTGCAGCATCCTCAGCTACTTCTTCTGTCTCTGTAGCTTCAGCCTGGTCTGCTTCAGTTGCAGGTGCCTCAGTGTTTGATGAGCCACCGCATGCTGCCATACTCATGAGCATGGCTGCTGTTGTGATAACAGCGGTTGTCTTTGTTGTTAGAGATCTTTTCATACTCTAATCCTCCTTTTTAAATACTCCTACTCATAGGAAACTTTTATATCCTCCGGAGCTAATGCTCCGGCTGACTGCTTTATTTACATCTTTATACCGGTACTGCTAATACTCTCAACGAACTCTCTTTGTGCGAAGAGGTAAATAACAATAATGGGTACAATGATGATAAGTGTACCTGTTGCAAGTATGCAGTTCGAATATGCAACAGAAATTGTGGTCTTAACTCCGTTAATTCTCTGAATGTAAGCTCCAAGGCTGTCTACGATTCTTGAAAGTCCTGTACTTACAAGCTTTGTGTTTCCAAGGAACATTCTGGAATAGAATCCGTCTGTCCACTGCCATACAAATGCGAAAAGGAAGCAGGAAGTAATAATAGGTCTTGCCTGAGGAAGCATGATTGTGAAGAAGGTCTTAAGTGTTCCGCAACCATCAACATAAGCCGCCTCTTCCAGGTCGCCGGGAATATTTCTGAAATACTGACGGATCATGTAAATATACAATCCGTTCTTTAGTCCCATACATCCGGCACTCATCAGGTAATAAGGTAACTTTGATCCACGAAGGTTCAGCGTCTCTCCGGTTATCAACTTGAAAATACCAAGAACATCAAAGTATCTGAAGTGAAGGTGAAGTGAGCTGGCAATTGTCTGCGGCGGAATAAGAATTACCAAAAGGACCATCGCAAACCAGAACTTCTTACCGGGGAACTCAAATCTTGCAAATCCGTAACCAACCAGTGTGCACACTGCAATCTGTAGTGCCGCAATGGTAAGTGAGATCAAAAATGAATTGAGTACCGCTTCTTTTAAGCTTATAAGCTCTGCAGCAAGTCTGTAATTGGCTGTTGTGAAATGCTCGGGTATTGAGATTACAACGGGGTTATACAGATCCTGCTCTGTCATAAAGCTTACAGAGATTTTATTGAGTATGGGCTGAATGATCATAAAGCACATTCCGAATAAAAGAATGAATCTTATGATACTTACAGCTTTCTCACCGATTACCTTTTTAAGAAGGTATCCTCCTGAGAGCTTGTTTCTCTCCCAGAATCCCATCTTTTTATAGCTTGCCATAGCTTCTGAATTAGTCATAATAGTAAACCCTCTTTGAAATGAAATATGATGTAATTCCAACAAACGCAAGGACAAGCACAAAGTAAATCCAAGACATTGCTGAAGCATTTCCGTACTGCTGCTGATCGATCATAACCTTCTGAATCTTCTCGATAACCTGGTTATCAGATCTCATACAGAAATCGACTACTGTGTAAATCCAGTTAACAAGGAAAAGTGAGCTTATCATAGGGAATGTGATCTTCCAGAGGCTTTCCCATTTAGTACATCCCTCGATATCAGCGGCTTCATACATGCTTGATGAGATGGTCTGAAGTCCTGAGAGGAAAATGATGATCTGGATACCTGATGCAAGGGCTACATCATAGATATTGTCGATAACCTCGAATACCTGCTCGTATGCTCTTACACCGACGCCTGCTGTTCTCAATATATCCTCAAGAGCTGCTGTCACGCTGACACCCTCTGTTGTCTGCTCAATTGTCTGAGCCAGGGATGCCATGAGCTGGTTATTTGATTCAAGACCGATAATAACACCGGATGAAAGAATAACCGGAAGGAAGAATATTGCTCTTACAAGAGCTCTTCCCTTGAATTTCTGGTTAAGGATCAGTGCCACGAAAAAGCTGAACACGATTATAGCCAGTGAATAAACCATCATTCTTGAAAGCTCTTCCACAAGGAGTCTTGTATATTCAGGGTCAACTCTGAATGCGAACTTGAAGTTTTCTAATCCTGCCAGAGTTTTCGTAATCTTACCTGCTGAAAGATCCACATTACAAAAACTCATATACAATGACTCAAAAAGCGGTTTAACAAGGAATACCAGGAAACCGATTATGAACGGGGATATGAAAAGATATCCTGATATGGCTTTTCTTTTCTGTAATCCGGCCAGTTTGTTTTTCTGCTTACTCATTACTATTTATCCTTTCTCACCTAGTTACCATATAATCCCTTGCCGGAACCTTTACTCCATCCTCAGTTACAAATTCGCTGTAACCGTAGTTTACATAAACCGCTGTTCCATCGGCATATTCGGTACGGGAGACGTCTGCGCTCAGATTCTTGTGGTCTACCATTTCCTGATTGAAGGTATGTCCGAGTTCGTTGTTGTATCTTGTGTAGATCTCGAGCATCTTGTCCTTCCATGCATCAAAGGTTGCTCCGTAGTAATCTGTGTATAAGGTCTTCTGTGTTGCAAATGATGTCTCTTCCATGAATGTAAAATTAAGACCTGCGCCATACTCTGCGCTGTAGAGAACCTCGTTCTCTTCGTTTCCGCAGATATTGATTGCTTTTCCTGTGTAGTTTGTTCTTCCATGTACTGCAAGCTGGAAGAAAGGAATGCACTCATCGAGGATTGTGTACTCACTACCTCTTAAATCCATGCCTGTTATCATGCTTGCATAGGGAACTGCGTAATCATTACCCATGTTTACCATGATAGGTGTTCCTGCATCGGCAATGCTCTTAAGCCTCTCTGTCTGGAGGTTAAGAACCGCCTGTCTGCTGTAAGTGTTCTTCCTGTAGAAGTCTGATGAAAGATCCATGCCCAGATCCTGGAAGGAAGCGCCTGCTGCATACTTATCAGCTGTTTTTGCAAGATTGCTCACAAGGCTGTCAGCCAGCTCTGTGTGAAGCAGATAGTATGTATTGTTTGAGTTTTCTCTCTCTGCATATGTGATATGACTGTACTCATGAAGCTGTGCTCTCTCTTTACTGATGAGCTTGGCCGCATCGCGGAATGAGAAGAATCCGTCGAATATGTTACTGTCATATGCATACTGTGTAATTCCGTTTAAGTAAACTGTTGCGCCCTTTGACTCAGCTGTGCTTATGAAGCTTTTAAGGTCGCTCTTTCCACCAAGTGCACCGATGGGCTTAATAGATTTAAGAAGCTTTTGCTTAACGCCTCCGTTACACCAGCCTGTGAGCTTGACATCCATGTTGGTAACGCCGCTGTCACTGAGCTGTGTAACTATATCTGCAGCTTCATCGAAGCTTGTAAGCTTAAGAGGTCTTGATACCGGAATACCAACAATCTGCTTGATCTTGTCGATGGCTCCGACTATCTCGATGGCAACAGGTGTGCTCTCTTCATCAAGCATATCCAGATATCCTGAATACTCATTCTGTAAATAGCTGCCGTAATCCTTTGCCATGTCCACATAACTTCCTGAACCGATGAAGGAATATCTCTGTCTGAGAGTCTCATTTGGAAGTTCAGGGATGTATTCGTAAATATCACTGTTAGCGATATCACCTACATCGTATTTTTCACGCTGATTTACGCTGTAAATTGCATTTACGTAATTGTAGCTGTTGTTTTTGCCTGCTATATCAGCCTGTACTGCTGCATAGGATCTGCCATCCTCGAGAATACAGATGAAGGAATCCTCTCCTTCAGATACACCGTACACTCCGTAGTAAGCTCTTGTGTCATGTACAACTGCATCTCTCTTTAAGCACTTATCCCAGCCATATACATTAGCATAGTAACTGCTCTGTGCTGTTTTACCGTTGTTAAAGTTTATTGTTGCTCCGCCGCCCTCGGGTACCATGATAAAGCCTTCGTCTTCAGGGCCGCCTGCTCCGAAATACGGAAGAGGTGTTATCGTATAAATAGGTGTTTCTTTATCATAAGCAAGATCTTCATAAGGAATTTCAACTACAAGGTCTTTTCCGTCAAGCTTGTAAATGATGCTTGCATTGAAGATCGGATTATCTGATGAGGTTGAAGACATATCAAGTGCTTTGTCTTCTATATAATCATCATAGGTGTAGCCTGCTGCAGCAAAAAGCTCCTCCATCTGCTGCTTGGTTGCATCCTTAGTCTTCTGTCTGAGGACATAGATTACACTCTCTTCGATGATGGGATAATTTGCGATCAGCTCGTCTTTATTGTCTTTCTTGCTAAGCTTATTGATGTCATATTTCTTGTAGTATTGCTTTACCAGATCGGCATCCTTCTTGTCCATCTTCTTAAGAAGCTTTTTGAATTCCTTCTTGGTTGCTACAGGAGGAATTGCGAACTCCTTGGAAACTGTACCCATTGAGTAATTTACCCGGATCTCATTATCTCCCGGAACAATCTCATAAATTCCGTTCTGTGCACTGTAGCCGAATGAGTTATAGGTTGTCTCAAGACCCTGTGTGATTGAGTAGCTCATTACCAGTGGTGACTGGAGAAGAGCTTTTTCATCAGTAAGTGCTATAGGATCACTTGCTGCGTCCTTGGGATTTGAGTACCACACTTTACCGGAATCCTTAACTTCAATGGAGAACTCTGTTGTAGCGTTATCCATTACCAGCTTAAGTTCATCATTCTCTATTACTGTCTGTTCCTGCTCGCCGGTATATGCGTAAGGAGCAATCGCTTCCTCATGTTCTGCCGGTGCTTTGTAGTTGATAACTACGAACACACCTGTGAGGATGATCAGAAGAAGTATTATTTTAGGAAGCTGTGATAAAACCGCTTTCCCTATTTTTTTGGCTAAATTGTTCTTTTTCAAGTTCGTCACCTCTTGTTACTCCTATATTCGGAACATCAATTCTTTCGCAATGGATATGAAGTATGACACACCCTGCGAAATCATGCTAAAGAAGATCATAAGTATAAAGATCATTACCAGCATTGAGAACAGTGTTGCTACTGTAAACAGCAGGTTCTTTTTAGCTGAATACTCATGGATCTGCCCCATGGCTACCACAACCAGAATCGCCGCATAAACCAGTGTCAGAGCACTTAATGTGCTGTAAAACTCAGCTTCATCTACTGTTACAAAGTTACTGAATATCATCAGCGGGAACTGTACTAACGGATAGGGAGTAAGCGCATAACAGGTTGCCATATATACCTGTCCCAGTCTTCCTTTTCCATCAAAAAGTGTTGTCAGTCCCCAGTTACCTACTACCCAAAGTGCCAGCGGAAAAAGAACACTGGCCAGGTATAAGAAGATGTTCAGCTCTTCCCAGTAAACCTGTACGAATATAAAGCTTGTATATCTGAGCTTCAGTATTCTTATAAGTAATGTCAGGAACAAAATAGTATTTGCTGCCGCATAAGTTCCTCTGCCCTCATGGGTGAGATCCCAGAATCCGTCAAGGGGATGTGAGATGCAATACAATGCAAACTTAAGGGAGTCTATATATTTTTCTTTCGGTGTATTAAACTGTTTTAATTTTGCAATCATATCCTCACCTGTTTCTGCCTGCTACGAAAATGTCTGCTGTGTCTATTTCGTGGCGTATTCTCTTTACCCTTCCAATTGAAAGAGGGATAAGGAAAAGTGCCAGGATCACTATAACAATTATTACTATGTGATCCTCAACCCACTCTTTACGGTACTGTTTGTATGCCTTGGAGTAGTTCTCTGCGTCATACTTGAGCTCGAAATAGTCCATCGCCTCCTTATATCTTTTCTGGCGAAGAAGTGCTCTTCCTATACCGATATAAGCGAGATCGTAGTTACCATTCTGTTTCATTACGTTCTCCCAGGAAGCACCGGATGCTTCGTAATTACCCTGGTCGAACTGTTCGATGGCATCATAAACGAGATTACCAAACTCTGTAGGCACAAAAGCTGTTATTGAACAATCAAGTGAATCCAGTACATAAAGCTCATGACCATATCTTTCTATTGCTGAGGGCTGTCTGAAGTAACCATCCATGTTACCGTTTCCGCCAAAGGCGAATACCATGTGACCCTGATCGTCATATCCAAATACACGACCTCTGTTTTTATCAAGACATGCATAGATGTCGTTGTCCATCACAGTGATATCTGTGAAATATGAAGGTCCTTCGTAACCACCGCCTGATCCAAAGTAAAGATCACCGTATGCGTTCCAGTCACCGTTCTGAACCAGGATGTTATTACCCATAAGATTCAGCTTTCTGACTGCATCAGCTGATCCGTTTCTAAGGTCATCAGCTTTAACTGCACCGGTGCAGGCATATATGAAGCCTTCATAATCCATGAAGATGTTGTCATACTCTGTAGGAACGAATGATACCATCTTGGCTCTCTGCTCCTGAGATGCGAACTTCTTCCATATATAATCTGTCCAATCATAGGTAACAGGTGTTGCTCCTACAAATCCTGAGAAGGTTCCGTCGTTTTCATATTTGACAAGACCTTTGTTGATTCCAACTGCTATACAGTAAACACGCTCAGCTGTATCGATCGCCAGCTTGCTGGGCTGGAAAACCAGCTTGGGATCAAGAGTCTTATCATCGGGCTTTTCAAACTTCATAAGATAATTCAAATCTTTATCAAGCTTTAAAACTCTTGCATTACCCTGATCTGCTATGAAAATATCTCCATCCTCTGATATTGCTATATCAGTAGGGTTATTAAGAGTTGCCTCTCCTTCGCCGCCATTAAAAGAATCTATTGTTCTTACATATTCAAGGCTCTCAGCGGAAGATCTTTTCAGCTCAAGAATTCTGTTATTACCACTGTCACAGATGAAAATGCTATCACCATGTACGTACATTCCCTGAGGATTCTTTAATTTCACATCAAGTCCTAAGTCTGAAGATGTGAATACCTTACATACGTTGTACAGATCCGGGCTTTCCTGAACATCGCCCCAGTAATCGTAATTGTATGAATATCCATATTCCGCAGATGCCTGCGCCGTTATCGGAGTAACGACTGTAAATGCTGCAGCCATAGCCAGTGCTGCGGTTTTTAAAAGTATGTTTTTCTTACGCATAAGATTTAAGTCCTTTCAGCATTAATCCTTCAAACCAGAACTTGCCATGGTCTCGAGGATCTGACTTTCTGAGAATACGAATATTATGATCGGCACGATCATTACTACTACAAGTACGGCTGCGCCTTGTCCTGTTCTGGCTATACCACCGCTCTGTATCTGCTGGAGTGCATAAACCAGTGTCTTGCGCTCCTCTGAATAGATGTATGTTGATGCCTTGTTGTTCCAAAGTCCCTGTACTGAGAAGATGATAAGTGTCATCCATGCGGGCTTAACGTTAGGCATTACAATTCTTGAAAATACCAGCCACTCATTGGCACCGTCGATCTTGGCAGCCTCGATAAGTGATGTCGGAAGACCTTCCATGAACTGCTTCATAAGGAAAAGTCCCATAGGTGAAGCAAATGCCGGAATGATTATTGACCAGTAGGTATCGATCCATCCGAGTTTGTTCAGGATCAGGTAGTTAGGAATCTGTGTTACCCAACCTGTGAACATCATGGCAACTGTTACAACTTTGAAGAATGTCTGGTTGCCGGGGAAATCGTACTTAGCAAGTACGAACGCACCCATGGATGCGATTATGAGGTGTCCAAAGGTTCCAAGGAAGGTTATGAACACTGTGTTGAACAAGTATCTGGAGAATGTAACCCAGGATTTACCCATTGTTACAAACAGATCCGAGAAGTTGTCCATTGTAGGATGCTGTGCAAAGATCTTCGGCGGGAACTTAAACAGCTCATCCAAAGGCTTCAGTGCACTGCTGACTGCGTATATAATTGGAAATGCCATTACAAATGCTACAAGTAACAGGAAAACGTAAAGTGCTATATCTCCTGCGATCGATCTGTTTGGCTTTCTTTTCTTGATTAGCTTCTTGCTCATTTCAGGTTCCAACTCTCCTTAACAGACTTTGAATAGCTTTATTGCAAAGTATCATCATGAGGAACAATATAGTTGCTATGGCACAGGCATAACCCATCTCAAATCTTGAGAAACCATAGTCAAACAAGTGAGTAACAATTGTTCTTGCTGCGTAATCCGTACTGGGATATCCGCAAAGTGCCATTGTTACGTCTGCAACACCAAAGGACTGTGTGATTGACATTACCGCACCGAACATGAGCATGGGCTTCATGTTGGGGAGTGTGATGTACCACAGCTCCTGCCATCTGTTCTTGATACCATCCATGTATCCGGCCTCGAACTGTGCTCTGTCTACACCCTGAAGTCCGGCTACGAATGAAAGGAATCCGGTACCAAGTGACATCCACAGGATAACTACCATACATATGGGAAGCATGTACTGAGGATTTATAAACCAAAGTATTGGTGCATCAATGATACCTAAATTCATCAGGAACGCGTTTACGTATCCGTAAGCATCTCCTCTGAAGAATACTGAGAAGATTACATAGCAGTTACCTGCTATAGACGGTGCGTAAAACACGATGACAGCGATACTTCTGATCCATCTGGGCAGCTCATTTATGAGCCAGGCAAATAGGAAGGACAAAATGTATCCAAGAGGCCCTGTGATCAGCGCTATCATCATTGTGTTTTTCACACCGATCAGAAATATGTCATCCTGTAAAACAAGACTCACATAGTTCTGAAGTCCTATGAACCTAGGAGGTTCGAGTATGTTGTAATATGTGAAGCTGTAATAGATCGAGGCTACTACAGGAAACACATAAAACATCGTAAATAAGATTGCGTAGGGTGCGAGGAAAAGGTAACACATCTTACGATTTTTAGCCTTTTTCCACGCAACATTCATATTATGTTTACGCAGTACAAAATATTTCTGCAGGTATTCCTTCATCGCTATAGTTTCTCCCTTTTATTCCTCTACCGGCATACCGAACTCTTTACGTTTCTTTATAATCTCTTCATCTATCAGAATTGAGTAATCTATGATTGTCTCTCGTGAGTCAACCTTCTCATTTAATACTTTTCTGATGGCATTTGAGATATGTCTTCCGGTAAAGTATCCGCCGGGTACCTCCCTGATACCAACGGTCTGATCCCACTGCTCATCAAGTACTGCTATGTCGTCAGCACTCCAGGACAGATTTGAAAATGCATCTCTGTTGGCTGTTGCATATCTTGCAGATGAACCAAGGAGTGCCTCGATCTCTCGACCGAATCTTACCTGTGTATCAGCTGTTGCCCACCACTTCATGAATTCCCAGGAATTCTGTCTGAGCTGATCATTGTCTGTACTGATCATCATTGTGGCACTTCCTGTAATGAAATCTGATCTGTCTATCTGACCATTTACTTCTGTTCCGGGGATGAGAGTGAAATCCCAAAGTCCTCTGATCTCCGGTGCGGAAACCATCAATGTGTTGTAGGTCGAATACGGGGATATACCTATCGGCATCTCACCTGAACGGAATCTGCTGACAAAATCGTAAATAGTAGGTATTCCATAATCATTGAAGTATCTTACGTAGTCATCAAATGCCCTTACTCCGGCCTCTGTATTAACAGTTGTCTTTGTTCCGTCTTCGTTGTACATATCTCCGCCATACTGATAGAGAAGTGAGAAGTACATTGAAAGGTCAGGAACGTTCGACATGATTGATGTTGAAGCTGCTGTAGCACCGCTACTTCCTGCTGCGGTAGGAATTCCGACAGAGAGGTTATTTCCCTGGATTGTGGGAAGCATCTCTATAAGCTCCTGCCATGTCTGAGGCGGCTCAAGTCCGAGCTCCTCAAGTACGTCCTTTCTGTAGAACATTACGTTGAAGGTCTGTGTCTCAGGTATTCCGTAGATGTGACCATCAAGTCTGTACTGTTCATAAGAACTTTCCGAATAGTGGGACATTACTTCTTCCCAACCATCGAACTGGGTTATATCTTCAGCTGCACCACGCAGAGCGTAGTTTACAGGCTGATCTGCACCAACTGAGAGAACTACGTTCGGTCCTCTTCCTGCAAGTACAGCGTTAAGCAGTGCTCCGGGATCAACGATTTCTACGTTAACCTTTACTCCTGAGTTGGGAGTGAAATCGTCATCGACCATGGATTTGAGGATTGTACCCTGGTCACGACCTGTGAGTACCCAAACCTTTACGATCTCTTCACCTGAATTCTCGTCGTAAACATCACCGACTGAGTTGTAATCAACTACAAAGGATGCTGCGAAGGACTTGATCTCATGTGCTGCCTTTGTAAAGAAGTTGGCTTTGTCCTTCTTGGGCTGTGTATCTGTACCCGATACAACCAGGTAGTCGATATCAAGCTTTGTCTCACTCATCTTAAGTGAAGCAGTACCAAGTGATGTGATGTTATCTTTGAATGTTACAAACTCTGTTGTTATCTTCTGAGGCTTTGCACAGAATCTTTCAAGCTGCTGAGCGATTGTCTGTGCTGTTGCTATGTTATCTGCCTTCTGTCCTGAATATGCAACCATGTCATCTACTATCTTGTAGAGGCGCTTACTTTCAAGCTCCATGGCTTCCATGATCTCGGGATATGTTGTATCAATATGATAATCTCTGTAGATATCAGGATTTGCTCCTGTATATACAAGTATTCTTCTGTAAATCTGATTGAGTCTGTAGGTTGAATCCTCCATTTCCTGAAGGATTGTTCCCATTCCACCAAGAGTTGCCTCAAGCCTTATGGTGTGAGTACCCTTTGTAAGGTAGAAGTTGTAAGGAGTCTTGTTTTCATCTGCCAGAGTAATGCTGTCCCAATCGTTGTTATATCCAAAGGATATTTCCTCAAGCTCCTTGAAAGGAATCTCGCCATCGATCAGTACGCTTCTGGTTGAAACAGATCCTCTTGCGTAGTTCTGACGACCCTTTACCATGATGTTGTAGAAACCGTCTGCCGGAATCTCAACGTTCCATTCAATCCACTGTCCTGAGCTTCTCCAGCTCTCACCACCTACATAGTTGAGTTTGGTGGTTGTTACACTGTTAGGACTTGTTGTGGGTGATGATCTGTCATACTTTGCATAAAGTGATGACTCGGATCTGATTGTTGAATCCTCACCCTGTATGAGTTCCATGAAGCTCTTTGCTTCTGCGCTGTCGCTCTTTCCTGCATTAGCTGCCGCATACTCTTCATAAGTAGGTCTTTCTGTTGCCGCACTGACAACAACCTTGGAAATGAGCATCGGCTCGTTATCTGCTTCAAATGTAAGAGTGTTTGCTCCCTTATTCATATAGAAGAGATAGGGTTCAGCGATGTATCCCATATCATCTTTGAAGTAAGCACTCTGCCAGTCGAAATACTCAACCTGTCTGGGACGGATCTCATTGCCCTGGTTATCAACCTTGACCTCGCCACCGTCCATCCACATTCTTGTGAATGCTATATTTCTTGCATCCTCAAAGGGAAGCTCATCATTTATGTATACTGTTCTCTCTGCAGCTACACCTCTTGACTCAGGAAGCTTGTACTCAATGAATAGTCTGTACATTCCTTCTTCAGGCACATCCACATTCCAGGTGATCTTTGAACCTGTCTCTGTGAAAACTGCATTTTCTTCTTCGTGAACATCGCCCTCGGATGTGTAATCCATAAGGTTAACCTCAACATCCTTGTCTGCTTTTTTCACGCCGGCATGTTCATTCAGGTATCCGGTATAGCTTCCTGTTCTCTCCATTCCCTCTACTTCTTCAGTAAGGTCGACTCCTTCATATTTTTCATGGAAGTCTTTTACCTCGGTGTGAGAAAGTACTACGCATATACCTATAACTACTGCTAAAGCTATGATTACACCAATTACGGTTTTTAGATTTTTGTTCATTACCTTAAGTCTCTTTCCCTTTTTAGGTTAATTAGTATCCGCAAAAACATAGAAGCACGGCTTTGGTTCGTAATTACTGTCAAACAAAAGCGGGCACTGTTTCTGGTCTTTCTTACTTCCTCCGCCGACATTGGAGCGGAAGTTCAGCCATGAGTATTTATCAACCGTTCCCCAGAAAGTCATTCCTGTGATGTTAACCTTGCCTGAGTTCTTTGCTGACTGAAGTGCGTAGTACATAAGGTTGTATGTCTTGCGCTGCTTCTCATACTCTGTCTCCATGGCTTCCACGCTGCCATCGTAGCCATCAGATGCTGAAAGATCCCATTCTGTGATCTGTACGTTTCCAACCACTTCGCCGTAGGCTTCGGCCGAAACCTCTACATCGTTGGCATTGCTGTTTACACTGTAATGTCCCTGCATGCCCATGGCGTCAATTCTTGTTCCCTCTCCGGGAGCTCCCTCCTCTGCCTTAATGGCTTCAAGGAGCTTTATGATACCCTGTCTTTTCTTAGGAACACATTCATTGTAGTCGTTGTAATAAAGCTCTAAATCTGCAGGTGCATATTTGTTGGCGAACTTAAATGCATTTATTATGAACTCTTCGCTCTGATATACATGCCACCAGCTTGAATTGTTTCCGTGTCTGTCTTCATTAAGATCTTCGTTAGGATTCTCGGTGTCTGTTCTGTAGGTTCCTGTTGCATCCGAAACCGCTTCGTTAACAACATCCCATCCATAAAAGAGATCTTTGTAAGGACTGTCCTCGCCTGTGAAGTGTGTAAGTACTTCTCTTATGTACCACTCTTCTCTCTTGGTCATCACCTCAGGTGTTACATAAGGCTTTGTCTTATCGTAGTCTTCATGGAAAAACCACTCAGGTGTCTGGGAATGCCATAAAAGAACATGTCCTCTTACTTCAAGTGCCTTGTCCGGATTGGCCTCGTTCCATTTAAGTATCTTATTAAGAATCTTCTCGGGATTCTTATAATTAAGAACAGGAACCGTTATGGTCTCTCCGTTAAGCTCTGCCTCTTCTGTTCCGGGGCATGTGCTTACGCTGTATCCAAACAGCGAATCGGGCTTTAACTCATTTCCAAGCGTTACCGAACTAAAATGTGTGGTAACCAGATTCCAGAGAGGAATGTCCCAGGGCTCATCCCCTGTGAGCGCGCATCCGATTCTGCATCCCATCTTCTGTTGTACACAGTCCCTTAGTATGGGAACTTCCTGCGCTTCGTCCACCTCTTCCGTCTCCTCCGCGGTCACTTCTGTGACCTCTGCAGCTTCTTCTGAATCACTCTCAGAAGCTTCTTCGCTCTCGGCAGGACTTTCCTTACTCTCTTCGGAGCTTTCAGTCTCAGCCGATTCATTCGATATGGTACTTTCTGATTCTGCTTGATTTTCTGTATGATCTGCACTGCCACAGCCACCAAGTGTTAACCCCAACGCTGTCATGCAGGCAATTGCTGAAATAAAAGATTTGCCCCTCCGATACAAGATGTATCCTCCCAATATTTGCTTACCAAATTTTGCTAATCATAGTCAGTTATGATAATGCTTAGTATAATGGCTTCAAAATGGGCATGCTTACCACTTCTTGCCTTGCGCCTTTCAGATATTGCGATTAATGAGCAAAAAATGAACCATGTTTTTTGTGCACTATATACAAAAACCACATAGATGCCTTGTGTTCTTTAATAAAATTACCATTGTACTTAAAACAAAAAAGCAAAATTTGATAGTAATGTGTTATCATTTGTGCTAATATACGATTGCAATGTTAATTTGGGGTTAGCAAGGGGTACATATCGTGATTAAGTTAAAAGACGAGTTGAAACTCAATTATTATCAGCAGAATACTGATTTTACAGAGCGTGTGCTGGAAGGTGATAATGAGAAATCAATCTTTCCTAAGGACAGTTCCATCCGTATCTGGCATAATATCGAGACTACGGATTATCCTACTCACTGGCACAATGCGCTGGAGATAGTATTTCCTATAGTAAATTACTATGACGTTGATGTTGATACAGAAAGACATCACGTTCTTCCGGGAGATATTCTTTTCATCCCGCCCAGAAAATCGCATTTTCTCCATGCACCCAGGACCGGTGAAAGATATATATGTCTGTTCGATATAGACTTCTTTTCGTCTGTAAGAGGATATTCGGGACTTATCTCCATGCTTCAGGACTGCATACACATTACTCCTGACGAATATGCTCCTATATATAATGATATTTACGATCTCTTTTCACAGATCTGGAATGAGTATTTTCAGAAATCAGAATTCTACGAGTTCTCGATTTATTCGCACCTGTTCCAGATACTGACCATCTTATCCAGATATCATCTGAATAAGCTTCAGCTTTTCAATGATACTTCACCTATTAAGAGAAGAGAGTATTTTGACAGATTAAATAATGCCATCGATTATATTGATGAGAATTATACGAATAAGATCACTCTGGAAGATGTGGCTTCCTACAGCGGTTTCTCCAAGTTCCATTTCTCGAGACTGTTTAAGGAATACATGAACTGCACCTTCTACGATTATCTGATAAATACCAGAATTAAGGCAACCGAGGTCCTTCTGACAAGAGACGATCTGTCAATTACAGATATTGCTCTTCAGGCCGGATTCTCAAGCATCCCTACCTTCAACAGAACCTTCAAGCAAAAGAAGGGATGCACGCCTGGTGAATACAGAACCCTTTTCTCAGGCGGCCTGGGAAATAAAGATATGGGCGATGTATCATCGCCCAAACTTCCATGAATATACTTCATAATCTTCACCAGAGAATACAAAGTACAAATTGTGTTTTCCGGTTATTTTTTCGTCCAAAACAGCTTTTATCTTCTTAAGCTCTTTTCCGGGCTTATCGATTTCAACTGTTCCCACCTCTTTACCGCTGGGAGTATCAAGACGAATGCTGATGCTTCCGCTTCCTGTTCCGCAGGCATTTACTGAAACTTCCTTGGCACCATCTTTTCCAAAATCAACTCCGCTTACGCAGGTCCAGCTGCCATCGGAGATCTCAGAGAGGATCATGTCGCCTGATCCGTACTTTTTAGCCTCTTCGCCAAACTGCTTTGTGTCTATTCCTGCTGCGTTTGAAATTGTAACAGCCTTCACATCCTTATAAGGATCAACTGTCTCAAGCTGCTTAACACCTGTTCTTGTGCCTTTACTTGTTGTAGGCTCATTCTCATCATTCAATATGAGCTTGTCGATGCTGGTACTTCTGTAGCCGCCAAGAACTCCCATCTTTTCCTCAAGAATTCTTGAATGATAGGTAATGTACCACTCACCGTTAAACTCAAATATGCAGTGGTGGTTATTTCCGCCAAGACCAAAGAAAAATTCAGGATTCTTAAGAACGGGATTGCAAAGCTCAAAAGGTCCCATGGGTGAATCTGATTTCATGGTCACGATCTCACCGGACTCAAAGCCATATTTTTGGGTGGCATCCTTGGTTACATCGAAATTGGAGCAATATGAGTAATAGTATGTATCTCCAATCTTATTGATGCCTGAATCCTCGAAGAGGTAAGGTACATTTTTAATGGGCTTGGGATCGCCATCAAGGCTTATCATGTCATCGCCAAGCTTTGCAACTCTTGCTGTTCCCGGGTTGTCTGCTTTATCAGGTCCCGGAACACCGCCGCCAAAATAAATGTATGCACTTCCGTCATCATCCATAAGTACAGCAGGGTCAAAAAGCCATGTAACCTCTGCGCAGGTAGGTGTTTCTCTTGAAATAAGAGCTTCTCCCAAAGGATCTGTGAAAGGTCCTGTAGGTGAATCAGCTGTAAGAACAGCTATGCCGTTTCCATTATTGGCAAAATATAAGAAAAACTTGTCCTTACCGTTTATCTTTTTATAAGCAGCCGCAGGTGCCCAGGAGTTGTTACCCCAGTTTGCTGCGCCAAGCTTACCTGCTGCATAAACAGTTCCGTGGTCAGTCCAGTTTACAAGGTCACTTGATGAAATGACACAGATTGTGTTTATGTTTCCATAGGTATTTTCTTTTACTGTGCGATCAGGGTTATAGGAAATCTTATCCCCTGTCATATAGATATATACTCTTCCGTCATATACAAGAGCGTAAGGATCTGCACCAAAGCGCTGCACCATAAGCGGATTATGGTCAGTTACTGCCTTATAGCTTTCCTTAAGTTCTGCGGTAGCTTCGATCTCACCCACTTCTGCAGGCTGTGCACAAACGTTCATCATATTTACGTCTCCTCAAAAAAATTACTTTAACAAAAATATAAATTTGAGTCTGCAATAGCCGCCACAAAAAAGTTGCGAAAATAATTTCAGTAATTGCGTAAAGCTGCATATAGGCAAGCTTTGACTAAGGCGTAGCAATTATTGATAAGACTTTACAAGTGTCAGATAATATAAATTATGTATATATTTCTTTCACTAAAAACTAATGAATGATAGCAAAATAAAGGGGAAAAGACATGCTTAGAGAGACAAAAGTAGAAAACGGAAAAGTTAAGGGTCTGCCCGGTGCAGATCCCAGAGTAACAGTTTATAAAGGCATTCCTTTCGCTGCTCCGCCTGTTGGCGAGAACAGATTCAGAGCACCTCAGCCCTGCAAGGACTGGGAAGGCACACTTAATGCCTTTGAATTTGCTCCTATCTCCGTTCAGGACAGACCGGGCCTTGGAACAGATATATACTGCCGCGAGTGGCACGTAGATCCCGGCATCGAAATCAGCGAGGACTGCCTGTATCTGAATGTATGGACACCTGCTAAAAAGACAGACGAAAAGCTTCCTGTTCTTGTATGGTTCTTTGGCGGCGGATTCCAGTGGGGATACACAGCAGAGATGGAGTTTGACGGCGAAAAGCTTGCCAGACGCGGCGTTATCGTTGTCAGCGTAAACTATCGTCTGAATGTATTCGGATATCTTGCTCATCCCGACATCACAGCAGAAGCTCCCGATGCTCCCGGTAACTTTGGCCTTCTCGATCAGAGAGCCGGACTTCACTGGGTTCACAGAAATATTGCAGCCTTTGGCGGAGATCCTGACAAAATTACAATTGCAGGTCAGTCAGCAGGCGGATCCAGTGTAATGCAGCAGTTCACCAATGAGGAAAACTTTGACATCATTAAAGGCGCCGTTGTAATCAGCGGAATGATCCATCATCCTGATGAAGATTCTGATATCTTTAAGCCTCTCACACTGGAAAAGGCTGAAGCTCACGGAAAAGAATTCTTCGAGGTTCTCGGCGTATCAACACTTGAAGAAGCAAGAAAGCTTTCCACTGAAGAGATTTTTAACGGCTATGGAAAATATATCGCTGATCATCCCAGAATGTTCCCTATTATGGACGGCCAGTTCTGCAAGGGTAATCCCATAGAGCTTCTTGCAGAGGGCAAATGCACCAAAGCTCCCATAATCTCAGGAAATACTTCAGATGAGTTTGCAATTAATGGCGAAAGCATCGTAGAAAAGTCAGTAAAAGAGACCTTCCTTGATGCTGAGAAAAACGGACAGAATAATTACTACTATCGCTTTGATCCCGATATCCCGGGTGATGGCAACAAGGGTGATTCCTATCCCGGAACCTTCCATTCAGTAGATTTGTGGTTCTTCTTTGAATCCCTTGCAAAATGTCACAGACCTTACGCCGGAAGGCACTTTGATCTGGCACGTCAGATGTGCGACTATTTTGCCAACTTTATAAAGACAGGCGATCCTAACGGCAAGGGGTGGGATGGCGAAGAGCTTCCCAAGTGGATCCCCTACACAGATAAGTGCAGAGCTGAGATGGAGTTCCTTGGAAGAGGCGCAACTCCTAAGTTTGAAGGTGGCATCCGCCAGAACAGTAAAAAGCAGGCTGTAAATCCTTATCTTCCAAGCTGGGAGTATGTTCCCGACGGAGAGCCCTATGTTTTCGGAGACAGAGTCTATGTTTACGGATCTCATGATCTTTACAACGGCGAGACCTTCTGCCTTGGAGATTATATCTGCTACTCTGCTCCTATAAATGACCTTGGCAACTGGCACTACGAAGGTGTTATTTATAAAAAGACTCAGGATCCCGCAAATCCGGACGGCCATATGTGTCTCTATGCCCCTGATGTAACGGTTGGCCCCGACGGCAGATACTATCTGTATTATGTGCTTGATAAGATTTCAATCGTTTCTGTGGCAGTAAGTGATACTCCGGCAGGCCCTTACGAGTTCTACGGCTATGTTCACTATGAAGATGGCACAAAGCTTGGAGATAAAGAGGGCGATGAGCCTCAGTTTGATCCCGGCGTTCTCACAGAGGGCGATGTTACCTATATGTACACAGGCTTCTGCGGACAGGGTGATAAATCAAGACACGGCTCCATGCTGACAGTTCTTGGTCCAGATATGCTGACAATTAAGGAAGCTCCCATTTTTGTAGCTCCCGGAAAAGAATATGCTGCAGGAACTGAATTCGAAGGCCATGCATTCTTCGAGGCATCATCAATCAGAAAGCATAAGGACACCTACTACTTCATTTATTCATCAGAAGTTATGCATGAGCTTTGCTATGCTACCTCCAAGGATCCCAGAGGTCCCTTCAAGTATGGCGGCGTCCTTGTAAGTAACTGCGACCTTCACATAGACAGCTACAAAAGGGCTGAGGAAGCTACTGCTTACGGCGCAAATAACCACGGAAGCATGGTTCAGATAGGTGATGACTGGTATATCTTCTATCACAGACACACAAACGGTAACTGGTACAGCAGACAGGGCTGCGCAGAAAAGCTCACAATTAATGCTGACGGATCAATTCCGCAGGTTGAGATCACATCCTGCGGACTTAACGGCGGTCCACTTTCTGATGTAGGTGAATACCCGGCATATCTTGCCTGCAACATCTTTACAGAAAAGCATGACATCTACGTTGAGCCCACAGCTCCACGAGTTGTCCAGGAAGGCGGCGACGGCGATCAGAATCCCGGTTATATCAAGTCCATCACAGACGGTACTACCATTGGATTTAAGTACTTTGACCTTAAGGATGTTACAGGTCTTAGAATTCGCACAAGAGCTTATTTTGGCGGCAAGTTCGAAGTAAAGACCGGCATTAATGATGCGCCTCTTGGAGAGATTGAAGCCATCTCATCAAATATATGGGCAGCCTTTGAGTGCAGGTTCCCGAAAATAAGTGGCACACATGCTCTTTATCTAAGGTATAATGGTACAGGAAGCGCAAGCCTTGCTTCCATAGAATTCTTGCATGATTAAGGAGCAAAAAATGAAGTCACATGTAATTAAGAAAAATATTTCGGCAGTTATGGTTGCTGCAGCCCTTATGGCTACCACAGTAAGCGGCTGCGGACAAAAGCCTGCAGAGCCGGCTGCTACACAGGAAGCAGAAACTGCTGCCTCTGAGGAAGCCGAAACCACTGCCACAGAAGAAACAGAAGAAACAGAAGAAACAGCAGAAGCTACAGACGATGCTGAGGAAGCAGATGCCGAAACAACAGAAGATGCACCTGCAGCAGCGGGGGATAAATACGAAATGAGAGATATTTCACCAAAAGACCTGGTCGCTGAAATGACCACAGGATGGAACCTTGGAAACACCTTCGACTCCCACGGCACAAAGGGAGTCGCTGCTGAAACCAGCTGGGGTAACCCCAAGACCACCAAGGATATGATTGATGTCCTTCACGACAAGGGCTTTGACCTTATCAGAATTCCCACCACCTGGATGGACCACATAGGCGAAGCACCGGATTACACCGTTGATGAAGCTTGGCTTTCCAGAGTTGAAGAGGTTATAAACTACGCCCTTGATGATGGAATGTATGTAATCCTCAACACCCATCATGAGGAGGATTGGAGAATCCCTGATGATGCTCACATTGATGAAGTCGATGAAAAACACGCTGCACTTTGGAAGCAAATCGCAGAACACTTCAAAGACTACGGAGATCACCTTATATTCGAGGGTCTGAACGAGCCCAGAATTAAGGGCGATGCCCATGAATGGGACGGCGGAACAGACGAAGTAAGAAAATGCTTAAATCGTCTTAACAAGACCTTTGTTGATACAGTAAGAGCAACAGGCGGCAACAATGAGAAGAGACTTCTTCTTATAACATCCGTTGCTGCATCTCCTCTTCCTGTAACAATTAATGATGTTGAGATTCCCGAGGATGACCATATAGGCGTATCAATACATGCCTACACACCTTATGCATTTACCTTTGACATCGATGAAGATTGGGAGTTAAACACATGGGATGGCAGCCACAAAAAGGATATTCAGGATGTATTCAATGACTTAAAGAAGACTTTCTTAAGTAAGGATATTCCTGTTATCATCACTGAATACGGAGCTATCCACAAAAATGACAATATAACCCACGTAACAAGATGGGTTTCTGATTACCTCTCAATTGCAAAAGCAAATGGTGTACCCTGCATCTGGTGGGATAATGGTCAGTATGAGGAAGGCAATGAGCACTTTGCAATATTTGACCGTAACAACCTGACCTGGTACAGAGAAAGCGTTGTAGACGCAATCATGGATATTTATAAGTAATACCCTGGCAAAAGGCTTTAAACAAAATCGAGGCTATGGAACAAGTTAAGTTCCATAGCCTCTTCTGTTTTATATATATTTCCAAAACACCCGCCAGGTACGGGTTTGGGCTCTAATTTATCAGTTCATGCCATAGAGAAGTCTTGCAATCTCAGAATTCTTATCAAGAATAATTGTCTTCTGTCCACCGTTTAAGGATTTTTTCATTGCTTCAAGAGAACGAACATAGTTGTAAAAATCTGCCTTATCCTCTGTGTTATAGGCTTCAGAAAGAATACTCATGTACTCTGCTTCGCCTTCACCTTCAAGCTGTGCTGCGGTTTTCTCGGCATCTGCTGTTAAGATAGCAACCTTTTTATCGGTTTCGTTCTTTATCTTCTGAGCTTCTGCTGCACCTTCTGCCTGATAAGAAGCTGCGATGTTGTTACGCTCTGATGTCATACGCTCATATACAGCGGTTCTGTTGTCATCCGGAAGGTCAAGAGCTTTTATCTGAGCTGTAACTATCTCAATGCCATATCCGTCCATATCTGAGTTGGCATCATCTGTGATGAGCTTTGTGAGAGTCTCACCTCTTGCCTCGATAACTTCATCCTGACTCATTGAAGAGATAGCTGTCTTTGTAGCATTGTAAACAGCAGCTTCTATTCTCTCCTGAGCCCTTGAATCGATAGCATTAAGTGACTGGATAAATTTAACGGGCTCAACAACTCTCCAAAGCACGTAGGTATCTGCTATCATGGATTTTTTATCTCTTGTGATGACATCGGATTTAGGGATGTCATACATCTTGATCGCTGCATTAATTCTCTGGGTTGACTGTACGAAAGGAGTGATCATCTTAAGACCGGGCTCGTTTTCAACGCGTACAATCTTACCGAACTGTCTTACTGCAACAAATTCTTTTTGATGAACTGTAAATAATGAATTGCCAAGGATTACCACCAGTGCTAAAGCGATAAACGCTACCAGGGTTCCGGCTATTGTTTTTTTCATATATCATATCCTCCAATATCTTATTCACCATCTGTATTCTGATCAGTTGTCTCAGTAGTGTCTCCATAATTCAGAATAGGAGCCATTTCTGTAGTACTCTGATTGAAGCTATCCAAAGGAAGTATCTCTTCTGTCTGTCCATCAGTGATAATAAGCTTTGCATCCGGAAGGACATCCTCTATAGCTTCATAGAATAATCTCTGCTTGGTGATAAGAGGGTATTTGCTGTATTCCTCAAACATGCTGTTAAACTTTGCAACTTCACCTTCTGCTTCTGCAACTCTTGCAGCCTTGGCAGCTTCTGCAGTCTGAACGATTCTGTCAGCACTTGCCTCTGCAGCGGGAACCTGCTCACTCTGATACTTTTTAGCATTGTTTACAGCGGTTTCTTTTCCCTGCTTAGCAGTTTCTACAGCCTTGAAGGCTTGTTTGATCTCATCCGTCGGGGGCTCTGCGTCCTGTACGGATACGTTCACAACTGAAAGACCGATATTCTGCTTGGTGAGTTCATTTGATAAAAGTGTCTTAACATCGGACTGGATCTGGCCCTTAGCTGTGGTGATTACTTCATCTACAGGGAAGTTGATAACTGTTGATCTGATGCTTGCCAGTGCGGCATTTTTCATGATGGTCTCAGGATCACTTGTGTTGTAGATATAAGCTACGGGGTCGCTAACCTTGTATTCAAGATAGAAATCGATATCAACAAAGTTGAAATCAGAGGTGATCATAAGACCCTCATCCTCAACAGTGATATTCTGGCCGTTTCCATCTATGGTATATCCGATTCCTATACCGTGGGTTGTCATATCTACCTTGTGAACAGCCTGGATAAAGGGAACCTTGAAATAAAGTCCTGCTGAATTGGTAGCCACAACCTTACCAAACTGTGTTACAACTGCCTGCTCCTGCTCACTTACATTATAAAAGGAGTCAAAGGCTGCACCTGCAAGGAAAACCAGAACGATTATGATCGGAATAAAGGGTCCGATTTTTCTGTCCTTGTAGTGTTCTACTTTTTTGCGTACATTCTTTTCTACTTCCATTTATTTCCTCCTACTTTTTTCATAACAAAAATCAGTATATCAGCAATGCGTGCTATCTGCATGTTTTTTATGTTGATATGATTATAATGTGATTTCGTAAACCATTCCATACACAGTTGTCCCACTTATCGCCCTCTATCTTGCTTTTTAGGTAAAATAACAGCGACGGACCATGAAAGGTCCGCCGCCGTATAATAGAAGGTATTTATGAGCTTTTTAGAGTGTAACTTTTGCAGATACACATTCGTATCCTGTGAGTTCCTTAGAACGCTCATCAGGCTGTGAGAAGCCGGCATAGATTGTGAAGTTCTTAGAGAAAATCTCTCTGTTTCCGTCTTCATCAACTGTAGTAAATGCTCTTTTATCCAAGCTAACTGTTACATCCTTCTCTTCGCCGGCACTAAGACTTACTCTCTTAAAGCCGCAAAGACTGTAATTTCTAACAGCAAACTCACTGTCCATATCCTTAATATAGATCTGTACTACGTCATCTGTAGCCACTTTTCCGTCGTTCTTAACTGTTACAGTGACGTCCATTCCGTCCTCTGTAAAGTCGCCTGTCTTCACGGAAAGTGCTTTATTATCGCCGTATGTAAGTCCAAAACCGAAGGGATACTCAGGAGTTCCTTCATAATATCTGTAGGTTCTGTTCTTCATTGAGTAATCTGTAAACTCAGGAAGATCCTTGCCTTCTCCGTAGAAGGTTACAGGAAGCTTACCGGAAGGAGATACTTCGCCAAAGATAATCTTAGCGATATCCTCGCCGCCTCTTGCTCCGGGATACCATGCCTGCAGAATAGCGTTTGCTCTTTTGTCAGCAAGCTCAAGGTTTACAGAGCTTCCTGACATATTAATGACAACGGTAGGCTTTCCCATATCAAGGACATTCTTCAAAAGAAGTCTCTGGCAAAGAGGAAGGTTAAGGTCGTTCTTATCTCCTGATGAGAACTGGTTACCTGTATCACCCTCTTCACCCTCCAGGGTCTCATCAAGTCCCAGAACAACAAATACGATATCTGAATATTCAGCAACTGTCTGAGCCTCTGATAATCTGTCGGGATAGAAGGGATTAGCAAGTCCGCTGATATTTTCCTTCCAAAGATCGCAGCCTTCTGAGTAAAGAACTCTTGTGTCCTCTCCTACTGCGTTCTGGATTCCCTGAAGTACAGTTACGTACTTGGAACTTGTTCCGTGATAGTTACCCATAAGAGCAACTCTGGAATCTGCATTGGGACCGATAACGCCCACTGTCTTATATTCGCCCTTCTTAAGAGGAAGAACGCCGTCATTTTTAAGCATTACTACACTTTCAAGAGCTGCTCTGCTTGCAACTGCAAGGTGCTCAGGGCTCTCTACTACAGTGTAAGGAATCTTGTCATACTCTGTCTCATCAAACATACCAAGAAGGAATCTTGTTGTGAAAAGTCTGATACATGATTCTGTAATGTACTTTTCATCAAGCATTCCTGCTCTGTATGAATTCATTACTCTCTGATATGTGCAACCACAGTTAAGATCACATCCCATTTCCAGGGCAAGCTTTACTGATTCCTCAGGAATACTTGTAACCTTGTGGTTTTCATGGAAATCACGAACAGCCCAGCAGTCGGAAACGAAATGTCCCTTAAAGCCCCATTTTCCGCGAAGAGTATCCTTCATCAGAACCTCGTGTCCGCAGCAGGGTTCACCGTTTGTCCTGTTGTATGCTCCCATTACAGCTTCTACATCTGCATCCTTAACGCAGGTCTCAAAAGCGGGAAGATATGTCTCCTCCATGTCCTTCTTGGAAGCCTTTGCATCAAAATGGTGTCTTAAAGCTTCAGGACCAGAGTGAACTGCAAAATGCTTGGCACATGCAGCTACCTTCATATACTCACCATCACCCTGCATACCTTTGATAAAAGGCACTGCAAGCTTTCCTGTAAGGAAGGGATCTTCACCATAAGTCTCATGACCGCGTCCCCATCTGGGATCACGGAAGATGTTTACATTGGGTGCCCAGAATGTAAGACCTTTATAGATATCTCTGTCACCGCGTTTGCTCTGCTCGTTGTACTTGGCTCTGCCCTCAGTAGCGATTACTTCGCCCACTTCCTGCATAAGCTCCTCGTCAAAAGCTGCAGCCATTCCTATTGCCTGAGGGAACATGGTTGCGGTACCTGCTCTTGCTACGCCGTGAAGAGACTCGTTCCACCAGTTATATGCGGGAATTCCTAGTCTGTCGATTGCTTCTGCATCGAACTTAAGCTGAGATGCCTTCTCCTGAACGGTCATCTTGCTAACAAGTTCTTCTGCTCTTTTTCTTGCTTCTTCTCTGTTCATATCGAATCCTCTTATAACTAAAGTCAGTTTGATGAGCAAATTGTAAGTGTTAGCCCTTATTTTTTCCACTCATTCGTTGCTTCAATGCACTTAAAAATTGCGCAATGTGATAAAATATTATTGTAAGCAACCATAAATGTTTTTCATTCTTAATGAGGGTCCTCAATATGATTAAAACGGTTGAAATTTCTGATATGAACTCCCTTTTTGATATGGTTTCCGAACAGGAATACAGAAAAGACTTAGATCGTCACCGGAATCTCTTTGTCTACAGAGGGCAGCCTGACGCAGAGTTTCCTCTCACCACAAGCCTTATGCGCAATTGTAAGGACAAAAGAAAAGAACTTGAACCCTGTATGCTTAGAAACTTTACAAAATATGCCGCCCTTGAAGAGCCCACGATTGAGCGCTCCATTTGGCGACAGATGATCTTTGGACAGCATCACGGTCTTCCCACAAGGCTTCTTGACTGGTCATTTTCGCCCCTTATGGCTCTGCATTTCTCCGTAACAGAGAATGATATGGATGAGATGGAAGCTCACGACAGCGCAGTCTGGCGAACCGACATCCACGAGCTCCACGATCTTTTACCGGAAAAATATCAAAAAATCGCAACAAAGTACGCAACCACTGTATTTTCCGTTGATATGCTGGCAGAAGCCTGCTCCTCCCTGGAACAGTATGATGAAGATATGGGCTCTGAGTCGCTTCTGATGATAGAGCCACCCTCTGTCGATGTCAGAATCGTGAACCAGTACTCGTTTTTTGCCGTCATCCCAAGTTCCATGGAGGATATTGAGGGGTTCCTTAACAGGAACACAGAAAAAACAGTGAAGTATATTATCAGAAAAGAGCTGAGATGGCAGATACGAGACATGCTTGATCACCAAAACATCTCCGAAAGAATAGTATATCCGGGCCTCGACGGCATTTCACGCTGGCTTGGAAGACACTATTTTGTAAAATAATAGCCGGTTAAAAACCTTGACAATTGTCATACTTTTCATTAACATATTTTATAGAAGAGAAAGAAAAAGAAGTTGGTGAAAGTTATGAATTTTAAGAGTATTTTCGCCCCTGTTGACATGACAGAGGGCAGCCCCGTCAGGCAGATTGTCAAGTTTACCATTCCCATGCTTCTGGGAAACATCGCACAGCAGCTTTATAACACAGCAGACAGCATAATAGTTGGAAGATTTGTTGGCGATAACGCACTTGCAGCAGTCGGAAGTGCAGGTCCCATCCTTAATCTCATGCTTGTTCTTTTCATGGGTATCGCAGTAGGTGCATCAATCATGGTTTCCCAGTATTTTGGCGCTAAGCAGAGGGAACACTTATCAAAAGCAATTGGCTGCAGTATCACACTGACAGCAATAGCATCACTTATCATTATGATCATGGGTCCCATAATAACGAGGCCCATACTGGAACTCCTTGGAACCCCGGAGAGCATCATTGACTGGTGTACGGTTTATCTGTGGATCATCTTCATCGGAATCCTGGGCGGTGGATTCTACAACATAATGAGCGGAATCCTTCGAGGTCTTGGTGATTCTGTTTCAGCACTTATTTATTTGCTGGTTGCAACATTCCTCAATATCGCTTTGGACCTTGTATTTGTTGCTACCTTCAAGATGGGCGTAGCAGGTGTTGCCCTTGCAACAGTACTTGCACAGTTTGTATCAGCATTTCTCTGTATGAGGAAGCTTACCAAGATGTCAGATGTTTTCGACATGAAGAAGGAATACCTGATACCGGAAAAATACTACACAATGAACCTTATCAAGTTAGGACTTCCTTCCGGTGTGACACAGGCTATTTTCTCAATGTCCATGATAGTTGTTCAGAACCTTACAAACACCTTCGGCGAGCTGTATATAGCTGCTAACGTAATCGTTATGAGAGTCGACGGATTCGTAATGCTTCCCGCATTCTCATTCGGAAGTGCCATGACCACCTTTGCAGGTCAGAATATCGGAGCAGGAAAAATCGACCGCGTAGAAAAGGGTGCAAAGAGCGGAACTCTTGCAGCAATGGGGATTTCCGCAATTCTCTCAGTACTGATCATCATCTTTGGAAAATATATTATGGGAATTTTCACCAGTACCCAGGAGCTTATCGATATGAGCTACAAGATGATGTGCATCCTGATTGTTGGCTATATCGCCATGGAGGTTACCCAGTGCCTTTCAGGTATTATGCGCGGAGCCGGTGATACGGTTGCTCCCATGTGGATCTCCATGTTTTCATCAATCATCATGCGTGTGCCAATGGCCTACATTTTTGTAAACCTTACAAAATCACCTGAGCTTCCCCAGGGTAACTGCTACATGATGCAGCTCTCAATGCTGATTACCTGGACCCTTGGTGCATTCATAACCTTCCTTACCTACAAGGTTGGAAGATGGAAAACCAAGGCAATTACCTAAGCAATAAGTAAATACAACTTCGCAAATATTGAAATGCCATGTACCACGAAAAATTTTAGAATTATTGTGTTACATGGCATTATTTGTACATTAAGGAGAATTATTACAGTGAAAAATACAGATTGGTCACAGCTTTGGCTTGCTTATCACAAAGTAAGTGATGATGGCGGAAAATGGCATATTTCTTTTGATGGATTTGATGAGAAAAACAGAGTTATTAATAGCCTTAAAAACGAAGTTTCTCTTGCTCTTCCAAAACTTACGGGAGCTGAGATTACAGATACCGGTGCTGACACAGAGCTTAAGGTAATAAAGGATTCATCCATAGCTAAGGAAGGCTTTGTTGTTAAAAAGATGGGAAGCACAGTTACAATCGGCGCATCCGACGAAAACGGTGCCCTCTATGGAATGTTCGAGCTTCTTAGACTTATCACTTTAAGAGAAGTTGACGCTGATTTTGAGCTATTATCAGAGCCTGATAATCCGCTTCGTATGATGAACCATTGGGACAATATGGATGGCAGCATTGAAAGAGGTTATTCGGGAAGATCATTTTTCTATGTTAATAATGAGATTATTGTTGATGACAGGACCCGTGATTATGCACGTTTCATGGCAAGCATCGGCATTAATGGCATCGTAATTAACAACGTAAATGTAAAGCAGGCTGCCAGCTACATGATAACTGACAGATATTACGCACAGCTAAGGGAGCTGTCTGAAGTTTTTGCAGACTATGGTATCAAAATGTACCTGTCTCTTAATTTCGCATCTCCCATAGAAATCGGCGGGATGGACATTTGCGATCCCCTTGATGAAGGGGTTATTTCCTGGTGGAAGGATAAATGCAGGGAAGTATTCACAGAGCTTCCTGAACTTGGAGGTTTTCTTGTAAAAGCCGATTCTGAGGGAAGACCCGGTCCTTTTACCTATGGAAGGACACAGGCAGACGGCGCAAACATGCTGGCTGACATTGTAAAAGAATACGATAAACTCATCATCTGGAGATGCTTTGTATATAACTGCACACAGGACTGGAGAGATAAAAAGACAGACAGAGCCCGCGCAGGCTATGACTATTTCAAGGATCTTGACGGTGAGTATCACGACAATGTTATTCTTCAGATTAAGAACGGCCCCATGGATTTCCAGATAAGAGAACCCGTTTCTCCTCTTCTTGGCGGTCTTACCAAGACAAATCAGATGCTGGAAGTTCAGATTGCTCAGGAGTATACAGGACATCAGATCGACTTATGCTATCTTATGCCCATGTTCAAGGAAGTTCTTGAGTTCAGAACACACTGCCAGGATGATAAGGATACTGTAGCAGATGTCATAAGCGGCAAAGCTTTTGGAAATAAGAACTGCGGAATCGCTGCTGTTATTAATACGGGTAACGACCTCAACTGGACAGGAAACGACCTGGCTGCTGCCAACACCTACGGCTTTGGCAGACTTGCCTTTGATATGACTCTTTCCTCTGAAGAGATCGCAAGAGAGTGGGTTAAGTTGACCTTTGCTCTCAGCGAGGCCGCTGAGGATAAGCTTGTAAAGATGCTTCTTGACTCAAGAAGAATATACGAGAAATATACCTGTCCTCTTGGAATTGGCTGGATGGTTACTCCGGAAACCCACTACGGACCAAGTGTGGATGGCTATGAGTACTCAAGATGGGGCACCTACCACAGAGCAGACCACCTGGGACTTGGCGTTGACAGAAGCGATAAGGGTACTGGCTATGCTCAGCAGTACTACAAGGAAAATGCTGAAATCTACAATGATCCCAAGACCTGCCCTGAAGAACTGCTTCTTTTCTTCCATCACATCCCTTATACCTGGAAGCTGAAGGACGGCAGAACTCTTATACAGTACATCTACGATACCCACTTTGAGGGTGAGTCAGAAGCTGAAGAGCTTGCAGCTATGTGGGACAGTCTTGAAAAGGAGATTGAACCTGAAGCATTTGCAAGAGTAAAGCAGCGCTTTGACATGCAGATTCACAATGCTAAGGAGTGGTGCGATCAGGTGAATTCCTACTTCTTTAGAAAAAGCGGAATAGCAGATGAAAAGGGAAGAGATATTTTCTGATAAAATTTTAGAGCAGCTTAAATAACTAAAGGCTATGGAACTTAACTTGTTCCATAGCCTCTTTTTTACTCCTCGCTAATGTTCATTTTCTTTTTCCATACTGTCTATATAGCCTCTGTCCCAAAGCATGATGTTTAGCTTCTTTGCCATGGTAACCGCGGGCTCTGTGAAGTACTGATTGGTCATTACTACGCCAACCATGCAGTCATAGAAGTCTTTTCCTGCATATACTTCCTGTATGGCCTTTACGCCGATTGGCCTGTCGTAGCACTTACACTGCACCGCATAGCTTACGCCATCCTTCTCCGCAAGGATATCTGCTCCGAAATCTCCGCTTCCTTTGGTAACCGTAGCTTCCTGGAAGCCGTGGCTTTTTAGAAGGTCTGCGCAGTAGTATTCAAATTCATGGCCGCCAAGCTCATCCATGGGAAGAGGTCTGTTTCTCCATCTCCTAATTAGAAGAACTATAACCACCATGATCAGGATAACTGCTATGACAGCGATAAGTATGTATGTGGTTTTAAGTAAATCTGCCTGCATTTATCCTCCCCAAATCTTATTCCTTACCTTCTTCCTCCAAAAGAGCCTTGTAAATATCGCGCTTTCCTACTCCTCTGTCTGAAGCAACCTGCTTCATGGCATCTTTCCTGCTCATTCCGTCCTTTTCATAGTAGGCCATGTGGTCCTGAAGGCTCATTTTAAGCCATTCTTCCTGACCTCGTTTTTCAAGCTCCAAAAGACTTACCCCATCTATTACAAGTACGTACTCTCCTCTTGGATCATTTTCCTCATAAAAAGCTATGGCTGAGCTTATGGTTGTGGGCACTATCTCCTCAAACTTCTTTGTAAGCTCTCTGCAAATGGTGATCTTCCTGTCCCCAAGTGTATCCGCAAGGTCAGCCAAAGTTCCCCTTAGGTGATGAGGTGCTTCATACATGATGATAGTCCTGTGCTCGTCCTTAAGGCTATCCAGTATTCTTCGCCTCTCCTTTTTATCATCTGCAGGAGGCAAAAAACCTTCAAAGACAAATCTTCTGGTGCTAAGTCCTGAGAGCGTAAGGGCTGTGATACAAGCTGCAGGCCCCGGGAGCGATGTCACAATAATGCCTGCTTCATGGCACATTCTGACCAGAACCTCTCCGGGATCTGAGATGGCAGGAGTTCCCGCATCTGTAATAAGGGCGATGTCCTTACCTTCATTCATGAGTCTTATTAGATACTCTGCTTTCTCCACCTTGTTGTATTCGTGATAGCTGGTCATTTCTGTATGAATATCGAAATGATTAAGCAGCTTTATGCTGTTTCTTGTGTCTTCCGCAGCGATGATATCCACATTCTTTAGCGTATCTAATACGCGAAAGCTGATATCATCAAGATTCCCTATGGGAGTAGCACACAAATAAAGCATACCCGTTCTGTTTTCTTCCATTAGAACTCCTATTTTAATTGCAATTAATACTTAAAAGCCGTAAGTTTCGGCTACTTCATCGGTGTATTTGCCATCTTCTTTATAAATAATAAGCGGGGGCTCGACAGACAACCTGGGCTTTCCATCCCTAAGGCCCTCAATGAGAACCATGCTTGGCTCTTTATCGGCGTAAGGGTGCACAAAGCGCACTCTTTTGGGTTCAAGCCTGTGTTTAGTCATGGCTACAAAAATCTCTGAAAGTCTAAAGGGCCTGTGTACCATGTAAAACTTACCGCCCGGATGAAGCATGATCTTTGCAGCCCTTAGTACATCATCAAGGTCGCAGAGTACTTCATGTCTGGCTATGGCTTTTGGTCCTTCAGGATTTCTTAGTCCATGGCCCATTATCATATATGGAGGATTTGTTGTCACAACGTCAAAAGAGGCAGGTTCAAATATTTTGTCCGCCTCTTTTATATCTCCGCATACAATGCGCACGCGATCAGCTATTTCATTTAGCATCACGCTGCGCATCGCCATATCTGCACTTTCTTCCTGGATCTCCAGTCCTACCAGTTCCTTTGCCTGTGTTTTAGCTGCCATAAGTATCGGAATGATTCCTGTACCCGTTCCAAGATCAAGGACTCTTGCCCCTTTTCCCGCACTTGCAAAAGCAGATAAAAGCACAGCATCCATGCCAAAACAGAATTTCTCGGGATTCTGGATTATCTGAAAACCGTTCCTTTGAAGGTCATCAAGTCTCTCACCTGTCTTAAGCTTTGGTGCTTCCATCCTGGTTACCCTTTTGGCCCTGGGGCTTACCGCCACCTTTATTGCCGTTTCTGTTAAAGTTCTTTCTGTTTCCGCCGTGGCGATTCTTCTTTTTCCTGTTATCGCCGTCATTCTGGCCCTTCTGCTCAGCAGCTTCTACACCTGCGCCCTGATTATTCTGGGCGTTTTCCTTTTCAGCTGCGCCTTTTCCCGGCTGATTATTTTGACTGTTCTGATTGTTTTGATTGTTATCTTTGCCGGCAGCATTCTGAGCATCCTGAGGGTTCTGGTTATTTTGACGATTCTGACCGCCCTGCTTGTTCTGCTTATTCTGTCTGTCTCTTCTATCGTTGTTTTTCCTGTCGCGGTTTCTATCGCCCTTATTAGCCTTAGGCGCTCCTGCATTTCCGTCATCATCAAGACCTGAGATGTCTTCCTGCTCTAAAGCCTTAAGTGCTTCTTCATCTACATCCTTTTCCTTGGGAGCATTGTTCTGCTTATGCTTCTGCTTTTTACGAAGGAAGGTGATGTCGTCCACATGATACTCATGTACTTCCTTCTCATCATCCACATCCACAAGGATACGAACTGTCTGTCTGAGAATATTAACGCTTGCAACCTCGCCCTCAAGGCCATCGTTAGAAGCAACAATATCGCCTACTCCGGGCATCTTGCGATTGAGTTCTTCGTATACATCCTCTTCGTTTTTCAGGCAGCACATAAGTCTTCCGCACACACCTGAAATCTTGGTGGGATTAAGTGAAAGATTCTGCTCCTTGGCCATCTTGATAGATACAGGAATGAAATCGGATAAATAAGAGTGGCAGCAAAGCGGTCTTCCGCAGATGCCGTATCCGCCTATTATCTTGGTCTCATCTCGTACACCTATCTGTCTAAGTTCAATTCTGGTCTTGAACTCTGAAGCAAGATCCTTAACCAGTTCTCTGAAATCGATTCGTCCATCTGCTGTAAAATAGAACAGCACTTTATTGTTATCAAAGGTATATTCTGCATCGATAAGCTTCATCTCAAGACCGTGCTTGATGATCTTCTCCTTACAGATACGGAATGCTTCCTTTTCTTTTATCCTGTTGGTAGCCTCCTGCTCAACGTCCTTGTCATTTGCCATACGAAGAACGCCCTTGAGGGGCTTTGTAACCTCTTCATCCTCCACATCCCTTGGATTGCACAGAACTGTTCCAAACTCGATACCTCTGGCAGTTTCAACGATGACGTGGTCTCCCTTTTTTATCTCAAAATCCCCGGGATCAAAATAGTAGATCTTTCCGGCCGTTCTGAATCTGACGCCGATAACCCTGGTCATATATTATAAATTCTCCTTTATATTTAGCATTAGCATCTCAAGAGTAAGAAGCACGTTAACGTTAGCTTTTATCCTGCTTCTGGCCTCATCGACAGCTTTGATCATATTGCCTATCTGTTTATACGTACATTTTGTGGTAACACTACTAATATACGACAGTTTATCCGCGAAAATCAAGTGTTCAGCGCTATCCTCGGCTTTATACACAAGGAAATCACGGCCCAAAAACAATAATATATCAAGATAGTTATTAACCGCTACAGGATCCGGCTTTTTGGATGTGGCCTTTGCCTTTTTCTCTTCTGTATCGGAATCATCACTCTCTTCAACTGCATTACCTGTGATCAGCATATCGGACATTCTGTCTGCAATTTCATTTACGGTGAGTCTCTCCATCCTCGATAGCAGATCAATTGTGCCGTTTTTAAGCCTCTCAAACTCCTCGCTCTCAGATAACAGAATTGCTTTTCCTATATTGCCCTGAGCAAAGGAAACAGAAAGCCTTGCCTTATAGTCCACAATCTTCCTTTTTTCCATAAGATACTTCATAAGAAGATCGTCCCTTACGGGTTTTATCTGAAATACAATGCATCTGCTCAGTATTGTTGGCAAAAATGCATCTATATTGGCTGTCAGAATGATGATAACAGCGTATGCAGGCGGCTCTTCCAAGGTCTTAAGAAGAGCATTTTGAGCCTGAACCGTCATCTTTTCGGCTTCCGGTATTATATAGATTTTATGATCGGAATAGGGCTTGATGTAAACATCATCGCAGACCTGCTGCCTGATATCGTCAACACCGATAGTGGCTTTCTCGTGGGTCACCTTCCTGATATCAGGATGAGATCCACTCTCTGTCTGATTGCAGGAATGACATTCGTCGCAGCTCTCTATGAGCTTACCGTCATCTTTTCTGTTTTCACATAAAATTGCCTTGGAAAATGTATCAGCTATAAGCTTTTTTCCGGATCCGACATCACCGGAGATAATATATGCGTGGGATATTTTTCCTGTTCTCAGGGCATTCTGCATGTGTTCCACTATCTGCCCCTGATCAATAATATCTGCAAAATGCGCCATTTTTGCAGCTCCTCCCGTCATTACGTAAATATATCAAGCAGTAATCCCTGAATCTGGCCTATTTTTGCCAGTATCTGGATATTGTCCTTTTCATCCTTAACAAGCTCCTGTGCCAGCTCGTCAAGATTTTCATCAATAAGTCTGATTATGCCGTAAACCCTGTGTCTTCCTCTTCTGTCCAGGAAATTTTCTCTGGAAAAGGCATGGGATCTCGTAACCACTTCATTAAGGAAATCCTTAATAAGAAAGCGATATCTTTGCATGTCTCTGATATCGTTCTTTTTGGATATCTGTTTTCCCTGCTGAACGATGTCCTGCATCATAAGGTTAAGGCGCTCCGCCAGAGACGAGTCCTCAATCTTACTTGTAAGCGTGAATTTAAAGTCACCGCTTACCTCCTGCTGTGACTGTGTCTGTTGAACCTGCTGTGTATTTTGAATATTGTCTATTCGTATATCCATTAGGTTTCCTCTTATTTTTCATCCGCAAGGATAAATGCTTCGATTTCGCTAAGACACTCCTCGATGTCGCCGTCGTTATTGAAAAAATTATCGACACCTGCTGCCTTCAAATTCTCATCAGAATAATCCGCCTTGTCCGCCAGATATCTTCTGCACATCTCATCATATCCGGGATTTTCCCTTTTCAGCTCCCTTCCAAGGGCTCTTTGAAGGATCACTCCGTCATCAACCTGGATCATCATGGGCACCACCTTGTCTTTGCCAAAGTAATCCCTGATCGATGTATACATCTCAATTGTGCCGATTATAAGGTAATTTCCTTTATCCAAATCTATCTGTCCATCGTCCACGGTAAAATAATGCCAGGGCCCATAGACAGTGTTGTAGGTCCTCTCTTCTATTATCTTTCGACTGTTTTTGAATTCCAGATAACGCTCTTCATCGCAAAAAAAGTACTGTACACCATCGCATTCTCTGTCTCTCATGGGCCTTGTGGTATAGATGATCACCTTATTGAGATTCGCATTACCTCTCTCAAGGAGCTTTTTGTATATTGTATCCTTACCGCAGGAGCTCCTGCCCATTATTTCATAAATCTTTCCCATCAGTATTAATTACTCCAACTTAACTTTCACTTTTTATTACTTTTAATCTTCTATCTCCGGCATGCGCAATTTCTACGCCCTGGACATTCATACCCGCATTAATATATTCCCCAATTTCTGCTATGAGATCTTTATCAAAGGTTTCTCCGGGGACTATAAGAGGTATTCCCGGCGGATAAAGATTTATAAAATCTCCCGCAATCCTGCCTGCAGCTGCGGAAATATCGACATATTCACAATCCGCATCCCATGCCTTATATAAAGGAAAAACTGCTCTTGGAATATTAAAGGTTTTGTACTCACCGGGATTACCTTTACCGGCAAGTCGCAAATCCATATCCTTTATGGCCTGTATCAGCCTGTCTATTCCTTCATCCGTATCGTAACCTGTGATAATGGCAAGACCGTAGGTATCTCCTGCCATCTCCAGCTGCAAATGATACTCTAAACGAAGTATATCATATATCTGCTGCCCTGTGATATTTGCTGATGCCGAGCAGATCAGTACTTTTCCCGGATCAGTTATCTCGTTCATGTCAGGAATGAATATATTCCTGCAACCGGCAGTTTCCTTTTCAATTCGAGTTCTGTATGCGAGAAGCCTTGAAAATACTTCCTCGCCCCGCTCTTCGATATCCCTTAGGCATGAATCAATTGATGCCATTAATACGTATGAAGGACTGCTCGACTGGTAAATCCTAAGATATCTGCGAAGTCTTTCTCTGTTAACAAAATCTCCTTGTACATGTATCAGCGCTGTCTGTGTCATTGAGGCCAATGTCTTATGAACACTGCATATAACTATGTCAGCACCTTCATTTAACGCACTTTTAGGGAGCCTATCGTCCAGGCCAAAGTGTGCACCGTGAGCAGAATCCACGATAAGGATAACTCCTTTTTCATGACAGATATCTGCTATGGATCTTATATCAGATGATATTCCCTCGTATGTTGGAGATGTGATAAAAAGTGCCTGTGCATCCTCATTTTGTAAAAGGGTTTCTCTGACTGACGAAGGACTTATCCTGCCAAGAAGCCAGGTACATTCCGGCATGATGTATGAAAGCGAAAGCTCCCTCAAATAAGCTGCATTGTATAGAGACTTATGACAATTCCTTGCAGTTATCAGCTTTCCGCCTTTAGAAACAGCTGCTGATACCGCACTTAGTACTCCGCAGGTACTGCCATTAACAAGAAAATGCGTCTCCTCTGCGCCGTACAGCTTTGCTGCTCTTTTTTCCGCATCAAGAATCATACCCTCTGCATCATGGAGGTTATCGTAATCATCTATCTCCGTGATATCAATATCCATATAGCCTGCCATGGGACCTGCATTTTTATTTCTCTTATGTCCGGGCATATGTAAAGGATAGAGATCACTGTCTCTTAAGTTTTGAAGTTCGTCTAAAATATGTTTCTTCGCCATTTTGTCCGTTTTCTTGGAATTTAATGAATATATTTATATTTTATCATAAAAACAGGCAGCTACATACGCAGCTGCCTGTCATGACTATATTTTAAGATATGAATTAGTGCTGAATTTCAACATCTCCGCCGAACATAAACTTCGGAATAATGCTTGAATGAAGCTTTACGAGCTCTGCATCAAAGTTGTGCTTACACTCGCAGGTTCTGTCGAAGATCATTGTAGCTTCATCACCGGGCTTGGATGCATCCCATGTAGGAAGCTCTTCGTGGTTAGGATCGCCTGTTCTTGCAAAGTTCATTACTGCCTTGAAGATCTGCTCCTGAAGCTTATCGGATACGCCGGGTACGTTTGCTACAGGTACGAGATCGATATTGTGGAAGAAGAATGCAATATCTGAGCAGTGCCAAGCGGGCTTGTTGTGCTGAATCGGGAACTCAAGAGCAAATACATAAGAGTAAACAGGTGCTTCTGTTCTCTTACTTGCTTCCTCAATGAGTACTCTAGTAGGCGCACGGAAGATTGAGTCATAAGAAATAAGATCAACAATCTTCTTATCAGGATAAGCTGCCTTGAACTTCTCAATGAGCTCATCTGCCTGATCGCCAAAGGTCTCTGCAACCTTTGCTCTCATCTCTTCTTCAGTCATCTTTGTCTTATCGAATGTAAGAGGCATGAATGCGAATTCGCCAAATACACTACCGATCATAAGCGGGATCTTCTTGGAATTCTCTGTGAATCCTACGAACTGAGGCTCACCCTTATACCAGTCATTGATCATAGGTGACATACCTGTGTAAAGTCCCTGCTTCTTGATATCCTCAACTACTTTGCCATAAGCCTCGCAAAGAGCCGGATAAGGAAGGGTCTCAAGCTTTTCAACGTCGTTCTCAGATAGTCCTAGTTCTTTAAGCATAGCTGTAACGATCGGTCTGCCATCACCCTTTCCTGTATCCATAAAGTCTTTGCCGAGTACTCCGCTCATTACAATACCTTTGTGGAAAAGTCCATCAGCTTCAGGTGTCTGCATAAGAGAGGTAACTTTCATACCGCCACCAGACTGACCAAAGATTGTAACGTTGTCGGGATCGCCGCCGAAAGCTGCGATGTTTTCTTTAACCCATTTAAGGGCTGCTACCATATCTGCGTTACCGCAGTTTCCGGAATTCTTATACTTCTCACCAAAAGGAGAAAGATCAAGGTATCCAAGGAGGTTGAGACGGTGGTTGATTGTAACAACTACTACGTCGCCTTCCTTAGCCATTGCTGCTCCGTCATAGCAGAGCTGCTCTATAGAAGAACCTGCAAAGAATCCGCCGCCGTGAAGCCATACCATTACTGGCTTCTTAGCTTCTTTGCAAAGCTTTGTTGACCAGATGTTAAGGTTCTGGCAGTGCTCATCCTGAGGCCAGTATGCATGAGGAACCATCAGCTCTCCTCTGGGTGTATCCTGCTGCATAAGAGGGCAAACCATTCCGAAAGAAGTTGCATCCTTGATGCCTTCCCAGGGCTCTACCTCTGTAGGCTGACAGAAACGCTCTGCTTCTGCGTAATGTACGCCCTTAAAAATGTAAGTACCGTCATAGAAATATCCCTGAAGTTTTCCGGCCTTTGTACTTACGATTGTTGATTCATCCTGTTTAAAAAATTTCATTATTATGTCCCCACTTTTCTGTAATTAATTGGGTAGGGGGATAATGATCATCCCCCTACCCTATATTGTTAAATACCTTCTCTGTTTCTTTAAAGATTAACGAGCGTTGTAACGATCAAGTGCTGCCTGCTTAAGCTCGATGCAACGATCGATGTTGTATGTCTTAAGCTGCTCTACGAATGCATCGTAGTCATCAAGTGACTGCTCGCCTGTGATGAACTTAACTGTGTTCTCCCGAACAAGTGTCTGGATATCTGTGTAAAGTGTTACATACTCAGAGTTCTCAGCATCTGTCATTGTCATGCAGGAAGGAAGCATAAGGTCGAACTGGTCCTTATTGAATTCGTCGTATGCCTTAAGAGCATCCTGTCCCTCATAGATGGGATCGAACATACCCCAGTTGTAAAGACCGAAGTCAGATGTTCCAAGTGAATATGTGTAAACTGCCTCTGAAAGTGTGTTAACCTTACCCTCGTCTACCATCTGCTGCATAGCATCTGTGAGGTGATATGTGTCGCCGTCCTTTGTGTAAGACTCGCCTTCGATACCTACAGAATCAAGAAGCATAGCCTCGTTTGTATACCAGAAATCAAGATATCTGCATGCAAGCTCAAGATCCTTTGTTGTAGCTGCGATACCAACTTCTTCCTTAACAAGGTCAGATGTTGCAAATCCGATTTCAGGTGTGTCACCTTCCTTAAGAACAGGAGCAGATGTAGCTACGATATTGAAGTCCTCATCTGTGTTGTAACCCTGCTGCTTAAATACGTCTGCTGTCATACCCCAAAGCTGAATACCTGCGCCAGCCTTGCCTGTGCCCATGTAATCTGCAGGAGACATGATGTCGGCTGCATTTGTCATGAAGTTAGGATCGATGAGACCCTTCTCATACCAATCATGGAAAAGTGTAAGCCACTGCTTGTAACCATCTTCAAGAGGACCATACTTAACTTTGTCGCCATCCTTGTAGAATTCACCAAGGCATCCATAAGCTGAAAGGAAGTGGCTGAAGTAGTCATAACCATTTGTACCGATCATAAGAGGTGCTTCACACTCAGGATAGTTATCCTTGAATGCTGTAAGAACTGTTTCCCACTGATCGATAGTTCTGGGAACCTCGAGACCAAGATCGTTGAGCCAGTCACCACGAAGTGCCATACCAGCCCAAACTCTCTCACCCTTTACATCACCGAAGTATGATGCAATTGTACGTGTTCCAACAATCTTACCTTCATCAGTTACAGTATCCTTCTCGAGCTGCTCGTTGCTCTTACGAAGTGCCTGATAGTTAGGCATATACTTATCTGCTACGTCTGTAAGGTCTGCAAGGACGCCGTCCTGTACACCCTTCTCTGTTCCGCCGGGATAATATGTTCCGCAGTCACGGATGATATCCGGATACTCACCGGATGCAAGCATAAGACCGAACTGCTCCTGAGCGGATGCAGCGTCTACTACCTGCCAGTTAACATGTACGTTTGTAAGCTCTTCCATCTTCTGGATAGCTTTAAGGTCATTAGGATTCTCTACATAGTCGTTACTCCAAACGATCCAGATGCTAAGCTCCTTCTTCTCTGCAAGGGGCCATGTCCAATCGCCTGCATCTGCTGTTACAGCTGCATCCCCTGAACTTGCTGAATCAGTGCCTGAACCTGTGTCTGCACCCTTACTACCGCAGCCTGCGATAGTTCCTGCAAGCATTGCTGCTGTCAGCATTACTGCCAATACCTTCTTTTTCATTAAAAATTACCTCTCTTTCATTTATATCATTTTTAATTGATACCAATAATGTCAACCTTTTACAGATCCTACCATTACACCTGTAACGAAGTACTTCTGTACGAACGGATATATAACGAGAATCGGAAGTGTTGATACTACGATTGATCCGTATTTAACCAGTGTCTTATACATCTGAGCATTATCCATAAGATCGCCTGCATTTGCAGTAACTGAATTTGTGGAGTTCTGCGCAGAAATCAAAATCTCTCTCATGAACATCTGAAGAGGATATTTATCTCTTGCGGTAGGCAGATACAGGAGAGCCGGGAACCATTCATTCCACTTACCAACTGCGATAAACAGAATGATTACTGCAAAGGTCGCTTTACACAAAGGAAGGATGATCTTAAACATGATTGTCAACTCCCCTGCTCCGTCAATTCTTGCAGATTCTTCAAGAGAATCCGGAATAGCCTGGATAGCTGTTCTCATAATAATTATATAGAAAACGCCCATGGCCTGCGGAATCAAAAGCGCAGCTCTTGTATTCAAAAGTCCCAGCTTATTTACTACCATATAGGTTGGGATCATTCCGCCGTTAAACAGCATTGTGAATGCCAGGAACATCATAAGTGCATTTCTGTAACGAAATCTTTTTCTTGATGTGATATAACCTGCGATAACTGAAAGTACGCTGGTTATAAGGCACTGTGCTACAACATAAACGATTGTGTTTCTGTAGCCGATCCAGATGTTCTTGTATCGCATGATAATTCTGTAAGCATTAAGTGAAGGCTTACCTAAAGGCAAAAGAATAAAACTTGTAGCCTTATCAACAAGTGCGGGTTCTGAAATTGATGCAAAGCATACATGTACGATTGGAACCACACACAGAAAAGCTATTAATGCGAGGAATATATAATTGAGTGAATCAAATATATAATCTCCTAATGTCTTTTTTACTACCATTTCTATTTCCTCCAATCAGAACAGGCTTGACTCTGTAAATTTCCTTGAAATTGCATTTGTTGTAAGCAGGAATGCAGTACCGATTATTGAGTTGAAAAGACCTACTGCAGTTGAAAAACCGTAATCATACTGCTGAAGACCACATCTGTAAATGTAAGTACTGATAACATCTGCTGTCTCGTAAGTTGCAGGTGTGTACAAAAGCAGAATCTTGTCTGCGCCGACCTGCAGGATGGATCCCATTCTGAGGATAAGCATGATCATGATTGTAGGCATGATGGACGGGATTGTAATGTGGATACATCTCTGCCATCTTGATGCACCGTCCAGAACTGCTGCCTCGTAAAGCTCCTGATCAACACCGGCAAGTGCTGCGATGTAGATGATTGATCCGTAGCCCATTCCCTGCCATATATTAGAAGCAATATGTATTGCCCAATAGTTTGAAGGGTTAGCCAGCAGGTTCTCTACTGTTGTGTTTGTAAGCTTAGCTACTACGTTTGAAATAAGTCCGCCGCTCTGTGTGAAGTCTACGATAAGACCGCAGACAACAACCATTGATATGAAGTAGGGCATATAAGAAACTGTCTGAATTGTTTTCTTATAGAATTTTGCTCTTACTTCATTAAGAAGCAATGCGAAAATAATTGGTGCCGGGAATCCGAATACTACATCCAGAACACCGATCACAGTTGTGTTTCTAAGAAGTCTTCCAAAATAAGGACCGGTAAAAAATCTTGTGAAGTTATCAAGTCCTACCCAAGGGCTACCTGATATTCCAAGTGCCGGTGTATACTTCTGAAATGCCATTATGATACCTGCCATCGGTATATAATGGAAAATGATGTACCATACCACGATCGGTATGCACATAATGTAGATTACTTTGTTTCGCAGGATGTCTGTCTTTAAATTATGTAAGAACCCTGCAAAGCCGGCATGCTCTACATACCCCGTTGCCGGAATCACCGGCTTTTCTTTTGTTACTTTTTGCTCCATTCCTTCCTTCTCCTTTTTCTTTTGGCTGCTCCCTATGCAGCTGATTGCCTTGTGTGAGTTTAGTATATCGTTGTACTATACGCATTAAAAGAACCGCTTTTTTACGTCAGGGTATCATTTTTGTCATTATGTAAAAAATGTGCTATGTTCCGAAATATTGTCCTCTGAAAACCCTGTATTTATCTGCATTCTGAGATTGATGTACAATTTTTTACTATGAAAAATAGTGATATTTTACAGAATGTTTATAATAAAAAATCGGAAATACATTTACGTATTTCCGATTTTATAATCATCTTAATTATTTACTTTGGGTAATAAAATTTTTATTTTTTTAATAAATTATTTACTCTTATAAAAATCTCCCGGGGTGGTTCCATGTTTTTCTCTAAAGCATCTTATAAGAGGTCTTGGTGTTGTAAATCCAACCTTGTCGGCAGCATCTTTAACAGTCATTCCGTTTGCCATAAGTATTTCAGCGTTATCAAGTCTTACATTGTTGATATATTCCAGCATTCCTATGCCATATATCTGTTTAAAAGTTCTTGATAGATAGGAATTATTGACATTAAGCTCGTTTGCCACGCTGTTGACGTTCATATCCTTATCAGAATACTGCTTATCAACAAACTCCTTGGCCTTCTCCACCAGCTGCATGCTCTTTCCGCTGTTTTCCTTCTCGGATTCATCAACACTATCAGTGCCTTTACTGCTCTCAACAGCGGCATTTACGATATTATCAAGCATGCTCTGAGCTTCAATGCCTCTATGCATGCGGTAAAGGTTCTGAACCTGCTCCATCTGATCCCAGCTTGTCAGGGTTGCCTTTGCTTCATCATCGAGAGACAACTCTTTATAGAATGCTACATTTGGAAGAGTACCTACATAAATACGGTATTCTCGAACCAGCATAGCCTCTCTGTTGGCTGTAGGGATTCCTTTTTTACCATGATGGATGTCAGAAATGTTCGCTACAAGAGCTATATCAAACTTCTCTCTGATAAAGCTGCATACGGTATTTAATTTATCGGTCAGGTCCGGAAGTGACAGCTCATCCTGTCCTCTAAGTTCAACAATATTGTAAAACCAGTGAGCCAGGCCGCCTGTAATTAGCAGATTCTCTTTCCCAATAAGCTCTTCCGATACATTGTGAATGATAAACCATACCTGATCTCTCTCCTTCTGATCCATTGGAGTTTCAGTAGGATTATCGATATCATAGCTGACTACCAGGTATCTGTTGCCATCGCCATCATCCTCGGATAAGGTATCCGTTCCGTAATTCAACAGTCTTATAATCCTTGTCTCGTTGTCATTTTTGAATTTATCGAGCTCCTTCTGGGATACCTGCAACATCTGAATGCTATTGATTGACTTACTTATTCCAATTTCAATACGCTTGAACTCGTCATCATTTAACTCAGAACCATCTGCAAATCTGGTAGTCTCGTATTTATCCATGAAATCCAGAAGTGATTCGATGGGTCTGTACTGAACTCTCATAATGTGGGTGACAAAAATTCCGCCCAGCAGAATAAGAGCAAGACCATAAATAATTACCCCGACAACAAAGGGTTTAACTGCATCAATAGCAAGTCCCGTATCAAGAACAGCGACCATTCTGAGTCCATAAGGTCCCAATGCAAAAGGATATATTACCTTCTTACCAACTATATGCTTATCCACAGAAGCTTTGCATTCAGTAATCATCTCTTCGTCGAGACCACCGTTGCCCAGCTCTATATATTCATCATCTTCCGAAATAAGCAAAAAATTATAATTATTATTTATTGCTTCCTTCATTTTGGTCTTATCTATCTCTATGAGTAAGACGGCATCCTGCTCCTCAAAAGGAGCTGCATACTGTGTGGACATAGAGTAAAAAAGGCGCTTCTCACTGCCTGATCCTGCAACCTTAAACTTACTGTACAGCGCATCGTTGTACAAAATCTGCATATCCTCAGCTGTAAGACCAAGGCCCTGAACGCTGTTTATATTATCACTGATGTTGATAAATTCTTCTTTTGTCAGAACTGATGGCGTATTCTTAGGTAAAAAAAGATACATCTTACCAAACACATCATGAACAGCGCCATATTCATCCATCAGATCCGCTATCTCAGAAAGACGCATTTTGTCTTCCAGATTTTCATCATGCTTTTTTGCCGCAATCTGAACCAGATTATTGGTTATAAAGGTCTGTGCCCCAAGTACTACCTCTTCGCAGATGTTTTCAATTGATGCCACCTGCTCACGAAGGAGCTCCTCCTGAAGAGACTCCTCCTTGGCATACAATTTATGCACCAAAAAGAAGGCTGACCCTATCATACCCACACCGGTGAGTAAAACAATAGCCAGCCCTACTAAAATCCATCTTCTCAGTATTGGGCGGTGCTTCAAATATTTTGAGAGTCTCCCAAACATTCAAGTTCTCCCATCTTTTTCTAGTAAAATAAGTTATGCTATGGGCAACTCAAGGACAGAGGCCCTTTCTTTGCCTGTATATATAGTCTGTTTTGCCTTTTTCTGATCTTTTTGAAGTGACCATACTCCGGCGTTGTTTGAATGTAAGCTGTATTCAGGGAAATTCGATGATGTTATATCAAGTCTGATCCTGCTGCCCTTTTGAAAACACCAATCGATGTCCCAGAGCTTTATGTTGACCTCGCATACATCACCCGGCTCATAGCTTTGTCTTGCGTCAGCGTCATTTCTATATGCCAAAGTGGTAATGCTACCTCTAACATTATAACTCTTTTTATCCTCAAATTCCTCAATTACTTTTACATAGAAGGCTGTATCCTCCGCATCAGATGATACATGAAGCTTTACATTGATCTGTCCAAGGACATGGATCTCCTCTTCCAGTTTATCTGATACAAAACTGGTAACATCGCTTCGATAGTCCGCTTCTTTTTGTATGTGTGATCCATTTTCCATCATAGAATGGAAGGTTGACTCCGCTCCGCATACCATAACCGGATTCTTTGGATCATATACAAAAGAGCATTCTCCGTTATCTGATGACATTTCTCTGCAAAGCTTTTTATCCTTATCAAGATAAAAGCTCTTTATTTTCTCTGATCTAACCGGGAATTCCTTAGGATATTCCCATCTATCTGCACCTACTTCATATAATCTTACATTCTCTGAAGTAGTCTTATTTTTCCTAAGTATCTCATCAAACCAAAGAGCAGGCGATGAAAATGCATCTTCACCTACATTCTCGGTATTCTGATGATCTATACAATTTGCATACCCATGATTCCAAGGGCCAATCTCTATTCTGCTTATAGCCTTGGTCTCATCACTAAGAGCTTCCCAGGTCTCAATAGCGCTGCCAAGATGATGGTCATACCAACCTTGTCTGACGCATACGGGTATCTTCACCTTCCCGGGGATTTCCTTAAGCATTCCCCAGAAGCCTTCTTCCCAATAGGGATCATTTCTGTCTGTATGAGTAATCCAGTCCCTGTACCAGTCAAGCTTTACGCCCCAAAGCTTCTCATCAACTTCTGCCTGCGGCATGTAAGCTGCGCTTTCAAGATAGTCTGCGCTAATCGGAACTCCCGCATTATTCATGGCCCAGTCTGTCAGGATGTCCTGCCTGAACATACCATCCTTGTATGCAGAGGTATGTCTAAAGCAGCCATAGACTCCAAGATACATGGTCTTAACCTTGGAGGGAACCGCATCAGCCATGCACCATCCTGTAAGTGCAAGATATGAATCTCCCCAGTAGCCAACACTTTCAATCCTATCGTCTTCCTGAAGTGCATTCATAAAGGAAAGTCCGTCTCTTCTCTCATTTATGTTAGGTACCCACTCTCCTTCAGAGCCATTTATACCGCGGCACCACTGAACTGCAAAGGCAAAGCCCCTTTTATTAAACTCCCTTGCCTTAAGCTTCAGTAATTCCACCTGATCCACATAGCAGCATCTAACTGCAATACAGGGAAGAGGATATTCCATATTTTTAGGGAAAAAGAACCATGTTTTCAGCTTTTTTCCATCATCTGAAGGAATCATGACCTCTTCAAGTTCGCCTTCTTCTGCCACTATATCAAGTGGAATGTTGCAAAGAAGCTTCTTCTGCTTCTCCATATACTGCCTGATCATCTCTTCAATTGCTGCCTTATCTAATGCCATGGTTCGTTCTCCTCTTTAATCGCCGGTTTACATGTAGCTATGCCGTCCGGATACGGTGGCCGAAAATTAAAACTTATCAGATTGTCCCTGCTTCCTTAAAAGCAGCGATTTCTTCATCTGAATAGCCAAGTACGTCTTTTAAAATGCTGTCATTATCCTGTCCAAGAGTAGGAGCAGGGCGATTTATTCTGGGCATCATATCCATGAGTTTAATGGGATTGCCATTTACCTTCATAGGTCCGATAACGGGATGATCTACATCAATGAACATCTCTCTGTCTTTACAAATATGCTCATCCTCTGTTATCTGCTTAACATCATAGATAGGACCTGCAGGAATACCTGCACCAAGAATAATATCCACTATCTCACTGACAGTTCTGTCCTTTGTCCACTTCTCTATCTCTGCCTTTTGGATCAGGTTGTTCTTTACACGAAGAGGAACTGTAAGAAATCGCTCATCGGTTATCATATCTTCTCTGTCTATGAGCTTACAGAATTTCTCGTAAAGCTTCTGGTTACCACAGGCGATAACTACAAATCCGTCCTTTGCATGATATGTATCATAAGGTGCGATTGATGCATATGCGTTACCATTTCTTACAGGGATTTTTCCCGAGTCAAAATATCTGATATACGCATTCTCAAGACTTGCCACAACCGAATCAACAAGAGAAACATCAACTCTCTGGCCAAGTCCTGTACGCTCTCTTGCATGAAGCGCCATAAGTACGCCCATGATCATATTCATTCCGCCAAGGATATCACCCATAGCATTACCTGATCTTGTAGGCTCGCCTCCCGGAATACCTGTAACTGACATAAGTCCGCCCATTCCCTGAGAAATAATGTCATATCCGGGACGCTGGCTGTATCTTCCATAGCTTCCAAAGCCGGAGCAGGCAGCATAGATCAGTCTTGGATTTATTTCCTTTAACACATCATATCCAAGACCAAGCTTCTCCATGACACCTGGTCTGTAGTTTTCAAGAAGTACATCTGCCTTGGCAACAAGCTTCTTAAAAATCTCTTTTCCTTCATCACTCTTAAGATTTAAAGTGATTCCTCTTTTGTTCCTGTTAAGATTGGCATAGTACATGCTCTCGCCATTTCTGTAAGGCGCATAGCCTCTTGCATCATCACCTTTTCCGGGAACCTCTATTTTAATTACATCTGCTCCAAAATCTCCAAGAATCGATCCGCCATAAGGTCCTGCCACAACTCTTGTAAGATCAAGGACGCGAACATCCTCAAGTGCCTGTCCGCCCATATTTAAAGCCTGTTCCATTACTCTTCCTCCGCATAAGGATCCTCGAAGGGCATAAGCTTAACGCCGCTTTCAAGCAGACTGTCAAGTTCTTCCTTTGATACGTTTATCTTCATTCTCATAACTGCTGATCCCATGGATTTTCCAAGGGAGTCAAGTCTAAGGCTCATAGTAGCGCCGCCGCCAAGTGCGTGGTGCATAACAAAATTCATTCCGTTTAAGGATGCAACCTCATATCTTGTGATATCGCCCTTAACCATATCACCAAAATAGTTCTTCAAATTCTCAGGTGTTGCTTCCCTCAAGATTATGTCGTAATACTCAGGTTTTCTTGCAAAAACACAGACATTACTGGTATCTCCCTTATCGCCGCTTCTTCCGTGTGCGATATCATATAAATATATTCTGGGCATGATGACCTCCTAATTTTCACTAAAAATCCATTCCTGAACCTCTGGTTCAAAAATGCTACCAATTTATACTGTAAGAATGTGACTCTCAACCTTAAGCGCATCTCTTGGAATAACTGTAGGATAAAGTGCCATAACTTCCTGAACGTGTGCTCTTCCGCCAAAGAAAGATGCTCCCTGAGGTCCGTTAAGCTGCAGTGGGCTGATCTCAGGAATGATCTTTGCACATTCTGCCTTATCCTCTGAGAATACTGCGATTCTCATTACGCACTCATTAAGTCTTGCGATTGTTTCAGGACTCTTATCAGCAACTCCAAGATGAAGTGAATCAAGACCGATGAAGCTGATATGCACATCATCTGCCTTCATGCCTCTCTCCTGCATCTTCTTCATGATCACATCTGCGCAGTATCTTGCCTTCTCATAGGCATCCGGCCATGCAAAGGATAGCATTGAAACTGTCTTCCAGCCCTTGTGATATCCAACGCAAAGCTTGATGGTATCAGGTCTTTCCTTACCCTTTATGCCTGCAACAGCTACTCTGTTCTCACCCTTCTGAGTTACAGTAGCGTGGCTGATATCAACGTTAACATCAGGTGTGTAATAATTGGCAGGATCAAGAACCTCATATAAGAACTGTTCCTTAACACTCTGCTCAGTAATAAGTCCGCCGCAATCCGGAGCCTTAGTGATTTCGAATGTATCCTCTGTAATCTCAGCGATGGGGAATCCAAGATGTTCCATATCAGGAACGGATCTCCAGTCATACATGAAGTTACCGCCTGCACCCTGACCGCCGCACTCAAGAAGGTGACCTGCCATAATACCTCTTGCAAGGTTATCCCAGTCATCATCTGCCCATCCAAACTCATGAGCAAAAGGTGCAAGGAAAAGTGCAGAGTCTGCTGCTCTTCCTGTTATAACCGTGTCCGCACCGTCTGCTATAGCCTTCTGAATCTGCTCATGACCGATGTATGCGTTACAGTTGTAAATCTTATCCTTTATATCTTCAAAACGAACACCGCTTGTATCATCGCTTCCCGCTGTGTCCATTGAAGGGAATTCCCATCCGTCTGCAATAAGCTGAGGAATCTTATCCTTAATATCATCTCCTGTTACATAACCAATCTTGTAACCCTTTAAGTTCTCAGCCTCAGCCCAGCTCTTTATAGAATCAACACAGCCCTGGACATTCATTCCACCTGCATTTGTAACAATCCTTATCTTTTTCTCAAAAGCCTCTCTTCCGGCCTCCTTAAGGAGCCTTGTTACAAAATCAGGCGCAAAGCCCTTTGTGGGATCCTTTATCTTCTGTCTTGCCATGATAGACAGTGTAAGCTCTGCAAGATAATCGCAGGCAAGATACTGTATATCAGCTTTTCTAATCATATGTATTGCTGCATCCGGAGAATCACCCCAAAATCCCTGACCTCCGCCGATAGCTATTTTCTTCATTTCGTAGCCTCCTGAAATAATAGAGATAGTAAATAATTACTACAACGTTGTACTAGCATATTGAATATAACCCCGTTTAGTGTATAATGTCAATAGTACATCGTTTGACTAAAGGATTTTTTATTATGGTTACAATTAAAGACATTGCAAAATACACAGAACTGTCACCCAGTACAGTTTCTATAGTTCTTAGAGGACTTGGTAAGAAAAGAAATATTTCAGAGTCTTCTATAAAAAAAGTCCAGGAGGCTGCAGTTAAGCTTGGATACACTCCCAACATGCAGTCAAAGCTTCTTAGAAGTAACCTGCCCAATATGCCGGTTATCACCATATTCTGGGACGCTTCCGCAAGACAGGATACGCTTTCAAGATTTTTATCAGGCTTACAGTCTTCAATAATTAAGCATGGTTATAAGTACGGACTAAATATCAACCCTTATAACACATCGCACCTTAGTGAAGCCATCACCCAAAGAACGCTCACCAGCAGTAATGGAGTGATTATCTGTAATGCATCAGAGAACGATATGGAATTCCTCGACAGCAACGATTTTCCAATTCCCATCGTCCTCTACAACAGATATTCAGACAAATATCCCACTGTAAATATGGATGATAACGAAATCGGCCTTATACCTGCAGAGGTCTTTGCAAGGCATGAAAAAAAACGCCCCTGCATTCTTGGCTCTGTTGCAACCTTCAACGGAATGCACATCAGAGAAAATGTCTTTCGTTTTAAGATGAATGAATTTGGCATATCAGATATTGGAAAAATTGAAGTACAGGACAGCCTTGGCGGAGGCTATCTTGGTGCTTTGGAGATATGTAAAAGAAAAGAACTTCCCGATTGTGTTCTTTGCACTTCCGACAACATTGCATTCGGTGCCCTCAAAGGCTTTCATGAAAAAGGAATAAAGATTCCTGAAGACCTTGAACTCATCAGTATCGGTAACGGTCTTAAGGATCATGAAGAATACGCCATTCCTTCTCTTTCAGTGGTTGGACTTCCTATTGAAGAGATGGCAGATGCATGCCTTACAAGAATAGCCCGAGCAATTACTGAATTTGATCTTACACCGGACAGACAACAGTTCCATGTGGAATACATTTCAAGGAAAAGCTCTCCCGTGTGAATTATTTTCATAATCTGTTTGGTATTTTGCAGACAATATTTCTATTTTGTCCTATTTTTAAAGTATTTGTAAAATTTCTATGATTTTTGTTATTTTTCTAACAGAATATTGTATAATGTAGTGTATGAGCGTTTAGCATTGATTTTTTGTAATCATATGCTATCAAAATAGAAAAAGAAAAGGAGTTAAAGAAATGGCAGAAATTAATTTAACAAAGTATGGCATTACTGGCACAACTGAAATCGTTCATAATCCTTCTTATGAGGTTCTCTATGAAGAAGAGAAAAAGGCCGGTCTTGAAGGCTATGAAGTTGGACAGGATACAGAACTCGGTGCTGTTAATGTTATGACAGGTATCTACACAGGACGTTCTCCTAAAGATAAGTACATCGTTATGGATGCTAATTCTAAGGATACTGTTTGGTGGACATCAGACGAGTATAAGAACGACAACCATCCTATGAGTGAGGATGTTTGGGCAACTGTTAAGGATATCGCTAAGAAAGAGCTCTGCGACAAGAGACTTTTCGTAGTTGATGCATTCTGCGGTGCAAACAAAGACTCCCGTATGGCAGTTCGTTTTATCATGGAAGTTGCTTGGCAGGCACACTTCATCAAGAACATGTTCATCGTTCCTACAGATGAAGAGCTCGCAAACTTCGAGCCTGACTTCGTTGTTTACAACGCATCTAAGGCTAAGGTTGACAACTATCAGGAGCTTGGCCTCAATTCTGAGACTTGCGTAGCATTCAATATCACAAGCCGTGAGCAGGTTATCATCAACACATGGTACGGCGGTGAGATGAAGAAGGGTATGTTCTCAATGATGAACTATTACCTTCCTCTTAAGGGCATGGCTTCCATGCACTGCTCAGCTAACACAGATATGGAAGGTAAGAACACAGCTATCTTCTTTGGTCTTTCAGGAACAGGTAAGACAACACTTTCAACAGATCCTAAGAGACTCCTCATCGGTGATGACGAGCACGGTTGGGATGACAACGGCGTATTCAACTTCGAAGGTGGTTGCTATGCTAAGGTTATCGGTCTTGATAAGGACGCTGAGCCTGACATCTACAACGCAATCAAGAGAAATGCTCTTCTTGAGAACGTTACAGTTGATGCTAACGGCAAGATTGACTTTGATGATAAGAGCGTAACAGAGAACACTCGTGTATCATATCCTATCCAGCACATCGACAACATCGTTCAGAAGGTTAACAAGATCTCCGCTGGTCCTGATGCTCAGAATGTTATCTTCCTTTCAGCTGATGCATTCGGAGTACTTCCTCCTGTATCTATCCTTACACCTGAGCAGACACAGTACTACTTCCTTTCAGGCTTCACAGCTAAGCTTGCAGGAACAGAGCGTGGAATCACAGAGCCCACACCTACATTCTCAGCTTGCTTCGGACAGGCATTCCTTGAGCTTCATCCTACAAAGTACGGTGAAGAGCTTGTTAAGAAGATGCAGAAGTCTGGCGCTAAGGCTTACCTCGTTAACACAGGTTGGAACGGCACAGGCAAGCGTATCTCCATCAAGGATACTCGTGGAATCATCGATGCAATCCTTAACGGCGATGTAAACAAGGCTGAGACAAAGAAGATCCCGATCTTCGATTTCGAAGTTCCTACATCTCTTCCTGGTGTTGATCCTGCAATCCTTGATCCTCGTGATACATACGCTGATGCTTCTGAGTGGGAAGCTAAGGCTAAGGATCTTGCTGAGAGATTCACAAAGAACTTCAAGAAGTATGAAGGCAACGACGCTGGTAAGGCTCTTGTAGCAGCTGGCCCTAAGCTTTGATTCTTTGAAAAGTAAATCTGATTAAGATATTAAAGGTGGTCACATTGATTTGTGGCCACCTTTTTTATCATCTTTTGCTAATGCATTTCATTAAAATATAGAGAGTTATGATACTTTATTATTTCTTTCTACAATAAAAAAGAGGTCAGAAAATATCTAACCTCTTATAATACTCAATCATTGTTCAGTTCAATATATTTAGCCTTCAATCTGGCTTTATGTAAGCCTATCGTCTCCATAGCTGAACAATACTTATCAGCCAGTGTCACAACCCATGCCTCTCTGCAAAGCGGAGGAACGACTGTCAGAGGCCACATATGCTTCTTAATTATGTCCTTTTCTCTCTCTGTTAATACGAAGTCCCTGGATGCGTTTTTAAGGGCCGTAGAGGGGTGAAAAAAGCCATGAAGCTTTGGATGTACATTTCCCTTATCTTTGCCGTCTATATGCCAATCATAGAGGAAATAATCGTGTAATAAGGCTCCTCTGACCAGATCTCTCTCTTTACATTTGGCATGCAAAAAACGATTGATCCTAAGTGCTCTCTCTGCAACATTAACACTATGCTCATACACAGACATATCACCATGCTGTATAAACTTATGTGATTTTAAGAAAGAATGAGAATTCAGGATCTCACTACCATGCTTCTCAAGCAATTCCCTTGCAAGCTTTTTCTTTTCTTTTCTTGTCATAACCTATTTACATCTTTCTATATTACAAATCAAATATATGATGCTTTACATTATATAGCTGTACGGGGAAAAATCAAATTAAAATTCAGCGAAAAAAGGGTAAAAAAAGATGCCTAGACTCGGAATCGAACCAAGGACACGAGGATTTTCAGTCCTCTGCTCTACCAACTGAGCTATCTAGGCATTTGTGAGTAGCGGGGACAGGATTTGAACCTATGACCTTCGGGTTATGAGCCCGACGAGCTTCCAGACTGCTCCACCCCGCGATATTAAGTTGAATGGATGGCGGTGGATTCGAACCACCGAAGCAATTTGCAGCAGATTTACAGTCTGTCCCCTTTGGCCACTCGGGAAGCCATCCATATAAAGAGCCGATGAGCGGACTCGAACCGTTAACCTGCTGATTACAAATCAGCTGCTCTGCCAATTGAGCCACATCGGCTTATCTCAAAGAAAATCTTTGAAATAGTGGGGCCTACAGGGCTCGAACCTGTGACCCTCTGCTTGTAAGGCAGATGCTCTCCCAGCTGAGCTAAGACCCCATTCAAAATTTATTCAATTTTGAGCGACCCGAAGGGGGTTCGAACCCCTGACCTCCGCCGTGACAGGGCGGCGCTCTAACCAGCTGAGCCACCGGGCCAAATTCTTGAAGTTGTACCTTCAAAACCGAACACTGAATTATTCCATCTTATTCCAAATCTCTTTGTTCTATATCCTATTGGACAAGCCCTCGACCTATTAGTACACATCAGCTGAACATGTTACCATGCTTACACCTTGTGCCTATCTACCTCATAGTCTCTAAGGGGTCTTACTCCATAATGGAGGGATATCTCATCTTGAGGGGGGCTTCACGCTTAGATGCCTTCAGCGTTTATCCCTTCCGGACTTGGCTACCCAGCCTTATGCATCTGGCGATGCAGCTGATACACCAGCGGTCCGTCCATCCCGGTCCTCTCGTACTAAGGACAGCTCCTCT